>CAVUND010000027.1:0-151280 GCA_963742745.1 uncultured Actinomycetes bacterium
GACGGTCGGCATCCACTCCTCGCGCCGGCGCGCGATGACGACGAAGGTGGGCGCCGCGCTGACGTCCGAGCCCATCGAGTTCGAGGGCCTCGCGCGCAACATCGAGTACCAGGCCTCGGGCCAGACCGTCCTGCTGTAGCGGGCGCGGCCGGGGCGCCGGCTACCAGGCCTGCTGCGAGTCGCAGTGCGGGCACTGCACCGACGTCGAGACGGGCGCGACGAAGACGAACCCGCAGCCGCACGAGTAGCACGCGCGGTCGTCGGGACCGCCTGCGTCGCGCAGGCGCCGCTCAGCGGGGTGCATCGGCTCGGGCAGCGGCTCGGGCGCGGGCACGACGTGCAGCCGCCGGCCGGTCAACGCCTTGTGCGAAAACGGAAGATGTCGGACGCTCATGGGGGGCATGTCTCTATCGACAAGGACTCCGCTACTCGCCAAAGGTTTCTGTCTGCACCGGACATTTCCTCGTAGGTGGCGCGTCCGGGCGCCGTGACCGGCTGCGCGACGCAGCGGAGTTGCGATACTTGAGCCCCTCGTGCCCCCGCCCGCAAACGCAAGATCCGCCTCGTCGTCGCATTGTCCGCAGCGGTCCTGCTGGCCTGTGCGCTGGTCTACACGAGCCTGCTGAGCTCCAGCGAGTCGGTCACGCCGAGCGATCTCGTGGCGGTCAAGGCGGGCGCGGACTCCTCGTACACGCTGACCGGCAAGGTCGTCGACGGATCGATCCGCACGACCGACGGCGGCGTGGACTTCCGCGTGCGCGATCGCGAGGGCACGACCTCGGTGCCCGTGAGCTACGCCGGCGCGATCCCCGACCCTTCCGGGAGGGCCGCGAGGTCATCATCACGGTGCGCAAGCAGGGCACCACCTTCGTCGGCGAACCGACTCGCTCGTGACGAAGTGCCCCTCGAAGTTCACCGAAGACGCCACGACGAAGTCCTGAGGTTCTGATGGCCACCGTCGGCCGCGCATTGCTGATCCTCGCCCTCGTCGTGGCGCTGTACGGCATCGCGGCCTCGCTGTACGGCGCGATCCGCCGCCGCGACGAATGGATCGTCTCCGGTCGCCGCGCCGTCTACGCCATCGCCGCGCTGGTCACGGGCGCCTTCGCGATCCTCGAATACGCGTTTCTCTCCTCGGACTTCACGTTCGCCACCGTCGCCAGCCACTCCTCGACGACGACACCGACCTTCTACAAGGGCGCCGCGGCATGGTCCTCGCAGGAGGGGTCGCTGTTGCTGTGGCTGTGGCTGCTGTCGCTGTGGTCAAGCCTCATCCTCTTCATCGCGCGTCGCGGGCTGCGCATCGTCGCGCCGTGGGCGACCGCCGTGCTGCTCGGCTTCGCCGCGTTCTTCGCCGCCCTGCTCGTGTTCAAGGAGACCCCGTTCGCGCTGCTCGCCGTGCCGCCGGCCGAGGGCGCCGGGCTGAACCCGCTGCTGCGTCACCCGAGCATGATGATCCACCCCCCGATGCTCTACTCGGGGTACACGCTGTTCACGATCCCGTTCGCCTTCGCCGTCGGTGCGCTCATCACGCGTCAGGTCGGCGCGGCCGACTGGATCCGCGCCACGCGCCGCTTCGCGCTCGCCGCCTGGCTGTTTCTCGGCATCGGCATCCTGCTCGGCGCGCGCTGGTCGTACTCCGAGCTGGGCTGGGGCGGCTACTGGGCCTGGGATCCGGTGGAGAACGCATCGCTGCTGCCGTGGCTGACCGGCACCGCGTTCATCCACTCGATCATGATCCAGGAGAAGCGCGGGATGCTGAAGATCTGGAACGTCTCGCTCGTGCTCGCCACCGGCACGCTGGCGATCCTCGGCACGTTCCTCGTGCGCTCCGGGATCCTCGACTCGATCCACGCCTTCGGCGCGTCGACGCTGGGCGTGCCGTTCGTGATCCTCATCGCGATCATGGTCGCGGGCTCGATCGGGCTCGTCGTCTGGCGTCGCGAGGCGCTGCGCTCGGAGAACCGGCTGGACTCGCTGCTGTCACGCGAGGCGATCTTCCTGCTCAACAACCTCGTCCTCGTCGCGATGGCGTTCGTGGTGTTCTGGGGCACGTTCTGGCCGCTCATCGCCGAGGCGCTGACCGGCACGCGACGGGCGCTCGGCCCGCCCTGGTTCGACAAGTACACGGTGCCGCTGGCGATCATGCTCGTCCTGCTGAGCGGGATCGGCCCGGTGATCGCCTGGCGCAAGGCGACCGCCGCGAACGCGCGGCGCAACTTCCTGCTGCCGACGGTCGCGGCGCTGCTGCTCGGCGTCGTGCTGGCCGTATTCGGCGCGGCGTCGCGCCCGCTGGCGCTGGCGATGTTCGTCTGCGGTGCGTTCGTCGTCGTCAGCGTCGGCCAGGAATTCTGGCGCGGCGTCGGCGTGCGGCGCGCGATGACCGGCGAGGGACCGCTGGGCGCGCTGCGCTCGCTCGTGGGCCGCAACCGCCGCCGCTACGGCGGCTATCTCGTGCACGTCGGGATGGCGCTGCTGTTCGTCGGCGTCGCGGCGTCGTCGGCGTTTCAGAACGCCCGCGACGTGCGGCTGACGCCCGGCCAGACGATGCGCGTCGGCGACCACGACTTCATGTACGAGCGTGCGACCTCGCGCGTCTCGACGAACGCCGGCGACCTGGAGAAGATCTCCTTCGGCGCGGTCGTCGAGGTGCGCCGCGACGGCGAGAAGGTCGTCACCCTGCGCCCCGAGCGCAGCTACTTCCCCTCGCGCGACCTCGCCGGCCTAGGGCCCGTCGGGCGCTTCTTCGAGGGCGAGGCGACGAGCGAGGTTGGCCTGAAGGCGGGCATGCGCCGCGACCTGTGGGCCGCGATGACGCCCGACATCCGCCGGCTCATGCCGACGATCGAGGAAGGCGACCGCGTCTTCGCGGCGGCCGCCGGCAAGCTGCCGCCCGCGCTGGAGGGGCAGGCGCTCGGCGAGGCGCTGAACGGGATCGTCAGGCAATACACGCAGTCCGAGCCCGCGGCCACGTTCCGCGTCATCTCCTCGCCGCTGGTGACCTGGATCTGGATCGGGGCGATCGTCGTCTTCCTCGGCGGCCTCATCGCGCTGTGGCCCGGCCCCGACGCCGCCCGCCGCCGCGCGTCGGCGCGCTACGCGGCACGCGTCGCCGAAGACCTCCGCGATGATCGTCGCCGAGACGCGCGACTGGCCGGCCGCGCGTAAGCCGCGCGCGGCGCGCACAATCACCCTCGTGGACGTCGTCGCGCTGCTCGTCATCGTCGTGGTGCTCGTCGCCGTGCTCGCGATCGTCGCCGCGCCGCTGCGGCCCGGCGCCGGCGAGCGGGTGCGCGGCGAGAACGCCGACGCGATCGCCGAGCTCGAGGCGCAGAAGGAGGCCAAGTACCGCGAGATCCGCGACGCCGAGATGGACCTGCGCACCGGCAAGCTGTCCGACGAGGACCATCGCGTCCTCGACCGCCAGCTGCGGGCCGAGGCCGTCGTGATCCTCAAGGCTCTCGACGACGCGGGCGCGGACGGTGCCGAGCCCGGCTGAGGTACCCTGAGGCCATGGAGAACCTCCTGTCCGGCCTTCAGGTGCTGCTGTCGATCGCGCTGATCTTCCTCGTGCTCATGCACTCCGGCAAGGACGCGGGGCTGTCGGGCGCATTCGGCGTCGGCACGGGCGCAGGACCCTTCGGCGGTGGCTCGCTCGTCGAGCGCAACCTCAACCGCTGGACGATCGGCTTCGCCATCGTGTGGGTCCTCAACACGCTCGTCCTGCTGAAGATCTAGGCCCGGGCGCGAGTCACCGTGTCGCGCCGGTGATACGGAAGCCGGCGGCCCGCAGCGCGGGACAGACGGTGCCGTGCGCGAAGCGCCGGCCGTAGAGCTCGCCGTCGCTGACGAGCTGCGTCTGGCGCGTGAGCGCCTCGGTGGCGCCGAGCAGGCGCAGGACCGAGTCGGTGAAGCGCACGTCGCGCAGCGGCTGCGCGATCGCGCCGTCCTCGATGAGAAACGTGCCGTCGCGCGTCATGCCGGTCAGCAGCGTCTCCTTCTCGCGGACCGTGTTGACGTACCACAGCCGGGTCACGTAGATCCCGCGCTCGATCGGCGCGGCGAGCTCGGCGGCGTCGGCCGCGTCGCCGCCGCCGAGCACGAGGTTCGTCGGCGCCGGGCCCCACGGCGAGCCGGCCGGGCGCGGGGCGTGCCCGGTCGAGGCGGCCGGGTCGCCGGCGAGCGCCGCCGAGCGGCGGTCGTGCACGACGGCACGCGCGACGCCGCCCTCCAGCAGCGTCAGCGGCCCTTTGCGCACGCCCTCCAGATCGAAGCCGTGCGGCAACGTGTCGGGGGCGAAGGGGTCGTCGGCGAGGTCGATCGCGG
The DNA here is from genome assembly GCA_963742745.1 of uncultured Actinomycetes bacterium. Taxonomy (GTDB): domain Bacteria; phylum Actinomycetota; class Thermoleophilia; order Solirubrobacterales; family Solirubrobacteraceae; genus CADCVQ01. The sequence goes on from CAVUND010000027.1 coordinate 4,327, forward strand.
GCGCGGCGACGGCGGTTCCGAGCCGGCCGGACAGCGCGCCGCGGCCCTCGGCGTGCGCGCGGCCGTTGAACGCCAGGTAGCCGAGGAACTCGAGCAGCGCGCCGACGGCGGCGGGCTCCAGGACGACCGGGTAGGAGCCGGGCGCCAGCTCCGCCAGCGGCGCGCCGTCGACCTTCGCCGCGGCCACCCGCGCCACCGCCTGCGGATCGATCGCGGCGGCGCCCCGGGCCGTCGCCGACGCAAAGCCGCTGCGCCCGTCGGCGTCACGGCAGAGGACCTTCATGAACGCGTCGGTCACCTCCTCGTCGCGGCGCACGCCGGTGCTCGACGCGATCGCCGTGCGGACCGCGCCGGCGGTCCAGATGCCGAACGCCTCCAGGCCGTCGCCGGCGGCCACCGCGAACACGTCGCCGAGCGCGGCGCCGGCCTGTTGCGGGTCAAGCAGCGCCGTGGCGGCATCGAACCCGTCGACGGCGGCGACATCCGCGGCGCCGGGCTCGCCGGACGCCAGCAGCCCGGGATGGGAGCCCGCGCCCGACCGCGCGGCCGCCCGCGCGGCCGCGTCGGCGCGGCGAGCCGTGTCGCGCAGGGTGTCGTCGTCGAGCCGGTTCGTCGAGGCGAGCGCGGCGTGGCCGTCGCGCACGACGAGGAACTCGACCTCGGTGTCGTCGACGGCGGTCGCCTGCGTCGGAGCCGAGCGCGCGAAGCGCGACGTCAGGGCGCGCTCGCGGACGACGCTGACCTGCACGGCGCCCGGGCCGGCCAGCCCGAGCGCGCGCTCGGCGAGCTCGGGCGCGGACTCCGGCGCCGCCGCGCAAGCCGTCACGCGACGCCGACCTGGACGTCGCGAAAGCGCGCCGGAGCGGTGCCGTGCGAGACGCGCATGACCTGGCCCGGCTCGCCCTTGCCGCAGTTGCCGACGCCCCACAGCCGCCATTCCGGCGCCGAGCAGACGGCGTCGAGGCGGCCCCAGAACGTCGGCGTCACGCCCGCGTAGGAGGGGTTTCGCAGCAGCCGGCCGAGCTGCCCGCCGCGGATCTCCCGCGCGACCTCGGTGGCGAACTGGAAGTGCAGCCGCCGGTCGTCGATCGACCACGAGCGGTTGGTCTCGAGGTACAGGCCCGTCTCGGTGTCGGCGACGAGATCGGCCAGCGAGCCGGCCCGCCGGGCTCGATCGAGACGTTCGTCATGCGCACGATCGGCTGACGGGCGAAGCCGTCGGCACGCGCGCAGCCGCCGGAGCGCTGCAGGCCGATCGCCGCCGCCGAGCCGCGATCCGACAACGCCGCGCGCAGCCGTCCCTCCACGACGAGCGGTGTCCGCGTCGCGGCGACGCCCTCGTCGTCCCAGCCGAACGTGCCCAGCCCGCCCGGCAGCGTCGCGTCGGCGCTGATGTCGAGGTGCTCGGAGCCGTAGCGCAGGCGGCCGAGGTCGCCGGGGACGACCCAGCTGGCGCCGGCGTAGGAGGCCTCCATGAGCTGCATGCGGTCCAGCTCGAGCGCGTGGCCGATCGACTCGTGAACCTGCAGCGCAAGCTGCTCGCCGCCGAGGATCACCGTGCGCCGGCCGGCCGGGCATTCGGGTGCGACGAGCAGCTCGAGGACCTCGGCGGCGACGCGCGGGGCGTGGGCGGCGAGGTCGAGGGCGAGCACGTGCTCCCAGCCCGCGCAGGCGGCGGAGCTTCCGTGCGAGCCCGGATACGAGCGCACCTGCAGCTCGTCGCCGTCGACCGCGACGACGCCGATCGAGGCGCCGCACTCGACGCGCTCCTGGGTGCAGGCCGCGCCTTCCGTGGAGGCGAAGGCGGTGCGCACGCGGCGGCTCTCGCATGCGGCCTCCGAGCGGGCGATTCGCGGGTCGCCGTCGCCGCGCAGCCCCGCCTCGGCGGCGAAGAGCAGCGCGAGCTTGTCCTCGAGCGAGACGGCGAACGGGTCGATGTCGTGGGCGCAGGCCCAATGCCCGCGCGCGGGCGCGACGGGCGCCAGCGGTCCCGCGGGCGCCGATGGCTGGCTCTCGGCGACCGCCAGGGCAAGGGCCAGCGTTCGCTCGATGCCCGCACGCGACGTGTCGCGGGTCGCGGCGAAGCCCCAGCCGCCGCCGGCGCGCACGCGGACGCCGACCCCGTCGGCGCTGGTGCTGTCGACGTGGTCGACGCAGCCGTTGCGGACGAGCAGGTCCTCCTCGTCGGTCGCCACGTGGCGCGCCTCGGCGTACGTGCAACGCGACGGCGCGCTGCCCACCACCTCCGTCAGCACGTCGAGCATCGCCGCAGTATCCCCGCCTGCGCGCCCGCGACGACCCCCGATTACGATCGGGCGGGTGAGCCCCGCCGTCCCGCGCCGTCGCCACGTCCTCGCGGTGGCGGCGCTCGCCGCCACCGTCGTCCTCGCCGGCTGCGGCGCGGGGGACGAGTCCGGCGCCGGCGGCGCGCCGTCGAGCCGCCTCGTCGACCCGACGAAGCCGCCGCCGCTCGTCAACTCGCTCGACGTCGACCCGGCGACGCAGGACTTCCTGCTCACCACGAACCGCGGCTTCTTCCGGATCGCGCGCGAGTCCGGCGCGGTGACGCAGGTGCGCGGCACGGTCCGCGACGGCACGCGATCGGCGCCGGTCGGGGCGTTTCTCGAGGTCGCGGTGGCCGGCCCGGGGCGGCTCGTCGGATCCGGGCATCCGGACCGCAAGGGCGCCCTGCCGGAGTTCCTCGGCGTCCTCGGATCGGGCGACGGCGGTCGCAGCTGGCGCGTGCTGTCGCGCCTGGACCGCGCCGACCTGCACGCGATCGTCTTCAAGCACGGCCGGATGTACGCCACCGACGCGGTCACCGGGACGCTGCTCGTCTCGCGCGACGGCGGGCGCACGTTCAGCGAGCAGTACACGCCCAACGGCGTGCCGATCGACGGCTTCGACGTCGATCCCGGCGACCCGCGGCGGATCGTCGCGGCCGGCAGCGTCGAGCTGTACCGGTCGGCGAACGGTGGCGCCGCGTGGGAGCGCCTGGCGCAGGGCGTGGGGATGCGCCTTGCGTGGCCCGCGCGCGATGCGCTGTACCGCGCGCTGAAGGACGGCACGGTGCAGCGCTCGGCCGACGCCGGCACGACGTGGGCGACGACCGCCCGCGTCGGGGGCGAGCCCTACCGCTTCAAGGCCGTGTCGGGCGAGGAGCTCTACCTCGCGCTCGGCGATGGCACGATCCTGCACACGCGCGACGGCGCGAAGACATGGAAGGAGGCGTTCCGGCCGTGATCCTCGACACGCTGGAGATCCCGATCGTCCTCGCGCCGTTGGCCGGTGGGCCGGCGACGATCGATCTGGCCGTCGCGGTGAGCGACGCCGGCGGCCTGGGCTTTCTCGCCGCCGGCTATCGCCCCGCTGCCGACCTGGGCGAGCAGGTCCGTGCGTTTCGCGCCCGCACCGCCATGCCGTTCGGCGTCAACGTCTTCACCCCGCCGCCGTCGCCGGCCGAGCCCGCCGTCTACGCGAGCTACGTCGAGCGCCTGCGCGGCGAAGCCGACCGGGCCGGGGTGCAGCTGGGCGAGCCGCGCGCCGACGACGACGACTGGCCGGCGAAGCTCGCGGCGCTCGCCGAGCTCGCGGTGCCCGTCGTGTCGTTCGTCTTCGGCTGCCCGTCGCCGGACGCCATCGCCACGCTGCGCGCGCGCGGCAGCTCGGTATGGGTGACGGTCACCAGTCCCGCGGAGGCTCGCCAGGCCGAGGCTGCGGGGGCCGACGCACTCGTCGTGCAGGGCTACGAGGCGGGCGGGCACCGCGGGTCGTTCTCCGACAGCGCCGAGCCGGCCGTCGGGCTGCTGTCGCTGCTGCAGCTCGTCGGTGCGTACGCGAAGGTGCCGCTGGTCGCGGCGGGCGGCGTCGCCACCGGGCGTGGCGTCGCCGCCGTGCTGGCCGCGGGCGCGCGCGCCGCGCAGATCGGCACGGCGTTTCTGCGCTGCCCCGAGGCCGGCACGTCCGCCGTGCACCGGGCCGCGCTCGCGAGCGCCGCGCCGACCGCGCTCACGCGCGCGTTCACCGGCAAGCCCGCGCGCGCGATCGTCAACCGCTTCGTGCGCGAGCACGGCGACGCCGCGCCCAGCGCGTATCCCGAGCTGCACCATGTGACGGCGCCGCTGCGCCAGGCGGGCCGCAGCCACGGCGACCCCGACGTCGTGAACCTCTGGGCCGGACAGGCGCACGAGCTCGGCAGCGACGACCCCGCGGCGGTCGTCACGCGCCGGCTGGCCGACGAGGCTCGCATCGCGCTGCGACAGGCCAACGACCTGCTCAGCGGCTGAGCGTGGCCTCCTCGTCCAAACGGGCGAGCTTGTGCGGGTTGCGCATCGCGTAGATGTGGGTGATCCGGCCGTCGGCGACCACCGGCTGACCGCCGTGTCCAGCTCACCGGGCGATCGATCCGGCGCGGCTCAGGACGCGCCGCCGACCCGCTTTTCGTACATGACCCAGCCGAGCACGGGCGTCATCCCGGCACGCTCGTAGAGGAAGAACGCGCCGGTCTCGCTCGCCGCGTCGACGCCGAGCCCGATCGTGGGCTCGCCGCGCTCCCAGAAGCGCCCGAACGCCTCGGCGAGGAGCGCGGCGCCGACGCCCTGCCTGCGCCACGCACGCCGGGTGAAGAGCGCGTGGACGAAGCCGCCGCCGTACGTGTCGGCCGTGCAGATCGTGCCCGCGGCGATCTCGTTCCCGGCGCGGACGACGCACCACAGCGCCGGGTCGAAGCGCTCGCCTTCGAGGTGGGCCTTCGACCACGTCGGCAGGTCGTGCGGCGTGTGGTCCCAGTGGTCGGCGAACGCCTCCTGGTGCGCGGCGTGAAACTCGGCGGCGTCGCGCTCCGGGTCGAAGGCGACGACGCGCAGCTCGCCGGGCCACCGCGGTGCGGGCGGCGGCGCCTCGAGCACGATGCGCATCTCGCGAAAGACACGCACGGCGCCGTAGCCGAGCGACCCGAGCAGCGCGTGGGCGGCGGTGTCGGCCTCGAGGACGTTGTTCTGCAGCCGGCGTGCGCCGCGCCGGGTCGCGTCCGCCTCCAGGCCGGTCGCGATCAGCGTTCCGATCCCGCGCCCGCACGCGTCCGGGTGGACGTAGCCCTCGACCTGCCACGGCTCGCGGTTCTCGCGCACCGCGCCGTAGCCGACGATGCGGTCGCCCTCACGGACGATCCACACGTCCTGCTCGAGGTCGAGATCGGACCACTCGCCCTCGAGGTCGGCCTGGGCGAAGGTGCTGGAGCCGTACAGCGACGACTCGACCGCCGCGACGAGCTCGGTCACCGCTGCCGCGTCGCCGGCGACCGCGCGTGTGAGGCAGGCGTCCTCCATGCCGGCCTCAGTACGCCGCGGCGTACAGCGCGCGCAGCTCGTCGCGATCGGCGCGCGGCGGGGTGTTGTCGAGCTCGGCGCGCTCGGCAGCGGCGTCCGCGCACGTGTCGAGCGTCGCCTCGTCGACGCCGAGGTCGCGCAGGCGCGTGGCCTGCGCGCGGCGCGCGAGGTCGGTGGCGAGCGCCACGAGGCCGGCCGCGCCCTCGGCGCCGCGGCGCTCGAGCGCGCCGAGCGTGTGGGGGAGCATCACGGCGTTCGACGGCCCGTGACCGACGCCCGCGAGGCGCGCGAGCGTCTGTGACAGCACGTGGTGCAGGCCGTAGCCGGCGCTGTCGATCGTGTAGCCCGACAGCAGGGCGGCGAGCGCGAGCGTGTCGCGGTCGGGCCCGCCGGCGCGCGCCGCCGCGGGGGCGTCGCCCGCGTGGTAGGCGCGAAAGGCCGCGAGCGCCCGGCTGTCGGGGTCGCGCTCGTCCTCACCCGCGTAGGCGATCCCGATCAGCCGCGCCGCCTCGCGGCCGGCGAGCGCCGGCACCGGGCTCGCGCGTACCGTCGCCGGGCCCTCGGCCGCATGGGCGAGCGCGTTGGCGGCGCTCGCCGCCAGCTCGGCGAGCGGCTGCGATGCGCTCAGCGCGGGGTCGTTGACGACGATCGCCGGCCGCGCGCCCGGCAGCGACGTGTCCGCGCCGGCGGCCCGGCGGTGCACGACGGTCATCTCCGCGGCGCTGAGCGTCGTCGGGATCGCGGCGACGCGGGGGCGTCCGGGCGGGCGGGATCCGGGTTCCCGCGCCGCCGCCAGCGCCTTCGCCGTGTCGATCACGCGCCCGCCGCCGAGCGCGACGATCAGCGCGCCGGGATCGACGACGTCCAGCAGGTCGCCGGCGAGTTCGTCCACGCGCCCGCGGGCCACCTCGTGGACGGCGCCCGCGCGCTCGGCGATGGCGGGGACCATCGCCGATGCGCGCGGGGTCGTCAGCAGCGTGTAGCCGTCGCCGAGCGACGTCAGGGCGCGGTCGAGCGCATCGCGCCCGAAGTGGATCGTGCGCTCGCCGTCTCTCCAGGTGAAGCTCGCCGGTGCGATGCGTCCTATCTCATCACGCGCAGCGAGCCGCCGTGCGCGCGCGCCACGGGGGGACGGCACGGCGCAGGCGGGCACGGGCCGGGGGAGGCGCCCGCAGCGGTTCGCCCGACGCTGAACAGGCGGGCATCGTGTGCTGCGGCTGCGCCGGCGGCCGGGCGACGGCATCGGTCCGCCACGTGGCGAACGCCTCGAACGTGGCCTTATGCACGGACGGTGACCGGTCGCATGAACGAGGCGACCCGGCCGAGCAGCGAGCCGTGGTCGGTGCCGGGAGCGGTGCGCGTGGAGCGGGCGTGCAGGCGCAGCAGCTCGACGAGCTCGGCCGTGGGGGCGAACGGGTCGGCGGCGACGCTGCCGTCGTTGAGGTCCAGCGCGGCGCGGGCGACGCCGTCGACCTCGGCGATCAGCGCGGGGCCGGTGAGGGGCTCGCGGCTGTCGAGGATCGCGAGGTCCGCGATCGCGCGGATGTCGCTGTCGGTGGCGCGTCGTATGACGATCGCGCCGATGCTTGTGGTGGTCATGTCCTGGCTCCTTCCGAGCGGTGGTTGATCTGACGCGACCTACCTTTTCAGCGTGAGGGCATGAGCACAAATGACATTTGCCGCAGTTGTGGATAAGCTGCGCTAATGCTCGATGTCAAGCGGTTGCGGGTTCTCCGCGAGGTCTCGATGCGCGGCTCGTTCTCCGCCGCGGCCGAGTCGCTCGCCTACACGCAGTCGGCGGTCTCCCAGCAGATCGCCGCACTGGAGCGCGAGGCGGGCACCGTGCTCGTCGAGCGCCGCGCGCGCGGCGTGCACCTGACCGAGGCGGGCCGGGCGCTGGTCGCCCACGCCGACGTGATCCTCGCGCGTCTCGCCGACGCCGAAGCCGAGCTCGAGGCGATCGCCGGCCTGCGCGGCGGCCGTCTGCGGCTCGTCTCCTTTCCCACCGCGGGCGCGACGATCGCGCCGAAGGCGATCGCGCGCTTCCGCGAGCGCCATCCCGGCGTCGAGGTGACGCTCGGCCCGCGCGAGCCCGACGAGGGGCTGGACTGCCTGAAGGCGGGGGAGTGCGACATCGCGCTGACCGTCGAGGCCGGCTTCGCGCCGATCTCCGACCCGGCGATCGAGCGCCATCCGCTGCTCGACGACCCGATGTACCTCTGCGTGTCGGCGTCCCACCGCGTCGCCCGGAAGGCGCGCATCCGCCTCTCGGACCTCGCCGAGGAGAACTGGATCCTCGGCACGACCGGCGTCTGCCCGGACGGGGTCGTGCTCGAGCGCGCCTGCCAGGCGGCCGGCTTCGAGCCGCGTGTCGCGTTTCAGTCCGACGACTACAGCGCGATCCAGGGCTTCGTGGCCGCCGGCGTCGGCGTCTGCCTCATCCCGGACCTCGCGCTCGTCGCCGTGCGCGACGACGTGGTGATCCGCTGCCTCGAGGGCCGCGCGCCCGTGCGCCACGTGCTCGCGGCCACCCTTGCGGGCGGCTACCTGTCGCCGGCGGCGACGGCGATGCTCGAGATCCTGCGCGAGGTCGGCGCGGAGTGGGCGGCGCAGCAGGGCGCGCTCGCGCAGGCCAGCTGAGCGTTGGGACCCGCCGGCGACGCGCGGCGGCGCGCCACGAACGCCGGCGGTGATCCAAGTTCCGGCGTGCCGCGAACTTGCAGTCAACGGACGCCGAGCCCCCTGGGCGCTCCGCACCGCAGATCGCGCGGCCGCCCTCCCTCCCCCCTGTAGCGGCGGCCGCGCATCTGCTTCAGCCCATGAGGATCGTGTCCGCCATGCGGGTCGTGGCGCGCAAGGTGCGATATCCGCACTCGGCGCGCCCCGATCGCGGATCCGCGGGGGCGGAAATGAAAAACCCCGGCAATCCCGGGGTCTTCCATCTCATGCGCCGAAGAGGACTCGAACCTCCACGGGGGAATCCCCCCACAAGGCCCTCAACCTTGCGCGTCTACCAATTCCGCCACCGGCGCAGGGCGAGGGCCAGTATAGGCAGGCGCTTGACTTCTGTCCGACGGCCCCTCTAGCTTGTGCGAACAGATGTTCGCCCCGCTCGACCCATCACCCCCCGTCAAGGAGCCTGCGCCATGGATCTCGATCTGACCAAGCGCCAGCAGGAGATCTTCGACTTCATCAAGCGCCATTCGGCCAACCACGGCTACCCGCCCACCGTGCGCGACATCGGCAAGGCGGTCGGCCTCGCCTCCTCCTCGACGGTCCACGCGCACCTCGCGAACCTCGAGAAGCTCGGCCTCCTGCGCCGCGACCCGTCCAAGCCGCGGGCGATCGAGCTGCTCGACCGCGCGCTCGAGCAGGTCAAGTCCGTCGTACGGCCCGACGGCCTGCCGCTCGTCGGCCAGGTCGCGGCCGGCTCGCCGGTGCTCGCGGAGGAGAACATCGAGGAGTACGTCTCGGTCCCGTCGCTCGCCGGGGGCGAGGTCGGCGAGTACGTCCTGCGCGTGCGCGGCGAGTCGATGATCGAGGCCGGCATCCTGCCCGACGACTACGTGGTCGTGCGCCCACAGGAGACGGCCGATGACGGCGACATCGTCGTGGCGCTCGTCGGCGAGGAGGCGACCGTCAAGCGCTTCTACCGCGAGGCCGACCACATCCGCCTGCAGCCCGAGAACGCGACGATGGAGCCCATCCGCTCCCGCGACGTGCGCGTGCTGGGGCGGGTCGTCGGGCTGTTTCGGAGCGTGCAGTGATGGCCGTGCACGCCCCCGCCCTGTTCTACGAGCTGCCCGTGCGCCGCTTTGCGCAGCGCTCACCCGTCCAGCCGCAGCGTTCAGCCGCCGAGCGGCTGCAGGCGTCCCCGCGAGAGGGCCGGACGCTGGAGGATGTGCTCTCCGGCGCCTGGGAGGACCTCACCGCGCACCGCACCGCGACGTGCCCGCTGTGTGACGGGGCGATGCAGCCCCGCTACGGAGCCGGGCCGTCCGCGGTCGGGGGGCGCTGCACGTCCTGCCGCACCGAGCTGGTCTGAGCTCGGCTCAGCGCAGGACCTGCGCGAGGATGTCGTCGTCCTCGGGCCGGTCACGCCGGTCGCCCGAGGCGGGCGGGGGAGGCGGTGGGGCGTCGTCGGCGACGACCTTCGTCTTGGCGGCGAGGTCGCCGAGCCGGGCGCGCCGTTCGCCGGTCGCGAAGACCGCGATGCCGCCGACGATGTAGAGGACCGGGAGGGCGTCGACGAAGCGCACGAGGTTGCGGATCGCGGCCGCGCCGGCGCTGAGGCGGCCGCCGTCGAGGCCGACGACGCGCAGCTTCATCACGCGCTTGCCGAGCGTCTGGGCCCACATCGCCTCGGTGCCGAAGAAGTAGGCGAAGGTCAGCACGAGAAACAGCGTGCGCGGGCCGCCCTCGGTCTCGGCCCAGAGCGACCGCTTCGTCGTGCCCTCCTCGCCGAGGCCCTTGGCGATCAGCACGAGCAGGATGGCGATGATCGCGGCGTCGATGAGCGCCGCAGCGATGCGCCGGCCGAGCACGTCTCCCATGCGTGGCACCATATCCACGCTCGCGGTCTGACGACGCGCGCAGGCCCGGACCGCGACCGCGCGAGCGCCCGTGCAGCGATCCCGCGAGTGCGGTGCCGGCGCCAGTGGGCACCGCGCAAACGCGAGGCCACTAGGCTGGAGAGGCAGACCAAGCAGCCGCGGAGGCTTGCCCTTCGAGGAAAGTCCGGACATCACAGGGCAGGGTGGTCGGGAACCCGACCCGGGGAAACCCGCGGGAAAGTGCCACAGAAAAGACACCGCCGATGGCGCGCGCGAGCGCGCACAGGCAAGGGTGAAATGGTGCGGTAAGAGCGCACCGGCGCCGTGGCGACACGGCGGCCAGGCAAACCCCACTCGATGCAAGGCCAAGCAGGACCGTTTGCAGGTTGCCCGCCGAGGTCCAGGTCGGCCGCGTCAGATGGATGGCTGCTCACGACAGAATCCGGCTTATCGGTCTGCTAAGGAAAACCCCCGCGATGCGGGGGTTTTCTATGTCGTTGCGGGACTCGCCTCGCGCCGCTGTGGCCGCGCGAGCGCGCGGCGGCGGGTCGCAGGCGGTGGTCGAGCACGAAGGCGAACGGGGCGCCGAACACGACGCTGGCGGAGAGTGCGGCCGTCGCATCGACGGACATCCAGATGGCTCCGAAGATCGCGAGGAGGCACGCCATGGTGGCCGCGCCGCGCCGGAATGCGGATTCGCGCCGTAGCAGCGCGAACGCTGCGAGCAGGGTGGCGGCGCCGATCCACGCGTAGAGCTCTGCGGTCTGTGGACCGAAGGACGTCGAGCGAGCGAGTTGGCTGCCGACGTGGTACTCGCAGCGCAGGCGCGGCGGCCAGAGCTCAAACGAGCCCGCGGACGACGATCCCTCCGGCAGGCTCCCGAAGTCCGAGCATGGATCGTTCGGCCTGGCCTCCGCGAGCACCGCGAGGCCGCTCCCGCCGAGTACGCCCACGCCCCCAGCGAGCAGGAGAAGCGTCACGGCGCGCGTCGTCATCGGGCGATATGCGTCCGTGTTCGGGGAACGCTCAGCGGTCCGGGATCTTGTCCTGCGCGACCGCCTCTTCGAGGTCGTCGGCGAACGCGTCGGCGTCGCGCGTGCGGACGTACGTCGCGACCGCCTCGTAGAAGCCCTCCTGGAACTCCGGGCTCATCGCCTCGCCGTGGGCGATCGACAGCAGCACCGGCGACGACCACAGGGCCTTCGACGACGCGCGCTGATAAGCCGTCAGCGAGCCGACCTTGACGTCGCGCAGGACCGGGACCGAGCCCTTGGCCCGGTTGAACTCGAGCTGCGTCGCGGGCTCGCTGATGTCGCCGAGGAACGCGAGCGCGTTCTTGGCGTTCTTCGCCTTCGTTGCGGCGACGAAGACGTCGACCACCGCGAGGAAGCTCGAGCCGGTTCCGGGGAAGGGCGCGGCTCCGAAGTCCTCGTCCTCCTTCGCGCCCGCCGCGACGAGCTCGCCGAACGCCGAGTCGTTCATCGACTCGTACGCGCAGCCGCCCACCGCGAGCTTCTTCGTCGCGGCGTCCCAGGTCAGCGTGTTCGCGTCGGGGTCGCTGTAACCCAGCATGGAGCCGAAGCGCTTCAGCGCCGACTCCACGCGGCCGCTGCGCCAGTCGAACTCGTCGTCGATGACGTCCTGCCAGCCGCGTTCGCCGATCGCGCTGAGCAGCGTGTTCTCCATCAGCTCGGCCGTGGTGAACCGGTCCTTGCCGCCGAGGCACAGCGCGACCGCGCCGGAGGCCTTGACCTTCTCGAGGTCGGCCACGAACTGCCCGAGCGTGTAGCCGGCCGACGGAGGCTGGACGCCGGCCTGTGCGAGCAGGCGCTTGTTGAACCACAGCACGTTGCTGCGGTGCGCGCCGGTGGGGACGCCGTAGGGGCGGCCGTCGCGCTTCAGCGATCGCAGGATCGTGGGCTGCATCCGTCCGTCCAGATCGCCCTCCTCGAAGACGGAGGCGACGCTGCGGATCGAGCCGCGGCGCGCGTAGCCCTGGACCGACTTGCCGGCGAAGGTCTGCCACGCGTCGGGCGGGTCGTCGTCCTGCAGGCGCTTGGCCAGCTCGACGCGCGCCCGCGAGCCGGCGCCCCCGGGGACCGCGGCGTTGACCGCGTCGACGCCCGGGGCAGAGGCGCGAAACGCGGCGAGCAGCGCGTCGAGCGCGGCCGCCTCGGATCCCGAAGTCCACCACGACACCACCTCGAGCCGGTCCGTGTCCTTCGTGGCACTCGTCGGCGCGTCGTCGCCGCAGGCGGCGAGGACCAGCGCAAACACCGTGGCGAGGAGGACCGCGGCCGCCGCGCCGCGCCGGCCGGTCATGCCGTGCCGCCCGCGGGTTGGACCGCCGGCGCGGGGCGCGTCGGACCGTCGTCGGGGGCGCGCTCCCCGCCGGTCACGCTCGGCCCAGCCCGCAGGTCATAGAGCGCGTAGAGGCCCACGACGACGAAGCAGAGGGCGGGCACGATGAACGAGAACGCCGGGCTCGTCGAGTCCACGAGCGCGCCCTGGACGAGCGGCATGATCGCGCCGCCCACGATCGCCATGACGAGTCCGGCGGCGCCGAACTTCGTCGCCGGCCCGAGGCCCTTCAGCGCCACGCCGTAGATCGTCGGGAACATCAGCGACAGGCAGAAGGAGACGGCGACGAGCGCAAGCACCCCGGCCATGTTCGGACTCGACACCGCGAACAGGCACAGCGCGACGGCCAGGAAGGCGAGCACGGCGAGCACCTTCGTCGCGCGCACGCGGCCGATGACCCACGTCATGACGAAGCGCGAGACGAGGAAGACCAGCAGGCTGATCTGCAGGTAGGCGCCGCCCTGCTCCAGGCTCCCGTTCAGGGCCTGGCCGACGTACTGGATGAGGTAGGTCCACACGCACACCTGCGCCGCCACGTTGGTGAACTGGGCGATGACGCCGTAGCGGTAGCGCTTGTTGCGCCACAGGATGCGGGCGATCTGCCGGCTGTCCGCGTCGCCGTCCTCGGCGTCGGGGAACTCCTCGACGATCTGCGGCGCCTTCTGGCTGGCGATCGCGACGGCGATGAGGATGAGCAGGAAGCCCAGGCCGAGGTAGGGACCCATCACCGCGCCGAGCTCGCCCGCCCGGATCGTGTGCAGCTCGGCCGCCGACAGCGAGCCGACGTCGACGGGGTCGGCGAGCTTGGGCAGGATCATCGTCGAGGCGATGAGGACGCCGATGTTCGTGCCGACCGGGTTGAACGCCTGCGCGAGGTTCAACCGGCGCGTCGCGGTCTTCTCCGGTCCGAGCGAGAGGACGTACGGGTTGGCGGAGGTTTCGAGGATCGAGCACCCGGCGGCGATCGCGAACAGCGCCACGAGGAACGCCTCGTAGGTCATGATCTTGCTCGCCGGATAGAACATGAAGGCGCCCGCCGCCGCCAGCGCGAGACCGGTGAGGATGCCCACCTTGTAGCCATAGCGCCGGTTGAGGAACGCCGCCGGGAGCGCGAGCAGGAAGTAGGCGCCGAAGTAGGCGAGCTGCACGAGCGACGCCTGGAACGTGCTCATGTCGAAGATGCGCTTGAAGCCGGCGACCATCGGCGTGGTCAGGTCCGCCGCGATGCCCCAGGCGGTGAAGCACAGGATCAGCGCGATGAACAGGACCAGCATGCCCTGCCCGATCAGCGGCTCGCTGCGGGCGCGGTCGGGCTCTTCGGCGACCGATCCCTCGGCGATCGTGCTCACACGGACCGACGGTACTCCGGTCCTCGCCGCGGTGCGTCTTGCTCTACGCGCCTACGCGGGCGGGCGGTTCGACGACGCCGGGAACGTCGCCGACATGTCCTTGTCGCCGTGCTGCACGGACGCGGCGTCAAACGGCGGCGGATCGTCGCCGCGAGCGGAAGATCGAGCCAGAGCTCGGCGGCCGCCGTCTCGGCCAGACCGGCATCCTTGGCGGCGAGCACGAGGCGGAAGGCGGCTCGAACTCGCGCGCGCCCACGACGTCGAGGATCGGGTCGGCCCGGTCGTGGACGGCGTGGGTCGCGGCGGGCGTACCCGCGCTGGCGGAAGCGACCCGGCGGGCCCGGGCCGCTTGCGGCGCGACGCCATCGATGCGAACATCTGTTCGTATGACGATCGTCTGCATCCTGCTCGAGCGCTTCGAGCTCGCCGTCGCGGCGGGCGGCCGGGCGGGGCTGCTGGGCGAGCCCGCGGCGCTGGCTCCGGAGCCCGGCCGGGAGCTGTTCATCGGCGACGTCTCACAGGCCGCGGAGGCGTTCGGCATCCACGCCGGGATGCGGATGGGGGAGGCCCTGTCGCGCTGCCCGCGCCTGGCGCTCGTCCCCCCCGACCCGATGGGCGTCGCCGATGCCTGGGAGCGCGGGCTCTCGCGCCTGGAGAGCCTCGGCGCGGCGGTCGAGTCGCTGCGCCCCGGCGAGGCCTGCTTCGACGCGCGCGGGCTGGAGCGCCTGCACGCCGGCCGCGTCGTGCGGATGCTCGCCGACGGCTATCTCGCCGCGCAGGGCGACGAGCGCCTGCGGCGGGTGCTCGCCGGCCCTCGGGTCGGGCAGGGGCCGACGCGCTTCTGCGCGATGGTCGCGGCCGCCGCGGCGCGCGTGCGGCGCCCCGCGAAGATCGCGGGCGCGGCCGACCTCGCAGCCCATCCGGTCGCGCTGCTGCGCCGCCGCGCGGAGACCGCCGCGCTCGTCGAGCCGTTCGAGCGCCTGGGGATCGCGACACTCGGCGCTCTCGCGGCGCTGCCGCGCAGCGCGGTCGCCGACCGCTTCGGCCGGCCTGGCCTGCTGGCCCACGACCTCGCCCGCGGGCAGGACACGCCGCTGGCGCCGCGCCTGCCCGGCGAGCTGCTGCGCGAGGAGCTCGAGCTGCCCGAGTCGGGCTCGGGCGAGCAGCTCGGCCGCGCGCTCGGGCTGCTCATCGACCGCCTGCTCGCGCGCCGCGAGCGGCGCGGGCGCACGCTGCGCGCCGTCGTGCTCGCGGCGCGGCTCGTCGAGGGCGGGACGTGGCGCGAGCGCGTCGTCTTCCGCGAGGCGCTCGCCGACGCGCAGCGGATGCGGATGGTGCTCGGCAACCGCCTCGCGCTGCTGCCCGCGCCGGCCGAGATGCTCGAGCTCACCGTCGAGCGCTTCGGCCCGCCGCACTCCGGCGACCGCGCGCTGTTCGACGACGGCGCCGCGCGCCGCGACGAGCGCCTGCGCGAGGCGGTTCGTCAGGCGCGCGCCGCCGCCGGCCCCGATGCCGCGCTGCGCGTGCTGGAGATCGACCCCGACTCGCGCGTGCCCGAGCGCCGCGTCGTGCTCACGCCGTTCGACCCGGGGACGGGACCATGAGCCCCGGCCCGCGCCGGATCGCCGAGCCGCGCCCCGCGCGGGTGCAGGCCGACGACCACGGCGTCCCGCTCGAGGTCGACGGGCGCGCCGTCGACGCCGTCCGCGAGAGCTGGCTCATCGAGGACCGCTGGTGGACCGACCGACCGCTGCGCCGGCGCTACTGGGAGGTCGTGACGACGTGCGGGCGCAACGTCGTCGTGTTCCGCGAGCTCGAGGAGCGCCGGTGGTATCGCCAGCGCTGACATGGCAGGCCGAGAGCCTGAGCGCGATCGCACGAATCTGGACTAAAGGTCGACGGCGCAACTGCCGAAGACAGGGGCATGGACGTCCTGCCCTCGACCGGGAGGTGGATCTGATGCCGACGTCTTCGTCCTTGCTGGCACACCCGTTTCGCGCCGACGTGGCGATCGACCGCGACGAGGCGGTGGTGACCCTGGCGGGCGAGCTCGACCTGTCGTCCGCCGGCGTGCTCGAGCGCGAGGTCGCCGAACTGCACGCCGCCGGCCACGACCGCATCGTCGTCGACCTCAGCCGGGTCGAGTTCATCGACTCGACCGGCCTGCGCGTGCTGCTCGGCCTGCACCGATCCTCCGAGCGCGTCGGTCGCCTGCTGAGCCTCGTCCGCGGTCCCGGCCCGGTGCACCGCCTCTTCGAGCTGACCGCCACGGCGCCGCTCTTTCACTGGCGCCACTGATCGCGTCAGCGGCTCAGCGCGGCACCGTCCGCGCGGTAGGCCGTTGCGGTCCACTCCCGGTCCGCGGCAAGGCTTCGCCGGCGGCGCTTGCGGCGGGCGCACGCCCCACACTGTGCGGCCGATGCCCGACGATCCGCTCACCCCCGAGGAGGCCGACGAGCAGGCCGGCCTCGCGCACGTCGCGACCGCGTCCTTCCTCGCCTCGCGCGTGGTCCCGACCGGCGGCTACGCGGTCGCGCTCGCCGGTGGCGCGGCGCTGGCGCGCGCAGCGCAGGTGGCGGGCATGCGGATGGGCTACGGCGCGAGCATCGCCGCGATGGCCCAGTCGATCGCCGTGCTCGGGCCCTCGCGGATCAGCATCCCGCTCACGCAGGCCGTGTCGGCGCCGCTGCTCGGGCGCCTGCACCGGCGCGGCGCGCATCTCGCCGCGCAGATCGGCGCCTGCGCGGCGATCCGCGCCACCGACCAGACGCTGTTCATGCTGTTCTACATCTGGATCGTCGGCGGTGTCGCGGCGTACACCGCGACGTACGACGCGCTCGTCGGCCGGATTCCCGGTGTCCCCGACGGGACCGCGGCCGCGCTGGGCGCCACCGTCCTCGCGCTCGCCGTGTGGACAGTGTCTGCGAGCATCGTGCAGGTGCTCACGTACCGCGCCGCGCTGCGCGCCTGGCCCGAGGCGGTCGCGGATGCGCCGGCCGCGCCGCGGCCGCGGACGGCGGCTCTCCCGTCGGACCCCGCAGCGCGCCCGCGCTATGACCCGCGCGCCTTGGCGCTGGCTGCCGTCGTGGCGTTCTGCGTGCTGCTCGCGACGACCGACTGGCTCGTGCTCGGCGCCGTGTCGGCCTGGCTGACCGTCGCCTGGCTGACCGCGCGCGCGGACGCCGCGCCCGTCCGCGCGGGGCTGGCGCTCGCCGCCCTGCTCGGCGGCGGCGCCCTCGCCTTCGGCCTCATCGGCGGCATCGACGTCCAGCTCACGTTGCAGCGCGCGCTGCGGGCGACCCTGCTCGTCCTCGTCGCGACGTGGCTGCGCGCCGCCGCCGGCGAGCAGGGCGTCCGCGAGATCGCGCGCCGCTCGCTGCGGCGGCTGCGTCGCGTGCCGGCGATGCCCGAGGCCGCGCTGCTGCTCGACCGGCTCGGGGCGGGCGGCGCCCTCGGCGCCTCGGGCCGCGCGCTCGTCGCGCAGGTGCGCGGCGTCCGGCGCCGGCCGGGCGCGCTCGCGCGAGCGGTGCTGGATTGGATCGCCGGCGAGGCGCGGCGCTTCGAGGCGCCGGCACCGGCGCCGGCACCGGGGACGCTGCGCGCGGGCTGGGCGGACCGGGCGCTCGTGGCCGGCGTGATCGCGCTCGTCAGCGGCGCCGTACTGGTCTGAGATGGCGATGACACCACCACCGACCTACCGTCAGCGCGTGCGCCTCGAAGGCACCGTGCTGGCGGCATCCGGCGCTTTGGCCAGCGGGCTGCTGCTCGCCTTCGCCGACGAGGCGTCCGAGCGGGCGGCGAGCACGGCGCTGCAGATCGCCTTCGTCGCGGCGGTGCTCGCCGTGGCCGGCCCGTACTACGTGCGCCGCTGGCTGGCCGCGGCGCAGCCGGTCGCGGCCGGCACCGAGCTGACCGGCCAGCCGACGGCGCTGTGGAAGCCGCCGCTCGTCGTCGTCGTGCTGACGGCGATCTTCGTCGTCCCCGGCGAGCTCGGCTTCGGCGCGGTGGGGTGGGATGCCGGGCTGCGGATCACGCTGGGCTGCATGCTCGTCGGCCTCGCCCAGGCGCTGCTCGTCGAGCGCATCGTCGCCTCCGACGAGGCGCGCAACGGCCGCAGCTACGTCCGGCTGGCCGGCTCGCGCGCGACCTCCGGCACGAACCTGGGCTTCTTAAAGAGCAGACGCGTCTAGATCCGTCACACGTCGCCCGGCAGCCTCGCTGCCATGTGCTCGGAGCGTGGGCAGGCGACGATCGACTACGTGGCGCTCATCGCCGTCGTGGCGATCGTGCTCGGGCTGGCGGTGGGCGTCGCGCCGGTCGGCGCCGCCGGAATCGTCAACGCCGTCACCGGGCAGATGCGCCACGCGCTGTGCGTCGTCGGCGGCGGCCCGTGCCCGGACCGCCGCTCCAAGCCGTGCGTCGTGTCGAGCCGGCGCGATCTGCGCCACTACTCGGTGAGCCTGCTCATCGTGCGCCTCGACCACGACCGCTGGGTGCTGCGCGAGGCGATGTCCGACGGCACGGTCCGGCTGACGGTCGCGCGCAGCGGCGCGGCGGGCCTCGAGGGCGCGTTCGGCGCAAGCGCGCGCGTGTCCGTCGACGGGCGCCGCGTGGGAGCGGCCAACGAGGCACGCGCGTCGGCGCAGCTGGCGCTCGCCCGGGGGACGGTCTACGTCGCCCGCGACGAGCGCGAGGCGAGCACGTTCATGCGCGCGATCGCAGACGGTCGCTCACCGGGACCGGCGCGCGAGGTGTTCTACGACGGCGGCCTGCGCGCCCTCGGCGAGGCCGGCCTCGGCAACGCCTGGGTCGACGGCGCGGCCGGGGCGACACTCGGGGCGCGCCGCGACCGGCGCACGGGCGAGACGACGGTCGGGCTCAGCGCCGCCGGCAGCGCGTGGGGCGGCCTGACGGCGGCGCTGCTCGGCCCGGCCGCGGCGACCGATGGCTCGACAAGCGTCGGGCTGACGCTGGACCGCCGGCGCCGGCCGATCGAGCTGTCGATCTCGGCGGGCGGGACGATGGCCGGCGGCGCGCTGCCGCTGGCCGTCGCGCGCGCGCTGCGCGAGGCGAAGGCCCGCGGCGCGACGGCCGCCATGGCCGGCCGCCGCTGGGAGCTCGGCGCGCGCCTGGACCTGCGTGATCCGCTCGTGCGGTCGAGCTGGGCGCGCGTTCGCGCCGACCCGACGAACCGGGCCGCGATCGGCGCGTTCGCCCGGACGATCCGCGACCGCGCACACCTCGACGTCCGCACCTACCGGACCGACTCCAGCGCGGACGGCGCCGCGGCCGCCATCGCCGGCGGCGTTCGCATCGGCGGCGAGTACGACCACGCGATCGACCGGGCGCGGCTGCTCGCCGCGTCCTCGCGCCCGCCCGGCGGGCTCTGGGAGCGGCGGCTGGACTGCGTGCCCGCCTGACGTCAACGCCAGGCGGGCGCCCGACTCAGATCGTGACGGCGATCAGCAGGGGATCGTGCGATCGGCGTAGCCGCCGAAGTCCGTCGTCCAGTACCAGCGGTACGGCGCGGCGGCGTTGTACGCCCGCCCGATGCCGATGACCTTGTAGCTGGCGCTGAGCATGTTCGCGTTGTGGCCGCTGGAGTTGCGCCACTGCGAGAAGGTGCCGGCGGCCGATGCGTTGCCGGCGGCGATGTTCTCGCCCCTGTACGTGCTGTAGGTGTAGCCGAACGCGCCCAGGCGGGTGCTGAACGTGCGCCCGAGGCTGTCGGTGTGGCTGAAGTACTTCTTCACCGCCATGTCGTTGCTCATCCACTTCGACGCGTTGGTGAGCGACACGGAGACGCGCAGGGCGGCTCTCCCGTTCTGCGCGCGGTACTGGTTGATCGTCGTGCAGAAGGCCCTCTCCTCCGCATCGAGGACCGGGTCGGCGGCAGAAGCGGTCGCGGGCGCGGCGAGCGTCAGCGACAGGAGGGCGAGTGCGAGGGCCGGCGTGCGCTTGAACATGCCGTGTGTGTCGGCTCGCAGAGCAGCGTCCAGCCTCCTGGACGGGGCAGGCTGGACGCTTGGACGAGCGCCATCGGACGGACATTCACACGAATGTCCGTCCGCCAAGATCTACCGAAATCCAGGCGATGCGCCCGGGTCAGTCGGCTCGTGCCGGCGCCTCCCAGGCGAGGTTCGCCGGCATCGGCGACGGGTCCTCGAAGGTGAGGTTCGGCGTCCACCAGGCTGCGCGGCCGGCGAGGTGCAGGGCGGCGGGCAGCAGCACGAGCCGCACGAGCGTGGCGTCGATGACGATCGCGATGGCCAGGCCGACGCCGAACTGGCGCAGGCTCGCGATGTCCGACAGGCCGAAGGCGAGGAACACGCCGAGCATGCTCAGCGCCGCTCCGGTCACGACCCGCGCCGTGCGCGCCAGCCCGACCTGGACGGCCTGCGCCGCGTCGCCGGTGCGCAGCCACTCCTCGCGGACGCGGCTGACGATGAACACCTGGTAGTCGATCGACAGCGCGAACACGACGCCGAAGATCGCGGTCACGGCGACGGCGTCGATCTCACCGGGTCCGCCGAGCAGCGGCGCGTCGCCCTGGAAGAGCAGCGCCAGCAGGCCGAGGGTCGCGCCGACGGCGAGCAGGTTCAGCGCGACGCCGATGCAGGCCACGACGATCGAGCGCAGCAGCGCGGCGAGCAGCAGCGCGGTGACGAGCGTCAGGACGAGCACGATCAGCGGCAGGCGGCCGGCGGCGGCGCTGTCGTAGTCGGCCAGGACGGCGGCGGGACCACCGACGGCGGCGTCGGCGCCGAGCTTCTTGCCCAGCCGGCTCGACAACGCCTGCAGGCGCTCGTACAGCGCGTGGGTGCGCGGATCGGACGCCGGGTAGCGCGGCACGACGACGATCCGGGCGCCCTGGCCGCCCTTGTCGACGTTGACGCCGAACGGCGTGTCGCCGCTGCCGCTCTCGAGCGCGGCGAGCAGGAAGTAGCCCGAGTCGAAGAAGCTCGCGCTCGCCTTCTGCGGCTGCGGGTCCTTCGCGTTCGCCGAGCCGCTCAGCCCGCGCACGGCGCTGCCGGCATCGCTCAATCCCTTGGCGAGCTCGCCGCTGCGCTGCTCGCCGCTGCGCACGCCGCTGGCGAGGCCGTCGACGCCGCTGGTCACGGCGTTGACGGCCGCGCCGATCTTGTCGGCGCCGCCGTCGAGGTCGGTGAGGGCGCTGACGAGCGAGTCGCTGCCCTTCGACAGCGAGCCGACGGACCCGCCGAGCTCCTTGACCTTGCGTGCGATCTGCTCGGCGCTGTCGGCGAGGCCGCCGACGGCGGTCGCGAGGCGCCCGGCGTCGCTGGCCGGCATCGCGGCGGCGATCTTGCCGGCGTACTGGGCGTCGAGGCCGAGCTGGCGGATGGGGTCGTCGAGGGCGGCGCCGGCATCGGCGCTCAGCGCCTGGCGGGCCTGGCGCAGGGCGTTGCGGGCGCGCAGACCCGATGCGCTCGTGATCGGGATGGCGCGCTCGGCCGCGGCGAGCGCGTCGTCGGCCTGGCGGCGCTGAGCGCGCACGCCGGACTGGGCGCGGCTCAGGGCGTCGGCGCGGGCGCGCAGGCGGCTCTGCAGGTCGCGGGCGCTGCCGGCCAGCGTGCTCAGCGCGGTGCCGAGCTCGCGGGCGCCGTCGCGCACCTGACGCGCGCCGCCGCTCGCGGCGGCCGACTGCGAGGCCAGGCCGCTCGTGCCACGCCCGGCATCGGCGAGCTTGGCGGCGAGCCGGCGCGCGCCGCTGCCCGCGCCCTCGAGCCCGTTGCGCAGCGAGCCGACCCCGCCGGTCACGTCACGGGAGCCCGACTGCAGCTTGGAGGCGGCCGCGTTGGCGCCCGACAGCGAGCTGCGCAGCGACTCCACGCCGTCGGCGGCGGAGGACACGTCGCGATCGAGGTTGCGCAGCTGGCCGCCGGCGCGGCGCGGCGCCGAGCCGCCCGCGGCGACCGCGCGCCGGCCGGCGCTGCGCAGCTTGGCGGCGGAGCGGGCGATCGTGCCCGGCCCGAGGACGGCGCGGACGGCCGGATCGCGGGAGAGCTTGCGCTGGGCACGCTCCAGGGTGGCCAGCCGCGACGGCGTGGTGACGGCGCCGCGCCGGGCCACGGCGACGATCTCGAATGGCTCCGTCCAGCCGGCGCCCATCGACGCCGCCACCGTGTCGTACTCCGCGCGGGCCTCGCTGCCGGCGGGCAGCGACTGCGCCGCGGGCGAGCCGGTGCGCAGGCCGAGCACGGGCAGGCAGGCGGCGAGCAGGAGCAGCGTGGCGCCGATCGCGAGGGCGGGCCGCTGCGTGGCGGCGCGGGCGAGCGCCACGCTCACGCCGCCGTCGGCGGCGCCGGAGCGAGCCCCGCTGTCGAGCCAGGGCCCGGCGAGGACGAGGATCGCCGGGACTGCCAGGATCGCGGTCGCGGCGCTGAGCACCGCGACGACGCTGACGCCGAGCGCGGCGGCGAGCAGCGCCGTGCCGGGCGACATCGCGGCGGCGACCGCCATGGCGACGAGGATCACCGCGGCGGCCGCGGCGACGGTCCGAGCCGTCGGCGCGGCGGCGGCCGCCACGGCGGACTCGATGTCGTCGTGACCGCCGTCGGCAAGCTGCTCGCGCAGGCGGGAGACGTACAGCAGCGAGTAGTCGACGGCGAGCGCCAGGCCGACCATGCAGGAGACGGCGAGCGCGAACGCATCCAGGCGTACGACGCCGGCCATCAGCGCCAGCGCGCCGGTCGACGCGGCGATCGTCGCGGCTCCGAAGACGACGGGGATCGCGGCCGCGAGCGGCGAGCGGAAGACGAGCAGCAGGGCGAGCAGCAGCAGGGGCAGGGCGATCAGCTCGGCGCGATGGACTGCCGAGAGCGAAGAGCGGGTGCCCTCGCTCGTGAGCAGCGGCATGCCGGTGACGGTCGCGCGGACGGGGGCGGCGGTCACCTCGTCGACGAGCGCCTGGGCGGAGGCGCTGCGGCGGGCGATGTCCTCGTGCGATCCGCTGACGGACAGCAGCAGGAGGGCGCGGTCGTCGGACGGGCGCAGGGAGGAGCGGCCCGACGAGGTCGACCAAGGGCTGATCACGCGCACGCCGGGACGCTTGGACAGCCTCGTGACGAGCTCCTTGCCCTGCGCCTTGACGTCGGCGCGAGGTCCGCGCAGCAGGACCGGCACGGTCGCGGCGTCGCCGAAGTTGCCACCGATGAGCGCGCGGGCCCGCGAGGACTCCGAGCCGTTGACCTGCAGGCCGCTGGCCGACAGCCGGCTGTCGATGCCCAGGCCGATGACGCCGAGGACGACGACGACGCTGACCCACGCCGCCAGCACGACCCACGGGTACGTCACGGCGAAGCGGGTCGGCGCAGGCACGGGCCTGCCACTCCCGCCGGATAGCGGCTGCATGTGTGTTGCCCCCTTGAAACGGTGTGTGAGAGGCAGTTCCCTGCCGCCGTGCTCTCTCATCGGCTGGACGGTTGTTGGACTTGAGGATTTCTTGTGCTATGGGGCGGTCGCGTGGGCACCTGCGACGACCTCGTCACGCCATCCACCGCGTATGCGAACATGCGTTCGTATGCCGGTTGCGCACCCCTACGTCGAGCTTCACTGCCACTCCGCCTACTCGTTCCTCGACGGCGCCTCGCAGCCCGAGGAGCTCGTCGCGGCGGCGATCGGCTGCGGCCACGAGACGCTCGCGCTGACCGATCACGACTCGCTGTCGGGCTCGATGGAGTTCGCCCAGGCGGCGAAGTCGCTGGGCCTGCGGGCGATCCACGGTGCTGAGGTCACGCTCGACGACGGCCGCCACCTCACGCTGCTCGTCCGCGACGCGACCGGCTGGCGCAGCCTCTGCCGCCTGCTGACCCGCGCGCATGCTCACACCCGCGACGGCCCGCAGCGCGATCGCTCCGAGCCGGCCGTGTCGCTCGACGACGTCGAGGAGCATCACGCGGGTCTCGTCTGCCTCAGCGGCTGCGCGCGCAGCGGCGTACGCGACGAGCCGACGATGCGCCGCCTGCTGTGCGTCTTCGGCCGCGACAGCTTCCGCGTCGAGCTGCAGCGCCCCCTGGCGCGCCACGACCGCGCGCTCAACCGCGGCCTGGCAGGGCTTGCCGAGCGGCTCGGCGTTCCCACGGTCGCCACCGGCAACGTCCATGCGCACTCACGCGAGCGCGCCTATTTGCAGGACGCCTTCGTGGCGATCCGCGAGCACACGACGCTCGACGCCTCCGAGCCGCTGCGCCGCGGCAACCACGCGCACGTGCTCGCGGGCCCGCAGGCGATGGCGGCCCGCTTCGCCGACCACCCCGGCGCGGTGGCCGAGAGCCGGCGCCTGGCCGCGACGCTGACCTTCGACCTGACGAGCGATCTCGGCTACCGCTACCCCGGCGCCGAGGACCGCTCCGCCGGCCGGGCGCTGGCCGAGGTCTGCCAGGCGCGCTTCGACGAGCGCTACCCGCGCGGCAGCCCGCACCACGAGGAGGCCAAGGCGCGCCTGGAGGAGGAGCTGCGCGTCATCGACAGCCTCGGCCTGGCCGGCTTCTTCCTGCTGCATCGCGACCTGCTCGAGCTCGCCCGCGAGGTCGCGGTGGAGGTGCGCGGGACGGGCAACGCCCGCTCGCTGCTGCCGCCCGGCCGCGGCCGCGGCTCGAGCGTCTCCTCGATCGTCTGCCACCTCACCGGCCTCAGCCACGTCGACCCGATCGCCAACAAGCTCCTGCTCGGGCGCTTCCTCAACGAGGAGCTCACCGCGCTGCCCGACATCGACCTCGACTTCCCGCGCGACGTGCGCGAGAAGCTCATCCCGCGCGTGCACGAGCGCTACGGCACCGAGCGCTCGGCGCTCGTCGCCGCCTTCCCGACGTACCGCGCGAAGGGCGCGATCCGCGAGATCGGCAAGGCGCTGGGCCTGCCGCCGGGGGAGATCGAGCGCGTCGCACGCGGCAGCGAGGGCTGGTCGTCGCTGCAGGTCGACCGCGACATCGACCTCGCGCTCGGGGAGGGGCGGCGGACGGGCCGCTGGCAGTGGCTCGTGAAGCTCGCCTACGAGGCCTACGGGCTGCCGCGCCACCTCTCCCAGCACTCGGGCGGGATGATCGTCGCGACGCGCCCGCTCGTGGACTGCGTCCCGCTCGTGCCGGCGGCGATGGAGGGCCGCCAGCTCGCGCAGTGGGACAAGGACTCCTGCGCCGACGCGGGCTTTCTGAAGATCGACCTGCTCGGGCTGGGGATGCTCTCGGCGGTCGAGCGCTGCGTGGAGCACATCGCCGAGCGCCGCGGCGAGCGGATCGACCTCAGCCGGATCCCCTACGACGACCCCGCGACGTACGAGTGCATCCAGAACGCCGACACGACCGGGGTCTTTCAGATCGAGTCGCGCGCGCAGATGGGCTCGCTGCGGCGCACGCGGCCGGAGACCCTCGACGACATCACGATCCAGGTGGCGATCGTCCGCCCCGGCCCGATCGTCGGCGGCGCGGTCAACCCGTACATCGAGCGCCGCCAGCGGCTGCGCGCCGATCCGTCGTACCGGATCCCCTACCTGCATCCCTCGCTCGAGCCGCCGCTGCGCGACACGCTGGGGACGATCATCTTCCAAGACCAGGTGCTCGAGGTCGCGCAGGCGTTCGCCGGCTTCAGCGTGGGGGAGGCCGAGGGCCTGCGCCGGGCGATGAGCCGCAAGCGCTCGGCGGAGGCGATCGAGGCCCATCACCAGCGCTTCGTCGAGGGCGCGATGGCCACCCACCCCGACGTCACGGTCGAGCAGGCCGAGGCGGTCTTCACGATGGTCTCGGGCTTCTCGGGCTTCGGCTTCCCCAAGGCCCACGGCGCCGCCTTCGGCCTGCTCGCCTACCAGTCGACGTGGCTGCGCGTGCACTACGGCCCGGAGTTCCTCTGCGCGCTGCTCGACGAGCAGCCGATGGGCTTCTATCCGCCCGACGCGCTCGTCCACGAGGCGCAGCGGCGCGGCATCGCGGTGCTCGCGCCGGAGGTCAACGCCAGCGAGGTCGGCTGCACCGTCACGAGTTCATCCCACCCGCCCGCCCCCGACCAGCCCGCCGTGCAGGTCGGCCTGGGCTACGTGCTCGGCGTGCGCGCCGACGAGATCGCGGCGCTCGTGGCGGCGCGCCACGAGGGCGGGCCGTTTGAGTCACTGGAGGATCTCGCCTCGCGCGCGGGCGCCGGCCGGGCGGCGCTCGAGCGGCTGGCCTGGTCGGGCGCCTGCGACGCGCTGGCGGGCGGCGACCGGCGGGTCGCGCTGTGGCAGCTGGGCGTGACGGCGCCCGGTGTGCGGGCGCGGGGGCGCGAGGGCGTGCAGCTGGCGCTCGCGCTCGACCTGCCCGCGCCGCCCAAGCTCCAGCCGCTGTCGGCCTGGGACGAGATGGTCGCCGACTACGCGACGACCGGGCTGACCGCCTCGACGCATCCGATCGGCTTGCTGCGCCCGCGCCTGCACGCCGGCGGGGCGGTCGACATCGGCGCGCTGGCGCGCCTGGAGCACGGCACGTCGGTGCGCGTCGGCGGCCTCGTCGTCGCGCGCCAGCGGCCGGGGACTGCGAAGGGGATCACGTTCCTGCTGCTCGAGGACGAGCACGGGACGGTCAACGTGATCGTCTCGCCGCAGATCTACGAGCGCGAGCGGCTGACGGTGCGCACCGAGCCGCTCGTCGTTATCGAGGGGCGTCTGGAGCGCCACGCGTCGGCCGGCGGCGCGATCAACATCGTCGCGCGCGGCGTGACCCGCCTGGAGGTCGGCGATCGCGTGGCCGCGCAGGTCAAGGACTTCTCGCTGCTGGACGCGATCGAGCTCGCGCGCCAGTCCGCGATGGCGGACTTCGCCGCGGCCGCGGCGGGCGAGGAGCTCGCCGCGACGGGCGAGGAGCTCGCCGCGACGGGCACCGACGACTTCCGCGCGGTCGCTCCGCCGGTGATGAACTTCGGCGCCGGACGCAGCCGATGAGGCCCGCCCGGTGGACCCTGGCGCGACGGCGGGGCATTCCGATGGGCGGGTCGAGTAGATTGCCCGCCGCATGGCAGCGCTCATCTTCCTGTCGGTCTTCGTCGCTCTCGGCCTCGGCGTCGTCCTCGTGGCGATGCGGGGCGGACCGCGCGGCGTGCGCGACACGCTCGAGCGCGGGCGCAGCCAGCGCATGCATTTCGCGGAATTCGCGGTCGCCGCCGCGATCGCGCTGTTCGGCCTCGTCGTGCCGGCGATCGTCCTGCTCGGCGACCAGGCCTCCGCCGGTCCCGGCGGCGAGAAGCTCAGCGCCGATCTGAAGGAGGGCCGCGTGCTCTTCACGCAGCGCTGTGCGACGTGCCACACGCTCGCTGACGCCAACGCGGTCGGCCGCGTCGGGCCCGACCTCGACGTGCTGGCCCCGACGAAGGGCCTGACGCTCAACGCGATCGAAGAGGGTCGGGCGCGCGGGACGGGTCAGATGCCCGCCCAGCTGTTCACCGGTGAAGAGGCCGAGCACGTGGCCGAGTACATCGCCGAAGTCGCCGGGCGCTAGGGCGCCCCGCCCCGCCCCGCCCGGCCCGCCCGCGCCGCTCCGCTCCGCTCCGGACGCTCACGCCACCTCGGCGCACGCAAGCGCCGCGCATCGGTGCGCGCGGGTGTGCGCGAACCCGCAAACTGCGCGATTCCGTCCGCAGTCTCCATAACACTGCGCATATGCAGGGAAATCCATCGCTGCTACGATGCCGCCGTCAGCACGCCGAATTCTGTGGCTCGGGAGGGCCACAGGAGCGGGGGACCCACTCGTTGGGGCGAATCGCCAGATGCTTGGCGTAGCGCAACTCTTTCAGCGCGAGCCCGTCAGCTCACCCCGTAGGCCTCCACGGAAAGAGGGTCAGGACCACATGGGACACACAGAGGCCCCGGCTTGGTGGGCCGACGTAGAACATCTGCGAGACGTGTACGAGCGCACCGACGAGGCGCGCCGCCGCGCTGATCGCGCCGAGGTCATCCCGCGCCGGACCGTCATCGAGAGCCGCCCGCCCGAGATCCTCGAGCGCCGTCACAGCGACACGGCGAGGCCCGCCCCCGTGGCGCGCCGCGGCCCGCACGCTCGCGGCACCGCGCTGCCGGCCCGCCGCACCGTAGAGATCCGCGGTCGCACCGTGCCGGCCCCCGCCGTCCCGCGCATCGAGCTCGACCGCCGCCGTCCGCAACGGCGCGCGATCGAACGGGTCGGGCCGCGCCCCGACCGGCTGGCGCTGTGGGCGCTGCTGATGGGACTCATGCTGATCCTCGTCGCCGTCGGCACCGCCGACGCGTCGGTCCTCGCGCACTAGCCAAGCCCCGCAGGAGCCTGATCGACCGGGGCCGGGCCGGGGCGGGCCGGGTGCGGCGTGCTCGCGCCCGGCCCGCGCCGGGGGCTGAGGAACCGGACCGCGAAGTTCACCGAATGGATCCCTGCATTCGGGGCACTCTTCGCAAGATCCGCACATCCGCCTGAGCCGAGGTTTAGCCGCATGCGTAGAACTGATCGAGCCCGCCTTGTGCGGGCGGCCTGAGCGGCCTACACTTACGACTAGTAAGGAAGCATCGGCACGGACGCTGTTCCCAGCCATCTCCCCCCAGAAGGCTCCCCCCATGAAGACATCGATGAGCAGGTTCCAGATCCACGACGACCTCACCGCGCCGGAGGGCTCGGTACCGGTACTGCGTGGTGCCCTTGCCACCGGCGGCCAGCTGCCGAACTTCCTCGGCGCCCTCGCCGGCTCGCCGGCGGCGCTGCGCGGATACGCCCGCTTCCGCTCCGAGCTGCGTCGCGGCGAGCTCGACGTGCCGATGCTCGAGCGCATCTCGCTCGCCGTGGCCGAGCATCACGGCTCGCGTCCCGGCATCGCGCTGCACGCGCGCACGGCCCGCCAGGCCGGCCTCGCCCTCGACGACGTGGCGCTGGCGCGCAAGTTCGACTCCAAGGACCCCCGCGCTGCCGCGCTGCTGCACTACCTCAAGGCCGTCGTGGAGAACCCGGGCCGCCCGCCCGTGCATCTGCACGAGGAGGCGCGCGAGGCGGGGTGGAGCGACGAGCAGATCCTCGAGGCGATCGCCTACGTCGCGCTCGAGCGCTTCACGGCGATGGTCAACGTCGCCGGCGACGTCCCCGTCGACGGCTCCGTGGAAGACACGCGCACCCTGCGAGCCGCGTAGGCCATCCGATGTTTCACCGCGGCGGCTAGCCGGTAGCGCAGCCATATGGCCTTTCTCGACGACGGTCCGCAGCCGGACCCGCGCACACGCGGGCCGGCGAAGCGGACCCTCGTCGCGACGGAGGACCGCGCGTGCTGCTGTCCGTACTACCACGAGGCGGTCGAGCTGATCGGGCGGCGCTGGACGGGCGCCATCGTCAGCGTGCTCATCTACCGCAAGACGCTGCGCTTCGGGGAGATCGCCGACGCGGTGCCGCAGCTGTCCGACCGGTTGCTGTCGGAGCGCATGAAGGAGCTCGAGGCGCGCGGCGTGGTGCGCCGCACCGAGCATCCCGGGCGCCCCGTACGCGTCGAGTACGAGCTCACCGAGATGGGGCGCGCCCTGGCCCCCGCGGTGCGTGAGCTCGAGCGCTGGGCGCAGCGCTGGCTGGCCTGACCGGCGAAACACGCAAGCAACAAAGCCGCTGCGGGTCTCACGGACTACGCTCCAGCGATGACAGACGACCGTCCCCAGACGCCCGCCGACGTCAAGGCGATCGTCGCCGAGCGCGACATCCGCTTCATCCGCCTGTGGTTCACGGACATCCTCGGCCAGCTCAAGTCGTTCTCGATCAACCGCGCCGAGCTCGACGACGCCTTCGAGGGCGGGATGGGGTTCGACGGCTCCTCGATCACCGGCTTCAACGCGATCGAGGAATCGGACATGCTCGCGATGCCCGATCCGACGACGTTCGCGATCCTGCCGTGGCGGCCCGAGGAGCAGGGCGTCGGGCGCCTGTTCTGCGACGTGCTCACGCCCGAGCGCACGCCCTACGAGGGCGACCCGCGCCACGTCCTGCGCCGCGCGCTGCAGCGCGCCGGGACGATGGGCTTTGACACCTTCAACGTCGGCCCCGAGCTCGAGTACTTCCTCTTTCGCGACTCCAAGGGCACCGAGGTCCTCGACAACGGCGGCTACTTCGACCTGACGACCCTCGACGCCGGCTCCGACGTGCGCCGCGAGACGGTGCTCGCGCTCGAGCAGCTCGGCATCCACGTCGAGTACACCCACCACGAGGTCGGCCCCAGCCAGCACGAGATCGACATGCGCTACGCCGACGCCATGAAGATGGCCGACGACTGCATGACGTACCGCATCACGGTCAAGGAGTACGCGATGAAGTACGGCTGGCACGCGACGTTCATGCCCAAGCCGCTGTACGGCGAGAACGGCTCGGGCATGCACACCCACATGAGCCTCTTTCAGGGCGGCAAGAACGCGTTCTTCGACGCCGACGACCCGTACTTCCTGTCGGACGTCGGCAAGGCCTTCATCGCCGGCCAGCTCAAGCACGCCCGCGAGATCTCCTCGATCTTCGCCCAGTGGGTGAACTCCTACAAGCGCCTCGTGCCGGGCTTCGAGGCGCCCGTCTACGTGGCCTGGAGCCGGCGCAACCGCTCGGCGCTCGTGCGCGTGCCGCTCTATCACCCGGGCAAGGAGAACGCCACGCGGATGGAGCTGCGCTGCCCGGACCCGGCATGCAACCCGTACCTGACGTTCGCCGCGCTGCTGCACGCCGGCCTCGAGGGCATCGAGAAGGGCTACGAGCTGCCCGAGCCGATGGAGAAGAACCTCTACCACCTCTCGCCCGACGACCGCCGCCGCCTGGGCATCGAGCAACTGCCCGAGACGCTCGGCGAGGCGATCGAGCTGACGTCGGAGTCCGAGCTGGTCCTGCGCACCCTGGGCGAGCACATGTTCAACCGCTTCGTGGAGATCAAGCGCCGCGAGTGGGAGGACTACCGCGTGCAGGTCAGCCAGTGGGAGCTCGACCGCTACCTGCCGGTCCTCTAGTGGTCTGTTACGAGACGGGCCACTGGGTGGCCCGGCGATGAGCGGCGTCGCGTCGAGCGGCAGCCTGACGATCGGCGGCGATTTCGAGGTCCACCGCCTCGGCTTCGGCGCGATGCGGATCGTCGGCCCCGGCGTCTGGGGTCCGCCGCAGGACCGCGACGCCATGCTCGCCGTGCTGCGTCGCGTCGTCTCGCTGGGCATCAACCTCATCGACACGGCCGACAGCTACGGCCCGCACTTCAGCGAGCAGCTCATCCACGACGCGCTGTATCCGTATCCGGAGGGCCTGCTGATCGCCACGAAGGGCGGGCTGACGCGCAGCGGCCCGGGGCAGTGGGCGCGCAACGGCCGGCCGGAGCATCTGCGCGAGGCCTGCGAGCGCTCCCTGCGCGACCTGCGTGTCGAGCGCATCGACCTCTACCAGCTGCACGCACCGGACCCCGACGTGCCCTACGAGGAGTCCGTCGGTGCCCTCGCGGAGATGCAGGGCGACGGGCTGATCCGCCACATCGGCGTCTCCAACGTCTCGCTCGAGCAGCTCGAGGAGGCCCGCTCGATCGTCGAGGTCGTCACGGTCCAGAACCGCTTCAACCTCACCGACCGCGCCTCGCAGGGCGTGCTCGAGGTCTGCGAGCGCGACAACCTCGGCTTCTTCCCCTGGTTTCCGCTCGCCGCCGGCGCGCTGGCCAAACCGGGCGGCCTCGTCCACGAGATCGCTCGCAACCACGACGCCACCCCGGGTCAGGTCGCGCTCGCCTGGCTGCTGGCGCGCTCGCCGGTCATGCTGCCGATCCCCGGCACGGGCTCGCTCGCGCACCTGCAGGAGAACGCCGACGCCGCCGAGCTCGTCCTCGACGAGCCCGACCTGCAGCGCCTCGACGAAGCCGCCGAAGCAGCCTAAGCCGCCTCCGCGGGCCCCGGCGCCACCGGCTTGTCCTCAGCCAACTGAGCTCGGATCCACCGAGCCTCGCGGCGAGTCCCAGCCGCGGGACTCATCCACGATCCTCGATGGATCCGAGCTTCGACGGCCACCAGATCCGCGGTCCGATCTCGAACGTCAGCGCGGGCACGAGCACCGAGCGCACGATGAAGGTGTCCAGCAGGACGCCGAACGCGACGACGAAGCCGATCTCGGTGAGGAAGATGAGCGGCAGGACGCCGAGCACCGAGAACACGCCCGCGAGCACGATGCCCGCCGACGTGATGACGGCGCCGGTGACGGCCAGGCCGCGCAGCATGCCGTCGCGCGTGCCGTAGCGCCGCGTCTCCTCGCGCACGCGCGCCATGAGGAAGATGTTGTAGTCGATGCCCAGCGCGACGAGGAAGATGAAGGCGAACAGCGGCAGCGACGGGTCGCTGCCGGGAAAGCCGAAGATCACGTCGAAGACGACCGCCGCGACGCCGAGCGAGGCCGCGAAGGAGAGCACGACGGTGGCGATCAGCATGACCGGCGCCACGAGCGCGCGCAGCAGCAGGATGAGGATGAGCAGCACGACGGCGAGCGCGATCGGCACGATCACCTTGTTGTCGCGCGCCGCGGCCTGACGCAGGTCGTACTCGACCGCGGTGCCGCCGCCGACGAGCGTCTGCGGTCCGCCGGCGCGCTTGGCCGCCTCGCGAATGTCCGGGACGAGCTCGAAGGCCTCCGTCGAGAACGGATCGACCTCGAGCACGGCGGCGAGCAGCACGCCGTCCCCGGGGCTCGCCTTGACCTGGCGCACCGACTCGACGCCGGGCGCGGCGGCGACCGCCGTGCGCACCGCATCGACGCGCGCCGGGTCGGCCACGATGATGTCCGTCGGCGCGTTGGCGCCGCTCGGGAAGGACTTGTCGAGCAGCTCCTGGCCGGCGACGGCCTCGACGTCGTCGCGGAAGCCGTTGCCGCTCGTCAGCCCGGTGTCGAAGTTCAACAGCCCCAGCGCGAGCACGAGCAGCAGCGCGACGGTGCCGACCCAGACGCGCCGCGGGCTGCGGGCCACGCGGTCGCCGACACGCCGCCAGGCGCCGTGGGTCTCGTCGATGCCCTCGCTGCCGTACACCGGCACGCGCGGCCAGAACGCCCGCCGGCCCCAGATCACGAGCCAGGCCGGCAGCAGCGTCAGCATCGCGAGCATCGCGACGGCGACGCCGAGCGCGCCGATCGGCCCCAGGCCCGACGTGCCGTTGACGTCGGCCAGCGTCAGGCACAGCAGCGCCGCGATGACGGTCATCCCCGACGCGAAGATCGCCGGGCCGGCGGTCCGCAGGGCGAGCGCCATCGCCTCGTGCTTGTCCTCGTGCTTGCGCAGCTCCTCGCGATAGCGCGCGACGAGCAGCAGCGCGTAGTCCGTGCCGACGCCGAGCACGAGGATCGAGAGGATCGCCGACGACTGGCCGTTGACGGTCACGCCCGCCTCGGTCAGGCCGTAGCCGAGCGCGCGCGTGGCCAGCTCGGCGAAGATGATCGCCAGCAGCGGGATCCAGAGGAAGATCGGGCTGCGGTAGATGAGCGCGAGCAGGATGAGCACGAGCAGCAGCCCGGCGCCGAGCAGCGCGCCGTTGATGCCCTCGAAGACCTTGATCTGGTCGGCCGCGTAGCCGGCCGGTCCGGTGACCTTCGTCTCAAGGCCGCCGCCCGGGTCGCTGACGCGCTTGCGCACGATGTCGACGGGGTCGAGGATCGTCTCGGCCTCGCCGTCGCCGGTGATCTGGGCCTGGACGATGGCCGCCGTCTCGTCGCGCGAGAACACCGGCTCGACGAACGGCGAGATCGCGTGCAGGCAACGCGGCGCATCGCCGTCCTTCGCGCCGGAGGGCTCCGTGCACGGCGGGCTGCGCAGCTCGTTGAATGCCGTGCGGTCGGCTTCGATCTTGCGCTTGTCGGCGCGCGTCAGGCCGCCCTCGCGGCGGTAGACGATGACCAGCGGCGCGAGCTCCTCTCCGTCCTGGAAGCGCTTCGTCGCGGTCAGCGCCGCCGTCGACTCGGCGTCGCCGGGCAGAAACGACGTCGACTCGTTCTTCTCGGCGTCGGTGAACTTGCCGGGCAGGTTGGCGGCGAACGAGCCGATGACCGCCAGCAGCCAGATCGCGGCGATGACCCACTTGGCGCGCCGGCCGGCGAAGACGGTGAGCAGGGACGACATGGAGGCGGTACTTCTACCGCACGCGGACGACGCTCAGGCTGCGGGGTGCAGAAGCCGCGCGAGCGCGGCAGGGTCGCTGACCGGCGCCTGGCAGGTGAACCGCTCGCAGACGTACGCCGTCGCCGCGCCGTCGCGCGCGCCGCGCCCGGCGAGCAGCGGCACGCCGCCGTCGTCCTCGCCGTCGCCGCCGGCGAGCACGACGTTGGGCCGGTACGCGCCGCGCACGACGCGCTCCAGCGCGCGGAAATCCGCCCCGCCCGCCCCGACGAGCGCGACCTCGCGCACGGATGCGAGGTGGAAGTCCAGCGCCTGCAGCAGATGGCCGAAGGCCACCGGCGAGCGCCGCAGCAGGTCACCGAAGAGGCGCAGGACGCCGAGCGCGGCGTCCTCGTAGCGGGCCTCGCCGGTCAGCGCGGCGAGCCGCAGCAGGCCGAAGGCGGCGCTCGACTGGCCCGACGGGATCGGCGAGTCGTCGATCTCCTTGCGGCGCGCGACGAGCTGCTCGTGGTCGCCGGAGGTCTGAAAGAAGCCGCCGTGCTCGGGGTCGCCGAAGCGCTCGATCATCGCGTCGGCGAGCTCGCGCGCGGCGCCGAACCAGCGCGGCTCGAACGTCGCCTCGTAGAGCGTCACCAGCGCCTCGACCATGAACGCGTGGTCCTCGAGGTAGGCGTTGAGCCTCGCCTCGCCGGCGTTGTAGGTGCGCAGCAGGCGGCCGTCGGCATCGCGCATCTCGTCGAGCACGAACGCCGCGGCGCGGCGCGCGGCGGCAAGGTAGTCCTCGCGCTCGAGCACGGCGCCCGCTTCGGCGAGCGCGCTGATCATGAGACCGTTCCAGGCCGTCAGGCGCTTGTCGTCCAGGCCGGGCCTGATGCGCTCCTCGCGCGCCGCCAGCAGCGCGGCCCGAATCCGCTCGCGCACGTCGGGCTCCGGCTCGGGCCCGCGCGACTCGAGGATGTTGGCGCCCTCGAAGTTGCCGCCTTCGCTCGCCCCGAACCAGGCGATCGCCGCGTCGGCGTCGGCGTCGGCGTCGTCGCCGAGCACCGCGCGCAGCTCGGCCAGGCTCCAGACGTAGAACTTGCCCTCGACGCCCTCGGAGTCGGCGTCCAGTGCGCTGAAGAACGCCCCCTCCGGCCCGGTCATCTCGCGCAGCGCCCAGTCCAGCGTCTCCTCGGCCGTGCGCCGCAGGATCGGATCGCGGTCCTCGTCGCGCGCGCCGCTGACCTGCCAGCCATGCAGGTAGGCGCGAGCGAGCATCGCGTTGTCGTAGAGCATCTTCTCGAAGTGCGGGACCGTCCAGTTGTCGTCGGTCGAGTAGCGCGCGAAGCCGCCGCCGATCTGGTCGTTGATGCCGCCCGAGGCCATCGAGCGCAGCGTGTAGAGGGTCATCCGCGTCTCGCCGCGGCGCAGGAGGAACTCGATCGTCGACGAGGCCGGGAACTTCGGCGCGCGGCCCCAGCCGCCGTTGACCGAGTCGTACTGGGCCGCGAGCTGGGCCAGCGCATCGTCGAGGATCGACGAGCTCAGCGGGCCCTCAGCGGGCTTCAGGCGGGCCGCGCCGCTCAGCCGCGCGGCCATCGACTCGTTCTGCGCGCGGATCTCCTCGCGCTGCGTGTCCCACGCCTGGGCGACGGCCTGTAGCACGGTCGACCAGCTCGGCATCCCGTGGCGCGACTCGGGCGGGTAGTAGGTGCCGGCGTAGAACGGCACCTGCTCGGGCGTGACGAACACGTTCAGCGGCCAGCCGCCGCTGCCGGTCATCGCCTGCAGGGCCTCCATGTAGATCGCGTCGACGTCGGGGCGCTCCTCGCGGTCGACCTTGACGCAGACGAAGTGCTCGTTCATGAGCTCGGCGATCTCGTCGTTCTCGAAGCACTCGCGCTCCATGACATGGCACCAGTGACAGGCCGAGTAGCCGATCGATACGAGCATCGGGCGGTCGAGCTCGCGAGCGCGCGCGATCGCCTCAGGCCCCCACGGCTGCCAGTCGACGGGATTGTCCTTGTGCTGCAACAGGTAAGGCGACGTCTCGTGGGCGAGCGAGTTGGCCATCGGTTGCAACGCTACCGTCCACCCTCGCACCACAAACCCGAGAACGAGGAGCCGCCCCCACCGTGTCCCAGCATCGCGAGCCCGTGACAGCGATCGGCGCCCCCGCCGCCGTCGGTCCGTACAGCCACGCCGTCCGCGCGGGCGGCCTGCTGTTCTGCTCGGGCCAGGTCCCGCTGGATCCCGACACGAATGAGCTCGTCGGAGACACCCCCGCCGAGCAGGCGACGCGGTGCCTGCAGAACCTCGAGGCGGTCTGCGCCGCGGCCGGCGCATCGCTCGGCGACGCCGTGCGCTGCACGGTGTACCTGACCGATCTCCCCGGCGCGTTCGGGGAGGTCAACGAGGCCTACGGCGAGTTCTTCGCATCCGACCCGCCCGCGCGTGTCGCGATCGGCGTCGCCGCCCTGCCGAAGGGCGCGCTGGTGGAGATCGACGCGATCGTCGCTCTGCCCGGATAGCGCACGGCGCCGCCCGGGCGCAGCGCAGATCGCCGCGGCTTCGCGGCGCGTACTGTGGGTAGGACCGCCGGCCAATGGCGGAGCCGGCACTCAACGACCGTCGCCATGCGTCGCCCGTGCCGGTGGAGGGCGCCGGGGACGGCTCGCCGCCGGGGCGGCAGCGCCCCGAGCGCCCCGGGCCGGTCTTCTGGATCTCCGTCGCAGCGGCGGCGGCCTTCGTCGTTCCGGGCGTCCTCGTCACCGACGCCTTCAACGACGCGCTGGGGTCGGTCGTGGAGCGCATCATCGACGGCCTCGGCTGGATGTACCTGCTCGTCACGACCGGGTTTCTCGTCTTTGTCGTGTGGCTTGCGCTCAGCCGTTACGGGTCGATCCGGCTCGGCGCGGACGACGAGCGCCCCGAGTTCGGGCGCTTCTCGTGGTTCGCGATGCTCTTTCAGGCCGGCATGGGCATCGGCCTGCTGTTCTGGGGCGTCAGCGAGCCCGTGCTGCACGCCGCGCAGCCACCGTTCGGCCTCGAGCGAGCCGGGACACCGGAGTCCGCGGCGCTGGGGATCCAGTATTCGTTCTTTCACTGGGGCCTTCACCCGTGGGCGATCTACGCCGTGGTCGGGCTCGCGGTCGGCTACTTCAGCTACCGGCGCGGTGCGAACAGCCTGCGCATCAGCGGCGTGCTGCGGCCCGTGCTCGGCGATCGCGTGGACGGTGCCGTCGGGCAGTCGATCGACGTCCTCGCGATTCTCGCGACGCTGTTCGGCATCGCCGTCTCGCTCGGTCTGGGGACGCTGCAGATCGAGGCGGGCCTCAGCCAGGCGTTCGGAGCCCCGGACGGCCTCGGCATGCAGCTGGGCATCATCGGGGTCACAGCGGCGGGCTACATGATCTCGGCGTCGACGCCGATCGAGCGCGGGATCCGCGGGCTGAGCAACCTCAGCATGGTCATCGCGGTGATGCTGCTCGGCTACTTCCTCGTGGTCGGGCCGACGCTGCTCGAGCTCAACGCGATGACGCAGGGGGTCGGCGACTACGCGTCGGGCCTCGTCGAAACGAGCCTGCGCACGAGCGCCTTCGAGCCGAGCGACTGGCTCGGCGAGTGGACGTTGTTCTTCTGGGCGACCTGGATCGCCTGGGCGCCCTACGTCGGCGCCTTCATCGCGCGGATCTCGCGCGGGCGCACGATCCGCGAGTTCATCGTCGGGGTCCTCCTGGCGCCGACGCTGTTCAGCGTCGTGTGGTTCGGCATCTTCGGCGGTGCCGGGATCGACGCCGATCGCGCGGCGGACGGCGCGATCGCGCGGGCGGCCGACCAGGACGCCGCCAGCGGGATGTTCACGTTCATCGAGCAATTCCCGCTCGTCGGCCTGATCTCCGCCGTCACGATCTTCCTCGTGTGGATCTTCTTCGTCGCGGGCGCCGACGCGGGCACCGTCGTGCTCGGCAGCATGTCGTCCAAGGGCGAGGACGACCCGCGCCGCTCCGTCAAGCTCACGTGGGGCGTGATCATGGCCGCGATCGCCGCGGTGCTCCTCGCCGCCGGCGGGCTCGACGCCCTGCAGGGGGGCGCGATCGTGGCCGCGACCCCCTTCGCATTGCTCATGGTCGCGATCTGTTGGGCGCTGGTGCGGGCGCTGCGCGAGGACTGCCGTGAGTAGGCGCCGCAACGCGTTCACGGGCCTGCTCGACCTCGTCAGTGAGATCAACCGCATGCGGGCGCTCGGTCGCAGCGGCCGCGATCCCGCGCACGCACACGCCGGGCCGGGCGAGCACTCCGCCACCGCCTGGGTACCGGTGGCCGACGTGTTCGCGCGCTCCGACGCCCTGGTGATCTGCATCGAGCTGCCCGGGATGGCGCCCGACGACATCGACATCCGCTACGCCGCCGGGGTTCTCACGGTCTCCGGCGACCGTCAGACCGAGCCGGGCGCGGAGGACGCCGCGTTCTACGTCCGCGAGCGCCCGCGCGGGCCGTTTCGCCGGACGATGACGCTGCCCGAGGGCACGCCGGCCAGCGCCATCACCGCGGAGTTCTCCACCGGCCTCGTCGAGATCACCGTCCGTGATGCCGGCGGCGAAGGGCACACGCGCATCGAGCTGCGCGATCGCTCTGGCGCGCCGGCCCAGCGCCGGCTCGGGTGACCGCCGCCCCCGGTCCAACGCACGGCGGTCCCCGTCAACCCTCGCGCAGCAGCGCGCGCCTGACCTTGCCGCTCGCGGTCTTGGGCAGCTCGGCCGCGAAGTCGACACGCCGCGGATACTTGTACGGGGCGGTCTGCGCCTTGACGTGGTCCTGCAGCTCGCGGGCCAGCGCGTCCGAGGCGGCGTAGCCCTCGCGCAGGACGACCACCGCGCGCACGATCGAGCCGCGCTCGTCGTCGGGCGCCGCGACGACCGCCGCCTCGGCCACCGCCTCGTGCGCGACGAGCGCCGACTCGACCTCGAACGGGCCGATCCGGTAGCCGGCGGAGATGATCACGTCGTCGGTGCGGCCCTCGAAGAACAGGTAGCCGTCCTCGTCGCGGACGACGCGGTCGCCGGTGCGCCAGGGGCCCGCGGGCGCCGGCGCGATCGCACCGTCGCCCTGGTAGCCGAGAAAGAACGTCGGCACGGTCGCCGGGTCGGCGACGAGCTCGCCGTCGTCGATCGACAGCCCGACGCCGGGCAGCGCGCGGCCCATCGAGCCCGGGCGGACCGCCTCGCCCGGCGGCATTCCCGTGAGCTGTCCGGTCTCCGTCTGCCCGTAGCCGTCGCGGATCTGCAGGCCGGTCGCCTCCTCCCACGCGCGCAGCACCTCGGGGTTGAGCGCCTCGCCCGCGGCGACGAGCCCGCGCAGCGACGCGATCGGGCGCAGCGTCGCGCGCTTGGCGATCACGCGGTACTCCGTCGGCGCCATGCAGAGCACGTTGACGCGTTCACGCTCGAGCAGGTCCAGCCGCTCGGCCGGCTCGAAGCGCGCGTCGTGCAGCAGCGCGGCGGCGCCGCGCAGCCACGGCGCGATGAACGCGTTGCGCGCGGACTTGCTCCAGCCGCTCGCGGCGGTGCACCAGACCAGCTCGCCGGGCTGCGGCGCGAGCCAGTGCTCGGCCTGCACGCGCTGGCCGGCGAGGTAGCGCTGGCCGTGCAGCACGGCCTTCGGCTCGCCCGCGGTGCCGCTCGTGAACGTGATGAGGCACGGGTCGAGCGGCGCGAGCTCGGCCGCGGCCGGCGCAACCGCGCGCGCGCCCGCGGCGGGCGACGCGGCGGCGGTGGGAACCCAGATCGTCGGGCCCGGCCAGCCGGCGTCGCGCAGCACGCCCTCGTTGCGCGCGTCGCAGACCACGGCGGTCGGCGGGCAGACGGCCAGGCGCATGCGCAGGTCCTTGGCGCGCAGCTGCTCGTTGCAGGGCAGCACGACGTAGCCCTGGCGAAAGCACGCGACCATCGTGGCCACCCAGCCGGGCTGGTTGCCGACGAGCGTCAGCACGGTGTCGCCGCGTCGCACGCCGAGCTCGTGCAGGTGCGCGGCCAGCATGCGCGCCGCGCGCGCCACGTCGCCGAAGGTCCATTCGCGGCGCGCGCCGTCGCGGGCCAGCTCGACGATCGCCAGCCGCTGCGCTGGCGCGCGTTCCACGACGTCGACGGCGAAGTTGCCCATTGCGGCGGGCAGTCTTTCAGGCGCGCGCCGGCAGGCTCCGCGGATGTAAGCTGATATGCAGAGTCAACCCGCGCGATCTCGAGACTTCTGGGAGAACCTTCAGACCATGGCCGTAGTCCCCGCGTACAGCGAATACACCGACGAGCAGAAGGACATCATCGCGATGGTCCGCCAGTTCGCCGACGAGCAGATCCTGCCCAACGCCGAGCACTACGACCACGAGGACGAGTTCCCGCAGGACGATCGTCGATCAGATGAAGGAGCTCGGGCTGTTCGGGGTGACGATCCCCGAGGAGTACGGCGGGATGGGCCTGGACCTGACGACGTACTGCATGATCGTCGAGGAGCTCTCGCGCGGCTGGATCTCGATCTCCGGGATCATCAACACGCACTTCATCGGCTCCTACCTGCTCATGAAGTTCGGTACCGAGGAGCAGAAGCAGAAGTTCCTCCCCGACATGGCGACCGGCGAGTGCCGCGCGGCGTTCAGCCTCTCCGAGCCCGAGATGGGCTCCGACGTGCAGGCGCTCAAATCGACCGCGAAGAAGCTCGACGACGGCAACTACGAGATCAACGGCCAGAAGATGTGGGTCACCAACGGCCTGCGCTCGACGATCGTCTTCACGCTCGTGCGTACCGACCCGAAGGCCGACCCGCCCTACAAGGGCATGTCGTGCTTCATCTGCGAGAAGGAGCCGGGCGTCTCGGAGAACACCGGCGAGTACGCGGGCTTCGTCGTCCCGGCACCGCTGAAGAAGATGGGCTACAAGGGCGTCGAGTCGACCGAGCTGGTCTTCGACGGCTACAAGTGCCCGGCGGAGAACATCCTCGGCGGCGAGGACGCCGGCCTGAACCGGGGCTTCCAGCAGATGATGGACGCGCTCGAGGTCGGCCGCGCGAACGTCGCCGCGCGCGGCGTCGGCATCGCCCAGCGCGCCCTGGAGCTGGCGCTGCGCTACTCGCAGCAGCGTCGGGCGTTCGGCAAGCCGATCGCCCAGCACCAGGTCATCCAGTTCAAGCTCGCCGACATGGCCACGCAGATCGAGGCCGCCCGCCTGCTCACGCGCAAGGCCGCGCGCCTGAAGGACGCGGGGGAGAGCTCCGAGCTCGAGGCCGGCATGGCCAAGCTCTTCGCCTCCGAGGCCGGTCGCTTCTGCGTCGAGGAGTGCTTCCGCATCCACGGCGGCTACGGCTACTCCAAGGAGTACGAGATCGAGCGCCTGTACCGCGACGCGCCGCTGCTGCTCATCGGCGAGGGCACGTCGGAGATCCAGAAGATGGTCATCGGCCGCAAGCTGCTGCAGCGCAACAAGATCTAAGGCATAGAAGCCAGGAGGTTTCACGGATGAACCGCCCCCGCACGATCGCGCTGGCCGCGCTCGGAGCCCTCGCGCTCGCCTCGGCGGCCGGCGCGAGCCACATCCCCGGCCAGCCCTGCAGCGACTGCACGTCGCACAAGTACTGGCCGACGATCGACGGCAAGCTGCAGAAGGCCGGTGACGGCGCGGTTCGCTATCGCGGCACCGGCAAGTCCGACCAGCTGCTCGGCCATCACGGCTCCGACGACATCCGCGGCGGCGACGCCGGCGACGTGCTGTGGGGCGACTGGGATCCCAAGGGCCAGCCGAGCACCCAGAAGGACGTCATCTACGGCGGCAACGGCACGGACTTCATCTTCGGGTCACACGGCTACAACGAGATCTACGGCGGCAACGGCAACGACGTGATCTCCGTGCACTACGGGCGTGGCCGCGTCGACTGCGGACCGGGACGCGACATCTACCACGTCGCTCGCTCGCGCAAGAGCAAGTACAGGTTCCTGCGTTGCGAGAAGGTCGACTACCGCCCCGAGGCCGTGCGGGGCGGGCCGCTCAAGCCGCTGTCCTAGCTGGCGCGCGCGGCACGGAATCAATCATCTAGGGTCTCGCCGATGGCCGAGGACGCAAAGACGCTCATCGAGACCGCGATCCGGCGGTTCGTCGAGGAGGTGCCCGCGCTGGCGCCGCTGAAGCTCATCTTCGCCGTCGAGCTGCGCGGCCGCGGCGACGTGCAGATGTACCGCGTCGAGCTGCGCGGACACGACGACTTCGACGTGACGAAGGGCATCGCCGAGGATGCCCGCGTCCGGGTCGAGATGCCGCGCTCGTTCTTCAACGTCATGGCCAAGGAGGCCCACATCGCCGACTGGCGCGAGGCCTTCACCTACGGCCAGGCCAAGGCGACGGGCGTCGAGCAGATCCTCAAGCTCATCGCCCACGTCGTGGAGAAGCAGGAGGAGCGCCAGCGCACGCGACGGGCCCGGCAGTAAGCAGAACGGGCCGGCTTGCGCCGGCCCGTTCGGAGACCCCTCCAGGAATCCCGGTGCTACTTGCGGGCGTACGGGTCGACCCAGACGTCGTCGACCGAGAAGTCGGCGCCCTGGGCCGTGAAGCGGAACGAGACCGGCGTCATCTCGCCGGGCAGCAGCGGAAGGAGGTTGGCTACGACGAGCATCGGGCTCGTCGGCCACCAGGACCCGCCGTTGCCGGCCGCGCCGATCGGCAGCGGAGACGACCGTGCCGGTGGACGTCTCAAAGAGCACGTCGACGCGCACCGAGGCGAGCGAGAGCCAGCCGCCGCTCTGGCGCTTGGCGAAGAAGCGGATGCTCGGGTGGCTGAGCCCGACGCAGATCGCGGGGCTCGTGGCCGAGGCGCCCGCCGGCAGGGACAGCGAGTGCGAGTCGCCGGATCCGCCGACCTTGTAGGGCTCGTTGCCGTTGGCGATCGTGGCGCCACCGCTCAACGACCAACCGCCGCCCGCGCCCTCGAAGTCGCCGCCCGACAGCGCGGTGTAGTCGGCGATGTCCCACCAGGGCAGGAAGGTCTTCGACAGCGACTGCGCGTCGCAGTCCGGGGCTGAAGCGACGAGGACGCCGGCGTTGGCGGTGGCGGCGCCTGCGGCGAGGGCGATGGTCGCGGTCAGCGCGGCGGCAGCGGCGCGAAAGCAGTGACGATCGAAAGGCATTGAGCGAACTCCTTGATGGGCCTGTCTTGCGCCTTCGCCTGCTTCCCCAGCAGCGTTGGCCTCACATGTCTCATCGCCATCCATCCGCCCGGACTACGTACGACAGTTGCCTAATTTTGCGTCTACTGTGATCTGGACGGCCGCCGGTACGATTGGCTGGTGAGCGTGCGCGACACGAGGTCGGCCTTGGCGCGGCTGCGCGGCGGTGTGCAACCGCATCTCAGCGGCGCAGCGGAACGGCTGGTCGTCACCGGAAACCAGCGCCGTCGCAGCCCCAGCGAGCGCCGCGAAGCCTTCGTCGAGGCCGCGTTCGCCGTCGTGTTCGTCGCGATCGCGGCTGCCCTGCCGTTGCTGTTCGACGCGCCCGCCGCGGACCTTACGGTGGTCGCTGCGCTGGTCGTCGCCGTCGCCGTCGTGTCACGCGTCGAGTTCGACGTGGGCGCGGGATACACATATCCGCTGCAGCTCGTCTTCGTGCCGGTGCTCTTCCTCGTCCATCCGGCGTGGGCGCCGCTGATCGTCGTCGCCGGGCTCGTGCTGGCGCGATCGGGCGACGTGTTTCGCGACCACAACCCCGAACGCCTGCTGGTCGCCATCGGCAACTCGTGGTTTGCCGTCTTCCCCGCTGTCGTGCTCGCCGCCGGCGGCGCGACGAGCCCGGCGCTCGAGCACTGGCCGCTGTACCTGCTGGCCCTGGCCGCGCAATTCGCGGGTGACACGGCGACGGGCGCGGCCCGCGAATGGCTCGTGCTCGGCGTTCAGCCCCGCCTGCAGCTGCGGCTGACGGGCCTCGTCTTCCTCGTCGACATCCTGCTGACGCCGATCGGCCTGCTGGCCGCGATCGTGGCGCAGGACGAGCCGCTGGCGTTCCTGCTCGTCCTGCCATTGGCGGCCCTGCTGGCCGTCTTCGCGCGCGAGCGCGCGGTGCGCATCAACCAGGCGATCGAGCTCAGCAAGGCGTATCGCGGCACGGCGCTGCTGCTCGGCGAGGTCATCAGCGACGACGACGAGTACACCGGCGAGCACAGCTACGGGGTCATCGCGCTCGCGCTGCAGATCGCCGACGAGATGGGCCTCGACGAGGACGAGCGCCGGCTCGTGGAGTTCGGCGCCCTGCTGCACGACGTCGGCAAGATCGCCGTGCCCAAGGAGATCATCAACAAGGCCGGCCCGCTCGACGACGACGAGTGGGCGATCATGAAGCAGCACACCGTCTACGGCCAGCAGATGCTCGACAGGGTCGGCGGCAGCATGACGGACGTCGGTGTCATCGTGCGCGCGTCGCACGAGCGCTGGGACGGCAAGGGCTATCCCGACGGCAGCGCCGGCCCGGACACCCCGCTGGCGGCGCGGATCGTCGCCGTCGCCGACACGTTCAGCGCGATCACGACGACCCGCTCCTACCGCCGCGCGCAGACGCCGGAAGAGGCGATCGGGGAGCTGCGTCGCTGCGCGGGCACGCAGTTCGATCCCGCGGCCGTCGACGCCTGCATCGCCGTGCTCCAGCGGCCGGTCCCCGCGACGACGGACGAGTTCCTCAAGCTGGCCTCCTACGGCCGCTCGGGCGGGGCGCGCGAGCCCGGCGCGGCCCCGGTGCTGGCCGAGCAGGTCGAGCAGCCGCTCTGAGCGTCGGGTAGAACACGCGCTATGGAGACGGCGCGATCGCTTGCGGCGCTGGACGAGCTGCCGGAGGCGATCGTCGCGCTGTCCGCTGTCCGTGACGAGACCGGCCGCGTGGTCGACTTCGTCTTCGACTACGCCAACCGCGTGGCCGGCCGAGTCGCGCGCGTGTCGTCCGGCGAGCTCGTGGGACGGCGGGTGCTCGAGGCGCTGCCGGCGTTCCCGCGCGACCAGTTCGACAGCTTCGTCGGCGCCCTCGAGACCGGCGTCCCGCTGCGCACGCACATCGAGCCGGTCGACCCGAGCCCCGGGGAGCGCCAGCTCGCCACCCGCTACCGCGTGTCGGCCGCGCCGCTGGGCGAGCGGCTGCTCGTCGTCTACGAGGACGTCGGCACCCGCGAGCGGGCGCTGGCGGCCGAGCGCCGCTACGGCGCCGTCCTC
The DNA here is from genome assembly GCA_963742745.1 of uncultured Actinomycetes bacterium. Taxonomy (GTDB): domain Bacteria; phylum Actinomycetota; class Thermoleophilia; order Solirubrobacterales; family Solirubrobacteraceae; genus CADCVQ01. The sequence goes on from CAVUND010000027.1 coordinate 49,205, forward strand.
GACGCGACCTCGGACTGGGTCTCGATCGCCGACCGCGACAACAACATCGTCTACATCAACCCGGCCGGCCGCGAGATGGTCGGCATCGGGCTCGACGAGGACATCACGGGGCGCCGCGTCGGGGACTTCTCGCCCGCCTGGGCGCGCCGGCACGTGCTCAGGGAGGGGCTCCCGGCCGCCCGCCGCGACGGCGCGTGGCGCGCGAACCTCGCCCGAGCTGCACCGCGACGGGCACGAGATCCCGGTCTCGCAGGTGATCATCGCGCGCCTCACCGCCGCAGGCGACGTCGACTTCTACGCCACCATCGCACGCGACATGACCAAGGAGCGCGCCGCGGAGGCCGCGTTGCGCGAGAGCGAGGAGCGCTTCCGCGTGACGTTCGAGCAGGCGCCGATCGGGATGTCGCTCATGGATCTCGACGGCCGCTTCCTGCAGGTCAACGACGCGTACTGCCGCACGGTCGGGCGCTCGCGGGAGGAGCTGCTGCAGCTCGGCCCGACCGCGATCACGCATCCCGACGACGTCGCGCAGACGCGCCACGCGTTTCGCCTGCTCGGCGACGGCTCGGTCCCGGTGGTGCGCTTCGAGAAGCGCTATGTCGACGCGCGCGGGGAGTTCGTCTGGGTCGAGATGAGCGGCAGCGTGCTGCGCGACGACGCCGGCCGTCCGCAGTACTTCATGGGGATGGTGCAGGACCTCGGCGAGCGACGCGTCGCGCACACGCTGCAGCGCAGCATGCTCACCACGCAGCTGCCGGCGGTCGACGGGGTCGAGCTCGCCGTCCGCTACCTGCCCGGCATGCGCCAGACCGAGGTCAGCGGCGACTGGTACGACGTGATCCCGCTGCCGGACGGCCGCGTCGGCGTGGTCATCGGCGACGTCGTCGGGCGCGGCATCGAGGCGGCGGCGACGATGAGCCAGCTGCGCACGGCGCTGCGCGCCTACGCGATCGACGGCCTCGAGCCGGCCGACGTCGTGCTGAAGCTGCACCGCCTCGTCGACCATCTGCGCGTCGGGCTGAGCACGACGCTCGTCTACCTGGACTTCGACCCGTTCACCCGCGAGGTGCGCTACGTCAGCGCGGGCCACCTACCGGTGCTGCACGTGCCCGCCGACGGGCCGTCGCGCTATCTGCCGGGCGCGCGCTCGACGCCGCTCGGCGCGGCGCCGGCCGGCGCGGCGATCCCGCAGGAGCAGATCGTCCTCGCCCCGGGCGACACCGTCCTGCTCTACACCGACGGGCTCGTCGAGCGCCGCGACGACGGGATCGACAGCCGTCTGGAGCAGCTGCGCGCGGCGGTCGCCGGGGCGCCGGCGGGCCTCGCAGCCGGCCTGGAGCATCTCACCGCGACGCTCGTCGGCGACGACGCGCTGCGCCAGGACGACGTCGCGCTGCTGGCGCTGCGGGTCGCGCAACCGGCCGCCGTCACGTTCACGGCGGTGATCGAGCCCCGCGCCGAGCGGCTCGGGGCGCTGCGGGCCGACCTGCGCGCGTGGCTGCGGCGGGCGGGCGCGACCCCCGGAGAGGCGGGCGACGTCCTGATCGCGGTGGGGGAGGCCTGCGCCAACGCGATCGAGCACGCGGGCGCCGAGCCCGGCAGCACGGTCGAGGTGCGCGCGCAGCTCGTCGGGCGGGAGGTCGTGCTGCGCGTCTGCGACCGCGGCCACTGGCGCTCGGCGGCGGCGCGCTCCGAGCGCGGGCACGGGCTGCGGCTCATGCGCGTCCTCATGGACGCGATCGACATCACGAGCGTGCGCGACGGCACGCGTGTCGAGCTGCGGCGCGTGCTTGCGGCGCCGGCCGGTGAATCGTCGCCGGCGTCTGCGGCCGGCGCCGGGTCCGGGGTCGGGCGGGCCGCCGATGGCGGTGCGCCGCCGGTCGCTGCCACGGACACGCGCGTCGTGTTCACCCGCGAGCGCGATGTCACGGTCGCGCGCCTGGAGGGTGAGGTCGACCTCCTCGGCGCCGGTGAGCTCGGCCCGTCGCTGACGCTCGCGACGCGCGCCGGCGACCGCGGCCTGGTGCTCGACGTCAGCGCCGTCGGCTACCTCGACAGCGCGGGTCTGCACCTGCTGCACGACACCGCGCGCACGCTGGCCGCCCGCGGCCAGTCGCTGCGCGTCGTCGTTTCGCCGCACGCCGGGATCGCGCGCCTGCTCGAGCTCGCCGACATCGGCCAGACCGTGCCCGTCGACGCGTCGGTCGACGAGGCCGTCGACGCGCTCGCGTCGCCGCCGGTGCTCTGACCGGTGCGCCCGCGATGACCGAGCCCCGCTCACTGGAGATCCCGCCCGCCATCGCCGCGCACCTGCGCGCGCTCGTCGAGCTGCGCTTCACGGGCCGGGACCCGGGGCCGGTGCTCGACGCGCTGCCGGCGGCGATGCCCGAGGGCGTCGTCCAGCGGCTGGCCTCGGGCGGGCCGTTCGGCTGGTGTCTGTTCGCCCGCCTCGACGAGAGCGACGGGCGGATCGCGCTCGAGGCGCTCGAGGACGACCGCATGAGCGGCCCCTGCCGCTACCGCGTCTGGGAGGACGGCAGCCGCGACGGGCTGCCCAACGAGCGCACCGCCTTCGGCTACCCGACAGGCGCCTCGCCGGAGGACATCGAGCGCGCTCAGGAGGCCTTCTACGCGCACAACCGCGCGGTCCAGGCGCAGCTCCGGGAGCGCGGCTTCCTCGGCTAGGGTTCGACTCATGGGGAAGATCACGGTCGTCAAAGAGGGCGCGGTCGGCGCGCCCGCCGAGCTCACCTACCGGCTGATCGCCGACGACGAGCACCACCGCCACATCCTGCCGGAGGCCTTCTCGGACTTCGAGGTCCTCGAGGGCGGCGTGGGGGCGGGGACGCTGCATCGCTTCAAGATCGCCGCCGGCGGCAAGCTGCGCGAGTACGTGATGCGCGTCGACGAGCCCGAGCCCGGCCGCGTCATCAGCGAGACCGACCAGAACTCGTCTCTGGTGACGACGTTCACCGTCACGCCCGCCGGTGCGACGGCCTGCGCGGTGAAGATCCAGACGCAGTGGAACGGCGCCGGCGGCATCGGCGGGTTCTTCGAGCGCACGTTCGCCCCGAAGGTGCTGCGCAAGATGTACGCCGAGGAGCTGGCCAAGCTCGATGCCTACGCGCGCGAGCAGGCGGCGGGCGGAGCCTGACGACGAAGGGACCGACATCCGGCGAACGTCTCCGCGCGGTCCGCCCCCGGCCCGAACCGCACGCGCCGGCATGTCCGCCCCCGTCACGTCCTGGAGGTTGGCGGCTCTCTAGCGGTGATGAAGGACGCGAACGAGTTTGCGGCGGTGTACGAGCGTGAGGCCCAGGCGGTGCTCGTCTTCGTCGCGCGGCGCACCCTGGACGGCCAGGTCGCACTCGACATCACGGCTGAGACCTTCGCGCTGGCCTTTCGGGCCCGGCAGTCGTTTCGGGGGACGACGGAGGCCGAGCAGCGTGCCTGGCTGCTGACGATCGCGCGCCGCCAGATCGGTCGCTATCAGCGCCGCGGGGTCGTCGAGCGGCGGGCGTTGCAGCGCCTCGGAGCCGAGGTGCCGGTCGTGCACGAGGACGACCTGCGCGAGATCGAGGAGGCCGCCGAGCTGGCGCACCTGCGGTCGCTGATCTCTGCCGGGCTGGCGCGACTGAGCCGCGGGCAGCGCGACGCCGTGCGACTGCGCGTCGTCGAGGAGCGCCCCTACGGCGAGGTGGCTGACCTGCTGGGGATCTCGGAGGAGACCGCGCGGGCGCGGGTCTCGCGCGGGTTGAAGGCGCTCGGCCGCGCGCTCGAGCCGGCCATCGCGAGGCGGTCATGAGGCAGCGACCGGCCATCCTCGACGAGCTGGGCCGCGAGCTGGTGCGCGCCGCGCGGGCCGACGAGGCACGTGGCAGCACCGCGGAGCGGATCCTGGGTCTGCCGCGCGCGGTCGTCATCTGGCTGCTCGTGCTGCTCGGGCTCGCGGCCGTCGCGGCGGCGGCGTCGTTGGTACTCGGGCGTGGTGATCCGATTCCGATCGGTGACGCCGGCGCGGTGCCCGTCGAGCTGCGACCGGCCGCGGGCACGTCGCGCCTGAACGCGCTCGACGTTCCCGATCCCGACGGCGGTCCGGCGTGGGACGTGCGCACCTCGCGCAGCCAGACGGGCGCAGTGTGCGCCACGGTCGGCCAGGTCTACGACGGGGAGTTCGGGCTGCTCGGCCTCGACCGGTTGTTCCGGCCGCTGCCGGCCGGTGCCGCGGACACGTGCAGCGTCGCGCAGCCGTCGGGTGCGACCCTCGCCGGTGCGCGCGCGTTTCGCGGTGGTGGGCGCTTCGGCGATGTGACGGTGGTCAGCGGCGTCGCGGCGGCCGGCGTGCGCAGCGCGGTGACGATCGCCGCCGGGCGCACGGTGCGCATGCGCCTCGGACCCGACCACGCGTTCCTGGCGGTCCTTCGTGGCCTGCCCGAGCAGGTGCTTCCGCGACTCGTGCTGACCGAGGCGTCCGGCCGGCGAACCACGCTGCGCTTTGCGGACACGGGCGAGTTCACGGCACCGGATCCCTCCGGTCAGTCGCCGTGGCGGCTGCGCTACACGATGGGCCGCGACGGCCTGCGCTGCGTCAAGGCCGAGCGCATCCCGGGTGCGGGCGTGGGCTTGGTCACGGTGCCCAAGCACTGCGGGCCGGCCGGGCAGCCGTTCGTCGCGATCCGCCGGTTCGTGCCGGAGGTCCCGTCCTGGCTGCGCCCCGGCCGGGGAGGGCGCAGGGGCATGGGGTCTCCGGCCACGTACAGGTGGGACCTGCATCCCGCCAGGACCATCGTCTGGGGCTCGGTGCAGCGCGCGGGTGCGAGCGTCGTGCTGACGGGCGGCGGCGCGGCGCGCCGCCTGCGCGTCGACGCGGGCGGCGGCCGCGACCCGCTGCCGGCCGGGGTGGGCACGGCGCAAACAGGCCGCGGCGGCTATCTCGCGGTACTCGACGGGCACGTCGACCCGCGCGACCTGCGCGTCACGGTCGACGGTCGACCAGTGGTTCCGGGCCGCACCTACGACCCGATCGGCCGGCCGATCACCCAGCCACGGGTGCCGGCCTGGCGCTCGGTGGCCGCGGTCGCGCGCAGATCGCGGCCTGCGCCACCGCGCGTCGTCCCCCGCAGCATGTCGGTCGGGCGCCGCGCGGATGACCCGGCCGGAGGACGGCCGTGGACGCTGCGCACGTGGAAGGCGCGAATGCCGGACGTGCTGTCGCGAGACGGGCGTGTCGCGGCATGCTTCGCCGTCGGCGTCGAAGACGGCGGCCGGCTGGTGGAGCCGCTGGCGGGGGCCGAACACCGCATCGTCGGCACGAGCCCTCCGGACGCGTCGTGCGTCGAGCCCGGCCGGGCCGGCACGCCGGTCGCCGCGCCGGAGGCGAAGACCTTCGTCGACGACATCGCGAGCGCGGCCCCGCGGCCGGTCCGCGTGGTCGTGGCCGGCCTGCTCGGCGAGGCTGCGCGTTCGGCGCAGCTGCTCGGCGCCGGCGCACCTCGTCCCCTTGCGCTCGGTCCGAACGGGACGTATCTCGCCGTGCTCGGGCCCCGGCGTGCCGGCGCGACGCTGCGCATCCGCGCCGTGGGACGCGACGGTGTCGCGCGCACGTCGCGGGCGGCGTTGGAAGGCTTCATCCCGGGGGACCGATGCGTGCCGCTGCCCGGCCAATCCGTCCGCGTGGCCGATCCCGGTGGCGGCCCGCCGTGGACGATTGGCCGCGGTCGCGCGGATGGTTTGAAGTGCCGATATGGCGCCCGCTTGATCGCCGGTCGACCCGCCGTCGTGTCCGAGGAACGCAACTGGATCGCCTTCGGGCCGCACGAGGTCGAAATCCTCCTCGCTCGCAACCCCCGGCCGCGTCCTCGCAACCGACCGCTCGTCGTGCGGATCAGCGATCCGCGCTTCGGATCCCAGGGCTCGACACCTGCGCCCGCGGGCGTGCGGATCGCGCGCCGCACGCTGCCGGGCCGGTCCGTGATCACCGGTTCGGCCAGCGGGGATGTCACGTCGCTGACGCTGCGCACGCCGCGGGACGTACGGACGCTGCGTCCCGGCCCGAGCGGCCTGTTCCTGGCCGTCTACGACGGCGTGTTCTACAGCGGGCACATCCACGCGACCGCGCACATGCGCGACGGTCGTACGGTGACCCAGACGTTCCCGATCAGCCCCTGAGGATCGGCGCCTGACCGCGCCCTCGGGAGGGCGCTACTCGAGGATCGCGCCGCCGTCGTAGAGCTTGATCACGCGCACCGCGTCCTCGGGAACGTCGAGATGCGCCGTGTCGAGGCACAGCTTGCACAGCACGCACTCGTCGACGTTGCGCTCGACGATCTCCAGGCCGCCGTCGCCGACCTCCTTGTAGATGTCGACCGGGCAGACCGTGTCGAGGTGCTTCGCCAGATCCGACTCGGCGGCCAGCGCGTCGTCGTCGACCTCGATGCCGATGAAGATGCCGTCGGACCTCATGACGCGCCGTGGGTCCAGGAGGGGACGCTGACGCCGGGCGGCTTGAGGTGCTCGACGTGCGCGGGCAGCTTGGACTTCATGATGTCCGGGATCTCGGAGATCTCCTCGGCGACGGTGATGCCCGCGTCGGCGAGGCGGGCGATCTTCTCGGCCGCGGTGTCCTCCTTGCCCTCGACGATCGTGCCGGCGTGGCCGAAGCTCATGCCGGGCATCTCGTCCATGAAGCGCCCCGCCATGAACGCGACGATCGGCATGCGGCACTCGTTGTCGATGACCCACTTGGCCAGCTCGGCCTCCATGCGGCCGCCGGGCTCGGTGTAGATGACGATGCCCTCCGTCTGCTTGTCGGCTTGGAAGAACGGCATGAGCTCGGCGTAGGAGGAGCCGATGATCGCGTCGCCGCCGATCGACACGGCGGTCGACTGCCCGAGCGACGCCGCCGACAGCGTCGAGGACATCTCCGTCGTCATGCCGCCCGAGCGGCTGATGACGCCGATCGGACCGGGGGTATAGGCCTGCGCCGCGTTCTTCGCCGGCCCGCCGATGCCGCCCATCTTCACGACGTCGGGGACGATGATGCCGAGGCAGTTGGGGCCGATGATCCGCGCGCCGCGCATGTCGGCGAGCTCGACCATCTGCGCGACGTCGCGGCGCGGGATGCGCTCGGTGACGATGACGATGAGCTTGACGTCGTTCTCGAGCGCCTCGAACACCGCGTCCTTCGTGAATGCCGGCGGGACGGTCACGACAGAGCCGTCGATCGGGCTGCCGTGCGCCTCGACGGCTTGCGCGACCGTGTCGTAGACCGGCACGCCGTGCACGTCGCGGCCCTTGCGCCCGGGCGTCACGCCGCCGACGATCTTCGCGCCCGCGCCGTAGTCCAGGCACTCACGCGTGAGGTTGACGGCCTCGCGGCCGGTGATGCCCTGGACGATGAACGTCGTCTCGGCGCCGATGAGGATGCTCATGTGGAGGTCACCGCCTCGGGGCCGGCGATCTTCGCGACCGCGCGGCGCGCGGCCTCGTGCATCGAGACCGAGCGGTCGGCGTACTCGATGCCGTACTTGGCGAGGATCTTGAAGCCCTCCTCCTCCCAGGCGCCGGGGATGCGGAAGATCGCGATCTTCTCGGCGGGGTCGTAGCCGAGCTCCAGGCAGGCCTTGATGACGCCGCGCGCGACGATGTCCACGCGCGTGTTGGAGACGATCGACATCATCACCGCGATCTTGTCGACGCCGGGCTTGGTGAGCACGAGCTTGGCCAGGCCGCAGGCCTTCGCGACCGACGGGTTGCCGCCGATCTCGCAGTAGTTGGCCGGCTCGCCACCGTGGGCGCGGACCGCGTCGAAGAGCGTCAGCGAGCCGCCGCCGGCGCCGATGACGAGGCCGATGTTGCCGTCGAACTCGGTCACGTTGCCCGCGACGCCGCGGTGGTCGGAGCCATCGACCTCCTCGCCGGCGAGCTCGAACTCCGTCGGCTCGCGGGCGAGGCGCGTCTCGTCGTCGCCGACGCCGAGGTCGAGCAGCAGCTGCTTGTGGCGCCCGCGCGCCTCGGACTCCATGTCCATGTGCGCGTCGAGCGCGACGAACGTGCCGTCGTGCATCTCACACAGCGGGTTGATCTCGGCGAGCACCATGTCGTGATCGACGAAGAGCTGGGCGAGGCGGCGCACGATCGGCGTCAGGCGCTGCAGCGCCTTGCCGGTGACGCCCGTCTGGGCGATGCACTCCTTGGCCTTGTGGTCGGAGATCGGCAGCAGGTTGGAGAGGTGCACGCGGCCGACGTGGTCGGGGTGCTGCTCGGCGACCTCCTCGATGTCGATGCCGCCCATGTCGCTGAAGAGGATCACGGGCTTCTTCGCGGTCCCGTCCCAGACGACGCCGGCGTAGTACTCCTGCTTGACGTTGGCCTTCGGATCGACGAGCACGCCGCGCGGCATGTGCCCGTTGATCTCGAGCTTCAGGATGTCGGCGGCGTGCGCCTCGGCCTCCTCGGGCGTGTCGGCGAACTTCACGCCGCCGGCCTTCATCCGCCCCCCGGTCAGCACCTGGGACTTGATGACCGTCGGCCCGCCGATGCGCTCGGCGATCGCGCGCGCCTCGGCGGCGTCGGTCGTGAAGCCGAAGTCGGTGACCGGAATGCCCGCGCGCTTGACGATCTCGCGGGCTTCGTATTCGAAGAAACGCATAGGGCGCAGACCATATAAGACCGAGCCCGAGCTGCCTCTCCTCAGCGCGGCTTGTCCTTCTTCTGCGCGACCGCGCAGCGGCCGATGCGCGGCAGGCGCGCGTCGCGGCGGATCGCGCTGCGCGACGTGCCGAGCGTGGTCTGGCCGGTGGCTACGACGAGCAGGCGGACGTTGCGCGCAGAGCGGCAGGCCAGCGCGCGGCCGCGCGCGTGGAGCACCAGGCCGACGGTTCGCTCGGCGGGTCCGGCGGCGCCCGAGAAGCGGCCGCGGGCGATCACCTTGCCGCCGTGGCGCATCTCGACGACGCCGGTCGCGGTCACCCCCGGCGAGCTGTCCGCACCGGGGAAGCGGTGCCAGCCGAGCGTGACCCGGGGCCGGCGCTTGCGGACCGTGACGTTGCTCAGGGTGAGGTAGGGCGCCTCGGAGTAGGTCTCGAAGGCGGTCTCGCAGGTGCCGAACGCGCCAGGGACCGGGAGGCCCAGCACGACGTCGTTGCCGGCGCCGCACGCGACCGTGGCGCCGGCCCTGGCCTCGATCCGGTCGTCGCCCTCCCCGGCCTCGACGCGGTCGAAGCCCGTGTCGGCGCGCAGCGTGTCGGCACCGCCCTCGCCGGCCAGGAAGTCGTTGCCGGCGCGGCCGCTGAGCTCGTTCGCCGCGCTGTTGCCGGTGAGGGCGTCGTCGCCATCGCCCCCGATGACAGAGCCTGTCGCCGCGTTGTCGTGCTCTCCAAGACCGCCGTCGTTGGCGACGCCGTCGAGCGTGACGATCACTGCGGCGGTGCGCCCGTCGTACGAGGCGTGGGCGCGGTCGCCCTGCAGCACGTCCGCTCCCTCGCCGCCGTCGAGCTCGGAGATCCCTTCCGCGCGCAGGGTGTCGTTGCCGGGCCCGCCGCGCACGATCGCGTTGGCCTCCCCGCGGATCTGCACGAGATCGTCACCGGCGCCGGCGTCGACGAGGAACGGGCCCTTCACGGAGGTGCCGGCCAGGATGAGCGTGTCGCTGGCGTCGCCGAGGTCGATCGTGGCGGCGCAGGGATAGCACTGCTGCGCGAGCAGGTACTCGCACACGACCTGGCGGGGCGTGCCGAGGCAGCCCGGGCCCGGCCGCAGGCCGTCGGCGTCGTCGCGCACGGTGGCCCGGCGGTTGTGGTCGGCCTGGACGGTGAGCCGGCTGCCCTCGCCGGGCGCGCCGGTGATCGTCAGCCCCCCGCCGGTGAAGCTGACGTCGGCGGCGGGGGCCGGCGCGACGCCGAGCGCGAGCCCGATCACCACCGCCAGGAGAACGGGCCGCAGCACGCCCGGCACATTACGGGGAACGGGCTAGGCCGGCGCGCCTTGCATCTCGTAGGCCTCGGCGAGCTCGGGATCCTTGCGCGACAGCATCTCGGCGAGGTCGACCATGACCTTGCACTGCTTCCAGGTCGCGTCGTCCTGCATCTTGCCGTCGATCATGTGCACGCCGCGCCCGTCGGGGATCGCCTCGATGACGCGCTTGGCGAACTTGACCTCCTCCGGTTCGGGCGAGAAGACCTTCTTGGCGATGTCGATCTGCACGGGATGAAGCGACCAGGCGCCGACGCAGCCCATGAGGAACGCGGCGCGGAACTGCGCCTCGCAGCCGGCGACGTCCTTGATGTCGCCGAACGGGCCGTAGAAGGGGAGCATCCCGCGCGACGCGCAGGCGTCGACCATGCGCCCGATCGAGTAGTGCCAGAGGTCCTGCTGGGCGCTCTTGCGTGGGGCGTCGGGGTTCTCGGGGTCGGGGTCCGAGAGCGAGATGTAGCCGGGGTGCCCGCCGCCGACGCGGGTGGTCTTCATCCGCCGGCTGGCGGCGAGGTCGGCGGGGCCGAAGCTCATGCCCTGCATGCGCGGGCTGGCCGAGGCGATCTCCTCGAGGTTCGTGACGCCGAGCGCGGTCTCCAGCAGGGCGTGGACGAGGATCGGGCGCTCGATGCCGGCCTTCGCCTCCAGCTGTGCGAGCAGGCGGTCGACGTAGTTGATGTCCTCGGCGCCCTCGACCTTCGGGACCATGATCACGTCGAGCTTGTGGCCGATCTCGCCCACGATCCGGGTGAGGTCGTCGAGCACCCAGGGCGACTCGAGCGAGTTGATCCGCGTCCACAGCTGCGTGTCGCCGAGATCCATGTCGCGGCCGACGGTGATGAGGCCCTCGCGCGCGGCCTCCTTGCGCTCGACCGGCACGGCGTCCTCGAGGTTGCCGAGCAGGATGTCGACCTTCTTGGCGATGTCGGGCGCCTTGGCGACCATCTTCTCGTTGGAGAAGTCGAGGAAGTGGATCATCCGCGACGGCAGCACAGGGATCTCGTGCACGGGGTCGGGCGCTCCCATGGCTAGCGGCTTGAAGAAGGCTCGGGGGTTCTTCACAGAACGGCTCTCCGGAGGTCGTCGGACGGCTTCGGTCGAGGCGGAACCTACCGATTCGGCGCGCAGCCGGGCGGGCGGTGCGGCTGCGCGCTGCGAGCGGCGATGATCGCATCGGTTCGGCCGTGGGGGTGTGTCGAATAGATCGCGTGGAGCGCGAGGAACTCGACACACCCCTGGAGCACGGCGCGACCAGCCGCCGCGGGCGCGCGCTCTGCGCCAGAATGCGCGCCTCCGCGACGAAATCGAAGGAGATCCCCCGGATGAGCGACGGATTCACGACCGACCAGCGCGAGCGCGAGGCTTCCGGCGCGCACCCGTACGGCCGCTACCTCGAAGAGTTCGAGGTCGGCGCGGTCTACAAGCACTGGCCCGCGAAGACCGTGACCGAGAGCGAGGACCACCTCTTCTGCCTCATCACGATGAACCACCACCCGCTGCACCTCAACGACGTCTACGCGAAGGCGTCCCAGCAGGGCCGCAACGTCGTCGTCGGGCCGATGGTCTACTCGCTGGCGCTCGGCATGAGCGTCTCGGACGTCAGCGGCAAGGCGATCGCCAACCTCGCCACCGAGGAGCTCAAGCACCCGGCGCCGGTCTTCCACGGCGACACGCTGTTCTGCGAGTCGGAGGTCCTCGAGAAGCGCGAGTCCAAGACGAAGCTCGACCGCGGGACGGTGCGCGTGCACACGCGCGTGCTCAACCAGGACGGCGTGCTCGTGGCGGAGTTCAAGCGGCTGGTGCTCGTGCCGCGGAAGGACCACGGGACGCCTGATCCCGCCTGAAACCGTCGCAAATTCCGAGGTTTTCGTCCGCGCGCCGGGGCGAAAGCCTTCTCACGACGCCCTCGATAGGAGAGAAACCACGGGTTCGTGACAGGGGAGGCGCGATGCGACGAGACGAGAGGATCGGAGCGAAGATCGGCGCATGCGCGACGCAGCAACTCGAGCGCGGTCACGTCCGGCTATGTGGGCGCTCGTGGCGGTGATCGCGTCCATCGTGACCAGCGCGCTCGCTGGCGCGGAGCCGGCGCACGCTGGCAACTACGTGATGCGCAGCTGCAACGTGCCCGGGCATGCCGACTCGCCGCTGGGACCGTGGGTCGATTGTCGGATAGCCACGCCCAAAATGGTCGTGGTGGACGCTTGCGCGGCCGGCGGTGGCGTGGGCTTTCGCTTCGTCGGCCCACAGCAGCTGCACTTCGGCGATGGCTCCGTGCTTGGCATCTCGTAAGGCCACGCGAGGGTCCACAGAGTCAGATCAAGCTCGTCGCGGTGTCGCTGTGGTACGCGGCACGGCTGAGCGGCTCGGGGCAGCCGCTCCGCGTGTCTTCGATCGACTCTCGTTCCGACGGCACCTGCTTCACCATGGCTTGTCACTGGGGCGCCAGGAGCTGAGAACCTCAGCTTCGAGCAGCAACTCAGCCCGCGGAGACAACGCTGTACAAGGTGCATTCTTGCGTTGCGGATCCGATGGTCCTGCAGGTCTCCGCCTGACCCGTGCGTGGCCGACGCCCGATGCCGTTCCAGGTGCGTGGTATGGAGGTGACGCTCAGCGAGGACATGCCGCCGTCGGTGTTGCCGCCCGCCGGCACGCTGCTCAGCGATGGACCGCAGAGTGGCGTTCGCACGTTGACCTATGCGGCATCTGATCCGCAGTCAGGTCTCGCGAAGGTCGAGGTACTGCTCGGATGACACCGTTGTAGGGACCGACGACTTGACGAAGCGCTGTTTCTACTCCGACTTCACCGTGTGTCCAGCCTCGCAGAACGGGACCGCTGCAGGTCGACACGCGCGCTGTCTCCAACGGCTCCCACCGCTTGACCCTTCGAGTTCGAGGATGCGGCTGGGAACGAACGCCTCGTGCACGGGGAGCATCCCGTCGAGGTCGCCAACGAACCGCCCCCGGATCGACGCCGGCGTTCTCGGTCATCGCGAAGTTCAGCCGGACCTCGCGTACGACGGTCACGGTGCCGTATGGCCGTCGCGTCGTGTTGCGCGGGCGCCTCACGCAGGATTCGCGGCCCGTCGGGGCCGGCGCTTCGATCGAGGTCCTCGAGCGGCTTGATCGCAAGGGAACACGCGAGAAGGTCGCGTCGCGCGTGAAGACCAAGGCCGATGGCTCCTTTACAGTCGTCATTTCAACGAAGCGTCCCTCGCGTGTCGTGCGTCTCTCCTACCGCTCAGTCGAGGGACGCCAGATCGTCTCGCGGGCCCTCAAGGTGCGCGTGCGCGCGGCTTCGCGATTGCGCGCGACGCTCCGCGGGCGAGTCGTTCGCTTCAGCGGGCGAGTGCTGAGCGGACCGATCGCCAAGCGCGGCAAACGGGTGCTGATGGAGGGGCGCTCGCCGGGATCCGCATGGACGCAGGTTCAAGAGCCTCCGCACCGACCGGAAGGGTCGTTTCTCGGGCACGTACCGGTTGCGCGTCCGTCGACCGGGCGTAGCGCTCAAAATCCGCGCAGTGGTGCCGAGCGAGACCGGCTACGGCTACCTAGGCTCGCGAAGCCGGGCCGTGAACTTGCGCGTGCGCTAACTCCGATACCCGGCGTTTCCGTCCTACGACGAGGGGCGCCCGTAGGCGCCCCTCGCTCGTCATGCGGGATTGGGCTCTAGCAGTTGACCGTCACGTGGAAAGACGTTCGCCGATCGTTGCCGCCGCTCCGGCGGAGTTCGCCGTGCGCACGGTGACCGTGGTGACGTTGTCGGCGACGGCGCGGGGTCGCGGTGATCTCGCCGAACGTCGCGCTCCGGTGATCGTCGCCGAGAGCGCGCACTTGCTGAGGTCGCCGGCGAACTTCACGGTGTAGACTCGGCGGCAGTCCTGTACGTACGGGATCGAGTTGGTGCCGATCAGGCCGCGCGACTCAATCGCGGCCGCCGTCGGCCGTGACCTGTCGCGAAGCGGGCCTGCAGACCGGCCGCGTCGACGCCGTCAACCGTGTCCGCGTCAAGCCCCGTCTTCACGCGCGCTGACGCGACGATCTGCGCCGCATCGAGATTGTCGAGCCGGTCAGCGTTCAGGCCGGTCGCGACGCCCGTGGCGTTCGTGACGAACGGCTTCTTGGTGTCGCCGCCGGCGCCCGCGGAGATCAGGCCGGTGATCGGACCGTCCGAGGCGTGGAACTCGAAGGCGTAGCCGGTGTTGAGGTTGTTCGCGCGCAGGCACGGGTTCTGCGGGCGCGGCTTGGCGGCCGATCCGCCGACCGCCGAGCGGCAGCCGTAGACTGCACCACCGCCGGAGCCCGAGAGATTGGACTGGCGGGTCGAGTAGCCGCCCGTCGGGGTCAGCGCCGAGCCGATGTTGGAGATGATCTGGGTCTCGGCCGTCGTCGTGCCGTTGCGCACGCCCTCGCGCAGCGGCCCGCCGGTGCGGGCGGCCGCGAACGGCGCGATGCAGATGACGAGCAGGCCGGTCGCCGCGATCACCGAGCGGGTTCGGGGGGCGCGGCTGAGCACGCCCCGTGGCTTCGACGTGCTCGATGAGTTCGGATGGCGCTGTGCGTGCATGGTTCCTCCGATGTCGTTGCGCGAACGCGCGAGGGGCCGCGCCACGCGCGGGGGCGAGGGTTTGGCCCTTCTCGGATCGTCCGCTGGTATTCGGTTTCGCGCGGGCGGATCGCCCGTGGCGCCGGGGTCGGCGCGCTCCCTGCGAGTGGCTGCAACGTCCGTTATGGGTCCCGACCCGCCGTTCAGGACGAAGTTGCGCGACAATCGTGTGGGAACGATTAGAAGAAAACGAGGAGAGAGCGTGAGCGACACGACAACCGTGCCGACGAAGAACCAGAAGCTGATCGACTGGGTCGATGAGATCGCGGCACTGACGAGGCCGAAGGACGTCCACTGGTGCGACGGCTCGGCCGAGGAGTACGACCGGCTGGCGCAGCAGCTTGTGGACGCCGGAACCTTCACGAGGCTGGCCGATGCCAAGCGCCCGAATTCCTACCTCGCGCGCTCCGATCCGGGTGACGTAGCGCGGGTCGAGGACCGCACGTACATCTGCACGCGGACGCAGGAGGGCGCCGGCCCGACGAACAACTGGACCGATCCCGACGAGATGCGCGAGAAGCTCAAGGGCCTCTTCGACGGCTGCATGGAGGGGCGCACGATGTACGTCGTGCCCTTCTCGATGGGCCCGCTGGGCTCGCCGATCGCCCACATCGGCGTCGAGCTGACGGACTCGGCCTGCGTCGCGGTGAACATGATGATCATGACCCGCGTGGGCGCGGGCACGCTCGACGTGCTCGGCGAGGACGGCGAGTTCGTCCCCTGCGTGCACTCGGTCGGCGCGCCGCTGGCCGAGGGCGAGGAGGACGTCGCCTGGCCGTGCAACGCCGAGAACAAGTACATCGTGCACTACCCCGAGACGCGCGAGATCTGGTCCTTCGGCTCGGGCTACGGCGGCAACGCCCTGCTCGGCAAGAAGTGCTTCGCGCTGCGGATCGCGTCGAAGATGGCTCGCGACGAGGGCTGGATGGCCGAGCACATGCTCATCCTCAAGCTCACCTCGCCCGAGGGCGAGGTCAAGGTCGTCACCGGGGCGTTCCCGAGCGCCTGCGGCAAGACGAACCTCGCCATGCTGATCCCGACGCTCGAGGGCTGGACCGTCGAGACGATCGGCGACGACATCGCCTGGATGAAGTTCGGCGACGACGGCAGGCTCTACGCGATCAACCCCGAGTCGGGCTTCTTCGGCGTCGCCCCCGGCACGAGCGACAAGACGAACTACAACGCCATGCGGACGATCGACAGCAACACGCTGTTCGCCAACTGCGGCCTGACCGACGACGGCGACGTCTGGTGGGAGGGCATGACCGACGACAAGCCCGATCACCTCATCGACTGGAAGGGCAACGACTGGACGCCCGACTCCGAGACGCCGGCCGCGCATCCCAACGGGCGCTTCACGACGCCGGCGGCGCAGGACCCGGCGATCGCGCCCGAGTGGGAGGACCCCAAGGGCGTGGCGGTCGACGCGATGATCTTCGGCGGTCGCCGTGCGACGGTAGTGCCGCTGGTCACCGAGGCGTTCGACTGGAACCACGGCGTCTTCATGGGCGCCACGATGAGCTCGGAGATGACGGCGGCGGCGGCCGGCGGTCTCGGCCAGCTGCGCTTCGACCCGTTCGCGATGCTGCCGTTCTGTGGCTACAACATGGCCGAGTACTTCCAGAACTGGCTCGACATCGGCGCCCGCGAGGGAGCGGATCTGCCGAAGCTGTTCTACGTCAACTGGTTCCGCAAGGACCCGGAGTCAGGCAAGTTCCTGTGGCCCGGGTTCGGCGAGAACTCGCGCGTGCTGAAGTGGGTCTTCGAGCGCTGCGCCGGGACGGCTGAGGGCGAGAAGACCGCCGTCGGCATCGTGCCGGCGCCGGGCGAGCTCGACGTCTCCGGCCTGGACATCTCCGACGAGGATCTCGCCCAGGTCGTGACCGTCGACCCCGAGGGGTTCAAGGCGCAGCTGCCGCAGGTGCGCGAGTTCCTCGCGAAGTTCGGCGACGACCTGCCCGCCGAGATCACAAACCAGCTCGAGGCGTTCGAGAAGCGACTGGAGGAGGCCGCCTGATGCTCGACCTGATCAAGCGCTGGCTGCGCATCCGCAAGCGCAAGAAGGCACGCGGCGGGCGCTGAGCCTGTCGCGTGATCGCGCCCGTGGCCTGTCTCAGGCCGCGGGCGCGAGCCTGTGCGCGAAGCGGTGCGCGACGTACAGCAGCGCCAGCAGCGCCGCGACGAGCGCCCACAGGCGCCAGTCGCTCGGGCTGACGGTCTGCAGCCGGCTGCCGAGGAACGTGACGACTGCGCAGAACGGCAGGATGCCGACGGCCGTCGTCCAGGCGTAGCGCCGCCGGGCGACGTCGGTGACGCCGGCCGCGTAGCACGTGGCGTTGAACGGGATGAGCGGCAGAAAGCGCGCCGCGATCAATCCCGTGGCGCCGCCGCGCGCCACGAAGCGCTCGGCGGCTTCGAGCCGCTTGGCGCCGATGACGCGGCGCGTGACCTGGCGGCCGGGACCGCGCGCCAGCTCGTAGGCCAGCAGCGCGGTGAGAAACCAGCTGACCATCATCAGGCCCAGGCCGAGCCCGAAGCCGTACACGTAGCCGGCCGCCGCCGTGGTGATCTCCGCCGGATAGGGGATGACCGCGTGGGCGAGCACGAGCGCGAGCAGCACGAGCGCGCCGGCCGCGCCGAGCGCCTGCGTGCGCGAGCGCACGAGCGCGCCGTCGCCGTCGAGCGCGGCGGTCGCTACGTCGCGCAGCGAGTCGACGAGCAGGAAGGCGAGCACGAGCGATGCCAGCAGCGCCGCGGTCGCGGCGAGCAGCGGCCAGGCGGAGCCCTTGGCGGGGGTGGCGGCGGTCATGGGGGCGAAGGATGTCGAGCGACGGTCGCGTGCGGTCGCGCGCGGGTCGACAGCCTGACGCTACCGCCGAAACCCACCGCGGGTCGCCATCGACGAACCTGGCGGACGCGCGCCACGACGCCCGCGGGGCGGTCGGGGCGCGCCGAGTGCGGATATCGGACCGGGCGCGCCCCGATGCCGCGCCCCGAGTGTGGGTGTGTCGACTTTCTCGCGCGGGCCGCGAGGTAATCGACACACCCCCACGGACGCAGGCCCTGACGCGAAGGCCGACCCCCCAAACGAACTCACACCCTCATCGACGCTGTGTGACTTCAGGGCCGGGTGCGGCGACATGAGGCACGCGGAGCGATACACAGCGCCACACCCCTTGCCTCCCCTCCCGAGCGGTGAGCGGCGAGCGGCGCCCTCGCCCACCGCGAGTCAGCCGGAGGAGCGGCCGCGCGTGGTCTGCACCGCCGCACCCAGCGCGGCCAGCCGCTCGTCCCACTGCACGCCGACCGCGGTCATCCACTCGATCGCGTCGCCCAGCGGCGCCGGCGTCGCGGCGAACCGCGTCTCGCGTCCGACGCGCTCGCCGTCGACGAGCCGTGCCCCCTCGAGCTGGGCGAGGTGCTTCTGCACCGCCTGGCGACTGACCGGCAGGCGTGCGGCGAGCTCGGTCGCGGTGACCGCCTCCCCGCTGGCGACGGAACGCAGGACCGCGCGCCGCGTGGGGTCGGCCAGCGCGGCGAAGATCGCCTGCTCGCGGTCGGCGGCGCCGGCCACCCGCTACGCCTCGACGAGATCGGCGGAACGACGCAGGCGCGCGAGGGCCGGCTCCCAGTCCAGCGTCGTGAGCACGTGGGCGTGGCCGATCGGGAAGCTCGGCGACGCGGTCGCGGCGGCGGCGCTGCGGGCGCGCGGGCCGGAGCCGGCGCCGCCCGCCCAGGGGGAGCCACAGACCGGCGAGCCGGCGTAGCCGCTCTCGACGACGACCACGCGCGTGCCGTCGTCGACGGCGACGAGGTCGACCGCCACGAGCGTCGCGAGCGCGTCGGGTGCGTGCCACCAGAACGACAGGTGCTCGCCGTCGCGGACATCGGCGACGGTGGCCCAGCGCGTCTCGCCGTCGCGGAGCGTCAGCTCGCCCTCGGCGCCGGGCTCGAGGTCCAGCGAGCCGGCGTCGGTGAGCCAGCGCTCGAGGTCGATGACGGCATCCCACGCGTCCTGAGGGTCGACGGGCAGGGTGATCTCGCGGGTGACGTCCACGGCGGCGGCTCCTTCGGTCGTGCAACTGATGGGTTGCATGCTACCGTGCCGTCCATCCCACATGCAACCCAGAGGTTGCACGACGCGTCGAGAGAGGACGGTCAGCATGCCCCTTGTCCCCATGGTCGTTCAGCAGGATCCCCGCGGCGAGCGCTCGTTCGACATCTACAGCCGCCTGCTCAACGAGCGCATCATCTTCCTCGGACAGGCCATCGACGACGAGATCGCCAACCTCGTCGTCGCCCAGCTGCTGCACCTCGAGGCCGCCGACCCCGACCGCGACATCTCGCTGTACGTCAACTCGCCCGGTGGCCAGGTCTACGCCGGACTGGCGGTCTACGACACGATGCAGTCGATCGCCTGCGACGTGCAGACGATCTGCTGCGGCGTCGCGATGTCGATGGCCGCGCTGATCCTCACCGCGGGTGCGCCCGGCAAGCGCCTGACGCTGCCCAACGGCCGGATGCTCATCCACCAGCCGACCGGCGGCTACCAGGGGCAGTCGTCGGACATCGCGATCCACGCCCGCGAGACGATCGCGCTGCGCGCCCAGCTCGACGCGCTGTACGCCAAGCACACCGGCCAGAGCGCCGAGCAGATCAACGCCGACTCCGAGCGCGACCGCTACATGACGCCCGAGGAGGGCGTCGCGTACGGGCTCGTCGACCGCATCATCAAGCCGCGATGAGGCGTGCGGTAACCGGTGACGTCGATCGCGGCGTCCCGCCGAGCACGAGCAGCCGCATGAAACCATCCTCGCAGCGTGGCCCGCGCGCCCCGGGGCCGGTACGTTGCCAGCATGGCAACGCACGCGCAGGATCGCGACGACGTCGCCGCGGGCGACGAGTGGGGTTCCGAGCTCTACCGCATCGCAGCCAACCAGTTCGATCGCGCGGGCGCGCTGCTCGAGCTCGACCCGGAGTTCGTCACCCGGCTGGGCCAGCCGCGGCGCTCGCTCGTCGTCAACTTCCCGGTCCGGCTGGACTCCGGCGAGGTGCTCGGCCTGACCGGCTACCGCGTGCAGCACACGCTGACGATGGGCCCGACGAAGGGCGGCTTTCGCTACGGCGCCGACGTCTCGCTCGGCGAGTGCGCGGCACTGGCGATGTGGATGACCTGGAAGTGCGCCCTGCTCGGCCTGCCCTACGGTGGGGCGAAGGGCGGCGTGCGCTGCACGCCGACCGACCACAGCGTCGCCGAGCTCGAGCGGCTCACACGCCGCTACGCCGCCGAGCTCATCCCCGTGATCGGGCCTGACAAGGACATCCCGGCGCCGGACATGGGCACCGGCGAGCGCGAGATGGCGTGGTTCATGGACACGTACTCGCAGATGATGGGCCACTCCGTCTTCGAGATCGTCACCGGCAAGCCCGTCGTGCTGGGTGGGACGATCGGGCGGCGCGAGGCGACCGGCCTGGGCGTCGTCTACGTCACCGAGGCCGTCTGCGAGCGCATCGGCATGGACATCCGCGAGGCGCGCGTGGCAATCCAGGGCTTCGGCAACGTGGGCGCGGTCGCGGCCGCCGAGCTCTACGCGATCGGCGCGCGCGTCATCGCGGTATCCGACGCGGAAGCCGGGCTCGTCGATCCCGACGGCCTCGACATCGCGGCGGTGACGCGCTGGAGCCTGGAGCACGGCACGCTGGCCGGCTATCCCGACGCCCGGCAGGTGGGGCCGGCGGACGTTCTCGAGGTGCCGTGCGAGATCGTCATCCCGGCCGCCCGAGAGCAGCAGGTCACCAGCGAGAACGCCGGCCGGCTGCAGTGCGAGGTGGTCGTCGAGGCCGCCAACGGCCCGACGACGCCGGAGGCCGAGGCGATCCTGCGCGACCGCGGCATCCTCGTCGTGCCCGACGTGCTCGCCAACGCCGGCGGCGTCACGGTGTCCTACTTCGAGTGGGTCCAGGACCACCAGCGCTACACGTGGGACGAGCTCGACATCCAGGAGCGCCTGCGCCGCCAGCTGCGCGCCGCGTTCGGCCGCGTCATCGACGCCGCCGACCGCCTGGACTGCGACTGGCGCATGGCCGCGCTGTCGGTGGCGATCGAGCGCGTCGCCGAGGCGGCGCGCATGCGCGGCATCTACCCGTAACCGCCACCCGCGGCGTAACACCCGCCCCGTCCCCGAGACAGCGACCCCATGCGACGCCTCCTGACTACCGCCGCGCTCGCGGTCGCCACGCTGCTCGCCGTCCCCGCCGCCGACGGCTGGGCCGCCAACGTCGAGCTCTTGCACGGCAAGGTCCGCGCCGTCGGCCACGACGCCCGCGGCAACGCCGCCGTCGTGCGCACCGGCGACGGCCGGCGCCTGCTCACGCTGCGCAACTTCGCCATCGACCCCGGGCCGCAGGTGCGCGTCTGGCTCGTGCCGCGCAAGGCGAAGGGCGACGGCAAGATCGACGACGACTACAAGGATCTCGGCAAGCTCAAGGGCAACCGCGGCAACCAGCAGTACCGGATCCCCGGCAGCGTCGACCTGCGCCGGTACAGCAGCGTGGTCTTCTGGTGCGTGCCCTTCACCCAGACGCTGGCGCGGGCGAACCTCACGCGCTCATGAGCCTGGCGGCGAAGTTGCTGGCCGTCCCCGGCGTGGTGATCGTGCTGCTCGTCGGCCTGTGGTTCTGGTCGGGCGTCGTGGCGCCCGGCTACTGGAGCACGATCGTGCTGGGCGCGGCCTGGTTCGTCGCCTGCAGCATGATCTTCGGACGCATCGCCAAGGCGCGGCCCGAGCTGCGACCGTGGGTACGCGGGACGTTCCTGGCCTGCTCGGTTGCCGCGGTCTTCGCCTTCTACTGGACGTCGGTGCGCGACACGGTCGTCGACGAGGACATCGTCACCGGCGTTCCCGCCAGCCAGTCGCCGGCGACCGCGGCCGGCGGCGGCGATCCGCTCGCGCCCCAGCCCGAGCCGGCCGAGATGAAGCGCCGGAACGTCGTCGAGCTGAGCGGGCCCGTGAAGCCGCAGTCGCACAGCGCCGCGGGCACGGCCCGGGTCGTCAAGCTGGCGGCCGGCGGCCGGCGCCTGACGCTGTCTGACGGCTTCGAGATCGACCCCGGCCCGCAGGTGCGGGTCTACCTGGCCACCGACGCCGGCGGCGAGACGTTCGCGGACATCGGCGCGCTGAAGGGCAGCAAGGGCACCCAGCAGTACAAGATCGGCGACGGCGTCGACCTCGCCCGCTACGACACGGTCGTCTTCTGGTGCGTGCCGTTCTCGCAGTCGCTCGCCAGCGCGGCGCTGAAGCCCGCCTGAACGGGCGCGCAGGACCGGAGCTCCGGCGGTGCTAGTGGCGTTCCTCGCCGGTCGCCGCGGGCGGGCGCGACTCCTCGGCGAGGGAGGTGATGGCGAGCATGCCGCGGGCGGCCTCTTCGAGCACCCCGGTCGCCTCGTCCAGCGAGCGGGCGTAGAGCTCGACGAGCAGGTGTACGACGATCTTGTCGCCGTCGTGCTTGTGGAAGCGCACGTGGGTGAAGAACTCGCGCGTTCCGTAGTCGCCGAAGGCGGCATAGGAGAGGGCGTCTCCGGCCTCCGGTCCCGAGCAGGTCTCGACGTCGTCGGCATCGACCGTGACCGTGCACGAGGCGACCCAGGGCGTGCCGGCGATCATCCGCTCCCAGCGATCCTCGATCGGCTCGACGCGGCCGTTGTGGAAGCCGAGGTGGGGCTGGTCGTGCATGCACTCCAGGCATTGCACGACGGCCTCCTGCAGCTCGTCGACCGGCTCGGCGCGCTCGCCGGTCTCGGGATCGATCTTGTGGATGCCCTCGTAGTGGACCTGCACCTCGAGGTCTGTCGACCAGCAGCGATAGCAGCGCAGCCACGAGCGGGCTTCGTTTGCTTCCATGCGCGGCCATGGTAGTAGCCCCGGGCCGCACCTCGGGATCGCTCCGGGGCGCGTTTCAGCCAAAGGTGAACGCAAAGCCGCTCACGCCTGCGTCGAAGCGCAGCCTCAGCACGTGCTCGCCGGGAGAGGCGAGCTTCACGAGGCTGTAGAGGCGCTGCCGGCGCACGGTGACGACGCCGCCGCGGACGTCGTCGCCGGCGGCGGCGGGCGTGATCGGGCGGCCGTCGAGCTCGACGCGCACGCGGCGCGGGCGGTCGCCCTCGGAGGCCAGCACGAGGTAGACCGCGCCGCCGACGACGCGGGCGGTGATCGTCGCGCCGAGCACGGCACGGGCGGACTCGCGGTCGACGTGCCAGCGCCCGCCGAGGCTGAACGCGCTCTGGCGCAGCTTCGCCGGCGCGGCGGCGCGGTAGTCGTGCGTGCCGTCCCGCGGGCCGACGGGCGAGAAGCCCTGCGCGCGGGCGCTGCCGAGGTACGTCTCGGGCGTGGCGCGGTGGCCGACGGTCTCGATCTTCCCGCGCGGCTTGGCCGCGGCACCGAGCCGCCGGTCACCCGCCTCGGCGAGCAGCGCGCGGATCGCCGCCTCGGTCTCCTTGTACTCGCCCTCGCCGAAGTGCACGTAGCGCACCCGGCCGCGCGCGTCGATGAGGTACTTCGCCGGCCAGTACTGGTTGCCGAACGCGTTCCAGGTGCCGAACTCGTTGTCCTGGACGACCGGGTAGCGGATCCCCTGGCGCGCGATCGCGCCGCGCACGTTGGCGGTCGTGCGCTCGAAGGCGAACTCCGGCGTGTGGACTCCGACGATCGTCAGGCCCTGGGCGCGGTAGCGGTCGTCCCAGGCCTTGAGGTAGGGCAGCGTGCGCAGGCAGTTGATGCACGTGTAGGTCCAGAAGTCGACGAGCACCACGCGGCCGCGCAGGCCGGCCATCGTCAGCGGCCGCGAGTTCAGCCAGCGCGGCTGGGCGGGGGCCAGCTCGGGCGCCTCGCCGAGCACCGCCAGCGCGGGCGTCTTCACGCCCGGCAGCCCGGCGTGGCCCTGCGCGGCGGCGCGCGCGAGGGCCCGCACGACCGCGTCGTCGGTCTCGCCGGTCTCGGTCTCGCCGGTCTCGGTCTCGCCGAACTTCGCCTTGCCGCGCAGCTCGGCGAGCTCGTCCTCGACGGCGGCCGACTTCTCCAGGCCGCCGGTCGGGTTCGTCAGAAACGAGGGGAAGTGGCTGGCCAGCGCCTCCTGGAAGCGCAGGTCGACGCTCGTGAACATCAGCACCGCGGTGAGCAGCATGATCGCCCCGAAGCCGCGCTGCAGGGCGCCGCCGCGGCCGGTGCGGCGCACGCGGTCGATGACGCGCCGCCCGCCGAGCGCGAGAGCGAAGAGCACGACCGCCGACCCCAGCCCGTAGGCGATCGCGACCGCGACGATCTTCGCCGTCGTCCCCGACGACGCGCTGACCGAGATCACCGCCGCGAGGATCGGCCCGGCGCAGGGGGCGTAGACGAAGCCCAGCGCGCCGCCGACCGGCAGCCCCGACCAGAAGCCGTCGGCGTCGCCGCGGGGAGCCAGGCGCTGCAGGAACGACATCCGCAGCGTGAGCCACTCCGCCGCGCGCGGCACGAGCAGCGTGACCCCGAAGAGCGCGAGGACCACGATCGCGGCGGTCCGCAGCGCGCCGTCGCCCACGCCGACGCCGTCGACGACGGAGGCGACGCCGACGATCGTGATGACGTGGGTGAGCGTCAGCCCGGTGACGATCCCGGCCGGCCGGCGCCGCCCGCCCGTCCCGCTCGCCGACAGCAGCGCGGGCAGCACAGGCAGCACGCAGGGCGTGATCGCGGTGGCCGCGCCGGCGAGGAGGGCGAAGGTGAGCAGGAGGATCATCGTTTGGGGGGGTCTGTACTAGGCTGCCGCGCCAATGAAGAAGGTCGTCTCCGCGGTGGGCAAGCCGTTTCGCTTCCTCGGCAGGTTTCTCTTGCGGCTCCTTCGGTCGCTGCGCTTCCTGGGCAAGCCGTTCGGCCGCCTGTTCCGGCTACGGGGCCGGGCGCGCATCATCGCGCTCGTGGTGCTCGCCGTGGTCGTAGTTGGCGCGGTCCTGGTCCTCAAGCCCGGCCCGGACGACAACGAGGCCGTCGCCGAGACGCTCGAAGACTACGCGGCGGCGACGCGCGACAAGGACTACCAGACGATCTGCGACGACCTCTACGCCAAGGACCTCGTCGAGCGCGTCCGCGCCGCGGGGCTGCCGTGCGAGGTGGCGCTGCGCACCGGCCTGGAGGATCGTCAGAACCCGCGCCTGGAGGTGCTGGGCGTCGAGGTCAACGGGGACCAGGCGCTCGCGCGCGTGCGCTCGACGGCGGGCGGCGAGGTGCCCTCGACGGACCTCGTGCGGCTCGTCAAGGAGGACGGCGACTGGCGCGTCGCCTCGCTGTCGGAGCCCGGCGCCACGCTGCAGACGCCGTAGCGCGCGGCGGACCCCGCTCAGCGCTTGAGCACGACGTAGAACGCCGCGAGCGCGAAGCCGATCTGGCCGAGGGACATGGCGGTGCCGAGGTTCGGCGCGCCGGCCGCCTCGGCGACGAGCGTCGCGGCGACGAACGCTCCGATCATGAGCGCGAGGTCGATCAGCAGGCGGCGCCGCGGGTCGCTCATGCCGCCGCCTGGGCCTCGAGCGCGCGCGTCAGCGCCGGGACGTCGAGCGCCGGATCCTGCTCGTCGAGCCGCTTGAGCGCCGCGCGCCGGCCGCCGAGCGCGCGCAGCCCGCTCTCGCCGTGCTCGGCGACGAAGTCCGCCAGCGCGCCCGCCCGGCGAGCGGCGACGCGTCGCGCCGGGACGTCGAGGCGCGCGCGGTGCTCGTCGAGCGCGTCGACGAGCGCGTCGAAGCCGGCCGGCGGCGAGAGCGAGCTGACCGCGACGACCTTCGTGTCCTTGACGCCGAGCGAGCGCAGCGCCGCGCTGAGGTCGCGCCGCGAGCGCAGCGCGATCGGCCCGAGGTCGGCCTTCGTCACGACGAGCACGTCGGGGATCTCCATGATCCCCGACTTCAGGAACTGCAGGACGTCGCCGCCGCCGGGTTGCACCACGACGGCGACAGTATCGGCCACCTCGGCCACCTCGGTCTCGGACTGACCGACGCCGACGGTCTCGACGACCACCACGTCGAACGCGGCGGCGAGCGCGTGCGCCGCGGCGCGGGTCGCCGGGGCCAGGCCGCCGAGCCGCCCGCCGGCGGCCATCGAGCGGATGAAGACGTGCTCGTCGCGCGGGTCGACGAGAATCCGCGCGCGATCGCCGAGCAGCGCGCCGCCCGAGCGCTTCGACGACGGGTCGACGGCGAGCACCGCGACGCTGCGCCCGCGCGCCCGCCACGCCGCCACGAGGTGCGACAGCAGCGAGGACTTGCCGGCACCGGGCGGGCCGGTCACGCCGACGACGTGCGCCGGCGCCTCGCCGCCCAGCGCGGCGGGGGAGACGGCGTGCAGCAGCGCGTCGATCTGCGCGCGCTGCGCCGCCGCTCGGCTCTCGACGAGGTTGAGCACGGCGGGCGCCGCGGCGCGATCGCCGTCGCGCAGGCGCCGGCCCAGGTCTTCGCCGATGCTGGCCACGGCGGCGGACGCTAGTACACGCACCCTCTCTGGGTACACCGGGGCGTGGCGTCCTCGGGCCGCCGGGCGTGGGACCGGGCGGGGTCGCCACATCCGAGGAGGAGAGGGAGATGGAGAGCGAAGCGCCGCGACCGAGCTCGCACCGCGGGTTCCTGCGTCAGCTGTGGTTCTGGGTACTCGTCGCGATCGTCAGCGGCACGGTGTTCGGGCTCGTCGCGCCCGACACGGCGAAGGACGCCAAGTGGCTGGCCGACGCCTTCGTCCAGCTCGTCAAGACGATCACCGCGCCGGTGATCTTCCTGACCGTCGTCGTCGGGATCGCCTCGCTGGGCAGCCTGGCGAGAGCCGGCGGGCTGGCGGCGCGGGCGCTGGGCTACTTCCTGGCCGCGACGATCGTCGCGCTCGCGCTCGGGCTGCTCGCCGGCAACCTCGTCAAGCCCGGCGCCGGGTTCTCCGGCGAGCCGTCGAAGGACGCCGCGGGCGACGCCAAGGAGAGCATCGCCGAGGCGGGCGACGCCGGCACCGGGATCGTCGGCTTCATCACCGAGGACCTGCTGCCGACGAGCTTCGTGCAGCCCTTCGTCGAGAACGAGGTGCTCAAGGTCCTGCTGCTCGCGATCCTCGTGGCGGCCGCCATCTCCGGGCTCGCACCGGAGCTGCGCAAGCGCGTCGTCGGCGGCTTCGAGACCGCCAGCAAGATCATCTTCGGCGTCATCCGCATGATCATGTGGGTCGCGCCGCTCGGCGCCTTCGGCGGCATGGCGTTCACCGTCGCGCAGTTCGGCGGCGGCGCGCTGGAGAACCTCGGGATGCTGCTGGTCACCTTCTGGGGCACGGCCGCGGTGTTCGTCTTCGGGGTGCTCGGGCTCGTCGCGCGCCTGAACGGCTTCTCGATCCTGAAGTTCATCCGGCTGCTCAAGGACGAGCTGCTGATCATCGTCGGCACGTCGTCGTCGGAGACGGTGCTGCCGCGCCTGCTCGTCAAGCTCGAGCGCGCCGGGGCGTCGCGCCAGAGCGTCGGCGTGGTGCTGCCCACCGGCTACTCGTTCAACCTCGACGGCACCTGCATCTACCTGACGCTGGGCGCGCTGTTCATCGTGCAGGCGTCGGGCCAGGAGATGGCGATCGGCGAGCAGCTCGCGCTCGCGGCGCTCATGGTCCTGACCTCGAAGGGGGCGGCCGGGATCACGGGGGCCGGGCTCGTGACGCTGACCGCGTCGCTGCAGGCCTTCGGCGGCACGTTCTTCTCCGCCGAGTCGATCGCGGTCGGCATCGCGCTCGTCGTCGGCATCGACCGGATGATGTCCGAGGGGCGCGCGCTGACGAACTGCATCGGCAACGGCGTCGCGACGATGGTCGTCGCGCGCTGGCACGGCGAGCTCGACGAGGAGCGCTTCCACCGGGTGCTCGACCAGCCGGCGCTGGCCGATCCCGACGCGACGCCGGCCGAGGACGTCGCTGCGGAGGACGAGGGTCCCGCCGCCGAGGCCGGCTCGCACCGCGCGGCCGAGCCGGTCCCGGCGTAGCGCTCAGGCGGCGTGGTCGCGGCGTAGCGCTCAGGCGGCGGCTTCGAGGCAGAGCACGCCGTCGTCGCCGACGGTGGCGGCGTGCTCGGTCCCCGGATCGACCTCGAGGCGATCGCCCGGCTGCAGCGCGAAGTCGCCGTCGTGCGTGTGGAAGACGATGCTGCCGGTCACGCAGTAGAGGACCTTCGTGTAGCCGTGCGCGTGCCAGTCGTAGCGGTCGCCGGGACCGTTGCCCCACGAGTACGGGCGCAGGCCCTCCTCGGCGTACCGCGCCTCGATCCGGGCGCGGTCCGGTGGCTGGACGTCGGCCTTCGCGATGCGCGCTGCCATCGCGCGCAGGCTACCCGCGCCGGCAGGAATCGAGCCACGCCGGGGGAACTCCCCAGGTCTGAGTTCTTTGCAGGTTCGAGCGGATGGCGGATGTCCCGGATGAGCGACGAGCAGTCGACCGACGAGCACGACGACGAGGACGGGCAGGGCGAGCAGGACGGGCAGAAGACCGTCCTGCTGATCGGCGACGGTGATCTCAGCGAGGAGACGGCGCGCGCGCTCGAGGCCGGTGGCGCTCGCATCATCCGCCTGTGCGAGCCCGAGGAGGACGAGGTCCGCGAGGCGCTCGGGTCCGAGGACGTCGACTCGGTGGCGGTCGTCGAGCGCGACGACGCGCGGGTGCTGCGGCTCGCGCTCATGGTCCGCGCGATCTCGACCGACATCCCGCTGCTGCTGACGATCTTCGATCCGACGATGGCCGAGCAGGTGGGCGACATCCTGCCCAACACGCGCCTGACGTCGATGGCCGACATCGTCGCGCCGTCGCTGGCGGGACCGTGCATCGAGGAGCGCTTCACCTCCGTCTCGGTGGACGGGCGAACGGGCACGCCGGTCGGCCTCGTCGAGCGCGACGACGGCGTCGAAGAGGTGCCGATCAGCTCGCCGCGGCCGCATCGCATCGAAGCGCTCGCGCGGGCGCTCTTCACGCCGTACGACAAGAGCGCCGGGATGCTCCTGTTCGGCGCGCTGGGCCTGGTGGCGATCTTCTTCATAGAGACCGTCACGGCGGTGTTCACGCTCGACGAGAGCGTGGTCGACGCGATCTACGGCTCGGCGAAGACGCTCGTCACCGTCGATCCCAACCCGGAGGTCGCCGACGGACCGGACTGGTACAAGCTCTTCACGTCGGCCACGATGCTGGTCGCCCTGCTGTTCGTGGCGGCGTTCACCGCCGGCCTCGTCAACCGCGTCGTGGAGCGGCGGCTGACCGGCCTGGTCGGCCGCAACGCCGTGCCGCGCCGCGACCACGTCGTCGTCGTCGGGCTCGGCCAGGTCGGCATGCGCCTGTGCCTGCTGCTGCGCGCCTGCCGGATCCCGCTCGTCGCGGTCGAGGCCGACGAGAACGGCGAGCGCGTCGGGATCGCCAAGGAGCTGGGCCTGCCGGTCGTGATCGGCCGCGCCGCCGACCCCTCGCTCATGCGCCGCCTCTCGCTGCCCCGGGCCCGCGCGGTCGCCGCGGTCACCGCCGACGACCTCGAGAACATCTCCGTGGCGATGACCGCGCGCGGCATCCACGCCGACATCCGCACGGTCCTGCGCGTCGGCGACGGCGATGTCGCCAACGAGACCCGCTCGCTGCTCGCCCTCGGGATCATCCGTGACGTGCACCGCCTCGCCGCCACCCTGCTCGCCGCACAGATCCTCGGCGGCGGCGCGGAGAGCATCGTGTGCATCGGCGACGACGCCCATCTGCGCTTCCCCGACGGTCGCTTGGAGCGAGCGGAGCTCGACGCTCTCGCGCAGTAGGTCCCGGTCCGGACAACGACATCCATGGCTGCGCCGCGGCGCACCCGCCCTTGGGCACCCGTCGTGCCGATCGTCCGGCTCGGCAAATCTCCCAGCACGGCGCGACCAGATCCGAGATGCTCGGGTCACCCATCCGCTCGTCTCGCCCCAGACAAGGAGCCTCCATGCGTAGCCCCCGAACCGCCCGCCGTCTCCTCGGCAGCGCCGCCACCCTGATCGCCGTCGCCGGCGCCGGCGGCCTGCTCCTCAGCTCGACCGGCGCCGGTGCGCAGGACAGCAGCGTGCCCGCGAACCGCAGCGTGGTGATCGTCAACGGCGACGGGATGGGCCCGGCGCAGCGCACGTTCCTGCAGTACGTCCTCTACGGCCCCACCGGCCCGACCCAGCCGATGGACGACTTCCCGATCTACGGCATGCTGCGCACGATCTCGGCCGATCCGAAGGAGGCCGTCAGCGACTCGGCCGCGGGCGCGACGGCATGGGCCATCGGCCAGAAGACCGTCAACGGCTACGTCGGCATGGACCGCAACGGCAGGCCGGCGCAGACACTGCTGGAGGCGGCTCGCGACGCCGGCAAGGCGACCGGCATCGTCGAAGACCACGACGTCACGAACGCCACGACCGGCGCGTTCGCCGCGCATGTCACCAATCGCGACCAGAAGATCCGCATCGCCCGCCAGTACCTGCGCTGGACCAAGCCGGACGTGATGTTCGGCGGCGGCGAGCGGATCTGGTACCCGAAGGGGCACCCCGGCAAGGTCCCGACGGATGACGTGTCGGAGGGCAAGTCGAACCTCGTGGCCGAGGCGAAGCGCGCCGGCTACCAGTACGCGTTCGACAAGCGCACGCTCAACGCGCTGACCGGCCCCAAGGCGCTCGCGCTCGTGCAGGACGACGGACTGATCAAGTTCCGCGAGACCAGGGGCTACCGGGAGTCCCGGGACCCGTTCTACGTCCCGGAGCACGAGCTCGTCGCGAAGGCGCTCGAGATCCTGTCCCAAGACCCCGACGGCTTCTTCATGGCTATCGACGTCGACGAGACGGACGACGCCGGCCACATCCACGACGGCGTGTCGCTGCTCAAGAGCGGCGCCGAGCTGAACAGGATCGCGGCGGTCCTCAAGGCGTTCCAGGCGACTCACCCGGAGACGCTCGTGATCGTCACCGCCGACCACGAGACCGGCGGCATGACGATCGAGAATGTCGGCGACGGCGCGACGAACGTTGCCGGCGACGATCCGATCCCGGCGTACGACGAGAAGCACCCGGTCAACGTGTCGAAGGCCGGCGAGCTGCCGAAGGCGAGCGGGCCATTCCAGATCAAGGGCGACAAACGCAGGCTGGCGCTGGACTGGACGACGCCGGAGCACACCGGCGTCGACGTCCCGGTGACCGCGATCGGCCCCGGAGCCGAGCAGCTCGCGGGGATCCACGACAACACGTTCGTCCACACGCTCTCCCGCCAGGTGCTGTTCGGGCGCTAGCTGGCGCCGGCGTGTGCGGTCGGGCCGGCGTCGCGACGGACCGGCCCGGCCCCGCCGCGCACACGAACGTGGGGCCCGTGGTTCCCGAGCGGGCTTCAGCCGCTCGCCGCGGCCACGCCGTTGCGCTGCGCCACGAGCGCCACGATGTCGCGCATGATGCCGGTCAGGTCGAAGTCCTTCGGGGTGTAGACCGCGGCCACGCCGGCCTCCTTCAGTGCCGGCACGTCGGCCTCGGGGATGATCCCGCCGACGACGATCGGCGCGTCGACGCCGGCCTCGCGCAGCCCCTCGACGATCCCCGGGATGAGCTCGCGATGGGAGCCCGACAGGATCGACAGGCCGATGACGTGCACGCCCTCCTGCAGCGCCGACGTGACGATCTGCGCGGGGGTCAGGCGGATGCCCTCGTAGACGACCTCCATGCCGACGTCGCGGGCGCGCACGGCGATCTGCTCGGCGCCGTTGGAGTGCCCGTCCAGGCCCGGCTTGCCGACGAGGATCTTGATCCGGCGACCGAGCGCCTCGCCGACGCGGGCGACCTCGTCGCGCAGCTCCTCGAGCTCGGGCACGGTCGCGTCCGGTCCCGCCGACGCCTCGCCGACGCCCGTCGGCGCGCGGTAGTCGCCGAAGGAGTCGCGCAGCGCCTGCGCCCACTCGCCGGTCGTGGCGCCCGCGCGGGCGGCGGCGATCGTGGCGGGCATGATGTTCACGCCGTCGTCCGCGGCGGCGGCGCGCAGCTCGTCCAGCGCGGCCTCGACGGCGCCGGCGTCACGCGCGCCGCGCCACTGCTCCAGCGACGCGATGGCCTCGGCCTCGACGCCCGGATCGACGGTCATGATCCCGCCGTCCTCGCCCTCGGCCAGCGGCGAGGGAGCGGTCTCGCGGTACTTGTTGTGGCCGACGACGATGAGCTCGCCGGCCTCGATGCGGCGGATCCGCTCGCGGTGGGAGTCGACGAGCGAGGACTTCATGTACGGCACCGCCTCGACGGCGCCACCGTGCTCCTCGACGATCGCCATCTCCGCCTCGGCGCCCTCGACGAGCTCGGCGACGAGGCCCTCCATCACCGCCGAGCCCTCGAAGATGTCGGGGTACTCGAGCAGGTCGGTCTCGAAGGCGAGGATCTGCTGGATGCGCAGCGACCACTGCTGATCCCATGGCCGCGGCAGGCCGAGCGCCTCGTTCCAGGCGGGCAGCTGGATCGCCCGCGCGCGGGCGTCGCGGCCCAGCGTGACGGCGAGCGCCTCGAGCACGATGCGCTGGATGTTGTTCTCCGGCTGAGACTCGGTCAGGCCCAGCGAGTTGACCTGCACGCCGTAGCGGAAGCGCAGGTGCTTGGGGTCCTCAACGCCGTAGCGATTGCGGCCGATCTGCTCCCACATCTCGCCCATCGCGCGCAGCTTGGCGTGCTCCTCGATGAAGCGCACGCCGGCGTTGACGAAGAACGAGATCCGCGAGAACACCTTGCCCATGAGCTCCTCGTCGACGCGCGCGCGGACCGCGTCGAGCACGGCGATCGCGTTGGACAGCGCGTAGGCGATCTCCTGCACCGGCGTCGCGCCGGCCTCCTGCAGGTGATAGGAGCAGATGTTGATCGGGTTCCAGCGCGGGACCTCGGTCACCGTGTAGGCGACGAGGTCGGCGATCAGGCGCATCGACGGTGCGGGCGGGAAGGCGTACGTCCCGCGGGCCAGGAACTCCTTGATGATGTCGTTCTGCGTGGTGCCCTGCAGGACGCCCGGATCGATGCCGTGCTCCTCGGCGGTGACGATGTAGAGCGCCAGCAGCCACGCCGCCGTCGCGTTGATCGTCATCGACGTGTTCATCGTCTCCAGCGGGATGCCGTCCATGAGCTCGGCCATCGCGCCGCGGTGGGCGATCGGCACCCCGACCTTGCCGACCTCGCCGCGGGCGAGCTCGTGGTCGGCGTCGTAACCGGTCTGCGTCGGCAGGTCGAACGCGATCGACAGTCCGGTCTGGCCCCTGGCGAGATTCGCGCGATACAGCTCGTTGGACTTGCGGGCCGTGGAATGCCCTGCGTACGTGCGCATCATCCACGGGCGGTCGGGCTCGGGCAGCCGGTGATCGGGCGTGTGGCTCATCGCAGCGGATCGTACCGGCGCGGGCCGGTACGCTCCCGCGTGGATCGGGTACGTGCCCGGAAGATCAACCCATTGGAGGAGGACCCATGGCAGAGGAAGATGTGAGCGCCGAGTCCCAGGACGTCCCGGGTCACGTCGAGCCGGATCCCGGTGTCGAGAGCGCTCCCGAGAGCGAGATCCCCGTCGGCGCCGATGCCCTGACCGATGAGCAGATCGCCAAGGCCGAAGAGGCCGGACCGGCCGGCGGCGGCGACGGCGGCGGCGAAGGCGGCGGCGACGATGCTCTCGACGTCTCCGCGCTGATGGAGGACGACTCCGGTGACGCGGGTGACGCCGACGACGCGGGTGACGACGCCGACGCCGGCGACGACGACGCGGCTGCCGAAGCCACGCCCGACGACGACGTGGCCGGCGCGGACGCCGCCACCGAAGAGGCATAGGGCCCGAGCGCAACATCGCACGCTCCACGCCGTTGGCCGACCATGGGTAAACGGCACACGCGGCGCCAATTCGTGCGCCGCGGGAGCGCGGCGGCGCTTCTCGCGGCGAGCGCGCCGGCGCTGCTGACGGCCCCGGCGCCGGCGGCCACCACCGCCGAGCTGCGCCGTCGCCTGCGGGGCACCCTCCTCACGCCGCGTGATCCCGGCTGGACGGCGGCTCGCGCCCTGCGCAACCCGCGTCTCGACGCCGAGCCTCGCGCGATCGCCTTCTGCGAGACCAGCGCCGACGTCGCGCAGGTCGTGCGCTTCGCCCGGGCCCGCGGCTGGCCCGTCGCGGGCCGCGGCGGGCGCCATTCGTTCGCCGGCTACTGCAACGTCCCCGGCGGGATCGTCGCCGACGTCTCGCGGATGGCCGGCGTCACGCTCGAGCGCGATCGCCCGGTCGCCCGGGTCGGCGGCGGCGCGACCGTGTACGACGTCTACCGCGACCTCGTCCTCGGGCGCGAGCGCCTGCTGGCGGTCGGCACGTGTCCGACGGTCGGCGTCGCCGGGCTGACGCTCGGAGGCGGCTTCGGGCGGCTCATGCGCCGCCACGGCGTCACCGCCGACAGTCTGCGCGCGGCGACGGTCGTTCTCGCCGACGGGCGTGTCGTGCGCTGCTCGGAGGACGAGCGGGAGGATCTGTTCTGGGCGCTGCGCGGCGGCGGCGCGGGCTTTGCGATCGTCACCCAGCTGCGCTACGCCGTGCGCTCCGCGCCCCCCGGCCCGATGGCGTTCACCTTGTCCTATCCGTGGACGCAGGCGGCCGCGGCGATCGCTGCCTGGCAGCGCACGCTGCCCGACGCGCCGACGACGCTCGCCTACGGGCGCCTGCGCGCCCTGCGCCGGCCCGACGGAGCGCTGACGCTGACCGCCTCGGGGCACTGGTACGGCAGCGAGGCGTCGCTGCGCAAGCTGCTCGCCCCGCTCGTCGCCGCCGGCCCTGCGCGCCAGACGCTGCGTCGGCGCACGTTCGCCCAGGCCGCCCTGCCCGACAGCGTGCAGCTGCGCGACGGAACGCCCGTGCTCGGTGAGGTGTTGCGCTTCCCCAACTACCAGCGCTCGGACTTCTTCAGCGGACCCTTGCCGGCACCCGCGATCGCCGCGCTCGTGGCCGCGATCGAGCGCTGGCCGGGCGTCGGCGGCCGCGGCCACGAGGGCGGCGTGCAGCTCGACGCGCTCGGCGGCGCGGTCAACCGGGTCGCGGCCGGCGCCACCGCGTTCGTCCATCGCGCGCAGCGGCTGCACTGCGCGTACCTGAGCTTCTGGGGCGCGAGCGACCCGGCACCGATGGCCGCCGCCTGCGCGCAGTGGGTGCGCGACACGCAGGCGCTGCTCGCGCCATTCGCCTCCGGCCACGCCTTCCAGAACTACATCGATCCCGAGCTCGCGGGCTGGGATGACGCGTACTACGGCGCGAACCTCGCGCGGCTGCAGGCGGTCAAGCGCCGCTACGACCCGACCGGTCGCTTCGCCTTCGCGCAGGGAGTGACTCGCTAGCTTCTGAGCTGTGCGCGCGATCGACGTCTTCCATCAGGGTCTCGAGCACGTCATCTGCGTCTGGCAGATCGACGACGTCATCGTCGACCCCGGGCCGGAGTCGACCTCCGACACGCTGCTCGACGCGCTCGGCGACGAGGAGCCGCGCGCGCTGCTGCTGACGCACATCCACTTCGACCACGCCGGCGCGGCGGGCGCGCTCGTGCGCGAGTTCCCGGACCTCGAGGTCTGGGTCCACGAGCGCGGCGCGCGCCATCTCGTCGACCCCACGCGGCTCGTCGCGTCCGCCAAGCGTCTCTACGGCGACCAGTTCGACCGCCTCTGGGGCGAGGTCGTGCCGATCCCGGAGAAGAACATCCGCGTGCTGCACGGCGGCGAATCGCGCGACGGCTGGGATGTCGCCTACACGCCCGGCCATGCCTCCCATCACGTCGCCTATCGGCACGCCGACACGGGCTGGGTCTTCGCCGGTGACACCGCCGGTGTGCGCATGCCGCCGGGCGACCTGCTGCTGGCGCCGACGCCGCCGCCTGAGTTCGACCTCGAGGCGTGGCGGGCCTCGATCGACACGATCGCGGCGTGGGAGCCGCAGACGCTCGCGATCACGCACTTCGGCGACTACCACGACGTGGCCGAGCACCTCGATCGCCTGCGCGAGGCGCTCACGCGCTGGAGCGAGCTCGCCGGTCGCAGCGACCGCGACGGCTACGCGGCCGCGCTACGCGACGAGTTCGCCGCCAAGCTCGACGAAACGAACGCGGCCTCGTTCGCCCAGGCGATGCCGCCGGACGACCAGTGGCTGGGGATCGACCGGTACTTCCAGCGCGTGCGCGAGGCTGGCGCGGACGGCTGACGCTTCGTATCCTGAGATGGCATGAGCCAGACGATCGAGAAGCCGCGGACCGGGCTGCCGGGCAGCGGGCTGGGCGGGCACTGGCGCGTCATCGTCCGCAACGACGACCACAACACGTTCGACCACGTCGCACACACGCTGGCGCGCCACATCCCCGGCGTCAGCGTCGACCAGGGCTACCGGATCGCCGACACGATCCACCGCAGCGGCCTGGCGATCGTGTGGACCGGGCATCGTGAGGCCGCCGAGCTGTACTGGGATCAGCTGCAGGGCGCGGGCCTCACCATGGCCCCGCTCGAGCAGGGTTGACGCGCCACCGGGCGGCAGCGAGCAGACCGTACGCGCCGGCGCACGCACGGTATGGGAGGCTGTAGCCCGGGTGAGCGAGGGGGCAAGCACCAACGCCGGTCGGGCCGACCGCGAGCGCACGCTTCTGCGGGCGTATCACGTCGACGGCGACACCCGCGCGCGCGACGCACTGGCGGAGGAGATGGTGCCGCTCGCGCGTGCGCTGGCCGGCCGCTACAGCGGCCGCGGCGAGCCGATCGACGACCTCGTCCAGGTCGCCTGCGTGGGCATCATGAAGGCGATCGAGGGCTTCGACCTCTCGCGCGACGTGCGCTTCTCCTCCTACGCCACGCCCACCGTGCTCGGTGAGATCAAGCGCCACTTCCGCGACAAGACCTGGGCGATGCGCGTGCCGCGCGGCATGCAGGAGCTGCAGATCCGACTCGCCAAGGCGCGCGACGAGCTGACGACGCAGATGGGTCGCTCGCCGACGGTGCAGGAGCTCGCCGACTCCGTCGAGGAGCCCTTCGAGGAGGTGCTGCTGACGATCCAGAGCCAGGAGGCCCGCCGCACCCGCTCGCTCGACGAGCCGACGGGCGACGACGTCACGCTCGCCGACTCGATCGGCGCGCGCGATCCGGAGATCGGCCGCGCGGAGATGCGCGTGCTGCTCGACGACGCGTTCGACGTGCTCTCCGAGCGCGACCGCGAGGTGCTGCGCCTGCGCTTCGCCGAGGACCTCACCCAGACGGAGATCTCGCGCCTCGTCGGCGTCTCGCAGATGCAGGTCTCGCGCATCATCCGCCAGGCGCTGCGCACGCTGCGCGCCGACATCGAGCGCGAGGACGAGCGCAGCGACGCGGCGTAGGCGGCGCGCGGCGCGGCTCGGCGCGGACGGTCACACGATCGCGCGAAACGCTAATAGCTGACATGGACCCGGCGGCGAGCGAGCGCAGCGACGAGGTGCTGCTGCGCGCGGCCCGCGACGAGCCGGAGGCGTTCGCGGTGTTCTACGGGCGCCACGTGCGCGCGCTGTCGGCGTACTTCTGGCGGCGCAGCCGCGACGCCGAGACGGCCGCCGACCTGACCGCCGAGACGTTTGCCGCGGCCCTGGACGGCTGTGCGCGCTTCGACCCGGCGCGCGGGCCGGCGATCGGCTGGCTGTACGGCATCGCCCACCGCCAGCTCGGCACGCTGGCGCGGCGCGGCGCCGTCGAGCAGCGTGCGCGGCGGCGGCTCGGGATGACGCGGCTGGAGCTCGACGACGAGCAGCTGGAGCGCATCGAGGCCGACGCCGTCCGCGAGGGGCCGCAGGCGCGCGTGCTCGAGGAACTCGCGGGGCTGCCGCCCGAGCAGCGTGCCGCCGTCGAGGCGCGCGTGCTGCACGAGCTCGACTACGCACAGATCGCGACCGCCGTCGGCGCGTCGGAGGTCGTCGTCCGCAAGCGCGTGTCGCGCGGGCTGGCGGCACTGCGCGGCCGGCTGGGGAGGGGAGAGGGATGAACGACTTCTACGCACAGCTCGAGCACCAGCTCGTCGAGGCGGGCCGGCGGCGCGCGCAGCGCCCGCGCTGGCGCAGCGCGCCGGCGGGGCGCGGACGGCCGCTGCTGGCGCTGGCGACGGTGCTGCTCGCGGGGGTGGTCGTCGCCGCGTCGGTCTCGCTGCTGGGCTCGGGCGCGTCGTCCCCGGCGCCGGCCGGTGGCGGTGCCCCACCCGCTCCGCCCGCCACGGAGCGGTCGACGGTCACCGCCACGCCGGCGCCTGAGCTCAAGCCGCTGCCGCCGCGCCCGCTGCGTGGGACCCGCGTGGCCGTGTACAACGCCACAACGAGCAGCGGGGTGGCGCGGGCGGCGGCCGAGCGGCTCGAGGCGCAGGGCGCGACGATCGCATCGGTCGGCAACGCGGCCGACCAGACGCAGGCCCGGACGGGGGTCGGCCATCGGCCCGGCGCCGGGGCGCAGGCGCGGCTTGTCGCCACGATCCTCGGCGTCCGCGACATCCACCCGTGGACTGACGACGAGGCCGTCATGGCGGGTGGCGACGCGGATGTCGTCGTGCAGGTCGGATCGGACCGCCGCAGGCCCTGACGGCAGGTGTGGGCGACCCCCACCCAGGGTGTCCTGACGAACGGCCCTCGCGGCCTCAGGATGACGCCAGGGGATCGATCCAGCCGCAGAACGGAGTCGTCATGTCGTCAGCCATCCCGCGCCGCGCCCGCCGCACCGCGCTTCTCACGATCGCCTCTCTCGCCGCCGCCGGCGGGGTCGCCGTCGCCGCCGACGGCGGCGCCACGAGCATCTCGGTCTCACCGCGCGTCCTGATCGCGGCGCCGCAGGACAGCCCCGCCGACTTCCCCGGCGTGGCGAAGGCACGCGCCGGGGAGCGGATGCCGAAGGGCTACGTCGCCGTCGGGCGCGACGTGCGGTTCACGCGCGGCGGCGAGGTCGCGTACGCCGCGCTGCGGATGACCTGCCCGCGCGGCAAGACCTGGCGCACCGGAGCCGCGACCGGCGACGTCGTGCTCAACGTGCTCGACCGCGTCGTGTCCAAGAAGCGCTCCGTGCTCGTCATGGCGACGTACAACGCGCGCACGGTCGCGCTCGGCCAGACGGCCGCAGGCACGATCTACGCGCTCTGTCGCTGAGCTCGGGCGGCGCGTCGCATCAGCGTCGCGCGCGGCGGTCGAACCACTCGCCGAAGGTGCCCAGCGCCTGGGCGGCGCCGTGGCCGATGCGGCCGGCGAGACCGGGCACGCAATTGAGCACCGCGCGGTCGGGCTCGTCGGCGAGCGCGACGGCCGCCGCTCGCACGGTCTCCTCCTGCGCGCGCATGCGCTCCGACCAGCCCGCGAGGAGCCGCTGCAGCTCGGCGTCATCGTCCTGCGCCGCCGCGCGGGCGAGGTAGTCCAGCAGCGTGACGACGTGCACGACGTCGAGCACCGCGATGCGCAGCGCCTGGTTGACCTCCAGGGTCGTGTCCAGCAGCGCGTTGTGCGCGCCCGCGAGGCGGGCGCCGAGGCCCTGCGCCATCGGCCGCCCGTACAGGCCGCGGGCGGCGCCGACGTCGGTCAGCTCGGCGATGAGCGCGCCGGCCAGCTCGGCGCCCGCGCGCAGCAGCTCGGCCTCCCGTGGTGCATGGGGCTCGATCCGCTCGGCGAGCGCGCGCCAGTGGTTTCGCAGCTGGCGGGACATCGCGAAGAGCTCGCGCAGTCCGCGGTGCTCGGTCGGGTGCATGCAATAGAGGGTAGGGGCCGTCCGCTCACCGCGAGCACGCGGTCTGGCAGAGCGCCGCCGCGAAGTCCGATACGGTGCCGGGGCGGCTGGGGGACCCCCCTCGGCCCCTGACGCGATGCGAGGACCCCTGTTCGAGTCCCCAACACCGCCCAGTCGCAACCCGCGGCGCCTCGCCACGATCCTCGCACTTGGCGTGGGCATCGCCGCCGTGCCCGGGACCGTGCCGGGCGTGCCCGCGCAGGAGCCCGCACCCGAGACGACGACGACGGCGACGACCCCGGCACCCGATCCGACCCCGGACCCGACGCCGCCGGCCGACCCGGGTCCGCCGCAGCCGGCGCCCTCGCCGCCCGCTCAGGAGTCCCCGCCGCCCCCGCCGGCGCCCGCAACGCCGCAGACGCCGCGCCTGTACACCCCGCCCGTGTCCGGGCCGCTGGACTTCACCCGCGAGTGGCTGCCGCCGTTCGTCATGCCCGAGGAGCGCCAGCGCGAGCGGGTCCCCGCGCCGCCGCGCGAGACCACCCCCGGCCGCATCACCGCCGGCGGCCAGGGCGAGGAGCCTGAGGACGAGACCGAGGACGAGAACGCGGACCAGGGCGGCGCCGGCGGCGAGCTGGGCGGGGCGCTCGCGCCCGCGACGTCCGCCGCCGGGATTCCGAACTTCTTCATCGGCCACTTCGGCATCCCGCCGTTTCTGCTGTCGATCTACCAGGCGGCGGGCATCCAGTACGGCGTCCCATGGGAGGTCCTGGCCGCGATCAACGAGATCGAGACCGACTTCGGCCGCAACCTCAACGTCTCCTCGGCCGGCGCGACGGGCTGGATGCAGTTCATGCCCGCCAGCTGGCAGGCCTACGGCGTCGACGCCAACGAGGACGGCCGCAAGGATCCCTACAACCCCGTCGACGCGATCTTCGCGGCCGCGCGCTACCTGAAGGCCGCGGGCGCCGAGGAGGATCTGCGCAAGGCGATCTTCGCCTACAACCACGCCGACTGGTACGTCGAGGCCGTCCTGAACCGTGCGCGCTTCGTCGCCGGGCTGCCGTCGGACCTCGTCGGCTCGCTGACGGGCCTGACGCAGGGCCGCTCGCCGATCGCCGCGCGGATGACCTACACCCATCGCCCCGCCGGCGCGCCCGCGCGCCGCGAGCTGCGCATCGACGCCCCTGCCGGGGCGGCCGTCGTCGCGGTGCAGGACGGGCGCATCATGCGCGTCGGCCGCAGCGCCCGGCTGGGCAACTTCGTCATGCTGCGCGACGCCTACGGCAACACGTACACGTACGCGCACATCGGCAAGCTCGCCCGCAGCGTGCTCGTCGCCAAGGAGGCGTCGCCGCGGCGCGTCACGCGCGCTGCGAGCCGGCTCGCGGCGCCGCCCGCCGATCCCGCCCCGGTGGCGCCGGCCAGCGCGGGCTCCAACGGCAGCGCGGCGCAGGCCGCCGGCGGCGCGGCCGGCACCGCGCAGAGCACCAAGGCCGGCCCGCCGACCCCCGCCACACCCCCGACCGCGGCGGCAGCCGCCGCCGTCAAGGAGCGCCTCTTCGCCAACCCGGCGCGGACGCGCTCGCTGGCCTCCGGCGGGCGCCGTCAGATCCTCGACGCGTCGTTCGCGCTGCCCGCGGAAGCGAGCCTGCGCTCGTACTTCGCCGGCGACGTCGGCCTGGAGCGCCACGAGCTCGAGCTCAAGGGGCTGTTCACCGGCCGGCGGGTCATCGCCGGCACGATCCTCGGCCGCGTCGGCTCCAGCGCGACGACTTCGACGGGCACGCAGCCGCACGTCAGGTTCTCGATCCGCCCGCCCGGCAAGGGCGCGCCGCGAATCGATCCCGAGCCGTTCGTCGAGGGCTGGCGGCTGCTGGAGTCGACGAACATCTTCCGCGCGCGCGGCGCGGGCGCGCTGGCCGGCAGCTCGGTCGGCCAGATCCTGCTCATGAGCAAGGACACGCTCGCCAAGCGCGTCCTCGCCAACCCGGACATCGAGATCTACGAGTGCGGGCGGCGCGACATCCTCGCCGGCATCGTCGACCGGCGCGTGCTCGCCACGCTCGAGTTCCTTGCGGCCAATGCGCTCAAGCCGACCGTCACATCGATCCGCTGCGGGCACCGCTTCTTCACCGAGACCGGCAACGTCTCCCAGCACACGTCGGGCAACGGCGTCGACATCGCGAAGATCAACGGGCAGGCGATCCTCGGCAGCCAGGGTCCCGGCTCGATCACGGATGTCGCCGTGCGCCGGCTGTTGACGCTGCAGGGCACGATGGCCCCGGCGCAGATCATCAGCCTGATGAGCTACCCCGGCGCGCCGACCGCGCTGGCGATGGCCGACCACGCCGACCACATCCACGTCGGCTTCCGTCCGCTGGGCAACGCCAGCGGCGCCGGCGTCAGCGCGTTCGGCCTGCGGCCCAAGCAGTGGCTGCGGCTCGTCGACCGCCTCGGCCGGATCGCCAACCCGCTCGTCAGCCGGATGCCTCGTCGGCCGTGACTAGTGCTGGCTCCGTCAAGTCCTGACGCCCTTGGAGCGGTCGCTGATCACCGGCTGACGGCGTCCTCGACCCTCGAAATGCCAGAGGCATTCCTTCGGGTCTGCGTCCTTGTCAGCCGGCGCCAGCAACCGCCCAAGGACATCACGACTCAACGGAGACAGCACTCGGCTCGCGCACCGTGCCGTCGGCCACGCGATCGTTCCAGACGTACAGCAGCGGGACCTGATACCAGCCGCTGCACGCGGCGCGGAACTCGGTGAACTCGGGGCCGTACCAGTAGGCGTCCCAGCCGCTGTGGTCGTCGAAGTCGACCGACAGCAGGAACTTGTAGCGGTCGTCGCGCGAGCGGAAGACCTCGTAGCGGGTGGCGCCGTACTTCGTCGAGAGCGGCGCGATCAGCTCGAGCGCGGACTGCAGGTCGTCGCCGCGAAATCCGGTGGCGTAGAGGGGGAGGTGGACGACGCCGGCCATCAGCTGCCGACCTCGGCGCGGATCGCGCCGGCGCCCTCGGCGGACTTGCCCTGACCGGTCTCGGTCGCGCCCACGAGGATCGCGATCTTGCCCTGGTGTGAGTTCTCGTACATGAGCTGGTGAGCCTCCGCTACGCCCTCGAAGGGCATCGTCTTCCACAGCACGGGCCGGATCTTCGACTCCCGTATGAGGTCGTTGGCCTTCGTGCACTCCCAGGCGTTGGCGAAATGCGAGCCGATGATCTGCTTCTGGCGCATCCACAGGTAGCGCACGTCGAAGTCGAGTTGGAAACCGGAGGTCGCGCCGCAGATGACGACCTTGCCGAACGGCTTGACGACGAACACGCTCGTCGGGAACGTGGCCTTGCCGACGTGCTCGAAGACGATGTCGGGCTTGTCGCCGCCGAGCAGCTCCCTGACGCGCTTGTCGAAGCGGCGCATCTCCTTGAAGCGTGCCTTCTCCTCCTCGTCAGTCTCGTCGCCCTTGCGCATCATCCCCGCGAACTCGTTGCGGTTGATGAAGCCCTTGGCGCCGAGCTGCTGCACGAGCTCGCCCTTCTCGTCGGAGGAGACGACGCCGACGCAGTCGGCGCCCGTCAGCGCGCACAGCTGCGTCGCGAAGACGCCGAGGCCGCCGGCGGCGCCCCAGATGAGCACCTTGTGGCCGGCCTGCAGGTCGCACTGGTCCATGAGCATCCGGTAGGCGGTGAAGTACGTCAGGCCGTAGGAGGCGGCCTCCTCCCAGGTCAGGTGCTCGGGCTTGGCCAGCAGCTGCTGGGCCTGCACCTTGCAGAACTGCGCGAACGAGCCCCAGCTCGTCTCGTAGCCCCAGATCTTCTGGCTGGGCGCGGCGAGCGGGTCCAGGCCGTGGACCTCGACGTCCTC
Organism: uncultured Actinomycetes bacterium; assembly: GCA_963742745.1. Lineage (GTDB taxonomy): Bacteria > Actinomycetota > Thermoleophilia > Solirubrobacterales > Solirubrobacteraceae > CADCVQ01. Next base: position 92,381 of record CAVUND010000027.1, read on the forward strand.
GTAGGACGCCTGGTTGCAGTGGATGACGACCTCGTCGCCGACCTTCCAGCGCGTGACGCCGGGGCCGGCCTTCCACACGATCCCCGAGGCGTCCGAGCCACCGATGTGGTGGTCCTCCTCGGGGTGGGAGCGAAACACCGAGACCGGCTTGCCCAGCGACGCCCAGACGTTGTTGAAGTTCACGCCCGCGGCCATGACGCGCACGACGACCTCGAAGGCCTGCGGCTCGGGGACCTCGATCTCCTCGATCTGGAACGCGTCCTTGGGCTCGCCCTCGCGCTCCTGGCGGATCACCCACGCGGTCATCGTCGCGGGCAGCTCACCCGGCTCGGTGTCAACGGTTGCGACTTGGCTGAGATCGACGGACATTGGTGCCTGCTACCCCTCGTTCGCTTGCGGTGAGTCGGTCGCAGATCCTACGCGCCGACGGTCTCGCGCGCGGCCCCAGCCGGTTCGGGCGGCGGCGGCGCGGCGAGCTCGCCGGCCGGCGGGGCGGGGGGCACCGCGCCGCCCGCGAGCTCGGGCGAGATGAGCCTCCAGGCCACGATCGCCCCGGCCGCGGCCACCAACCCGCCGATCAGCAGGCCCTGGCCGAGCGAGTCGACGAAGTCCGCCCGCGAGCTCGTCTGGCCGATGAACGTGCCCAGGACGGCGATCCCGAGCGTGCCGCCGATCATCCGGTTCATCGACAGGATGCCGGATGCCACGCCGGCCTTGGACTGGTCGACGGCGTTCATCGCGGCGGTGCTCATCGGCGACATCGTCAGCGCGATGCCGATGCCCATGAGGATGAAGCCGGGCAGCAGGAAGCCGAAGCCCGAGGTGGGGGTGAGGAACGACTGCCACACGAGCGAGACGGCGACGAGCGTGAGGCCCGCGACGATGAGCGGGCGCGGTCCGACGCGGTCGGTCTGGCGCCCGGCGATCGGCGCGACGAGGATGACCATGAGCGTGGAGGGCAGAAAGCGGATCCCTGCCTCCAGCGGCGAGTAGCGCAGGATGTTCTGCATGTAGAGCGTGAGGAAGAAGAACATCCCGAGCATCGCGAACGACACGATGAACGCGACGATGTTCGCGCCGAGGAACGTCCGCGACCGGAAGAAGCCGAAGTCGACCATCGGCACCTTCACGCGCCGCTCGATGCGCGCGAACGCGGCGAGGGCGACGGCCGCGAGCGCGAACAGGCCCAGCACGCGCATCGAGCCCCAGCCCCACTCGCCGGCCTCGACGAGCGCCAGCGTCAGCGCGAGCATCCCGGCGGTGAACGCCGCCACGCCGGCGTAGTCGACGGTCGGCAGGACGGTCTCGTCGCGCGACTCGCGCGTCGCGAACAGCGTGATGGCGATCGCGCCGGCGGCGACGGGCAGGTTGATGAAGAAGATCGACTGCCAGGAGACGTGCTCGACGAGCAGGCCGCCGAGCACCGGCCCGATCGCCAGTGCCAGCGCCGAGACGCCGGCCCACATGCCGATCGCGCGGCCACGCTCGTGCGGCGGAAAGACGTTCGTGATGATCGACAGCGTCGCCGGCATCATCAGCGCCGCCCCGACGCCCTGCGCGGCGCGGCCGCCGATGAGCCAGGCCGAGGACTGCGAGAAGCCGATGAACAGGCTCGACGCGGCGAAGACGAGGACGCCGGTGAGAAAGACCCGGCGGCGCCCGAAGATGTCGCCCAGGCGCCCGCCCGTCACGAGCAGCACGCCGAAGGCCAGCGTGTAGGCGTTGACGGTCCACTGCAGCCCGGCGATCGAGCTGTGCAGGTCGTTCTGGATCGACGGCAGCGCGACGTTGACGACCGTGTTGTCGAGCATGACCATGAACAGCGCGAAGCACATGGCGGCGAGCGTCCACCAGCGCCGGTTGTCGTCGGTGAGGGCGAGCCTCCTGGTCATGCGCGCTCGGTCCCGGGCCGCGCGAGGTCGTCGAGGATCGGCCGCAGCGCGCCGGACAGGCGCTTGCGCTGGGCGGGGGGCAGCGTCGCCGTGAAGCGGGCGACGCCCGCCATGCGGGCCTCGTCGAGGCGCTCGAGCGCCGCGTGCCCGGCGTCGGTGCAGCGCAGGCGCTTCATGCGGCGGTCGCTCGTGTCCTCGCGGCGGGCCAGCAGGCCCCGCTCGACGAGCGCGTCGACCGCGCGGCTCGCGCCGGGCAGCGACAGGCCGAGGCGCTCGGCGAGGGCCTTGACGGTCAGCTCTTCGGCGGACAGGGCCGTCAGCGTCTTGACCTGCGTCAGCGTGAGGTCGAGCTCCTCGAAGATCGCGTACGTGGCGACGCCGCGCGGCGCGAGCACGGCGCGCCAGAGCACGAGCAGCTGCTCGGCGAGCTCGGCGGCCGTGGGCGCGTCGGACGTGGCGGGCACGGAGGAAGAAGATGCGTGCATGCACGCAAGTGTTGCACAGGCGTACGCGTTACACCCGGGCTGGGGGCGGGTCGAAAGCAGCCTCGCCAGGCGAGGGCTGTTCGGCCACCCGCGGGATCGGGGCGGGTCGAGCGGGCGGATCCGGGCCCGGTGTGAGGCTCGCTGTCTACAGGCCGAAGCGGCGCTTGCACGCGCGCTGCGCCGCCCGCGCGCGTGTCGTGCCGCCGCGCCGCGTGGCGCTGCGCGTGCAGGCCGCGAACTTCCGCGCACGCGACGTGCTGGCGCGCTTGGGCTTGGCGAGCTTGGCGGCGGCCCGGAAGACGGCGCTGACGCCGTCGACCGACGGCGCCGGGCCGATCGCCCCGCCCGTCGGCAGCGGCGGGCCGAGACGCTGGCCGCCCGACAGCGTCGTCGGGCCGGCGCCGCAGCCGACGTTGAGCGTCACGTCCTGGCCGCGGGCGATCGTCAGCGTGCGCTGCTCGAGCACCGCGCCGGCCGCGTCCTCGCAGGTCAGCGCGTAGGCCTCGGTGCCGCCGGCGGCACCGACGAACGGGCGCGTGGACTGGTTGACGTGCCAGGCGTAGCTGCCCGACGGCGGCACGAGCGTCGTCGCGTCGAGCACGTCGTCGAGCACGAGCGGCGGCTTCTGGCCGGTGAGGCAGATCGGCGGCAGGATCGTCACCACCGGCTCGATGCCCTTCTCGCAGTACGGGCTCGTGCGCGTCTGGAACGCGCGCTTCAGTCGCAGGACGCGGCCGGCGGGCGCCGTGCCGCGCAGGATCGCGTGATCGGCCGGGCTGGCGGCCGCCTCGGCAGCGAGCAGCATGCCCTCGCGCAGTCCGCCGCGCTGGGCGGCGTGGGGGTTCTCGCCGGTCCATTCGGCGATCACGCCGGTCGCGTAGGGCATGTGGAAGTTGCCGTCGGGCGGGCCCATCTCGACCGTGTAGCCGTAGCCGCCGGTCGCCGCGTAGCTGTCGTCCTCGGTCGTGCCGGCGGTGTCGTAGAGCTGGTAGCCGAACTGCGACGTGTAGCCGGCGGCGTTGCCGATCGCGTCGCCGATCGCCTTCAGCCGCGCCTCGTCGGGCGCGAGGCCGGAGCCGCTCACGCCCGGCGGGCGCAGCACGAGCGCCGCCACGTTGTGGATCGACACGAGCGTCGTGACGTGGTTGCGGCGCACGTAGTTCCAGACCGCCTGGGTCTCCGGCTCCGAGCGCGGGCCGGGGCCGTGATAGCTCTGCGAGGTCACGTCCGCGGAGCTGCCCGGGCCGCCCCACAGGTTGCCGTAGTTGCGGTTGTTGTCGACGCCCCAGGCCAGCTCACAGGGCAGCTGCGGCCCGAGGATCTCGCCGTTGCAGTTCTTGCGCCGGTAGGCGAAGACGCCGCCGGGCGGGACGATCGACTCGACCAGCGTGACCGTGGGGTCCTGGCCGAACAGCGTGTCGCCGGGATCGAAGGCGTTGCGCGAGGAGACGTAGCCGTCGGGGTTGACGAGCGGCAGGATCACGACGCGGGTGTTGGCCAGCAGGTTGCCGACGCGTGCCGTGGCCTGCTCCTGGACGAGCAGCTGCGCGAGCTCCATCGCGGCCTCGGCCGACGGCCACTCGCGCGCGTGGTGCACGCCCATCGTGAAGAAGACCGGCCGCCCGTCGGTGCCCTCGACGTCGCGCGCGATCTCGACACCGGAGATCTCACGGCCCTGAAACGACGTTCCGAACACGACCTTGCGCACGACCCCCGGGTGCTGGGCGACGAGCTGCTTGAGTTCGGCCTGGATCTCGTCGTACGTGCGGTACGTCGTGCGGCCGGAGGGCAGCGCCGAGCCGGCGGCGCCGGCGCGCGTGGCGGCGCGGGCGTCCGCGGCGCGAGCGTTGGCAAAGGACTTCGCGAGGTTCGCGTCCCGCGTCTGGAAGCGCAGCCCGGAGAGCTGCAGCTGGGTGAGCTGGACGGCGCCGGAGACGATCACGTCCGCCCAGCCGGGGCCGCGCGCGTGGGTGACGTCGAAGCCGGCGCGCTCGAGCCCGGCGAGCTGCGCCGCGTTCGCGCTGACGCGCACGAGCCGGACGGTGCCGCCGCCGGCGAGCTTGGGCAGCGCCGACGCCACCGTGCGCAGCGTGACGCGAGCGCGCGAGCCCGCGCCGCTGCGCCGGCAGGCCTCCGCGACGAGGCTGCGGCCGCCGCGGACCCAGCCCTGGACGACCTCGCTCCCGCCGAAGCCGCGCGAGCTCGCGACGCGGTTGCCGTCGCTGTCGCGCACGACGAGGTCCCAGTCGCCGCTGCCACGCAGGCGCACGTCGACCATCCCGGTCACGGAGGAGCGGTACGTCGTCGCGGCACAGCGCGCGTCGCCGCTCGGATCGAGCGTGCGAACCGAGGGCGCGAGCAGCCGCGGCACGAGGTCGGCGGCCTGCGCCGGCGCGGCGACCGAAAGCGTCGCCGCGACTCCGAGCAGCCAGGTCATCGTCCGTGACATCGGGTTCCCCTCCCAGAAAAACGGTGCAAGTTCCACGAGCCTAGCCGTGAAACGAGCGGGAGAGAAGCGGTTGCCCCCATTCGACCACCGACGTGCCCGCCTGGATCTCCCGGTAGCGCGTCGGCGGGTTGCCGTCCGCGGCGGCACCGCGACCTCCCCGTTCATGCCGTCGTGCACGGTGCAGACGAAGGGGACATGGCCGGGCTGGCTGAACGTGCAGCTGCCGCGCCAGCTCGCCAACGGCGTGGCGGGGTACGGGGCCGTCATAGGGCCCCGCCGACACTAGACAGGTGTGCTGGTCAGCCCGTCGGGCCGTCGAGCTCCCGTGAGCTGCGCTGGCGCAGCGTCTTGCTGCCGGCGCTCCACGCGTACGTGCGCTCGACGATCTTCGCCGGGCAGCAGAGGTCGTCGCCCTCGACGAAGCGCGGCGTACGGACGAGCAGCGCGCCGGCGGCGACCTCGGTGCTCACCCGGTACAGGCGCTGGGAGCGGTAGACGACGCGCAGGTCGCTGTCCTCGGCCTCACCGTCGGTGCTGAAGACGTAGAGCGCGACGGCTCCGCCCACGCCGCCCGTGTCGACGAGCACGATCGCGTCGCTGCGCCCGTCGCCGGTGAGGTCCTCGAAGGTGGTGTCGGGCGCGACGAAGCCGCCGTCGCGCAGCAGCTGCTTGACGTCGCTCGTGGTCTTGTCGTCGGCGAGCAGCGTCTTCTGAAAGAACGTCTGCGACTTCGTCGGCGCGGCGCTCGAGCCGCCGGTGACGAGCAGGGTCGCCGCGACCGCGACGAGGAGCGCGGGGAGCACGGCGAGGAGGGTCCGGGACCGCCGCATGCCGGCATTGTCGCAATGACGGCGCCGCGGCGCTACGGCTGCAAGAGCTGATCCGAAGCGCCGGAGCGCGATGGCCCGACGCGGATCGTCGCCGCCGGCGTTCTGCCGGAGCCCGTCGTGATGCGGTACGTGCCCTGTACGAGGTCGGCGGTGAGCGAGGCCGCGTCGCCGGGGTTGATCGGCCCGGTGCGCTGTTGCAGCGGCGCGGTGCCTGCCGACAGCGTCTCGCTGCGCAATGTGATCTGCTGCGAGGTCGCGGTGAGGTTGCTTGCGATGAGCTCGACGGGGCCGGCCCCGATCTGTGACGGCGACACGGTGATGTCGCGCGGCGTGATCGCGACCCCGAGCGTGATCCGCGCCGGCGCGCGCTCGCGGTTGGCGAACTCGTCGTCGCCGCCGCAGCCCGCCGGCCCCGTCAGGGCGAGCGTCAGCGCGATCGCCGCGGCGATCAACCTCCTCGAGCCCGTCGCGTCCAGCGTTCTCACCAATCCACTGGAACTATCCGGAGCGGCGAACGATGCGCGGTCGCGCGAACCCGTGTCAGTCGCCGGAGCGCGCTTGCAGGTCGGTGCGAGCGCTTTCGACCTCGCGCAGGGTTGCCTGCAGCTGATCCCACTCGGCCGCCTCGGCGGCGTCGTACTCGGAGCCCTCGAGCGTGCTCAGGGCGTCGCGGTAGGCAGACCAGGCGACGCGGGTGCGTGCGTCGAGTTCCGCCAGCAGCCGCGCGGTGTCCGGCGTGGCAAAGGTCGTCATCTCGGTGCTCCATCGGCCTGTGCGTGCATGAGCGACAGGCTACCCCCGGGAGCGGTCGGCGAATGATGCAATCGCGCGTGCATGACGTCCTGTCGCTCCGCGAGCCTTCGGTGATGGACCTGCTGGCCCAGCCGCTGGCGACCACCGAGTTCGTCGTGGTCGACACCGAGACCAACGGCCTCGCCGGCGACGCCTGCGAGCTGACGGAGGTCGGCGCGGTGCTCGTCGGCGGCGGCGAGCTGCACGATCGCTGGGAGACGCTCGTCGGCGCGGCCGCGCCGCTGTCGCGCTCGATCCAGCGGTTCACGCAGATCACGCAGGCGATGGTCGACGAGGCGCCCGCCGCCGACGCGATCCTGCCCGACCTCGCCGAGCTCATCGGCTCGCCGCCCGTGCGCGTGCTCGTCGCCCACAACGCCGCCTTCGACCGGCGCGTGCTCAAGCAGGCGTTCGCGCGCTCGGACCTGGAGTGGCCCGATCCGCCGACGCTCTGCACGGTCGCGCTGGCGCGCCGGTTCGCGCCGCTCGTGCGCCAGCGCCGGCTCGCGGCGCTCGCCGACTCGCTCGGCATCGAGGTCCACACGACCCACCGCGCGCTCGCCGATGCGGAGACGTGCGCGCGCGTGTTCTGTGCGCTGTTCGGGCGCCTGTGCGCGAACGCCGCCACCGTCGGCGACGCGCTCGCCGTGCTGTCGCCGCCGCGGCGCCGGCCGCGCGCCGCGCGGGCCCGGCGCACCGTCGAGGGCGGCGCGATCAAGCGCCACGTGCCCGAGAGCCTGGACTTCAAGGCGCTGCCCGACGAGCCCGGCGTCTACATCTTCCGCAACGCCGCCGGCCAGGTCCTGTACATCGGCAAGTCGGTCGCGCTGCGCACCCGCGCGCGGGCGCATTTCCACTCCGCCGCGCGGGCGGACGGACGGACTGGTTGGACGGCGCAGGCGGCGCTCGTCGATCACCGCACGACGAGCTCCGAGCTCGGCGCGCTCGTGCTCGAGAACCGGCTCATCCGCGACCTGCGCCCACCCGGCAACCTCGTCCACAAGCACGACGACGCGTTCGTCTACCTGCGCTGCCGGCTGGACATCGCCTATCCCGTGCTCGAGGTCGCGCGCGAGCCGGCGTCCGGGCACTCCGTGACGATCGGACCGCTGCGCAGCCGCGCGGCCGCCGTCGAGCTCAAGGAGCAGCTCGACTCGCTCTTCGGGCTGCGCCATTGCGGGCGCAAGCTGCGGCTGCGGCCCTGGCCGTCGGCCTACGGGCAGATGGGGCGCTGCATGTCGCCGTGCCTCAACGACCTCGATCCCAACCTCTACCGGCGCAAGCTCGACGAGGCGCTCGCGCTGTTCGGCGGCCGCGGCGACGGCGGCGCGGCGCTGCTGGCCCACATCGACGCGCAGATGCGCGCGGCGGCGGCGGAGGAGCGCTTCGAGCGCGCGGCGTGGCTGCGCCGGCGCCGCGAGCGCATCGCGACGCTCGTGCGCGCACTCGACGGCAACCTGCAGGCCACGCACACCCACCCGCGGTTGGTGTTCGCCCCGCATCCGCGGGACGCGCGGCGCGGCGACGCGTTCTGGCTGCACGAGGGGCGCGTGGTGGATTGGGGCCCGCCGGCGTCTGCAGACGACGATCTCCACGAGCGCACGCGGCGAGCCGTGGCGCGGCGCAGCGGGACGACGACCTACCTGCCGGCCGTCGAGGTGGCCGAGGCGCGCATCGTGCAGACCTGGCTGGCGTCGCACGAGGCGCGCTCGCTCGAGCTCGACCCGCTGCCGGCGCCGGCCGTGCTGCAGGCGTTCGTCAGTCGCTGACGGTGAACGGCAGCTCGACGACCTCGGCGGTCGCGCCGCCCGCGACCTCGACCGTGTCGCCGGGCAGCGCCTCGCGACGCACGAGCGCCAGCGCGATCGGGCCGAACGTGGGGGAGACGAGCGAGCTCGTCAGCCTGCCCACGACGCGCTCGCCGAGGCGCAGCTCGGCGCCCGCCGCCACCGGCTCGGAGAGCTTCAGCCCGCGCAGGTGGCGGTTGGGCTTGCCGCGGTAGAACAGGCGCGCGACGGTCTCCTGACCGACGTAGCAGCCCTTCGTGAAGCTCACCGCGCGGGCGTTGAGCCCGGCCTCCTGGGGGATCGTCGCGTCGTCGGCGTCGACGCCGTAGCGCGGACGGCCGCGCTCGACGCGCACGATCTCGGCGGCGTCCTCGGAGACCGGCGTCGCGCCGGCCGCGAGCAGGGCGGCGCGCACGTCCTCGGTGGCCTCGGCGTCGCAGAGCACGTCGATGCCGCCGTCGGTCGCGATGAGGCGCACGGCATGGCCGGCGATCGCGCCGGGCCGGTGGGCGTGCTCCTCGGCCGGCACCGCCTCGGCGCCGGCCACCGCGCGGGCGGCGGGCCCGATGAGCGAGAGCAGGCCGCGCTGCACGGTGCGCTTGTGCAGCTCGACGTCGTAGCCGATCTTGAAGCGGCGCACGAGGTCGAAGAGCGCCTGCAGCGTCGCGCGCTCGGTGTCGAGCAGCAGCTCGGGCGCCGCGTCGCCGTCGCCTTCGCCGTCGTCGACGTCGAGGACACGCAGGTCGCCGAGCATCTTGCCCTTGTGCGTCAGGAAGGCGGCGTAGCAGCCGGTGCCCGGCGTCAGGCCCTCGATGTCGTTGGTGACCTGCCCCGCGAGGAAGGCCTTGCGCTCGGTGCCGGTCAGCGCGAGCTTGCCGCGCTCGGAGCGGTCGATCAGGCCGCAGTCGTGCTGCAGCGTCCGATACTCGCCGGCGAGCTCGTCGGTCAGCGTGGCCATGAGGCGAGGATAGCCGTCCGTGCCGGTCGGGATTTGTCGCCTCCGCCCGCCGCTGTAGATTGGCGAGCGATGGCCCTCGCGGACACCTTCCAGCAGATCGTCGACTCGCTGCCCGACGACTGGACCGACATGGAGCTCGACCTGCGCATCAAGGACGAGTCGCGCTACATCGACGCCGCGACCTACCTCACGACCTGCAACGCGCAGCCGTACTCGCGTCACGACTGGCACTGGCGGCTGCTGGTCGCCCACCGCTTCGGCCACGCCGCCGCGGCGCAGTGCGTGCACGGAACGCTGAACCTCCTCGACGAGGCGGGCATCGACGGCGAGCTCGTACTGCGCGAGATGCGCTCCGGCCGCGTCGAGGTGCAGCAGATGTGGGGCCGGCCGCAGTCCGTGCGCGACGAGTTTCGCAAGCTCCGCGCGCAGTGACCGCGCGGCGCTCGTCGACGGCCTGCCGGCCGCCGACGTCAGCGCGTGGGTCCGGCTATGCGAGCAGCAGCCCGTCGCCGATCGGGCGCAGCTCCTCGGCGTAGGAGATCGAGTGGCGCGACAGCTCCCCGCTCGTCGTGACCTCGTAGGCGCCCATCCGCCACAACGGCGGCGAGTAGGCGTGGATCGTCACCGCCGGACGGTCGCCGGCGTGCGCGATGCGATGGATGTCCGAAGCCGCGTAGTCGGTGGCCTCGCCGGCCCGGATCCGCCGGCGCAGCGGTGGCCCGCCCAGCGCGAGGCGCTCCTCGACGATCTCGCCGTCGGCCACGGCGACCGCGCCGCAGGAGACGTCGTGGTCGTGAAAGCCGGTGTCGTGGTCATCCATCCAGCAGATGAGCCACACCGCGACGTGCTCGTTGCGGTGCAGCTGCTCGTACGTCCGCGCGGCCGGGTCGTGGGCCACGAGGTGGCGCCACTCCTCGGGACGTGCGGCGAGGCCGGCGACGAGCGCGCGCAGCTCGGCGCGCGTCAGGTTGCGGCGCAGCGTGGCCGGCTTCATGCCGTCACCGCCTGGCGCCTGCCTGCGAGCAGGCGGCCGACGTTCGCCGCCACCATCACGTCCGCGGCGGCCGCACCCAGGGGACAGGCCGCCGTCGACTCGACGATGGGACGGTCCGAGCCGTAGACGAGCTGGTCGACGCCGACGCAGCGCACGACGGCGTCGATCGTGCGCTCGCCGTAGGAGGAGGTGTCGTAGAACACGAGCGGGTCGGCGAGCGCCTCCGCCGGCCCGCCCCGCGCGGCCAGCCGCTCGCCGTGCAGCGGCGCGCCGCCGGCGAGCATCGCGAACACGACACGCAACTCGGGATGCTGCGGGCGCCCGAACGCGGCAAACGCGTGCCAGGCGGTGTTCATGTCGGCGACGTAGCGCGTCATCGCCGGCCACCAGCCCGGCGTGGCGGGCTCCGCCCTCGCGGGCGACGTGTCCCGCGGACCCGGCCCGGGGTGCACGAACAGGGGCGCCCCTCGTCGCTCCAGACGCTCCAGCAGCGGACCGCAGCGATCGAGTCCGCCCGGCCCGCTCAGCGCGCCGGCCGGAAGCGAGACGCCGACGGCGCCGTCGTCGAGCAGCCGGTCGACGTCGGCCGGGTCGGCCGGGCGCAGCGAGACGGCGCCCCAGACGCCGAACGGCTCGCCGAGCGCGAGCAGGCCGGCGTTATGCGCCTGCAGCAGCGGCGCGGCCTCGTCACGCGGCAGCGCCTCGATGCCCAGTGGGCTCGACAGCGCCAGCAGCGCGCGCTGCACGCCGTCCTCGGCGAGCTGCTGCGCACGGGTGTCGGGGTCGTGGTCGAGCAGATCGAAGGCGTAGTCCGGCTCGTCGCGCAGGCAGAGCGCCCAGCCCTCGTTGGAGCGGCGGATGTACGGCGGCTCGCGCCGCCAGGTGAGCGCCGAGACGAGCTGCTCGGGCCACAGATGCTGGTGGACGTCGGTACGGAGAGAGCGCTTGGACATGGCCCGCCGACCGTACCAGTCAAAAGAGGACCAGATTTGTCCCCGATTGGACGAAGCGCCGATCGGATGCCCCGCGGGCTGCGGCGCGCCCCGAATGCTGGCGATAGACGGGCATGGCTCTCCGTCGCTGTGCGCTCGTTCTGCTCGTCGCCCTGTTCGGGCTGACGTGCAGCACCACCGCGCCGGCGGTCACGAAACGGGGCGACGCGAAGGCCAACCACATCACCGGCACGTCGCGGTCTGACCGGCTCTCGGGCGGCGGCGGGCGTGACGTGCTGCGCGGCCTCGCCGGCCGCGACCGGCTCGATGGCGGCAAGGCCGCCGACCGCGTCAACGGCGGCGCCGGCAGGGACCGGTTGATCGGCGGCAAGGGCAACGACCGCCTCGACGGCGGCGCCGGCGGCGACACGGCCGACGGCGGCGGCGGCTCGGACCGCATGATGGGTGGGACCGGCTCCGACCTGCTGATCGGCGGCACGAACGACGACCGCCTCGACGGCGGCGAGGGCGACGACGGCATCGACGGCGGCACCGGCAACGACCTCGTCCTCGGCGCCGGCGGCAACGACCACCTGCGCGGCGGCGGCGGGCTGGACTCGATCTTCGGCGGCATCGGCGACGACATCGTCAGCGGCGGCTTCGGCGGCGACACGATCGACGGCGGCGACGGCGCCGACCACGTCGAGGCCGACTCCGCCGACGACACGGTCCAGGGCGGCCCGGGCGACGACGACCTCAACGGCGGGACCGGCAACGACACCGTCGGCGGCGGCGACGGGGACGACGTGATCGACGGCGGCGACGGCGACGACACGCTGCTCGGCGGCCCCGGCCACGACTTCATCGTCGAGTCGCGCTTCGGCAACGAGATCCTCGTCGACGGCGGTCCCGGCGACGACTACATCCACACCAACCGCGGCCGCGACCGCGTCGTGCGCGGCGGCGAGGGCAACGACGTCATCCTCTCCGGCTCGGCGCCCGACGGGACGATGAACTCCGACGGCTCGCCGGCCGACGACGCCGCGATCGACGGCGGGCCGGGCAACGACATCATCCTCGGCGGCGGCTCCCAGGACCGCCTGATCGGCGGCGCCGGCGACGACGTCATCTACGGCGGCGCCAGCCACAACACCCACGACCTCTACGACTGCGGCCCGGGCAACGACGTCGTCTACATCGACTCCGCCGAGCTGCTCGCGCTGCCGACGCTCGTGCGCGTGGTCACCGGCGGCGGTGGCTGCGAGCGCGCGATCATCGGCGACCCCTCGCTCGACGATCCGCGCTTCGACGGTCTGCGCGGCGCGGCGCACCTCGGCAAGCTCGCCGGCGGCGCGGCCGGCGCGGCGATCCTCGAGGCGATCGCGGTGCAGTCCGAGAACGAGACCGTCAACGGGACCGAGGCCGACGACCGTCTCAGCGGCGGCGTGCTGGCCGACTCGATGAACGGCCAGGACGGTGACGACGTGCTGCGCGGCGGCGAGGGCAACGACGACATCCGCGGCGACGACGGCGACGACGAGCTCTTCGGCGATGCCGGCAACGACGCGCTGTTCGGCGAGTCGGGCGAGGACGTCCTCGAGGGCGGCGCCGGCGACGACGAGCTCGAGGGCGGGCGCGGCGGGGACGTCGTGCGCGGTGACGACGGCGACGACACGCTCAACGGCGGCTTCGACGCCGATCGGCTGTTCGGGGGCGCGGGCGACGACGAGATCAACGCGCTGGACGGCTCCCGCGACGAGGTGACGTGTGGGCCGGGCTTTGACCGGGTGACGCTCGATCGGCTCGACAAGCTCATGGATCCGCGGGCGTGTGAGGCGGTGCAGTAGTGGAGTGCTGTGGTGAGTTGACCCCTATATCCGGGGTCAAAGCGCCACGATCGCCGTAGGCTGCGGCGATGCGCGTCCGCCGTGCCAGTGCCGAGGATGCCGAGGCGTTCGTCGGCGTGCTGGCAACGGTCGCCGAGGAGCGGCGCTGGATCGGCACGGAGCCGGGCTTCGACGTCGAGCAGCGCACCGCGCGCGTGCGCGCGGAGATCGAGGCGGGTGAGGAGCGCTGGGTGCTCGAGGACGACGACGGCGCGGTCATCGGGATCCTCGGGCTGCATCCGACGCACGCCCGCGGGGTCCTGTCGCTGGGCATGGCGATCGTCGCGTCGGCGCGCGGTCGCGGTGGAGGACGGGTGCTGATGGACACTGTCCTGCGCCATCTCGCCACGACCGACGTGCACAAGCTCGAGCTCGAGGTCTGGCCCGACAACGGCCGTGCGATCTCGCTCTACGCCGGCTACGGCTTCGCGGTCGAGGGCCTGCGCCGCGACCACTACCGCCGGCGCGACGGCTCGCTGCGCTCGTCGCTGATCATGGCGCGCCTGCTGGCGCCTCAGTCGCGCCCGGGCGCCGGCACGTAGCGCCCGTCGAACGCGAGCGCCACGTCGGGCTCGCGCTCCGTGATGCCGAAGCGCTTCTCCCAGCGCGCCCATGGCTCCAGGCGCGCCCGGCTCAGCTCGCCGAAGCCGCGCGCGCCGGCGGTGAACGACGGCGAGACGGCGTCGAGCTCGCGCCCGAGCTGCGCGCGGTCCAGGCCGCCGACGGCCTGGGTCAGCGCGGTGACGCCGTTCTCGGGATCGCTGAGCACCTCCTCGTAGCCGCGCGCCAGCGCCGCCACGGTCGCGCGCACGAGCGACGCCCGGTCCTGCAGCGTCTCGCGGGTCACCGCGAGCACGAGCTCGGGATAGGCGGGCGCGCCGAAGTCGTCGACGCGAAACTCCTTCAGCTCGGGCCGGCGCTCGCGCAACGCGACGCCCTCGACGTTCCAGAAGCCCGTCGCCGCCGCGACACGCCCGGTCAGGACGCTGCGCACCGCGGTGAAGCCGATCGTCGTGCTACTGACCTTGCGCGGATCGCCGCCGGCGCCTCTGACGATCGACTGCAGGACCGCGTCGTCGCTGGGCAGGCCGGTCACGCCGACGCGGCGGCCCTCCAGATCGCGCGGCGTGCGAATCGACGGCGCGGCGAGGATCGCCGCCAGCGGCGTCTGGACGAGCGCGAGCACGCCGACGAGATCGCGGCCGCGCTCGCGGGCGATCGCGAGGTCGTGGATGTCCAGGACGGCGAAGTCGGCCGTCCCGGAGACGAGCAGCTTGACCGCGTCGGTGGAGTCCGTCGGCACGCGCACGCGCAGCGTGACTCCGAGCGCCGTGTCGTAGCCGCGCTGGGTGGCCATGTAGATCCCGCTGTGCACGGCGTTGGGCTGGAAGTCCAGCAGCAGCGTGGCGTCCTCGTTGGGCGCTCGCCCGCTCTCCTCCGTGCCGCAGCCGGCGAGGACGAGCGTGACGAGCAGCAGGACGCACAGCAGCCGGGGGCACGACATCGCCCCGAGCCTAGACTGCACCGGGTGCGCCGGCGTGTCACGTTCAGCCGCAACCTGACGCTCTCGCTGTCGCGCACGTGCCGCTGCTACTGCAAGTACTGCGCGTTCGCCACCCACCAGACCCACCTGCACGCGCCCGACGACGTGCTGGCGCTGCTCGACGGCGCCGCGCGGCGCAACGTCAAGGAGCTGCTCGTCCTCACCGGCGAGCGCCCCGAGGTCAACGCCGGCGTGCGCGCGCGGCTGCTCGAGTACGGCCACGACGACTTCGTCGCCTATGTCGTCTGGGTCTGCGAGCAGGCGCTCGAGCGCGGGCTGCTGCCGCACACGAACCTCGGCGTCCTCGACGCCGCCGACCTCGCGCGGCTGCGCGAGGTCACCGCCTCGCAGGGCCTCATGCTCGAGTCCGTCAACCCCGGCCTCGTCGCCCACCAGGGCTCGCCGACCAAGCACCCCGAGCGCCGGCTGGCGACGATCCGCGCGGCGGGCGAGCTGCGCATCCCCTTCACGAGCGGGATCCTCGTCGGGATCGGCGAGAGCGAGGCGGAGCGGATGCAGGCGCTCGCCGCGCTCGCCGTCGTCCACGCGGAGCACGGCCATCTGCAGGAGGTGATCCTGCAGAACTTCGTCCCGCACGCCAGCTACTACGGCCAGGAGCCCGCGCAGATCGCCGACGCCGCGGCGCGTGAGCGCTGGCGCACGGGGATCACGCCGTCGGCCTCCGGCGCAAGCTACCGCGACCTCCCCGGCTGGGCGACCCCGGTCACGATCGACGACATGCGCCGGCTCGTCGCCGAGTGCCGCCGGCTCATGCCCGGCGTCGGCGTGCAGATCCCGCCCAACCTCGCCGACTGGTGGCCCGAGCTCGTGCGCGCCGGCGCGACCGATCTGGGCGGGCTGAGCGCCAACGGCGACCACATCTCGCCCGAGCACCCGTTCCCCTCGCCCCATCAGGTGCGCAAGCGTCTGGCGGAGGAGGGCTTCGCGCTCACCGAGCGGCTGTGCGTCTACCCGCGCTACATCGACCCGGACTGGATG
Source organism: uncultured Actinomycetes bacterium (assembly GCA_963742745.1). Lineage (GTDB taxonomy): Bacteria > Actinomycetota > Thermoleophilia > Solirubrobacterales > Solirubrobacteraceae > CADCVQ01. The sequence goes on from CAVUND010000027.1 coordinate 107,928, forward strand.
GCGCAGGGCGTGCTCGACGTCGTCAAGGCCCGCTACTGGAGCTTCATCCCGCGCTCGGGCAGCGGCCGCACCGAGCCTCCGCGCCCGCTGCGGCCCGACCTCGTCGCGGGGGCGATCACGCGGGCCCGCGACGGCGGCGCGCTCACGCCCGACGAGCTGACCGCCCTGTTCGCCGAGACGCGCCCGGAGGCGATCGAGGACATCCGCCAGGCGGCCGACGCGCTGCGCGCCGAGCTGGCCGGCGACGAGGTCACGTTCGTCGTCAACCGCAACATCAACGTCTCGAACGTCTGCATCGTGGGCTGCGCGTTCTGCGGCTTCGGCCAGGGCCGGCGCTCACCCGACGCCTATGAGCTGCAGCGCGCTGACTTCGTCTCGCGCGTCGAGGAGGCCGTGTCGTTCGGCGCCACGGAGCTGTGCATGCAGTCCGGCATCCATCCGGACTGGACGATCGAGGACTACGAGGGCTGGCTCGCGCTCGCCCGCCGGACCGCGCCGCAGCTGCACCTGCACGCCTACTCGGCGATGGAGGTCTCGCACATGTGCGACACGAGCGGCCTGCCGCCGGCCGCCGTCTTCGCGCGCCTGCGCGCCGCCGGCCTGGACTCGACGCCGGGCACCGCCGCCGAGGTCCTGCACGACGGCGTGCGCGCGCGCATCAGCCCCAACAAGCTTCCGGTCGCGCGCTGGGTGCAGATCATCGAGGCCTCTCACCGGGCCGGCCTGCGCTCCACGGTGACGGTGATGTTCGGTCACATCGAGGAGCCGTGGGAGCTGGCCGAGCACATGCGCGTCGTACGTGAACTGCAGGAGCGCACCGGCGGGTTCACCGAGTTCGTGCCGCTGAGCTTCATCCCGTTTCACACCCTGCTGGGACGCACGCACGGCGTTCAGGAGATCACGCGCGAGGAGAACCTCAAGCACACGGCGGTGTTCCGTCTCGCGCTCGGGCGCAGCGTGCGAAACCTCCAGGCCAGCTGGGTGAAGATGGGCCTCGAGGCGGCGACGGAATCCCTGCGCTGGGGCGTCAACGACCTCGGCGGGACGCTCATGGAGGAGAACATCAGCCGCCTGGCGGGCAGCTATCACGGGGTGATGCTCGAGCCGGACGACCTCGTCGCGGCCGCTCACCGCGCCGGACGGCCGGCGGCCGAGCGCACGACGCTCTACGAGATCCGCGCCCGCTTTCCGCTGCGGGCCGCCGCTTGAGCAAACGGAAATCGCGCGGGTAAACGGGGTTGCAGAGAAACGCGGTGGCGAGGTTTGTGTCGCTACCCTGCGCGGATGCTAGAGCCAGAGCAGATCACTGCCGAGGGCCTCGTCGCGCTGCGTGCCGAAATCGAGCAGCTCGAGACCGAGGGCCGTGCCGCCATGGCCGTGCGGATCAAGGCGGCGCGGGAACTGGGCGATCTCAAGGAGAACGCCGAGTACCACATCGCCAAGGAGGACCAGGCTCACCTCGAGACGAAGATCAAGCGCCTCAACCAGCGCCTGCGCGCCGCCCGGGTCGTCGAGCGCGTCGCCGACGCCGACGTCGTGGCGTTCGGCTCGACGGTGTCGGTCGTCGACGAGGCGTCCGGCCGGGCGATGGACCTCACGCTCGTCGGAGCGACCGAGGCGGACTTCAAGAGCGGCCGCATCTCGTTCGAGTCGCCGGTCGCCCAGGGGCTCGTCGGAGCGCGTGCCGGCGAGACCGTCGCCGTGGAGACGCCCGCCGGTGAACGGCGCTATCGCGTCGAGCGCGTGAGCTGAGCCGCACGCGCCGCCGCGACGATCTTCGCCCCGGACCGGCATAGTTCCCGGGCCATGAGAGCTCTCGCCATCGTTCCCGCCTGCCTGCTGGCGGCCGTGGTCGCCGCAGGCTGCGGCTCCGGCGCGACGACGAACTGCAAGGCCCCGCCCGACCGCGCGCTGCTGCTCGCGGTGCGCGCCCACGCGGGTCCGATCAAGCTGCCCAACGGCCCGGACAAGGGCAACGCCGCGCGTCTGACGATCACCGCCTGCCAGACGTCTTCGAGCGAGGCGACCGCCACGATGACCGTCTTCGGGCTGCGTGACCGCTCGACGCTCGACATCCGTCACGGCATGCGCCTGGAGACCAAGAACGGCAAGTGGATCGTCTCCGGCGACTCGCACACGCGCCGCTGCCAGCCCGGGCGCGGCGCACAGGAGTTCACGAGCGCCCGCTGCCGGTAGCGCGGCGGATGGCGCCGACCCCGCGCTGGCCGGCTCTAGAGAAAGAGGTCCTCGTCGCGAGCGCGCACGAGCGCGGCGGCGCCGGGACCGTCGTCGTCGCCGACGTGGCGCTCGAGGCCGCGCACGAGCACGGCGGGCTCGCCGGAGTCCTTGCGCCGGGCGAGGTCGGCCGCCGCGGCGGCCTCGTCGGCGACCGCGATGACGGTCGCCTCCAGCGCGCGGCCGGCGCCGTCGGTGCGCCCGCGCCAGTCCTCGACGGGCGCCAGGCCGGCGATGCCGATCGCCACGTCGCACTGGCCGACGCGCCAGGCACGGCCGAACGAGTCGGCGATGACGATCGCCGGGGCGACGCCGGTGATCGCGCGCAGGCCGGCGCGCAGCGCCCGCGCCGAGCCATCGGGATCGACGGGCAGCAGGATGACCTCGCCGGCCGGCGCGTTGGAGGCGTCGACGCCGGCGTTCGCGCAGACGAAGCCGTGGCGCGTGCGGCAGATCAGCACGCCGGGTCGCGAGCGCACGATCGCCTCGCTCTCGCCGAGGATGACCTCGAGGAGGCGCGCGTCCTTGCCGTGCTCGGCGGCCAGCGCGCGCGCCCGCTCACCCGGCGTCACGGCGCTCAGCACGACCGTGCGGCCCTCGGCCTTGGAGACGACCTTGTGCGCGACGACGAGCACGTCGCCGCCGCGCAACCTTTCGCCGGAGGCCGAGGCCCTGCAGGCCGCGGCCGAGGCGAGCAGCGCCGCGAGGTCGTCGCCGGCGCCGACGTCCGCGACGCCGCCCAGCGCGACCGCCGTGATCACGAGCCCGGGTGGGTCCCGCGTTCGCGGCCGGCGAGGCGGCTGAGCATGCCGCGCGTGTGCGCGGCGCCGCCGCGGCGGTGGGCGAGCGCCTCGCGCAGCGCCTCGAGGTCGTCGGCCGTGTCGACGTCGATCGCCAGCGTCTCGACGTGCTCGACATCGCAGGGCACGCCGGCATCCTTGGCGAGCTGCTCGTGGCGAGCGCGGCTGCCGGGACCGAAGGCGGGCTCGATGACGTCGGGCGGCGTGAGGACGAGCGCGTTGGTGCCCGTGCCGTGGCGGTCGGGGACGATGATCACCGAGGGATCCTCCACCGGGCGCTCGAGCAGCTCTCCGAGCTCGGCGGGATCCAGCGCCGGGCAGTCGCCGGGCACGAGCAGCACGCGCCCGGCGCCCTGCTCGATCGCGTGGTCGATGCCGATCAGCGTCGCCGCCGACTGCCCGTCCTCGACGTCGTCGACGAGCACGGTCGCGCCGTAGCCGCGACCGATCGCGTCCGCCGTCGGCTCGGACGTCACGACGAAGACGCCGTCGACGGCATCGGTGCGGCGCAGTGCCATGAGCACGTCGGTCACCATCGACTCGGCGAGCGCGCGGCGTGTCCCGCTCGAGATCTCGTCGCCCAGCCGCGCCTTCGCGGCGGCGAAGCGCTTGACGGGCAGGATCGCGTGGGTCAGCGGGCGCGGCGGGGCGCTCACGCCGCCAGCCCCTCGGCGAAGCGCAGCGTGTCCGTGGCCAGGCGCCGGCGGCCGGCGGCGTCGCTCATCAGCGTGTCGGTCTGCAGGACCGGCAGGCCGTCGACCGGCTCGTCGGCGACGAGCCCGTCGATCAGCCCGGCGTAGCACTCGGCGACCCCGGCGCCGCTCGTCGCGTGTCCGGCCCAGCGCAGGAAGGCGGCGGTCGGCCCCTTGAGCACGGCGCCGCCGACGATCGGGGAGACCGCGACGATCGGGGCAGGGCTGTCGAGCAGGGCTTGGCGCATTTCCGGAACCTGGAGTATCGGCCCAATCGAGATCACAGGGTTGGACGGCCCGATCACGATCGCGCTCGCCTCGGCGATCGCGGCGAGGATCTCGCGGGGTGGGGCGGGCCCTGGCGATGCCGCGAAACTGCGTCCCCTGCACGGGATCGGCGGCCCCGTCGCGGATCATGAACTCCTGAAACGGCGTCCAGTGCGCGCGGCGGCGCACCCACGTCCGGACGGGCTCGTCGCTCATCGGCAGCACGCGCGCGCTGACGCCGAGCGCCGCGGTCAGTTCGGCGAGCACGTCGGTCAGCCGCGCGCCGTCGGCCAGCCGCCGGGCGCGCTCGATCCCGATCGCCAGGTCGCGGTCACCGAGCGAGAACCAGACGTCGACGCCGAGCTCGCGCAGCCCGTCCATGACCGCGAAGGTGTCGTCGCGCAGGCCCCAGCCGCGCTCGTCGATGAGGTCGGCGAGCCAGAACGTGACGAGGTCCGGGTCCGGGCAGACGTAGGCGCCGTAGATCTCGATGTCGTCGGCCGTGTTGGCGATGACCGTCAGGTCGGCGCCCGCGATGTCGAGCATGCCGCGCGCGAGCATCGCGCCGCCCGTGCCGCCGGCGAGGACCACCGGGCCGCTCATGAGGCGGCGGGCCACAGCTCGTCGGGCAGGGCGGTGATCCTCACGCCGGCGTGCGTCTTGTAGCGCGCGTTCATGGAGATCATCAGCGCGGTCATCGACTCCACGATGCGCGCCATCTCCAGCCGCCCGGCGTCGACGCAGCGCAGGCCGTCGATCGTGTCCAGGACGGCCGCCACGCGGCGCTTGTCGGCGCGCTTGTCGCCGCAGAGCAGGACGTCCTCGCCGAGCTCGTGGCCGAGGTCGCGCAGCAGCGCGGCGCTGACCGTGTGCAGCGCGCTGACCACGGTCACGCCCGCGGGCACCATCTCCTGCGCCTGCTCTGCGGCCGAGCCCTGCCAGACGCCGACGGTCCGCACCGCCTTGCCGCCGATCGCGGCCGCGAGCGGCACGGTGCAGTCGACGAGCAGCTGGCCGGGACGCAGCGCGTCGCGCAGGTTGTGCAGGGTCTCGGACTGGTTGCGAAACGGCACGCAGAGGATCACGAGCTCGTTGCGCGCGGCGGCCTCCGCGTTGGAGAAACCGGCGACGAGGCTGTCTGCAACGGCCTCGCGGGCGCGGATCGCGGTCTGCTCGGCGCGCTGCGCGTCGCGCGAGCCGAGGGTGACGGCGCAGCCGGCGCGGGCGAGGCGCACAGCCAAGCCGAAGCCGAGCGCCCCGGAGGCGCCGATGATGGAGATCGGCTCGGGCAAGGCGGGATCGAGCATATCCCGCCGCCGGTCGGGCGCGGGGGCGACGTTCACGCCGGCACGTCAGCGTCCGCTGAACTGCGGCGCACGCTTCTCGGCGAGGGCCTGCGTGGCCTCGCGGAAGTCCTCGCTCGTCGCGCACAGCTCCTGGGCGGCGACCTCCTGCTCGAGCGTGCCGGCCAGCCCCGGCCGGCCGGCGGCGTTGAGCACGCTCTTGGCGAGGCCGACCGCCAGCGGGGCGCAGGCCAGCAGCTCGCCGCAGAGCTGCGCGGTCGTGGCATCGAGCGCGTCGGCCGGTGCCACGCGGTTGACGAGGCCGATCCGCTCGGCCTCGGTGCCGTCGACGACCTTCGAGGCCATGATCAGCTCCTTCGCGCGTCCCAGGCCGACGAGCGCGGGCAGCCGCGAGCTGCCGCCGACGTCGGGGATCAGCCCGATCCGCGTCTCGACGAGGCCGATGACCGCGTCGGCGGCCATGACGCGCATGTCGCAGGCCAGCGCGAGCTCGGCCGCGCCGCCGAGGCAGGCGCCGTGGATCTGGGCGATCGTCGGCTTGGCCATGTCCTCGCAGAGGTTCCAGATCTGCAGGATCGACGTGCGCCACTCGCGCAGGTTGCTCGGCTTGGCGGCGAGCGCGCCGAGGTCGGCGGTGTCCATCCCGCTGGAGAACATCGTCCCCGCGCCGCGCAGGACGACGACGCGCACCGCGGGGGCGGCCGCGGCGGCGCCGAGCGCCTGGCCGAGCTCTTCGATGAGCGCGGTGCTGAGGGCGTTGCGCTTCTGCGGACGGTTCAGCACGACATGGCGGACCGCGTCGCGGTCCTCGACGAGGACGAGGCTCATGGAGGCAACTCTAGGCGGCGCGGCGACTACCCTTGGCGGGCAGATGGGCACCCCGTCCACTCCGTCCGTGACCGATCGCCGCGAGCTGGCCTTCGCGGGGGTCGCCCGCCAGGCCGCGATGGTGCGCGCCGGCGAGGTGACGCCGCGCGAGCTCGTCGAGACCTCGCTCGAGCGGATCGCGGCGCTCGATCCCCAGCTGAACTGCTTTCGCGTGGTGTTCGCCGAGCAGGCGCTGCGCGAGGCCGACGAGGCGGGCCGCCGCGCGGCCGCCGGCGAGGACCTGCCGCTGCTCGGCGTTCCGATCGCGGTCAAGGACGACACGCCGTTCGGCGGCGAGCCGAAGGTCTGCGGCTCGCACGCCCACGGCGACCCGGAGCCCGAGGACGCCGAGTTCGTCCGCGGGCTGCGCGCCGCGGGCGCGATCGTCGTCGGGATCACCCGCACGCCGGAGCTCGCCGCGTTTCCGTTCTGCGAGACCGCCCACGGCGGGATCACCCGCAACCCGTGGAACCCGGACCGCACGTCGGGCGGATCGAGCGGCGGCTCCGCCACCGCCGTCGCCGCCGCGCTCGTGCCCGCCGCCACGGCCTCCGACGGGGCCGGCTCGATCCGCATCCCGGCGGCCTGCACCGGCCTGTTCGGCCTGAAGGTGACGCGCGGCGCGATCACCAGCGCGCCGTCGCAGGAGCTCTTCGGCGGGCTGTCGGTCTACGGCTTTCTCACCCGCAGCGTCGCCGACGCGGCGCTGCTCTACGAGGTCGCGACGGGCCAGCCGTTCGTCGCCGCCGCGCAGCAGGACCCGCCGCGGCTGCGCGTCGCCCTCTCCACGCGGATCCCGCCCGGCAGCAGCGCGCGGCTGAACGCCGAGTGGCGCCGGGCCGCGGAGTCGACCGCCGAGCTGCTGCGCTCGCTCGGCCACGAGGTCGTCGAGCGCGAGCCGTCGATCGGGCCGGTCGGGCTGAACGTCGTCGCGCGCTACCTCGCCGGCATCGACGCGGAGGCCCGCGCCGTCGCGCATCCAGAGCGGCTGGAGAAGCGCACGCGCCGCCTGGCGCGGCTGGGCGCGATCGCGGCACGGCCGGCGGCCCGGGCGCGCCGCATGGAGAGCGCCGACGCCGCCCGCGTCAACGCGATCTTCGACGACGTCGACATCGTCCTCGGCCCGACGCTCGCGCGGTCGGCCCTGCCGGTCGGCAAGTACGAGAAGCGCGGCGCGATGTACACGCTCAACGGCGCCCTGCGCTTCGTGCCGTTCAACGGCATCTGGAACCACCTCGGCAACCCGGCGATCGCCGTGCCCGCCGGTTTCGACGCCAACGGCCTGCCGCTGTCGGTGCAGTGCGTCGGGCGCCACGGCGCCGAGAGCACGCTGCTCTCGCTCGCGCACGAGCTCGAGGTCGCGCGGCCCTGGGTCGGCGCCCGGCCGCCGGTCTCTTGACCGCGACGGCCGAGCTGCTCGCGCTCGCCGAGCAGGCCGCGCGCACGGCGGGGGAGCTGCTGCGCGAGCGCTTCGAGGCCGGGGGAGAGCGGGCGACGGGCGCCAAGTCGACGCCGACCGACCTCGTCTCCGAGGCCGATCTCGCCGCCGAGCGGGCGATCCGGGAGCTCATCACCTCGGCTCGGCCCGGCGACGCGATCCTCGGCGAGGAGGGCGGCGAGACACAGCAGGGCGCCGGCCTGCGCTGGATCGTGGACCCGCTCGACGGCACCGTGAACTTCCTCTTCGGCGTGCCGCAGTGGTGCGTCAGCGTCGCCGTGCACGACGACGCCGGCGGCGTGGCGGGCGTGGTCTACGACCCCATCCGCGGCGAGCTCTTCGCGGCCTCGCGCAACGGCGGGCCGCCGACGCTCAACGGCGCCGCGGTGCGCGGCTCCGAGCAGGACGAGCTCGCTCCGGCCCTGATCGGCACGGGCTTCGCCTACGACGCGGGCGTGCGCGGCGCGCAGGCGCAGGTCATCGGCCGCCTGCTGCCGCGCGTGCGCGACGTGCGGCGGATGGGCAGCGCCGCGCTCGACCTCGCCTGGACCGCCGCCGGTCGCTTTGACGCCTTCTACGAGCGCGGCGTGCAGATCTGGGACATCGCGGCGGGCGTCGTGCTCTGCGAGGCGGCGGGGCTGTCGGTGCGCCCGCTCGCCGGGGAGGGCACGCTGCCGGACGGCATCGTCGTCGCGCCGGCCGGGCTGCTCGACGAGCTCGCCGCGCTCGTCACGTAGATACCCGGGGTGGGATTCGAACCCACAATCCCTCACGGGCAATCGGTTTTGAGCCGATCCTGTATTCCAGTTCCAGCACCCGGGCCGGTGCTTCGCACCCCGGCGATTGTACGGTCAGCCCGGCTGCGCGACGTACGGCTGGGTGCCGCCGCCGGTCCTGCGCTCGACCTCGACGCTCCACTTCTGGGAGAAGCCGCGCGCCGCGGCGGCGATGAGCAGCAGCTGCAGCGGCACGAGCACGAGCACGAGCACCCCGACGACGCCGGCGCCCAGCAGCGGGTCCTCGAAGCCGGCCCCGTCGCGCGAGAACCACTGCGGTCCGCTGATCGCGCAGAAGATCAGCAGGATGATCGCGAAGGAGGCCGCGACGGGCAGCAGGCCGCTGCGCCAGCGCGCGATGAAGAACGCCAGCAGCAGATAGACGATCACGTAGGCGACGTGGACCGGCTTGGCGCCCTGGATCTTCTCCCAGCCGCCGATCGTGGCGATCGCGAGGATGACGGTGCTGACGAGCAGCAGGGCGACCACGAGCGCGCGCGTGGCCTGCGATTCGGGCCGGTCGCGGTTGGGATGCTCGATGATGAGGTTGCCCTCGGCCATCCTGGCCAACATACAATCACCATCGGCGAGGGGCACGCGGCGGGCGTGGTGGAATTGGTAGACACGCCGGCTTTAGGTGCCGGTGGCGCAAGCCTTGGGGGTTCAAGTCCCTCCGCCCGCATGTTCGTCGCCGGCGTCGGCGTCCGCTTCGGAGGTTCAACCGACCCTGAAGGCGACCGCGGTCTCCCACGGGTCGCGCACGAGGAAGCCGCCCGCGTGGGAGCGGGCGGTGAGGCCCGCGGCGTCCACGCGCGCGTGCACCGCGGCGACCTCGTCGGGCGAGGCCAGCAGCACGGTCCACTCGCGCAGGCCGGCGGTTCCGTCGGGCCGCGGCTTGACGTCGCGCCCGAGCCAGACGTTGACGCCGAGGTGGTGGTGATAGCCGCCCGCCGCGAGGAGGGTCGCGCCGCCGAGGTTCGCCATGACCTCGAAGCCGAGCACGTCGCCGTAGAAGGCCAGCGCCCGCTCGAGGTCGCCGACATGCAGGTGCAGGTGACCCACGACGATGCCCGCGCCCGCGTGCGCGCGCGGCGCCTCGCCGTCGACCTCGCGCATGAGGTCGTCGATGTCCAGCGCGGTCGTGAAGACCTCCACCCGCTCGCCGGGGATGCGCGAGCGCGGCCACTGCTCGCGCGGCCGGTCGACGTACAGCTCGATCCCGTTGTCGTCGGGATCGCGCAGGTAGATCGACTCCGACGGCCCATGATCGGATGCCGCCTCGATCCGAGTCTGCGTGCCGGCCAGGCGCTTGACGGCGCGGGCGAGCTCGCGGCGCGTCTCGAACAGCAGCGCGTAGTGAAAGAGGCCCGCATGACGCCCGCCGAGCGCGGCGCCCGGCTCCTCGACGAGCACGATCAGGTCCTCGCCGCCGGCGCCGATGGTCGCGACGGCGCCGTCGCGGTCGTGCAGTCGCAGGCCCAGCGCGCGCTCGTAGAAGGCGATCGAGCCGTCGAGGGTGGAGACGGTCAGGTGGACCGGGCCGAGGCGGAGGGTGCCGGGCAGCGAGTTGCCGCGCACTGTGTCCGCCGATGTCGACATACGGCCGATGGTAAGCCGCCAGGAAGGCGCGTTGCGGCTGCGCGAGGCGCCCGACAACTACAATCCACAGCCCGCGAGGGGGACTAGTGTATCGGCTGAACACGGCGGTCTCCAAAACCGCAGCGCCAGGTTCGACTCCTGGGTCCCCCGCTTTTTGCAGGCGTTTTGCGTTTCCGTCCGGGCCGTGACCGAACATATGTTCGTGTCGCGGACACCCGAGGATCACGATGCCGTCCGAGCTCTCCTGGCCGAGGGCTACGCCGATCGCGAGGTTGCCAGGCTCACAGGCGTGCCGCACACCACCGTTGGGCGATGGCGCCGTTCAGGCGCACCGACCGCCTTGGTGTGGAGGCCCGCCCACCAAGCGTCGTACGCCTACCTGCTGGGCCTGTATCTCGGCGATGGCTGTCTCTCGGTCACCCGCGGACGCGTGCTCCTGCGGGTTGCGTGCGACGGGCGCTATCCGGAAGTCATCGAGAACTGCTGGGCCTCGATGGTGCTCACCATGCCACGACATCGCGTTGGATTCGTGCGCTCGTCAGTCGCCGACTGCGTGTACGTGTGGGCGTGCGGAAAGCTCTGGCTACAGGCCTTCCCGCAACACGGACCCGGCCGCAAGCACGAGCGGCACATCGCGCTCGAACCCTGGCAGCAGGAGATCGTGGACAGACACCCCGGCGAGTTCGTGTGCGGCCTGATCCACTCCGACGGTTGCCGCACGATCAACCGCTTCAAGACGAAGCTGCCGAGCGGGCGCATCGCCGAGTACGCCTACGCGCGCTACTTCTTCTCCAACCTGTCGGCGGACATCCGCGGCCTCTTCTGCGCGACGTGCGACGCGCTCGGCGTGCGCTGGACGCTCTCCAACCCGCGCAACGTGTCCGTCGCGCACCGCAAGAGCGTCGCCGTGCTCGACGCCCTCGGGTGCGCGAAGGAGTAGCCGCTCAGCCCTTCCCGCGGTACAGCCGGACGGTCAGCGGCGCGAAGATCGCGACCAGCACGCCGGCCTCGGCCAGCACGAGCCCGATGTCGCCCGCGGAGGCGTCGCCCGCCATCAGGCCGCGGGCGGCGGTCACGAGGCTCGAGACCGGGTTGACGTTCACGAACGCCTCGAGCGCCGACGGAAGCGTGGTCGGGTCGACGAGCGTGTTGCTCAGGAACACGAGCGGAAACAGCGCCATGAAGCCGGTGTTCATGACCGCGCTGGGCGAGCGCAACAGCAGGCCGATCGTCGTGAAGACCCAGGAGAGCGCGAACGAGAAGAGGATCACGAGCGCCATCGCGCCCAGGACGCCGGCGATGCCGCCGCCGGCTTCGAAGCCGAGCGCGAAGCCGAGCAGCACGACGATCGTCGAGGCGATCGCGAAGCGCACGCAGTCGCCGATGACCGCGCCGACGAGCGGAGCCGCCCGCCAGATCGGCAGCGAGCGGAAGCGGTCGACGACGCCCTTCGTCATGTCGGTGTTCAGCGCGACGCCCGAGTAGACCGACGTGAACAGCACCGACTGCACGAGGATGCCGGGCAGGATGAACTGCAGGTACTCGCCGGTCGAGCCGCTCATCGCGCCGCCGAAGAGGTACGTGAACATCACGAGGAACAGCACGGGCGTGAGCGTCACGTCGATGAGCTGCTCGGGCACGTGCTTGATCTTCAGCATGCCGCGCCAGCCGAACGTCTTGGCGGCGGAGAACGCGCTGGGGCGCTGGGGGCGGTCGCTGGCCGACAACGCGGCGTGCAGCGTGGGGTCGGCGGCGGGCTGCGGCCGGGTGGTCTGGGGTGTCGTGCTCATGCCGCCTCCTCCTCCTGCGTGGCGTCGTCTTCGGCCAGGTGGCCGGTGAGTGCGAGGAAGACCTCGTCGAGGCTCGGCTGGGCGAGCGAGAAGCCGGCGAGCCCGAGCCCCGCGCCCGACAGCTCGGAGACCGCCTCGGCGGCGCGCTCGGGATCGTCGATGCGCACCGACAGCGCGGACGGGTCGGCCTCGAGATGGGGTTCGGCGTCGAGCATGCGACCCAGCAGCTGCGCCGCCTCGTCGCGCCGCTGGGGGTCGAGCAGCCGGACGCGCAGCGCGCCGCCGCCGACGGAGGCCTTCAGCGTCGCCGGCGTTCCCTCGGCGATGACCTTGCCGCGATCGATGACGGCGATCCGGTCGGCGAGCTGGTCGGCCTCGTCGAGGTACTGCGTGCACAGCAGCACGGTTGTGCCCAGGCCGGCGAGCGCGCGGATGATGTCCCACACCTGGTTGCGCGAGCGTGGGTCCAGGCCCGTCGTCGGCTCGTCGAGGAACATGAGCTCCGGCGTCACGACGATGCTCGCGGCGAGGTCGAGCCGGCGGCGCATGCCGCCCGAGTAGTTCTTGACGAGCCGTCCGCTCGCCTCCTCCAGGCCGAACGCGGCGAGCAGCTCGTCGGCGCGCCCGCGCGCCGGCTTGGTCGGATAGCCGAGCAGCCGCCCGAGCAGGATGAGGTTCTCGCGCCCGGTCAGGTCGTCGTCGACAGAGGCGAGCTGGCCGGTCAGGCTGACGAGCCCGCGTACCGCGTCGGCCTCGGCGACGATGTCGTGCCCGAGCACCTGCGCGCTGCCGGCGTCGGGGCGCAGGAGCGTGGCGAGCATGCGGATCGTGGTGGTCTTGCCGGCGCCGTTGGGCCCGAGCACGCCGTAGACGGCGCCGCGCTGCACCGCCAGGTCGACACCGTCGACGGCGCGCGTCTTGCCGAAGCTCTTGACGAGCCCGGTCGCTTCGATGGCGAGGGTGGAGGTCATGGCACTACGACTGGTGGGGGTGGTGAAACTCATCGCTGGGGAATCGACGAGGCAGGGCTTGCGCGCAGCGTACCTGCGTCAGCGGCTGCTGTGCGAGGGCGGATCGAACACCGCGTGGAGGCGGCCGCCGGGTTTGAACCAGGGTTCGACGAGTTGCCTGGCACGCTGCGGTTCGCGGTGAAAGAGCCCGACGCGGACGGCGAAGACGACGTCGAAGCGCCGTGCGCCGAGGTCGAGCGCCTCGAGCTCCATGACGAGGAACTCCGCCCGGCCGGCTGTGACGAACGCGGCGTTGCGGTGCGCGGCGGCCGCGATCATCTTCGGCGAGCGGTCGATCGCGGTGAGGCACCCGCCGCCGGTGGCGAGCCGCTCGCCGCCGGTGGTGAGGCGCCCGCCGCCGGTGGCAAGCCGCTCGCAGACCATCGTCGCCGCGACGCCGTGGCCGCAGCCGATCTCCAGCACGTGGTCGCCCGGCCTGAGGGCGAGCCCGTCGACGATCGCCCGCAGCCGCTCGCTCACGGGGTGGATGGTGCCCGACGGGGCGCTGTGAGGGGGAGGGGTGCGTCGCCGAGAGGTGAGGTGTGTCGCCGGGAGGGGAGGGTGTGTCGAATTCCTCGCGCCCGCCGCGAGGAAATCGACACACCCTCTGTGGGCGAGCGAGCGCCGTCACGATGTCGCGTCGAGGTTGTTGCGATCGCGTCTGGTTTCGCAACACGCGCTGCCGCAGGCTGGTCCGATGCGCGATGCCGCCGCAGCAGATCGGGTGTGTCGAGTTGATCGCGGCCGGCGCGAGGAATTCGACACACCCCCCGACCTGCGCGCGGCTCGCCTCGCCGCTGTGCAGCACGGGCAGATCACGACCCGGCAACTCGCGGACTGCGGCTTGGGCAAGGACGCGGTGATGCGACGCGTGCGCAAGGGCTGGCTGCATCCCGTCCATCGCGGTGTCTACGCCGTCGGCTACCGACCGGACACGCTCCACGCGCAGTTCACCGGAGCGGTCCTCGCCGGCGGCGAGGACGCCTCACTCAGCCACTGGGCGTCGTGCGCGCTCGCGGCACTCGTGCGGTGGGACGATCGGTGGATCGACGTGACGGTGCGCGGCTCGGCAGGGCGCACCCGGCCCGGCATCCGGTTTCACCGCGCGCGCTCGCTCGATCCGCGGGACGTCACCCGCCGGTACGGCATCCCGTGCACCACGCCCGCGCGGGCGATCCTCGAGATCTCTCCGCAGCTGTCCGACCGGCGGCTGAAGCGAGTCGTCCGTCAGGCGCAGGCCGAGCGCCTGGCGAGCGTCGAGCAGTTCGCCGGCGTGCTGCGCCGCGCGAACGGGCACCGCGGCGTCAAGCGCATCACCGCGATCATCGCCACGGGCGCCGCGCCAACGGCCAGCGGCCACGAGGACGACGTGCTCGACCTGCTCCTGCGGTCCGGCCTCGAGCATCCGGTCGTCAACGGGTCGCTGGTTGTCCGCGGCGTGCCCTACCGCCCCGACCTGCGCTGGCCGGCCCAGCGCCTCACGCTCGAGATCGACAGCAGCCCGTGGCACGACGGCCCGGTCGCCGAGCACCTCGACGCCGAGCGCCAGGCCGAGCTCGAGGCCGCCGGCGAGCGCGTGCTGCGCACGACGCGCGAGCAGGCGCTCGCGGATCCCGGCCGGCTCGTCGCGCGGTTGCTCGCGGCGGGCGCGCCGCGTGCTGCAGGCGCGCGGCAGGCGAGCGCGCATCGGCTGGAGCGAGCCGCGTAGCCGGATCGCGAACGACTGAGAATGCGACGGCTCAGGATGCGATGACGCAGCGCGTACGCTCCTCGCCATGGAGCCGGTCGCGCAGCCGTCGGAGGTCTTCGCGCGAGATCTGCTCGCCGGGCACGTCGCGATCGTCACCGGCGGCGGGACGAACCTCGGCAAGGCCGCGGCCGCCGAGCTCGTGCGCTGCGGGGCGCATGTCGTCATCGCGGGCCGGCGCGCGGACGTGCTGGAGAACGCCTGCGTCGAGATCGGACCGCACTGCACATGGGTGAGCGGCGACATCCGCGTCCCCGCCGACTGCGTGCGGATCGTCGACGTCGCGCTCGAGCGCCACGGCCGCGTCGACACCCTGCTCAACAACGCCGGCGGCCAGTACTTCGCGCCCGCCGAGGCGATCACGGAGAAGGGCTGGGCGGCGGTGATGGCGCTGAACGTCGACGGGACGCTGCAGATGACGCAGGCCTGCGTCGAGCGCGCGCTGCGCCCCGGCCGCGGCGGGATGATCGCGAGCGTCACGGTCTCGCCGCACCAGGGCTTTCCGGCAATGGCGCACAGCGGCGCGGCGCGCGCCGCAGTCGAGGCGATGACGCGCGACTGGGCGGCGCGCTGGGAGGCCGACGCGATCAGCGCGGTGGCGCTCGCGCTGGGCCGCTTCGACACCGAGTCGCTGCGCAAGTACCCCGAGGAGCTCACGCGCGGCGCCGCACGCTCCGTGCCGCTCGGCCGGCTCGGCGAGCCGCGCGAGTTCGGCTGGCTGGCGGCGCTCGTGGCCTCCCCGCTCGGCCGCGCGCTGAGCGGCAGCACGATCACGCTCGACGGCGCGGCCGACGACTGGTGGGGACCGTGGCCGCCGCCCGCCCTGACCGCCCCCGACGGCAGCGTGCCGACCGAGGAGCGCCGCGCCTTTTAGCCTGCGCGGTATCCTCCGCCCCAGGGCGTGCGGGCGAAGTGTTGTGGCTGCACAGAAGCCTTCCAAGCTTCTAGGGCGGGTTCGATTCCCGTCGCCCGCTTGTCAGCCACGGGGAGTGGCGCAGTCTGGTAGCGCACCCGGCTGGGGGCCGGGCGGTCGCAGGTTCAAATCCTGTCTCCCCGATGTCACATGACGAGCTTGATCTCGTCGGCATCCAACACGCCGAGCGAGACGAAGTGTCCGGCGACCGCGCCGGGAGGGTTCAGGGCCTCGAGCTCGTGGTGGCCGAGGCGCAGCTCGAAGCCGTCGCCGTCGGCCGGCACCACGAAGTAGTGCGCGCCGCTCTCGCGCATCGTGGCGATCTCGGTCTGATCGGGGTGCGCCGCGACCGCGAGCGTCAACGCCTCGCGCAGACGATCGGGGTCCACGCGAGGCCGGCCCAGGTTCATGCCGAAGTTCGACAAGACCTCGCTGGAGATGAAGTCCTGCTCGCTCTCGTTCATGGCGGGCACGATACGACGAACGCCGCCGCGCACCCGTCGCGCGACGGCAAATCGGCCGGCAGAGCTTCAGCGACGGGTAGTTCTTCGCAGGAGCGCGCGAGATGGCCACCCGTCCTCGCCGGCCGCCGGACCCCGGGCTACACTCAGAGGGCAGCGTTGTCTTCGCCGTGGGTTTCGTCCCTTCTGCCTCGCGCGAACCACACGTTCGGAGGGGACACGGAAGGCGGACATGTCGCAACCCGAGCCGAGCACATGAGCGCGTCCGGTCGATCCAACCGCTTGGCGCAGGTGGAGTCGCAGGTCAACTACCACCGCCAGCGCCTCGCGCTCTACGTGCGACTGCACACCGACAAGCCCTGCCAGCGCCTGACGCAGCTCGAGGAAGCCGTGCGCGGCGCCGAGGAGCGCCTGGCCACACACGCCAAGGCCGAGGAGGCCGCGGCCGACGGCTGAGCCGCCGTTCGCACGTCGGCGCGCGTGCCGCCCGGCGACGCCGGATCCGGTTCGATCGCCTGCGTACGGTACGCTTTCTGACGATCATGTCGAGCGGTCTTCGCTCGGCCACACCCGTGTTACGCGCCGCAGTCGTTGCAATGTCGCACCTCCGCGTTCGTAGTGCACATACGTAGTGGAGGACAGCAACATGCCTACCGGAACCGTCAAGTGGTTCAACGACGACAAGGGCTTTGGCTTCATCACCCCGGACGACAACAGCAAGGATCTGTTCGTCCATCACAGCGGCATCAACTCCAGCGGCTTCAAGTCGCTCGCCGAGGGTGCCAAGGTCTCCTACGACGCCGAGGCCGGCGACAAGGGACCCAAGGCTGTCAACGTCACCACGCTCTAGCAACCGCAGCGCGGCCACCGGCCGCGCCCGGGCGCGCAAGATGACTGCCGAGAAGCGCGAACGTCAGGAACCAGGGTTCCGCGAACGCGAGCGGCAGGCTGCGCTTCAGCTCGAACGTCTCGAAGCCGAAGCGCAGCACCATCGCAACCGCCTCGCGCTCTACAACGCGAAGGTCCTCACCGGCAAGCCCTCCGACCGAATGCGGTTGGAGGAGCTCCGGCGGATCTCCGCGGGAGCCGACGCGCGGCTCGCGCACGCCAAGACGCAATAGAGAACGCCCGGCGCCAGCGCCGCGCTACACAGCAGGATCGTTCGGGCCGCTCTCACGAGCGGCCCGTTCTCTGTCCTCGGAGCGTCCGACGGCATAGAAGACCATCGCCAGGACGAGCACGAACGCCGTGCCGCCCAGGACGATCGCTGTCCCCGTCATGAGGTTGGAGCCCTGCAACGCCAGCAGCAGCGCGCAGCCCGCGATGCAGGCGACGGTGGCCACGACGAGCCACCGCATGACCGGATCGGAGGGATGCGCCGGCGCTACGGGCCCGGCGGCACCGGGTCCGGGATCGGATCCGGCATCGGGTCCGGCCCCGGGATCGGCTGCTCCGGTCCGGGAAGCGGCGGGGGGGCGGGGATTTCGCCTGCGGAAGTGGTCATCGCGCATGTCCTTCACGTGAGATGGTGGAGCATCGGGTGCCCCGGCGCGCGCACGGGCAAACGACGAGCCGTCCGCGCCGAGAGGCTCGCGCTCGCCGCGTGGGCGGCGTAAGCTCGCGTCGCATGCAGGAAGGCGAACATCGCGAGCTGATGATCGCGGCCATCGCGGCGGAGGGAGTGGCCCACGCCGCGCTCGTCGAGGGCGACACCGAGGCCGCCCGCGCCGCCTACGCCGACGCCGTCGAGAAGTACCGGGCCTCCTGGGCCCTCGCGCCACCCAAGAGCTACGGCCGCCTCGTCGGGCTGCTCAAGTCCGCGGTGCTCGGCGGCGACTCGGAGGCGGCCGCCAACGAGGTGCGCGAGGCGCTCGACGGCGACGAGGACGCGGCCGGCTCGCCCGTCGCGTCCTACGTGCTCGCGGTCGCGGCGCTCATCCTCGGCGACGACGCGGCCGTCGGGCCGCTCGCCGATGTCATGGACCCGCGCGGCGGCGCGTTCGAGCGCACGGCGAGCGCCCTTCGCGCCCTCGCCGCCGGCGACGGCCCGGCCTACGCCGAGGCCGTCGCGGCGATCGAGGCCGACTTCGCCGGGCGCGAGGAGCATCTGACCGGCGTCGCCATCGCCGACACCGCGGTCATGCTCGAGCTCATCGCGGGCGAGCGCGGGCTAGGCGCCGACCTTGACAGCCCGCTCGTCCCGATCCCTTGACGGCCGGTCGCCCGTCGCCGGGCCCGGGTGAAACGGCGGCCAGTCCTCGGTGAGCAGGTAGAAGTACGTGTTCGCGCGCAGGTAGTAGGCCATCGGCATGCGCATCGCCTCGGCCAGCGCCGCGCGGTGCTGCCGGTGATCACCGCGACGAACCACAGCGCGATCGCGACGACCGTGGGCTACGTGACGCGCCCCTCGCCGCAGTAGACGTTGACGCTCCCGCCGCGCGCGAAGCCGGCGAGCGTCATGCCGCGGTCGGCGGCGAGCTCGACCGCCAGCGAGGTCGGGGCGCCGACGCCGACGAGGACCGGCGCACCGGCGACCGCGGCCTTCTGGACGAGCTCGAACGACAACCGCCCGCTGACGCAGAGGATCTGCCCATGCAGCGGCAGCCGCCCGTCGAGCAGCGCGCGGCCCACCACCTTGTCCATCGCGTTGTGGCGGCCGACGTCCTCGCGCACGAGCAACGCCTCGCCGCCGGCGCTGAAGAGGCCGGTCGCGTGCGTTCCGCCGGTGCGGCCGAACGCCGGCTGGCCCAGGTCGTCGGGCAGCCCGGCCAGCAGCGAGCGCGCCACCCGTGGTCCCTCCGGCAGGCGCGGCGCATGGACGGCCACCTCCTCCAGCGACCCCTTGCCGCAGACGCCGCACGACGACGTGGTGTAGAAGCGCCGGGCGCCCGGGTCGCGCAGCAGCGGCCCGCGCACGTCGACGACGTTCGCCGCGAGATCGCCGGTCGGGCCGGCCTCGCGGGCGACGTCGATCAGCCCCTCGCCGTAGAGAAAGCCGAGCGCCAGCTCCTCGTCGTGGCCGGGCGTGCGCATCGTGACCGTCAGGGCGCGGCCGTCGACGCGGATCTCCAGCGGCTCCTCGACGGCGACCTCGTCGCGCTCGCCGTCGCGCTGCACGACGGCGGTCATGCGGCCGGCGACGGGGGCGCCGTCGTCGCTCACGCGATCACGTCGCCGATGCGATCGCCGGTGTGCGGCTGGCCTGCTCGGCGACCGGTCGCACGTCGACGGCGACGACCTTGTATTCGGGGCATGACGTGTTGACGTCGGCTGACGGGCCGATGAGGAGGTTGGTGCGGATCTCGGGAAAGTGAAAGGCGGTGAAGACGTGGCCGGGTTCGATGCGCTCGGTGACGCGCGCGGGCAGTTCGATGCGGCCGTGGGGGCTGCGTACGCTGACGAGGTCGCCGTCGTTGACCCAGAGGCGCGTGGCGTCGTCGGGGTGCAGCTCCAGCCAGTCGCCGGGCAGGAGGTCGAGGTTGCCGGTGCGGCGGGTCATCGTGCCGGCGTTGTAGTGCTCCAGGCGCCGGCCGGTGACGAGCACGAGCGGAAACTCGTCGCTCACCTCGCTGCCGGGCGGCTTGTAGGGCAGCGCGGCCAGGCGCGCGCGACCGGTCGGCAGCATGAAGCGCTCTTGGTAGAGGGTCGGTGAGTCGGTGCCGTCGGCGCTGACCGGCCACTGCAGCCCGCGGCGGCCGACGCGCTCGTGCGAGACGCCGGCCCAGTCGGGCGTCAGGGAGGCGACCTCGTCCATGACGTCGGCGGGCGTCGCGAAGCCCATGTCGTGGCCGAGGGCGGCGGAGATCGTCGTGAGGATGTCGAAGTCGGTGCGCGCCTCGCCCGGCGGGTCAACCGCGGCCGCGACGAGCTGGATGCGTCGCTCGGCGTTGGTGAAGGTGCCGCTCTTCTCCAAAAACGAGGAGGCGGGCAGCACGACGTCGGCGTAGCGCGTCGTCTCGTTTTCGAAGATGTCCTGCACGACGAGAAACTCGAGCGCCTCCAGCGCGGCGACGACGTGCGTCGTGTTGGGGTCGGTCTGCGCGACGTCCTCGCCGAAGATGTACATCGCCTTCAGGTCGCCGGCGACGGCGGCGTCGAACATCTCCGGGATCTTCAGGCCGCGCTCGCGCTTCATCGCCACGCCCCAGCACGCCTCGAAGCGCCGTGCGACGTCCTCGTCGGCGACCGACTGGTAGCCGGTGAAGGTGTCGGGCAGCGCGCCCATGTCCGACGAGCCCTGCACGTTGTTCTGTCCGCGCAGCGGCAGCAGCGCCGAACCGGGCCGCCCGACCTTGCCGCACATCAGCGCGAGGTTGCAGATCAGCCGCACCACCTCCGAGCCGTACTTGTGCTCGGTCACGCCCAGGCCCCAGAGAATGCTCGCCTCGCCGGCCTCGGCGTAGATGTGCGCGGCGCGCTCGAGGTCGGCGGCGGGGATCCCGGAGATGCGCTGGACGTCCTGCGGCGTGTAGTCGGCCAGCAGCTCCGCGACGGCCTCCCAGCCCTCGGTGCGCGCGTCGAGAAACGCGCGGTCGATGAGCCCGTCGCGCGCGACGACGTGCGCCAGGCCGAGCATGACGGCCGCGTTGGAGCCCGGCCGCGGGCTGAGATGCAGCACCGCATAGTCCGAAAGCTCGATGCGGCGCGGGTCGATCGTCACCAGCTTCAGGCCGCGCAGCGTGGCCTGCTTGATCCGCGCACCGACGACCGGGTGGCCCTCCGTCGGGTTGGCGCCGATGATGATCGCCGCGCCGGCGGCGTCGATGTCGTCAAAGGAGCCCGTCGCGCCCGACAGGCCCAGCGACTGGCGCAGCGCCCAGGACGTGGGGGAGTGGCAGACGCGCGAGCAGTTGTCGATGTTGTGCGTGCCGATCGCCGCTCGGATCAACCGCTGCATCACATAGCAGTCCTCGTTCGTCGCACGTGAGGAGGCGAGGCCGGCGATCGCGTCGGGGCCGCCGGCGCCGTCGCGGATACGCGTGAGCTCGGACACGATGCGCTCGATCGCCTCCTCCCACGACGCGGGACGCAGGTCGCCACCGCGCGCGTCGCGGATCAGCGGCGTGCGCAGCCGGTCGCGCTTGCGCCCGAAGCCGTGCGCGAAACGACCCTTCAGGCACGTATGGCCCCTGTTGGCCGGACCGTCGAGGGCGGGGCTGATCGAGACCACGCGGCCATCGAGCGCGTGGGCCTCCAACCGGCAGCCCACGCCGCAGTAGCCGCAGGTCGTGGTGACGTCGTGATCGAAGCGCATCGTCGGGCTACCTGTCCGCCAGCGCGAGCAGGGAGATCTCGGTGATCGCATCGGTCGGGCAGGTGTCCGCGCAGGCGCCGCAGGACACGCAGGTCGACTCGCGAAAGCCCTGGTCCATTCCGGCGGCGATGTTCGCGCCGAAGCCGCGGCCGGTGGCGGTCAGCGCGAAGGCCCCCTGCACCTCGTCGCAGGCGCGCACGCAGCGCCCGCAGGAGATGCACAGCTCGTGCTGCAGCGCCAGGTACGGGTGGCGCTCGTCGTGGCTGGCGGGGTGCTGCGCCCCCGGCCAGCGCAGCGCGTCGTGGTCAAGGCCGAACCAGGCCGCGGTGATCGCCAGCTCGGTATGGGCCGCGGGCGCGGTCGGCAGCTCGGAGAGCACGAGCTCGACGGTCGCCGCGGCGATCCGCCGCGCCGTCGGATCGCAGGTGTCGATCGCCATCCCGTCGCGGCATAAGGTCGTGCAGGCCGCGGCGGGACCCGGCAGCCCTGCGACGCCGACCAGGCACACCCGGCACGCGCCGAACGGCTCCTGGCGCTCGTCGAAGCACAGCGTCGGCACGGCGCCGCCGGCAGCGCGGACGGCCTCGAGCACGGTCGTGCCGGGCGCGACCTGCGCGCGGGCACCGTCGATCTCGATCGTGAGGGAGGTCATGCGAGTCCGAGTTCCTCGGGAAAGTGTGCCAACAGGCTGCGAATAGGTGCCGGCATCGCCCCGCCGTGGGCGCACAGCGAGCCCAGCTCGAGCGTCTCCAGCAGCGCCTCGAGCCGCTCGCGGTCGACGAGCGCGTCGCCCGCGAACATCTCGTGCGCGCGGCGCAGCCCGATCCGGCAGGGAAAGCACTTGCCGCAGCTCTCGGCGGCACCGAAGTGCAGCAGGTGCGCGGCCAGCGCGCGCATGTCGGTGCTCTCGTCGAACGCGACGATCCCGCCGTGGCCGAGCATGCAGCCGACCGCCGCCAGGTCCTCGAAGTCAAAGCGCGTGTCGAGCAGAGAGGCGGGCAGGATCCCGCCCAACGGCCCGCCGATCTGCAGCGCCTTGACCTCGTGGCCGCCGACCATGCCGCCGGCCACGTCCTCACACAGCTCGCGCACGGGCGTGCCGAACGCGACCTCGTAGACCCCGGGGCGCGCGAAGCGCTCGTTGAAGCAGACGAGCTTGGAACCGGAGGTCGGGCTGCCGGGGCTCAGCGCCGCGTACGCCGCCGCGCCGGCGCGCGCGACGAGCGGGATGTTGCACAGCGTCTCGACGTTGTTGACGACCGTCGGCAGGCCGTGCAGCCCGCGCTGGGCGGGGAACGGCGGCCGCGCGGAGACCGTCCCGCGCAGGCCCTGCAGGCAGGCCAGCAGCGCCGTCTCCTCGCCGACGACGTAGGAGCCCGCGCCCTCCACGATCGTGACGTCGAACCCGAAGCCGCTGCCGTGGATGTCGGCGCCGAGATGCCCGTCGCGATGCGCCCGCGCCACCGCGGCCTCCAGCGCGGGCTTCGACAACGGATACTCCGAGCGCGTCAGCACAAAGCCGTGGTCGGCGCCGACGGCATAGCCCGCGAGCACCATCCCCTCGACGAGCAGGTTCGGCCAGGCCTCCATCAGCACCTTGTCGATGTAGGAGCCCGGATCGCCCTCGTCGCCGTTGGCCACGATGAACTTGCGCTCACCCGGCGCGTCGCGGGCGAACGCCCACTTCGCCCCGGCGGGAAAGCCGGCGCCGCCGCGGCCGCGCACCTGCGCCTCGGTGACCTGCGCGAGCAGCTCCTCGGGGGTCATCTCGGCGAGCACGCGGCGCAGGCCCTCCCAGTCGCGGCCGGTGGCCAGTAGCTGCGGACCGTCCGGCAGGACGCTGCGCGGCGGCGGCTCGGCGGCGGGCCGGGCGGCACCGGCCAGCACCCGCTCGACGACGCCGGGTCCCGCGTCGATCACGTCGCCGTCGCGGATCGCGGGGGAGGCGTGGCAGAACCCCAGGCAGACGGTCTCGGCCAGCGACACCGTGCCGTCCGCGCTGCGCTCGCCCAGCGCCAACGCCGCCGCCGCCGCCGCCAAGGCGCTCGCGCAGCGCGTCGACATGAGCGTCGCCGGTCGCCGCGAAGCACGCGGTCCCGGTGCAGACGCGGACGTGGCGGTCGCCACGCGGCTGAAGCAGATCGTCATAGAACGTCGACACGCCATGCACCGCGGCCTCCGGCAGGCCGGAACGCTCGGCGGCGACGCGGCGGTCGTCATCGGTGATCTCACCGCGCTGCTGCATCGCGTCCTTGAGAACCTCGAGTGCCGTGGGCGCGCCGATCGCGTGGTGGCGCCGGATGATCTCGACGAGGTTGCGTGACATGCTCGGTACACGATGGCCCCTGGGCGCGGCAGAGTCCAACTGCTGGTGACGGGGCTGCGCCGTCGAGCCGCCGCGGTGATCGCCGCCGCAACCGGCCGCGAGGGCGGCGGTGGACGTTACTCGACGGGTTTCGTGACATGCTCGCCGGACGATGACCCCGACGAGAGTCCACCTGTCGCTGATGGCCGCGCTGCTGGCGCTCGCCGTGCTGGCGGGCTGCGGCGGCGATCGCCCCGGAGACGACGAGATCCGCGACGCCCAGAAGGCCGCGGCCCAGCCGCTGTACTGGGCCGGCGACGAGGTGGCCGGCCAGGAGCTGACCGGTGTGACGCGCAACGGCGACGTGGTGACCTTCCTCTACGGCGACTGCAAGAACGAGGAGCGCGAGGGCGGCTGCGCGGTGCCCATCTCCGTCCAGACGGCCCCGATCTGCGCGGTCAAGGCGCTCGTCCTCGACGTGCGGCCGACGCGAAGCCGGCAGGTGCGCGGCATCACCGCGCGCGTTCGCGGCGCCACGACCCTCGATCTCGCCACGGGGACGTCGAACATCACCGTCCGCGTGGACCGCGCGGGGCGCATGGCGCCGGTGCTGACGGCGCTGCGGCTGGTCGAAGGCGACAGCGCCCGCGGCGAGCTGCCGGCGCCGCGCTATCCGCTGGAGTACATCGAGGAGCTACGCCGCACGCGCGACGCCTTCGTGCGCACCGGCAGCGTTCGCGCCGCGCGCGACGAGCTGCGCATCTCCCAGCGCGCGATCCGGTTTCGGTTGCGGCTGGCCGAGCGGCTGGGCTCCGCGCGACTGCGCCGGTCCGCGAACGAGTTCGCCGGGCAGCCCTGCCGGGTCGAGCCCGCGCGCTGAGTCAGGCGCCCGCGCCGGTAAGCCAGGCGAGGACGAGCATGAACCCGATGCAGAACAGAAATCCGTAGAGCGCGAAGACCCAGGAGGCCATCGGCTTGTCCTTCTCCACGCCGGCGAGCATCTTGAACGCACGCGCGGTCGCCTCCCCGATCCGCTGCATGCCGCGTCCTACGGACGCGTTCGCCGGCCGGTTCATGCGACGCGGACCGTCTGCGCGCCAGCTTCGACGAGGTCACCGCGGTGCAGCTGGCGCCCGCGCCGCGTCTCGACCTCGCCGTTGACGCGCACGACGCCCTCGGTCACGAGCTCGCGGGCCTCGCCTCCGGAGTCCGCCAGGCCGGAGAGCTTGAGCAGCTGACCGAGGCGGATCATGTCGCCGGCGATCGCGACGTCGCGCGGCGCCTCGGGGCTCATGGCGCCGCCGCGCCGTCTGTCCACGAGCGTTGCAGCCGCGCGAGCCCCTCGGCGATCTCGTCGGGCACGTGCGTCGTGAACGACAGCCGCAGCGTGCGCGGGTCGGGCTCGCAGGCGAAGAACGGATGGCCGGGCACGAAGGCGACATCGTGTTTCAGGGCCGCGCGCAGCAGCTGCTCGGCGTCCCAGCCGGCGGGCAGCCGCGCCCAGACGAACATCCCGCCGTCGGGACGGTTGAACGCCGAGCCCGGCGGCAGGGCAGCGGCCAGGCCGTCGAGCAGCGCGTCGCGCCGGCGGCGATATTCGCGGCACAGGTTGGCGATGTGCACGTCGAGGTCCGCCGCCTGCAGCGACGTGCGCGCCGCGAGCTGGTCGACCGTCGACGTGTGCAGGTCGGCCGCCTGCTTGGCGATCGTCAGCGGCCCGAGGATCGCCGCCGGCGCGCGCAGCCAGCCGATCCGCAGCCCGGGCGCGAGGACCTTCGACAGCGACGAGACGGTCACCGTGCGATCGCCGGCGCCGTCGTGCGAGCCGATCGGCGCCAGCGGCTCGCCGTCGTAGCGCAGCTCGCCGTACGGATCGTCCTCGACGATCCACAGCCCGTGCTCGGCCGCGATCTGCGCCAGGCGGGCCCGGCGCGCGCGCGGCATGGTGCGTCCGGTCGGGTTCTGGAACGTCGGGACGACGTAGAGGAACTTCGGCGCGTGCTCGGCGATCAGCGCCGGCAGCGCCTCGGGGTCCAGGCCCTCCTCGTCGCACGGCACGGCTACCAGGCGTGCGCCCGCAAAGCCGAAGGACTGCAGTGCCGCGAGGTAGGAAGGGCTTTCGACGAGGACGACGTCGCCGGGGTCGAGCAGCACGGCCGCCAGCAGCCCCAGCGCCTGCTGCGAGCCCGTCGTCACGAGCAGCTCGTCGGCCTCGCACGCCAGCTCACGCCCGCAGAAGCGCTCGGCCAGCAACGCCCGCAGCCCCGGGTCGCCCTCGGTCGAGGAGTACTGCAGCGCCCGCGCCGCGGCGGTCGGCGCGAGCGTGCGCGCGAACGCGTCGGCGATGAGCTCGGCCGGGAACAGCTCGGGTGCCGGCAGGCCGCCGGCGAACGAGATCACCTCGGCGCGCTGGGTCAGCTCGAGGATGTCGCGCACGGGGGAGGAACGCACGTCGCCCAGGCGCGAGGACAGCGGCGGCGGCGGCGTCGGCATCAGCCTCATGATGGCGGCTGCCCCCGCCGGGCCGAGGAGTCCCTGCGTCCGGCGCAGTTTCCAACGTTGCTACCTTCTACGCCATGGGCAGCGCCGCTGCCCGTGAGGTTCTTGTTCTGAGGGTGCGCTCCACTGCGTGATTTCGGGCCAGTCGAATCTCCCGAGATTGCCGTTCACAAGTAGGAGCCATATGCCTTCCCAGCAGTCCTTCGCCGACCTCGGCGTGTCCAAAGTCGTGTGCGACGTGCTCTCGGGGCGCGGCATCACCGACACCTTCGCCATCCAGTCGCTCGTCGTCCCCGACGTCCTGGCCGGCCACGATGTCCTCGCCAAGTCGCCCACCGGCTCGGGCAAGACGCTCGCATTCGCCGTGCCGATCGTCGAGACCATCCAGGCGACCGATCAGCGCCCCGCCGCGCTGATCCTCGCCCCGACGCGCGAGCTCGCGCTGCAGATCGTCGACGACATGCAGGACATCGCGCACGCCCGCGCGCTCTCCGTCGTCGCCGTCTACGGCGGCGCCGGCATCCAGCGCCAGATCGAGCGCGCCCGCCGCTCGCACATCATCGTCGCGACGCCGGGCCGCTTGGAGGACCTCATCCAGCGCCGCGCGGTCTCGCTGGCAAAGATCAAGATCCTCGTCCTCGACGAGGCCGACCGCATGCTCGACATGGGCTTTCGCCCGGCCGTCGATCGCATCGTCGCCCTGACGCCGCGCACGCGCCAGACGCTCTTCTTCTCGGCCACGCTCGAGGGCGCCGCCGGCCAGATCGCCACCGCGTACACGAGCGATGCGCGCCGCCACGAGCACGTGCCGGCCTTCGACCACAAGGCCGAGACCGTGCACCGCTTCGTGCGCGTCCAGCACGAGGCCAAGGTCGACGCCCTCGTCAACGAGCTCAAGGACGCCGAGCGCGGCCTGACGATCGTCTTCGTGCGCACCAAGCGCGGCGCCGACCGCCTCGTCAAGCGCCTGAAGGACAACTACGTCACCGCGGTCGCGATGCACGGCGACAAGTCGCAGTCCCAGCGCGAGAAGGCGCTGGCCCGCTTCGAGCGCGGCGAGGTCGACATCCTCGTGGCGACCGACGTCGCGGCGCGCGGCATCGACGTGCGCGACGTCACGCACGTCATCAACTACGACATGCCCGAGGATCGCGACGGCTACGTGCACCGCACCGGCCGCACGGGCCGCGCGGGCCGCGCCGGCATCGGCGTGACGTTCGTCCTCGGCGACCAGGCGCGCGACATGAGCCGCATCGCCAGCGACCTCGGGCTGCACAAGGAGTTCTCGCTGAGCGGGCTGCCGACCTCCACCTCCGGTGGCGGCGGTCACAACGGCGGTCGCTCACGCAGCGCCAACGGCGGCGGCGGCGCGGGTCCGCGGGGCGGCCGTCCGCAGCAGCGTCCGGGCCGGCGCGAGCGCGCGGCCTCGGCCGGGCGCCCGGGCGGCAACGGCCGCTCGGCCCGCTAGAGGAAGCCGGGTGGGACCGCCGGTGCCGCCTGCTGCGCTCTTCGAGCCGGCTGGCACGGGCACCGGCTTTCGCGCGTCACCGCTGACCCGCGGGCCGTGGGACGAGCGCATGATGCACGGCGGCGCGCCGTCGGCGCTCGTCGCGCACGCGATCGAGCAGACCGAGCCCGGCGCCGGGCTGGCCGTCACGCGACTGACGGTCGAGTTCCTCGGCGGTGTGCCCGTCGGCGCCGTCGACGTCGCGACGTCGCTGGCCAAGCCCGGCAGGCGCTTTCAGGTCGTCGACGCCACGCTCGACGCCGACGGCCGCCGGGCCTGCCTTGCCCGCGCCATCCGCGTGCGACGCGCCGACATGCCGGATGCCGCGGCGCTTCCGCCCCCGTTGCGCGCCGCGCCGGCGCTGCCGGCCCCCGACAGCGGCGAGCCGTGGCTGCCGTTCGTCGAGGGCGACGACCTCTTCTATCCGGGCGCCACCGAGATCCGCCTCGTCGCCGGCGCGACCGGCTCCGGCCACGCGGTCGCCTGGATCCGCCTGCGCGGCGAGCTGCTGCCCGGCGTCGCGCCGTCGCCGCTCGTGCGCGCCTGTGCCGCCGCGGACTTCGCCAACGGGCTGAGCGCGATCCTGCCCTTCGAGCAGTGGCTCTTCGTCAACACCGAGCTGACGGTGCACGTGCACCGCGAGCCCGAAGGTGAGTGGATCGGCCTGGACGCCCAGACGATCTCCGGCGCCGCAGGGATCGGGCTGGCCGGCGGTGTGCTGCACGATGCCCAGGGGCCGTTCGGCACGTGCGCGCAGTCGCTGTTCGTCGAGCGCCGGGCGTGAGCGCCGGGCGGGTCGGGTAACCGGCGGCCATGGCAGGGCTCGACGATCGCGCCGAGGCGAAGCCCAAGCTCAAGAAGAAGGTTTTCGAGCGCGAACTCGAGCGCCTGCAACACGAGCTCGTCGTGCTGCAGGAGTACATCAAGGCCGAGGGCCTGAAGGTCGTCGTCGTCTTCGAGGGGCGCGACGCGGCCGGCAAGGGCGGCGTCATCAAGCGCATCACCGAGCGCGTGAGCCCGCGGGCGTGGCGGATCGCCGCGCTGGCGGCGCCGACCGAGCGCGAGCGCACGCAGTGGTACTTCCAGCGCTACGTCGAGCACCTGCCGGCGGCCGGCGAGGTCGTCCTGTTCGACCGCTCCTGGTACAACCGCGCCGGCGTCGAGCGGGTCATGGGCTTCTGCACCGAGGAGGAGTACCAGGAGTTCATGCGCTCCTGCCCGGAGTTCGAGCGCATGCTCGTGCGCTCCGGGATCATCCTCATCAAGTACTGGTTCTCGGTCTCCGACGAGGAGCAGGAGCGGCGCTTCCAGGCGCGCCTGGACGATCCGGCGCGCCGCTGGAAGCTCAGCCCGATGGATCTCGCGGCGCGCGAGCGCTGGGTCGACTATTCGCGCGCCAAGGACGTGATGTTCGCCCACACCGACATCAAGCAGGCGCCGTGGTGGGTCGTCGACGCCGACGACAAGCGCCGCGCGCGGCTGAACTGCATCACGCACCTGCTGTCGATGATCCCCTACGAGGACGTGATCCCGCCGCCGCTCGAGCTGCCGCCGCGCCAGTCCGACGAGGGCTACGTGCGCCCGCCGATGACCGACCAGACGTTCGTTCCCGAGGTCTTCTGAGCGCTTCGTCTGCGCTTGGGGCCCGGGCCCGCGCCATGATTGCGGCGAAGAGATCTCTCCATCCGAGGCCTCTGTGACCAGCAGACCAAGCTTGCGCGCAGGCTCGCCACCGCGGCCGCGAAGGAGGACGTGGCGGCCTTCAAGTCGCTGTCGACGCAGCAAGACGACGTGGTGCGGCGCGCGCGACGCCTCTCACAGGCCTACGGGTTCAAGGAGTGCGGCAGCACGAAGAGCGACGCGGTGCGAGCTCAGAGCAGCGACGCCTGAACGGCGAAGGGCCCCGCGTTCGTGGGGCCCTCGCGCAGCAGCAGTGCGGATGAGAGGACTCGAACCTCCACGAGCTTGCACTCACGGCGACCTGAACGCCGCGCGTCTACCAATTCCGCCACATCCGCTGGTGCGGGCTGAACCTTAGCGACGGGGCTGAGCAAGCGGGCGGGCAGCGACCGCGTCCCCCCTGACCGCCGACCCTTCGCTACCCTTCACGCCGTCCCGCGCCGCTATCGTCTAGGGGACTAGGACGCCGCCCTCTCACGGCGGAAACCGGGGTTCGAATCCCCGTAGCGGTACTCCGAAAGCCCCGAAATCCGGGGCCTTTCGCTTTGAAAAGGGGGGTGCGGGAAAAAATGCGGGAAAAACGTGTCACCGCGCCTGCACGCAGCGCCGCGCTGGTCGTCCGCCGGCGGAGAGGCCGGCGCCGTCGCCAGTGACCCCGTCGGCTTCGCCCGCGACGCAGGCCGGGTGAAGCCGCAATTTGCGGGGGGGGCAAAGCGCCTCAGGCGACGACAGCTGCCTGTACATGCCTTCACAGGACGTCCCCACCATTCGGCGAGAGCGCGCCGTGACCGGCGAGCAACGCATCAGGGTCCGGCCGATCGCGGTCACGAAGCCCCAGGCCGCCGCCGCACTCTCGATGAGCATCGACTCGTTCGAGCGTTACGTCCAGCCCGACCTACGCGTGATCCGACGCGGGCGCCTTCGCCTATTCACCGTGGCCGAACTCGAGCGCTGGGCCAACGAGAACGCCCAGCGCACGCTGCCCTGATGTGGAGATCCGGAAGCGCTTACCTACCGCGGTCGAGCGCGGGGAGTTCAACAGCTCGGCACCTCTTCGGGAAACCAGCGTCCCGGCGTGATCAGCAGCGACTTTCGCCGATCGATCCACACGATGTTCGCGTACTAGTCCTCGTCGCTGACGCGGGTCAGCGACGAGCGAACGTCGCGCTTGCCGAGCACCTCGAGCATCCGCGCTGTGCATCACAGGACCAGGAGCTGACAGTAGCCCCCGATCACGTGGGCTGCCGGAGAGCCACCGCACCCGCTTCCACGCGAGTGTCGCACAAAGGGCGTGCTGTCCGGCTGGCTTTAAGACGATTGCGGGTATGGGCGCAGAACTTCATCGCGTGTGATCGTGAGCAGTCGTTTTTGATGCCGCCCGATGTCCGCGAGTGGCTGCCTGAGAATCACCTGGCGTGGTTTGTCATCGACGCGGTCGCGGTGATGGACGGCGAGCGTTTTACGCCGCCTATCGCGCTGACGGACACGGCCGGGCGGCCTATGAGCCGTCGATGATGATCGCGCTGCTGCTGTATTGCTGGTCGCGCGAGATGCGCTCCTCGCGTGCGATCGAGCGAGCGTGCATGGAGAACGTCGCCGTGCCGCGTGATCGCCGCTCAGCAGCGGCCCGATCACGCCACCATCGCCCGGTTCGTTGTCCGCCACGAGACGCGCTGGGGGAGCTGTTCGGTGAGGTGCTTGACGCTGTGCGCGGACGCGGCCTGGCGACGGTCGGGGTGATCGCGATCGACGGCACGAAGGTCTCGGGCCAACGCCAGCCGCGACCGCACGCTGACCTACGAGCAACTCGCAAAGCGTGATCGTCGAGGAGCGATCGGCCACCGACGCAGGCCGAAACCGATCGGCTCGGGGAGCGTCGCGGCGATGAGCTGCCCGAGATCATGGCGCCTCGCCGAGGGTCGCCAGGCGCTGGCTGCGCGCCGCCCGCCAGCGGCTCGGGCAGCGAGCGCTGCTAACGCCGCGAGCCGATCGCGCGCTCGCGGCCGGCGCGGGCTGCTGGACGCCAAGCGGCGACTGGACGAGGAGCTCGGCCTGAGCGGCGCACGCCAACAAGGGCTATGAGGCACTACCGCGCGACGCGGGCGTGATGAAGACCGGCCGGCGCCTCGGCGCGCCGCCCAAGCCCTACACGCCGCCCGCCACGCCGCCGGCAAGGTCAACCTCACCGATCTCGACTCGCGAGCTCGTCCATGGGATGCGCGGCTGGGTGCAGGGCTACAACGCCCAAGCGGTCTGCAACGAGCAGCACCTGATCCTCGCCGCCGAAGTGATGACCGCCTCACCGGACTTCGGCACCTCGGCCCGATGCTCACCGCCGGCACGCCACGAGCTGGCCCGCGCCGGCGTCACCGAAGCCCCAAAGGTCGTCCTGGCCGACGCCGGCGACTGGCATCTCGAGCAGATGAACGAGATCACCGGCGACGGCATCCCGGTGCTGATCCCGCCGACTCCAGCTCGCCGCAACAAGACGACGCCGCCCGGGCTGGGACGGCGGCGCCTATGACTTCATGCGCTCGGTGCTCTCGACCGAGCATCGGCGCCGAGCTCTACAAACAGCGCGGTCAGCTGATCGAACCGATCTTCGGCAACACCAAGCACAACCGCGGCTTCACCCGCTTCTAACGACGCGGTAGAGCGGCCGCCCGCACCGAATGGCGCCTGATGGCCACCACGCACAACCTGCAGAAGCTTCACCGCCACTTCAACCAGCCCGGCTGACTGACCGGGCCCCGCCGCTGCACTGGATACAAACCGGCGCCGCTTAAAGGCACGACGACTGCGGCTTCGTAGTCGATAGCCTCACGCGAAAGGGGCACTCTCCGCGTCCGCTTTTGTGCCCGCGAATCAACCGTTGCCGACGGCGGTATGACCTGGTTATACTTGGGCCGGTGAAGACGGCCATCTCGCTTCCTGACGACACGTTCCGCCGCGTCGAGGACGCGGCCAGACGTCTCGGCGTTTCGCGCAGCGAGTTCTTCGCGCGCGCGGCGGAGCGCTGGCTGGAAAGCTTGGACGACGAGGGCACCACCGACGCCATCAACCAGGCCATCGCCGGGGTGGAGTCCGATCATCACTTCACCGACGCGGCCGCTGCGGCGTTGGCCTCCAGCGATCAGCACGAGTGAACCGCGGCGAAGTCTGGTGGGCCATCTGGGCCTTCCCCGAGGCTCTGCCCCGGCGCTGCGGCGTCCTGCGGTGATCATCAGCGCCGATTCCTACAACCGGTCGGATCTCCGCATGATCACGGTGGCGGTGCTCACGACAAACATGGCACTCGCGGCGCTACCGGGGAACGTCGCGGTCCGCCGATCTCGACGCGGTCAAGGCCGCCTCGGTTGTCAACGTCACGCAGATCGCGACCCTCGATCGACGCGCGCTTAAGGATCGACTAGGTGCGCTGCCGGACTGGCTGATGGCCCACGCGACGCCGGTCTCTGTCGCGCTCTTGCGATCACGCACCTCCGACGGCCTTGAAGGATCCCAGCGGCCCGCGCCCGCAATGCGCGAAAAGCAGGTGTTGGCTCGCGCTTGCCCGGCTGTAGGTCAGGGGCACCCGCGAGCTCAGGGAGCGATGAAGCCGCCGCAGGCTTCCTCCAGCACACGGGCGGCGGCGATCACCTCGAGGTCACGGCCGCGGCCCCCGATCAGCTGGACGCCGATCGGCAGGCCGTCGTCGGTGCGCAGCACGGGGACCGTGACGGCAGGCAGGCCGACGGCGTTGGCGAGCGTGCAAAGCGTGAGCTTGCCGCCGGGCGCACCGGCTCACCGTCGATCTCGGTGAAACCCTCCCCGATCAGCGGAGCGGGGCCAGGCGCGACCGGGCAGAGCGCCAGCCGCCTGCGCTCGAACCACTCGTCGACCTCGCGCTCGAGGATCCCGAGCTGCGTCCAAGCCTCCAGGTACTGGGCGAGGGGCACCGCGACGTCGTGAGCGGACTCGACGGCCATGCGCCCGTAGCGGGAGAGCTCGTCCTCTCTCCCCCCCGGCCAGCGCAGCGAGACGGGCGGCGAGCTCGACACCGACGAGAAAGTCGAACAAGCTGCGGATGTCCTCCTGCCGGGGCGGGCGCTCCTCGACGAGCTCGTGGCCGGCGACGGCGAGCGCGTCGGCAGCGATGCGCACAGCGCGCCGGCAGTCCGCCGCGACCGGCTGCAAGAAGTCATCCTCGTAGACACCGACGGCGCCGACACCGGGCCGCGGCGCTGCCGGCAGGGTCTGCGAGAGTACGGCGAGCGCGAGCTGGAGGTCGTTGGCGCTGCGGGCCAGCGGGCCGATGACGGCCAAGCGCGACCATAGCGGCGTCTCACCGTCCGGTGCGTGACCGGTGGCCGGGACGAGCTCGCGTGAGGGCTTGAGCCCGAACACGCCGGTGAAGTGAGCCGGGTTGCGGATCGAGCTGCCGAGGTCCGAGCCGATTCCCAGCGCCGACATGCCGCTTGCCACCGCGCAAGCCTCACCGCCCGAGGAGCCGCCGACGGAGCGGTCGAGCGCGTGGGGGTTGCGCGTGGCGCCAAAGACGTCGTTGGCGGTGTCGTAGAACGCGCAGAACTCCGGCACGTTGGTCTTGCCCAGCAAAATCGCGCCCGCGCCGCGCATGCGACGGATCGCGGGCGCGTCGTAGCCGGCAACGTCGTCAGCGAACAGGCGCGACCCGTTGGGCCACCGCATGCCGGCAACAGCGATCGCGTCTTTGGCCGTGAAGGGGATGCCGTGCAGCGGACCGACCGGCGCGCCGACCGCCAGCGCGCCGTCCGCAGCGACCGCCTCGACGCGCGCCTGATCGAGGCGCAGAAGCCAGCGCGTTCAGCTCGCCATTGCGCTCCTCGATGCGCGCCACATGCAGGTCGAGCAACTCGACCGCCGAAAGCTCACGCCCGCGAAGCATGCGAGCGAGCTCAGTCGCTGACCCCAGCAGGATGTCGCTCGACGCGGGCACGCCCACCCGCCAACCCTACGCCTGCCCGCGACCACGCCTGACCTCCGCGCGACAAGCAGCGCCGGAGGTGGCGCTCATCACACGAAAGACGATCGGTCGCGGCGCACGGATGGGCAGGGGGAGGAGTCCTACTCGGCTGCAGGCCGGCTCACACTCCACAGCACTCGCGTGGGCGCGCACCCACCTGATCGCGCCCACTCCCTGACTGCCACCGTCCACTCGCGACGCGCACCGATGATCCCCGCAAGTGCCGGTCTTCGCCAATCGAGATAGCACCTTGGGCGAACCCGACGCCGCTCGTCTGCGCGAAGGAGAGCATTCCGCGGCCGAGCGCCACAAGCACGCGATCTGGAAGCTCTTGCCGGTCCCGAGGCATTGCGGCCAGGTACATGGGCGGGCGCTGTACTCGAGCCCTGCTGATCGTTCCACCCGCTTGTCAACAGGGTGTACCTTCGGCAGGACAATCCGCTTCTTGCGGAAACTCCACCCCTCATGACCGCCACCGATACCGCACGCGCCCACGAGGCGCCCGAGTTCCTGGGGGTCTTCTCGCCGCAGCGCGCCGGCGCGCTGGCAGGCGTCACCGGCGACCAGATCGGGCAGTGGGCTCGCTACGGCCTTATCCGCCCGACGATCTACGAGGGGCGTCCCGCCAATCGCTACGCCTTCTACGACGTCGCCGAAGCAATCGTCGTGCATTGGCTTCGCGAGCAGCATTTCAACTACGGCTCAATCCACCAGGCGATTCGCGCCGCCCGCGACGACCATCCCCATGGCCGCTAATCCGTGGCAAGCTCGGTGTAGCTCGCCACACGGTCGAGTCTGAGCACGACCGCGGCGTCATCGTCCGGCGCGCCCCGGACGGCTCCTACGTCGAGATCGGAAAAGCCGGCGACCAGATCGTCCTCAAGCCCGAATTCCTCGACTTCGCGCAAGACATGTTGCGAGGCGGCGGCTGGCTCGCCTACCACCTCAAGCTCGACCGCATCGAGGTCGATCCGAGCAAGCTCGGCGGCGCGCCGGTCCTAGCCGGCAGTCGCTGGCCGGTCGAGCGTGTAGCGCGAATCGCCGCCGACAACGAGGGTCGCGCCATCCTCGTCGAGGAGTACGAGCTCGACGAAGTCGATGTGGAGCAGGCCATTAGGTGGACCGACGCCGCCGATCGGTTGACCACGCACTAGCGCCAGCACATGCCGCTCCTTGTCCTCGATGGCAGCTCTGCCGTGGGCTGCTGATCGAAGGGCTCCAGCTCCGCGGCTTGGACGTCAAGACGGTCAAGGACTTCGGTGCCGCTGGCCGGCCCGACCCTGACGTCGTCCGAAAAATCGACGACGGCCACGCGGGCCCGTGGGTGCTCGTGACGATGGACTTCACGGTCGTTGAGGACTTCCCGGGCTTCGATTGGGGACGCTACGCGATCTCCTGGGTAATCGTTCACGAGGACCTCCGGGGCGCCGCCTTCGAGCACGAGAAGAACGACATCGTCCACCGGCACACCCACCAAATGGTCGAGCAGGCCCGTGGAGACACCACAGCTACACCGTCAAGCAGCGCCACAAGAGCCGACCGAGCCTCGTTTCGCAGCTGCGACGGCGGCTCTAGGTCACCAACCGGCTACTGCTGTGGGACGACGCGCCACGGCTGGCCTGGACTTCGCGGCCTGGCACCCGACAGGCCGGCACATCGCGGCCTGACCGGGTTCCAGCCTTACCGGCTACTTGACGCAACTGGCGTGACGGGGAGTGCCGGGCCGTGCCGGCGACGGAGTGTCGAAACGCGCGAGAAGGAGCGCTCCGTGAAGCGCCGCCGCATCTACGCTAAGCGGGCACGTCTACCGATCGGCTGCGTCGGTCCACGCTGCCGCGGATTATCGATCTCGCCGCTAGAGCACCCGGTGACGGCAGGATCAGCGAGTTAGAGAGAATGGCTGCTCGCGGCTTCAGGATTCGTGTCTCGATGTCAGCTCCTCGGCTGAGCTCGAACGGTGTCGATGGCGGGCCGATGCGAGAGACGATCTTCTTGCCACGCCGCTCGAACCCGAGCTCGGACATGACCTCGGTGATGAGGTCCTCGCGGCTCCGCAGCAGGGTGTCGGCCTCGATCCAGCGGACCATCGCTTGAAGGTCGCGGTCGCTGAACTCGTCGATCTGCCCCCAACGGAAGACGTTAGGTCGTGGTCCGCGGTCCTTGCCGCGCGGTGCAGCCGGCGGGGAGCGTGGTGGCGCGACTGTGGCAGTCGCCGTGGTCGAAGCTGGATCGTCGCTCGCGCTCACGGCTGCGTGGTAGGCGGCGACGGCCTTGCCGATCTCGCCTTCGCGGTCGGTGAACCAGTCCTGTGACCAGATGCGATGAAACCGCCAGCCGAGTCGCTCAAGCTGTTCTTGGCGGAGTCGGTCGCGGTCGCGGGCGGTCTCTGCGGAGTGGTAACTGGCGCCGTCCGCTTCGATGGCTAGAACGAATCGCCCTGGCTGGTCAGGGTGCTTGGCGACGAAGTCCAGGCGGTAGCGCCCGACGCCGTGCTGACAGATGAGCGGCAGGCCTGCTTTTTCAAGTGCGTCGCGGATGTCGAGCTCGAATGCGTTGAGGTCGGCGCCTCGACTGCCTGCTTGGTCGAGCTTGTCGCCGCAGGACTCTGCGTAGCCGACGTAGAGTCGCAGGAGATCTCCGCCGCGCTTCGTACGTTCGGGGTCCATGTCAGCCGCGGTGAACGACGATACGGCGATCATCCGTCGCCGCGCGCGGGTGACCGCGACATTCAGCCGGCGCTCGCCGCCCTCTGCATTGAGCGGGCCGAAGCGGTAGAGCATCTGCCCGTCCGCGCCCTTGCCGTAGCCGACGGTGAGGATGATCGCATCGCGTTCGTCGCCCTGGACTCGCTCAAGGTTCTTGACGAAGAACCGCTCGGGATGGCTCTCGTCGAAGAACTCATCGAGGTCGGAACGGTCGCGCAGCGCGTTTCGCAGCGCGCCGTCGATGCGCTCAGCGTGCTTGATGCCCATCGCGATCACGCCAAGGCTCTGCTCGGGGCGCTGTTCGGCGTGCTCGATGATCAGTTCGACGACCTTGCGAACCTCGGCGTTGCTGCTGTCCTCGCCATCAGCTTGTCCAGGCGACCATGGGACGTGCACATGTCGCAGGCACTCCGGGCCGCTTACGCCGGGGAACGTCAGCAGCGCCTTGCCGTACAGGTGCGCGTTGGAGAACGCGATCAGGCGCTCGTCGGCGCTGCGGTAGTGCCATTCGAGCATCCGCGGTTCGACGAGAAACTCAAGTACGTCAAGCACGGACTCGAAGTCGCTACCGGTGGCGGCAAGCGTCAGGCCGTCATCGTCGCCGTCGGTGGCGATCACCGGGCCGGAGAAGAAGTCCGTCGGCGGGAGCTGCTTCTCGTCGCCAGCGACGACCAACCGGCGGCCGCGCGCGATCGCAGGGATCGCTTCAGCGGGCCGCACCTGACTGGCCTCGTCGAAGATGACGACGTCGAAGTACGGCCGGTCGTTCGGCAGTACCTGGCTGACCACCAGCGGCGACATCACCCAGCAGGGCTTAATCGAGGTCATCACCTCAGGCGCGGTTGTGAACGTCTCGCGCACCGGCAGGTGCCGGCTCTTCTTCGCTGCCTCCCGCTTTACTAGCGTCGCCTGGTCAGGTTGCTCGTCGCCGACGCGACGCGCGCGTTCGGCGGCGAGGCGTCGAACGCGTTGCGCGGTTGTGACGATGTGTCTGCGGTCGGCGCGCTGAAAGTCCTCGACGGTGCGTGAGTGCTGCTGGCCGTCGAACCCACCGACGCGACGATCGGTGAGGCGGATGTGATCGACGATCGAGGCCATCAGGCAGAACTCGAACGTTTCGAGAGCACCTTCGACATCAGGCTTCCAGAGCACGAGATCGTCGACAAGTTCCGTCAGGCCGGCGCTGTTGAGTGCGTTGCGCAGACGGTGCAGGTCCGGCAAGCGGCCAAGCGTCGCGGCGTCGCGACGAAGCCCTTGGAGCCGGTCAACGACGGCGGCGCGCGAATCGGCCGACACGTCCATGCCGGTCAAGTCGGACAGCTCTTCGAGCGCCTGTGTAGCGGCCGCGTGTTCGGCGAGCAGGCCGTCGAGTTCCTCCGGTGGTCGCGGCCTACCCTCCGCCCCGGTCGTGTTCCACTGCTGTTGTTGATCAGCGGCAGCTTGCACCGCGTCGAGAAGCGGCGTCTTGCGGAGCTTGACGCCCTCACGCTGCAGAGTCTTTGCGCGCTTGTGCGCAGCCCGGTAGTCAGCGTCGCCGATCGCGGATAGCCGTGCACCAAGACCCTCACCCACCGGTGCCAGACAATCGACAAGCGCGCGGATGTCTTCGTCGTACAGCTCGGGCTCGAAGTGCTCGAGCGTGTCACGGACCCCGCTCCACAGCAACAGCCTTTCGCTCCAACCGCGCACGCTGGCAGGCGCCGGCATCCCGAGGGAGGCGCTCGCCTGCTCGAGTCGATCGAGCAGCGGCTCGAGCCGGCGCAGCGCGAGGTCGTCGACGAGCTCGAGTGCGCGTTCGACCTGCTCCCGCGTGCTTATCGGCGAGCCGGCCCAGGGGGAGGCAGACGCGGCATGCAGCCCGCCGAGGCCGACCAACTCACGAAGCTGCTCACGGGCGCGTTCAAGTCTCTCCGCGGTCAGCGCGTGCAGCTTCTGACCGCGCAAACGCACCTCCGACTCGGCCTCCTGATCGAGCGCTATCAACCGCTCTTCGGCAGCGAACAGCGATAGACCCCACGGCTCGCGCTTCTCGTGCAGCGCCGCCTCCCAGTCGTTGAGCTCGCGCCGCCGAGCCTCGAGGCGCTGATGCTCATGCGACAACTCCGGCTTGGGGATCGTTGTGTTGGTGTGCAGCGCGCCCGCCAGCGACTGTGCGACCCGGCGCTTGCTGGAGATGCCGCCGTGCAGGTCGAGCACGAGGTCGTGCAGACCAACCTGACTCAAGCGCTTGAGGACCGCGTCGATCGCCGCGCGCTTCTCAGCGACGAACAGAACCGTCTGGCCGCGCGCCACCAAGCACGCGATGAGGTTGCTGATCGTCTGGCTCTTGCCGGTCCCTGGCGGCCCCTTGATGACGAGGTCCTGACCTCCCAGTACCTTGTTGATGGCGAAGTTCTGGCTTGAGTCCGCATCCAGCACCAGGAACTCGTCGGCCGGTGCGGTCTGGTCGGGCAGGGTCGGATCGACGTCAAGACGACGCTCGCGCACAGCTTGGCGGGCGTCGGCGTCGCCAGCCAGCGCAGCAATCAGGTCGTGCTCAACAAGCGCTTCGACCGAGCCCAGCAGGTCACGCACCATCGGCAGTTTCGCGTACGAGAAGTTCCCTAGCACCGTCTTCGTCCGAACGGCAAACCCGGGGATGTCGCGCGCCTTCTCGGACAGCCATGCGAACGCGATCCGAAGCTCGTCGGGTGTGTCGATCGCGCCTTCCATGCCAGAACTCGTCAGCAGTTCCTCCGGGTCGCAATCGACATCAAACTCAGCCGCGAGCGCGTTCAGCAGCGTCGGATTGATCTCAAGCTCGCCTGTGACCTGAAGGTCGAAGTTTTGCTGCGCGGCACCGCGAGCGGTCAACGTCGCCGGCGCCAACAGGACGGGTGCCGCCGGTTCGGCAGCGCCATGCTGGTTGTCCCACGTTGCAAGACCGCAAGCCAAGTACAGCGTGTGAATGCCGCGCTCCTCGTAGATCGCCTGCGCCTTGTTGTGGATCGTGCGGCTTCGGCGCGCCGCATCCGCCAACGCATCCTCATCAGCTGGAAAGAGCTGAGCGAGATGGCGGGCGCGGCCGGCGAGGATGTCGAACACCGGGCGCGGCGGCGCGCTGGTCAGGTCAAGTGTCCCCGCCCTCTGGTCGCGGAAGAACAGGAGGTTGTTGCGCGCGGAGCGATCGATCAGCTGGTCAGTCCACACCTTCACCGCCCGCGCGACCGCCTGCATGCGCGGCGAGTCCTCGACGTCGACGTCAACACCGCGCTCGTCGACCTCCTCGACGAGCGGGTCGAAATGACCTTCGGCCCCACGTTCGATGCGACCGTTGGTCCCATGACGGTCACCGAGGCCAGCGGCAAGCTGCGGATCTCGTCGACACGCGTGCCCTTCGGGAAGTACCACTCACCACGACGCTCGGAGTAGCGTCCGCCGAGGTTCAGCGGCCAGACCGCTTCCGGGCCGGGGCCGTCCACGAGCCAGACAGCAGCGAATTGTTCTCGATCGTCAACCTGCACGCGTTACCTAGCGGTCGTGGCCGAGAAGCGTGAGTCCGACCCGGCCGTGGGCCCGCGGCAACAAGCTACACCCATCAACGCGCTCTGGTTTCGCGCGCCTGCTGCGCGCTGCCGGGGCGCGCGCGAGCAGCCGCGCTCGGACGCGGGCTTGCGCGGATAGACCCCCGGCGTCTACTCCGCGATTACCATTAGGCGACGCACGTCGGTGTCGTGGGCCCGGCTCGCGCGTACTGGCCGTGCGGGACCTAACCGAGCAGGATGCGACGGATGAAGGCGTCGCGCTTCTCGCCCTTGAGCCGAGGCTCGTTCGTCCAGGTGCGGTCAGGGAGCGTCGGGTGGTCGAGGAGATACTGCGCCTTCTCGGCGTCCGGTAGGGACTTCCACTCCGGCGCCCTCTTCGTCTTCTTCGGCTTCAGCGTCGCTGCCTCTGCCTCGGGCTCGGCCGTGTTTCCGATCTGGACATTGGTGCGGCGGATCGCCTGCTCGCGGGCTTTCCTGATCCTCTCGAGATCCCTCGCGTGCGAACGGCCATCGCGTATGGAGTAGTCGAGGCGATTGCAGAGGCGGTGCGCCAGGATTGCGTTATCCACGGCCGCCTTGCCGCCCTCTTTCTTGGAGATCGGGAAGTGCTCGAGGGTGGGCATCCAGTCGCTCCTCCAGTCGCTCCAGTCGTTGGTGACCGGCTCGAAGTAGCACGCGCCTCCGAGCTCCTTGGGGCAGAAGCATTTGGGCATCATGCATGCGAGCTGCGTGATGTAACCCTGCTCGGCCGCCTTGATGAGGGTTCCCGTCACGCCGAGCTCCTTCAACCTGGCTGCAACGGCTTGTCCGCGTTCAGGATCTGGGTCCACCATCGACATGTCCCAACGTTATGTGCTCTGAGACCTTGCAGCCGCTGGGTCACGGAATGCGCTGTGTCTCCCAGTGTTCGTGACCCTTGTGCTTTGGCGAGATGCGGAGGCGCCCGCGGGCTCGCGAGAGCGCTGGAAATGCGCGAGAAGCAGCACTGTCGATGGGTACCTAATCACCAAGAAGCTGGCACCATCCCTGCCGTAGCGTGCGAGCGCTTCGGCGGCAGCCACTAACAGTGTCTCAATCGGGATCTGGCCCGACGGCCTCTTTGATCAGGTCGTTGACGCCAGCCTTGTAAAGAGCTTTGGCGAAGTCTGCCTCGTCACGGCGGGCTTCGGTGGCCACTGCGTACATGTGGGCTGCGGCGCCCGCCAAGATGTCGGCCACCTGCAGCCTTGGGTCATGGTGCGACGGCCCAAAGGTGATGGTCTGCAGCAGCGTCGGAAGATGAATGGTGACCTCACCCATGGTGAACGAGTGAGGAGCAGTCCGGTCCGCCATTTCTCGCTGGATGCCTACAAAGACGGTTTCCTGCCAACGCTGCACGCTCGTCGAGTCGTCGTGTAGCACTTCAAACGGCGTCTGGAGGGTCGAGGACCAGTATCCGCCCTGCCAAAACAGCGACGGCAGCGCGGGATCAAGCGCGTCCTCTCGGGCGCCGAACTCGACATCCATTTGCTCGGGCGTGTCGATCATGATCGAGAGCAGGTCATCGATTTGCTCGTCCCGACAGACGAGCTTGCACCGTTCCAGAGTGCGAACGAATGCAGCGCCACGTTCGGGCGTGTAATCCCGGACTAGGCGCACAAAAGACGATGTCATCTCGGCGTACATCTCGCCAAGCGCTCGCGGAGCCGAAGTCGTACATGGCATGCGCCATGTTCTTGGCCGCGCCACCGGCATACCAGGCCGCCTGAATCCCCTTTGCGAGCATCCGCGGCTCGACGAGCTCGTCGACGAGCTTCGCGGCCACCATCCATGGCTTGTGCAACACGATGATGGCGCCGTCGTCTGGCGTGAGCTTACGTCGTCCAAGAGCGCGAGGATGTTCTTGCGGCCGACGTTGCTCCTGCGCAAACTGCTGAACTTCAGCTCAGTCGTGGTCTTCTGCGCGCGGCCGAGCGCTTTGGCCACGGCAGCACCCGCGATCGGCTCGTCCAGCCGGATGGCAGCAAGCGCATAGACCGGTTGATCGGCGTCCAGCAGATTCTCCCCGGTGTGCCCCGCTTCGTCCATGACGACGACGGCGTTGCTCATGTGGCCAGTTTGTCAGTCGTGGCGTCGCGAGCTCTGCGTCAGGGGGACGTGG
The DNA here is from genome assembly GCA_963742745.1 of uncultured Actinomycetes bacterium. Classification (GTDB taxonomy): domain Bacteria; phylum Actinomycetota; class Thermoleophilia; order Solirubrobacterales; family Solirubrobacteraceae; genus CADCVQ01. The sequence goes on from CAVUND010000027.1 coordinate 150,425, forward strand.
GCCAGGCTGTCTGGGGACTGATCGTCAGACGCTGTGCCGCATTGCGCGAGAAGCGGCGGTCTGCGGAGCAGTTCCCGCCGTTTGTCCGGTGCGGATTCGCCGCCGAGGGTGGCCGCTCAGGGAGGACAGAGCGCTCGTCGTCCGAACATCGGTGCATGCCGATTCCGGACGGCTTCTATTCGCCCTGGAAAGTGAGATCGACAACTTCGCCAAGATTGACGCGTTGCTGACCAAGCTGTCCGAAAAGTGGCTCGGACAGAATCGTCAGTTCGCGTGGCGAGGAGTCGCTGATGCGACGTTCCCACTCCATAGCTCGCTTTACCGACGCCTCCTGTGGAAACGAGAGGCCGAGGGCATCACGAATCCGCCGGACGAAGAGGCGCCCTCCCAGGCTGAGGGTGAGATCCTCGCCGAGACGCATCGTTGGGGTCTTCACAATGGCCCGCAGGGTCGGCTATCGATTCTGAACCAGCTAGCGGCACTCCAGCATTTCGGTGTCCACGCACTGATCGATGTGACGCTGAACGCCTACATCGGTTTGTGGTTCGCTGTTGAGAAGGGCGATGACCGGGACGGGCGCCTCTTCGCACTCGACATCACGTCGAAGCTCATCAACGAGCAGGCGGATCTGCGGGAGTGGGAAGACCGCACCGACCGACCCTGGAGCAACTTTGATGCTGACCGCTGGACCGGCGAAACGTTCGCTTGGAAGCCGCCGCCGTTTGAGAGGCGGATCTCAGCTCAGAACGGAGCGTTTCTATTTGCTGGCGTGCCGAAGACACGTCCAGGGTTTCAAGTCGTGAAACGTCCCGGGGGGCGAAGATCGCCGCAGGCCCAAGTTCGCCGAGCGACTTCG
>CAVUND010000028.1:0-375346 GCA_963742745.1 uncultured Actinomycetes bacterium
GCTGCGCGACCGCCGCGTCATCTCGCTGGACATCGGCGCGCTGCTGGCCGGCTCGAAGTACCGCGGCGAGTTCGAGGAGCGCCTGAAGGCCGTGTTGAAGGAGGTCCAGGACGCCGGCGGGCAGGTCGTGCTGTTCCTCGACGAGCTGCACACGATCGTCGGCGCGGGCGCCGCGGAGGGCGCCGTCGACGCCGCCAACCTGCTCAAGCCGATGCTCGCCCGCGGCGAGCTGCGGGCCGTCGGCGCGACGACGCTCGACGAGTACCGCAAGCACATCGAGAAGGACGCGGCGCTCGAGCGGCGCTTTCAGCCGGTGCAGCTCGACGAGCCGTCCGTCGAGGACACGATCGCGATCCTGCGCGGGCTGAAGGAGCGCTACGAGGTCCATCACAAGGTCCGCATCCAGGACTCGGCGACGATCGCCGCGGCCAGTTGAGCCACCGCTACATCGCCGACCGCTTCCTGCCCGACAAGGCGATCGACCTCATCGACGAGGCCGCGTCGCGGCTGCGCATCGAGATCGACTCGATGCCCGAGGAGATCGACGAGCTCAAGCGCCGCGCGATGCAGCTCGAGATCGAGCTGACGTCGCTGCGCAAGGAGAAGGACGACGCCTCCAAGGCGCGCAAGGAGGCGCTCGAGCGCGAGCTGGCCGAGTTGCAGGAGCAGAGCAGCGCCCTCGTCGCGCAGTGGCAGGCCGAGAAGGCGAAGATCACCGCCGTCTCCGATCTGAAGGAGCAGCTCGACGCCGCCCGCCACGACATCGAGCGCGCCGAGCGCGAGTCCAACCTCGAGCGCGCCGCCGAGCTGCGCTACGGGGTCATCCCGGAGCTCGAGCGCAAGCTCGCCGAGGCCGAGGCGCAGTCCGACGGCAACGAAGGCTTCCTCAAGGAGGAGGTCACCGCCGAGGACGTCGCCGAGATCGTCGCGCGCTGGACGGGGATCCCGGTCAGCCGGATGCTCGAGTCAGACGTCCAGAAGCTCATCCACATGGAGGAGCGCCTGCACCAGCGCGTCATCGGCCAGGACGAGGCCGTCGAGGCCGTCGCCACCGCGCTGCGCCGCGCCCGCGCCGGGCTGTCGGACCCCGATCGCCCGATCGGCACGTTCCTGTTCCTCGGCCCGACCGGCGTCGGCAAGACCGAGCTGGCGCGCGCGCTGGCGGAGTTCATGTTCGACACGCAGGAGGCGATGGTCCGCATCGACATGTCGGAGTACATGGAGAAGCACTCCGTGGCCCGGCTCGTCGGCGCGCCCCCCGGCTACGTCGGCTACGAGGAGGGCGGCCAGCTCACCGAGGCCGTCCGCCGCCGGCCGTACTCGGTCGTGCTGCTCGACGAGGTCGAGAAGGCGCACTCCGACGTGTTCAACACGCTGCTGCAGGTCATGGACGACGGGCGCCTCACCGACGGCAAGGGCCGCACGGTGAGCTTCAAGAACGTCGTGCTGATCATGACCTCGAACATCCCGGGCGGCCGCGAGGGCGCGGAGCTGACCTTCCGACCCGAGTTCATCAACCGCCTGGACGACATCGTCGAGTTCGACTCGCTCACGCGAGAGCAGATCGGCCAGATCGTCACGCTGCAGACCCAGCTGGTGATGAACCGGCTCGCCGGCCGCGGTGTCGAGATCGTGCTCACCGATGCCGCGCGCGAGCTGCTCGGCGACATGGGCTACGACCCCGTCTACGGCGCGCGCCCGCTCAAGCGCGTCATCCAGAAGCGCCTCGTCGACAAGCTCGCGCTGGCGATCCTGGAGGGCGAGTTCGGCGAGGGCGACGTGGTCGCCGTCGACGCCGCCGACGGCCAGCTCGTGCTGACGAAGGCGATCGCCAAGCCGCACGACGTCGCGGCGTAGCCGCGCCCGTCGCAAACTCGCCCGCGGGCTGCGCTGTCGCGTCGTGTGGCTGCCGGCGCGTTAACGGCAATCTTTGAGAGGCGTATGAGTTTGGCGTGGTGGCGGCGGACGGTCCGGGTTCGGGCGTTCATGGCGCAGCCGCGCCGTCGTGGCGGCCGACGCCGGCTACGCACCCAACCCCGGCCGCCGCGGCACCGGCGAGTCATCGCGATCGACGTCTGCGAGGCGAGCGACTAACGGTTGGCCGCCCGCTCAACCGTTATGAATCGGCGCGTGTCGCACCTCCCGGCAGGGGGTCACCGCGAAAGCGTCCAGCATATGGACGTTTTCTTGGGGACCCCCCATGGCACGCGGCCCTCCTAACGCGACCGACGCACCGTTTCCGTTAGGTGCGGGCGACTCCGCCCGCTCGCACCCTGTCCGCGCTAGCGGGTCCTCACCACGAACCCGCCCTCGGTCCGCTCGCTGCCGGCCAGTCCGCGCGCCCGCATCCCCCACCGGATGCTGAGGCGCCGGCCGCGTTGCAGCTGCCCCGGCACGCGCACCTTCATCTCGAAGCGCCGCCGGCCGCCGGCGGCGATCGCGCGCACCGGCGTGCAGTTCATCCGGCGCAGCTGCCCGTCGTTGACGGCGTCGTCGGCGCCCGGCGTGGCCTGCGAGAAACGCGCCTCGTAATAGGCCGGGCAGGGCCGCAGCGCGATCGCCCGCTTCGTCGGGTTGGAGAGCATGACGTGGTAGGTGAGCTCGCCGCCGGCACGCACCGGCGCGGCGGCCGGCGGAGCGATCACGCGAACGCGCAGCCCGTTCAGCGGCGAGTCCAGCCGCGTGAAGACGCGCGGGTACTCGAAGACGCCCGAGGCCAGCACCGAGCTGCGCCCGGGCTGGGTCTCCAGCGAGAAGCAGCGCGGCAGGGCGGCGCGCCGGACGGGCGCTCGCAGCCGGCCGCCCCGCTCGGGCAGGTCGAGCACGAGCACCTGCCGGCCGCCGCGTCGCTCGCCGCAGTACGGGCTGCTCCAGTCCAATCGCAGCTCTGCCGCCTCGCCCGGCGCGATCGCGATCGCCCGCGCGCGGGCCTCGTCGTTGACGCCGTGCGAGGTGCCGATGTCCAGCGGCACCCCGGCGACGAGCAGCCGCGCCGGGACCTCGCCGTGCAGCCGGCAGGCGGCGGCGCCGCGGTTGCGCACGCGCACGAAGCCCAGCAGGCCGTTGTCGCCGATCACCTTGCCGAAGTCGTCGCGCGCGATCTTGCGCGTCCAGCGATCGAGCTCGCCCGTCAGGGCACCGGCGGCGCACGGCGGCACGTCCGCCGCCTCGTCGGGCGACGGGCGGTCGCGGTTGGGATCGGGCAGCGCGAGCTCCTGCTCGGCGGCGCGCTCGTCGATCCAGGGCACGGTGCCATCGGGCAGCAGCGCCGTCGACCGCGCGGGCGGGGACCGCGGCTCCGATGGCTCCGGCTCGTCGCCACACCCGAGGCCACCGAGCACGGCCGCCGCCCCGGCGAGCGCCAGCCACCGGCCCGGCCAGATCGGCCGCCGCGGCCCCGGCGCTACCCGGGCCCCGCCAGGTCCCACCGCGGCTCCTCGCCCGGCGCGGGCTCGTACACGCAGAACGTACCCGTGCGGATCGCGGCGCCGAGCCGGCGGCCGAGCGCGGCGTCGTGCTCGGAGACGCGCTTGAGCGCGGTGCGGATCGCGCGGGTGACGTTCACGCGCGCGCGCTCGGCATCCGAGCCGGTCTTGCGGTCGCGGCCGTGCAGGCCGACCGCGCCCGCCAGCTCGCGTGCGAGGAAGGCCAGCTCCGCGCGCGCGCGGGCGGCGCGCTCGGGGTCGTCGAAGGACTCGGCCTCCTCGATCTCCTCCTGCAGCGCGCCGACGCGCGCGCGGTAGGCGGCCTTCGCCTGGCTGTCGAGCGCCGGTCCGGCGTCGCCCTCGCCGCGGGCGCGCACCTCGATGCCGGCGCCGACCGCGACGGCCGCGGTCGCGGTCGCGTGGCCGCGGTCGGCGGTGACCCCGCCGACGAGATCGAGCGCGTGAAACTCGACGTGCGGGGCGCCGAGCAGGCGCGCGATGTGCGCGAGGCCCTTGGCGTCGCGCAGCTGGATCTCGCGCCCGGGCGGGCCGATCGTCCAGATGTCCCCGCGGCGGTAGAACGCGGCCGATGCCTGCGCGTCGGCGGCGCCCGCGGCGCCCGCGGCGCCCGCGACGCCGGCCATGACCGCCCCGTCCGCGCCGTTGGCGCCGTCCGCGCCGTCCGCCGGCGCCTCGTCGTCGCCGCCGAAGCGTGCCAGCAGGCCGCCGAGCTGCAGCCGCCGCGCGATCGCCAGGCCCTCGGCGCGCTCCTCGCGCGCGCGTCGCGCGTCGTCCGCCGACACCGCGCCCGCGCCCGCGTGGCTCAGCACCACGGCGAGCTCGAGCCGGATGCCGGCGACGATCGGCTCCGCCCCCCAGCGCCGCGCGATCGCCAGCGCGTCCTCGAGATGGCGGATCGCGTCCGCACGGTGCCCGCCGGCGGCGGCCGCCAGCCCCACGAAGCGCGACACCGGACCCAGGCAGATCGCGCCGCGCCCCGCGGTCACCGCGCGATCGGCGTAGGGCTCCAGCAGCGCGCCGAGCGCGGCCGTCCGGCGGCCGTCGCCGAGCCGGGCGCCCGTGCGCACGAGCAGCGCCACGGTCGCCAGCCACTCGCCGTCGCGCGGGATCTCGGCGACGCCGGCGCCGCCCGCCGTCAGCGCCTCGAAGGCGCGGCGCGCGTCGTCGTCGCGACCGAGCACCGCCAGCGCGAACGACGCGGCGGCGCGCCACACCGGCGCCGCCGGGTAGCGGCGGCCGAACTCCTCCAGCGACTGCTCGACCTCGGTCAGGCGGCCCTGCTCGGCGCGCAGCGCGAAGAGCTGGACGGCGTACAGCTGCGCGGCGTTCTGCGCCTGTGAGCGGCGGCCGACCGCGAACGCCTCCTCCGCGAAGGCCTCGGCCTCGTCGAGGCGGCCCTGCAGCAGCGCCCGCGCGGCGGCGAAGAGCGGCACGTACCAGAGGTGCAGCGGGTCGCGCAGCTCGTCGGCGAGGCGTGCGTGGACGGCCAGCTCGATCTCGGCGCCGACCCAGTCGCCGAGCTCCATGAGCGACAGGATGCGCCAGACGTGGCCGCGCAGCACGAGCTCGCGATCGCGCACCTCCTCTCCGAGCGCGATGACGTCGGAGGCGGTCTGCAGGCGCTCGTCGGAGCTGTCGGGGCCCAGCAGCGTGAGGAAGCGCGCGCTCAGCGTCGACGCGAGCGTCGCACGGTCGCCGATCCGGCGGGCCATCGCCACCGCCTCGTCGGCGAGCGCGAGGCGCTCCTCCAGGCGATCGGAGAAGTACAGCTCGGTCGCCATCCGGCCGAGGATCCGCGCGTGCAGCGGCCCGTCCTCGCCGCCGAGCGCCGTGCGCGCCTCGGCGAGCAGCGCCAGCAGCCCGTCGTCGACGCGCCCGAACTCGAATCCGCCCATGCCCGCGCCGTAGCCGAGCGCCGCCCGGGCGAGGCGCTCGGGCGAGCCGATGCGGCGCGCGAGGTCGGCGGCGCGCAGGAACGTCTCGCGCGCGGCGCTCGACTCGGCCGAGCGCGACTGCGCGGTCCCGAGCACGAGCAGCAGCTCGCAGCGGCGCGGCAGGTCGGCGTGGTCCTGCAGCGCGACGGCCTGCAGGGCGCGCTCGAAGTGCGCCGACGCCTCCTCGTAGGCGATGAGCCCGAGCGCGCGCTCGCCGGCGCGCACGGAGTAGTCGATCGCCTTCTCCAGCTCGCCCGTCGTCGCCGCGACGAAGAAGTGGTGCGCGAGCTCGGCGACGTGCGGCTCGGGATCGGCGCCGTAGAGCTCCTCGAGCGCGTGCGCGACGGCGCGGTGCAGCGTGGCGCGGCGCTGCGGGCCGAGGTCGTCGTAGAGCGTCTCGCGGATGAGCCCGTGCGAGAAGCTGTAGGCGCCGAGCGCCGCGGCGCGCTCGACGAGCACGCCGCTGCCGACGGCGGCGCCGAGGGCGGCGTCGAGGGCCGCGGCGTCGCAGCCGCTGACGCGCTGCAGGGTGTCGAGGCGAAACTCGCGGCCGATGACGGCGGCGGTGCACAGCAGCTCGCGCGCGGCGTCCGGCAGCGGCTCGAGGCGATGGCGGATCGTCTCGCGCACGCCGTCGGGGATCCGCACGCCGGCCACCTGGGCGGCGTCGTCGAGGCGCCCCTCGGCGCTCAGCAGGCGCGCGACCTCGTCGACGAAGAACGGGTTGCCCTCGGTCGCCTGGTGGATCGCCCGCACGACCCGATCCGGCGGGCGGCGGCCCGCCACTCGCTCGACGACCGCGGCGACGTCGCTCTCGCGCAGGCCGCGCAGCGGCAGGCGCTGGCCGTGGCGGATGATGTCGCCGAGCGTGGCGGCGAGCTGCGCGTCCAGGCGCGCCTCGGCCTCGCGGTAGGTGCCGATGACGAGGATCGGCGAGTCGCGCACGTGCACGGCGAGGAAGCCGAGCAGCAGCAGCGAGGGGTGATCGGCGCCGTGCAGGTCGTCGAGGATGAGCACGAGCGGCGCCTGGCCGGCGGCCGCCCGCAGCAGCGACGTGACCGCGTCGAAGAGCTGAAAGCGGGCCGCGTCGGACTCGGCCGCGTCGGTCCCGGCGAGGGCGTCCTCGCCGCCGTCGGCGAGCAGCGCCGGCGCGCGGGTCAGCCCGGGAGCCAGCCGCGTCAGCCGGGCGGTCGGCTCGGGGCCGAGCCCGGCCAGCGCCTCGCCCATGTCGCGCTGGGACGACAGGCGGCGCAGGATCCGCAGCCACGGCCAGTACGACGGCGCGCCGCCCGCGCCCCAGGCGCGCCCCCACAGGACGGTCGCGCCGGCCGCGACGGCCTCGGCGCCGATCGCGTCGGCGAGCGCGGTCTTGCCGACGCCGGGGTCGCCGGCGACCATGAACAGCCGGCCGCGACCGGCGAGCGCGCCCTCGAGGCCCTGGCGCAGCTCCGCCAGCTCGCGGTCACGTCCCACCAGAGTCCCCGTCCCGAGCCCCACTCACGGGAGTCTAGGCCCGCCGAGCCCGCCTGTCGGGCCGATTCAGCGAGCGCGGGAGAAGATCTCGACCGGCTTGCGCACCCACGGCGTGCGCCGCTTGGACGTGGCGCGCTCGTACTTCGAGCGGGTGTCGAACTGCAGGATCCAGACGCCCTTGGAGGCCGCGAAGGGAAACAGCCGGCGCTCTCTGGTCTGCGTGATCGCGCCGCAGACGCCGGTCGCCGTGCCGAGCTTGATCGTGCGCGCGGCCGTGCCGTCGGGGCGGACGTAGTGCACGAAGACCGGCGCCCGGCGCCGGACGAGGCCGAAGCCGAAGATCGAGAAGCGCACCTTCAGCGTCGAGGGGTTGCCGGTGCGCGGGCGGAAGGAGGCGAAGATCCGCGTCGCGCGGTAGCTCGTCCGGGCCGCGTTCGTCGAGTCGGTGGCGCTGATCGAGTACAGGCGCTCGCGCACGTCCTGAGGCAGCTCGGGCGTGTCGAACTTGTTGCGAAACGCGCCCTCGGCGTCGGTCTGCGTGCTGCCGAGCACGGTGTCGTCGCGCGAGATCGTGACGACGCTCAGGGGCGCGAAGCCGGCCCCGCTGACGATCACCTCCTGCGTCTCCTGATAGCAGCGCGTGTCGGTCGCCAGCATCGCGGCGGCGCTCGCGCTCGCGGCGCCGGCGGCCCCCGCGACGAGGGCGGCCAGGAGCACCGCGGCGGTGGTCGCAATCCGTTGCATCGCGCGTTCGACGGTACCGGATCGGCCAGACTCCCCGCGCGGTTGCGGGCGATGTGGGATACAACGGTCGCACCAGCCCACGCTCGTTTCGGATGGAGGCGCCATGCCCACCTACCTCATGCTCTCGACCCTGACGCCCGACGGCGTGCAGACGGTCAAGAACAACCCGCAGCGCATCAAGGAGGTCAACCGCGAGGTCGAGCAGCTGGGCGCCTCGGTCAAGGCGCAATGGAGCACGCTGGGACGCTTTGATTTCGTGTCGATCGTCGAGGCGCCCGACGAGCTGACGATGGCGCGGGTGTCGCTCGAGCTCGGCTCGCGCGGGACGTCGCACTACGAGACGCTGCCGGCGATCCCGATCGACGACTTCATCGCGGCGATCTGAGCGCGCGCGGCGGCGGCGCCCGCGGTCGGGGCGCGGTAGGTACGCATATCGCGCCGTGCGCGCCCCGACCGTCCGCTCACCCGCGGTCGGGGCGCGGTAGGTACGCATATCGCGCCGTGCGCGCCCCGACCGTCTGATCCGCGTGCCGGTCGAGGCCGGATCGGCGGGCACGCACTACGCTCCCGCTCCATGGAGCCGGTCACGACCCACGCGCTACGCGCTCACGTCGCGTGAGCGCGGCTCAAGACGCGACGGCCGGCCCGCGCCCCAAGGTCCTCGTCGTCGGCGCCGGCGGCCGCGAGCACGCGATCGTGCGCGCGCTGAAGCGCTCGGCCGCCCGGCCCGAGCTGCTCTGCGCGCCCGGCAACCCCGGCATCGGCGCCGACGCGCGGCTGCTGCCGATCGCCATCGGCGACGTCACGGCGCTCGCCGACGCCGCCGAGCGGGAGGGCTGCGACCTCGTCGTCATCGGGCCCGAGGCGCCGCTCGTCGCCGGCCTCGCCGACGAGCTCGCCGCCCGCGGCATCCTCGCCTTCGGACCGGGCAAGGCCGCCGCCCGCCTGGAGGGCTCCAAGGAGTTCGCCAAGGAGGTCATGCAGGCGGCCGGCGTGCCGACCGCGGCGTGGAGCGCCGTCGACGACGTCGAGGCCGGGATGGCGGCGATCGAGCGCTACCCCGTCGTGCTGAAGTTCGACGGCCTGGCGGCCGGCAAGGGCGTCGTCATCGCCGCCGGCGAGGCCGAGGCGCGCGCGGCGCTCGAGGCGTTTCTCGTCGAGCGCCGCTTCGGGACCGGCCGCGTCGTCGTCGAGGAGTGCCTCGTCGGCGAGGAGCTCTCGCTGCTGGCGCTCTGCGACGGCGTGCGCGCCGTGCCGATGGCGCCCGCGCAGGACTACAAGCGGATCTTCGACGGCGACGAGGGGCCGAACACCGGCGGGATGGGCTCCTACTCGCCCGTGCCCGGCATCGACGCCGAGCGGATCGCCGAGTTCTCGGCGCTCGTGCACCAGCCGATCGTCGACCTGCTGCGCGAGCGCGGCACGCCCTTCCACGGCGTGCTCTACGCCGGGATCATGCTCACCGCGCAGGGCCCCTGGGTGCTCGAGTACAACGTCCGCTTCGGCGACCCCGAGACGCAGGCCGTCCTGCCGCGGCTGCGCTCGGACGCCTACGAGCTGCTCCGCGCGGCGGCGCGCCCGGGCGGCGGCGGCCTGGCCGGCGCCGAGCTCGAGTTCGACGACGGCTGGGCGGTGACGCTCGTGCTCGCCAGCGCCGGCTATCCCGCCGCCCCGACCACCGGCGACGTCATCACCGGCCTCGACGAGGCGGCCGGCGACGGGGCCGAGGTCACCCACGCCGGGACCGCCCGCCGCGAGGAGGACGGCGCGATCGTCACGGCCGGCGGGCGGGTGCTGAACGTCACCGCGCTCGGCGCCACGGCGGCGGTCGCCCGCGACGCCGCCTATGCTGCCGCGCAGAAAATCGACTTCGCAGGGCGCCAGCTGCGTGGCGACATCGCCCTGCGCGCCGTGGAGAGGACGGACGCATGAGCGAGCAGGCCGAGCCGGGCACCGAGACCGAGGTCGCCGTGCAGCTGGCGGAGATCGAGACCGATCTCCCGCGCGTGGGGATCATCATGGGCTCCAAGAGCGACATGGACGTGATGGACGGCGCCGCCAGCGTGCTGCGCGACGCCGACGTGCGCCACGAGGTGCGCGTCATGTCCGCCCACCGCCAGCCGGAGATCGTCGCCGAGTACTGCCGCAACGCCCGCATGCGCGGTCTGCGCGTGATCATCGCCGGGGCCGGCCTGTCGGCGGCGCTGCCCGGGGTCGCGGCGGCGCACACCGACCTGCCGGTGATCGGCGTGCCGCTGTCGAGCCGGCTGTCGGCGATGGGCGGCCTGGACGCGATCCTGTCGGTCGTGCAGATGCCGCCGGGCGTCCCGGTGGCGGGGGTCGGCCTCGACAACGCGAAGAACGCCGGACACCTCGCGCTCCGCATCCTGCGCAGTTAGCGGCCGAGCCAGCGCGGGCACCCGGGTCCTCACCCCATGTCGTCCCGATCGGCTCGGGATCCGGGGATCTTGCGTGTATCGTCTCGGCCAGGCTGCGTCGGAGGGGACAGGGAAGTCGGCGCGCGCGTACAGCCAAGCGGGCAAAGGGAAGGGCCATGCGGTATCTCATCACAGGAGGAGCGGGGTTCATCGGGTCACACCTCGCCGAGGCGTTGCTGGCACAGGGAGACCGCGTGCACATCCTCGACGACCTCTCGACGGGATCGATCGACAACGTGCGTCACCTCAAGAAGGACGCGCGGTTCGGCTACACGATCGATACGTGCGCGAGCCCCTCGATCGTCGCTGAGCTCGTCGACGAGGCCGACATCGTCTACCACCTCGCCGCCGCCGTCGGCGTGGACCTCATCATCGACAGCCCGGTGCGGACGATCGAGACCAACGTGCACTGCACCGAGGTCGTGCTCGCCCAGGCCAGCAAGAAGAAGCGCCCGGTCTTCATCGCCTCGACGAGCGAGGTCTACGGCAAGTCCAAGAGCTTCCCGTTCCGCGAGGACGGCGACTTCGTGCTGGGTTCCTCGAACACCGGCCGCTGGTCCTACGCCTGCTCGAAGGCGATCGACGAGTTCCTCGCGCTCGCCTACTGGAAGGAGCGCAAGCTGCCGACCGTGGTGGCGCGCCTCTTCAACACGGTCGGCCCGCGCCAGACCGGCCGCTACGGCATGGTCGTCCCGACGCTCGTCCAGCAGGCCCTCGCCGGCCGACCGCTGACGGTCTTCGGAGACGGCACCCAGACGCGCTGCTTCTGCCACGTCGACGACGTCGTCCGCGCGCTCGTCGAGCTCATGCAGGCCGGCGAGCGGGCCTACGGCGAGGTCTTCAACATCGGCTCGCAGGAGGAGCTGTCGATGCTCGAGCTCGCCGCGCGCGTGCTCGAGCTGACCGGCTCGGACTCCGAGATCCACCTGATCGCGTACGAGGCCGCCTACGAGGCCGGCTTCGAGGACATGCCGCGCCGCTTCCCCGACGTCACGAAGATCGGCGAGGCGATCGGCTGGTCGTCGACACGGTCGCTGGACGAGATCCTCGGCGACGTCATCGACTTCCACCAGGCCGAAGCGTCGGTCGTCTGACGGACGCGGACGCGGACGCGGCCGCCCGCTACACCTCGACGGAGGCGGGACCGGCCGGCTCGTAGGCCGCGATCGTCCGCCGCAGGCCCTCGTCGAACCCGACGCTCGCGACGAACCCGAGCTCGCGCTCCGCGCGCGCGACGTCGGCCAGCGAGTGCTTGACGTCGCCGGGCCGGATGTCGAGATGCTCGGCCTGCAGGTGCGTGCCGAGGATGTCGTTGAGCTGCGCGACGAGCTCGTTGAGCGAGACCTGGCGCCCGCAGGCGATGTTGTAGATCCGCCCGGCGGCGGCGGCGGGCGCGTGGAGGGCCGCGATGTTCGAGGCCACGACGTCGTCGACGTGGGTGAAGTCGCGCGACTGCGTGCCATCGCCGTAGATCGTCGGCGCCTGCCCGGCCTGCATCGCGGTGATGAACTTCGGGATCACGGCGCTGTACTGCGAGAACGGGTCCTGGCGGCGCCCGAAGACGTTGAAGTAGCGCAGGCACAGGGTCTCCAGGCCGTACACGACGTGCGCGACCCGGCAGTACTGCTCGGCGGCGAGCTTGGAGACCGCGTAGGGCGCGAGCGGGCTCGTCGCCTGCGTCTCGACGCGCGGAAAGCCGGGCGCGTCGCCGTACACCGAGGACGACGAGGCGAACACGACGCGGCGCACGCCGGCGTCGCGCGCGGCGAGCAGCACGTTCAGCGTCCCGCCGATGTTGATCTCGCTGGAGGTCAGCGGATCCTGGACCGAACGCGGGACGGATGGCATCGCGCCCTGGTGGAAGACCGCGTCGCAGCCCCGCACCGCCCAGCTGACGCGCTCGTAGGAGCGCAGGTCGCCCTCGACGACGTCCACGTCGTCGACGACGTGAGCGAGGTTGCGCCGATGTCCCGTGGCGAAGTTGTCGAGCGTCCGCAGCTCGTGGCCGGCCGCCAGCAGCCCGTCGACGAGGTTGGAGCCGATGAAGCCGGCGCCGCCGGTCACGAGGATCCTCACCGGCGAGGCCTCCTCAAGAGAACCGGCCGTTCTTCTTGCGCTCGGGCGGCTTCTCGGGCAGGCCGGGGGCGTTCGGCGTCGCGACCGTGCCGGCGGCGTCCTTGTGGCGCAGGCGCCCGCGGCTCTTGACCGGCGGCGGGGCCGCGGGACGCGCGGCCGGCATGCGCGCGGGTGGCGCCTGCGACCGGCCCTTGCCGTTGCCCGACGCGTCGTGGCGGTAGCCGTAGCCGTAGCCGCCGTACAGCGCGGTCGCCGCCGCGCCGGTGGCGACGGTGCCCAGCAGCGTGCCGCCCGCGTTGGCGATGACGCTCTGCAGCCGCTTGACGGCGTCCTTGGAGGTCTCGTTGATGCGCGCGACGAGGACGGTGCCCGAGACGACCTCGACGAGCGGCAGCGAGTCGCTCACGGTCAGCAGCGGCGTACTGTCGATGATCACGAGGTCGCACAGGTCGGCGAGCTTCTCGACCAGGCGCGTCATGCGCTGGGAGGCCAGCAGCTCGGATGGGTTCGGCGGCGGCGGACCCGCCGGCAGCACGCGTAGGCGCCCGGCCAGCGTGTCGGCCTCGGGCTCGACGAACGCCTGCTGCAGGCCCGTCTCGCCCACGAGGACTCCGCCGAGTCCCGCGGCGCCGGGAACGTGGAAGCGCCATGCGACCTGCGGGCGGCGCAGGTCGGCGTCGACGAGGATCACGTCCTTGCCGGCCCGTGCCATCGCACGGGCGAGGTTCGTCGCGACGGTCGTCTTGCCGTCGCCCTGGGCCGGGCTGGTGATGAGCACGCTGCTGATCTCGCGGTCGACGTTGAAGTACGTCAGGCTCGCGCGCAGCGTCTGGAAGGCCTCCTCCGCCGCGCCGTCGTTGGGCTCGTCGCCGAACGCGCTGCGCGGGACGGCGCTCAACAGCGGGCGCCCGCTGAGCTCCTCCAGCTCGGAGGGATCACGGATCTTGCGGTCGGCGCCCTGCGCCAGGACGACGGCGCCGAAGGCCAGCAGCAGGGCGACGATGCCCGCGAGCACGACGGTCCGCGTCACGCGCGGGGCGACCGGCGTCGCCGAGGCGATCGCCGGCTCGACGATGCGAGCGTTGTTGCCCTGTGCCGCGCGCAGGGCGCGCAACCGCTGCAGCTGCTCGGAGAGCTGCTTGCGACCGTCGCGCGCGGTGGCCGTGTCGCCCGTGATCCGGTCGAGCTGCTCCTCGACCTTGCCGATCGTCGCGTTCAGCCGTCCGACCGCCTGGTTGGTCCGGGTCTTCACGACGGCCTCCGCGAAGGCGTTGGCGACCGCGGCGGCACGGCGGGCTGTTGCCGCGCGCGCGGCGATCGTGATGAAGTCGGCCTGGACGTCGGCGGTCGCCGTCACCCCGCCGAGGAGGGCGCGGCCGGTCGCGCGGGGCTCGCCGAGCTCCTGGGCGGCCGTCTGGGCCACCGCGGTCGTCGTGACGAGCCGGGCCGCCGAGAGCAGCGTCTGGGCCTGCGGCGCGGGCTGCTCGGTCCCGAAGAGGCTCGTGTCCACGGCCAGCGCCTGCACCTGCAGCAGCGTGCTCGCCGCGTAGACCTTGGGCTTGCTGGAGACGTAGACGTACGTCGCCACAGGGATGACGACCACGAATGCCGCCACCAGGAGCTTCCAGCGCCAGAGAACGCGCAGGTAGGCGCGGACGTCGCTGCCGTGCTCACCGGTCACGGGTGACCCTCCCGCGCGAACCGCGGTGTGACAAGCGACTTCGCATCTCCTCTGACTTCGCCAATGACTCGCTCCGGCGGCGCGCCGTGTGTCTGCGGCTCTTCGTCACCGTCCGACGAGTCCCTCCGCAGCGCGTGCTCGCGCAGGACGACCAGCATGGCGAGGCCGAGCAGCACCAAGTGCGTACGGTAGCGAAAGCCGGTTCCGGCGTTGCCCACGCTCAGCGCGTAGGCGACCAGCAGAAAGAAGGCGGGATAGAGGAACGGGGCCGTGACCTCCAGGATGTGACCGCGGTTGCGGCGCACGTAGCCGACCAGCAGGTACAGCGCCGCGAGCACGACGAGCGTACCGATCGCGCCCAGCTGCTGGCTCGTGTTCGCCAGCTGCCAGGGGTAGGGCCGCAGGACGACGTCGCGTATGCGCGTGGGCAGGTTCGTGACGAGGTCCGAGCGCGAGGAGAAGTCCACGCGCTCGAGGCTGAGGTTGTTGGTCGCCGCGGATCCGCGGACGGCGAGGCGGGCGGTGTTCGCGTCCTGTGAGCGCTGCAGGTTCTGCTCGAGGCTGTCCTGCGAGGTCAGGCTCAGCACCGCCGGAGCGGCGACCGCGGCGACGATCGCGACCGCGTAGATGAGCGGGATCGAGCGCAGGCGCCGGCCGACCTGACGCAGCGCGGAGTGCAGGATGAGCAACAGTCCTCCGGTGATGAGAAACCATCCCGCATACGGCCGTGTCGAGACGGCGATCAGACAGCCCAGGCCGAAGATCAGGACGCCGCGCAGCTCGAGCTTGGCCCAGATCTTCGTTCCGCCCAGGACGACGAGCCCGCTCGCCAGCACGAGCAACGGCTCGCGGTGCAGGATGCTGTTGAAGAAGATCCCCGAGGGCTCGAGCGCCAGCACCCACATCCCCAGCCGCCCGGCCCTCGGCCCGGCGACGTCGTGGATCGCCGCGGCGACGAGCAGGAGCCCGAGCATCGCGATCCCGACCTGCGTCACCCGCATCGCCATGTCGGGGAAGTCCGCGAGCTTGATCTGCAGCGCGAAGATGATCTGGTGCAGCCGGTGCGCCTCGCCGATCGGCAGCCACAGGTCGGAGTCCAGCGACGTCGCGGCGATCGCCCGAGCGGTGATGAGGAACGTGATCTCGTCGCCGCCGCGCAGGCTCAGCCCCAGTCCCGACGTCGCCACGGCGACCATCGAGACCAGCCGCACGCCGACCCCGACGGCGAGCGGCATCCCGACGGCGAACTCCGGGCGCGTCCGGGCCAGCCGCTTGGCGGCCAAGGCCAGGCCGAAGCCGACGAGCATCGTCATCAGGACGATGCACTCGATCTCGTAGAGCTGGGTGTCTGACATCGTCAGGCCGGAAGGCGCGGCACCGCGCTGAAGGATATGACCGCCTGGACATCGGCCCGCCCCGCCCTTCCGGCGCCCCCGGGTGGTTAACCCGCGAACGGGTTGTGGTAGACGTACTGCCGTGCAAGCAGGCGCCACCGTGACGCTGGCGTTCGCACTTGCGGTGGGGCTTGTGCTCATCTTGACGCCGCAAGCCGCGCGCGTGGCCGTGCGGACCGGATTTCTCGACCACCCGTTGGGCTATAAGCAGCACGGTCGCGCCACGCCGTATCTCGGCGGCAGCGCCGTCATGCTCGCGTTCCTGCTGCCCGCGCTGCTCTGGGGCGGGCTGGACGACCGCTTCCTGGCCCTGGGGCTCGGCGCCTGCGCGCTGTGGATCGTCGGGACGATCGACGACCGGCTGAACCTCTCGCCGTGGCTGCGCATGGCCGTCGAGGCGCTCGCCGGCGTCGGCCTGTGGAGCGCCGACCTCGGCTGGGCGGTCTTCTCGGCCGACGCGCTGAACCTTGCGCTCACGGTCGTGTGGGTCATCGGCGTGGTCAACGCGTTCAACCTCATGGACAACCTCGACGGCGCCACGGGCACCGTGGCGGCCGCCGTGGCGATCGGCATCGCGAGCTTCGCGCTCATGCACGACGACGCGCAGCTGGCCGCGATCGCGGGCGCGCTCGCCGGGGCCTGCCTCGGCTTCCTTCGCTTCAACCTCACCCGTCCTGCGCAGATCTTCCTCGGCGACGGCGGCAGCATGCCGATCGGCTTCATCGCCGCGGGCGCGGCGATCGCCGCCGCCGGTGGGGCCGGCATCGGCGCCGCGGCGCTGCCCTGTGGCGCGATGATCGTCGGGCTCGTCATCCTCGACACGACGCTCGTCGTCATCTCGCGCCGCCGCCGCAACGTGCCGCTGCTGACCGGCGGTCGCGATCACCTGACCCATCGGCTGCTCGCGATGACCGGCACGCCGCAGGTCGTCGCCGCCATGCTCGCCGTCCTGCAGCTCGGCCTCTGCGCGGTCGCGCTGACCGCTGCCGAGCACGGGCGCCACGCGGTGCTGTGGAGCGCGGCGGCCACGTTGGCGATCGCCGTCGCGGTGATCGCGGTGCTCGAGGTCAGGTTCGAGGTGGCACAGCGCACGGCGGTGCCCGCCGGCACACGCGAATGAGCCGAGATCCGCGTCGCGCGGATCATCTCGCGGCTGAACATCGGCGGCCCCGCGATCCAGGCGATCACGCTGACGCGCCTGCTCGACCCGCTGGGCTACGAGAGCCTGCTGATCCGCGGCAGCGAGGCCGACCACGAGGGAGCGATGGACGGCCTGGCCCGGGAGATGGGCGTACGCCCGCTGCGCATCCCGCGCATGCGCCGCGAGGTCGGCCTGCGCGATGCGGTCGCGTTCGCGCACCTCGTGCGCACGCTGCGGCGCTTTCGCCCGGACGTCGTGCACACGCACGCGGCGAAGGCCGGCACGCTCGGCCGTCTGGCCGCGCTCGCCTGCGGCGGCGCGCGCCCGCGGGTCATGGTGCACACGTTCCACGGCCACTCGCTCAGCGGCTACTTCTCCTCACCCACGGCGGCGATGTTCCTGCGCATCGAGCGCTTCCTCGCGCGGCGCACGACGCGGCTCGTGGCGGTGTCCGAGGAGGTGCGTGCCGACCTCGTGCGCCTCGGGGTCGCGCCGCCGGAGCAGATCGAGGTCATCCGCCTGGGCTTCGACCTCAGCCGCTTTCAGGCCGGCGAGGCGGCCCGCGCCGCCCGCCGCGCCGAGCTGCGCGCGGCGCTCGGGATCCCGCGTGACGCCCGCGTCGTGACGATCATCGCCCGCCTGGTCCCGATCAAGCGCGTCGACCGCTTCCTGCAGATGGCCGAGCGGCTCGCGGGCCAGGACCCGGGCGTCTGGTTTCTCGTCGCCGGCGACGGCGAGCTGCGCGGCGAGCTGCAGGCGATCGCGCTCTCGCCCGAGCTGGCCCCCCGCGTCGTCTGGGCGGGCTTTCAGCAGGACGTGCCCGGCGTCTGCTTCGCCAGCGACGTCGTCGTGCTGACCTCCGACAACGAGGGGACGCCGGTGAGCCTCATCGAGGCCCAGGCCGCCGGCGTGCCGGTCGTCAGCACGCGCGTCGGCGGCGCCGCCACCGTCGTCGGCGACCGGCCCGGCGCGCTCGTCGCCGTCGACGACCTGCCCGGGCTGGTGCGGGCCGTCGGGGCGGTGCTCGACGATCTTCCCGCCGCGCGCGAGGCAGCGCAGGCGCACAGCGCCCGCGTCGTCGCCGACTTCTCGCTGGACGGCCTCGTCGACCGGCTCGACCGGCTCTACCGCCGCGAGCTGGGACGCTGAGCCGACGATGTGCGGGATCGCCGGAGCAGTGGCGTTCGGCGCGGGCCCGGCCGGGCGCGCCGACGAGCAGCTGAGCTGCATGGCCCACCGCGGGCCGGACGCCGACGGCGTCTTCGAGCGCGGACCGGGCTGGGTCGGGCAGACGCGCCTGTCGATCATCGACCTCGCGCACGGCGATCCGCCGATCGCCAACGAGACCGGCACGATCGGCGTCGCGCTCAACGGCGAGATCTACAACTTCCGCGAGCTGCGGGCCGGGCTGCGGGCTCGCGGCCACACGCTGCGTACGGAGGGCGACACCGAGGTCATCGCCCACCTCGCCGAGGAGCTGGAGCCCGTGGTGCTGGCGACCGCGCTGGAGGGCATGTTCACGATCGCCGCCTGGGACGAGCCGCGCGGGCGCCTCGTGCTGGCGCGCGATCGCTTCGGCAAGAAGCCGCTGTACTACTTCTGCGACGGGCAGCGCCTCGTCTTCGGCAGCGAGATCAAGTCGGTCCTCGCCCATCCGCACGTCCCGCGCGAGCTTCGCGCCGACGTCATCCCCGACTACCTCACGTTCGGCTACGTGCCGTCGCCGGACACGTTCTACGCCGGGATCCGCCAGGTGCCGCCAGGGCACGTGCTCGTCGCGAGCACCGGCGGCGAGGTGCGCCTGGAGTGCTACTGGAGGCCGCGCTGGCCGGGCGCCGGCCCCGTCGCCGGGGCCGGCGCCGGCGTCACGCGCGCCGCGGGCGCGCCGGGCGAGCAGGCCGCCGAGGTGCGCCGGCTGCTGCGCGCCGCCGTGCAGCGCCGCCTCGTCGCCGACGTCCCCCTCGGCGCGTTTCTCAGCGGCGGCATCGACTCCTCGGCGGTGGTCGGGCTCATGGCCGAACTGCAGGCCGCGCCCGTGCGGACGTTCACGATCGGCTTCGAGGGCGACGACGGCTTCGACGAGCGGCCGTTCGCGCGCGCGGTGGCCGAGCGCCACGGCACCGAGCACACGGAGTTCGTCGTCCGGCCCGACGCGGCGAGCCTGCTCGAGCGCCTCGTCTGGCACCACGACCAGCCGTTCGGCGACTCGAGCGCGCTGCCGACCTACCTGCTCAGCGAGCTGACCAGCCGCCACGTCACCGTGGCGCTGTGCGGCGACGGCGGGGACGAGCTCTTTGCCGGCTACGAGCGCTTCGCCGCGGCGCTCGCGCTGGCGCGCTACGAGCGCGCCGTGCCGCAGTCGGTGCGCGTGGCCGTGGCGCGGCGCGCTGCCACGGCGCACGCGCTGCGACGCCGGCGCCGGGGCGCGAAGCTGCGCCGCGCCCTCATGCGCAGCGACCTGACGGCGCCGCAGGGGCTGCTGGCGTGGGTCTCCTACGTCTCGGCCGAGGACCGCCGCGCGCTCGTCGGCTCGGTGCGCGGCCGCGGCGAGCGCGAGTACGAGGCCATCTGGGCGAGTTCGGCCGGCGCGCACCCGCTCGACCGCCTGCTCGACCTCAACCTGCGCACATACCTGCTCGACGACCTGCTGCCGAAGGTCGACCGCATGGCGATGGCCCACAGCCTCGAGGTCCGCTCGCCGTTTCTGGACCGCGAGCTGGCCGAGTACGCGTTCACGCTGGCGCCCTCGGCGAAGCTGCGCGTGCGCGACATGTCGCTGAAGCGGATCCTCAAGGCCGCCGTCGCCGACCTGCTCCCGCCGGGTCTGCTCGACCGGCCGAAGAAGGGCTTCGGGGTTCCGCTGGACCGCTGGTTTCGCACCGACCTGGCGCCGCTCGCCGACGGTCTGCTGGGCGCGCCCGACGCGCGCGTGGCGCAGCACATGTCCGGCGCCGCCGTGCGCGCCATCGCCGACGCCCACGCGCGCGGCGCGGCGAACCACGGGCACGCGCTGTGGACGCTGCTGACGCTGGAGACGTTCCTGCGTCGCGAGGGTTGGTGAAGCACCGGCCGCGCCGGCGCGCCTGACCGGAGAAGGTCCACGCGCGCGAAACGCGAACATGAAGCGCTGCCAGCCGATACGGTGCGCACAATCACGGACGGATCACCGCAGGGTGGACTGCAAGGAATCTGAGCCGGGGGCCATCCATCAGACAGCAACTACCAGCGCATGGCGCGCCTCACGCCGGCGGCGACCTCGGCGACCGGCTGACGGCGTTCCGGCACACGGTCGCGCCCGCCCCGCTCCGCCTTCCCCGGCGCACGCGCGACAGCCGACGCCCGCATGACCACGACGTCCCGCCGCCGCGCGAGACCCGCCGGCGCGCGGCCGACGATCCCGCCCCGGCGCCGACGAAGATCGACTTTCGCATCGTCGACTCGCTGCGCGGGCTGGCCGCGCTGTACGTCGTCGTCAACCACTCGCGCGGGCATTTGTTCGCAGGCGGGGCCGCGTGGGAGCAGGCGCATCCGCGCAACACGTGGGGCCTGACGGACTACCTCTTCCTCGGCGCGACGCAGATGACGCTGCTCAGCCGGGAGGCGGTCATCGTCTTCTTCGTGCTGTCGGGCTTCTCGATCGCCTACAGCCTCGCGCGGCGCGGCCCGGTCCTCGGCTTCTACGTACGGCGCCTCGTGCGCCTGTACCCGCCCTATCTCGTCGGCCTGGTCTGGGCGGCAGCGGCGTTCGTCCTCCTGCGCTCCGCCCATCCGGAGCTCTTCTCGTGCACGAGCAACACCGAGCTCGCCGTGGCGCTGTGCGACACCACCGGCTTCCTCGAGCCGACGACGATCATGCACAACCTTTTCTACGACCCCAGCGGCGCGGTGATCGGCCAGTACTGGTCGCTGCCGCACGAGCTGATCTTCTACGCGCTCGTCCCGCTGCTGCTGCTGCGCCGCACCTGGTACCTGATCGCCTCGGCGGTCCTGTTCGTGCTGAGCTTCGCCCCCAACGGGCTCGCGATCGCGGGCACCGGCGGCGTGATCGGCGACTTCGTGCTGGCCTACAACCCGTACTTCGCGGTCGGCGTCCTGCTGTTCGCGCACTGGGAGCGGGCGCTCGCGCTGCTGCGCCGCGGACGTGTCGGGCGGACCGGCGTCGCCGTCCTCGCCGTCACGACGTTCCTCGCGATGATCGGCCTGAACCTGAAGCTCGGCATATCCAGCAAGCCCAGCGCGGTGCTCGCCGCCCTGCTGGCCTGCGTGCTGCTCGCCGGCTTTCACCTCAACGACACCCGGATCCGGCCGCTCGTGTGGGTCGGGAAGTTCAGCTACACGCTGTACCTGACGCACCTGGCGACGCTGTTCGTCCTCATGTCGCTCGTCTTCTCGTTCAGCGCGGAGCGTCCGCCGGAGATCTTCAATCGCTTCCTCTGGATCGCGGCGATCCCCGTGTGCGTCGTCGTCGCCTGGGGCTTGTACTTCGTCGCGGAGCGCTGGTCCAAGCAGATGATCGACGCGATGCGCCGCACTCCGCAGCCGGCGCCCGAGCACGATCCGCCCGTCCGCCGCCGGCCTGCCCTGCGGCTCCCGGCGCCCAAGGGCGCGGCGATCGAGGTCTACGCTCCCGGTCCCGCGGAGCCGCTGCCGTCGCCGATGAGGCGACCGTAGAGCTCGAAATAGTCCTCGACCGCGCGCTCCATCCGCATCGCCTGCGCCTCGCGCACAGCCGCGGCCGACATCGCGGCGCGCCGCTCGGGCGATTCCAGCAGCGCGACGAGCTTGGCCGCCAGCGCGGCGTGGTCGCGGACGGCGAAGAGCTCGCCCGTCACACCCGGTCGCACGAGCTCCGGGATGCCTCCGACGTCGGTGGCGACGACGGGCAGACCCGCCGCCATCGCCTCCATGATCGCGATCCCGAGCGCCTCCGAGGGCGAGGCGAGAACGAACACGTCGGCATCGGCGAGCTGCGGCCAGACCGCGGCCACCCGGCCGGCCATGTGCACGCAGTCGCCGAGCCCCGCCGCCGCGACCATCGCCTCCACCCGCGGGCGGTAGGGCCCGTCGCCGACGAGCACGAGGCGGGCGGCCGGCAGCCGGCGATGGACCTCGGCGAACGCGGCGAGGACGGTGTCGTGGCCCTTCTCGCGCCGCAGCGCCGCCACGCAGACGACGGTCGGCGGGCGCTGCTCGGGCGGTCGCGGCGCGAGCGGCTCGCCGGCCCAGCCCAGCCGGATGCGGCCGAGGGAAGGCGGCGGGAAGCCGTAGATCGAGGTCAGGTAGCCGGCCACCGCATCCGAGATCGCCGAGACGTGGTCGAAGCGCGCGCACGCCCAGCGGTCCAGTCGCCGGCGGACGGGCGGATGGGGCTGAAACTGCAGGCCCTCGCCGTAGGCGTGCGTCAGCAGCCGCTTCTCCCCGCGGCGCGGGACCGTCGCCATCAGGCACGACGCGTGAAACAACATGACGTGCACGATGTCGGGCCGCAGGTCGGCGAGGCGGCCGTCCAGCCAGGAGCGCAGGCCCAACAACCGGCCGACGCTGCTGCATCCGCGGCCCTCGTACGGCGCGGGCGCGCAGCGCGCGGCGAGCGCGACCGACGCGGGGTCGGCGAACGGGTTGAGCACGGTCTGCTGCCATCCGTGCGCCGCGCCTCCGGCGACGAGGGCCGCGATCAGCTCCTCCGCACCGCCGACGCCGCGCGAGCTCGTGACGTAGGCGATGCTCGGCGCCCGGCGCGGGTCGCGCGCGGGGCCGTTCACGCCGACGGCGCCGACACGCCGGCCAGCAGCCGTTCTGCGAGGTCCCGCTCGGCGGCGAGCAGCCTGGCGGGATCCATGACCTGCAGGACGCGCGCGCGCGCCGAGCCCGCCAACACGCGCGCCCGCTCGGCGTCCTGGACGAGCGCGCAGATCGCCGCCGCCATCGCGTCGGTGTCCCGGTAGGGCACGAGCAGCGCGTCGTGTCCGTCGCGCAGCAGCTCGGCGTGCCACTCGACGTCGTAGGCGACGATCGGCGTCCCGCTCAGCGCCGACTCGACGAGCGCGAGCCCGGCGAGCGGCGCGGCCACCACCGCGGCCTGCGTCAGCAGCCGCGCGATCCAGCGCTGGTCGCGGTCGCCGGCGAACACGACGTCGTCGTGCAGGCCCAGCTCGTCGCGCAGCGCCTCGAGCTCGCGCCGCATGGCGCCCTCGCCGACGAGCACGGCAGCGATCCGCGGCTCGCGCCGGCGCGCCACCGCCACGCTGACGAGGACGTCCTCCGGGTGCTTGAGGTGCTCCAGCCGGCTCACGCACACGACGATTGGCCGTTCGCCGAGCCCGAGCTCGTCGCGATCGAGCGGCTCGCGCTGCGCCGGATCCTCGAGGTGCAGCGGGTTGACCATGCTGCCGTTCGCGGCGAACGCGATCCGCTCCGGCCGCGTGCCGTTGCGCAGCGCGAACGCGCGGTTGTCGTCGCTGGCGATCACGACCGAGTCGGCGCGCGAGAGCGTGAAGCGCGCGATCGCCCGCTCCAGCGCCCGGAAGCGAAACAGCCGCGGGTAGGCGAGCGAGCCGACATCGCCGTAGATCGCGTCGTGGTTGGCGATGACGCGGATCTCGACCCGGCACCGGTTCAACCGGCCGAGCAGGAGCGCGAACAGGCCGTGGTAGTAGGGGTCGCCACGCAGGATCGCCACGCGCTCGCGGGCGACGATCCTGTCGAGCGCCAGCACGAGCCCGGTCTGCGCCAGGACGAAGTTCAGATACGGCAGGCGCGTCAGCGCCGGCAGGCGGCCGGCTCTGCCCTCCACCATCGTGTGCGTCGCGTCGAGCGCGGTGACCGTCGCCGGCCCCGCGGGCGGCGCATCCGGCCGCGTCGAATCCACGCCGACGAACGGGTGGACCGTCCAGACGTGGCCGAAGTAGCCGTCGAGGTCGCGGTGCGTCACGAGGTGCAGCGCCTGGCGCGCGCGCAGCATGCTGAGCGAGTACATCGAGTCGATCGCCATCAGCCGCGGACGCTCGGGCACGGCCGGCGCCCGGTCCGGCGGGCGCCGGCGGCGCGCCAGCAACCGGACGCCCGCAGCGAGCGCGGCGGCGCCGGCCAGGCCAGCGTCCGCCGCGCGAAGCAGGACGCGCGTAGGCTTCGCGCTCACGGGCGCAGCTCGTCGCCAGGCCGCATCAGCGCGAGCATGAATGATCCGAAATCCGGTGGGCGGGCACGAAGGCGAGGATAATCGACCTCGATCTGGCCTCCGTCGACGCGCGGCGACAGCGATCGTCGACGACCATGAGCCCCTCTCAGCCGCCATCCAGCCCGACACGCAGGCGCGTCCTCCTCGCCGCGGCCGCCGCGCTCGCCGCCGTCGCGCTCGTCACGCTCGTCGCGGTGCTGGTGTCGGGGGAGGACGGTACGCCCGCCGGCGACGGCTCGCTGCCGGCGAGCATCGCGAGCGACTGCTCCGAGGACGTCCAGGCGCCGCTCAGCCGCCACATCAACGGCCTGGCGCCCGGCAGCACCGTGCGGTTCGCGAAGGGCGGCTGCTACCGGCAGTCGGCCCGCATCGAGGTCCGCGACCGCCGCGACCTCACGATCGACGGCAACGGCGCGACGTTTCGCAGCTCGGCCGAGAACACCGGGCGCAGCGCCGCCAACCCGAACTGGCTGATCCTGCGCGGGCGCGACGTCCGGCTCAGCGACATGAGGATCGTCGGCAACTTCCACCTGCGCGGCACGCGCTCGCAGCAGCGCGTCAACCAGGCGTCGACGGAGGGCGAGGCCGGCGCCACGAGCCAGCCCAACGCCGGCGTCGGCATCTACGGCGGCAGCGGCATCCACGTCAGCGACCTCGACATCCGCGACGTCTTCGGCGACGGGGTCCTCACCGGCGTGTCGGAGTACATCGATCAGAGCGTCCCGTCGCAGACGCCGCGCAACGTCCGCGTGCGGCGGGTGACCGTCACCAAGGCGGCGCGCCACTGCTTCTCGCCCAACCAGGTGATCGGCTTCTGGCTGGAGGACTCGCGGGGGCGCGACTGCTGGTACGGGGCGCTCGACGCGGAGCTCGACGAGCCGGAGCAGAAGCTTCAGGACGTCCACCTGCTGCGCAACACGTTCGAGGACTTCAACCTGCTGGGGATCTTCGTCCCGGTCGCCGGCAACGGCGACAACGCCCGCGACATCGAGATCCGCGACAACACGCTGCGCACCGCCCCCGATCAGCCCTGCAACACGCTCATCCAGGTCGGTGCCTACCCCGGCAACCCGAACACCTTCAAGAACGTCGTCGTCGCGGGCAACTCGATGAAGGCGCACGGGATCGGCGTGGCGCTCGACCACGTCGAGCGGGGGTCGATCACCGACAACCGCGTCGACTACGAGGAGAAGGGCTGCAACGCCGCCGGCACGCCGCCGGTCAAGCTGACGAACTCCAGCGGCGTCAAGGTCGCCGGCAATCGCCGGCCGTAGCGCCGCGCCCGCCGCCATCACAGCCACAGATGGAATGTCGGTTCCTCGTAGACGGGGCGGAAGCCGTTGTCGGCGTGGAGCCTCACCGAGGTGTGGTTTCGCGACGAGTACGCCGAGTCCAGGTAGTGGGCCCCCAGCGCGGTGACCATCCGGATCGACCCGTGAAACAGCGCGCGGCCCAGACCCTGGCCGCGGACCGATCCGTCGACGGCGACGAACCGCATGCGGCCGTAGGTCCAGCCGAGATGCGCCGACAGCTCACGCTCGACGCGGACGTCGAAGACACCGGCGAGCTCCCCGCCGGCATCGATCGCGGCGATCAGGTCTCCCGCCTCCCAGGCGCTCGTGAACCACTTGGCGTACATCTGCTGCACCGCGACTGGGTCGAACCCCGCATCGCAGTGAAAGTGCGTGCGGTGGTAGCCGTGCTCGGCGGCCAGCCGCGCGGCGCGCGGCAGCTCGTCGGCCTCGAGACGCCGGACGCGCACGTCGGGCTCCCCCGCCGGCTCCGTCGTCTTCGCGATCGGCCAGATCGCGGTCTCGAAGTAGCGAAAGCCGGCGTCCTCGAGCGCATGGATGACGTCGAGCTGGTCGCCGTGGACGCGCGCGGAGACGAAGCGCACGCCGCCGGCCCGCAGCGCCGTCAGGCTCTCGTCGAGCAGCGCAGCCGTGCGCACGCGCAGCTCGGGCTGGTCGGGACAGTACGCGGCGATCAGCGACGCGATCGGGAAGCCGAAGTGCTCGAGGTCCCAGCGCGCCGTCCGCGCGGCCAGCAACAGCGGCGCGCCGGGCCCGGCGCGCCCGAAGAGGCTCCACTGCGGATCGGCGTCCATCGCCGCCAGCCGGCTGAGCAGGTAGGCCTGCCAGGGCGCGCGCTGCTCGCCGCGCGCGCGGGCCGGATAGGCCCGGAACTGGTCGTAGGGATACTCCGCCAGGCCCGGCAGGATGGCCGGGAGCATTTGCGACAGCGTCGCGCCCGCGGTCACGCCGCCGTCCCCCGCCGCACCTGCGCCGCGACGTCCAGCACACGCCGCAGATCCGCGCGCCGCGGCACGAAGCTCGCGGGCGGCACCCCACGCGCGCCGTAGCTGCGCAGGCACACGACCAGGCCCGCGACGGCTCCGAGCAGCGCACCGACGGCCGCGCCCGTCGCGCCGTAGAGCACGATGAGAACCATGTCGGCCGCCGCCATCGTGGCGAGGTTCACCGAGAAGCAGCGGACGAGCAGGCCGGCATCGCCACGCGCGGCGACCGCGCGGCTGAGCAGCCACTGCACGCCCCACAGCACGTTGGCGAACAGCAGCACGACGGTGGCCCACAGCGCGTCGTCGAAGCGGCCGCCCATGAGCACGGTGATGAGCGTGGAGGCGGCGGCCGCGAGAATCAGCGCCGCGACCAGGCCGAGCAGCGCCGCCACGCGGGCCATCGTCGCCGTGAGCTCGAGCGCCGCCGCGTCGGCCATCGCGGCCATCCGCGGAAAAGAGGCGAAGGAGAGGGCGATCGCGACGAAGCCGGTGACCGTCCCGAACGTGAGCGCGACGCTGTACAGCCCGGCCTCGTAATGGCTGGCCAGCGCGTAGACGAACAGCAGGTCGACGCGCGCCGTCGAGTAGGCCAGCACGTTGGCCAGCTGCGTGCGCAGGCCGAAGCTCAGGGCGGGGCGCAGGTAGGCACGGGCGACGCGTGGGCGAAAACGCAACCCCGCACGCGTGAGCACGGCCGCGGCCACCGCGAGCCCGAGCCCAGACGCGACGAGGCCGGCGAGCACGCCCCCGAGGACGTCGAGGTCGACCACGACGCAGAACGCCACGACGCCGAGCACCCCCGTCACCGACATCGCGATCGTCAGCACGCTGACGGCGACGACCCGGCCGTGCGCATAGACGAGGAAGACCAGCAGCTGGCCGACCCCGCCCACCACCACCGTCGCGCACGCCACGGCCACCGCCGCCCAGATGCCGGCGTCACCGAGCGGCAGCTGGGCCACGGCGTAGGCGAGCACGGCGACAGCACCGGCGATCGAGGCGAGCCCGACGGCCGCGAGGCTGGCCGACAGGGCCTCCTGGGCGGTCGCCTTCGCCTGGCCGATCCGCACGACGGCGGCGTCGCCGAGGCCGAGCGTCGAGCACTGGATCGCCAGCAGGCTCACGAACGTCAGCGCGGCCAGCGTGCCCTTGCCCGCCGGGCCGAGCACGCGTGCGGTGATGATGCTCGCCACCGTGCCGAGCACGATCCCGCTGCCGTCGGACGCCAGCCGCATCGCCGAGCCGCGCAACAGCGAGGACGACGACGGAGCCGGCGCGGCCACCGGGGGCTCGCCGGTCGCGGGAGGCGTGCTCACCACTGCTCCTCGATCGCGGTGCCCAGCGCACCGGCGACCTGCCGCACGACCTCCTCTCCCATCCCGGGCCACAGCGGCAGGGTCAGCGACTGCTCCTGGGCGCGGTGCGAGTGGGGCAGGTCCCCAGCGTTGTAGCCGTAGGCGGCGAACGCGGGGTGGGTGTGCATCGCGTACGTCCCGAGCGTGGTCTCGATCCCCGCTTCACGCAGGGCGAGGCTCACGCCGTTGCGGTCGATCCCGTCGGCGAGCAGCACGACATAGGACTGGTACGTGGCGCCCGTGCTGCCCTGCGCCGGAACGCTGACCGGTCCGACATCGGCCAGCGCCCGATCGTAGGCGGCGGCCGCTGCGCGCCGGCCGGACAGCATCTCGTCGAGCCGGCGCATCTGGGCGCGCCCCATGGCGGCCTGCAGCTCGCTCATGCGGTAGTTGAAGCCGTGGACCTCGAAGCGCAGCCCGACCTCGGCGCGCACGCCGCCGTGGTTGCGCAGCCGGCGCAGGCGCTCGGCGAGCGCGGCGTCGTCGGTCGTCACCATCCCGCCCTCCCCCGTCGTGATGATCTTGCGGGGGTGAAAGCTGAAGCAGCCGGCGCCCGCAAACGAGCCGCAGCGCCGCCCGCCGGTCTGTGCGCCCAGCGCGCAGGCGGCGTCCTCGACGAGCACGAGCCCGTGTCGCTCACACAGCGCGGCGGCCGCCGCCAGGTCGCACGGCTGACCGAAGGGGTCCACGGCCATCAGCGCCCGCGTGCGCGGCGTGATCCGCCGCTCGGCGTCCTCGAGGTCGAGCAGGAAGCTGCCGGGCGCGCAGTCGACGAGCACCGGGCGCGCGCCGCACTGGGCGATCACGTTGCCGCTCGCCGGAAACGTGAAGTCCGAGACGAGCACCTCGTCGCCGGCGCCGACGCCCGCGGCGGCGAGCGCGAGGTGCAGCGCCGTGGTCGCCGACGTCGTGGCGACGGCGTGCTCGACGCCGACGTACGCCGCGACGTCGGCCTCGAAGCCCGCGACGTAGGCGCCGCCGGTCAGCTGGCCGGACTCGATGATCCGGCGAAAGTCCTCGGCGACATCGGCGAAGTCGACGAGCGGCCGCGTCAGGGGGATCATGCGCGTCAGGAGCCGACGGCCGCGGCGTGCCAGGCGTAGGTGCGCTCCAGGCCGTCGCGCAGCACCGTCGGCGAGACCGGGCCGAGCAGCTCCTCGACTTGGGTGACGTCGGCGCGGTGGCGGCGCACGTCGGCGACCCGCGCCGGCGCGTGCACGATCTCGCCGCTGTAGCCCGCGATCTCGCAGAGCAGCTCGACGACCTCGCGGATCGCGACCTCGCGGCCGCTGGCGACGTTCAGCGTGCGGCCGCCGGCGGCGGCGCTCGTCGCCAGCGCGAGGATCGCCGCGACGCTGTCCTCGACGTAGATGAAGTCGCGCGTCTGCAGGCCGTCGCCCTCGATCACCGGCGGATCGCCGTCGAGGAGGCGGCGGATCGTCAGCGGGACGATCGCCGCGAACGTGCCGTCGTTCTGGCGCGGACCGTAGTTGTTGAACGGGCGCACGGTCACGACGTCGAGCTCGTACATGTTCACGTAGGACGCAAGCAGGAGATCGGCGGCGGCCTTGCCGGCCGCGTACGACGTCTCGGCCCGCAGCGGGTGGTCCTCGTCCATCGTGATCTGCCGCGCGGTGCCGTAGACCTCCGACGTCGAGACGTGCACGAGCTTGGGCAGCGCGCGCTGGCGCATGAGCTCGGCGAGCGCGGCGGCGATCGAAACGTTGACCTGGAATGCGCCGACGGGGTTGAAGAAGGAGTACAGCAAGGCCTTGGTGGCGAGGTTGAAGGCGACGTCGGGGCGCTCCGCGCGGCAGACGGCGGTCATCGCGCCGAGGTCGCCGGCGTCCTCGCGGTAGACGGTGAGCGCGTCCCCGTGGCGCGCGCGCGCGATCGCCAGGTTCTCCTCGCGGCCGAGGAAGAACGTGTCGACGACGGCGACGGACTCCGCGCCGCCGTCGAGCAGCGCGTCGACGAGGTGGCTGCCGATGAAGCCGGCGCCGCCCGTGACGAGGATCCGGGCGCCGCTCAGGTCGGACATGGCGCGGGTGCGTCCTGGCCGGCCAGCAGCCGCTGGATCTCCCACACGTAGCGCATCGCGTTCAGCGCGTCGCGGCCGGAGACGAGCGGCGCCATGCCGTGGCGGACGGTCTCGACGAAGTGGCGGATCTCGACGTCCAGCGGCTCCTCGGGGCGGATGAGGACGCGCTCGGTGGCGAGGTCGAGCACGTAGTTCGTGCCGCCGTCGGCGCCGACCGATCCCGAGGTCCGCGCCTGGGAGTGGATGAGCAGCTCCTGGTTGAGGAAGCTCGCGGTGATGAACCCGACGTCGGCGGTCACGTTGAGCTCGCGGATCTTGTTGTGCGTGATGCGGCTGGCGGTCAGCGTGGCCATGGCGCCGCCGGCGAACATGAGCGTGGCGGTGACGTAGTCGCATCCCGCGTCGCCGCCGCCGCCCACGCCGTTGGCGAACACGTCGGTCACGTCGGTGCCCAGCAGCGACAGCACGATGTCGATGTCGTGGATCATGAGGTCGGCGACGACGTCGACGTCGGTGATCCGAGCGCTCAGCGCGCTCATGCGGCGCACGTCGATCGCGTGCACGACGTTGCCGCGGAGGATCTCGCCGAGCTGGCGCACCACCGGGTTGAAGCGCTCGACGTGGCCGACGAGCAGGACGGCGCCGCTGGAGTCGGCGGCGCGGATGAGCGCCTCGCATTCGGACTCGGTCGTCGCCAGCGGCTTCTCGACGAGGCAGTGCACGCCCTGCTCGAGCAGCAGCCCGGCGACGTCGCCGTGCAGCGACGACGGCACGGCGACCGATGCCGCGTCGATCTCGCCCGCCATCTCCTGCGCCGAGCCGAAGACCCGGCAGCCGTGCAGCGCGGCAGCGGCGCGGGCGCGGTCGGCGTCGGCGTCGACCACCCCGATGAGCTCGACACCCTTCAGGCCGGCGTAGAGCCGCAGGTGGTTGGCCCCCATGCGGCCCGCCCCGATGACGCCAACCCGAACCGGCTGACTGGGCGCACGGGTCACCACGATCGTCGTCGACATCCCATAGCTCGAGCGGCGATACTACCCCGTCCGCAGGGCGCCGCCGAGACGCATGACGCTGAGCCACAACCCCTCGATCAGCGCCGTGCCCGCCCCGCATGCCTGGGCGCGCACGCGTGCCTCCGTCGCCGTCTGGCTCTTTGCCCTGCTCATCGTCGTGGTGGTCGGCAACGCCCACGGCGGCTACTACCCGACGGCCTGGGGCTGGTGCGTGCTGGCGTTCGCGTGGGTGGCGGGGATCGTCTTCCTCGTCGGCCGGCGCGCGCTGAGCCGGCTCGAGCTGGTCTTCGTCGCGGGGCTGTCGCTGTTCGTCGGCTGGAACGCGCTCTCGATCGCGTGGACGCAGGACGTCGACAGCTCGGTGCTCGAGGTCCAGCGCGGGCTGTTGTACGTCTTCGCCGTGCTGGCGCTGCTGCTCGTCGCGCGCCGCGGCGCCACCGGGCCGCTGCTCGGCGGCCTCGTCGCCGGGGCGACGTGGCTGTCGCTGCAGGCCCTCGGCGACCGGATGTTTCCGGACGCGGGTCCCAGCGTCGAGATCCTCCTCCAGGCTCGTCTGCAGGGTGCGCTCGGGTATGCCACCGGCTTCGGCCTGCTCGGGGCGATGGCGGCGCTGCCGGCGCTCGGCATGGCCGTGCACGGTCGCAGCATCGCGGCACGGGCCGCGGCGGGAGCGGCGCTGCCGGTCCTGCTGACCGCGACGTACTTCACGTTCAGCCGCGGCGCGGTGCTGGCGATCGCCGCCGGGCTGCTTGGCGCGCTCGTCTACGACCGGCGCCGGCTGACCCTCCTGACGGCGGGCGCGCTCGTTGCCGCTACCGTCCGTGGCGGCGGTCTGGCTCGCCTCGCGCTATCCGGCGCTGACGAGCGCACGCGCGTCGCCGACGCTCATCACCGACGAGGGCCACGAGCTCGTGCTCGTGCTCGTGGCGCTGGCGGTCGCGTCGGCCGTCATCGCCGTCGTCGTCGGGCTCGGCGCTGACCGGCTGCGGGTGCCGCGCGGCGTGCGCCGTGCCTACGGCGTGGCGCTGGCCTGCGTCGCGCTGCTGGCCGTCGGCGCGTTCGTGGTCGACCAGGGCGGCCCGGTCGAGCTCGCCGACCGCGCCTACAACGGGGTCAACAAGGACAAGCTCGTCGACCAGGAGACGGCCAACAACCTCAACTCGCGGCTCGGGAGCATCGGCACGAGCGCGCGCGTGAACTACTGGCGCGTCGCGCTGGACCAGTACGAGGACCATCCGCTGCTCGGGTCGGGCGCGGGGACCTACGAGCAGTTCTGGCTGCGCGACCGGCCGATCTACGAGCCGGTGCGCGACGCGCACAACCTCTATCTCGAGACGCTGGCCCAGCTCGGCTGGCCCGGGCTGCTGCTGCTCGTCGGGATGCTCGCCGTGCCGCTGGTGGCCGCGGTGCGCGCGGGCGGGGAGCCGCTCGTGGGCGTCGCCTGCGGGGCCTACGTCGCGTATCTCGCGCACGGCGCGATCGACTGGGACTGGGAGCTGCCGGTGCTGACGCTGTTCGCGCTCGCGTGCGCGGCGGCGGTGTTCGCCGCCCGCGACGACGGCGCGCTCGGTGCGGACGCGCGTGCCTCCCGGCTGCGCCCGCCGGCCGTCGGTCTGGCGGTGGCGCTGGTCGCGTTCTCGATCGCCGGCCTGCTCGGCAACCGGGCGCTGGACGATGCCGACGGCGCGCTGCGGCGCGGCGACGCCGCGGCCGCCGCCGACGCGGCGCGGACGGCCGCGCGCTGGGCGCCGTGGTCGAGCCGGGCGACGTGGTATCTCGGTCGCGCCCAGATCGGGCTCGGCCGCGAGCAGGAAGGCCGCAACACGCTGCGCGAGGCGGCGCGAGGCGCTTCGAGCGACTGGCGGATCTGGTATGACCTCGGCATCGCCAGCAGCGGCCTTGAACGCGAGCGCGCCTTCGTGAGGGCGGCGACGCTCAACCCGATGGAGAACGACATCGAGGCACTGCGCGATCGGGGCCTGCTGCCTCGCCGGCGGGCGGCGCCATGAACCCGAAGCTGCGAAAGCTCATGCAGCCCGATCCGCTGAGCGATCCCGAGCCGCTGATCCGCCGCGTCTACGCCTACGTCGCCTACCGCCTCGGCGACGGAGCCGACGCCGAGGACGTGACCAACGAGACGTTCGCCCGCGCGCTGCGCTACCGCGACACGTTCGACGCCGCCAAGGGCGCGCCGATCAGCTGGCTGATCGGGATCGCGCGCCGCTGTGTCGACGAGTCGCTGAAGTACGCCGCGCCGAGCTCCGATCCGCCCGATCGCCAGGCGCTCGGGGATCTCGAGGCCGATGCCGTCGAGCGGCTGACGATGCAGGCCGCCGTGGCGCGGCTGACCGAGCGCGACCGCGAGCTCATCGCCCTGCGCTACGGCGCCGATCTCAGCGCGCGGCAGATCGCGCAGCGCCTGGAGATGAGCACCAACAGCGTCGAGGTGGCGCTGCACCGGGCGCGCCAGCGGCTGCGCGAGGAGCTCGACGGAACGCCTGCCGACGACGGCCTCTCCGAGGCAATCGCAGATCGACGTGTAAGGAATTCGGTACCCGCACCGGTAAGAACAGCAAGACGACCTTCCGAACGGGGGAAACACCAGTAATGCGACGCACCAGATCTGACCGGGACATCGAAGCGCAGCTGCGCTCCACGCGCCCCGAGCCGACCCCCGAGGTCACTCGCGCCATCGCCGACCGCGTGCGCCCCCGCCGCGGCGTCATGGGCAGCCTCGCCCGCGTGCCGCTCGGCCTGGCCGGCGGCCTCACGGCGATCGTCGTCGCGGTCGCGCTCGCCCTCGGCGGCGGCACCGCGGCGCTGAACACCGCCGGTGACGCGCTCAACGTCCGCAGCTCGAAGGCCAAGGTCGCGCAGGCGCCCTCGATCCAGCAGTACGAGGAGGACGACGAGGTCGTCATCTGCGTCTTCGGCTTCATCGAGCAGGAGGTCTCCCCGCTCTACGCCGCCATCGCCGTCGAACTCCTCGGCATCGCGGAGTACGGACCCTGCGACGACGACGACGACTGAGTTCCTCGGGCCGGCGCAGCCGCCGCAGGCGGTAGCTGGTAGCCGAGAATCGCCCGGCGCCTCGGCGCCTGAGGCGGCAGCTTGAGCATCACCCGGCGCATCCGCCCCTCGGGAGCGGGTGCGCCGGTGTCGTATTAGGATCCCGCAGTCCCGACGTCCGGCCGGAGGAGCGTCCATGCGTAGGCAGATCCGCCCGTTGGTCTTGGCGGCGGTGGCATCGAGCATGGCGTTGGCGTCGTGCGGCGGCGGCGACGGCGACTCCTCCGACGACGAGCCCATCGAGCGCGAGGGTCCGCAGATCACGAAGACCCGCCTGATCGAGCGCGCCGACGCGATCTGCACGCGCGACCAAGCGCGGGTCGCGGCGCGGCTGAAGCGCGTGCCGAGACCCCAGCAGACGGACTCCGAGGGCGCGATCATCCTCCCGTACCTGCAGATCAACGAGCAGGCCATCCGCGCGGGCGGCGAGCGGATCGAGGCGCTCGGCCGCCCCACCACCGACGCCGAAGCATTCGACAGCTACCTCGACGAGCGCACGACGGCGGCCAACGCGATGCGGTCGGCCGTCGCGGCGGCCAAGCGCAACGACCCCGGGGCGCTGGAGGCAGCGCTCAAGGAGTACGGCCGCAACCAGGCGGCGCAGGAGGCGGCGCGGTTCGGGTTCAAGGTGTGCGGGTTGGGCGCGGGACGGGTGGAACGGTAGGGGTCGGGCGGAGTCGCACGGCCTCGCGCTTATGCTGCGGCGGACTGTGAGGGGGATGCGTCGACCGTGATGCCGCGCGGACAGAGACTGAAGCTCTTCCTGCGCGGCCTGGGCAAGTTCATCGCCCTCGTGGTCGTGGCGGGCGCCGTGGGAGTCGGTCTGGGCATGGGGCTCTCACAGCTGTCGGGCGACACGGACTCGGCGACGCCCGTCATCGATGCGGCGAGCACGCCGGACGCGACCACCAGCGTCGCGGCGAACCCGCCGATCACGCCGACCCGGACGGCCGAAGCTCTGCCTCCGGCCACCACGACCGCGCCGGCCACAACCGCGACGACGACCACCGCGACCACGCCGAGTGCTCCGTCCGGCCGGTTCGCGCAGGTTCGGGTGGACGTGCTCGACGCGCGGCTTCACACCGATGAGACACCCTCGGGCACGGACCCACAGCCCGCGCGCGTGACGGTGCGAGTCCGCGCCGACAACGACGGCAGCCGGCGCGTGACGCTGGATCCCCCGAGCCTGCGCGTGGGCAGCGTGCGGGTGCCGGTCGACACGGACGCGGCGGCCGCCCGCTTCGATCCCCTGTCCGCCGGCGGGACGCAGACCGTCACGCTGCGCTTCGCGCTGGAGGGGGAGGCCACGCCGAAGCTCGTCCGCGATCGCCGCGCCCGGATCCTCATCGCCGGGCGTTCGCTGGCGATGCGCATCAAGGTGCGCAGCCCCTCGTAGCGTTCGCAGCACAGGACACGCTCGGCGGGCTCGGATATCGGTCGGCCCTCCTATTCTCGAAGGACGCCGATGATGCCCCGACGCGAACGACTGCGCTTCCTTGCGCGTGGCTTGCTCAAGCTCGGTGCGGTCGTGCTGATCGCGGGCGCGATCGGCATGGGCGTCGCATCGCGATCGCGGAGCTGACGGGCGACGAGGAACCGCCCGCGGCGGAACGCATCGGCCCGTCCGCGACGGCGCAGGCGCCGGCGACAACTCCCACGAGCACGACGGACCGGCACCCGCCGGCCGCCGCCGCGAGCGATCCTCTCGAGAGCGTGCGCGTGACCGTGGTTCCGCGGTCCCGCACGGCGCGACCGCCGACGTCACGTTGCAGATCGAGACGGCCGGGGCGGTCACCGAGCAACTCACGACGCAGAAGCGGGCACGCATTCTCGTCGCGGGACGGTCGTGGCCGGTCGTCGTCATCGTGGGTACCCCGGTGACGCCGCGCGCATCGTCCGGCGCGGCGGCTCCGTAGGCGTTCCGCCGCCCGTCCGTCGAGCCTCTGCCCGATACTGCGTCCGTGATCGATCGCTACACCCGGCCCGAGATGGGCGCTCTGTGGACCGACGAGGCCCGCATGGAGGCCTGGCGCCGCGTCGAGGTCGCCGCCTGCGAGGCGATGGAGGGGCCGACCGAGGCCGAGCTCGACGCGATCCGCGCGGCGACGTTCACGGTCGCCGCGGTGCAGGAGCGCGAGGCGATCACCGATCACGACGTCGCGGCGTTCGTCGACGTCCTCAGCGCGTCGGCCGGCGATGCGGGCCGCTGGATCCACTTCGGGCTGACCTCGAGCGACGTGCTCGACACCGCGACCGCGCTGCAGCTGCGCGCCGCGGGCGAGATCGTGCTGGCGGGCGCGCGCGAGCTCGTCGTCGCGCTGAGCGACCGTGCCCGCGAGCACGTCGACACCGTCTGCGTGGGGCGCACGCATGGCGTGCACGCCGAACCGACGACGTTCGGGATCAAGCTCGCCGGCTACGCGATGGAGGCGCGGCGCAACGCCGAGCGCCTCGAGCGCGCGTTCGCCCAGGTCTGCGTCGGTGCGGTCTCGGGTGCGGTCGGCACCTACTCCGCGACGTCGCCCGAGTTCGAGGTGCGCGTGCTCGAGCGCCTGGGCCTGCAGCGCGAGCCGGTCTCCACGCAGGTCGTCGCGCGCGACCGCCACGCCGACCTGCTGCAGGCGATCGCGCTCGCGGGCGCCGGCCTGGAGCGCTTCGCCACGGAGATCCGCCATCTGCAACGCACCGAGGTGCGCGAGGTGGAGGAGCCGTTCCGCGCCGGGCAGAAGGGGTCAAGCGCCATGCCGCACAAGCGCAACCCGATCACCACCGAGCGGCTCACCGGCCTGGCGCGGGTCCTGCGCGGATACGCGAGCGCGGCGGTCGAGAACGTCGCGCTGTGGCACGAGCGCGACATCTCGCATTCCGGCGCCGAGCGCGTGATCCTGCCCGACTCCACGATCCTCCTGGACTACATGCAGCACCTCGCGATCCGGATGGCGCGAGGGATCGTCGTCCACGAGGACCGGATGCTCAAGAACCTCGACCTGACCTGCGGCGCGCTGTTCTCACAACGGGCGCTGCTCGCGCTCGTCGACACGGGGCTGCAGCGCGACGAGGCCTACCGGATCGTGCAGGAGACCGCGCAGCGCGCCTGGGACACCGGCACGCCGCTGCGCGACCTGCTCGCCGAGCGCGACCTCGGCCTCGACCTCGACGCGGTCTTCGATCTCAGCGCCTACACCCAGCACGCGCACGAGATCGTCGGCCGGCTCGCGGCCGGCTGACAGCCCGCCTCAGCCCGCGGCGATGGCGATGACGATGGCGATGACGATGACGATGGCGATGGCGGGCGTGCCCGAGCCGGGCGCTACCGCCGCGGCGGCAGGAGCTCCGCGACGGTCACCGTCAGGGGCAGACACGCGGCCGTGACCTCGTCGGCGTCGGTCAGCGCCGCGATGTCTGTGTACCCGTCGCCGGTCGGCTCGCGATGCACGACGAGCTTGAAGTCGGCCAGATCGAGAACCCAGTACTCAGGGATACCTGCGGCGGCGTAGATCGCCGCCTTGCGACCGAGGTCGACCGCGCGCGAGGTCACGCTGACCTCGATGACCAGCAGCGCCTGCGCGGCATGTGATTCCCAGTCGCCGATCGGCACGATCGCGAGATCCGGCTCCGGCTGGCTGATCGGATCGACGACGTCCAGCGGGCACTGCGGGCTCACCTCAAGGCCCGCGGCGGTCGCAACCGGGACCAGCAGACCGTTCAGCCGGCGGATCGCGGCAGCGTGGCCCGCGCCCTGCGGGCTCATCTCGACGAGCACCCCGTCGAGCAGCTCGACGCGATCGTCCTCGCCGAGGATGCCGGCGTCGACCATCGCCGCGAGATCGTCGACGGTGAGCGGATGCACCGGAAGCGACGCGTCGACGTGCACAGCCATACCAGCGATCCTACCGCCGCCCGAAGGCGTCGACCAGCTCGTCGAGCGCCCACTCACCCCGCCATCCCTCGCACCATGATGTCGGCCATGAGAGCCAGCCTGGCGGGCGGTTCGCAACCAAACAAGACGCGTTCGTGACGATTCTGCGCAGACACCTCGGCGCGAACGTGTTCACCAGTGTTTAGGCCACTGCGCGCAAGCGATCAGGCCGCGGCCAGCAGCGCCGGCGCATCCGAGCGCCCTCGCAGATCGGCGATGACGGCGTCCAGCGCGCTGGTCTCGGCGAGCCGCTGCCCGTCGGTGACCGCGTCGATCACGGCGCGCTTGCGCTGCAGCACGCTCGCCATCTGCTCGTCGATCGTCTCCGACGCGAGCAGGTAGTACGCGGTCACCGCGTCCTGCTGGCCGATCCGGTGGCAGCGATCCTCCGCCTGGTCGTGGCGCGCCGGCGTCCAGTCGAGCTCGACGAAGGCGACGTTCGAGGCGCGCACGAGCGTGATGCCCTGCGAGGCGGCCTGCATCGAGCAGACGACGAGCAGCGGGCCGTCCGGGCGCTGGAAGCGCTCGACGGCGGCGGCCCGGGCCCTGAGATCGTCCTCGCCGAGGACGTGCGCCGCATCCGGGAAGCGCTCGATCAGCGCGCGCTGGACCTCGCGGTGGTGGGCGAAGACGACGAGCGGCTCACCCGACGCGACGAAGTCCTCGATCCAGGCGATCGCCGCGCGCAGCTTGCCGCGCGCGGCGAGGCGGCGCAGGTAGTTCAGGCGCGCGAGCTGCTCGGCGCGCAGCGCGGCCGCGACCTTCGCCTCGAGCACGCGCAGGTCCAGCGGCTGCGTGCGCAGCCAGGCGACGACGTCCTCCTGCGCCAGCCGGTACTCGGCCGCGTTGTCGAGCTCGACCGGCACGCTCGCGAAGCGCTTGGCCGGCAGCTGCGGCAGGACGTCGGCCTTCGTGCGGCGCACGTAGCAGCGCGCGCGCAGGTTCCAGTGCAGCCGGTCGAGCGCCTGCGCGCCGCGGAAGCGCCGCCCGAGCCGGGCGCCGCTGCCGAAGTCGGCGAGCCGCCCGACCAGCCGCAGCTGCGCGACGATGTCCTTCGGGCGGTTGAGGATCGGCGTCCCGGTCAGCGCGAGGCGCAGGCCGTCCTCGGCGACCTGCTCGGCCAGCGCGATCGCCGCCTTCGTGCGCTTGGCGCGCGGATCCTTGCAGTAGTGCGACTCGTCGAAGACCGCTGCGCGCAGCCCGCGCGCGGCGAGCCGCCCGGCATGGGCCTCGAGGATGTCGTAGTTGCAGAGCACGACGTCGGCGCGAGCGGGGTCCGCAGCGGCGCCGGCGGCGACCCAGGCCTGATCGCCGCGGCCGTGCAGGACGGCGACGCTGCGGCCCGGCAGCCAGCGCGCGCACTCGCGCTGCCAGACGAGCTTCATGCTCGCCGGGCAGACGACGACCGCGGGAAACGCGCCGTCGGCCTGCAGGGCCGCGAGCGCCTCGATCGTCTTGCCGAGGCCCTGCTCGTCGGCGAGGAACGTGCGCCGCTGCGCCAGCACGTAGCGGACCGCCGCGCGCTGAAACGGCCGCAGCTCGCCCCCGAGCCCGTCGACATGCAGCTCCGCGTCGTGGGCGAGCGACAGCGCGATCGTCGCCTCCGCGCGCGCCCGCTCGGCCTCGAGCGCGTCGATCCGGCGCGCGGCCGGCGCGGTCATCGCGACCTCCGGGTGCGCTTCGAGCAGCTCGCGCAGCGAGGCGGCGAGCGCGGGATCGGCGGGCACCGCGAGCACGTCGGCCTGGACCTCGAACGCGCACTGCTCGTCGCGCTCGAACGCGACGGCCGCCTCCGCGAGCAGCGCGAAGGCATCCGCCGCGCCGAACGACCAGTCGCTGTAGAGCTCGAAGCGCTCGGCGCCTTCCTCGTCGCGCCCGAGGGCGAGCTGCCCCCCGGCCGGCCGCGCGCCGGCACGCAGCGCCGACAGGACCGCGCCGGCCGGGGCGTCCAGGCTGATCGAAGGTTGCCCGTCGAGCAGCGCGACCGCGTCGTCGCCGGCGGCCAGCAGCAGGGTGCCGCGCTGCACCTCGTCGGCGCCGGCGAGCAGCTCGCGCGGCACCGCGCCGTACAGCGTCTCGACGACGAACCACGGCGCGCGCTCGTGCTCGACGACCGTCGCCAGGGCCGCCCAGGCGTGCTGATGCTCGTCGAGCCACGCGTCGACGTCGGCGCTGACCATCAGCCACGGATGCAGCTCGAGCAGCGCGTCGACCGACGGCGCCAGCGACGCAGCGGCAGGCACGACCCAGGTGCGCTCGCCAGGGTCGAAGCGACGGCCGGGCAGCCGCTTGATCGCCGCCGTCAGCCCGCGATCGGCGGGGAACGCGAACACGAGCTCGTCACCGCGCGGGCCGGCGCGCAGCCAGACGTCGGCCCCGCTCGCCTGCGCGCGCCGCTCGAGCTGCGCGATCAGCTCGTCGAAGTCCTCGTCGGCAGGCGGGCGGCGGGCATCGAACCCCGGCCGCTGCGCGAAGCCGAGCATCGCCGCGATCGTGCGCGGGTCCTCCCACACAACCGCCGGCATCGAGAACCGGTTGCGGGCCGCCTTCAGCGCGCGCCAGTACGCGGGGTCGCGCTCGGCGCCCGGCACGTAGCGCGGCTTGAGCACGCCGCCGCGCCGCTGCGCCGGCTCTTCCGCCCCGCAGCACTTCTTGTACTTCGCCCCGCTGCCACACGGGCATGGCCTGTTGCGTCCCGGAACGGTCATCGCCGCGGGGACGCTAGCCGCCGCACAGGACGAACCCGGCGTGCTACCGGCCCGAGCCTCGTGCGCGACATGGCACCGTGTGGGCAGGAGCTTGCCCATCCCAGACGGCGCGGCAATGGCCGCAGTTCAGTGGTCGGGCAGCTCGCCGTGCGCGTCGCGCAGGCGCTCGAGGTCGATCAGGTCGGCGCCTCGGCCAGTCGCACGCTTCAGAGATCTCGAAGCGCCGCGGCGAAGTCGTTCAACGCTGCAGCCACAGATCGATCGCGACCTTGCTCAGCGCCACGCCCTCGTCGAGCAGCTCCTGAGGATCGCGCAGCACATCTTCGATCAGCACGTATCGCCGCCACGCCTCGTTCGCGGCCGCATGATCACCGCGATCCTGAGCACCGTGCGCCTGTTCGGCAGCGTGCTGCAGACGGCGCTGCTGATCGATCGCCACACATCGAAGCCCAACTCGCGACCGTGCAGAGCAAGCGCGCTCCCGCCCTCTCTCGACGTCCGGCCCTGAGAGCGTCCGTGCGTATGCAGATCCGCCCATTGCTCTTTCTCGATCTGCACCGCATCTTCGATCTCGATGACGTGACCCGCTGGGCCGGCGAAATCGTCGGCCGGCTCGACGTCTGACGAGCACGAGAGCAGCGATGTGCTCGGCAGGACAAAAAAATAGGCCATCGGACTCCCGGCAGGACGTATAGTCCGTTGATCGGCCCTGCCGACACGAAAACGCGAACACGGATGATTCTCTGACGCTACGTCGGCCGCTCACGAACGACACGCTAGATCGCAGACCTGTCATCACGATCCAGCGGTTGATGACCATCGTCGCGGTCATGGCGGGACTACTCGTCGTGGTCGCGATCGCGCGTGCCGCGGTCGGCTCGCAGCTGACGCCGGCCGAGGGGCTTGCGTTCACCGACGAGGTCGGCGGCTCCGGAAGTGCGACACAGCAAGCCACGCTCACCAACACCGGCGACGAGGATCTCACCACCATTGTCGTCAGCGTCTCCGGCGCCGCACCGGATCGCTTCCAGGCCACCGACGACTGCGGTGATTCGCTCACGCCCGGCCAGCATTGCACGATCGACGTGAGCTTCAGCGCCGCGACGCCCGGGGCCGTTGCCGCATCGCTTGATGTCGCGAGCAACGGACCGCCGCAGTCGATAGCGCTATCCGGGACGGGCACACCCGCACCAGCGCCGGTGGCAGGCGTCGCACCAACCGCGCTCGACTTCGCCACAACCGCAGGAACGACAAGCGCGGCGCAGGTCGTGACGCTCTCCAACACCGGCAACGCGCCGCTGGATATCGACAGCATCACGATCACGGGACCAGATGCCGACGTCTTTGACAGCACCGACGACTGCGGCGCGTCGCTTCCCCCCGGCGCGCAGTGCACGGTCTCGGTCACGTACAACCCCACCACCGCGGGATCGAGCACCGCCACGCTCACATTCACCGACAACGACCAAGGCAACGGAGGGTCGACACAGAGCGTTGACCTAACCGGCAGCGCAGGCGCCGCTGCGGTGCCCGTCGCCGGCGTCGCCCCCGGCGGCCTCAGCTTCACGGCGACAGAAGACACGACGAGCGCCCCGCAGAACGTGGCGCTGTCCAACTCCGGCAACGCTCCGCTGCAGATCAGCAGCATCTCGATCGTCGGCGCTGATGCTTCGCGGTTCTCGCGCACCCACGACTGCGGCTCTTCGCTGGCCCCCGGCACGCAGTGCACGGTCGCCGTGACGTTCAGCCCGACGACGACCGGGGCGCACAGCGCAACGTTGCAGTTCACCGACGACCACCAGGGCGCCAGCGGGTCTACGCAGACCGTGTCACTCACCGGCACGGCAACCGCGGCGCCGGCGCCCGTCGCGGGTGTGACTCCCACAAGCCTGACCTTCACGACGACGGCCGGCACGACCAGCGCGACGCAGAACGCGACGCTCTCCAACACCGGCAACGCGCCGCTGTCGATCGCCGGCGTCTCGCTCGTCGGCTCCGACCCCGCGCGGTTTGCCCTTGCATCCAACACCTGCGGGTCGTCGCTGGCCGCCGGCGCCTCGTGCACCGTCGGCGTGACCTTCAGCCCGACGTCGACCGGCGCACGCAGCGCGACGCTGCGGTTCACCGACAACCATCAGGGCAACGCGGGGTCGACGCAGAACGTCTCCCTGAGCGGGACGGGCACGGCGGCTCCGGCGGCTGTCGCCACCGTGGCACCGACGAGCTTGAGCTTCAGCACGCCGACAGGCACTACAAGCGGTGCCCAGAGCGTGACCCTGAAGAACACCGGCGACGCCACGCTTTCGATCAGCAGCGTTGCCCTCACCGGCGCCGGCGCCGCGCGCTTCGCCATCGCCAACGGGTGCGGAGCCACCCTCGCGCCCGGGGCACAGTGCATCGTGGACGTGTCCTTCCGTCCGGTGGCCAACGGCTCACAGAGCGCGAACCTCGTCTTCACCGACAACAACCAGGGGCCCGGCGGCACGACACAGACCGTGGCACTCAGCGGCACCGGGATACCGGCTCCCGTCGCCGGCGTCGCGCCGGCGACCCTCATGTTCACGACTGCGGTCGGCACGGTCAGCGCACCGCAGCGCGTGACGCTGAGCAACAGCGGCACGGCGAACCTGACGAGCGTCGGCATGTCGATCGTCGGAGCGCACTTCACGATCATCGGCTCCAACTGCACGTCGGTACTGGCGCCGGGCGCCAGCTGCACGGTCGACGTGACGTTCTCGCCGCCGTTCCCGGGGGGCCCGTTCACGGCGACGCTGCGGTTCAGCGGCAATGACCCGGTCCAATCGACCCAGGATGTGGCACTGTCCGGGACGGCGACCAGTGCGACGCCACCTCCGGTGGACGTCATACCACCTCCGGTAACGCCGCCACCCGTGGTTCCGCCGCCGGTGGTGGCACCGCCGCCCGACGCGGACGGCGACGGCGTTCCGGACTCCTCCGACCTGTGCCGCGCGACGCCCGGCAACCTCGCCAACGGCTGCCCGAGCGAGCTCAATGCCGAGATCCGCGGGGTGTGGCGGGTCAACAACCTCCTTTCGCAGCTGATGACCCTAACCGTGCGCGCGGCGACCGGCTCGCGGATCACCATGCGCTGCAGCAACGCGCGCGGATCCTGCGGCTTCAACGTGCGCACGATCGCCAAGACGACGCAGCGGCAGACGAGCCTGACGCGGTACTTCAAGGGCCGCCGGATACTGCCGGCCGGGGCGATCATCACGGTTCGCGTCACGCGTTCATTGCAGATCGGCAGCTACAAGCGGCTAACGACGCGGCGCGGGCGGAAACTTCCACGGGTTCTCACCCGCTGCCTTGACGCAGGGACCAGCGTTACCCGCGCCTGCCCCTGACGTGCTGAACTGACTGGCGGGGGATGGCGAGGCGGCGCGCGAGTCTCACACGGCGTCTTGGTCCTCGGTCCGGAGGGCGATCGCCGCTCGCCATCGGGCGAGCCACCAGGCCAGCAAGCCCAGCGACAGCGGGATCACGATGAGCACCACTGCCGGGATCTGTACCCCCGCCTTCATCAGCAGGCCGGCGCTCGCCGTGCAGAGGACGATTCCGAGCGTCGGGCGCAGGATCGCCACCGGCACCCTCACCGAGGCGGAGCTGCCCAGCCAGACGCCTGGCAGCGAACCGAGCAGCAGGTTCAGGGCAAGCGCGATGTCGACGTTTCCGCTCGCGAGGTGCGCGATACTCGCCACCCACAGCAGGATCGCGGCATGGAAGACGTCGGTCCCGACGACCCGTCGCGGAGTCAGTCGGAACACGAGGATGAGCCCGACGGCGATGAGGGCTCCGCTGCCGGCGGACGAGATTCCCAGCACGAAGCCGATGCCCAACCCCATGACGGCGGCCGCGACCTTGTGCTT
Organism: uncultured Actinomycetes bacterium; assembly: GCA_963742745.1. GTDB lineage: Bacteria > Actinomycetota > Thermoleophilia > Solirubrobacterales > Solirubrobacteraceae > CADCVQ01. The sequence goes on from CAVUND010000028.1 coordinate 43,796, forward strand.
GCGCTTGAGGTCGACCGTCTCCCGTTCCCGTGCCGCGGCGTTGGGCACGAACATGGCGCGGCCGAGCGTCGCCACCCCCGTCACCACGAGCGCACCCGCCACGATCCACAGGACCTTGGCGTCGAAGTCCTGCCCCATCGAGCGGTGCAGTCGCTCCAGTACCCAGACGCCGCCCAGCGCCCCCGGGATGCTGCCCACGGCCAGCCACATCGAGATGCCCAGGTCGACCGTCCCCTGTCGCCAGTGGCGCCATCCGCCGAGCGTCTTCGTGACCGCCGCGTACGCGAGGTCCGTGCCGATCGCCGTGACGGGCTTGACGCCGAGCGCGAGGATGAGCAGCGGGGTCATGATCGAGCCGCCGCCGATCCCGGTCATCCCGACGAGCAGCCCGACCCCGAAGCCGAAGAGCACCGTGACGAGATCGACTCCGAAGATGCTTACGGCCGTGATCCCTGCAGCTTGACGTAAACACGAGACGCCGACGAACTCTCCTCTTGGCGTCAGCGTCACGGTGTCGTGTCCGTCCGCATGGCAGGATGCTCGGCATATGCGTGAGCGGGTCATGTCGATCGTCGGGACGCGACCGAACTTCGTGAAGATGGCGCCCGTCGTGTCGGAGATCGAGCGCCGCGGTGGATTTCAGCATGTTCTCGTCCACACGGGCCAGCATTACGACGACGCGATGTCACGAATCTTCTTCGAGGAGCTCGGCGTCGCCGCTCCGCAGCACATGCTGGGAGTGGGCTCGGGGACTCACGCCGGCCAAACCGCGCGCGTGATGCAACGGCTTGAACCGATCATGAGTGACTTTCAGCCCGACCTCGTGCTGGTACCGGGAGATGTGAACTCGACCCTCGCCGCCGCGCTGGTGGCCTGCAAGCTGAGCATCGAAGTGGGACACGTGGAAGCCGGGCTTCGGTCCTTCGACCGCACGATGCCAGAAGAGATCAACCGCATCCTGACCGACCAGATCTCCACCCTCCTGTTCACCCATTCGCCCGAGGCCCGCGGGCATCTGGAGCGCGAGAGCTGCCCGGGCGCCGTCCATGAGGTAGGCAACACGATGATCGACACCCTGCATGCCATGCGCCGACATCTGAATTCAGGACGCAGCGCCGAGCAGCACGGTCTGACCCCGGGCGAATACCTCGTGGTCACGCTGCACCGCCCCGCCCTGGTCGACGGGCCGTTGCTCGGGGAGGCGCTCGCCCAGCTCGGGCGGATCAGCGAGGACCTGCCGGTGGTCTTCCCGGTGCACCCGCGGACGCGTGCGGCGATCGAGCGGCTGGACGACGTCGGCGAGCGCCGGGGGCTGACCCTCGTGGACCCGCTGGGGTATGTCGAGTTCCTCGGGCTGGTCGCCGGATCCGCGGGCGTCCTGACGGATTCCGGCGGCATCCAGGAGGAGACGACGGCGCTGGGGATCCCGTGCCTGACGCTGCGAGACAACACCGAGCGCCCGGTGACCGTCGATCTCGGGACGAACGTCCTGCTCGGCCTCGACCCGGCGCGGATCGCCGACGTGCCTCGTCTCCTCGAGGAGACGCGTGCTCGCGCGACGACGCTGCCCGCCGGATGGGACGGTGCCGCCGCTGAACGCCTCGTGGACGTGCTTGAATCAGCATTGTGATGATTCGCACGCGATCACCGGGGAGGCCGACACCACCGGCGAGCGTGCGCCAAACGGTCATTCCGGTGCTCGTCGCGGCCGCTTGCGTGGGCGTCGGCTGGGCCGTGGCCGCTGCGGTCCGCACGGAGCCGGTGGAGGCCGGGGCGGGCGTGCACAACATCTCTCCCACCGTGGACCCGGTACCGATCGGCCAACTGCGCGAAGCACGCGTACTACCCGAGATGCGTGCCTCGCCCCGTCGCTCGCGCGCGACCGTCACGCGTCGGTCCCGCGCAACGGATGCTGGGCGGTCACGCAACGCGGCCCGGGCGCTGGCGGCGCCTGCAACACGGGCACGCCCGCCCGCGCCGCGCGCGCCCCGGGCCTCGCCTCCGCCTCCGCCTCCGCCTCCGCCTCCGCCTTCGCCTCCGCCTGCCCCGATCGTTCCCTCTCGGCCGACGGCGCCACAGCCAGCCGTACCGTCAGCTCCGGCTGGCGGTGAGTTCACAACGGGCGGCGAGACTTAGTCGGCAAGGTTGCCTATGATGGTCCGCTATGCAGAACCCCCCGCTCGCGCGGCGAGTCGCCACGCGCGGGCGGTGGTGCTGTGCCCGACGCAGCGCGCGTGCCCGACGCAGCGCGCGTGCCGCGTGCCTTGTGGCGTCGAGCGTCATCGCGCTCGCCTTCTCGCCGGTTCTCGTCTCCAGCGCGGTCGCGGCCGAGGTGCTATGGACCGGCGACAGCTTCTGCTCGCGAGCAACGATCTGGAGCCCTGTCGGCTTGTGTCCGAAGTCGGGTCCCTGGGACGTCACTGCGTGTGTTTCCGCCCCGTCCGCCGAGAGCATCTGGTCACTCCAGAACCTTAACGACCCCACCCGACCCGGGAAGATCGGGCGTTTCGAGGTTCGGCAGGGCGATAAGGGCGCCGTGAAGGGCGGGGATCGCTGCGAGATCATTCAGCAAACGCGTGCCGTCACAGGGATGGATCCCGCGCCGGGGCGAGCGGCCATGGCGGGCGGCGAGGTGCGATTGTTCGACTTTCACGCGCACTACGACGCGAGCACCCAGAAGCCGACCACCTGGCAGTATCAAACGGTCGGCCAATGGCACAGCAGCGCCACGCCCGCAGGGTGTCCCACGAGCTCGCCGATGAGGATCTCGATCACGGGCTCCGCGGGCGCTAAGCGTGTGGGCGTAGTGGCACAGGAGTGTCGCGGGGGTGTGGCCTACCCGGCGAGGACCCTGTACTCCACGCGCCTGATTACCGATGTTTGGCAGACGTGGTCCTTCGAGGTGAAATGGTCCGCCGATCCCAAGGTCGGGTACGTCCGCATCGTCCATCAGGGCCGCGCGATCGTCCCCGCGGGCTGCCGGTCCGACGGCCGTTGCGTTCTGGCAACGCGCTACAGCGGCGCCGACGGCACAGCCGTCAGAAATCACTTCAAACTCGGCAACTACCGGGCTACGACCGTCGTCGAGCCCACCGTCGTGAGTTATCGGTCCGTCTCGATCGGTCTGCCGGACTAGCGCTGTGCGCCGAGTCTTCGGGGGGGCGCTGGTGGCCGTGGCGGCGAGCGCGATGACGTTCGTCGCCGGCTGTGGAGGCGAAGATGCACCGCCGGCGCCCCCGCGCGCGGACACGGCTACCACCGAGCGGCCGGCACCACCCACGCGTGTGCCTTCGGCCTGGGCACCACGGGCGGCCGATGAGGACCTTCTGTGGCAGCCGAAGCGGTTCTGCGCGCGCAGGGCGCTGCATGGGCGGGTGGGCGTATGCGCTGACGCGGACCGCTGGGACGTGGCGGCATGCGTGGAGCAGCCCAGCGCCGGGCCGCCGCGGTCGCTTCGCACCAGCGAGGTCGAAGGCTCAGAAGCGGTGATCGGCAGCTTCGAGGTCAACGAGGGTGACCAAGGTGCTGCCGGTGGCGGAGACCGCTGTGAAATCATCATGCAGACGCGTCCCATCACGGGCATGCGTCCGGCACCTAGCCGTCCCGCCGCCCGCGGCGGCGAAGTCAGGTTCTTTGCCTTCGAGGCGCTCTACGACAAGAGCGCGGAGCGCCCGAGCAACACGCAGTACCAGACGGTCGGTCAATGGCACAACAGCACAAAGCCCGCGGGGTGCCCAGCTCAGTCGCCGCTCAAGGTCGCCGTCACCGGACCCGCCGGCGGCAAGCGCCTCGAGGTGCATACCCTGCAGTGCGTGGGCGGGGTACGGGCGCCACGGCGCGTCTTGTTTCGCACCCCGCTGACGACCGATGTCTGGCACCGCTGGACGTTCGAGATCAGATGGTCTACCGATCCTGCACTCGGATATGTCCGCATCTGGCATAACGAGCGTCTTGCCGGCGACCCGAAGTGCAAGTCCGACGGGCGCTGCAACCTGGCCACGCTCTACAGCGGCCGCGGGGGCGGCGTTGCGTTCAACGGATTCAAGCTGGGCAACTACCGGGCGCACGGAATCCCGTTTGCGACGATCGTGCGCTACAGCAACGTCCGGATCGGCCTCACCAGCGCGGCAGTGAGGGGTGCGTAGCCACCCGCGCCTCAGGCCGTATAGCCGAGCCGCCCCAGCTCGGCCAGCGCCGCCTGCGTCCGGGTTTCGGAGGAGCGCAGCGCGCGCTGCGCCGTTCGGTACCGAGCGCTCCTGCCAGCACGCGCGGCGCGGGCCAACCGGGCGTAGCCGGAAGCCGTCTCCTCGAACGCGGCGAGGATCGAGCGATGGCCGGGCTCGTCGCGGCCGCTGACGACCGCGCCGCTCAAGCCACGCGCCGCGCGATCGTACGCGTTCGACAGGTCGGCGGCGACAGAGGCCTGGCCCGCCCGCGTGCGCGCTTCCTCGAGCCGGGCGAGCAACCCGCCGACCGTTGAATCCAGCGCGCCGACCACGTCGCGCAGCCGTTTTCCGTAGTCGCCGTCCGGCCCCAGCGCGAACGTGCGCACGCGCGTGATGCCGATCGCGGCGCTCGCACGATCGCACGCCGCCAGGATGGAGCGGGCCGATGGGGCGGCCGCCTGGCAGGCCGCGATGACCGCCCCGCCCGCGACCGGCACGGCATAGAACGTCAACGGCGCATCGACGCCGCGAACGCGCACACCTCGATACCGCAGCGCCTGCGTCTCGCCGGCGATCTCGACGGCTTGTCCTCGCAGGTGGCCGACGACCAGCGCGCGCAGCGCGCCCGGCAGCAGCTTGATCCCGTGGGCGTTGTCCGCCGCGCCGATGACGTAGTGCACGCCGAGCGCGGCCGGCGTCCGCAGGCTAACCGGGTTGGTGAGGCGCAGACCGGGTATGCGCGGCGGCTCCATGCGGATCCAGCTCTCGGGGTAGCTAATTCCGAGCGTGCCTGCGCGTGCGGACGCGGCGCGCACCTCGGAGTCCGATCTCCCAGCCAAGCGATCCTGCAGAACGAACCCCGCGATGATGCCCAGCACGGCAGCGAGCGCGGTGATCGTCATCCTTGCGCGAACCCGAGGGCGGGGCCGGTGCGGGGGTGAGAACCCGTCACGTCGTTGCAGTCCCGCGCCCGTTGCCGCCGGGGTCGAGCCGGAGCTCAGCCGCGGCCCCGCGCCCCTGGGACTGATGCCTCCGACGCCGAGCGGCGGCGGCAGAGCATCGGTGTCGGTGAGGGCGTAGTGGACCTCGCGCATGAGCTCCCCGGCGGACCGCTGCCTGGCGTAGGGCGACTCGGCCAGGGCCGTGGCGCACACACCGCCGAGGGCCTCCGGAAGATCGGGCCGTCGCTCGCTGAGGGGTGCTCGGCGCCAGCGATCGCGGTCGGCGCAGGCGGCCGGCGAGCATTCCTCTTCGGCCAGCGTCCCCGCTAGGGCGTCGTACATCACGGCGCCGAGCGCGTAGACGTCGGCGGCTGGCCCGGCAGGCGCCCCGGCACGCACCTCGGGAGCCATGTAGGCGCCTATCGGAGTGAGCCGCCCGCCCGCGGGCACCTCCGGCAGGGCGAGATCCCCGAGAAACGAGTGACCCTGCGGCGTTACGAAGACCGTGCTTGGGCGCATACCCCCGTGGACCATCTCCTGGGCGTGAATCGCATCGAGGGCGCCGGCGACCTGCGCCAGGCTCCGTAGCAGCCGTCGGTCGTCGAGGTCGCCGGCGTTCACGAGATTGTCGAGCGTCGAGCCCTTGACAAGCTGCATCGCCACGAACAGCAGGTCGTCGCGCAGACCGGCTTCGAAGGTGGCGACAAGATGTGGGTGCTCGAGCGTCGTCTGCCCAAGCTTCGCGCGGCGAAACTCCTGGTGAAATCCCTCGTGTGCGCTGAGCTCGGGATCGATCACCTTAAGGGCGACCGTGCGCAGGAGCAGGGCATGCGTGGCCTCATAACAGGTGCTCGTCCGGCCATGACCGAGTACGCGGTCGATCCGGTAGCCGGCAAACTGCGCACCGAGGTCCAACACCGCATCAATGTAGACGCTTCGTGCGGTCCGCATGCAATGTTCCGCAGTGCAGCGGCCGCCAAAGATAGCGCGCCCCTAGCCCCGATGTCCGATACGCTGCTGCTTAGTGTCCGGTACGCGTAAACGATGGGCAGCTTTGGCGTTATCTGTGTTCGCGGTGCCGCTCGGCGCAGCGCATCCGGTCCACGCGGCGCTGCCCGAAACGCTGCACCTCGACAGCTACGACACCGTGCAGAACGGCGCTTCGGGACCTGTGCAGACCAGCGACGCGCTCCCCGCGGGCGCCTACTTCACCGCGACGGTGACCGGCACGTACAGCGCGTTCACGCCAAGCCTGTGGTTTCCGGTCGAGCCGCGGCCACGACGAATCTGCGGAACTCCGGAGAACGACGCGCTCATCCCATCGCCGGGACGGCCGACGAGCCGGGTCGGACAGGATGCCGCGACGACGTTCGCCCGTCCCAAGCCGCTCGATGCCGGCTGTCCGACGTTGCCACGCATGCGCAACGCATTCGAGATCGCCGACCAGGGCACGTTCGCCTATCGAGCTCCCATCGGAGGACAGCCGAGCGGCCCCAACCCACAACACACCTATCGCTTCCTGCTCGCCGGCAATGGTTCGCCCGCGCAGTTCAGGCTGCGTGACGTCAACGTGTTCGACAACTACGGCGTCCTGTCGATCACGGTGCGCAACGCCACCGTCGAGGAGTGCGCCGGCCTTCCGCTCTGCGTCGCGAGCGTCAACGCGGGCGTCTCGGCGGGCGCGCAGGCTGTCACGGCCGCTTCGCCCCCGCCGCCGACCGCCGTCGCCTGCGCCAGCCGGCGCCGGTTTCGCATCAACGTCCGCTTCTTCGCACGCGATCCCGTGGTCGCGGCGACGATCCGACGGGCCACTGCGACCGGGCCGCGGCTGAAGGTGACTCGCGTACGGGGTCGTCTTGGCACCCTGCTCTCCTTCATCGGCAACCCGGCAGGCCGCGTGCAGGTGCACATCTTCGCGCGGACCCGGTCTGGCAAGGTCAAGACCGGGATTCGCGCCTATCGCCTGTGCGCGAAGCGCACGCTGCCGCTCACGCTTCCAAAGCTCTGACGCGCTGCAAGTCGCAGTCCGCAGCGCGGCCGAACCGCCCCTGGCCCCGCCGGGCGCGCTACTGGCCCCGCCGGGCCAGCATGTAGGGCACGGTCCGCAGCAGGATCTTCACGTCGGACCACAGCGACCAGCCCGCCAGATACAGGTAGTCCAGCTTGACCATCTCGGTGAGCGGCACGCGCGCGGAGCCCAGGATCTGCCAATGTCCCGTCATGCCCGGCGTGCAGGTGCAGGCGGCGCCGGTACGCCCCGATGATCTGCTCGTCCTCGGCGACGATCAGCGGGCGGGGGCCGACGAGGCTCATCTCGCCGCGCACCACGTTGAAGAGCTGCGGCAGTTCGTCGAGCGAGTAGCGCCGCAGCCACCGCCCCACCCGTGTGATCCGCGGGTCCTCGGCGATCTTGAACAGCCCATCCGCCTCGTTGAGCGCAACGAGATCGGCCTTGCGCTCCTCGGCCCGCTCGTCCATCGTGCGGAACTTCCAGATCCGGAACATGCGACCGTCGCGACCAACCCTGGTCTGACGGAAGAACACCGGGCCGCGCGAATCCAGCTTGATGAGCACCGCGATCGTCAGCATCACCGGCGAGATTGCCAGCAGCCCCGGAATCGCGCCCGCCAGGTCGAACGTGCGCTTGACCGCCTGGGAGGATCGGGTGAGCCCGAAGCGCCGGACCGCAAGGAGGGTCAGGCCGTTGATGTCGTCGATCTCGATCGACGAGCCGACGACCTCCAGCACGCGCGGCAGCAGGCTCACGCGCAGGCCGGTCGACTTGGCCTCACGCACGAAGTGCAGCGTGAGCTCGGGAGACGCCTCGCTCGGCTCGATGATCACGCGATGCACGTTGAGCTGCGTGACCAGGCTGCCGAAGACGGACATCGCGTGCTCCGCGGCTCCGTCGCCGCCGGAGTCATCAAGCGACATCCGCCCGACGACCAGGACCTTGCTCGCACGATCCTCCAGCTTGCCGCGAAGCCGCTCATACGACTCGTCGCCGCCCACGAACAGGCACCGCTCGACCGCCGAGAAGGCCCGCGCGCAGCCGCGCGCGATGCGCCGGGCCAGCACCGCGCTGACGAACAGCGAGCCCCACAGGACGATGATCTGCGTCGAACCGAGGTGCCCCTCGATCAACCTCGTCTCGAGCAGCACGACCAGCAGCGTGTATAACGTGGCGAGCTGGAGCAGGCGCGGCGCCTCGTCGATCGTCGTCTTGTGGATCAGCAGCTCGTCGCGGTCATAGAGCCCGTTGAGCTTGCTCGCCAAGACGACGAGCGGCAGTGCCAGCAACGCGGCCCAGCGCAGCCTGTCGTCGCCGGCCACGCTGACGCACATCACGAGCGCCAACGCCGCGGCGCCGAAATCGGCCAGCGCAAGGCTGCGCCGGAACATCGCGTCGCGCCGTGCGATGTCGCGCCGGCTCTCGCCCTCTGTGATCGGAGCTCCGACTGGGCGAAGCTTCGGCGACGAGTTGATCCGGCGCATCCAATCTGCTCCGGACCAGGCCCGCTCGATCAATCGGCGCGGCCGTTCAGCTGGCAAAGGCGGCTTGGCCAACGGTTCCCCCTTGAGAGAAATTGCCTCGCGAGGGCCTTCGTCCCTCCTGCGTCTCTTGCGAGCGCAGCTTAACCGATAAGGCGACGCCGTAGGCGTTTTTTGTTCGCGCCCGCGCTGGTGGCGCGACGTGGCTGCCTCGTAGGCGACGAAGCCATCACCGCTACGGCCCCGATCACGCGCCGTTCCGGGCGTTCTTGGTAGCCCGGAGCCACAGATGCCAGCCGTAGCGCCGCCCGAGGCGGCGCACCGCCCGCAGCGACTCCAGCTGCTCGCCCGCGGGATATGCGCGCAGGTTGAGGAAGCGCACGTGCGTCTGCACCGTGCCGAACGGCTCAAATAATGCGGCGCCCGTGCGGCGGCTGTAGACCTTGGACAGCGGGTTACCAGGTCCGTCGGTGTTGTGTGACAGAAACAGCTTGCGGTCGGCGAGGTAGCGTACACCATGCGTACGCAGCAGCGCACGCTGTCCGTCCAGCACGTCCCGGCGCTCGCCCGTGACGGCGGCGGCGACGGCGACGGCACCGGGGACGAGCAGCAGTGCCGCCAGCGCGCGGCGCAGCAGCATGATCGACACGAAGTAGTTGAACGAACCGCGGTGATACACCATCACGATCGCCGTGCCTCCCGGGCGCAGAACGCGGTGAAACTCCTCGACCGCCCGCCGCGTCTCCGGGAGGTGGTGGATGACGCCATTGGAGTACACGAGATCGAACGTTTCGTCCGCAAACGGCAGATCGGTGGCCGAAGCCTGCAGCAACTGCGCCTGGCCGCCCTCGAGCTCGAAGCGGCGTTGCGCGAACTCCAGCGCCTTCGGGCTGAAGTCCACGCCGGTGTAGCGCGCCCCGTTGCGGACGAACCGCGCCCCGTCCGTGGCCATCCCGCATCCGACCTCGAGCACGTCGCGGGCCGTCCACCGCTCGAAGCCGACGAGCTCGGCGATCGCGGGCTCCAGTGTGTACCGGTACTTGTCGATCTCGGCGAAGTACTCGGGCGAGCCCGGGTCGGCATCCGTCGAGCGCATGCCCGGCTGGTACTCGGTCCAGAAGCTGCGGCGCTCGTGAAGCTGCGGATCGGCGCTCATCGTCGCAACCCTGGTAGAACGCGGCGCGGCAACGGGGGGATCTGGGGCAATTTTTCTCCGTACATAGAGGCGGGGCAAGCGTGCCTGGTACGGCTCGGCAACAATAGCGGCGATGAGAGTCGCGTATCTATGCAGCCACTACCCCGCGGTCTCCCACACGTTCGTGTGGCGCGAGGTGCAGGCGCTGCGCCGGCTCGGGTGCGAGATCGAGACCCTGTCGATCCACGGCGCACCCTCTGAGCAGCTGCTCACCGAGGCTGATCGCGAGGCCGCTCGGACGACGTTCGCGGTGCTCCCGCTGGCGGCTGCGAAGCTCCTGGCCATCCATGCACTCGCGTTCGCGCACCGTCCGGGCCGGTACCTCTCGACGCTCGGACGCGCGTGGCGGATGAGCCGGCCCGGCGCGCGCGGTCACGTCTGGCAGCTGTTCTACTTCGCCGAGGCGATCGTTTTGCACGGGCACTGCGCGCGCCGTGGCACCCGGCACCTCCACGCGCAGTTCGCCGACGCTGCCAGCGACGTGGCGCTACTCGTGGCACACCACGGGGGAAAGGATTGGTCGTGGAGCATGGCCGTCCACGGACCGGTTGAATTCTACGACGTGCCCGGGGGCCGGTTGGCCGCGAAGGCGCGCGACGCCCGCTTCGTGCAGGCGATCAGCCACTTCGGCCGCTCGCAGGTCCTGACGCTGCTCGACGAACACGACTGGGACAAGGTCCACGTCGATTCGCTGCGGCGTCGAGCCGGAGGTCTACACCCCCGACGACACCATGCGCTCGGCGAACGGAGAGCTGCGCGTGATCTGTGTCGGCCGGCTCGTGAGCCTAAAGGGGCAGTCTTTGCTCATCGAGGCGATCGGCGAGCTCAACCGCCGCGGCATCCCGGCACGCGCGATCCTGATCGGCGACGGCGCCAAGCGCGATGCGCTCGCGCACATCGCCGCGCGGGTCGGGGTCGCCGATCGCGTCGACTTGCTCGGCTCGGTCGGCCAGGACACAATCCGCGCGCATTATCTCGACGCGGACATCTTCTGCCTGCCGAGCTTCGCCGAAGGCGTCCCGGTCGTGCTGATGGAAGCAATGGCGCTGGAACGGCCGGTCGTGACGACGCGGATCATGGGGATTCCCGAGCTCGTCGAGGACGGCGTGAGCGGGCTGCTTGTCGCACCCGGCTCGCTCGCGGAGCTCGTCGAGGCGCTCGCCACGCTGGCGGGCGATCCCCAGCGCCGCGCGGCAATGGGCCGCGCCGGCCGCCGGCGCGTGCTCGCCGAATTCGATGTGGACCGCTCCGCCCCGCGTCTGGCGCAGCTGTTCGCCACAGCCGGTCGGGGGTAGCTAGAAGCGCGCCTGTAGATCGCGCTCGCCAGCCTCGTCGGGCTGGACCATCCCCATGAGTACGCCGGCGATCAGCCACAACAGCATGTGCGGGAACGCATCCACGAGCGGCGACGCCATCGCGACGAGCGCCCACAGCCCGGCGATCGACGCGAGCGTTATACGCCAGGGTCGCAGAGCGGGTGCTCTCGCGCGCGGCCGCAGGGCGCCGCCGATCGCGACCACGAGGGCAATCAACCATAGGCTCGTACCGAGAAGCCCGAGCTCTGCGAGGTTGGATATCAACAGGTTGTGGGCCGGCGCGTTGTCCAGCAGGACCAACGCACGATCGGGCACGACGTTGAAGTGGTCCGGGCTGCGCTTCTCGAACGTCGCCCAGCCAAATCCCGCCAGCGGTCGGTCGCTCAGCATGTCGAGCGCCGCAGCGTTGAGGCTCTCCCGGCCACGGACGGTTTCGGACTGGTCCTTACGCGCGACCGCCTTGTCCGCGAGCCCGGGGATGAGCGCGAGCGACGCGCCCACCATCAATACCGTGGCGAGCGCCGCAAGCGGGAGATGGCGGCGTAGCTCCGACGCCATCAGGAACGTCGCGAGGCCGGCGACTGTTGCACCGATCCAGATCGACCGTTGGAGTGTGAACAGCAGGCTCGTCACGCACAGCAGACCGATCGCGATACTCGCTCGGCGCACCCACAGTTGCGGCCACCATGCCGCCGCGATGAAGCAGGCGATCGCGCAGGCGTAGAGCGCGATGCCGTTGACGGCGGCTTGGACGAACGGCCCTCGCGCGCGCCCGAAGTGCGTTTCCAACGACGGGTCGAGGATGTACCTCGGGAAGACGAGCGCATCCATTCCGAGCGTTTGAAACAGCGCGGTCAGCGACAGGTAGGCGCCGAACGCGACGAGCGTGGCGATCAGGACGGCGCGCTGTCGCTGGGTCCGGTAGACCACCGGCGCGAGGACGAACGCAGCAAACGGAAGCAGACCGAAGCGGTCGAGCAGACGGAAGGTCCCAACCTCGTCGATCAGCGTTCCCGAGACGGCCGCTGAGATCATGACGAACAGCGTCGCCGCCAGAAGCCAGGCATGAACGGTGCCGAACGTGATGTCCGGGCGGCGGCGGGCGCCGGGACCGCGGGCGAGTACCGTGATGATCACGAGGATCAGCGCAAACCGGTCCGGGGCGATGAGGTTCGGCAGTCCCAGCAGGCCCCAGTGGCCGCTGAGGGCAGTGAGGCACAGCGCGCCCGAGAGCGTGTACGCCGGATCGGTGTACCAGACAACCACGGCCATGCCCACACCGATCACCGCCGCGACGACGTAGAAGAACCGACCGGGGGTCGCATAGCCGATCTGTCCGAGCACCAGCCCGGCGGCCGTCACGGTGATGACGAGCGCGCCGATGAGGAGCGCGCGCCGATCCAGCGGCTGGCTGATCACGTGCCCGTCCGTCCCGCGTCCCGGCTTCCCAAGATGAGCGCAAGTGCGATGCCCGCGACGAGTCCCGCAATGGCGCCCAGGAAGCCGAGCAACTGCAGCGTGGCGCCGCGGTCGGTGGCGGCGTCCTGATCGCTCCGAGGGGTCGCAAGCACCTGTACGAGCGATTCGAAGCCCGCGGACCTCGTGCTCGCGTAGTATGTCTCCTCGAGGTTGTCGACACGGTCGCTTGTCAGCTTCACTTCACCTTGAGCAGCGGCGAGCGCGCGCCGGCGACTGCTGGAGGGGACTTCCCGGTAGCGACTCTCGGCCTCGTCGCGCTCCCGGATGGCCTCTTGGCGCTCCAGCTGGGCCGTGGAGTAGCGGGCCAGCAGCCGCTCAGACTGCGTCACGTTGCTGTTGACGTCGGCCACGTAGCGCACGAGCTCCTCAGCCGTCGCCGTGGCGATCTCAACCGCCGCGTTGGCGTCAGGGCCGCGCGCGTGGATGACGAAGGTCGGTGTGCCAGGGATGATCGACGCGTAGGTCCGTTGGAGGAGCGTGGCCGCACTCAGGCCGGTCCGCCGCGAGACCGCTTCGGTGATCTGGCGGGCCGACAGCGACCGGGCGTAGCCCTGGATGAGTTGCTCGGCGCCCGCGCCATAGCCCGAAAGGGCCCCCGGGACGTTGCCGGTCAGCTTGATTCCCATTCGGACCTCCGCCTCGTACACCGGATGGCGGGTGAGACCAATCCCGAGCGCCACGCAGAGGCCCATGAGTACCGGGACGAGCACGAGGAACGGCCGGCGCAGCGCCGCCTGCCAGGGCGACAGAACGATCGCGGAGCGGGTGTCGCTGGCTCCCCGGCGGCTGCGGAGTCCGAATCGCATGGACGTCACCGCCTCAAGCCGGCTCGTACACGCCCCGGATCAGGCGGATCAGATGCCGGCGCGCGCGGGTCGAGCGGCCGAGCCGCTCGTCGACGCGGATGAGCGGGCCGGCGATCCGCGGGTGCTCGGCGTGCCGCGCCAGGCGCACGAGCAGCAGCACGAGCGTCGCACGACGCCAGAGGTAGGACGTCAGCGACAGCAGCTCGAACCACGGCTCGGCGCCCAGGCCGCGGATCGTGTCGGCGACCTCGTCCTCGTGAAAGCCGCCCTCCACCGTGTCGCGAACATCCTCGCGCGAGCGCGGATGCCGACGGTGGCTGCAATGTAGTTCATGAGCGGGCGCAGGACACTCATCTTCGCGCGCTGCCACAGCGGCAAGTACCCGGCGTCGACGAAGACGGCGCGACCGCCCAGCGCCAGCGCGCGGACGACCTCCTGCAGGAAGCGTTCGCGGTCGGGCAGGTGATGCTCGATCGCGTTGCCGTAGACGACGTCGACGCTGGCGTCGGGCAGCGGGATGTCGAGCGCGTCGAGCGCCGCGAACCCCAGCCGCCCCTCGTGGGCGCTCAGCTCGAAGCGGTCGCGGACGCGGGCGACGCCCGCCGCCGACAGGTCCGAGAAGAGCAGCAGCTCCGGATTCTGCTTGAGGAAGACGAGCTCCTGCGCCTTGCCGCCGTTGCCCACGAGCAGCACCCGGCGGCCGGTGAGGTCGCCGAGGTGGCGGGCCAGCGCGCGGTTGACCGGCTTGGCGGGATGCTGCCATTTCGCCTCGAGCTCGTCGAGGTCGCCCCGCCCGCATGCGCCCGCCGCCATCGCCTGGCCGGCGTACTCGCGCTCGTAGTACGCGCGCTCCTCGTCGCGACGCGCGTCGACGACGAGGTCCAGGACGTCGTCGGGCCCGTCGGTCGAACGGTGACACGCGCGACAGCGGCGGCCGGCCCCGTTTGACTGAAGGACCAGCGCCGCATGACAGGCCGGGCAGCGAAACGGGGTGACGATATCGCTGGCGCCACGCGACGACGTTGTGGTCCGCTCATTCACCGCGTCGACAGTCTAGGGCCACAGCTGAGCGCGCAGCCCGGGTACCGCGCGTGCCGTGGAGCTACTCGGCGCCGAGCGCCGTGGCCGCATTGGCAAGGCCCAGCGCCATGTGCGCGTCGGACCACCGGACATACCGCACGCGCGCACGCCCGTAGCGATAGCGCCGGGGCACCGCGTGACCGCCCGACATCATGCGGTCCAGGGCATACCGGGTCGTACGCTCGAGCCGTTCGCGCTGCACGAAGCCGGCTCCGACGAGCTCGCTCATGGCGCTGAGCGCCGTGCCCGTCGCGTGGGCGTCCTCCGGCCAGCGACGATCGGGCCACAGCGTGGCCGTGCCGTCACCGAGGAAGAAGCGCTCCTGCCAGTAGTCGGTACCGCGGCGCACCGCGTCCTCGATCGCCGGATCGAGCCGGCGCATCCGGCTGAGGCATTCCAGGTTGTAGGCGGTGTGGAAGCTGTCGACGAACGACAACCGCGTGCTGTCGCCGTAGGGCCACGAGCCGTCGGGCTGCTGTGCCTCCAGCGTTCTCTGCACCGCGCGACCGACGATCTCGGGCTCGTCGAGCAGGTCGTGAACGAGCTGCGCACCGAGCAGGTTGGCGTTGTGCACGAGCACCGAGTTGCTCGGGTGATAGGCGAAGAACCCGCTCGGCTGCAGCAGCTCGTCGCGGACCCACTGCGCCGCGCGGCGCGCGCGGTCGGCCCATTCCGGGCGCTGCCACGGCTCGGCCGCCTCCGCCAGCCCACGGGCGGCGAACACGGTGGCGACGATGTTCGGCATCCCGGCGGGATAGAAGCTCCAGCGCGTCTGCATGTCCCATGGGTACGACCAGGCCGCCTCGCCGGAGCTGTGGTCGGCGTCGAGCAGCTCGAGCGCTGCCGTTCCGTGGCGGCGCGCGCCGGCGCCGTGGTCGCCCTGGGCGTCTAGACGCACCGCCACCGAGCCGAACGCGCCGAGCGTCTTGGCCGCGCGCGGGTGGCTGCGCCGGTAGAGCCGGCGCACGTCGACCGGGGCACGCACGTGAAGCTGCACCAGGACCGTCCGGCGCCGGTTGCCGCCGACCAGGAGCTTGGGCCAGCGCGGCCACCACAGCGCGTCGTAGGGATCGCTGCCGCGGAACCCCGCTGCGTCGGCCGCCCGGAGCATGTCGTGGGCCGAAGCCGCGGCGCGGCGCGCCAGCTCAGACTGCACGTGAGGAGAGCCCCAGCTCGTGCTCGAGCTGTTCGGGTGAAGCGCCCGTCCAGCGGTACTCACCTGACTGCAGCTTGCGCTCCACGACGCGCAGCAACTCAGGGTGCATGCGGTAGTACTGGCGGCCGTCCTGCGGCTGCTGTGAGATCGGCTGCTCGGTCCCCGCGGCGATGCTGCGGCTGCAGGCGACGAGGAGCTGCGCCGCCGCCTGTCGATGCTTGGCGCGCAGGTCCGCGAGCGTGTCGCCGGCCGCCACCGTGATCGGCGTGCGCGCCAGGATGGCGCCCGTGTCGATGCCGGGATCGACCCAGTGAACGCTCACCCCGACGGGATCGTCGTGGTAGACGCTCCACTCCGTCACGTTCATCCCGCGGTAGTGCGGCAGCAGACCGTAATGCGCGTTGAGTGTTCCGAGCCGCGGGATCTCCAGCACCGCCGCCGGCACGATGTCGGCCCCGGCCAGGATCGCGAGATCCGGGCGCAGTTCTCGTAGCGCCTGCAGGCATGCCTCGTCGCCGAGGCGATCGTGGCGCGCGACCGGGATGCCACGGGCGTCGGCCCAGTCCGCCAGGGAGGTCGCCGGGGCTGCGTCCGCCGTCCCGGGCTCGCGGCGCGCCTTGAGGTACCGCGCCGCGATCCCCGTTCCGAATTCCGCGATGCCGGCGCGCACCTGCTCGGTCAGCTGCGAACGGCTGTAGACGACCGCCAGCTCGACGCCGTCGTCCAGCAGCTGCCGTGCGACCTGACGCTTCCATCCCGCGGTGTCGACGCGGGGGTAGCGGCTGAGCAGGACGGCCCTCATGCGGGCCGGCAGTCCTCGCGGAGCATCAGCGAATCGGCGAGGAACTTCGTCGCCCAGTTGGGAAACTGCAGCGGGGCATAGCGCCCGAAGATGGGAAAGGACCCCGGCAGGGCGCCTCGCGCGGGTCCCCACGAGCTGCCGTCCTGGTGGGCGGCGGCAAGATCGACGGCCTTCAGCCCCGCGTTGAGAAACCGCGCATCTCCCGTGATCTGGTACAGGCGCAGCCAGACCCCGCCGAGCTGGACGAGGCCGGTCAGGCACACGTATCCGGCACGGGGCGTCCAGCTGGAGTCGAAGGTGCCCGGCAGGGCGCCCAGGACCTCGAGCTTTCGGATGAGCACCTCGCTCGTCCTTATGGCCGCCGCCAGGTACTCGTCGCGCTCGGTCAGGGCGTAGCTCTCCAGCAGCCCGCGCATCGTGTATGCCATCGCGTGCGTGTTCGGAACCATCTTCGGCTTGAAGATGCAGGCGTCGAACCAGCCGTTGTCGCGCTGCATCGTGAGCACCCAGCCGAGGTGACGGTGAGCCGTCTCGGCATGCACCTCGTTTTCGCACGCGGCAGCCAAGCGCAACAGCGCCCACGCCACCCGCGACATGTAGGTATGCGGAATGCCGTGGTAGGAGTGCTCTCCGCGCCAGGCGCCGTCGGCGTCCTGGTTGCGTCGGAGGAAGTCGCCGGCCCGCTCGGCCGCTTCGAGGTAGCACGTCTCGCCCGTGCTCTCGTACAGATCGAGCCAGCCGTGCATCACCATCCCGGTGTTGAACGCCTCCGAGGGGCGGGTCTCCCCGTCGAGCAGCCCCTCCATGATCCCGCCGTCGGCCGACTGCAGCTCGAGCTCCCACTGACCCATCTGGATGCAATGCTCACTCGCGGCCGGGTTCCCGGTTCGCCGGCCGTGCTCCAAGAGCGTCCCGATGATGTAACCCGTGGTCTCCGGAAATGGCGGCAGCCAGCCGAAGAGCAGTGAAAATCCCTTCGACGATCCGCGGCGACCGGTCACCTCGTGCGTCTGGTGAAGCCACGCGATCGCCCGCTCGAGCGCGTCGGGATGGACCGCGTATGTGGTCGGGAGCAGGGGGTCGACGACGCCGGCAACCGCGTCGCGGGTCGCCAGCCAGCCCAGCCGCGCGGTTCGTCCCACGCTGCCGCGGGCGACGTGGGGCCTGGTCTGGACGCTCGTCTCGGGCATCGGCGTCGCGCAGTGTGTCACGCCGATCGCACCCGATAATGTAGCTGAGCGGGTGCGTCGACATACTCACGGTGCCACAGCTCGAACATCAGCAGCGTCCAGATTCCCTGTGAGTTGTCGGCGCGTGCGTCGGCGTGGTCGTCCAACAGCGCGCGGACGCGCTCGCGTCGGAAGTAGCCGCGCTCGCTCGTCTGGCGGTCGAGCAGCACGTCGCGCGCATACGCACGCAGGTCGCCGCGAAACCATTTCGCCAGCGGCGGTTGGAAGCCCCGCTTGCGGGCGTCGAGGATCTCGTCGGGGACCCAGCCGCGCAGCGCGCGCTTGAACCCGACCTTCGTCTCGCCGCCGGAGATCTTCAGCCGCTCCGGAAGGGAGGCCGCGAACTGCATGAGCTCGTGGTCGAGCAGCGGCGAGCGGCCCTCCAGCGAATGCGCCATCGTCGCGATGTCGACCTTGGTGAGGAGGTCGTCGGGCAGGTAGGTGCTGGTGTCGACGTCGAGCATGAGATCCAGCGGGCCGCGAGCGCTGGAGGACTCCCAGGGCCCGGCAATGACGCCGCGCACCGAGGACGGATGCAGCTGCTCGCGAAAGCCGTCCTGGTAGAGCTCGTCGCGGCGCAGGCCCTGCAGCGTCGTCATGTAGGCGAGGTACCGATCGACCGGTTCGAGCGCGAGCGTCTCGGAGATGCGCCGCACCCGGCTGCGCGTGCTGTTGATCCTGCCGCTGGCGGGCAGCAGCCGCCCGGCCCCGCCGGCCGCCCGGCGCAGCGGTGCAGGGACGCTGGCGAGACGGTCCATGCCGAGGTTGACGACGTAGCGGTGATAGCCGCCGAACGCCTCGTCGCCGCCGTCGCCGTTGAGCGCCACCGTGACCTCCCGGCGGGCCATCTCCGCGAGGTAGAACGTGGGGATCGCCGTCGCGTCGGCGAAGGGCTCGCCGTAGTGGCGCAGGATCTTCGGCACCATCGCGATCGCGTCGGGCGCGACGACAAGCTCGTGGTGGTCGGTCGCGAAGCGCTCGGCGACGAGCCGCGCTGCCGCGCGCTCGTCGAGGTCCGGGTCGTCGAAGCCGATCGAGAACGTCTTCACGGGCGTCGGGCTCGCCTCGGCCATCGCCGCGACGACCGCCGCCGAGTCGACGCCGCCGGAGAGGAAGGCGCCCAGCGGCACGTCGGCAATCATCCGCCGGCGGACCGCGACGCGCAGCCAGGCACGAAGCTCCTCGAAGAGGTCCTCGTCGGGCGCGTCGCGCTTCGTGGAGTAGTCAAGCGACCAGTAGCGCTCGACGCGCGCCGTGGCCCCGGCCTCGAGGACGAGCCGATGGGCAGCCGGCAGCTTGCGCACGGCCGCGAACGCACACAGCGGCGCGGGGACGTAGCGAAACGCGAGGAAGGCGTCGAGCGCCCGGGAGTCGACGTCGCGCGGGATCTCATGGTCCTGCATGAGCGCCGACAGCTCCGACGCGAAGCTCAGGACGCCGCCCCGCTGCGCGTAGAAGAGCGGCTTCTTGCCGAGCCGGTCGCGGGTGACCAGGAGGCGATGCGCGCGGGAGTCCCAGACCGCGAAAGCGAACATGCCCTGCAGCTCATCGACGCAGTCGACGCCCTGCTCTTCGTATAGATGGGCGATCACCTCGGTGTCCGAGCGCGTAGCGAAGCGGTGTCCGCGGCGCTCGAGCTGCGCTCGTAGCTCGCGGTAGTTGTAGATCTCGCCGTTGAGCACGACGGCGACCGTGCCGTCCTCGTTGAAGATCGGCTGGTCTCCCGTCGCGAGGTCGATGATCCGCAGGCGCTGGATACCCAAGCCGATTCCGTCGGCGATGTGGATGCCACGCGAATCCGGGCCGCGATGCTCCTGTGCGGCGCACATCCGCGCGATCAGGTCGTGTTCGGGAGCCTGGCCGGGGGGACGTGCCTGACCGACGATGCCGCACATGCGTCAGCCTCGCCCGGCGACCCAGCGGTCGTACCAGGCGCTGACGCTGTATAGCGTCCAGAGGTGCGGGCTCCAGTCCCCTCGTCCGCGCCGATGGGTGGTGAAGAGGCGGTCGGCGACGTCGTAGTCGATGAGGCCGCGCTCACGTAGCGCCGAGCCGAGGACCGTTGCGCGCGCCGCCTGGCCGAAGTCCCCGCGCAGCCACTCCTGCATCGGCGTGCCGAAGCCCTGCTTGGGGCGATCGAGGATCGCGTTGGGCAAGCGGTCGCGCATCGCCTCGCGCAGCGCCCACTTGCCCACCCCGTCGCGGTACTTCAGGTCGGGCGGGAGGGCCAGCGCGAACGCCACGAGCTCGTGGTCGAGAAACGGCTCGCGCCCCTCGACGGAGCTGGCCATGGTGATCTTGTCCAGGCGCATGAGCAGCAGTTCGGGCAGGCGCTGCTTGAGCTCGATATAGCTCATCCGCGCGAGGACGTCGGAGCGCGGACTCATCCGCACGGCCTCGTCCCAGTGGCGTTCGACCGCCGCGTAGGGGTTGGTGCCGGCGGTTCGTGGCGCGATGCGCTGCTTCATCGGTCCGCGGAAGCTCAGCGCGCCGCCCCAGTAGGGAAGCCGGCTCGTCGCCCCGCTGTGCAGCGCCTCGCCGTGGCGGATGCCGCGGCCGAGGCGGGTAGTGAGCGCCACCGCGGCGCTGCCCAGCGGCCGGCGCAGGAGACCCGGCACATAGCGCTGAAACGGCGGTATGAAGCGGCGGTGGTCGGCGTAGCCGGCGTAGCCGTGGAGGATCTCGTCGGCGCCCTCCCCAACTTGGACGACGATCGTCCCCGTGTCGCGCGCGAGCTTGGTCACGAAGTGCTGCGGTATGCTCGTCCAGTCCGCCGTCGGCTCGTCCTGGTGGTGGAGCATCTGGGGCACGAACGCGCGCATGTCGTTCTCGTCGATCAGGACCTCGTGGTGGTCAGTCCTGAAGCGGTCGGCCACCATGCGCGCGTACCTCATCTCGTCGTAGCGCGCGTGCCCCCGGGGGGCGGTGCAGTACGTGCGCACCGGACGGTCGGTGAGCTCGGCCATCAGCGCGACGTTGGTCGAGGAGTCAAGGCCGCCCGACAGGAACACGCCGAAAGGCACGTCGGACATCATCCGCTTGGCGATCGACCCCTCGAGCAGCCGCCGCAACTCGTCGACCAGCTCGCGCTCGCCGAGGCCGTCGAGCGGGGCAGCGACGCTGGCCTCCATCGGATCCCACCAAGTCTCGCTGTGCATCCTGCCGTCCGCGCCGAAGAGGATCCGCTCGGCGGGCGCGAGCTTGGAGATACCGGCGAACATCGTCTGCGGCGGCGGCGTGAACGCAAACGTGAGGTATTCGAAGAACGCCTGCTCGTCGATGTCGGTGCCGACCGCCGGGTGGGCGAGGATCGCCTTGATCTCCGAGCCGAACACCACCCCGCCCGGCAGCCTGGCGTAGTACAGCGGCTTGACCCCGATGCGGTCGCGGGCGAGGAACAGCTCGCGCTTGCGGCGGTCCCAGATCGCGAACGCGAACATGCCGTCGAGGCGCTCCACGCAGCGCGGACCCTTCTCCTCGTAGAGGTGCAGGATGGTCTCGCTGTCGGTGCGGGAACGATACGAGTGTCCCTTGGCTTCGAGCTCGCAGCGCAGAGCCTCGTGGTTGTAGACCTCGCCGTTGTAGGTGATCCACAACGTCCCGTCTTCGTTGGACATCGGCTGGTGCCCTGCCGCGGACAGGTCGATGATCGACAACCGGCGGTGCCCCAAGGCGACGCGATCGGCCTCGAGCACGAGCGCGCCGGCATCGTCAGGACCGCGATGCACCAGCGTGTCGCGCATGCGGGTCACCGTCGCCTCGTCGGTGGCGAGGCCGTCACCGAACGCCATCACCCCGCAGATGCCGCACATGCTCAGCGGCCGGCCGGTGCGGTCGCCGAGACGGCGTCGACCGCGTAGCCGACGGCCGCCTCGAAAGCAGCCGCCATGCGCTCATACGTGAACGCCCCGACATCCTCGCGCGCCCGCGCACCGAACTGCTGCGCAAGTGCCGGATCCGAAAGCAGCTGCCGCATCCGCTGGGCCAGCAGATCGGGCCTTCCCTCTGGAACGACGTACCCGTTGTGGTCATGGACGACCAGCCCGCCCGCAGCGGCGCCGACCGCCTCCGAAGCGACGACCGGCAGGCCCGTGTGCATCGCCTCGTTGACGACCAGCCCCCACGGCTCACGGTCCAGGGCAGTCGTCTCGGACGGCAACACGAGACAGCGTGCGTTCGCGAAGTACGGCGGCAGTTCGGCCTGCGGCACGTACCCGACGATCTCGACATCGTCGCGGCCGGCGGTGCGCGCGCGGATCTCGTCCTCCAGTGGGCCGTTGCCCACGATGCGCAGCGTAGCGCCCGGCAGCCCGACCCGCTCCCACGCGTCGATCAACGTTCCGATCCCCTTGTAGGGCTTGAGCTGTCCGACGAATAACGCATTACTACTGCCGTTGCGCATCGAGCTGACGGCAGTGAACTGCCGGGGGTCGACCGCCTGACCGGCGACGAAGACCTTTGCGGGATCGACGCCGGGGACCTGTGACAGGAAGCGCTTGACGTGATCACCGTACACGACAATCGCGTCGGCTTGCCGGTAAATGCCCTCGGCGAGAAACCGTGTACGTCTGTGTACCTGCGTGCTGGGGTGATGCCACATCCCCGACCACAACACAAACGGTATGTGCTTGGTCTTGGCCGTGGCGAGGGTCAGCGGCGTCATGACCTTGCCGTTGAGGACCTTGATCACAGCGTCGTACCGCCGCGCCGTGAGGTATGTCGCAATCCCCGGCATCATCGCCTGGCGCGCGATGCGCATCCGGCGCAGCTCGATGCGGCGGTAGTCGCCGCCGTGAGCGGCTGCGATCGCCTTGTTCTGCCATCGCTCGCGCTCGTCGGCGAAGAAGAAGAAGTCGGTCTCCATGCGACGCCCGACCTCCTCGTACAGGCCGGTCCGGTAGTGCGTGGGGAAATAATCGACAAATGCAACCCGTCGTCGCATGGGTGCAATCGTAGTCGACGGCATGCTTGCCTCGGGCCCTGTCACGACGGCCGGAAGCGCGGGCGCCCGGTCGCACGTCGCGCGAGCTCGCCGGCGAGCATCGCGGCGAAGAGCGAGTTCGTGCGCGCGTAGCGGGGCAGCATCCGCGCCGGCTCCTGCAACAGCCGGTACAGCCACTCGAGCCCCAGTTGCTGCCAGCGGCCCGGCGCGCGCCGCGTGACCCCTGCCACCACGTCGATGGCCCCGCCGACACCCATCGCGAACGGCACGCCCATCTGCCGACAGCGTCTGCCGAGAAAGTACTCCTTGCGCGGCGAGCTCATCGCCAGCAGCAGGATGTCCGGCTGCGCCACCGCGATCGCAGTGGCGACGCCCTGCTCCTCGGCGTCGGAGAAGTAGCCGTTGCGATAGCCGGCGATGCGCAGCCGTGGGTGCGTGTCGAGCAGGTGTGAGACGGCCTGCTCGAGCACTTCCTGCCGTGCGCCGAGGATGTAGACCGAGAACCCGCGCTGCTCGGCCTCGGCAATCAGACGGTTCATGAGGTCGATGCCCGCCACGCGCTCTGGGAGGGGATCGCCCAGCAGCCTCGATGCCCAGACGACGCCCTGCCCGTCGGCGTTGACGAGATCGCATCCCGCAACGATGCGACGCAGTTCGGGGTCGTGGCGCAGCGTCACGAGCTTGGCCACGTTGACCGACATGTGGGTCATACACGTGCCGCGCTCGATCGCCTCAACGCAGCGGGCCACGCTGCCCTCGGTGTCGAGCCGGTCGATCTGGCATCCGAGAACCTCGGCGCGCGCAGGATCGCGGACCGGCGCACGCCCATCGCTCCGTTTCGGCTTGGTCATCGACCGACGAGCCCTCCGGGCCGAAAGCTCGGCCCGGAGGTACCGTGGAGGGTGGACGTCAGAGGTCCAGCACCGTGATGTCGCCGAACCGGATCTCGCCGTATGGGAACGGCGGTACCACCGACGGACAGCTGCTGTACTGGCCTTGGAGCTCCGACTCGGTGAGCCGGAAGTTCCGCACCCGGTCCCGCCTCGGGATTCCCAGCAGACCGCGGTCCTCGAACCAGAACACCTGACCTACGAAGTCGCCCTGTCCGTTTGTCAGGGGGTCGAGGAAGCGCGTGACCACGGAGGCCCGCTTGCCTTCCGCCCGCAGGCACTGAACGACGCCGACCAGCGCGAAATCCAGGCTGGTCGCGGTCAACACGTTCAGTCCAAGCGCCGCGTGGGAGCCCAGGTTGATCCCCGCGTTGATGTTGATGTTCGTGTACGGCGTGGGGCCCTGGGGGAGAACGGCGACCCCCACCACCGCATCGGCGGTTGCCACTGCTGCCGGCACCGCGAAGAACGCGCCCACAATAAGCGCGAGAAACCTTGTACGCATATGTACCTTCCGTCCTGAGTTCGCCCAGCCAATCCTTGCGACGCCAGTACACCCCAACCCCGCATGCGAAGTCAAGTTTGTTTGTCGAAATTCTGGCTCCCGTCTGACCCTGCGGTATGGACCAGATGGAGATTTACGCTCGCGGACACCGGACCGAGCGGCGCGTCGGCCTGCAGGCTGTAGCCGAACGGCGCGATCCGCGCCTCGAATCGGCGGCTCAGCGCGCCCGCGCGCAGCTGCTTGAGCGGGTTCGCGCCGGGCGCGAATCGCATCAGGTAGCGCTCGTTGATGCCGCCCTGCACCGACTCGTGCGCGGCGGCCGGCGCGAGATCGAGCCAGTCGAACAACCGGCCGATCGTCGCCTCCGGGGCGGCGACGAGATCCTCGTAGCGCACGATCCGGACCGCCGAGAGGTGCGGGACGTCGGCCATGAAGCGCTCGTGGGCGACGACCCAATGGCGCAGCAGCGACGCGATCGGCGTGCGGCTCCACTTCTGCGTGGCATAGGACACGGCCAGCGGATGGCGCAGGACGGCCACGAAGCGCGCGTGCGGGAACACCGCCTGCAGGAAGCGCATCCTCAGGAGGTTCGGCGGCGACTTCTCGACGAGGACCCGGCGCTCGAGGTCCCAGAACGGCTCCCAGGCGGCGAGCAGCCGCGCGCGCGCGGCATGGGCGATCAGCGGCGAGCGGGCATCGAGGTGGGCCTGCGGGTGGAAGGCGAATCGCCCCGGGCCGCCGAGCGTCTTGGCCGTCGGATAGACGTCCTGCAGATGCTGGCCCTCGTCCTCCCAGACGCCGGTGTCCTGCAGGCCGCTCACCTGTGGGTGCTCGCCGAGCATCCGCGCCAGGAGCGTCGTGCCGCTGCGGTGCAGGCCGCCGACGAACACGACCTGATGGCCGTACGGGCGGTCGTCGGAGGTCACCGGGAGCCCCCCGGCGGGCGGGTCAGACCCGGCCAGGCGCTGCGCCCGCCGCTGTGCGGCGGCACCACGAGCTTCAAGCAGTCGCGCGCGAGCGAGGCGGCCAGGCGCCGCGCGTCCTCGACGTCACCGAGCGAAGGGCGACCGCCACCGCCGAGATGGCCGAGCAGCTCGTCGAGGTCATAGCCCATCCACTCCAGGCGCTCGCGACCGATCCACAGCACGTAGCGCCGCGTCCAGGCCGTGCGCACGGCGCCGTCGATCGTGGCGCGCCAGCGGTCCAGCGGCTCCTGGCTGAGGCGGCTGTAGGCCTTGGTTCCGGTGGGGTCGCCCTTGCGCCCGTCGAGCGTGACCGTGGAGAAGCGCTCGAGCGCGCGAGGATCGAACGGGGTGCCGACGTAGTCGAGCAGGCGCCGCCACGTGGCGTCGTTGCCGCCGACGAGGTCCTCATAGCGCACGGCGTGGGAGATGTCGACGTGGCGCCGGCTGGCGGCGACGAGATCGTCGATGCTCTGAAAGAGCGCCATCGTGTAGCGATTGACCTCCCAGCGGCCGTCGTCGAAGAGCTCCACCGCCGAAGCGACCACGCTGAGCGGATTGCGCCAGAGAAAGACGAAGCGCGCTTGCGGGAACGTCTCGACGATCTCGTCTACCACCAGGTGGTACATCGGGGTCTTGTCGACGAACCACCGCGCGCCGGGCCCGGCGGCGAGGTCGTAGAGGTGCTGGGCGGCCCCCCACGTCGCCGCCAGGTAGTCCGCGCGGCCACCGGGCAGCGTCGCGATGAAGTCCTCGACGGCCTCGGCGACAATCCCGTCGCGGCCTCCCTCGGACTGCGCGGCCGGCGCGAGCGGCGTCAGGAACGGCAGCAGGATCCACGGCTCGGAGGCTGTCGCGACGCCGTCGTGGGCGGCCAGCACCCGCTGCAGCAGCGTCGAGCCGCTGCGCGGCGCCGAGAAGATGAAGACCGGTGTGACGGTCACGCGACACCCGGCCGCGCGCTTCCCCAGGCGAAACGCTCGCCGATGAGCGCGAAGAGCCGCTCGTTGTCCGCCGCGAACTCGGCGTCGAGGCGACGCCGGATGGCGGCGTCGGGCGTGTCGTAGCTGTTCACGTTCTGGGCGCGGAAGGACGCCGGCACGAACGGGCTGAGCCCCAGGAACTCCAGCGTGCGGGCGTACGCCTGGTCGGGTCGGCGAAAGAGCGTCTCGGCACACACGACGAGGACCTGGTCGGGCGGGTACACCGCCAGCCAGCGCTCGAGCTGCTCGGCGTAGCGACCGCGGTCGACGTAGCTCCAGTGGCGCAGGCGCATGGAGACATAGCCGGGGTCGTCGCGCACGCGCTGCTTCTCGCCGGCCAGGCGTTCGGGCTCGGCGTCGAGCGCCTCACTCAGGCCGAGCGGCTCGAGCCCGCGCTTGTGCACGTGGTGGTAGTGGGAGACCGTGCGATCGGTCGGGTCGCGCAACAGCACGATGATCCGCGCGACGGGCAGGACGCCGGCAATCCGTGCGGCGCTGCGCTCGTCGTAGAAGTAGTACGGGCTGGCTTCGCCCGTGACCAGACCGGCGCGCCGCAGGGGAAAGAAGGCGCGATACCAACCCAGGCTGCGGTCGTGAAACCAGCTGAAGTAGTCGAGCTCCTTCAGATAGGGCGTCGCGACGCTCGGGTGCTGGCCCAGCAGGTCGAACAGCGACGAGGTCCCCGCCTTCTGCGCGCCGACGATCAGCCAGTCCGGGAGCATCCGCAGGGACGCCGTCGAGCGGCCCGCCGCCCGCCTCACGGCCGCCTTCACCCACAATTGCGGCGCGTCAGGCTGATCCAGGGGAAAGCTTGGCCGGCGCGGTCGCAGGCTGGAGAGCGGATCGGGTTGAGAACTCTCCGTGGACTGCTCCATGATCTGCGATCGATGCTACTCGCGCCGCGCAGACCGGCGTAGGCGTCCCGGCGCACGACGGCGCGGCATGGCCGTCCTGGTCAATGCGGAGCGAAGGCCGGCACCGCTACAGGTCGGGCCAAGCGCCTTGACGCTCTCGCCCGGCTATCGTGCTGACATGGGATCAACGGAGTCGAGCGCAAAGAGCACGGTCAAGTCGATCATCCCAACACCGGTCTGGGAGGGAGTCAAGCAACGTGTCCGCGATCGCGCGCTCCGGAGGGCGCTTGATCTGCCGGCATCGGAAATTACGCGAGCTCGCCATGAACTACAGCACGTCGCCGGGGTGGTGGAGGACGCCAAACGCCACTGGGGCGAGCAGGTGGAGGGAACGGTGCGTGGCAATCCGTACTCATTCGGCGAACTCAGTCTGTCGCCCGCCGAGCGCTTGTATGCCGTAATCCGCCACCTCAGGCCCGCGATCGTCGTGGAAACCGGGGTGTGTAACGGGATTTCAACCACGGTCGTCCTGCACGCGCTTGATCGAAACGCACACGGTCGGCTGTACAGCATTGACCTTCCCGAATTCAGCGACGGCGCGCTCAGCGGAGAGTTGTGGGAGGGCAAGAAGGGTGCTGTCATCCCGGCTGGATACCAGCCGGGGTGGGTCGTCCCCACAGAACTACGCGACCGTTGGGAACTCATCGTGGGTCCCAGCCAGGAGCGCCTGCCGCCGTTGCTCGACCGGCTTGGCCCCATCGATATGTTCATTCACGACGGCGAACACTCCTACGAGTGCATGCGCTTCGAGTTCGAGCAGGCTGCGAAATTCCTCAGGACGGGGGGCGTACTGGTCGCGGACGACTCCTATTGGACTCCGGCATTCGATGAGTTCGTCGCTGCTCACGGGGTTGACGCGATCGAACTCGACGGTGGGATGCGAGCATGTCGTATGGGGTGACCGTTGTCGGTGCTCCTGATCGGTTCGTGCCCCACGCCCGACCCGAACCATGCTGCCCAACCTGCTTATAATCGGCGCCGCGAAGAGCGGGACGACGAGCCTGCATCGCTACCTGGGTCAGCATCCTGAGATACACATGGCGCAACCCGGTCCAGATCCGCGGTTGCATGGTGCCAACGACGCCAACCCGAAGGAGATGCGATTCTTCTGGCGCGAGGACTGGCGGCAGCATCTGAGCTGGTATGAGAGCCACTTCGAAGTCGAGGAACCCATCCGCGGGGAAGCCACCCCCGCCTATACGGCATGGCCCCATCATGAGGGAGTCCCCGAGCGCATCCGCGAGGTCGTTCCCGACGTTCGGCTCATCTACGTGGTTCGCGATCCGATCGACCGCCTCGTGGCTCACTGGGTTCAGGCGCAGGTCGACGGCGATGACCGCGCTCTCGCAGCCCGTCTGGCCCAGCCCGACTGGCACGATGACCCGATCGTCTGCCCAAGTCGGTACGCCACGCAGTTGTATCGCTACCTCGCCTGCTTCGACGCCGATCAGATCCTCTTGGTGGACCAGCAACAGCTGCGTTATGACAGGCACGCGACATTGGGCGAAATCTTCTCGTTCTTGGAAGTCGATGACGGCTTCTGGTGCGATGCGTTCGAGCGGGAGGAGAACACGCGGGCTGAGAAGCGAGTTCTGACGCGAGCGGGCAAGCCTCTCTTTACGCGTCTGCTCGACCCCGCCGGCAGGCGGCTCGCGCCACGACCCTGGGCACGATCCCGGCCGATGGTCCGTCGCTACCTGTCGCGGCCAGTGCCGCCGGCCGGCGAACTAGCAACGCACCTCAAAACCAAGCTCGAATCCCTGCTTCGTCCCGAAGTCGAGGAGCTTCGCCGGATGACAAGTCGGGACTTCGCGAGCTGGTCCCTGTGATGCCTCTCGGTTCAGGCCCTACGCGCGATGGCGGTTCGGGCATCGCCGATCACGCACCCGACGTGCCATAGACGAGCGCCCGCAGCGCGATAGACGCGCCGACGGGTACTCGCCCGGACGCGCGCGAAGCGAGGCGCCGGCTGAGCCACATAGGAGCGACCCGTCGCGTCAGCACGGATCGTGTTGAACCTATGGGCGGGCCCGCGCGCAAGCAGGGTTGTGGGCTCAAGCAGGAATCCGTTGTCGTCGAGCTCGCCGTGGTAATGCAAAATTGATGGCTGATCACCTTCAAGCACCGAAGGATGTACACGAATGTGCGTCGGGAAGTTCATCACCGGTGGAAGGGGCGCCCATGGAACCCGCCGCATCGCCACCATGAGCGCCCATTGCTCGGAATAGAACCGCTTGTGTGGCGCTACGGGCGCGCGGTCGAGGCTCCAGAGCTGGTCCACCTGAGCCAACGCCTCCAGCCAGTGGGCATGTAGCTCGGCGCAACGGTGCCGAGGAACAGTCAGCACACCGCTGTTGAAATAGGGATACATCGCACGTCCGGTTGCCGATGCCCTGAGGGAGCGTGTCGGCGGCTCGATGGCGAGGGATTTCCAGAGCCGCCCCCATTCGACGGCGGAAAGCGGATCACGATCGGCCGGAACCGCGCAGACGGAGTCCGGCGTGATGTGCGCCATCGGATCGCCAACCAGCACCACATCGCAGTCAACGGCCAAGAGCACATCGAAGTCATCACCCTCGTCGAGCTCCAACATACGCAGCTTGTTGCCAAGGTTGAATGCGTCAAGAGACAGGCGTCGAACGAGGCGCACATCCGCTCCGAGGCGCGTCACGCGTTGCCGAAAGTCATCGCTGATGTCATCGACCACGTGGACGCGAAACGGCGCATCCGACAGGCGGCCACCCATCATCCGCCACGAGAGCAGGAGGTTCTCCACGCGAACGGCAAAGTCGGGGCGGTTCTCGGCCACGCAGGCTCCGAGTACGCGAATCTGGCCTTTGCGGTCTGAGCGTTCCATTTTCGCTTCCATGACTGAGCGTCACCTGCGGGACGCGGTCGGTCGGGCGACAGCTTAGCCGAGTCCCGCGGACGCTTGCGTGACGCGTTCAACGCCGTGATGGCGTGACCGATCGAACGCTCCCCCCGCACCGGCGCGACTCCGTAGCGCGTCCGCTGAGCGAGGCCATCTATGGTCTGCGCTATGGCGTCTGCTGTGTTTGATCTGCAATCACATTCGGTCCATTCCGACGGAGCGCTGCTTCCCGCCGACGTGATCGCACAAGCCGCACAGGCCGGCGTGCAGCTCGTCGCGCTCAGCGACCACGACACGCTCGCCGGGACCCACGAGGCGCTCGCCGCCGGGAGGAAGCATGGGATCGAGGTCGTCCCGGCAACGGAGATCACGATTGTCGATCCCGTCCGCGAGGATCTGCACCTGCTCGGCTACCGCGTCGATCACGGGGATATGGGGCTGCTCGAATTGCTGGCCGCCTCGCGGGCCGACCGCGACGCACGCGCCGGCCGCATGGCAGCCGCGTTGCGCGAGGAGGGCTGGGCGCTCGACGAGGAGACGCTACGCCGCCGTTCCGCCGCGGGTCAGACGGTGGGCCGCCCGCATCTCGCCGCGGCGGTGCTCGCCGAGCCGGCCAATGCGGCGCGGCTCGCGAGCGAGCGGATTGATGACGTGGGACCGCTGATCGCCGGGTACCTCATCACCGGCAAGCCCGCGTTCGTCGGGCGCACGATGCCGTCGATCGCCGAGGCCATCGCGGCGATCCACGCCGCCGGCGGCGTGGCCGTGTGGGCGCATCCGTTCTGGGATCTCGAGGACCCCGAGCTCGTCGCCGCCACCGTGCGCCGATTCGCAGCCGCCGGGCTCGACGGAGTCGAAGCCTTCTATGTGACACATACCAAGGACCAGACCGACCTGCTGGCCGGGATGGGAGCTGAGCTGGGGCTGCTCACGACGGGCTCATCGGACTTCCACGGCCCCGAGCACCGCCTCTTCAGCCGCTTTCGCGCGTTCTCTCTGTACGGCCACAAGCCCGCCCTTGGACTGCTCGCGCGGCAGGCGGCGTCACTCGACGCCGATCACGCCAGGCGCGACGAACGCGCACCACACACCCGCTGAGGGCTGCGATGCTTCAGCGATCGCCGCTGGGAGCACCGATCGCCCGACGTACACCGAGAGCGCCGGGTTCGCGGTTCTGAGCTTCGGCTCGCTCGTCGTCCTCACTGTGTTCTCCAGCGTGGTGACCGCGCGGATCTACGGCGTGCACGTCATCGGGCAGTTCGCCCTGGCCAGCGCCGCGGTGCTCGCGGTGCGCGTGCTCTCAACGGCCCGCGAGCGCCCCGCCGTCGTGCGCGAGTACGCCGTCCTGCCGCGGCGGGCGGCTCGCATCACCGGCCTGTGGGTCGCCGTGTTCGCGTTCTCGGTGGGGGTCACCTCGATCATGGCGGGCGTGCTCGCGGGCGCCAGTGCGTGGGCGTTCCGCGGCCCGATCGACAATCCCGAGCTGATCGCGCCGACGCTGTTCATGCTCGCGGGCTACCTCCTCCTCGGCAACACGGGCGAGAACTTCGATACGGTCCTGACCTCGTTTCGCGCCAGCCGCCAGCTGCTGTGGATCCGGCTGCACGAGTGGGGAGCCTTCTTCGGCACGGCAGTCGTGCTGGGGCTCACCCTGGACGACTCCGTGTGGGGCCTCGCCGTCGCCACGGTGGCGGCGTGGGCGACGCCGCTGGCGCATCGGCTGATCTGCGTGCGGCCGATCATGCGCTTCGTGATCCCCCGGCAGGACGTCCGCGCCGGCTTCTCGGCGCTGCCGGGGATCATCAGGTTCGGCCTGAAGATCACCCCTGGTGGGATCGCCGATGGGATCAGCAACCAGATCCCAACCTGGGTCCTCGGCATCGTCGGCTCCGTCGCCCAGGTCGGCGCCTGGGGCCGGGCGTGGATGATGGTCCAGTCGATCCAGGTGCTCGGTCTGCGCATCAACGAGATGCTGCTGCCAACGCTCGTGGAACGCCGCGCCGCGGGCGACGGGATCGGGTTCGACCGGGCGTTCTCGGACTCCATCCGCTACGCGATCACGCTCCTGCTGCTGCCCGCCGCGGCGGCGGGGGGCGCGGCCGCCAGCCTAATGAGTATATTCGGACCGGGTTTTTCGGCTGCCGCCGACGCGCTGGCGATCCTGCTGGCGATGCTGGCGTTCTCGGTCGCGGCGAACCTCCAGCGCACGGTGCTATTCGCGCTCGATCGTCCCCTGACGGCGAGCGCCATCGCCGGGGTCCGACTCGCGGTCACCGCGGTCGCCGCTTACCTCCTGGCGCGCCAGTTCGGGCCGACCGGCGCGGCCGTCGCGATGATCCTCGGCTACGCCTTCGACTCCACGCTGAAGGCGTTCGTCATCCACGGGCACCTGTCGGGACCGGCGCGACGCTTCTGGTCGGCGCGCGAAGGGCTCGGCGTGCTACTCGCCTACGTCGCGGGCTTTGCCGCCGCGCGCACGGTCGACTCCGCGCTGGGCACGATCCCGGGCGCGCTCGTTGCGATCGCCGCCGGAGCGGGCACGTACGTGCTCGTCTACCTGGTGGTCGCGGGAGTCAACCCGCGCGACCGCGCGCGCCTCGCCGGGCTCCGCCGCCGCCTGCCCCCGCCGCTGCGCGGGCCGCCGGGGCGTGGGACGCCGCTGGGCAGCCCGCCCTGATCGCCGATGCATGGACGAATGTTCGATCCGCCCATGCGCCGCTGCTAGCGTGGCTCTCCATGGGGCGCGCAATCTCTGTTCGGTATGGTCTCGCCGCAGCGCTCGGAGCGGTTGCGATCAGCATCACTCTGACCGGCGCTGCGATGGAAGGGCACGACCCCGCAGCGGCGACCGCTGTCGCCGCCGAGGTACACCACCACACATCCGTGGACAGGGCACCGGATCCGGATGCCCCTGCCGGCGCGCCGCTGTACTGGCTGCCGCAAGAGTCCTGGGTGCTCGAACACTGGCTGCCGTTCGATCACCGGCGGCTGCTCGCCCGCCTGGAGGTCGACGTCGCCGGTCTTATCGAATGGGTGCGCGACGATGTCCATACGCTTGCCCAGCTCGCCGAGAGCAAGGGCCAGGATCCCCGGCAGCTCGCCGACCACCTCGTCAAGCCGTGGCGCGGTCAAGTGTCCAGCCGCCGGTACGCGGTGCTGCGAAAGCGAACGATGCGATTCCTGTCCCAGAGCCACCTCGCCCACCACTTCCTCGGCCATCCGTTCCACCAGCGCTCAATTCAGCGCCGGGCGCAGGAGATCTACGGCGCCGACCGTCGCGAGATCGCCGAGCTGCGCAAACAGGGCCTCTCGTTCGTCGACATCGCGCAGCGGCATGGACGCAGCGCCACGCAGATCTACGACGCGGCCATGGCGATCTTGCGCGAGTCGGCCGATACCGCCGTGCGCCGGCATGATACGTCACGGGCCTGGCGGCGCTACTGGCTAAGTCTCCAGGCGGAGCGCCTGGGTCGCTACCAGGCAGCCAGGCCGGGCAAGGGTCATCACGAGGATCGATAGCGAGCCGGCGCCGGCGCCGCCCGCTCCGCCGGCCGCCTTCAGTCCACGCTGATCACGCCGCGCTCGACGAGCAGCGCCAGCAGGGCGTCGACGGCATCGGCCAACGATCCCGCGCCGTCCAGGGACAGATCAGGCGAGCGCGGAGGCTCGTAGGGCGCGCTCACCCCGGTGAAGTCCGCCACCTCGCCGCGACGTGCCTTCGCGTACAGGCCCTTGGGATCGCGCCGCTCGCACACTTCCAGGGACGTGTCGACGTGAACCTCGAGGAAGTCCAAGTCGCCCTCGCGGTGCGCTCGGCGCGCAACCTCACGGTCCGCCTCGAAGGGACTGATGAGACCGACGACCACGACGGCGCCCGCGTCGGCGAAGAGGCGGGCGAGCTCGCTGGCGCGGCGCACGTTCTCGCTGCGCGACGCGTTGTCAAAGCCGAGGTCGCGGTTCAGGCCATGGCGCAGGTTGTCGCCGTCGAGGACGTAAGCGAAGCGGCCGGCGCCGATCAGACGCTCCTCGAGCGCAGTGGCGATCGTCGACTTGCCCGAGCCCGACAGACCGGTCATCCACACGGTGGCGCCGCGTTGACCGAGCGCCGACCAGCGCCGGGTCCGCGTAACCGCGCTCGCGTGCCACGTCAGGTTGCGCGCGGCGGGCGCCTCGCCGTGCACCGCCGAACGCAGGATCACGCCGGCGCCGACGGTCTCGTTGGTCCCCTCGTCGATGAGGATGAACCCGCCGGTCGTCCGGCTGCGGCGATAGTCGTCGACGAGCAACGGTGCGCTCGTGCGCAGCACGACGCGACCGATGTCGTTGAGCTCCAGGCTCGGCGAGCTCTCGTCGCGGTGCAGAGTACGCATGTCGATCCGGTAGTGGAGGCGCTCGACGACGGCCTTCACGGTCCGTGTGCTCTGCTTGAGCATGTAGCTCGCGCCCGGTCTGAGCGGCGCCTCGGCCATCCAGCACACCGTCGCATCCAGCTCGCGCAGGATCGACGGCTGGTTGTTGGGCCGGCAGATCATGTCTCCGCGCGAGATGTCGATGTCGTCCTCCAACCGCACGGTCACGGACATCGGCACCGTCGCGGCCTCCAGCGGGCCGTCGTAGCTGTCGATCCCGGCAACAACGCTGCGCCGGCCGGATGGCAGCACGATGACGTCGTCGCCCGGGCGCAACACGCCGGCCGCCATCCGTCCGGCGTAGCCGCGGTAGTCGTGGTACTCGTGGGACTTGGGCCGCACGACCCACTGCACCGGAAAACGCGTGTCGATCAGGTTGCGATCCGACGCGATGTGCACGTGCTCGAGGTGGTAGAGCAGCGGCACGCCCTCGTACCACGGCATCGCCGTGGACCGGTCGACGACGTTGTCGCCGTGCAACGCGCTCACAGGTATGAAGACCACGTCGTGGACCTCCAGCTTGGCGGCGAACGCGCGCATCTCGGCGCAGATGGCGTCGAAGACGACCTCGTCGTACTCGACGAGGTCCATTTTGTTGACGCAGACCACGAGGTGCGGCACCCCGAGCAGAGACGAGATGAACGTGTGGCGCTTGGATTGCTCGACGATGCCCTTGCGCGCGTCGATAAGGATCAGCGACAGGTCCGCCGTCGACGTACCGGTCACCATGTTGCGCGTGTACTGCACGTGCCCGGGCGTGTCGGCGATGATGAACTTGCGCCGCGCGGTGTGAAAGTAGCGGTACGCGACGTCGATCGTGATGCCCTGCTCGCGCTCCGCGCGCAGGCCGTCGGTCAGCAACGCGAGGTCGACGTACGCGTCGCCGCGGCGCATGCTTGTCGCCGTGACGTGCTCGAGCTGGTCGACGAACACCTGCTTGGAGTCAAACAGGAGCCGCCCGATCAGCGTCGACTTGCCGTCGTCGACCGAGCCGGCCGTCGCCAGCCGCAGGAGGTCGGATCCCGCCGCGGGAGAGCCGTGACCGTCACCCAGCGATTCCCGGCGGCCGTTGTCGGCTGCTCCGGGCATCAGAAGTAGCCCTCCTTCTTGCGATCCTCCATCGCAGCTTCCGTCGCACGATCGTCCGCGCGGGTCTCACCGCGCTCGGTGATGCGGCTGGCACTGATCTCGGAGACCACCTCCTCGACCGTCGCGGCGGTGGACTCCACGCCGCCAGTGCAGCTCATGTCGCCGACCGTGCGATAGCGAACTGTGGCCTCGAAAACCTCCTCGTCGTCCATGAGCTCGACGAACGGCGATGCCGCGTAGATCATCCCGTCGCGGCGAAAGACCGGCCGCGTGTGGGCGAAGTAGATGCTCGGCAGCTCCAGCAATTCGCGGGCGATGTACTGCCAGACATCGAGCTCGGTCCAGTTCGACAGGGGAAAGACGCGCACGCTCTCCCCGCGCTTGATGCGGCCGTTGTAGATGTCCCACAGCTCGGGGCGCTGGTTCTTCGGATCCCACGTGCCGAAGTCGTCGCGAAACGAGAAGATCCGCTCCTTCGCCCGCGCGCGCTCCTCGTCGCGGCGCGCGCCGCCGAATGCCGCGTTGAAGCCGTGCTGCTTGAGGCCGTCGAGCAGAGCGACCGTCTGCAGGCGGTTGCGCGACGCGCGCGGGCCGCTCTCCTCGGTCGCGCGGCCGTCGTCGATCGCCTCCTGCACGGACGCGACCAGCAGCCGTGCGCCGATCTCGGCCACGCGGCGATCGCGAAACTCGATCACCTCGGGGAAGTTGTGACCGGTGTCGACGTGCATGAGAGGAAACGGCAGCGGCGCCGGCCAGAACGCCTTCTCGGCCAAGCGGACCATCACGATCGAGTCCTTGCCACCACTGAACAGCAGGACGGGACGCTCGAGCTCGGCGGCGACCTCGCGAAAGATCTGAATCGCCTCGGCTTCAAGTAACGCGACGTGATCGAACACGTAGGCCCCCATGAATTGTGCACCGTACAGGCTCGGACGGTGTTCATTGCAAAGGATTCGACATCGCCCCGGCGCGCCGGTGCTGGGTTATCCTCAGGCGTTCATGGCTTCTACTCCGACTCTCGAGGATCCCTTGGGAGGCCTGTCTCCGGGAAGCGAACAACGGCCGCGCCGGCCGCAGAGGCTCAGTCCTGCCGAAGCGGTCCGCCGCCATCCGCTCCTGTTCGCCGGCCCTGTCGCTTTGCTGCTGGTCCTCGCGGCGGTGGTCGGACTCACGCGAGACCCGGTCTATACCGCGAGCTCGCGGCTGGGGATCGTACGCGTCGACGTCACGGCGCCCGGCGCGCTGACCGGGTTCGCGCTCGCGGGTCAGGCTCTGGCGGAGACCTACAGCCAGGCGATCAAGGCGCAAGACGTCATCGAGTCGACAGCTCGCAAGTCCGGGCGCGACACGGAGTACGTCGCGACACACGTCAGTGCGACGCCCGTCCCGCAGACCCCGGTCTTCCGTGTGCAAGCATGGGCCAACGGCGATGGCGCCGCAAAGAAGCTCGCCAACGCCGCCAGCACGGCGCTCTTGGAGTTCATCGAACTCCTGAACCGCGGCGGCCCACAGGCCGAGCGCCTGTTTCAACGCTTCCAAGCGGCGGCCCGCGAGGAGGCCGAGGCGCTATTGGTCAGAGACGATCGCGACCGTCAGTACGACGATGATCCAACCGACGCGCACGCGGTGAGCCTGACGGCAGCGCGGGCAAAGTACGAAAGCGCGCAGTTGCAGACCCAGGCCCTCGGCGACGCCTACGCCGCCAGTCAGCGTGGTGCAGGGATCGAACTCGCTCGTCGACATACTGTCGACGGCAGAGAACGCCACCAGCGATCGGCGCGCCAAGCTGCAGACGTACCTCATCCTCGCCCTCATCGCCGGCGTGGGCATCGGGCTCGGTCTCGCGGTGCTGCGTACGAACGCCGAGACGCGGCGAGCGTTCTGACCCGGCGCCGGCGCCCGGCCGGGGCTTCCCCGGCTCCTCAGGCGGGGCGCTCCACGTAGCCGCGGCGCTCGAGGTGAGCGACGATCCGCGCCGCCGCCCGCTCGCCGGCGGCGTCGCCGTCGAGCAGCAGGTCGGCGTCTGCGATCGGGTCGGCTGCGTGCGCGGCGTCGACGCCGACGAGCACAAAGCCGCCCAGCCGCTCGATCGTGTCACGTGCTTCGCGCCGCAGCTCGGGAATGGGCGCCACCGGCGCACAGATCGCGATCCCGCCGCTCTTCGTGATCTCCGAGGCCATCCACGCGATACGACGGACGAGCTCCGGCTCGTCGGCCTGCTCATCGCCCGCACGCGGGCGGGTTGCGAGACGGTGCCGCACCGCCTCACCGTCGAGCAGGGTGCACGGCCCCCCGCCGCGCTCCATGACATGCGCGAGCACGTGGCGGGCCACCTGCGGCGCTCTGGAGCCGACGGGCCCGACGACGAACAAGGTCAGTCCCTGCCGTAGCCGAGGCGGGCGACCGCGCCGCAACTCGTCCAGGACCTCGGCAAAGCTGAACCAGGCCGGGATCTCGCGCCCCTCGGCGAGCCACTCGCCCAGCTCGGAGTGCGAGATCCGCAGGCCGCTGGCACCCGGGGGCAGGTCCTCCACGTCGACGTGGCCGCTCTCGTCTGCGTACACGTACGAGCCCCACGGAAGCAGTTCGACGCCGACCTCGTTGATGAACTGGCGACCGATGGCGGCGATCTCCCGCCGGTCGGCGCCGGGGACGGCGCCCTCCGGTCCCACGAGCAGATGGGTGGCACCGTAGTTGCGCGCGATGATGGCGCGGCGCAGGAGGGCGCGCACCTGGCGGTCACCACCGACCCGCGGCAGCAGCGCCAGCGTCGCCAGGCGCTGCGGATAGCGGCCCAGGATCGCCTCGCAGGCGCGAACGCGGGCGTAATGGTCCCCGTCATCGAGGGCCGGCAGCCCGACGAGCGGATGCAGCAGCAGGCGGGCCCCGGCGGCTTGGGCTGCCCGCAGGGTCAGCTCGTACTCCGCGCGATGCAGCGGTTCACCGGTCTGCACGTCGATCACGCGCCGCCATCCGAGCGCGTCGAGCTGTCGGCGGACCTGGGCCGGCGTCAGGCGCAGATCGCGAAAGTCGGGATGGCGTGCGGGCAATGCCTCCACCCGGCCACTGATCAGCGTCGACCCAGCGGCCGAGGCCAGCCACGGGGGAGCGGCGTAGATCTCCTGCGCCTCGACGGCCGCGACGAGGTTGCGCTCGCCGTCGTACAGGCCCAGCCAGCCGCCCGGACAGAGCGCGCGCGATGGCGCCTTCCGGACGCGCAGGACGAGGAGCGTGGGCCAGATCGTCCCGTCGATCCGCATCGACGTCCTCACCGACTCGATGTCCGAGGAGCCCATGTAGCCGCGCAGTGGTGACAGGGCGCCGGTGGCCAGCAACTCGAGCTCGCAGAGCTGTTGCTCGGCGAGCTGGAGCGCCGGCCATCGGCCGGCCAGCGCACGCAGCTCGTCGGCGCGTTCGTCGCTGACAACCAGATCCACCAGCGAACCGCCGTGCGGCGCGACCGGGGGCTCGTGCGCGTTCCTGCGCGCGCCGTTGCTCGCGGGCCCTCCGGGGGGCAGGGCCCGCGGGGGCGGCAGCTCGCGCAGCGACCTCTCGGCGAGCTGGCGAACCGGCTGGCGATAGCCGACCGCGGCGCGCTGATGGCCGTGCGCGGCCATGTCGGCGTTCACAACGGCTGGCGCGGACTGGTGATCGTCCACGAGCGCCCGCACCGCCGTCATGACCCCCCCAACCACGCCCGCGGTGCCGAGTTCGTCAAGGCCCCTCATCGCGCTGGCGCGGACCTCGTCGTCGGTATCATGGGTCGCGGCCAGGAGGACTCGCACCGCACGCGGGTCGCGCATCTCGATCAGCGCCCGCACCGCCGCCCTGCGCTGCACGACATCGTTGGATTCGAGCATCCGAACGAGCGCGAACGCTGCCCGCTCGCCACCGACGCGTCCGAGGACGAGCGCCGCCTCCGGACTGCGCGAGGTCTGGGCCTGAGCGAGCAGCGTCGTCGTCGCCCGCGACCCGAGCGCGGCCAGGCCCTGCGACGCCCGCTTGCGGCTCTGATCGTCGTCTGTGTCATTCAGGGCCTCCGCGAGCCGAGCCAGCACCTCGTCCTGCTCGCTGCGCGGCGAGTCGTCGAAGAGCTCGGGCAGCACTTCGGCCAGAGGAAAGTCCTCGCCAGACCCCCGGAGCGCGGCGGCGACGAGCGAGCGGGCGCGCCCAGGGAGCTCGCTCCTGCGCAGGATGCGGACCGCTGTCGCGGTGAGCTCCGGATCGGCGCCCGCCCAATGGACCCCGGCGGACACGAGTCCGAGCACCGCGCCGGGCTCGTCGCGGGCGGCGAGCGCCGCAACCGCGGCTCGACGAACACGGGCGTCGTCGTCGATGACCGCGCCAGCCAGCCCCCGGACGGGTTCGACGCCCGGAAACTGCTCGAGCGCCTGCACCGCCCGCAGGCGCACGTGGGCTCCGAGGTCCAGCTGCCTGCCGTCCTGATCCCACGCCAGGTCACGGAACTCGAGCGCCCTGAGCAGACCGGCGACGTTGCCTCGGCGAGCGAGCCTACGCGGGTTCGGGTGACGCCGCACGGGTTATCGCAGTCGTGCGCGGATCGCCTTCATTACCAGGTTCGACGGTAACAGATCCCCTCTCGGGCCTTTCCCTCGCTGAGCGTCCGACCGCGCCGCGCGCGGGGAACTAACGAACGAGGGCCGCGACCAAAGCCGCGGCCCTTCGTGTCGTCTCAGGTAGAGAACTGCTTCAGGGCTCTACGGAACCTCGACGACTACCTCGCAGGAGGGGGTCGCGCGGTCGGTGCCGGCCAGCGGTGGTTGCGGCGGGGAGCTGTTGTAGTCGCCGGCGCAGACGTCGACGCCGGCGTTGCCGGACAGGAGGTCGCTGCCTTCGCCACCGATGACGGCGTCGTCACCGTCGCCGCCATTCAGGGTGTCGTCGCCGATCTGCCCACGAACCTCGTCGTTGCCGGCTCCGCCGTTGACGGCGTCGTCGCCGTCACCACCGAACACGACGTCGTTCCCAGCGTTGCCACCGACTGAGTCGTCGCCGTCACCGGAGAAGATGTAATCGTCGCCGAGGCCGCCATTCACGCTGTCGTTGCCACCGCGGCTGCAGATCGTGTCGTTGCCGCCCAAGCCGTTGATGGTGTCATTTCCGTTGCCGGTGATGATGACGTCGTTCCCCGCCGTTCCGAAAACGGTCTGGTCGGAGTTATCCCCGGCCGAGTAGTGCGTGGCGACCAAGCCCGCACACCCGTCCGGAGGCGACGTGGCCGCTACGGCCCCGCTCTGGAAGCCGACGAGAAGCCCGAGGGCGACGACACCGGCCGCCAGCCCGCCTACTTGCATCCGTTGCATGCTGTGTGACCCCCTGGGCGAACTCGAAACCGAGCCGACCGAAATGGCAGGTCCCCCGTCGGGGGACCGCACGTTGAAAGTGCTGCGATGCCTATCAGAGGGCCGACTGTCAAGTCAAGCTCGAGCCCGACGGAACGTCTTGCCACCGTGGCCCTTTTGGGTCGGAGGGGCGGTGCGGGGGGCGGATGCGCGCAGCGCGGACGAAGCCCGCCACTTGACTGGCTTCAGTCCCCAGCCGCGATGACGACGTTTCGGTATGACACGGCCGTCGCCTGCTGGATTGTCTTGTCACGGTAGTTGCCGAGCTTGAAGTGGTAGTACGGGACGTTGCCCGCATCATCGCTGTAACGGGTGGCTATCATGCAGCGACCGTCGGACTCACAGCCTGGTACCTGGACGATCGCACCGTTGTGCCAGATGCGTACGTAGCCGACTGACGGGAGCGGCGACCACTTGATCTCGAAGACCCAGCGGTGCCACGAGTCGGTCTCCAGCGGCTCGCTCAGCAGGATCCTGCGAGGCGAAGTGGCGCCTCGGGAACATTCCTGTGCCTGGACCTCCAGGCGCTTGGCGCCTGAGGGGCCCGCCACTGCGATCTTCAACGGCGAGGAAGTGGGGCACCCGGCGGCGTTGGTGCTTTGATGCCACTGCGCCACCGTTTGATACTGAGCACTGCTCGGGTCTTGCAGGCTTGCGTCGTACATCGCATCGAAGGCAAAGAAGCGGATTTCACCCCCGGGCGTCGCGGCGCGGCCCGCAGGCGGTGTCATGCCCGTTATCGAACGGGTTTGCTGGATGATCTCGCAGCGATCGCCGCCGCCGTCTGCTCCTTGATCACCGGGTCGCACCTCAAACCGCCCGATGCCGCCTGCCAGGTTCTTTA
Organism: uncultured Actinomycetes bacterium; assembly: GCA_963742745.1. Lineage (GTDB taxonomy): Bacteria > Actinomycetota > Thermoleophilia > Solirubrobacterales > Solirubrobacteraceae > CADCVQ01. Next base: position 85,231 of record CAVUND010000028.1, read on the forward strand.
GCGACCAGACCGGTTCCTCGGCCGTCCCGGGGACACACGCTGTCACGTCCCACGGGCCCTCCTCCGCGCAAAGGCCGACGCCTGGGTGCAGCGTCTTGCGCGAGCAGAATGTGTCATCTCTCCAGAGGACCGTCGCATCACTCATGCCGTCAGGCTGCGCGGGAGCCTCGGTGACCGTGACAGTCTGCGTGAGCACGGTCTTGTTCCTCTCCGGCGACGCGTCGAATGCGGCGACCTTCACCTGGTGGGACCCGACCGGGGCGGTAGACGCGTCCCAGACTGCGGCGTACGGGGCGGTTGTGTCCGCCGCGACCTGCACGCCGTCTACGAAGAAGTTCACCCGGAGTACCCCCTGCGGGTCCGAGGCGCTGGCTGTCAGCTGCACGGTCTCGGCCACGGTGTCTGACGGCGCGGGACTCGTGATGGCGACCCTCGGACCGGGCTCGGCGGCGCCGGCGATTGGCGCGCCTGCGCTCGTGAGCCCGACAGCGATGAGGCCAAGGCCGATACATACGTTCCGCGTGGGGCGACGGGGAGTCCTGTGCCCAGGGGGACCGTTGGGGCGAAACCGTTTCATGCCCCGTCCATCGGACCCGGACGGGTGATCTACGCGCGCTCCGCCCGGGAAATGGACCCATGGCGTACGGGGACGGCCATATGGCCGTGGACACGGCAGTCAAGTCCCAGGACGCGGGTGTAGGAGTTCGTAGCTCATCTCGCCGGTCAAGGGGTTGGTGCTCACGGCCGCCGGCATCGGGTGAATGGCCGCGATGCCTCCCGACAGCCGCGCCGCCTCGTGGGTCGAGCGGCCGGTGGGGTCTGGGTGCTGCTCGTGCTCAGGCGCGGCGGTCAGACCGCACCGCGCGGCGCACGGTGCCTGACTGCGGGGTCGTCGACGTGAAGTCGACGACCTGCTGACGATCGCCGCGGGAGGCCATCGCGCACAGCGAGACGACCATGACGCAACAGGCGAACCAGACCAGCAGGATCAGGAGAAGCAGTTCGATCATCACAATGCCTCTATCGGTCGATTCGCTCGGGAACTGAAGGCTAAACAGGCGTAGTGCCCAGGTTCGGCATCGAGCATGCGACATCGGGCGGTCAGAAGGCCGGCGCTACGCAAGAAGCGTGCGTATCGTGCCTACGGAGCGTCTTCTGTCAACCCGGTCGGCGAGGTGGCTCGGCGCGCTGGGTCGAGGTCTGTGGTCGGTGGGGGATGGCGGTCCGGCGGCTTGTGCGCGACGCGCGGGAAGGCTGATCTGCGCGGATTGGGTACCGCAGGACCATGGTTCGTCGTGGGCAGTCGTTGTCTAGGCTCGCGCGAGGCCGGCCGCGCGCTGGGCCAGGTTGCTCATTGCAACGTCGCGGGCCTTCGCGTGCCGTTCCGGCCGCCCCAGCCGACGAGATGAGAGGTTCCGACGGGGCAGCTCCTTCGATGCGGGCGATCGCCCGGCAGATCCCGGCAACGTTCGGGCGGGGGGCGAGGGCGACGACCGTGCGTCGCTCCGCGCTCCTCAAGGCACGTCCAGCGCGCTGCCGGCGCCGCAGGGCGCGCCAGGCGATCGCAACCGCTTCGGCGGGCTTGCCGATATGGCGTTCGGCGGGTGTCGATGCGTTGCGATGTCACGCTTGAGATAGTCGCGGCTATGCGTCGATCGCGCCGAAGAGTGTCCGACGCTCTGTGTGAAGGCCGGGCGACTATTGTCAGATCAGTCGGGGTCGAGTATCTCCTCCTCTTCATTTCGAGGGACCACTCATCCGCGTATCCGCGGGACTAGCACGGCCCATCGCGCCAGGATGCGCAGTCCGTGAGTGCTCCCACACGCAAGCTGCGCTGCGAGATCGTCGTGATCGCCGACGACCGACAGCTTGTACGCGTCCTCGGGGGCGGCCGCGAGCTCCCAGACGCCGTTTGCCTGCTCATCAGCGCTCCGGGCCGGGACGACGTGCGCGTGTCGCCCATCGCGGGACCGGCCGAGGGAGCGACGGGATTCGCCGTGAATCTGGACGACGTGTCACGGGCGCGGCTGGCGGTCGAGCTACCGGACGGCGAGCAGATCGAGCTGCACTGCACCGGCGTGCGCCGGCTCGGCGCGGACGCGGACGACCGCGCACGCAAGACACCCACGGCCGCCCGCAAGCGGACCTCCGCCGTGCGCCGGCGCGCGGCGCAGGCGGGCGACGCGCTGCTGACCATCCTGCCTGGCGGCCTGCTCCTCGCCTTCAGCTTCAACGCGGGAGGCTACTTTCCCGGGACCACTGCGCTGGCGGTCGTGTTCCTGCTGCTCGCTCTCGCGCTGCGCGCGCTCCTGAGCGACCATCCGTTCGCCGGCCTCAGCGTGCCGTACCTCGTCGTGGCGACCGCGCTCGGGCTGTTCGCATGCTGGACCCTCGTCTCGAGCACCTGGTCAGATGCACCAGCCCGTGCGCTCGTGGAGTACGACCGCGCGCTGCTGTACGCCGTCGGCTTCGTGCTCCTCGGCACGCTGGCGCCTTCCCACCCGCGCTTGCGCAGGATGGTTCGCTCGGTCGCCGCCGGCGCCGCCGTGGTGTGCTGCTGCGCACTCGTCACGCGCCTGCTTCCGGGGGCCTTTCCGATCGAGCCGAGCGCCGCGATGCGCTTCGCGTTCCCGCTGACGTACTGGAACGCGCTCGGCCTGATGGCGGCGCTCGGGTTCGTGCTGTGCTTCGCGCTGACCTGCGACGAGCGTGAGCCGGCGGAAAGCCGTGCGCTGGGGGCCGCCGCCCTGCCGGTGCTCGCGGTGACCCTGCTGCTGACGTTCTCGCGCGGCGCGCTCGCCGTCGCGATCATCGGGCTTCTCGCGTTCGTGGTCGTCGGCCGCCCGCGCGCCCTACTCAGCGGTCTGCTCGTCGCCGTGCCGACCGTGTGGGTCGCGATGCGGGCCGGTTATGGCGCCGATCAGCTGGCGACCGAGAACGCGGCCGGCGCGACTGCCGCGGCGCAGGGCGAGGACGTCGCACTGATCGTCATGGCGTGCGTGCTGGCGGCCGCGGCCGGACGCGTCGTATTGCTGAGGCTGGACGAGCATCTGGCCGCGATCATGAGTCGGGTCGCCGCCATGCGGCCGGGCGTCCGCTGGAGCGCGACGGCTACCGCCGTACTGGGCGTAGCGGCGCTCGGACTGGCCCTCTCGCTGCCGTCGAAGATCGGCCAGGAGTACGAGCGGTTCATCGACGGCAGCCCCGTTGACGTCATCGGGGATCTGCGGCCGCGCCTGACCAGATCAGGCGACAACGGCCGACTCGAGCAGTTGCGCATCGCGACGGCCGACTTCAGAAGCCGACCCCTGGAGGGCACGGGGGCCGGGACATACGCGTTGAAATGGGAGCTTCGCCGTCAAGCGGTGGCCGAGCTCCAGGACGCGCACTCGCTCTACGCGGAAGTCATCGGCGAGCTGGGGATCGTCGGTCTGCTGCTCCTCGTGACGGCGCTGATGGCGATTCTCGGGGGCTTTCTGGCGCTGGCTCGCGGTCCGGACCGGGCGGTTGGGGGCGTGCTCTTCGCGACCGGGTTGATGTGGCTTGTGCACGCCGGGGTGGAATGGGACTGGGAGATGCCGGCGGTCAGCTTCTGGTTCTTCGCCCTCGGCGGTGCGGCGCTGGCGGCGCGCGGGGCGGAGCCGCGCGTCACGCGGCTGCCGTCGATGGCGATCTCACGGACGGGCCGGCTCCTCGTCGCGGTGGGCTGCCTCGCCCTGATCGTCGTGCCGCTTCGCGTGGCCGCTTCCGAGCGTCCGCTGCGCGAGAGCCAGCGCGCGTTCGCCACCGGCGACTGTCTGCGAGCGAGCGATCGTGCGCGCACCGCCTCGGCGTGGCTCGGGGCGCGCCCGGAGCCCTACGTCGTCGTGGGCTACTGCGAGCTGCGCCGCGGTCGCGGACAGGCGGCGCTGGACGCGTTCGGCGACGCGCTCAGGCGCGATCCCGCCAACTGGGAGATGCACTACGGCTTCGCGCTGGGCCGCGCGGCGGCAGGCCGAGATCCGCGCCCGCGGCTGCGGGTCGCCCGGCGCCTGAATCCGCTCGAGGTACTCCCGATTCGCGCGCTGGAGTTGATGGACTCCGACGATGCGCGGGTGTGGAAGCGGCGCGCGGTGCGGGCTGCTCTCCCCGCTCGATGACCGCGCGGGCCGTGTCCGCAGTGACCCGGCCGCTAGTCCGCGGAGCGCCTGAGGAATGTTCGACGCAGCACGAGGCCGGCCACGAGCGTGCCGACGCCGAGCAACAGGGTCGGGAAGACGCCGTACCCCGTGAACGGGATGTCTGGACCCGGCGGCGGCGCGTACTGCGCGGCGCTGGCGCTCTGTGTGTCAGACAGCGCTGAGGCGCCGGCCGCGGCGCTCGGGCTTGCCATGAGAACGCTCACGATCACGAGCGCTGCAAGCACGCGCACCGATGTCATCGTGACGGCTTCCTGCAATTTGCGACTCTTGAGCCTACATTCGCGAGCGGATGACATAACCACCAATGCTATCCCAGCCGGCGAGATCGTATTCATACGATCAAACCCGACGGGTCATCGTGGTCGCGTCACGAGCGTCGAGTAGCGCCGGGCTCTGCACGGGTATGCGCCAATAATCGACACTACTCCCTAACAATCCGTAGGATGGTGCATTGGCTGAACACAGTCCACCTCGGTTGTATGAGCGCCCCGGGGCGGCGGGTTTCGACATGCTGCGCGGCAGTAGCTCACCGCGTCTGCGCATCGTTTCACCACCGCCGAGCCACGACGGTCTCGGTTCGGTAGCGCTCGCCCACGACTGTCTCGGTTCGGTAGCGCTCGCCCACGACTACCTCAACCAGCGCGGTGGCGCCGAGCGCGTCGTGCTCGAGATGGCGTCCATGTGGCCCGGAGCCCCGATCTACACGTCGCTGTACCGACCCGACTCCACGTTCCCGGAGTTCAAGCGCCATGACATCCGGACTACGCAGCTCGACAAGCTTTCGGTGGATCGCAGCTTCCGCGGGCTGTTCGCGCTGTATCCGCTTGCGTTTCGGATGCTCGGGACCCTCCAGCACGACGTCGTGATCTCAAGCTCCAGCGGGTGGGCGCACAGCGTGCGGTCGCGGCCGGACGCCATCCACGTCGTCTACTGCCACACCCCGGCGCGCTGGCTGTACGCCGGTGAGCACCTCGGCAAGCGCCGCATGTCGACCGTCATGCCGATCCGAGGGCTCATGCGCGGCTGGGATCGCCGCGCCGCGGGACGAGCCGACCTGTACGTCGCCAACAGCCATGAGGTCCGCGCGCGCATCGAGCGCCAGTACGGCGTCGTGGCGCCCGTCGTCTATCCGCCCGTCAACGTCGACCGCTTCCGCCCACGGCCACGCGGTGAGCGCCTGCTCGTCGTGTCGCGGCTGCTGGCGTACAAGCGCGTCGATGCGATCGTCGACGCCGCGACCCACGCCGGCATCGGCCTCGACGTGGTGGGAATCGGTCCCGCGCTGGCCGACCTCAGGCGCCGCGCCGGGCCAACGGTCGATTTCCATGGGGATCTCCCCGACGCGGACGTCACCGAGCTGATGGAGGGCTGTCGCTCGTTCTGCCTGCCGGGCAAGGAGGACTTCGGCATGACCCCGGTCGAGGCCAACGCGGCCGGCAAGCCGGTCGTGGCGTTCGGTGCGGGCGGCGCGCTCGAATCACAGCGCGAAGGCGTCACGGCGACGTTCTTCAGGCGCCACACGACCGAGGGTGTGCTCGACGCGATCCATCGCTGCGATCAACTTTCCACGTCACCTGAGATCATCGCGGGCATGGCGCGTGACTTCTCGCCGGAGGTCTTCCGGTCTCGAATGATCGAGGTGCTCCGATCCTGCCAACAGGCGAACACGCAGTAGGAGCGGACGGGCGCGGACGGCGCGATACAGACACGCCGGTCGTAGCGTGTTTCGCCACCCAGGGGAACGGCAGCCTCGACGAGCGACGGATCCTGAGGCTGCTCGAACCACTCCAGCCGGTCCTCCTGCGCTTCGAGCGCACGCGTAGGGCAACCTCCGCGATGCGGATGTGGCGTGCCGTCCGCCGCCTGGACCCCGACATCGTCGTCATGGAGGGCACCGGCTTCGGCGGAGGCCTCGTGCTACTGGCGGGCCGGCTCCTCGGCGGGCGCGCGTACATCGTCTCCAGCGGCGATGCGGTCGGCCCGTTCCTGCGGGCGCGGAGCCTGCCGCTCGGCATCGCGGGCGGCGCGTATGAACGCCTGCTCTGCCGTCTCAGCGCCGGCTTCGTCGGATGGACGCCGTACCTCGTCGGTCGAGCGCTCACGTTTGGGGCGCCGCGGGCGATGACGGCGGCAAACTGGGGAGCGCCTCCAGGAGCCGACGGGGTCGGCGGCGAAGTCCGCGGACGCCTGGGCATCCCCACGGACGCGATCGTGTTCGGTCTGGTCGGCTCGTTGAACTGGACTGCGCGCCATGGTTACTGCTACGGGCAGGAGCTCATCCGTGCGCGGCTGGATATAGCGCGCGACGAGGTCCATGTCCTCGTGGTGGGAGGCGGCGACGGCCTCGATCGCCTGCGGGCACTTGCGGGGGACCAACTGGGCCTGACGATCCACCTACCGGGGCCGGTCGCGCCCGAGGCAGTGGGCGCCCACCTGGCGGCGATGGACGTGGCGAGCCTGCCGCAGAGCGTCGATCGCGTCGGCGCCTTCCGCTACTCGACCAAGGTGAGCGAGTACCGGGCTGCCGGACTGCCATTCGCCACCGGCCAGATTCCGCTCGGCTACGACCTCGGTCCGGACGGAGTGTGGCGGCTGCCGGGCGATGCGCCGTGGGACGAGCTCTACGTGCGCGCGCTGACCGAGCTCATGGCCGGGCTCGATCGTGACGCGATCGTCGCCCGCCGGCCCCGGGACGCCGACGGCCGCGGCCTGTTCGACGCCGAACGTCAGCAGCGCCAAGTGAGCGCGTTCGTCGGCGATGTCGCGCAACGTGAGCGACGACGCCGCGGGCTCACCAGCCGAACGGGATCAGCATCCGCTGCGCCCAGCGAGTGACCGGCGAGTGAGCGTGTCGCTGGGTCCGCCCGAGCCAGCCATGCACCGTCCTGGCGAACGGGCCGCGTGGGTCTCGCACGCGCGCCGCGGCAACGTCGCGCCCGAGGCGGCGTCCGACCTCCGCCCACTCCACGTCCCACACGGCCAGCTTCGCGAACGTCCGCGGTCCGTGTTCGACGATCCAGTCGAAGACCGCCTCATCCCACCAGTACACCGCGTCGTCGGGCGCGGCCAGGAGGTCGATCCCGCGCCTGCGATAGCCGGCGATCCAGCGCTCGTTGAGTGGGCTTACCTGCTCGGGCGGGAACGCATCCATGTGGTGGTACTGCCGGTAGAGCTGGATCGGGCGCTTGGACGGATACTCCAGACGCTCCCAGCACTGATACCAGCGCTGCTTGCTCTTCATTCGCTGCCAGTGCACGTACTGGAAATGCAGCACCTTGGGTTCGTCGAGCATCACGACGCTCGCAGGATCGAGAATCGGCACCCGGGCGCTGTGGATGCGCTCACCGCGGTGCTCGCTGCCGTCGTCTACGAACGCGAAGACCACCTTGTCGGGCGGTATCCACGCCGTGGCCGCGCCGCGCAGCACGTTCACCCAGTCGAAGGCGAACGCCGTGCCGGGCGGGGCGACCCGTGCGGCCTCCCATTCCGGCGAGTCGTGCCATGTCGAGCTGAGCGCCTCGTCGGCGTCGAGCGCAACGATCAGCCGCGGGCCGGGGAATCGCCGAGCGGCCTCGAGCAGCAGCCGCTGGCGGGCGTGCTCGTCGTAGCCGGGAGCGCTGTTCTCGACGACCGTGACGTTGGCGTAGCGGCCTGCGATTTGCCGGCTGCCATCGGTGGAGGCCTGATCGGCGAGCACGATTTCGTCGGCCCACAACTGGGCGGCGCGGAGGAAGCGATCGAGAATCCACGCCTCGTTGCGCACGGGCGTGACGCAGATCGTGCGACTACGTCCGTCAGCCGAGGTCATCGCGACTATCCTAAACCGCTGGAACTGGGGGTTCCGGCGCGGCCTCGGATCGGCGTGAAGACAACGTGCCGCGGTAGCAGACGACGTGAACAACGGTTCCAGCCAACTCCTACTCGATGCCAGATCACACATCTGACTCGCTGAACCTCGGCGACTACCTGCGCCCGTTGCGGTCGCGGTGGTGGCTCGTTCTGCTGATCACGGGCCTGGCGACGGTCGGCACGTATCTCTACTACGTCAGCAAGCCCAAGCAGTACGCCGCCACGACCACGCTCTTCCTCGAGCGCGGCAATTCGGTGACCGACCCCGGTCCGCAGGATCCCGACCGCGACGCGCGCAATCGGGCCGTCCTTCTGCGGACGAACGCGGTGGCGCGGGAGGTGGCGCGCGACATCAAGTTCCAGGGCGATCCTCGCACGCTGCTCGATCGCCTCTCGGTGGCGCCGTCGGAGGGCACCGACTTTCTCACCATCACGATCGACGGACAGGACCGGCGGCAGATCACCGTTCTGGCGAATGCCTTCGCCCGCGCATACGCGACCCTGACCGATCGCACCGCCCGCGCCCGCGCGAAGGCGGCGCGCGAGGAGGCCGAGCGGCGGCTCGCGTCGGTGCCGCAGGTACCCGAGACGCGACAGGCCCGCAAGCAGCTCAGTCAGAACGTCCAGCAGCTACGGGTCGAGGAGAACACCTCGGAGCCCACCGCCCGACAGCTCGAGCCCGCGGCCGTCCCGACCACACCAACCGGCCCGAAGCCGGGTCGCAACGCCCTCTTCGCGCTCGTGTTGAGCGGCATCATCGCGATGCTCCTCGCGTACGGACTCGAGCTGCTGGATCGACGGGTCAATCGAGTCGAGGACATTGACGAGCACTACGGACGCCCGGTCCTGGTCGCCATTCCGCATGCCACGGACCCCGAGGAGAGGTCGGCCGACGCGCTCAGGCTCACGCCAACCTTCGTCGAGCCATTTCGCACCCTTCGCACCGCGCTACAGCTTCATGCCACAGACCCCGTCGACGAGGAAACCCACGACCTGAGCACCATCCTCGTCACGAGCGCCGTAATCGGCGAGGGGAAGTCCACGGTGGCGCGTAACCTCGCGCTGACCTATCTCGAGGCAGGCGTGAGCGTCGCCCTCGTCGACGCGGATCTGCGCCGTCCGAGTCTCGCCGCGGAGTTCGGCCTCAGCAACGAACCGGGTCTGGCCGACGTCCTGTCCGATCAGCGCGAGATCGGCGAGGTGATGCGTGTCCTGCGCCAACGCCAGAACGGGGCGCGCCCGAATGTCGGCGGACGCTCGCCGCGCTTCGGCCTCACCCTGCTGAGCAGCGGCCGGCTGGGAGGTGATCCCGCCGCGCTGCTGGCGGGATCGCAGCTGCTGCGGGTCATCAGCCTGCTGCGCGCGTCGCACGACGTGGTGATCATCGACTCGCCGCCGCTGCTGGCGGTCAGCGACGCCGTCGCGCTGATGGGCACGGTCGACGGCGTGCTGCTCGTGAGCCGCCTCAGGACCACGCCGATCAGCGCCGTGGAGCAGCTCAACGACCTGCTTGACCGCGTGCGCGGCGCGAACATCCTCGGCGTCGTCGCCAACGACGCGCTCGACGCGACGGACTACGGCTACAACGAGCAATGACCACCGCCATGCTGCACAGCGCGACGCCCGCCCGCTGGCCGGGGTGGTTGCGGACGGCGTGTGCGGGGGCGGCGGCGCTGTGCCTGGCGCTGTTCGTCAGCACGAAGGCCGCCGACGTGTCGAGCGCGGCTCCCATCGGAGCCGTGCTCTTTCTTGTCCTACCGGTTTGGCTGTTCGTCAACCGGCGTGTCGAGCAGTCGCTGGCCGTCTTGGTCCTCTATCTCGCCCTGGTCGACGGCTACCTCAAGCTCAAGGTCGACGTCGAGGCCATGGCTCTGGGGCGCGATGTTCTGCTCTACGCGATCGCGCTCGGGATGCTGGCGCGCGCGATCCTCGAGCGTCGCCCGGTGCGCATGCCGCCGCTGACGGGGTGGGTCGTCGCCTGGACCGCCGTTGTGCTCGTGCAGCTGCTCAACCCCGCCAACGGCAGTTGGCTGCACTCGTTTTCGTCGCTGCGCCAGGATCTCGAGTTCGTCCCGCTGTTCTTCATCGGCTATGCGGTGATGACGACCATCAGGCGGCTACGCTGCTTTCTCCTGCTGCTGCTGGCGGTCGCGGCGATCAACGGAGGCGTCGGTCTCCTGCAGTCGGGTCTCAGCCCCGAGGAGCTGTCGGGATGGGGGCCGGGCTACGCGGCCCTGATCACAGGCGACAACGGCGGCGCGCCGCGAACCTCGGTAGGCGCCGACGGCGAGGCTCGCGTCCGCCCGCCCGGGCTCGGTTCGGACATGGGCTTCGCAGGCGTGCTGGGCGCGATTGCGCTGCCCGCGGGCCTCGCCCTGCTGCTCACGCGACGTCGTGGCTCGTTCGCGCCGTGGGCCATCGCCGCGATGATGGTCCTGGCCCTCGTCGGCGTCATCACGAGCCAATCGCGAGGCATCATGATCACCGCGTTGCTGGCGGCGCTGACGTTCCTCGCGCTCATGGCGGTATCCCGCCAGACGTCACGGGCGATCCTTTCCGTCGGTGCGGCCGGGATCCTCGTCTTCGTGTCGCTGTCGATCGTGAAGGGCGCCGACGAGGATGCGCTGTATCGCTACCGCAGCATCGCGCCCGGCCAGGTCGTGCAGACCACGATCGACGCCCGAGCGAGCACGGTGAGCGACATTCCCGACTATCTCGTCAAGTTCCCGGTCGGCGCGGGCATCGGCTCGGTCGGCCCCGCCGCGGGGACGATCGGGGGGTCGACGAACAACACGCCCAGCGCCGAGAGCCAGTTCCTCTTCTTGATCGCCGAGGTCGGCATACCCGGCCTGCTCGTGTTCCTGGGCTTCTACTTCCATCTGCTGACCATCGTCGTCAAGCGCCTGCGCCGCCTGCGCGAGCGCGCGCACCAGCTGCTGCTGGCCGGGCTGGCCGCGCCCCTGTTCGCCTTCGTCGCCAACTGGATCGTCGGGGTCAACACGACCTCCACGCCGAACGCGCCGTACATGTGGTTCAGCGCCGGCGTCCTGTCGTACTGGCTGCTGACGCGCGAGTCGCGGCGTGTCGCCCCCACCCCGCCGGCGCCTGCGTGACGGCGGTGCTGGCGGTGGTGGCGGCGCACCGCCAGGCGCAGGCCGACGGGATCCGCGACTACACCGAGGCGCTCGTCGGCCGGCTGCGAGCGCAACGCGACGGCCCCGTGCTGCTGTTCTCGCGCCGGCCCAGCCCGTGGACGGTGCGCATCGCGCCCGCCGCGACGCCGCATGACGCCGCGGACGCGTTGGATCTGCGCCGGGCGGAGATCCTCGTGCTGCAGTACAACCCCTTCTCGCACGGGCGCCGCGGCTTCGCGCCGGGGCTGGCGCTCGCGATGCTGCGCCTGCGCTGCCGCAGGTCGCGGCCGATCGTAGGGCTCATGGTCCACGAGACGTTCGTGGACGCCAAGAACTGGCGCTGGCGGCTCATGCACATCTGGCAACGGCTGCAGCTGCGGGCGCTGCAGGCCGCGTCCGACGTCGTGTTCTGCACGATCGAGCGCTGGAGCGACGACCTGCGCCGGGCCTGGCCGCCCGCGCCGGTCCATCACCTGCCGGTCGCCTCGAACCTACCCGACCGCCGCGCACACCGCGCGGATGGCCGCACCCGGCTCGGCGCGCTCGAGCACGACCTCGTGCTGTGCACGTTCGGCCTCGACCACGCCGGTCGGCTGACCGAGCACATCGTCGAGGCGGCGGCTGCGGTCGCGCGACCCGGCCGTGCCGTGGCGCTGCTCGCGCTCGGAACGGGCCGCGTGCGGCGCGAGGAGGTCGCACCCGGGGTGACGCTCGTCGTGCCCGGCTTCCTGTCCGACACGGAGGCCGCCGTTCTGCTGGCGGGCGCCGACCTGTTCCTCGCGCCGTTCGAGGACGGCGTGTCGACGCGGCGGACGACGGTGATGGCCGCGCTGCAACACGAGGTCGCCGTCGTCGGCACGGACGGCCACCTGACCGACGACCTGCTGCGCAGCGCGAGCGAGGCGCTGCGGCTCGTGGCGGTGGGCGATCGCGCGGCGTTCGTGGCGGCCGTCGGCGCGCTCGCCGACGACGCCGGCGCGCGCCGCGCGCTCGCCATCGCCGGCCGGCGCCTCTACGACGAGCGCTTCGACTGGCCGGTGCTCGTGGAGCGGCTGCTGCGCGAACTCGAGGCCGCGCGCGCCGCGCGATGAGGCTCGCCATCACGGTTCCCTGGACGTGAACGCCTCGGCGGAGCCGAGATCATGCTCTGGCGCCTGCTCTCGCACATCGACACCGGCCGCTTCGAGCTCACCGTCGTGTTCCTCGAGCCGGGCCCGTTTCAGCGACGACGTCGCGGCCCTGCCCGGCATCCGCACCGTCGCGGTGCCGATCGGGCGCCTGCGCGACGTCCGCCGCACGGGTGCGGCGACGCGCGCGCTGGCGGGCGTCCTGCGCGACGACGCGCCCCGAGCTCGTACTCAACTGGGTGGCCAAGGCGCAGCTCTACGGCGCCTCCGCCGCCGCGCTGGCCGGCTGCGGCCACCGCGTCGTGTGGTGGCAGCACGGCGTCCCGGACGGCCACTGGATGGACCGCTTGGCCACCGCGCTGCCCGCCCGCGCGGTCGGCTGCTCGTCGTCGGCGGCGGCGCGGGCGCAGGCGCGCCAGGCTCCGCGCCGGCCGACCTTCGTCGTGCACCCCGGGGTCGAACCCGACCGCGCAGCGCCCGTCCCGCGCCGAGAGCTGGGGATCGCGCCGAGGGCGGATTCGTCGTCGGGATCGTCGGGCGCCTGCAGCCGTGGAAGGGCCAGCACCGCTTCCTCGACGCGCTCGGCCGCGCTGCGCGACGCCGGCCACGACGTGCACGGCGCTCGTCGTCGGCGGCGACGCGTACGGGCTCTCGCCGGAGTACGGCGACCGACTGCGCCCGACTCGTCGGCGAGCTCGGCCTGGGCGATCGCGTGACGATGACCGGCCAGGTCGCTGACCGGCGCCGTTCATCGCCGCGATGGACGTGCTCGTCAACGCGTCCCGGCGCGAGCCGTTCGGCATGGTCGTGCTGGAGGGCATGGCACGAGGAGGTCGCGGTCGTCGCCGTCGGCGACGGCGGGGCGCGGGACATCGTCGAGGACGGGGTCTCGGGCGTGCTCGTCGCGCAGCCGGACGCGGGACTGATCGCCGCCGGCGTCGGCAGCCTGCTCGAGGACGACGAGCGGCGGCGACGGATCGCGACCGCCGGGCGCGAGCGCCTGCTAGCGCACTTCACCGCCCAGCGCATGACCGAGCGGATGCAGGACGTGCTCGAGGATCTGCGGCCCCGGTGACACGGCGACCGCACGTCGCGCTCGTGCACGACAACTTCACCGGCCCGAGCGGGATGGGGCTCGTCACCGAGCACCACGCCCGCTGGGTGCTCGACGCGGGCTGGGCCGTGACGGTCGTCGGCGACAACGTGCCCCCGTGGTTGATGCAGCGCGCCCGCGTGGTGGCCGCCCTGAAGCCGCGTGGCCTGCCCGCGCTGCCCGAGCATCTGCTGTGGTGCGCGCGGGCCCGCCGCGCCCTGCGCGCCGTGGATGCCGACATCGTTCACGTCCATTCGCCGCTGCTGGCCGATCGCGGCGACCTGCTGACGAGCCACTTCATGGAGCAACCGGCCCATGCGCGCGGCGTGCGCGAGGCACAAACCGGCGCCGAGGGCCTCCTGCGGACGGCGCAGGGGCAGCTCAGCCGCAATCTCGACGACCGGCTCTACCGGCGCCACGCCGGTCGGCGGCCGATCTCGTTCGTCTCGGAGTTCCTGCGCGACGAGTACACCCGGCACTACGGCGAGCCGGTCGGCGGGTGGATCCTGCCGCCGCCAGGCCCGCCGTGGCGTCCGTTCGGCGCGCCCGAACGCGAGGCGGCGCGGGCGCGGCTGGGCGTGGGCGCGGCGGCGATCGTCGCGGGCTACGTCGGCGGCAGCGATCCACGCAAGGGCTACGTCCACCTCGCGCAGCTCGACGGCGACGCCGGCATCGAGCTGCTGCTCGCGGGTCCCGGCTCGGAGAAGCTGCGCTGCCGCGGGCGACCCGGGCTGGGGTTCGTCGAAGTGGATGTGCTGTACGCCGCGTGCGACGTCGTCGTGGCGCCCGCGCTCTTCGACTCGGCGCCCGTGGCCGTCCTACAGGCGGCGGCGCGCGGGGTGCCGGTCGTGGTCTCCCGCGCCAGCGGCTGGGCGAGCGCGGTGCAGCGCCACCGCGCCGGGGTCGTGTGGGACGGCACGCGGCCGCTCGCGGCAGCGGTCACGCAGGCCGTGACGTGCGGGCGCGCCGGCAGCGAGCGGCTGACCGCCGAGTTCTCACCAGATCGCCAGCGACAGCGTCTGCTGGACGTCTATACGGCGATTCTGGCCGTTTCGCGCTAGCCGCCTCCCGGACTGTCCGACATCCGTCCGCAGGAGTGGCGGTCGGCCACCGCGTTGGCCATAACCGAGGGGCAACGCGAGCCTCGCTCACCCATTCGGCGTTCGCCGAGATCCAGGAGAACCCATGCTGAAGATCATCTCGGCAGCTCTGACCGTGCTCGCGATCGCGGGCGCAATCGCGCTTCCCGCCAACGGCTCCGTTCCCGGGCCCATCGGTACGGACATCGGAACGTTCGAGGCTGTCTGCACCTTCAGCCATCGCCTGTCCGACGATCCGATCGTCTTCCCGCACGGGCCGGGGGCGTCGCATCCCCACGACTTCTTCGGCGCTCGCAGGACGAACGCCTTCTCGACCAACGAGTCGATCCGGACGACCAACACGAACTGCGTCCGCCACAGCTCGGCGGCTCCGTCGGCCGATCATTCCGCGTACTGGGCGCCCACGCTGTACGTCAACGGCAATCCCGTGGTGGCCAAGACGATGGGCGCCTACTACAACACCGGCGTCCGCTACATCAAGGCGATCGAGGCGTTCCCCGAGAACCTGCGGATGATCGCCGGCTCCTCGAGCGGGGGACCGCAGGAGGTCGACGGAGAGCGCGTGTGGTTCTACCACTGCCCGGCAGGCGAACGGACCCCCGGCAACGCCCACACCGCGCCGTTGTGCAATACGAAAGTCATGGAGTTGCACATGCGCTTCCCCGACTGCTGGGACGGCATGAACCTCGACTCGGCCAACCACAAGTCGCACATGGCCTACTCGCGTCGTGAGTCGAGCTCGCTGCTGGCCACCTGCCCGCCAACCCATCCGCGGCTCATGCCCAAGCTGCGCATGATTCTGCGCTACCCCACCCTTGGCGGCCCGACCCTGCGCCTGTCGTCCGGCGGGATCTCGACCGCGCACGCCGACTTCATGAACGGCTGGGATCAGGCCAAGCTCGAGGCGCTCGTCCGCGACTGCCTGAACACGGACGTCTACTGCGGCGGCGGGGACGTCGCGGCGCACTGACCACGACCCGTCCGGAGCCTAGCGCTCAGGTGGGCACCGACAGCCAGTTGACGAGGGCGCCGGCGGCGCCGCACCGCCCGAACTCGTCACGGCTGTACGGCCCACCGCCCTGGAGGTCGAAGATCCGGTAGTCGAGCGCGTCGAGCAGCTCCCAGAGCTGCTCAGACGTGCGGTCGTAGTGTGCGGTCGCGCTCATCTGGTGCTCGAAGACGAGCACCGGGCGATGCTCGGCGAGCGTGCTCTGCGCACCGAGCAGCACGTCGACCTCGGCGCCCTCGACGTCGATCTTGACGAGCGCGGGGACGCGCTCGCCGAGCTCGTCGTCCAGGCGCGCCACGCGCACATCGATCCAGCGGCACTCGTCGGGGACCTCGCTGCGCGGGCGCAGGCCGCTCCATCCGTCGAGGTTGAGGTACTGGCAGAACTTCGCCTCGCCGGGCGCCGCAGCGAGCGCGGCGGCGCGAACGTCGACCGCCGGAAACCGCGCGGCGATCTGCGCGCACAGCTCGGGTATCGGCTCGAACGCGAGATGCGTGGCGCCGGGGGCGCAGCGACACGCATCCGTCAGCCACTGACCGCGGTTGGCGCCGACGTCGACGTAGGCCGACCGCGGGCCGAGCACGGCGGCTACGATCGCGCGGGCGGCGATCGCATCGCGGTGCGCCTGTCGCATCCCCCCGTCGACGACGCTCATGATCTCGGGCGAGTCGAGTCGGCGCGAGATCGCTCCGAGCCCCCGCAGGACCGCGTCGCGCATCGCCGATCGGACCTCGCGCGAGACCTGGCGCACCGGGCCGGCCACGTCAGGCGGCGCTGCGGGGATCCGGATCGCGCATGCCGACCGTCGGGGTCATGAGCAGCCATGGCGTCTCGCCGATCCGCAGCTCGCTGTCGGCGTGCACGCGGTCGCGCGCCTCGAGCTGCTCGAGCTCTGGATAGTCGCGCAGATCGCGCTGCACCGGGGCGCGCCGCTCACAGCGATGCGTGGCGGCGAAGCGCTCGCGCAGCCGGCTCTCCGTTCCCGGGCGCATCGTCTCGTGGACCTCGATGACGACGGTGGCCGTCCGCATCGCGGCGACCGTCGCCTGGTCGAAGATGTCGTCCTCAGCGCCCTCGCAGTCGCTCAGCACGAACGCCTCGTCGAGGGGCAGGGCGCGGACCCGGGCGGCCGTCGCGGTCGTGTGCAGGTTGACGCGGACGCCGTTGGCCTGCGCGAGCTCGGCGATCCGCCGCCGGGCGCTGCGCCCCGACTCGAACGCCTCGACGGTGATGCCGTGGCGCGCCACGCCGACGGCGTAGTAGCCGTCCGCCGCGCCGACGTCGACGAACGTCCGCGGACGCCGCGCCAGGATGGTCTCGATCCAGTCGTGCAGCTCGTGCTCGTAGATGCCGAGGAGCTTTTGCAGCGACAGCATCCCCTCGGGCTCGTACGTCATCCCGGCGAAAGGTCCGCGGCGCACGCGCGCGCCGAAGATGTCGACGAACCGCCCGGCCGCGGCGAGGTGTCCGGAGTCGGCGTGCAGGCGTCGCTGGTGGCGGTGCGCGCGCTCGGCCATGACGCCAGGAGCGACCTCCCAGGCCAGCGGCGCCGCTCGCACGCGCAGCCGGCGCACGACCGCGGCGCTGATGCCGTTCGCAGCGAAGGCCACCCGTCCCGTGCGGGTGCGCGAAAGCATGCGCCAAACCCTAACCGACCGCTGCCCCTTCGTCTCCGCGCGACCTCGCCCCGGCGTTCGCTCGGGTGGGCGGGCTGCGCGTGACCACGGCGAGCTCGTCGAGCAGCCGCGCGGCGATGAGATCGGGCGCCATCAGCCGTTGTGCCTCTGCCCGCGCGAGACGCCGGATCGCGGTGCGCTCGGGCGAGCGCATCCGCGCGAGCATCGCACGCACCGACGCCTCCAGTGCATCGAGGTCGCCCGGCGCGATCACCGCACAGACCGCCGGATCGACGCCGTCTACGGCCCCGACCTCGTCGGTCGCGACCACCGGCACGCCGCTGGCCAGGGCCTCGCCGACGGTCAACCCGAACGGCTCGTAGCGGCTGGGCTGCAGCAGAAGATCGGCGCTGCGGTACAGCTCGGCGATCCGCTGGGGCTCGACCGTTCCGACGAAGCTCGCGACCTGGGGATCGAGGTCGGCAAGCAGCGGGCGGTAATCCGACCACGTGGTCGGTCCGCCGACGACCTGGATCCGCGCCCGGCCGGCGAGGTCGTGCAGGCGGTGCGACAGGGCGACAACGAGATCCACGCCCTTGCGCGCCGAGATGCGCGAGACGAACAGCACGGTCAGCTCCTCGGGCGGCGGCGCGTCGTGTCGTGGCGAGAGGTGAAATCGCTCGAGGTCGATGGGGTTGGGCACGACGCCGACGCGCTCGCGCGGGATCGCGTAGTCGGCGATGAGGTGCTCGGCGAACACCGCGCTGACCCCGAGCACCCGATCGGCGGTCGGCAGCTCGCGCTTCTGCCACTGCGTGCGCGCCACG
This sequence comes from uncultured Actinomycetes bacterium, assembly GCA_963742745.1. Classification (GTDB taxonomy): domain Bacteria; phylum Actinomycetota; class Thermoleophilia; order Solirubrobacterales; family Solirubrobacteraceae; genus CADCVQ01. Next base: position 103,167 of record CAVUND010000028.1, read on the forward strand.
AGCGTGGCGCGCGCGACGGTGCGTGCCCGGCGCGTCTCGCACCGGCGGGAGAGCGCCGCCTCGCGGCGGTGCCACCTCAGCTCGCCCGCGGCGTGGGTCTCGGGGTGCACGACGATCGGCGGCAGGACCGCACGGCGGCGGCGCAGCGGCGTGAACTCGCTCTGGGAGAACTGGTAGAGCACGTCGTAGCGACGCGCGCGGTGGCGCTCCGCGATGAGCTCGGCGAGATGCGCCTGGCCGCGCACGCGCGCCAGCCGGCCCGACAGCGACGCGCCCATCGGCGTGCGGCTGTACCAGCGGTCCCACTCCCATGCGATCGGGGCGGCGACGATGCTCAGCCCGTCGCCCTCGACCAGCGACGGCGCTACGAGTTCCCGCGGCGAGGTGACGAAGCAGTCCACCTCCGCCCCCGCCGCGACCATCTCGCGCAGCAGCTGCGTGCCGACGAAGGTCACGCCCCCGTCGTCGGTGGGGGTGGGGCCCACCCAGGCGACCCTCACGACGGCAGACGCGGCGAGGCGGCACCGGCGCGCTGCGGCGCGGGAACGCGGAGGAGCAGATCGCCGGCGGTGCTCAGATCGTCGGGCACGGGCAGCAGCTCGTAGGCGTCATTGGTCCGCCACGGTCGCGACCGGCGCGGCGCGAGCATGGTCGCGCCGTATCCGAGCGCGCCGAGCTCCGCGAGGCAGCTCGAGAGATCCTCGCCGCGCGCGGCCAGCCACTCCGGGCTGAACTCGCCGAAGATCACGGGCTTGTCGCGCGCGATCAGCTCGCGGGCGCCGCGCAGGACGCTGAGCTCGAAGCCCTCGACGTCGAGCTTCATCGCGCTCACCGGCGCCGGGAAGGCGAGCTCGTCGAGCCGGCGCAGCGGCACGGCCGTGCCGCCTGCGCCGGTGCTGACAGCGGCGTTGCCTCCGCCGCGCTCTGCGATCTCCATGGTCACCGTTCCGTGGCGATCGCCGAGCGCGATCTCGTGGATCGCGACGGTGTCCTGCAGCCCGTTGAGCTCGACGTTGCGGCGCAGCCACGGATGGTTGCTCGGGTGCGGCTCTACGGCCCAGACGCGGGCGCCGGCCGCCTGCGCTGCCCGGCCGAGCGGCACCGTCCAGAGCCCGAGCGATGCGCCGATGTCCAGCACGAGTGTGCCGGGTCGGATGTGCTGGGCGAGCAGGCGCTGCGGGGCGGTGTCGTACTCGCCGGTGAACGCCACCACCCAGGACATCATCGAGCCGCTCGGCAGGCTGAAGCGGTTGCCGCTGCGCAGATCGAGGTTCCAGGCGCCGTCGTGCGCCATGTGGCGGCGCAGGCGCCATCCCACGCGGGACTTGCCGCGCGCGTCGGGCAATCGCCGGGAGAGGCTTGCGATCTGGTCGACGATCGGCACGCGCTCGACCGTAGCGGTTTGACGCGTCAATCCGGGCGCGGCGGCTGTCGCCTCACGCGCGCCATCAGGCGGCGCCGGCCGGCGCTCACGCGCGTGCGGAAGATGTCCAAGACGCGCGCGACATCCTCGCGGCGGACCACGAGGATCTCGCGCAGGCCGAGCTGCAGGTGGCGCCGGCCGCCGAACAGCAGCCATCCGAAGCCGGCGCTGTACGCCGCGATGCTCACCACCGCCGCCGCGATCGCGCCGTATGTCGACAGCGTGAGCAACAGCGCCGGGATCGTGACGAGCAGCGTCACCATCTCGGCGCCGGCGCCGAAGCCGGGATGCCCCGCGCTCGTCAGCGCCGTGCTCAGGACCGTCATCGCCGCCAGGGGCACGGTCGCCGCGATCAGCAGCCAGGTCAGCGGCAGCGCATCGCCGAACTCGCTGCCGAAGAGGACATAGATGAGCAGCGGCGCGGTCAGCGCGATCGCCGCCCCGACGAGGCAGACGCCCGCGATCGTCGTGCGCAGGACGCGGGCGATCAGTGCCGAGTCGCCGGAGGCGAACCGTGGCAGCATCCCCGACGTCAGGGCGCCGAGCATGGGGTTGAGGAAGAAGTTGCTCACCGTGAAGGCCACGACGTAGAGCCCGAGCTCGCGGGGCTCCACCAGGCGCGTCATCAGCAGCTGGTCCATGCGGACGTTGGCGACCGAGCCAAGGCCCCCGACCCACGCCTTCGCCCCGAAGGGGACGCTCTCGCGCACGACATCGCGGCGAAAACGCGGCCGTCCGATCTCGCGCAGCAGCGTGAGCACAGGGATCGCCGCCACGCAGCCCGTCGCGAACATGACGATCGCGGTCGAGGCAACAGTGAGCGATCCCAGGACGTAGAGCACGACGATCGCCGCGGTCGACACCACGGCGGAGATGAGCTGCGCCGCGACGACCAGCCGCCAGCGCTCCAGCCCGAGCGCGAGGCTCTGCAGCAACCAGACCAGCAGGCTCACCGGCATGAGCAGAAAGCCCACCAGGACGTACGTGTGCACGACGTCGCGACCGCCGGCGAACAGCGACGCGATGCTCGGCCCGAGCAGCGCCGCGACGACGCCCAGGCCCAGCACCAGCGGTCCGATCGAGCCCATCAGTACCGACGGCGGCCGGCCGCGCGCGGCCTGGCGGGTGACGTACGTCGTCAGGCCGAAGCTGAAGAACACCGGCGCGAGCGTGACCGGCAGCAGGATCGCGGCGAGGTTGCCACGGCCGTCCGGTCCCAGGGCGCGCGCGAGGATCGGCCCGCTCGCGAACGCGAGCAGCATCACGACGCCGTTGACGACGGTGAGGCGGCCGACCACCTCCAGGAGCGCGGGCCGGGCGCTGGGGATGGGCTCTGGCAAGCGCTCTGTCAACTCAAGGTCCGGATCTGCGCCGGGAACGCATCTCCGCGCCGGCGGCGCCCGGGGAGGCGGCAGCCGCCGGTACCATCGCCGTCGTGGCATTGAGAGCGCCAGGTGGAGTCTCCACCAATCGGTGGCGCGATGCCCAGCAGGCGGAGAACGCGTTCTGGCAGGGCGTCTACGGCGATCCCGTGACCACTTCCCGCGCGCTGGCCAGTCAGGTCGAGGCCGCGTCGTGGATCCTGCGCAACGCCGGGCCGGGCGGATTGCCCGACGGGGAGATGCTCGAGGTCGGCATCGGCCCCCTCGGGATGGGCGTGGCGCAGTTCGTCACGGAAACGCCCCGGGTGGTAGGGCTCGACCCGCTGGCGCTGCAGAGTCTGGAGAACCTCGTCCTCCCGCAACCGCTGCTCGACGCGGTCAGCCGCTGCCGCGCCGCGGGCTACGAGCACCGCCAGGCGCGCGGCGAGGAGACGGGGCTGGAGACCGGCCGGTTCGGGCTCGTGCTGATCTCCAACGCCCTCGACCACGCGCAGGACCCGGGCGCGGTGCTGCGCGAGGCGCGGCGAGTGATGCGCGACGACGGGATGCTGTTCGTCAGCTGCGACGGCTTCTCGCTCGCGGGGCTGGCGCGCTTTCACGTCTGGACGAAGCGACGCGACCCGGAGGGGACGTTGGTGAAGGCGCATCCGTTTCGCTTCCACCCGCGTCAGATCACGGCCGCGATCCGCGCTGCCGGCTTTCGCATCCAGACCGACAACGTGGCGGACCTCTCATCGGCGGCCGAGATCGCCGGTCGCGTCACGCTCGTGCGCGTCCTCGCACGCTGAGCAGGCTGAGCGCCCATGCTCGCCGCCGAGGAGGCAGGACGCCGGCGTCGCGCGGTCAGCTCAGAGCCCGTAGCGATCGCGCACCGACACCGTCGCCTGCGCGTCGAGGTCCCACAGCGGCAGGTCGGCCATGACCCGCAGGCGCTCGCGGTGGTCGCTCAGATAGGTGCGCTCGCCGGCGGGACCGACCGACTCGCGAAAGCGGCTCGGCCGGTAGACGTCGGCCACCGCGCGCTCCGGCAGGTCCCCGAGCACGTCGCGGCGCACGAAGAACGCGTTGTTGCCGGCCACGTTGGCGCCCACGAGCGCGTATCCGAGCTCGTTGGCGAGCCGCGTGAGCGCCGCGAGCGATGCGCCGTAGTACAGGGTCGGCGTGGCGCGACCGCGCCGGAACGCCGGCGCGTAGGGGATCGTCAACGCCGCCGCGGGTCCCCAGGTGCTGTTGTACTCCACGACGAGGATCCGCGCCGATACGACGTCGATCCGCTCCAGGACCCAGTAGTCGTTGCCGTCGATGTCGACCGACAGCAGTCCGATGTCGCCCGCGACGCCGCCGCGCCGGATCACCTCGTTGACATTGTCGCGATCGATGAACGCGGTCACGGCGTCCAGCCCGTACTGCCAGTCCAGGCCGGCTGCCCGGGTCATCGCGACGTGCGCGCCGTCACCGTCGAGGATGAGCCCGCGCCAGTTGTCGTGGACGAGCAGGAAGCGCGTGTTGGACTCCGAGTAGTCCTGAACGCCGAACTCGACGAACACCTCGTGCTCGATCGCCACGCGCTGGATGAGGAACTGGATGATCCCGTCCTCGCCGAACTGCGAGAACACGCGGAACTCCGCGTCGGGCAGGCGGTCGGGCCCAAGCTCGCGGATCGACCGCGCCTCCACGCCGCCGAGCTGCGCGCGGAGGGCGTCGATGGCGCGGCGCATCGACGCGGAGCCTTCTGCGAGGGACTGGATCTGGCGGGCGGACCGGACCGCTGCCGACACCCTTTCGCGGATGGGCACGCGGGGAGCATATTCACCGCTGCGGACCTGCCACGGCGAGCGCCGGGCGGCGCCACCCGCGTGCGGCATGCGGTGCGCCGTATTCTCGACCGGTGCGGATCCTGTTCGTTGCCCACCGCTACTGGCCGGCGCGGGGCGGGGTCGAGATCTTCGCCCACCACGTCGCGGTGGCCCTGGCGGCGCATCACGAGGTGACGGTTCTCGCCCACCACATCCAAGACCAGCAGGAGGACCGGCTGGGCGAGAGCCTGCGCCACCCGCCCGCGTTCGTGCCCTTTCGCGACGGTGCCGTCCGCGTCGTACCGGTGCATCTTCCCACCCGCCATCGGGTCGCGCTCGCTCCGCTCGTCGCGCAGGTCGTCCCGGGCCTGGCGCGATACGCGTTCGGCCGTCCGCGCGTCCCGATGATGGACCTCTACTCCGCCGTCGTCGGGCCACAGGTGGCGCCGCTCGTGGGTCGCGCGGACATCGTCCACGTCTGGACGACGGGGTTCATCGCGGGCGCCGCGTTCAGCGCCGCGCGTCGCGCCGCGGTGCCGACGGTGGCGACACCCTTCATCCATCCCGGCCAGTGGGGCACCGATGTCGCGTCGCTGCGGCTGCTGCGCCGCGCCGATCGCGTCATCGGCCTGCTCGAGGTCGAGCGCCAGACCTTCCTCGCGTCGGCGATCCGCCCCGAGCGAACCGCGATCTGCGGCGTGTGCGCACCGCCGGTAGCGACCGGCGGCGGCAACGCGCTGCGCCAGCGCCACGCGATCGACGGCCCGCTGGTCGTCTTCCTCGGGGTGCGGCGGGCCTACAAGGGTCACGAGCTGCTTTTGTCGGTCGCCGACCGCGTCGTCGCGGCGTCCCCCTGCACGTTCGCCTTCGTCGGCCCCGGCCCCCCGCTCGAGCTGGAGGGGATCGCGGCGCGGGTGCTCGACGTCGGTCCCGTCGAGGACCGCGAGCGCGGCGACTGGCTCGACGCCGCCGACCTGCTCTGCCTGCCCTCGCAACACGAGATCTTCCCGGTGTCGGTGCTCGAGGCGTGGAGCGCGCGCACGCCGGCGCTCGTGAGCGACCTGCCCCCGCTCGTCGAGCTCATGGAGCGCAGCGGCGGCGGTCGCACGGTTCCGCGCAACCCCGACGCGCTGGCCGCCGCGCTGATCGACCTCCTCGCCGACCCGGCCGCGCTGCGGGCCCTCGGCGCCGCGGGACACGACTTCTGGCGCACGGGCCACACGCCGGACGTCGTGGCCGCCTGCCACGAGCGCGTCTACGCGGCCGCCTGCGACGAGCAGGGAAGGCGATGAGCGACGTCCGCGAGCTGCGCACGGCGCTCGTGCTGGGCGGGGCCGGGTTCTTCGGCCGCTGGATCCTCGCCGCGCTGCGCGAGGAGGGCGTGGACGTGGTCAGCCTGGACCGCGCACCCCGCGATCGGCTGCGCGGCCTGGACGTGGAGAGCCTGCAGGGCGAGGTCGCTGAGGGCGACCACGTCCTGCGCGGCGTGCTCTCCGAACGAAGCTTCGACCTCGTCGTCCAGGCGGTCGGCACCGGCTCGGTGCCGCGCTCGCTGCAGCACCCGCTCGGGGACCTCGCGAGCAACGTGACGACGACGCTGACCGTGCTCGAGGCGCTCGCCGCGATACCGCAGCGGCCGCTGCTCGTGCACGCCTCGTCGGCCGCCGTCTACGGCGACAGCGTGCGCCTGCCGATGGACGAGGACCATCCGCTCGTGCCGGTGTCCCAGTACGGGATCTCCAAGCTCGCGGCGGAGCACTACGTGCGCCTGTACGCCCGGATGCACGGGCTTCGCGCCCTCACCGTGCGCCCGTTCTCGCTCTACGGACCGGGCCAGCGCAAGCTCGTCGTCTACGACCTGCTCGCCCGCATCGAGGCCGGCGAGGACCCGCTGGTGGTGCGCGGTCACCCCGACGTCACGCGTGACCTCGTCTATGTCGAGGACGCCGCGCGCTGCCTCGTCGCGCTCGCGCGCGCGGCCCCTGGACGCGGCGAGCCCTACAACCTGTCGTCGGGGCACGGCACGGCGCTCGGCGATCTGGCGGCGGCGCTCGTCGCCGCCGCGGCGCCCGGAACCGAGGTGCGCTTCACCGGAGACGTGCGCTCCGGCGACCCGCTGCGCTGGGAGGGCGACGGCGGCCGCGCCGCGGCGCTCGGCGCCGTGGCGAGGATCCCGCTCGCAGACGGGCTCGCGCGGACCGTCGCGTGGTACCGATCCGAGGGGCCGGCCGACGGCGGGCAGTAGTGTCGCCCGGCATGCTGTTCGAGGTTGCGTCGCGGCTGCCGCCGCGCTTCGTCCGGGCCGTCGGACGGGCGCAGTTTCGCTCGCCGCTCGTGGCGCGCGCAGTGCGGCTGGCGACGCGGGGGCTCACCGGGAGCGGCGTGATCAGCCATGGGGTCGGCGCCGGCCTGCGGTTCGACGCCGCCGGCGGATATCCGGGATACCTCCTGGGCACGACCGAGCCCGCGGAGCAGGCGCTCGTCGCCGAGCACCTCGACGAGGGCGGCGTCTTCTACGACATCGGCGCGAACATCGGCTTTTACTCGACGATCGCCGCGCGGCTCGTCGGGCCCCCCGGCCGCGTGTACGCGTTCGAGCCGTACCCGCCGTCGTGCGCCAGCACGGCCCGCAACGCCGCGCTGAACGGGTTCGAGAACGTCACCGTCATCGAGGCCGCCGTGGGCGACACGTCGGGCACGACGACCCTGGCGCTGTCCGAGCACTCGGCCAAGCACGCGCTCGCGGAGGGGGTCGGCGTCGAGGTCGAGGTGATCGCGCTCGACGGCTGGATCGAGCGCGAGCAGGCCCGTCCTCCCACGCTCGTGATGATCGACGTCGAGGGCGCCGAGATCGAGGTCCTGCGCGGCATGGCCCGGACGCTCGCCGACCACCGGCCCGTCGTGTGCTGCGAGGTCCACTGGCTCGGCGAGCGGTTTCTCGACTACTGCCGTGAGGACCTGGCCGCCCTCGGCTACGGCGCACGCAACCTCGCCGGTGGCCCGCTGCCGTTCGACGGCCGCTGGCACGCCGTCCTGGCACCGCTGGCGCGGACTTAGCGCGCGGCCTGCACCGCCGGCGGAATCGCCAGCAGGTGCGGCATCCCTCCGTCTTCGCCGTCGAGCCGCCGCAGCCGGTACCCCTGGCGCTCGAGCACCACGCGGATGGCGTCCTCGCGCCACCGGTCCTCGCCGTCGTCGTGGATCTCGATCAGCAGCCGCGGGTGCGCGGTGCTCAGGGTGCTCGCCATGCCGCCGAGGACGTCGACCTCCGCGCCCTCGACGTCGATCTTCACGAGATCGGGCGGGCGCAGGCCGAGCTCGCCGATCGTGCCGTCGAGGGTGCCGACGAGCACCTCCGGTCCGGTCGCGTCGGGCGCCGTGTCGAGCGATGCCACCACCCCGGCGTCGCTCGAGTCCGCGACCGCCATGCGACCGCGCCCCGCGGCCGCCGACAGCGCGCGGCGCACGACGGTCACGTTGGCCGCCGCGTTGAGATCGAGGTTGCGCTGCAGCAGCTCGACGTTGCCGGCGAGCGGCTCGAACGCCACGACCGAACCGCTCTCGCCGACCAGCCGCGCCGCGATCAAGGTGAGAAAGCCGACGTTCGCTCCGACGTCGTAGAACACCATCCCCGGGCGCAGGGAGTGCACCAGCTCCGCCTGCACGGCGGGCTCGCTGACCCCCATCGCGTAGCCGAGGTTCGAGCGCGCGGCCGACAGCCGCAGGCCGGCCCCGGCGCCCCGGTCGATCGTGCGCGGCGCGTCGCCGAGCGTGCCGAGGAGACGGGCCCGCATGGCGCGGCGGCGCGGACCCTTCAACGTCCAGCGCCCGGCGCGGCGCAGGACCTCGACCGGCACGCGACGCGTCAGGCTCAGCAGCAGCCCCTGCAGCAAGCGCATCGGCCGACTGTAGCCGTACGGCGCCGCAGCGCATTCTCCGCGCGAACGCGGTCTGGCCGGGGGCGACGGTCACCTGCTTTGATGCGAGCGGTGTGTGGGATCTGCGGCAGCACGGGTCGCGGGCCCGCGACGGCTGTCGCTGCGATGAACGCCGCCATGGTCCACCGCGGGCCCGACGACGAAGGCGCGTACCTCAGCGAGCCGCTCGGCATGGCGATCGGAGCGCGGCGCCTGAGCATCATCGACGTCGCCGGCGGCCACCAGCCGATCGCCAACGAGGATGGCACGATCTGGGCGGTCCTCAACGGGGAGATCTACAACCACCCCTCGCTTCAGGCGTTCCTCCGGCGCCGCGGCCACACGCTGCGCACGGCGTGCGACACCGAGGTGCTCGTCCACCTCTACGAGGAGTACGGTGACGAGCTCGTGCATGCGCTCGAAGGGATGTTCGCCTTCGCGATTCTCGACGAGCGCGCGGGCCGGCTGCTGCTGGGACGAGACCGCTTCGGCGAGAAGCCGCTTTTCTACACGGTCCGCGACGGCGCGCTCGGCTTCGCGTCCGAGCTCGGCGCGCTGCTGGCCGGCGCCGGCATGCCCCTCGCGCTCGACCCGGTCGCCGTCGACGAGTTCTTCGTGCTGGGCTACGTCGGCACGCCGCGCTGCATCGCCCGGGACGTCCAGCAGGTGCCGGCCGGCCATGTGCTGTCGTGGAGCGCCGACGGGCGAACGCCGCGCCTGCGGAGCTACTGGTCACCGCCGCAGCCGACCGAGTGGCCCCGTCACGAGGCAGAGCAGGACCTCGTCGACGAGACGCTGCGCCTGCTCGAGCGCTCGATGCGCGGGCGCATGCTGGCCGACGTTCCGCTCGGCGTGCTGCTCAGCGGCGGGCTGGACTCGACGCTGCTCGCCGCGCTCGCGATGCGCCTCGGCACCGAGCGCGTCAAGACCTTCACCGTCGGCTACGAGACCGGCACCGACAGCGAGCTCGATCCGGCCAGGGCGACCGCCGAGATCCTCGGCACCGAGCATCACGCGCTCGTCCTGACCGCCGACGCGCTGGCCGCACGGGTGCCGCAGCTGCTCGCCGCAATGGACCAGCCCGTCGCCGACCCTGCGCTCGTCGCGCTCAACGCCGTCGCGGCGTTCGCGCGACGGGAGGTCACCGTGGCCGTTGGCGGCGAGGGCGCCGACGAGCTCTTCGGAGGCTATCCGCGCTACGCGTGGCTGCAGCGCGCACAGGCGCTGGAGGAGCGCGTGCCGGCGGCGCTGCGCGCGGCGGGCGCCCGCGGGATGAGCGCGCTGGCGCAGCGCAGCGGCGTGCCCGTCGCGGGCCGCGCCCGCAGGCTGATCGACGTCGTCGCGCCGGCGAGCGCCGCCGAGCGCCATCTCGACTGGGTGACCGGCGGGCGCCGGCACGCGCGCGTCGGCCTCTACGGCCCGGCGCTGGCCGGCGCGGCGGTCGATCGCGACGCCGTCGCTCGCGGCGTCCGCGAGGCCACCGACGGCGCCGCGGAACGCTCGGTCGCCGCCGCGTTCATGCGGATGGACCAGCGCTCCTGGCTGCAGGACGACATCCTCCCGAAGGCCGACCGCGCGGGCATGCTCGTTTCGCTGGAGCTGCGCACGCCGTACCTGCATCGCGAGCTGGCCGAGTTCGCGGCGACGGTCGCCCCCGAGGTCCATCTCGCGGGGGGTGGCAAGCGCCTGTTGCGGCGCGTCCTCGAAGAGGTCGCGCCCGAGCTGCCCCAGCGGCGCAAGCGCGCCTTCGGCGTGCCGATGGCGCAGTGGCTGCGCGGCCCGCTGCGGCCGCTGCTGGACGAGCACACGAGCGGCTCGGCGGTGTACGACGAGGGCCTCTTCGATCGCGACCATGTTTGCGGGCTGGCAGCCCGCCACGTCAGCGGCGCCACCGACGAGAGCGCGGTGCTCTGGCCCCTGCTGGCGCTCGGCCTGTGGCTGGACGGGCGGCGCGCGTGACGGCCGCGGGACCGCGCGTGCTGCTGCTGACGCCGGACTACCCGCCCGTCCGCGGCGGGATCCAGTACCTCTTGGGCGGCATCGTCCGCCACGCCACGCGGGTGCGCTTCCGGGTCGTCACGTTCGGCGATCGCGCGGAGGTGGTTGACGACGAGCGCGGCGTGCGGACGCGCCGTGTCCCGACCCGCGGGCCGCGGCCGGCGGCGATCGGCCGGCTCAACGCGGCCGGGCTGGCGGAGATCCGCGCGTGGCGCCCGGACGTCGTGGTGAGCGGCCACATCGTGACGGCGCCCGCGGCGCGGCTCGGGGGCATCCCGTTCGTGCAGTACCTCTACGCCGACGAGATGGCACAACGACCGCGCCTGGCGGCCTTCGCCGTCCGCAACGCGGCGGCAAACATCGTGCTGGGGCGGTATGGGACGGAGCTGGCCCGTCGCGCCGGGGCGCCGCCGGCCCGCATCCACGCGATCCCGCCGGGCCTCGACCTTCCCGCCGCGCCGTCGACCGCGCCGCACGAGCGCGCGCCGCTGATCGTCAACGTGGCCCGACTCGAGGAGCGCTACAAGGGCTTCGAGGTGCTTGTGCGCGCGTTGCCGCTGATTCGCAGCCGCGTCCTCGGCGCGACGATGACGCTCGTCGGCGACGGACGCCTGCGCCCGGCGCTGGAGTCGCTGGCCCACGCCAACGGCTGCGGCGACGCCCTGACCTGCGTGGGCGGCGTCGGCGACGCCGAGCGTGACGCGCTGCTGGCCGCCGCGACGGTGTTCGCGATGCCCAGCCGTGTGCCGCGCGGCGGGGGCGGCGAGGGGTTCGGCATCGTCTACCTCGAAGCCGGCGCGCACGGCACGCCGGTCGTCGCGGGCAACGTCGGCGGCGCGCGGGACGCCGTCGTCGATGGGGAGACCGGGCTGCTGGTGGCGCCGGAGGACCACGTCGCCGTCGCCGAGGCCATTTGCGGCCTGCTACTCGACCGCGACGGTGCGACGCGGCTCGGCGCCGGTGGTCGCAAGGAGGCCGAGCGATGCGCGTGGCCGGTGATCGTCCGCAGGGTCGAGGACGTGCTGATCGGGGTCGCTGGGAGTGGCCGGTGAAGATCCTCCTCGTCGAGTTCACTAGCACGGTCAGCGGCGGCGAGCTGTCGTTGCTCGAACTGCTGCAGGGCCTCCGCGACGCCCACGAGCCGATCCTCGCCTGCCCGTCGGGGCCGCTCGCCGACCGGGCCCGCGCCCTCGGCATCGACGTGGTGGCGATTCCGGCCAGCCAGCTGACGTTCCGCCTCGATCCGCGCCATACGCCAGCCGGGGTCGCCGCGATGATCCGTGCGGCGCGACGCCTGCGGCGCCGTCGTGCGCAGCGTGGACCCGGCGGTGGTGCACGCCAACTCGATTCGCGCCGGGATGCTCGCGATCCCGGCCGCGCGCCGCAGGTGGCCGGTCGTGGTCCACTGCCGCGACACGCTGCCTGGAGGGCCGGCCGGGACCGCGGTCAGAATCGGCGTGCTCGCGGGTGCCGACCACGTCGTGGCGATATCACGCCACGTGGCGGAGAGCTTCGCGGGCATCGGGTGGCGGGGCCGGCGGGTCACCGTGGTGGACAACGCCGTCGACCTCGCCCGCTTCGATCGCTCGGCGCTCTCGGCCGCCGCCTGCCGGGCCGAGCTCGCGCCCGACGCCGGGCTGGTGCTGAGCGTGATCGCGCAGATCACACCGTGGAAGGGACAGGACCTGGCGATAGGAACCCTGGCCGAGCTGCGCCGGCGCGGCCATGACGCTCGCCTGCTCGTGGTCGGCGAGGCGAAGTTCGTCGACCCTGCCACCCGTCACGACAACGTCGCCTTCGAGCGCGACCTGCGCGCGCTCGTAGCGCGGCTGGACCTCGGCGGCCAGGTCCGCTTCCTCGGCGAGCGTGCCGATCCGGAGAGGATTCTCGCCGCCACCGACGTGCTGCTCGTCCCGTCCACGGTGGAGCCGTTCGGGCGCACGATCATCGAGGCGATGGCGATGGGGGTCCCCGTCGCGGCCACGCGTGGCGGCGGCCCGCCGGAGATCCTGCGCGACGGAATCGGCGGGCGCGTCGTGCGCGGACGTGATCCCTCGGCCTGGGCGGATGCGGTCGCGGAGCTCGCCGCCACATCGTCGCCGGCCGCTCGGGAGGCGGCGCGCGCCGTCGCCGCCGCCCGGTATTCGCGCGAAGGCCATAGCGCCGCAATTCACGCCGTGTACGCGGACGTGATGGCGCGGCGATCGCGCGTGGCCGAGGGCTGAGTCAGGTCAGATCTCCGCGTCAGGGACATATCGTACGACCGAGACCCCAGCTTCAGCTCTCGATCAGAAGGTACCGACGGATGCGTGTTGACCACCTTGATGAGATAGTGCCCTCACCTCGTCCTCTGGAGACCTTGTGAAACGGATTTTCATCGCGCTGATCGCCGGAATCGTCGTGGCCGCCGTCGTCGCGGGTGCGGAGGCGCAGTACCCCATGCCTTCGACGACCACGTCGACTGTCGTGCCGGTGCCGCCCTCGCCGCCGCCACCACCCCCGCCGGATATCGCCAACTGCACCAAGCAGCCGGCGAAGCTGTCGATCCGGCGCGCGCGCTTCAACCGCCTCCAGCGGACCGCGTCGATCTTCGCGCCGATCTCACGGCTGGCCTCGGGCCTCGCCCAGATCCAGCTGTACGGCGCCCGCCGGGTGACCGAGTTCAACACCCGGATCGACTCCGATCGCGGCTACATCCGGACCACGCGCGGGGTCGACGCCCTGCAGGCACGTGCCCGCAGCGTGCTTCTCACGATCAACTATCCCGGCGACGGCGACACCCGACCGCAGTTCCTGCGCCTGCGCGCCGGCCTGCGCGCGGCGAAGCTGTCGTCGCGACGGCCGACGATCAGCCCCTCCGGCCAGCTCGATGCCGCCGGCGCGATCACCCGTGACGCCCGCGGCATCGTCCGCGTGCAGCTGGAATGGGTCAACGGCGCCGACGGATCGATCGCGGTCCTCGAGCGCCAGGCCATCATCCGCAACGGCCGCTGGGGCGTACGCTCGCAGCTGACGCCGGAGACGATCGACCTGATCGGCAAGCGCTGCAGCACCGTGCAGTCCTACGTGGTGTTCACGGGCTACCAGCCGCGGCTCATGAACGGCGAGATGCGCTCCTTCCAGGTTTTGCCGGCGCCGCCGACGCCCTAGACGCCGGTGCCGAGCCGGCCGGCAGCACGTCAGCCCGGGAGCACCACCAGTCCCAGCGTCCGGGCGGCCTGGGCTTGGCGGACATCGAAGGTCACGAACGGGACGGCCGCTCCACCGAGACGGCGCGCCGCCGCGAGATGCAGCGCGTCGAGCGTCCGAGCGCCGGTCATCTCGGCGATGTCGGCGGCGATCTCGACCGTCACGCTGTCGAGTTCGACGATCCCGAACCTGGCGATGTCCTCGAGAAACGCCGCCTTGGCGGCGGTCGCGTCGCGCTCGTCGAGCAGTCGCGCGAGATTGCGACGTACCTCGACGATCGTGTGACGCGCCGTCAGGAGCGATGGATCGCTCGCGAGGATGGCGGTGGCCGCGTCGGAGTCGGGCTCGTCGACGTAGCGCTTGAGCAGCGCGCTCGAATCGACGTACAGGCTCACGGACCGCGATCCTCCGAGAGGACGTCGAGGACGCTCTTGCGCGCGGTATGACGAGGGACGTCGCCAAGCGACTCCCCGGACCCCGGCTTGATCCATCCCTCGGCGACGCCCTCCTCGACGCGCGCTCGTCCTGGCAGCGGTCCCAGCATGGCTTTCGGGCGGCCGCGATCGGTGACGCGGAGCACCTCGCCGCGCTCAGCGCGATCGAGGTACTCCGACAGCTTCTGCTTGAGCTCGCGTACGCCGACGTCAGGCATGTGGACACATTAGCAACTGTATGTGTCCACAAGCAGCATTCGCGCCGGCGGCTGGGGCGGCGAGGCCCGGCGGGTCGCCGGGCCTCGTATTCGTCGCCTCTAGCCCGTGATGCAGCGAAACGCCGCGGTCGAGTTCAGCGCATTGGAGCCGACGTTGCCGGCGTCGCTGACCGTGACGTAGCCCTGCGTGACGCTCCCGTTGAGTGCCAGCGTCCCGACCGTGATGCCCGAGATGTCGTTGCTCATCTCCTCGCTGCCGAGGTTGATGGCCTCGAGCGTGCGCGCGTGCAGCAGCACGTCCGGCGGGACCAGCCGGCGTCCGGCCTGCCCGCATGCCGCCGCCGCGTCGGCGTAGTTCGCCGCCGCCCGCGGCGCGGTCTCGATGCAGCCGCCGCCGGTGAGCACGGTGTTCGCCGGGCAGGCGCCGGCCGCCGCCGCCACCGCCCGCCGCCGTCGCGGCCTGGGCGACGATGTCGGCCGCGTTGAGGCCGTCGACGCGGTCGGCGTTCAGCCCGACCGCCACGCCGGTGGCGTTCGTGATGAACGGCGCCACGTCCGGCTTGGGTGTCGTCAGGCTCTGGCCCGCCTGCAGGACGCCGATGAGACGACCGGTGTTCGTCTGGAAGTCGAAGGCCTTGCCGGCGCGCAGGTTGTTGACGCGCACGCACGGGCGTGCTCTTCTTCGGATCGCCGATCGAGGCGGCAGAGCTCGCGTCCAGCGCCGAGCGGCAGCCATAGATCGCGCCACCGCCGTCGCCGAGGTTCGACTGGCGCGTGCCGTAGCTGTCCTTGGCCGTGCGGGCGATGATCTGCGTCTCCTTCGACGCCGCGCCTCCCCCGCTGGGATTGCGGACCCCCTCGCGGACGTTGTCGCCCGTGCCGGCTACAGCCAGCGGCGCGACGAGGACGATGGAGGCGACGAGCGCGATGAACAGCGGCGTGCGATTGGACATGGAAATTCCCCTTCCGTCGGATGCCGTTCTGCAGGTCGGGAACACGGTGGCGGTGGCCGGGATGCGGCGCGGCGCCCGGCGAAGCGGCTTCGGCCGCACCCATTGCTAGCCTGCGACCGGTGACGACAACGCTCGCCGACCTGCCCCTCATCGCGTCCGGCAAGGTCCGCGACATGTACGACCTCGGGGACCGCCTGCTCATGGTCGCCTCCGACCGGATCTCGACCTACGACGTCGTCCATCCGACACCGATTCCCGACAAGGGCAAGGTGCTCACCGCCCTGTCGGTGTTCTGGTTCGAGCTGACCGGCGACCTCGTGCCCCACCACGTCATCTCCGCCACCGAGGGCGTGCCCGACGAGGCGCGCGGCCGCGCGCTGAGCGTGATGAAGCTCGACATGCTGCCCGTCGAGTGCGTCGTGCGCGGATACGTGACCGGCTCGGGCTGGAAGGACTACCTGGCCACCGGCGCCATCGCCGGGATCACGCTGCCCGAGGGGCTGCAGGAGTCCGCGCAGCTGCCCGAGCCGATCTTCACCCCCTCGACGAAGGCCGACGTCGGCCACGACGAGACGATCGACTTCGATCGCGCCGCCGAGATCGTCGGCGACCGCGCCGTGATGGAGCAGCTGCGCGACCTGTCGATCACGCTGTATTCGACCGCCGCCGAGCACGCCCGCACGCGCGGGGTCATCCTCGCCGACACGAAGTTCGAGTTCGGCTTCGACGCCGACGGCGTGCTGCGCGTCGGCGACGAGGTGCTCACGCCCGACTCGTCGCGCTTCTGGCCCGCCGACACCTACGAGGTCGGGCGCGGGCAGCCGAGCTTCGACAAGCAGTACGTGCGCGACTGGGCGTCCGGCACCGGCTGGGACAAGAAGCCGCCGGCGCCGGCGATCCCCGACGACGTCGTCGCGGAGACGCGGGCGAAGTACATCGAGGCCTACGAGACGATCACCGGCGACGGCTTCGACGGCTGGCTGGAGCGAGTGGCGCCGTGACCGTCCACGCGCGCGTGCTCGTGCGCCCGAAGGCCGGCATCCTCGACCCGCAGGGCGTCGCCGTCGAGCGCGCGCTGCCGGCGCTGGGCTTCGAGGGCGCCTCGAACGTCCGGATCGGGCGGTTGATCGAGCTCGAGATCGAGGATCCGAGCCAGCTCGAGTCGATGTGCGAGATGCTGCTCGCGAACCCGCTCATCGAGGATTACGAGATCCTCGAGGACGCGCCCGCCACGAAGTCGTGAAGTTCGGGGTCATTCGCTTCCCCGGCTCGTGCGACGAGGTCGACGCCGTGCTCGCCTGCGAGCGCGTGCCGGGCTGCTCGGCGAAGCTGCTCTGGCACGGCGACGCCGACCTCGGCGACGTCGAGGCGGTCGTCGTGCCCGGCGGCTTCTCCTACGGCGACTACCTGCGCGTCGGCGCGATCGCGCGCTTCTCTCCGGTCATGGAGGCGGTCATCCGCTTCGCGCGCGAGGGCGGCATGGTGCTCGGCATCTGCAACGGCTTTCAGGTCCTGTGCGAGGCGGGGCTGCTGCCGGGCGCGCTGCTGCCCAACCTCGAGCGGCGCTTCATCTGCCGCCAGGTGAACGTCGAGGTCGTGAAGTCCGGGATGCCGTTCACCGCCGACTGCGCCACCGGCGAGCTGCTGTCGATCCCGGTCAAGCACACGACCGGGCGCTACTACGCGCCCGACGGCGATCTCGAGGCGCTGGAGTCCGCCGGCCAGGTCCTGCTGCGCTACGCCGACGACGGCAACCCCAACGGCTCGTCGAACGACATCGCCGGCGTGAGCAACGCGGCCGGCAACGTCTTCGGCCTCATGCCCCATCCCGAGCACGCCGTCGACCCGTTGACCGGGTCGGTCGACGGGCTGAAGATCTTCACCTCGATGGCCCATGCCCACAGTTGAGCAAGCCGTAGCGCTCGGGCTGACGCCGGCCGAGTACGAGCTCATCTGCGAGCAGATCGGCCGCTCGCCCAACGAGGTCGAGCTCGCCGTGTTCTCGCTCATGTGGAGCGAGCACTGCGCCTACAAGCATTCCAAGAAGCTGCTGCGCTCGCTGCCGACGGAGGGGCCGCGGCTGGCGCTGGGGCCGGGCGAGAACGCCGGCGCGGTCGACGTCGGCGACGGCTGGGTCGTCGCCTTCAAGGTCGAGTCGCACAACCACCCGTCGGCGGTCGAGCCGTTCCAGGGCGCCGCGACCGGCGTCGGCGGCATCCTGCGCGACATCTTCGCGATCGGCGCGCGGCCGATCGCCGTGTTGGATTCGCTGCGCTTCGGCGAGCCCTCGTCGGCCCGCACGCAGTACCTGCTCGACCACGCGGTCGGCGGCATCGGTCACTACGGCAACTCGATCGGCGTGCCGACGATCGGCGGCGAGGTCTACTTCGAGGAGCCCTACGAGCAGAACTGCCTGGTGAACGCGATGGCGCTGGGGCTGGCGCGGTCGGAGGGCCTGATCCGCTCGGCCGCCGCCGGTGTGGGGAATCCTTTGGTGCTCTTCGGCGCGTCGACGGGGCGCGACGGGATCGGCGGCGCGTCGGTGCTGGCCTCCGCCGAGCTCGGCGAGGAGGACGCGGCGAAGCGCCCGACCGTCCAGGTCGGTGACCCGTTCGCGGAGAAGAAGGTCATGGAGTGCTCGCTGGAGCTGCTCGAGCGCGGGCTGCTGGTCGCGCTGCAGGACCTCGGCGCCGCGGGCCTGACGTCGTCGTCGGCCGAGATGGCGTCCAAGGGCGAGGTCGGGCTGGACATCGACGTCTCGCTCGTGCCGCTGCGCGAATCCGGGATGGAGCCGTGGGAGATCATGATCTCCGAGTCCCAGGAGCGGATGCTCTGCGTCGTCGAGCCTGCGGTGCTGGACGAGGTGCTGGCCGTCTGCGAGAAGTGGGAGGTCGGCGGGACGGCGATCGGCTCGGTCACCGACACGCGCGCGTTGCGGGTGTTCGTCGGCGAGGCGATGGTGGCCGACATGCCGGTGCCGGCTCTGGTCGACGATTGCCCGCTGTACGACTTGACGGTCGAGGAGCCGCCGGCGGGGCTGTACGCCGCGCCCTCGCCCGTTTTGGATCAGGCCTCCGGCGTAAGGGACCACGGCGTGACATTGCTGGCGCTGATGGCGTCGCCGAACATCGCCTCGCGGCTGCCGCTGTTTCAGCAGTACGACTGCCTCGTGCAGTCGCGCACGGTGCGCCGGCCCGAGCAGGCTGACGCCGCCGTGCTGGCGCTGCCGGTCGCGCCGCGCGGGATCGCGATCTCGATCGACGGCTCCGGGCGGCGGGTGGCCTGCGATCCGTACACGGGCACGGTCGAGAACGTCCTGGAGTGCACGGCGAACCTGGCGTGCGCGGGCGCCGAGCCGCTGGGCCTGACGAACTGCCTGAACTTCGGCAACCCGGAGAAGCCGCACATCGCCTGGCAGCTGACCGAGTCGATCCGCGGGCTCGGCGACGCCTGCCGTGCTTTGGACATGCCGGTCGTCGGCGGCAACGTGTCGCTCTACAACGAGAGCGGCGGCGGCCCGATCTACCCGACCCCGGTCGTGGGGATCGTGGGCGAGGTGCCCGACGTCGCGTTCGCCGGGCGCTCGGGCTTCCTGCGCTCCGGCGATGCCGTGGCGTTGGCCGGTCCCTTCGTGCCTGCGCTCGCCGCCTCGGAGGTCGCGAAGCTGCGCGGCGAGGCGCTGCCCGCCGGCCTGCCGCCGGTCGACATCGCTGCTGTGCGCGCCGCCCAGGAGTCCGTTCGCGACGCCGTGCGCTCGGGGGCGCTGTCGAGCGCGCACGACGTGGCCGAGGGCGGGCTGGCGGTGGCGGTGGCGGAGTCGTGCCTGGCGGGTGGGCTCGGCGCTGTGCTCGACCTCGGCGCGCTGGTGGGCGTGGAGGCGGCCGCGGCGCCGGCGCCGGCGCCGGCGCGGGCGCCGGGCGCCGACGCCGACGCCGACGCCGAGGAGATCGACCGCGTCCTCTTCGGCGAGTCGCCGGGGGCGGGCTTCGTCGTGTCGGGGGCGCCGGAGGCGATCGCCCAGCTGGGCGAGCGCGTTGCGGTCGAGGTGCTCGGCACGGTCGGCGGCGACGCGCTGCAGATCGCCGCCGGTGAGACGCTGATCGACGTCAGCCTCGAGCGTCTGCGCACCGCCCACGGCGCCCTCGCACCGCTGTTTCCCTGATCAGCGGCCGCGCTGCAGCGGGCCGCGGGAACGCCAGCGCGCCAGGCTAAAGCCGCGTGGCCGGACGGACGATAAGCGGCATGTCGCATAGAAACTTCGTCCAACGTTCTTAGCCAAAGGTGAAGCTCTGATGTCTCGGATCAATCGCAAGCGTGGCCTCGTCGGCGCCGCCCTCGTCGCACTCCTCCTCGCCGCAGGCGCCTATGCCTACTGGACCGCCGGTGGTTCGGGCACGGGCAGCGCGTCGACCGCCGCCGCCCAGACTCCACTGACGGTCAATCAGTCCACGGCGCTCACCGCGATGTACCCCGGCGACAGCCCCCAGACGATCAGCGGCACCTTCACCAACACGAACTCCGGCCCGATCCGGGTCAACACGGTCACCGTTTCGATCGCCTCCGTCACGAAGGCGGGCAGCGCGGTCGCCGGCACCTGCGATGCGAGCGACTACACGCTCGCCAACGCCGTGATGACCGTCAACGCCGAGATTCCGGTCGGCAGCGACCAGGGCGCCTGGACCGGAGCCACCCTGAAGTTCAACAACAAGGCGACAAACCAGGACCAGTGCAAGGGCGCGACCGTCAACCTGGCCTACGTGATCGCCTAGCTGAGATCGACTGCAGAACCGGCGCGGGGACGAACTTCGTCTCCGCGCCACTGCGTTGTCGGGATCGAAGCCATGACCAGGCGCACACGATCCCTCGTACTGAGCCTCACGGCGGCGCTGGTCCTGGTGCCCGCCGCCTCCGCTGACGCCTACTGGCTCAGTGCCGGCAGCGGCACCGGGTCGGGCACGACCGCGACGATGCCCGCCGGCAACCAGCCCTCGACAGCGGTCTCGGGCCAGAGCGTCACCGTCAGCTGGCCGCAGAGCAGCTTCGCCGGCAGCCCGCTCGGGCACGAGCGGCGGCGGCGGCTACACGCTCAGGCGGTACGCCGGCGGCAGCTCGACGCCGATCACGCCCAGCGCGAGCTGCGCGACCACGATCAGCGGCGCGGGCGCGACGCTGCAGTGCATCGAGTCCGGCGTGCCGTACGGCGCCTGGCAGTACACCGTGACCCCCGTGCTGAACTCCTTCACGGGCGCGGAGAGCGCGAAGAGTTCGCCGGCCGGCGTCGTGACCGTCGCCCCCACGCTCAGCACCGTCACCGCGAAGAACCCGGCCGCCGGGCAGACGACGGGCGACATCGACCTCACCTGGGCCGCGGTCACCGGCGCGACGGGCTACAACGTCTACCGCCGCGTGGGCGGCGGGTCGTTCGACTACGGCGCGCCGCGCAACGGCGGCACGCCGATCACCGCGACGACGTACAGCGACGCCGGCGCCGGCCTGTCGCCCGCGACGACCTACGACTACGTCGTGCGGGCGGTGGCCGGCGCCGCTGCGGTCGAGTCGGCGAGCAGCAACTCGCTGAGCACCGCGACGATCTCGCGTCCCGCGGCCCCGGCAAGCGTGACCGCGACGGCTGTCGCCGCGGCCGACGTGAACGTCGCATGGGCGAGCGTCCCCGGCGCGGTCGGCTACAACGTCTACCGCACGAGCACGGGCACCTATGACTACGCGGCACCCCTCAACGGCGCCTCGCCGCTGGCGGCCACGACGTTCGTCGACCTCACCGCCGTCGACGCCGTCACATATCGCTACGTCGTGCGCGCCGTGATCCTCGGCGCCGGTGGCGCGCGAGTCGAGAGCGCGAGCAGCGTCGAGAGCGGTGCCGTGCTCGCCGACGGCACCCCGCCCGCTGTGCCCACGGGCCTATCGGTGACGAGCGGGGGGCCGACCGCGAGCAGCACGCTCTGCGGCGTGACGGTGGGCACGCGCTACGTCAACAGCTCCGGCGCCGCGGAAATGGGGGTCTCTGCGAGCGTCACCACAGAAGCGGGTCAGACCGTCATCTTCACGGCATCGACAGCGACGTCGACGGAGGCCGCCAGCGGCTCTACAGCCAGCACGAAGCTGAACGTCAGTGGCCTCGCTGACGGGGTGATCTCGGTCACGGCGCGCGCCAAGGACCTCGCCGGCAATCTGTCGGGTCCGTCCACTGCCTGACCACCGGCGCGGCACGACCGACGGCGGAAGAAGCGCGCTCGAGACGAGGCGACGAGGAACCAGGACGCCGCCAACGTCACGCCGAGCTACGCCATCTCCTACCGCTCAGGACCTGGGCAGTATTGCTCTTCCACTCGTGCTCGCGAGCGCCCGGTCAGCTTGGCAGCCGGCGGCCGGTGCGCGTGACGAGCCGTTCATACGCCGATCTGCTCAGGCTTAGTGACTCGGACCGTGATCGCCAGGCCGGCCGGCAGGATCCGGCGGCCCTTGAACAAGCGGGTAAGGCTAGTCAGCCGCTTTGTCGTTCGGATGAACGCGCGCGTCCTGAAATCACATCCACCTCTCTTGCTGCTGCAGCGGATGGAGATCCGGGAGCCGGTGGGGGCTCGGACGGTCAGCGACATCAACTGCGACAAACGGGCATTGACCCGCCACCTTCCTCGCACGTCGGCATTCAGTTCGCCCGGGCAGCCGCTCTTGAGATTGCCGGCGATCGCCGCGCACTTGTCCACGGTATCCTCCACCCCGTCTCCGTCCGAATCGTGCGGGGTCGGATACTCGACGCAGCGGCGGCGCTGAGCGGCCCCCAAGACGCCAAATCCATCGCGATGACCGTCGTGCGTCTCCTGTGAGCGGCCGACGAGCCCGACTTACGGCTGCACTGCTCTGCCCCCGATGCACGCCGAGCGCGTCCTAACGCCACGTTGCCTCTCCACCTGTGGCTGCGGGCCGGCGGCGAGAGGGCACTGCCCGCGATCTGCACGCAGGGCGACGTCACAAACCGACACACCCCGGGTCGAGAAACCCCGATCAAGACGCAAACGGCCATCGCGCTGTTGCCGTTAGTCGCGCCCGGTGGCGGACGCCGACCGCGGCTGGTCAGGGCGAATCTCCGCGCTCGCCCGCCCGCCCGAACGGGGCACCCGCCGCAGCAGCGTGGCGCCCCAGCCTCTCGACCGCCGTGGCGTCCGCCGCGCGTGGCGTCCGCGATCGCGCGGCGCGCTGAAGAACGCAGAACGGTCGAAACTCATCGCGGCGGCGCCTACCATGGCGGGAACGCGCCTACAGGGGAAAGGAGCACCTGACATGGCAGGCCTGGACACCAGAGCCGAGACGCCGCCGCCGAGAGCCGCGCTCGCCGCCGGCGGCGACCTCGAGATGCGCCTCGAGCAGCACCGCCGCGAGCTGACCGGCTACTGCTACCGCATGCTCGGCTCGTCCTTCGAAGCCGAGGACGCCGTGCAGGAGACGATGCTGCGCGCCTGGCGCAACATCGACCGCTTCGAGGGCCGCTCGGCGCTGAAGTCCTGGCTGTACCGGATCGCCACGAACGTCTGCATGGACATGCTCAACGGCCGCAAGCGCCGCGCCCGGCCGATGGAGCTCACCGAGGTCGGCTCGCCCGCCAGCACGCTGAACACGCTGCCCGAGGTCACCTGGCTGGAGCCGATCCCCGACTCCCAGGTGCTGCCGCACGCCGGCGACTGCGACCCGGCCGAGCTCATCCAGGCCCAGGAGACGCTGCGCCTGGCGTTCGTCGCCGCGCTGCAGCACCTGCCCCCGCGCCAGCGCGCGGTCCTCATCCTGCGCGAGGTGCTGCGCTGGAGCGCCGCCGAGACCGCCGAGCTGCTGGACTCGAGCGTCGCCTCGGTCAACAGCGCGCTGCAGCGCGCGCGGGCGACGATCGCCGACGCCACCCCGACGACCGACGACGCCCCCGCCACGCTGGAGAGCGACGAAGCCGAGATGCTCGATCGCTACGTCGAGGCCTTCGAGGCCTACGACATGGACGCGCTCGTCGCCCTCCTGCACGAGGACGCGACGCTGTCGATGCCCCCGTTCGACCTCTGGCTGCGCGGCCGCGAGCACATCGTGGCGTGGAACCTCGGCCCCGGCCACGAATGCCGTGGCTCGCGGCTCATCGCCACGCGGGCCAACGGCCTGCCCGCCTTCGGTCAGTACCGCCCGAGCGGGCCCGGCGGCAGCTTCGAGCCATGGGCCCTGCAGGTCATCGAGCACTCAAACGGGCGGATCACGGGCCTCAACGCCTTCCTCGACACCGCGCGGTGGTTCCCGCTCTTCGGGCTGCCGCTGGTGCCACCGGATACCGCCTAGATCGCCCTCGAGCGGCAGCACGTCATACAGCCCGCAGAAGGCGAGCAGCTGCTCGAGCGGCCGCGACGTGTTGCGCAGCCGCAGCCCGCAGCCCAGCCGGCGCGCGGTCAGCCGCAGCCGCGCGAGGCCCTCGACCGCCACGAGATCGGGCACGAGATCGCGCACGTCGCACACGACGACGTCGGGATCCGAGCCGCCGACGAGCTCGCGCAGGCGCTCGCACAGCGCCGGCACATCGGCGCGCGTGAGCGCCGCGAGCGTCATGACGGCGGCGTCGGACTCGGAGGTTGGTCGCGGTGGCAGCACAGGTCCTTGTTCTCCTTGCACACCAAAGACCGCGCGGACCGGGAAAACTCATCGCGCCCGTGAGCCCGCCGAGGGCCTGGGTATTCTTGACATCGTGACGACCCTCGACGAGCGCGAGGGACCACGCGACGAATGCGGAGTGTTCGGGATCTACGCCCCCGGCCACGACGTCTCGCGCTTGGCCTACTTCGCGCTCTACGCCCTCCAACACCGTGGTCAGGAATCCGCCGGCATCGCCGCCGCCGACGTGAACGGGCACATCATGACCCTGCGCGAGCTGGGCCTCGTCAACCAGGTCTTCGACGAGCAGAAGCTGCGCGCGCTGGGCGGCGACATCGCCGTCGGCCACGTCCGCTACTCGACGACGGGCTCCAACGGCTGGGACAACGCGCAGCCCGTGCACCGCTCCGACCGCCGCGAGCTGGCCCTCGGTCACAACGGCAACCTCATCAACGCCGTCGAGCTGCACACCGAGCTGCGCGAGCAGGGCGCCTCGTTCCGCTCGACGTCGGACTCGGAGATCATCGCCGCGCTGCTGGCCTCCCACGAGGCCGAGCGCATCGAGGACGCCGCGACCGAGGTGCTGCCGCGCCTGCAGGGCGCGTTCTCGACCGTCCTCATGACGAAGGACAGCCTCGTCGCCTTCCGCGATCCCGCCGGCCTGCGGCCGATGGTGCTGGGCCGGATCGACGACAGGTACTGCGTCGCCAGCGAGTCCTGCGCGCTGGACATCATCGGGGCCGAGCGCCTGCGCGACGTCGCCCCCGGCGAGCTCATCTGGGTCGATGCGAACGGGCTGCACTCCCGTCAGGTCGTCGCCGGCGCGCGCGAGGCGTTCTGCGTCTTCGAGTACATCTACTTCGCCCGCCCGGACTCGCGCATGAACGGCGACGTCCTGCAGGCCGCGCGCGGGCGCATGGGCGAGATCCTCGCCCGCGAGGCGCCCGCCCCGAACGCCGACCTCGTCATCCCGGTGCCCGACTCCGGTGCGCCCGCCGCCCGCGGCTACGCGCGCGCGTCCGGCCTGCAGCAGGACGACGGGCTCATCAAGAACCGCTACGTCGGGCGCACGTTCATCGAGCCCGGCCAGGAGCTGCGCAGGCACGGCCTGCGGCTGAAGTTCAACCCGCTGCCGGAGATCGTCGGCGGCAAGTCGATCGTCGTCGTCGACGACTCGATCGTGCGCGGCAACACGACGCGCCACCTCGTCCAGATGCTGCGCGAGGCGGGCGCGCGCGAGGTGCACCTGCGGATCTCCGCGCCGCCGATCAAGCACCCCTGCCACTACGGGATCGACATGTCCACGCGCGAGGAGATGATCGCCCACGAGCGCACGGTCGAGGAGGTCGCCGCCGAGCTGGGCTGCGACTCGCTGGCCTACCTCTCGCTCGACGGCGTCTACGAGGCGGTGCGCGGCGACCGCGAGCGCCATTGCGACGCCTGCTTCAGCGGCCGCTACCCGCTGGAGGGCACCGACGACGCGCAGAGCAAGACCGCATTCGAGCTGCCGCTCGTGGGCGCTCGGCTGACCTGATCGGCTGCGCTTCGCTCCAGTAGTCGAGGAGCGCGGAAGCGCGCGCGGCGCGGCGCTACTTGACCTGCGGGCCGTAGCCCCACTTCGGCATCGCCGAGCGGCCGCCGGCGGCGATCGCGCGCTCCTTGTCGGGATTGCGCAGGTTCGTCGGGTAGGGCGGGCGCTTCCAGGGGTGCGATCCGATCGAGCCGTAGTGGTGGCGCAGGTAGGCGACGAGCTCGCCGCGGTGCGCGTTGCAGGCGTAGCGCGACGGACCGTAGAGCCCGCGGCCATGCCAGATGAGCCACTTCTGGGGCATCGCGTCCTCGTACTGGCCCCACATGAGCTCGGGCACGCTGCGTTCCAGGCTGATCTGCGTCAGCGGGTCAGGCTGCGAATCGCAGAACTGACAGCGGAAGACGAGGCGCACCGGCATCTCCCCCTCCACAGTACCCCTTAAACGCGCGAGCGCCACCCCCAGTTGCGCGAGCGCCACCCCCAGCCGCGCGAGCGCCACCCCCCGCTCCCGCCCGCGCGCGAGCGGTCTCAGAAGCCGCCGGTGATCCCCCGCCGCGTGGCGACCTCCCACGCGTGATCGGTGTCGCCGGACGCCAGGCTGTGCGGATAGGGCGGGCGCTTCCACGGGTGAAAGCCGATCGTCCCGTAGTGCTGGCGCAGGTAGGCGACGAGGTCGCCGCGATGGTCCGGGCAGGCATAGCGCGCCGGGCCGTAGAGGCCGCGCCCGTGCCAGATCAGCCAGCGGCCGGGCAGCGCGTTCTGGTAGGCGCCCCAGACGAACTCGCGCATCGCTCCCTGCAGCCTCAACTGCGTCAGCGGATCAGGCTGCTGATCGCAGAACTGACAACGGAAGATGAAGCTGACGGGCACGAGAGTTTCGAGCGTAGCGCTGGGCGCAAGGTTGCTGCGCGGATACCCGCGCGGGCGCGCATGACTAACCGGATGTGCCAAGGACCGAACCGGGATAACCCTGCAAATTGCGCCGACTCGGTGCCGACTTCGTGCAGCCCGGCGGTCTGCGCCGGAACGCCCGCTAAGGTCGAACGTCGCCATGGATCCGACAGTCGCCCTGCGTGAGACCTTCGGCTTCGACGCCTTCCGCCCCGGCCAGGAGGACGCCGTCCGCGCCGCGATCGGCCCGCCCGCGCGCGACGTCCTCGTCGTCATGCCGACCGGCGCCGGCAAGTCGCTGTGCTATCAGCTGCCCGCGCTCGTGCGCGACGACGTGACGCTCGTCGTCTCGCCGCTCGTCTCGCTCATGCAGGACCAGGTCGAGGCGCTGGCGAAGATCGCGCCCGGCCGCGTCGCCCTCGTCAACTCCCAGCGCGACGCCGCCGAGAACCGCGCGGCGCTGCAGGCGGCGACCGACGGCGAGCTGCGCCTGCTCTACGTCGCGCCCGAGCGCTTCTCCTCGGCGCCGTTCCTGCAGGCGATGAAGAACATCAAGATCGGGCTGTTCGTCGTCGACGAGGCGCACTGCGTCTCGCAGTGGGGCCACGACTTTCGCCCCGACTACTTCCGCCTCGCCGACGCGGCACGCTGGCTGGAGGCCGAGGCGATCATCGCCTCGACGGCGACCGCGACGCCGCAGGTCGCCAACGACATCGCCCAGCGCCTCGGCCTGCGCGACCCCGTCCGCGTCGCCACCGGCTTCGACCGCCCCAACCTCTCCTTCGGCGTCATCCCGTGCGCGTCGGCAAAGGCCAAGCAGCGCCACATCGCCTCGGCGTTGCAGGAGGCGGGCGCGACGCCGGCGATCGTCTACGCCGGCACCCGCAACGGCGCCGAGAAGCTCGCCACCCACCTGTCGGGCAACCTCGACGGGGCGGTCGCCGCCTACCACGCGGGCCTCGGCCGCGAGCAGCGCGCCGACGTGCAGCGGCGCTTCATGGACGGGCGCCTCGACGTCGTCGTCGCGACGAACGCCTTCGGCATGGGGATCGACAAGGCCGACGTGCGCACGGTCTGCCACGAGAGCGTGCCGGGCTCGATCGAGGCCTACTACCAGGAGGCCGGCCGCGCCGGCCGCGACGGGGCGCCGGCGCGCGCGCTGCTGTTCGCCGAGGGCCGCGACAAGGGGCTGCACGTGTTCTTCATCCAGCGCGGCGAGCTGGCCGACGAGGCGATCGCGACGGTCGCCATGCGGCTGCAGGCGCGCGCGCACGAGGGCCGCTACGACCTCGGCGCCGACGAGCTCGCCGCGGTCCTCGACGGCGACACGCGCGACAACGACGACAAGGTCCGCGCGGTCATCGGCCACCTCGCGCGGGCGGGGGTCATCCGCCCGGCGCCGTCCTCGCCCGACCGCATCCGCGGGCGCATCGAGGGACCGTTCGACGGCCGCGCGCGCGCCGCGTGCCGCACGTCGGCGGGCGAGAGCACGCGGGCGCGCTGGAGCCAGTACCGCGCGGTGTGGAAGTTCGTCGAGAGCGACGTCTGCCGGCGCACGGCGATCCTGCGCCACTTCGGCGACCGCAGCACGCCGGCGCCGATGGACGGCGTGCCGTGCTGCGACGTCTGCGACCGCTCGTGGGTGCCCGCCGCGCCGGCGGCGAAGAGCAGCCGCAAGCGCCCGGCGGGCGCGCCGCCGGTGGCGGCCGGCGACCTCGACGCGGCGATCGTGGAGGTCGTCGAGACCGCCGATCCGGGGGTCGGGCGCACGCGCACGGTGGAGATCCTGCGCGGCGGGCGCTCGCAGGCGCTCGTCAAGAGCGGTCACGACGGCCTGCCCGCCTACGGCACCTTCGACCACCTCACGGCCAAGCAGGTCATGGCGCGCGTCGACGAGCTGCTCGACGCCGGGCGGCTGCGCTCGACGGGCGGGATGTATCCCAAGCTCGTCGTGGCCGATCCCCAGCTCGAGACGGCGGCGTAGCGCACCGATGGCGGGCGCGCCGGACGAGCCGCTGCGCGTCGGCGTCCTCGCCTCGGGCGAGGGCACGAACCTGCAGGCCCTGCTCGACAGCGTGCACGGCCACGAGGCGCAGGTCGTCGCCGTGGCGGCCGACAAGCCGACGGCGGCGGCGCTGGAGCGCGCACGCGACGCGGGCATCGCCACCGCGGTGTTCCCGATCGGCGAGTACCCCGACCGCGGCGCGCGCGACGCCGCGATCGCCGACTGGCTGCTCGGCCACGACGTGCAGCTCGTCGTGCTGGCGGGCTACATGGCGCTGCTGACGAGCCCCTTCCTCGGCCGCTTTCCGGACGCGATCGTCAACGTCCATCCCTCGCTGCTGCCCGCCTTCCCGGGCATCCGCGCGATCGAGCAGGCGATCGACTACGGCGTGAAGGTCTTCGGCGTCACCGTGCACCTCGTGCTCGACGACGGCGGCGTCGACACCGGGCCGATCATCGTGCAGGGCGCCGTCGAGCCGGCGGACGCGACCGACCCCGCCGCGGTCGCCGAGGCGCTGCGCCCGCTCGAGCACGCGCTGCTGCCGGAGGCCGTCCGGCTCATCGCGCGCGGCGCCGTCGCGCGCGACCCGGACAACCCGCGCCGGGTCCTCGTCGCCGCGGGCGACACGCGCGTCTGAACGCTCGCCGCGTAGGGTTCGCCGTCGTGTCGACGATTGGTGAACGCGAGCGCGTGCGGCTTCCCGCGCCGCCGGCGCCCGACGAGCCCGCTGCGGCCGAGGAGTCCGCCCCGCGTCGTGTCGACGGCGAGATCGTGCCGCTGCGCAGCGTCGTGGCGGTGCCGATCGTCGCCGCCGTGACGGTGATCTTCGCGCTCGTCGCCACCCACGAGGCCGAGATCAGCTTCCGCGATCCGGACAACGTCGGCGCGCGGCGCCTGGCGATGGTGTGGGGCTTCGCCGCGGCGCTCGTGCTCGTCGACATCGTCATCCGCGCCGTGCGCCGCACCCGCGCGCGCACCGGCCGGCTGCTGCCGTCGCTGACCGCGCTGCGCGACGTGCGCCGCGAGCGCTGGACGCGCCACCGCGCGATCGCCGTCACCGGCGGGCTCGTCGGCTTCTACGTCACGTACGTCGCCTACCGCAACCTCAAGACCGTCATACCGCTGCTGCGCCCCGACGAGCTCTACGACAAGGAGCTCACGCACGTCGACAGCATCGTCTTCGGCCTCGGCAAGGAGCCGTGGGAGATCCTGCACGCCGTCCTGGGCACCGGCATCTCGACGCAGGTCCTCTCCAGCGTCTACGTGTCGTTCGTCTTCCTGCTGCCGCTGTCGCTGGCGTTCGCGCTCGTGTTCGCCCCCAACCTGCGCGGCGGGCTGTTCTTCGCCACGGCGCTGGCGATCAACTGGACGCTGGGCGCGGTCAGCTACCTGCTGCTGCCCGCCCGCGGGCCGATCTACCACGTGCCCCAGGACTTCGCCGACCTGCCGCACTCGCACGCCGCCTACCTGCAGGAGCGCCTGCTCGTGGAGCGCCACGAGTTCCTCGCCGATCCGCAGGCCGCGGAGGTGGGACAGAACATCGCGGCGTTCGCCTCGCTGCACTGCTCGCTGCTGTTCACGGCGGCGATGGCGGCTCACCTGCTGGGGCTGAACCGCGTGCTGCGGATCGCGCTGTGGGTCCTGTTCGTCGTCAGCGCGATCTCCACCGTCCACCTCGGCTGGCACTACGTCATCGACGACATCGCGGGCATCGCGATCGGCCTGCTCGCGCTCGGCATCGCCTGCTACATGACCGGCTTTCAGGGCCGTTCCCGGCAGGTTCCGGCCGCGAAGTAGAACATCCGTCCGTTCGTTGTTGCCCGGCGAGCGGCGGGACGCCATGATTGCGCGCGTGCGGGGACCCGAGCAGCAGCCTTGAACGTTCGCCTGCTCGTCCTCATCGCGGCCATCGCGCTGCTGACCGGCCTGCCGACCGCGCACGCGATCGTGCGTGACGGCGACAGCCACTCCAACCGCCTGTCGGGCACGAACATGCGCGACCTGCTGCGCGGCAACCACGGCAACGACACGCTGCGCGGCAGGGCCGGCAACGACGTCCTGATCGGCGGCTTCGGCTCCGACAAGCTGTTCGGCGACACCGGCAACGACCGCCTCGAGGGCGACTCGGGCAACGACAAGCTCACCGGCGACGCGGGGGTCGACGTGCTCGAGGGCGGCACGGGCAACGACAAGCTCGACGGCGGCGCCGACCACGACCGGATCGACGGCGGCGACGGCGACGACACGCTGCTCGGCGGCGAGGGCGACGACTTCATCCTCGAGAAGGGGTTCGGCAACGAGGTCCTCGTCGACGGCGGTCCCGGCGACGACTACATCAACACCAACCGCGGCAGCGACAAGCAGATCTTCGGCCGCGAGGGCAACGACATCCTCATCGGCGGCATGGGCGACGACGAGCTCAACGGCGGCGCCGGCCGGGACGTCATCGAGGGCGGCCAGGGGCGCGACGTGCTCGACGGCGAGGGCGAGGACGACAAGCTCCTCGGCGGCACCGGCGTGAACGTCATCCGCGGCGGCGACGGCAACGACACGATCTGGAGCGGCACCGGCGCCGGCGAGATCGACTGCGGTCCCGGCATCGACACCGTCTACGGCGAGTACGTCGGCTTCGCCCGGCTCGAGCGCGGAACCCCCGAGGCGGTGCAGGATCCGCTCGTGCGCGAGCCGTACGTGTTCAAGGACTGCGAGGTGCTCATCCCGGTCGGCGTCAAGGACAACCCGCTCGCGCCGCATCGCCTCAACCCGCAGTTCATCGCCTCCAGCCAGGAGGAGGGCATCGAGACGAACGCCGGCCTGCTGGCCGCGGGCGAGCCGGGCGCGGGGGCCGTCGCCTTCGTCAAGAACAACAACGCCGACCAGCCGATCCCGCGCCTGGGGCGGGCGACGCAGGGCAACGACTCGCTCAGCGTGCGCAAGAAGGGCGCGGTCGATCCCGACGGCGTGCTCTACGGCCTCGGCGGCAACGATCGGCTCGAGGGCGACAGCACCGACGACCGGCTGCACGGCGGGCCCGGCAACGACGGCCTGTACGGGCGC
The DNA here is from genome assembly GCA_963742745.1 of uncultured Actinomycetes bacterium. Taxonomy (GTDB): domain Bacteria; phylum Actinomycetota; class Thermoleophilia; order Solirubrobacterales; family Solirubrobacteraceae; genus CADCVQ01. The sequence goes on from CAVUND010000028.1 coordinate 134,595, forward strand.
GGGGGCAACGACGAGCTGCTCGGCCAGGGCGGCAACGACACGCTCGAGGGCGGCCGCGGGCAGGACCTGCTCGACGGCGGACCGGGCAGGGACCGGCTCAACGGCGGCTTCGGCGACGACGTGCTCAACGGCGGTCCCGGCAACGACCGCATCGTCTCCGTCGGCGGCGGCAAGGACACGGTCAACTGCGGCTCGGGCACCGACACCGTCATCGCCGACAAGACCGACGTGCTGACGAACTGCGAGAAGCGCGGCTAGCCGGGGCGCGCGTGGGTGCGGGGGCGCGGGTGGGCTGCCGTGACGCCCGGCCTATATCCTCGCGCCATCGCCGGCGAGCCAGACACCGAGAGCGCGGGGGCGCTCACCGCACCCGCAGCCGTGAAGATCCGCCGCGCGCTGCTGTCCGTCTCGGACAAGCGCGGCGTCGTCGACTTCGCCCGCGGACTCACCGGCCTGGGCATCGAGCTCGTGTCGACGGGCGGGACGGCCGCGGCGCTCGCCGACGCCGGCCTCGAGGTGCGCGCGATCGAGGACTTCACCGGCTTTCCGGAGATGATGGACGGGCGCGTGAAGACGCTGCACCCGCGCCTGTACGCCGGGCTGCTCGCCGTCCGCGACGACCAGGCCCACGTCGACGCCGCCAGCGAGCACGACATCGAGTACGTCGACCTCGTCTGCGTGAACCTCTACCCGTTCGAGCGCGCGGTCGCCGGCCGCCTGCCGCCCGCGCAGGTCATCGAGAACATCGACATCGGCGGGCCGACGATGATCCGCGCGGCGGCGAAGAACTTCGCGTTCGCGGCGGTCGTGACGAGCCCCGAGTCCTACGACGCCGTGCTCGACGAGCTGCGCGGCGCCGACGCCCAGCTGTCGATGCCCACGCGCGAGTCGCTGGCGGCGGAGGCGTTCGCCTACACGGCGCGCTACGACACCGCGGTCGCGCGCTGGTTCGCCGAGAAGTCCGAGGACTTCCCGCCGCTGTTCGTGCGCGCCTACGAGAAGGTCACCGACCTGCCCTACGGCGAGAACCCGCACCAGCGGGCGGCGTACTACCAGCAGGTCGGCTCGCGGATGCACCTGCTGTCGATGGTCCAGCAGCACCACGGCAAGCAGCTGTCGTTCAACAACCTGCTCGACCTCGACTCGGCGCGCGCGATCGTGCGCGACTTCGACGAGCCGGCGTGCGTGATCCTCAAGCACAACAACCCGTGCGGCGCGGCGATCGGTACCTCCGCTCTGGAGGCGTACGAGCGCGCGTTCGCGACCGATCCGCTGAGCGCGTTCGGCGGCGTGATCGCCTTCAACCGGCCGGTCGACGCGGCCACCGCGGAGCGGCTGTCCGAGCAGTTCGTCGAGGTCCTGTTCGCGCCCTCCTACGAGGCAGGGCGCGCTGGAGATCCTGCAGCGCAAGCCCTCGATCCGGATCCTCGAGAACGACGAGCGGCGCGCGACGCTGGCGGTCGAGCCCGACCTCAAGCAGGTCATGGGCGGCCTGCTCGTGCAGGACCACGACATCGAGCTCGCCGACCGCACGGAGATGGAGGTCGTCACCAAGCGCCACCCGACCGACGACGAGTGGCGCGACCTCATGTTCGCCTGGAAGATCTGCAAGCCGGTGCGCTCCAACGCGATCGTGCTGGCGAAGAACTCGGCGACGGCGGGGATCGGGGCGGGTCAGATGAGCCGCGTGGACTCGGTGCGGTTGGCGGTCGACAAGTCGCGGCTGGAGTCGCTGGCGGGGGCGGTCCTGGCCTCCGACGCGTTCTTTCCCTTCTCCGACGGGCCCGAGATCGCGATCGGCGCGGGCGTGACGGCGATCATCCAGCCGGGCGGGTCGCGACGCGACCCGGAGGTCGTCGACGCCGCCGACGCGGCGGGCATCGCGATGGTCTTCACGAGCCGCCGGCACTTCCGCCACTAGGTCGGGGGTTGCGTGGGCGCGGGCGGGGGCGCCGGCGGGATCGAGCGCTTCGGCTCCGGCGGCGCGTGGGAGGATCGCTTCGGCTACTCGCGCGCCGTGCGCGCCGGCGGGTTCGTCTACGTCGCGGGAACCACGGCGATCGACGAGGACGGCGTCGTGCACGGGCTCGGCGATGCGGGCGCGCAGACGGCGTTCGTGCTGGACCGCATCGAGGCTGCTCTGGCCGCCGCGGGCGCCTCGATGGAGCAGGTCGTGCAGACGCGGATGTTCGTCACCGACATGAGCCGTGCGGAGCGAGATCGGCCGTGCCCACGGCGCGCGCTTCGCCGGCGCACCCGCCGGTGTCGGCGATGGTCGCCGTCGCGGCGCTCATCGACCCGCGCATGCTCGTCGAGATCGAAGCGGTCGCGTACGTCGGGTGACGGCGGCAGCGTGACGCGAAAGCGTTCGCTACGAACTTTTTCGCGTCAACCATCCGCCCGCCCGTGCATGCGCTGTCGCGCCACGCCGGGGCGTCGTCGGCGAACGGCATCGGTGAGGGTGTGAGTTTGCATGGTCGTGGGCGCTCGGCCCGGGGCCGGCAGGGGTGCCCGATCGCGCCCCTGACGCCAGCCGGGCGACACGCGCCTGTGTGGGTTGACCCCGGATATAGGGGTCAACTCACCACGCTGCCGCGCCGAGCTCGCCGGCGACGCGCCTGTGGTGACTTGACCCCGGATATAGGGGTCAACTCACCACGCTGCCGCGCCGAGCTCGCCTCCGACCGGGTGCCGACCGGCCGTTTTGCAGCGCTTCTGCGTATCCGTCCGCCGCGTGCCGCACACTGCGCCGCTCGTGTTCGTCGCAAGCGCCACTCCCGCCCGCCGTTGACCGTCCTGCGGGAGTGGCAGGAGCGCGCCCTCGAGCGCCTCGCCGGGTGGGATCAGGGCTCGTTCCTGCTGTCCGCCGCGCCCGGCGCGGGCAAGACGATCCCCAGCCTCGCGTTCGCGCGCAAGCTGCTCGACGCGGGGATCGTGACGCGCGTGCACGTCGTCTGCCCGACGACGCCGCTGACGCGCCAGTGGGCCGAGGTCGCCGGGCGCTTCGGGATCCAGCTCGCGCCCGACTCCGAGGAGCTGCACCCGCCGCGCGACTTTCACGGCATCGCCGCGACGTACGCCCGCGTCGCGTCGTCCGCCGCGCGCTGGGCGCCGCAGTGCGGGGCGCGCACGCTGATCATCGCCGACGAGGCGCACCACCTCGGCGACGAGCTCGCCTGGGGCGAGGGCTTCGCGAAGGCGTTCGCCGCGACACCGCGCTGGCTGCTGCTGTCGGGCACGCCGTTTCGCTCCGACGGCAGCGCGATCGCCGGCGTGCGCTACGACGCCGGCGGGATGTGCATCCCCGACGTCTCCTACACGTACGCCGATGCGGTGCGCGACGGGATCTGCCGGCCGGTCGTGTTCGTGCCCTACGACGGCGTGCTGTCCTGGCAGTCCGGCGACGAGGTCATCGAGTCGTCGTTCGCCGACAGCGAGCTGAGCGCGCGCGAGGCGAGCCGCCGCTACCGCACCGCGATCTCGACCGAGCTCACCGACGGGCTGCCGCGGATCCTGCGCGCCGCCGACGAGCGCCTCGGGCAGGTCCGCTCGTCGGGGCACCGCGACGCCGGCGGCCTCGTCGTCACCGCCGACGGCGGCCACGCGCGCCGCGTCGCGATGGTGCTCAAGGAGATCACCGGCCGCTCGCCGGTCGTCGTCGTGCACACCGACGCGCGCGCCGCCGGCAAGCTGCGCGCCTTCGGCGAGGGCCGCGACCGCTGGATCGTCGCGGTGAACATGGTCTCCGAGGGCGTCGACATCCCGCGCCTGCGCGTCGGCGTCTACGCGACCGCGGCCAAGACGCCGCTCATGTTCCGCCAGATCGTCGGGCGCTTCGTCCGCACGCTGGCCGGCCGTCCGGCCGAGCACTCCTACCTCTTCCTGCCCGCCGACCGGCTGCTGCGCGCCCATGCGGCGGAGGTCGAGACCGAGCTGCGCCAGGTGCTGCGCGCGCCGCCCGAGGACGGCCTCGGCCTGCTCGACGAGCCGGCGGCACCTCGTGAGAGCGCGCGCACCGAGCCCGACGCGTTCGTCGCGCTCAACGCCGACGTCGCGCCGCAGCTGGCGCTGTTCAGCGGCGGCCCGCCGCCCCCGCCGGCGCGGGCGGCCGCCGCCTTCCCGTCTGCCGTGGCGCCCGGCCCGGAGCCCGAGGAGCCCGTCTTCCGCCGCCGCCGGCGCCTGCGCGACAAGCGCACCGGCCTCGTGAAGACGCTCGCCGGCATGGAGGGCCGCACGTACCGCGAGATCAACGCGTGGTGCAACCGCCAGACGAAGGTCGACGAGCGTCGACGCCGCCACCGTCGAGCAGCTCGAGCGCTCGATCGAGCTGCTGCAGGCCGAGCTGGATCGCATCGGCCGCCGCCGCGCGCGCCGCGCCTCCTAGACTGCGAACCGCAGACCGCCCGCCCCCATGGTGTAGCGGTTAGCACGCCAGCCTTTCACGCTGGTAGCGGGGGTTCGATTCCCCCTGGGGGTACTGCTCAGCGCTCGAGCTCGCGCCGGTCGTCGCGCTCGCGATCGCGCCGCTTGCGGCCGCGGCGGACCTCGCCGCCGCCCATCATCGTCCACAGCCGGATGCGGATGAGCGGCGCGCCGGGCGGCGGCAGCTCGCTGCCGAGCCTGACCTCGTGGCCGCCCATGAACGCGAACTTCGAGATCTGCACGTCGACGCCGTCGGGCACGCGGATCTCGAAGCCGCCCATGAACGTGTAGACGTTGATGACCGTCACCTCGTCGGAGAGCTCGACGTCGTGGAGGTCCAGCTCGGCGCCGCCCATGAAGTTCACGACGTGGCAGCGCTCCGCGACCCGCCAGCGGCCGGTGCGCTGGTTGCCGCCCATGATCGAGACGATCCACGACGTGCCGGCGGCGGCGGAGCGCACGACACGGGCGGCGCGCGTACGCGGGGCGGGCGCGGCGGCGCCGAGATCGCCCTGGATCGCGCCGCCGACGTCGGCGAGCAGCGTGTCGAGCTCGGCCTGGGTGCGCGCCGCGTAGGCGAGCTGCAGGCGCTCCTCGAGCTCGTCGACGTCGAGCCGGCCGTCGCCGGCGGCGCGCCCGAGCGTGAGGACCGCGCGCTCGCGGTCGGCGTCGGAGGCGCGGAGGTCGGGCAGCGGCTGCGGCGCGTCGGGTTCGTCTGGCACGCGCACCAAGTCAAGCACGGCGCCGGTGGCTCAGCGCTTCCGGCACAGGTACTGGGCGAACATCCGCTCCTGGTAGGTCGCGTCGACGATGTCCAGGCCGGCGCGGTCGAGCATCGGCTCCAGCAGCCAGGTGAACGTCGAGTTCTCGTCGCGGATGTGCTCGGCGAGCTCGGCGCGCACCCAGCCGGCCTCGGCATAGGCCGCCATGTTGCGGGCGATCCACTCCTCGATGTAGCGCTCGGCGTCGGCCGGCTCGAAGCCGTAGACGACGTCGGAGAGGCGCAGCACACCGCCCGGGCGCAGCATGTCGGCGATCCGTTGCAGCGCGATCGCCTGCCAGAAGTCCGGCAGGTGATGCAGGGCGAAGCGGCTGTAGACGAGGTCGGGCGGGTCGCCGCTGTGGTCGTAGGTGAGAAAGCCGGCCTCGACGACCTCGACGTTGCTGGCCGCGGAGCGGTCGAGCTTGGCGGTGAGCTGCGCGAGCATGAGCGGCGACACGTCCACGGCGACGACCCGGGCGCAGACCTCTGCGGCGGCCAGCGCGAACTGGCCTGTCCCCGTGCCGAGCTCGACGACCGACGAGTCGGGGCCCAGGGCGCCCGCCGCCTGCAGCAGGGCGATCTCCGCGCCGGCGCCGGCATCCATCTTCGCGTCGTAGCGGCGCGTGTGCTCCTCGTCGAAATGCTCGCGGCCGGCATGGGCTCGCTCGTCGAGCCACCACGAGTCGGGATCGGCCGCCATCGCCGTGAAGTCAAGCAGCCGCAGGCGCTTGCGTGGGCATCGCGGGCCGGGCGGCGGCGCGGTCGCGGCGACTAAGCTGGAGCCGGTGAGGGCCGTTAGCTCAATCGGTAGAGCAAGGGACTTCGGTACGGAGCGCCAGTCGGGAGACCGCTGGTTTGTCGGCAGCTGTTTGCTGGGACCCCCTGAGAGCCTGAGGTACCCATCGCGGTGACAATCCTCAGGATTGGGCAATCAGCAGGCAACCCCGCAAGGGAGAGCCCTCAGAGGCCATACGCTGCCCACCCTAACGCGAACCGGCGAGGGTGAAGAGATGGTCCAGACCGCAACGCGACGAGCGGCCGGTGAGAGCCGGTGCGGCAGGTTAATCCCTAGGTTCTGGGTTCGATCCCCAGGCGGCCCATAGACGCGTTGAACGCGGGCGGTTAGCTCAGCTGGTCAGAGCGCCTGCCTTACAAGCAGGAGGTCCCCGGTTCGAGCCCGGGACCGCCCATTGGCCGCCGGTTGCGGCGACGACGACGGTCGAGCTACCTTCGATGTCGATGCTCACGATGCTCATCGACACGCGTGAGTGGGAGAGCGACGACGAGGCCGGGCGTCGCCGCCCGGCACACCGCCACATCCCATGGCGCCCGTTCGCCTGGATCGCCGCGTTCGCCTGGCTGCTCGTCATCGCCAACGCGGTCGGCGGCTTCGCCGGCTACGGCATCTTCCTGCTGGCCATCGCGCTCGGCTCCTGGCGTCTGGATCGCTGGGCGGCGGGCCTGGAGATCGGGCACGCCGGCGATTCCGGCGCCTGGCGCTGACGCCCCGCTCCCTCAACCGCAACCCCAACCGCAACCGCAACCGCAACCGCTCAGCCGAACCGCTTCTCGAACCGCGGGCGATCCACATCCGCTTGATCTCGCTCGGCGCGCCGGCCGCTCCACGTCCTGTCAACGGTCTGTTCAGGCTCGGCGGTCAGTACGGAGCGGCGTGGCGGGCGCGCCGTCTCGCTCCGGCGAGCGCAGCGCCAACCCCCGCAAATTGCATAGAGAAAGCGTATGCCGCCCGACGCCGGGGCACGGCTTCCTCTAAGAAGTCGCTAGGCTTTTCGCCTCTTGGTGCTCCGGTTCGCGGAGCATCGCTCGTTTAACGCCTCGCCAGGCGGCCGTTCGCGCAGACGCGCGAACAGCACCGTCCACCCCGGCGCGGCCGACGAGGAACCGGCCTTGCCCCGCCAGAGGGTCATCGCTCATGCCCAGGCCGCGCGCGAGCGCCCGGCGACCTTCCAGAAGGGACAGCTCAATCAGAAAACCGCTCCTGCTGCTTGCCGTCCCCATCGCCTTCAGCTGCTCCCCGGCCACGACCGCCCTCGCCGGCACCGCCTGCCAGTCCGTCCGCTGCGACGAGCGCGTCGCCGCGAAGAAGTGCTCCCAGAAGCGCGTGCTGCCCTGCATCCGCCGCGCCGCGATCCGCTACCGCGTCTCCTACGCGATGCTCGTGCGCAAGGCCCGCTGTGAGTCCAAGCTCGACCCGCTGGCCTCCAGCGGCCCGCACGCCGGCCTGTTTCAGTTCCGCATCTCCGGGACCTGGGGAACGACGCCGTACGCGAAGCGCTCGCCATGGCGCGCGAAGTGGAACGCGCTGGCTGCCGCGTGGATGCACAGCGCCGGCGTGGATCGCGGCAACGAGTGGACCTGCCGCTAGGGCCCTGCCTGCACCGCATTCTGGAGAAGCGCACATCATGGGGGACAATGGGTAGCCAGTAGCTCGATCCGGCTCACTACAGGAGGTCATGTCGATGTCCCTCAGGAGACTGCGGCGCGCCGCTTGGCCCGCTGCACTGTGCACGCTGGTGCTCGGGCTGGCGGCCTGTGGCGACGACGACGACGCCGGCAGCGGCGACAGCGCGTCCACGGCGACCACGCCGGCGCGCAACGCCGAGGTCGCCGCGAAGGTCCCCGCCCCGATCGCCGCCAAGGGCACGCTGACCGTCGCCAGCGACGCGACGTACTCGCCGATGGAGTTCATCGCGCCGGACGGCAAGACGATCCAGGGCATGGACGCCGATCTCGCCAAGGCGCTCGGGACCGTCATGGGCCTGAGGACCCGCGTGGTCAACTCGACCTTCGACGCGATCATCCCCGGCCTGCAGGGCGGCAAGTTCGACGCGGCGATGTCGGCCATGACCGACAACGAGGAGCGTGAGAAGGTCGTCGACTTCGTCACGTACTTCTCGGCCGGCACGTCGTTCTTCACGAAGGCGACGGGCGGCCCGCAGATCGAGGAGCTCGCTGATATCTGCGGCGAGAAGGTCGCCGTCCAGAAGGGCACGACGCAAGCCGACGACGCGACGGCGCAGAACAAGAAGTGCCGCGCGGACGGCGAGCCGGCCGTCACGCTGCTCGTGCTCCCCGACCAGCCCGCGGCCAACCTGGCGCTCTCCAGCGGCCGGGCGACGGTCAGCATGGCCGACTCGCCCGTCGCCGCCTACCAGGTCAAGCAGTCCAAGGGCCGCTTCAAGCTGTCCGGTGAGAGCTACGGCACGGCGCCCTACGGCGTCGCGATCCCGAAGGACTCGGGCCTCGAGGAGGCCGTGCTCGCCGGCCTCGAGGAGCTCCTGGCCAACGGCACCTACATGGAGATCCTCGAGAAGTGGGGCCTGCAGGACGGCGCGATCGACGACCCGCAGATCAACGGGGCGACGAGCTAGCCGTTGACCGCAGGCGACGCCGCCCAGGACGAGGCAGAGAAGCCGCCCCCAGCCGCCCGGCCAGACGACATCAAGGCCGTCCCGGTCCGCCGGCCGGGGCGGTGGGTCGCCGGCGCGCTCGTCCTGCTGCTCGCGGTCGTCCTGATCGAGTCGGCGGCGACGAACCCGCGCTTCGGCTGGGACATCGTCGGCGAGTACATCTTCTCCGACCGCGTCCTGCGCGGCCTGGCGCATGACGCTCGTGCTGACGGCGATCGCGATGGCGATCGGCATCGTGCTCGGCGTCCTGCTGGCGGTCATGCGGCTGTCGCCCAACCCGATCGTCGCCGGCGGCAGCTGGACCTTCATCTGGTTCTTTCGCGGCACGCCGCTGCTCGTCCAGCTGCTGTTCTGGAGCTACATCGGCACGCTGTATCCGGAGATCTCGATCGGGATCCCGTTCGGCGGGCCGGACCTCATCACCGCCGACGGCAACGAGCTCATCACGCCGTTTCTCGCGGCGATCCTCGGGCTCGGCCTCAACGAGGGCGCGTACATGGCGGAGATCGTGCGCGCCGGGCTGCTGTCTGTCGACGAGGGCCAGACGGAGGCCGCGCAGTCGATCGGCATGACGCGGCTGCAGACGCTGCGCCGCATCGTCCTGCCGCAGGCGATGCGGGTGATCGTCCCGCCGACCGGCAACGAGACGATCTCGATGCTGAAGATGTCCTCGCTCGTCAGCGTCATCGCGTTCACCGAGCTGCTGTACGCGGTGCAGCTCATCTACGCCGTCAACTACGAGGTCATCCCGCTGCTCATCGTCGCGAGCCTGTGGTACCTCGTCGTCACGACGCTGCTGTCGATCGGGCAGTACTACATCGAGCGCCGCTTCGGCCGCGGCTCCTCGCGCGAGCAGCCGCCGACCTTCCTGCAGCGCCTGCGCGGCAACGTCACCTCCTACAAGCACGCGACGGTCTCGGTCCCGGCTGGCGGGGGCGGCGGGGGCGGCGGGGCGGCGGGGGCGGCGGGGGCGAGCGACGATGAGCGTTCCTCCTCCTCCGCCGATGGTGCGCGCCGAGGGCGTCCACAAGAGCTTCGGCCGCCTCGAGGTCCTGAGCGGGATCACGCTCGACGTGCCCGCCGGCAACGTCGTCTGCATCCTCGGCCGGTCGGGCTCGGGCAAGACCACGCTGCTGCGCTGCATCAACCACCTCGAGAAGATCGACGCCGGCCGCATCTGGGTCGACGGCGAGCTCGTCGGCTACCGCCAGGAGGGCGACAAGCTGCACGAGCTGCGCGAGTCCGACGTCGCGCGCAAGCGCGCGGAGATCGGGATGGTCTTCCAGCGCTTCAACCTCTTCGCGCACATGACGGCGCTGCAGAACGTCATGGCCGGCCCGCTGCTCGTCAAGAAGCTGCCCCGCGCCGAGGCCGAGGCGCGCGCGACCGAGCTGCTCGCGCGCGTCGGCCTCGCCGACAAGCTCGGCGCCAACCCCGCCCAGCTCTCCGGCGGCCAGCAGCAGCGCGTCGCGATCGCGCGAGCGCTGGCGATGACGCCCAAGCTCATGCTCTTCGACGAGCCGACGTCCGCGCTCGATCCCGAGCTCGTCGGCGAGGTGCTCGACGTCATGCGCGGCCTCGCGGCCGAGGGGATGACGATGGTCGTCGTCACGCACGAGGTCGGCTTCGCGCGCGAGGTCGCCGACAGCGTCGTCTTCATCGACGAGGGCGCGGTTGTCGAGCACGGCCCACCCGACCAGGTGCTGTCAAACCCGCGCCACGAGCGCACGCGCGCGTTCCTGTCGAAGGTGCTCTGACCGACCGACCGACCGCGCGCGCGCGGCGCGGACTTCCGCGCGCGTTTGCGTGCTGTCTTGTCACACCCGCGTGTTGTTCTGTCACATTTGGCGCGGCAGCATCGCGGGGCATGGAGGGGTCCTCAAGAAGTCGTCCATATGTGAGACGAAAATTGGGGGACCCCCTCGACCGACAGATCTCGGAGTGCGCCGCGCGGCAGCACGCCACGATCGCGGTGCGCCAGATCGTGGCGCTTGGGTTGTCGGCGAGCGCGGTTCGCAGTCGCGTATCGCATGGGCGACTTCACGTGGTCTATCCGCGGGTGGTCGCGGTCGTGCCGCCGAATCTGCTGACGGTGAGGGGGCGGATCATGGCCGCCACGCTCGCGTGCGCGGGGGATACGTCGGCTTCGCATCGCTCGGCGTCGCTGTTGTTCGAGCTTCGCTTGGCGCGACGGAGGTGGATCGACGTCACGACGCCGGGCGCGCGGGGCCATCGCCGCGACGGCATTCACATCCATGACGGCATGACGCTCACCGCGGCCGACGTCACGGTCATCGACAACATCCCGTGCACGACCCTCGCCCGCACCCTGCTCGACATCTGCGAGGACGCGACGCGACGCGAGGTCGAGCGCGCGCTGGACGCCGCTGAGCAGCAGCAGATCCTCGACATGGCCGCCATCGACGACGTCCTCGCACGCGCCGACGGCCGCCGCGGCGCCAAGCTCCTGCGCGCCGTCCTCGACGAGCACTTCGTCGGCAGCACCCAGACACGCAACTACCTCGAAGAAGCGTTCTTGAAGATCGCCCGCGCGATCGGCCATCCACCCGACGCCGTCAACGTCTGGATCGCGTTTCCCGACGGCGACGGCGCCGAAGCCGACTTCGTCTACCGCCAGCAGAACCTGATCGTCGAAGTCGACGGCCGCGACCCCCACACCATCCGCAAGGCCTTCAACCACGACCGCCGCCGCGACGCCCGCCTCATGCTGCTGGGCTGGCGCGTCGTCAGATTCACCTGGCAGCAGGTCGAGCACGACCCGGCCTACGTCGCCACAACCCTGAAAGGGCTCCTGAACCGAGCTGGGACCTGACGTCTCGCCGCTGAAAACGGTCGCGCAGCCTCAGACCGCGCGCTCCTCGAACGCCTCGCTCATCCCCTCCGCAAGCGTGCCGAGCTCATCGCGCAGCGCGCGCACGTCGCCGGCCAGGCGCTGCTGGTTGGCCACGTCGGTCGACGCCGAGACGCTCAGCAGCGAGCCGCGGATCGAGTCCAGCTCGACGGCGATGCGCTCCATCTGGTCATAGAAGGACTCGAGCTGCGCGGCCATCTTGCGCTGCACGGTGAGCTGGTGCTGCAGCGCCTCGACGAGCTCGGTCTTGCCCGAACCCTCGAGCTCGCGCAGGCGCGCCTCGACGCGCGACGGCGGCGAATCCTCCAGCGCCTCGTAGAGCAGCTGCGCGCGCGAGGCCGACAGCTCCATGAGCGTCACGAGCGCGTCGACCTCCGTCGAGACCTCCTCGTAAGGCAGCTCGGCGCGCTCGATCGCGTCGCGGATGCGCTCCTCGATCGCGCGCGCGTCGAGCAGGTGGCGGCGCACCTCGGGCGCCAGCGTGCCCGGGTCCAGGCGCTTCGTGCCCTCCTTCAGCGCGGTCCGGCGATCCGCCCGCACCCGCGCGAGCACCGCGTCGGCCTCCTCGCTGTCGAAGAACGTCCGCGCGGCCGCGACCGCGTACACCGCGAGCGCGACGATCAGCGCCACCGCGACGCTGCCGCCGACGAGCACGCCCGCGCCCATCGTCCCGATCAGCAGCATGATGTTGAACGGCTTGGCCGCGGCGTTGGCGACGAGCGCGCCGGCGAACTCGCCGCGGCTGTAGGGCTGTCTCGCCGGCGAGCTCACGGTGCGCCGATCAGAAGAACGAGCTGATGCTGCGGTAGACCGATTCGATGTCGTCGGTGCTGCCCTTGTAGGCCTTGCCGCCGGACGCCTCGGCGATCCGCTGGAGGTTCTGCGCCGCGCCCGCGGCGCCGGCCGAGTAGGCGATCGTGAACACGCGCACGCGGCGCGACGAATCGCCCTGCGCGTCGAGTTCGCGCACGACCGACTCGACGGTCTTCGACGAGTCGGTGTCCTCGCCGTCGGTGAGCAGGACGACGGCGTTGATGCGGCTCGTGTCGGCGAGCTTCTTGACGGTCGCCACGCCGCGCGTCGGTCGCGTCGTAGATCGCGGTGCCCCCGTCGGCGATGAGCCGCGAGACGACGGCCCGCAGCGATGCGCGGATCTCGCGCACCGGCGTGATCGGCGCGACCTCGGTGACCTGGTCGTTGAAGATCGTCAGGCCGACGCGGTCCTGTGGCGCGACCTCCTTGAGGAACGTCTGCAGGCCGTCCTTGGCGCTGGCCAGGCGGCCCTCGTCGTTCATCGAGCCCGAGGTGTCGAGGACGAGCAGCACGTTGGCGGGCTTGCGGTCGGCGCGCCAGGCGTTCTTGACGGCGACGAGCACGCGCGGCGCGGGCAGGCCGAGGACGCGCGTGGGCTGCTTGGGGTCGACGCCGTTGGCGGCGTTCAGCGGGTCCTCGGGCTCCGCGTCGAGGTCGGCGGGGCGGAAGCCGTAGCGCGCGGCGGTCCGGCCGTCGATGTTGTCGTCGAGGTACTCGGCGAACTTCGCCGCGCCCTGCTTCTGGACGTCGGTGACCCAGGGCGCGTTGAGCGTGATGAACGGGTTGTCGGAGTAGAACGTGCCCTCCGACGGATAGATCGCGACGAGCTTGTCGCGGCTGCCGCGGCGCAGGTTGAAGTCGACGAGCGTCGCCTCCTCCATCGCGACCGCCGAGGCGTAGCCGGGGCCGCGCTTGCGCAGCTCGTCGGAGATGAACAGCGTCGTGTCGCCGTAGTGCACGATCGACTGCTCGATCTCCTTGACCTGCGAGCGCGCGCGCTTGATGTCGGCGGTCTGCAGGCCCTCCTTCTTGCCGGTCGACGAGTAGTACTCGGCGACGACGGCGGAGAGTCCGGAGGTCGAGAAGTCGGGGTTGGTGTGGACGAGCTTGAACTGGCCGAACTCGGGGTGGCCGAAGGCGGCCCAGCCCTGGTTTGAGCGCGCGAGCTTGAGGATGTCGGCGAAGCCGATCTTGCGCTTGGGGTAGCCGAGCGCCTTGGCCATCGGCTCCCACATGGCGATGACGAGCGGCGTGCGGACGATCGACGGGTTCTCGTCGGGCGCGTAGGGCTGGTCGGCCTCGAAGTTCAGCAGCCGCCCCCACATCGAGCTCGACGGCGACCAGGCGGTGACCTTCAGGCGTCCGTTGGCGATCTTCGTCTGCGCGTCGCCGGAGGAGACGTTCTGGGCGGTGACGAAGATCTTCTGGCCGTCGACCTCGGGGTCCGAGGCGTTGAACTTCTCGACGAGCGGGACGAGCAGCTTCTCCTTCTCGGGGGAGTAGGCGAAGCTGACGGTCGTCGCGCCGGCGGGGGCCTGCGTGGGCGCCGTGGCCGAGCCGTTGCCGTCGCCGTCGCCGTTGGAGCCGGAGTCGTCCCCGCCGCCGCTGCCGAGGATGGCGATGAGCCCGACCGCGATGACGGCGACGGCGAGCAGGACGAGCTGGCTCTTCTTCATGCTGGGTGACCATAAAGCCCGGCGGGGGGAGACCTAGCCGGTGGCGGGCCGCACGGAGATACTGCGCGCATGGTGCAGGGCCGCTGCTGCCCGCGCCGCTCGTCGTCACGGGCCACCTCGTGACGTTCGACGAGCAGCGCCCGGAGATCGCCGACGGCGCGCTCTACATCGACGCTCTGATCGACCGCATGGCCTGTTGCTGTACGGCGCGACGACGGACGTCGCCGCGGCTCGCGCGCGTGGGATGCGCATCTGCCTCGGGGCGGACTGGTCGCCGTCGGGCTCGAAGTCGCTGCTCGGCGAGCTGAAGGTCGCCGACCTCTGGAACCGCTCGCGCCTGGACGGGCTGTTCTCGGGTTCAGCCGCCGCCCTGGGGGCGGCGGGCGCGGCGTCCGGTGGCGGTGCGGAGAAGTCGGGGGCGGTGCCGCCGGTGCCGGTGTCCTGCTCGACGGCGGGGGCGGAGGCGGGGGGCGGCGTCGCCTCTGGGGCCGGGGCGGAATGCGTCGGGGCGGCCGGTGCCGGGGCCGGCGGCGGATCGTTGGGCCGCGCTCCTCCGGTCGCGGACGACGAGCGCCGCGGCATGACGGTCGCGTCGATCGGCGGGTCGGGCACGGGCGTGTCGGGGTCCTCGTCGGCTGCCGCGTGGTCGGGCGCGCCGCCGGTGACGGGTGCGGGAGCCGCGACGGCGGGGGAGCCGACGATCACCGGAGCGTTGACGACGACGCCCGCGCTGCGCGCCCCGGCCGGCGCCGAGCTCGTCATCTTCGGCAGCTCCGCCTCGGGGACGTCGCCGGAGAGCAGCGGCAGCGGATCGACCGCGCAGTGCGAGCACGCGGCGGGGCCGCGGCGAACCTCGAAGTGCAGGTGCGGGGCGGTGCTCGAGCCGGTCGAGCCGACGAGCCCGATGACCTGGCCGCGCTTGACGCGCACGCCGGCGCGGATGTTCGCCGCGAACGCGCTCATGTGGGCGTAGCAGGTGGCGAGGTGCGGGCGGTGCTGGATGCAGACGAAGTTGCCGTAGCCGCCGGACTGGCCGGGCGACTCGACGCTCGCGACGACGCCGCCGTCGGCGGCGTGGATCGGGACGCCGCTCGGGGCGAGGAAGTCGACGCCGTTGTGCAGGTGGCCGGGGCGCGGGCAGCCGAAGTAGCCGCAACCGCCGACGACGCCCTTGACGGGGGTCGCGAGCTCGCCGCTGCCCGGGAGGGGGAGGGTGCCGAGCAGCTGCCAGGCGCGGGCGCGCTCGAGGACCATGGCGGTGGCGAGGCGGCCGTCGGGATCGCGGCCGTAGCGCTTGGCGACGGCCGATCCGGTGCGACCGCCGAGGCCCTTCGCGCCGTTGGCCTTCAGCCCGGCGGCGATCGCCATGACGACGTCGAAGTCGTCGCTCGTCGACGGGTGCCTCTTGGTCTTGTGCGGGTAGCGGGTCGGGCGCACGATGTTGCGGATCGCCTTCGTGCGGTGGCGCGTCCAGCGGCGGTACTTCGCATAGTGCTTGGGCGCCTTGCCGAAGCCGGTCTCCTGGTAGTGGACGGCGGCGACGAGGTAGAGCGAGACGTCGAAGCGCTGCTTGGCGATCGTGTAGAGCGAGAAGTAGGGGTGCGCGGCGAGCAGGCGCCGGCGCTCTGAGAGGGGCTTCTGGGCGCGGCGGATGTCGGCGGCGGTGGGAGCACCCTCGAGATCGGTGGTGATCTGGTGGGCGAGCTCGTCGTGCGACTGGCCCTGCCCGGGCTGCTGCTGGGCGAGCGGGTTCGCGCGCTTGGAGTTCTCGCCGAACGAGATCGCGATCGCCAGGAGCAGGCAGCAGAGCGCGACGACTGCCAGCAGCGGCGGCAGCAGTACATGGCGCGCCAGCTTCTTGGCCGGCCGCAGGCTCTTACGTGTCGACGCCTCCACCCGTCCGGCTCTTGGCGGTTTGCGGTCGGCGTCCTCCGGCTGCAACGAAACTCGCATTACGCTGGCGGCCTCGTGATCGGCGTCATCGTCCCCGTGCACGGCTTCGCTCCGTATCTGGCGGAAACGCTGGATTGCGTGCTTTCGCAGGCGGGCGCTGGGCCTGTCGAGGTCGTGGTTGTCGACGACGCTTCGCTGGAGCCGCTGGTCCTGCATGAGGACCACGCGCCGCACTGCCGTGTGGTGCGGCGCGAGGCGTGCGGCGGACCCGCGGCCGCCCGCGAAACCGGCCTCGCGGCGCTGGGTACTTCGGTCTCGCTCGTCGCGCTCTGCGATTCCGACGACGCCTGGCTGCCGGGCAAGCTCGCTTCGCAGAGCGCGGCGTTCGATGCGCATGCTGACGCCGTCGCCTGCTTCACGCGAGCGCTCATCGTCGGCGCCGACGGGCGAGAGACCGGCGAGCGCTGGGCCGAGCTCCGCCCCGGCCTGCACTCCGGACCCGCCCTCACCACGCTGCTCTACGAGTCCAACCCGATCCCGACGTCGAGCATGATGCTCCGCCGCTCGGCGCTCGAGGAAGCCGGCGGCTTCACCTCCCCCGTGCGGGTCGCCGAGGACTGGGACCTCTGGCTGCGGTTGGCCGCGCGCGGCGGAGGCTTCTTGTGTTTGGCCGAGACGCTCGTCCGCTACCGCCGCCACCCTGGCGGGCTGACCGCCGACGTCGAGGGCCTCGCGCGCTGCCAACTCGAACTCCACCGCGCCCACGGCTCGCTCGTCAGCGACGACCTCCGCGAGCGAGCCCTCGCCGCCGACACCGCCGCGCTGCGGTCCGCCCACCGCACCGGCCTGCGAGCGCTCGTGCCGAAGCGAGACCCCTACCGCCGCTGAAGGCGTGAGCGCAGGCGTAGCCGAGGCCGAGGCCGATTCGGAATCAGCCGCCCCAGCTCGAACGCCCACACCGCAGGACCGTCGAGCAGTCCGAGCAGCGCGCCATCGCGATCCCGCCGAACCGCCGCCATGAGTCCAGCCGCCGCCCGCTTCGCGCTCCACCACGCGAGGCCCGGCCAGCGCCGGGCCGGAAGCGCTCCCGGCCAGCGCTCCGACAGCCACGCCGCGCCCGCACCATGCCGAGCGCGCTGAGCCAGCATCCGCGGAACCGTCTGCCGGTTGCGATGCACCACCGCCGCGCCCTCCCGCCGCTCCAGGTCCCATCCGGCCGCCCGAATCCGGAAGCACAGGTCGGCGTCGCCCCCCGACCGCACCCCCGACTCGAACCCCCCCACCTGCTCGAACGCCTTTCGCCGCACGGCCGCGTTGGCGGTCTGCGCAAACGCCCACTGGTCATGGGCAAGCGTGATCTCCTGGCTCATCGAAGACTTCAGCCACGCGTAGCGCGAGGCGGCGGTGGTCGCGTCCTCCGCCGGCTCCTCGTCGACGACAGCGCCCGCCAGGATCCCGACCCGCCGGCCCGGCGGCGGCTCGAAGTACCGCGCGAGCAGGTCCGCGGGAGCAAGCACGTCAGCGTCGAGAAAGACCAGCCAATCCGCGCTGCCCTGCGCCGCCGCCCGATTGCGAGCGTGATACGACGTCTGCCGCTCGCCGGCGCCCAGCACCCGCACACCGCCGACCCCGTCCGCGTCGCGAGCCCCCGGCCGGTTATCCGCGACGGTCACGCTGTCCCCAGGCTCCAGATCAAGCCCCGCCAGCCGCTCGAGCACGAGAGCAAGCCGCGCATCCGACCCCCGAAAAGGAAGCACGACATCAACCGAAGGCCGCCCGCTCACAGCCCCAATCTATGCCGCAGGAGCAGTCGCCCGCCCCGTCTTCCTATACTGGCGGTCCCCCAGGGGGCGTAGCTCAGTCGGTTAGAGCGCCGGCCTGTCACGCCGGAGGTCGCGGGTTCGAGTCCCGTCGCTCCCGCTCCCGGCGGGCCACCGTCCGTCCGACGGTCTGGCCGCCCTGCTGCGACGGGGCACAATCGCCTGGACCCGCGTGCGTTCGGATACTTCCTCCGAGCGTTCGCCGCCAAACGATCGCACCATCGACTACGCCGCGAGGAAACCTTCGTAATGCAATCCGAGCCGTTCGGGATCGGGACGATCCTGTTGACGGCGAGGCATTGAGATCCGTTCCATGTGGAAGCCCTGCAGGCCCTGGCGCAGCATGGGACCATCTTCCTCATCGAGCAAGCGGGATGCAATGTGCACGGTCCCAGCAGGATCGATCCCCAAAACGTGCCTGTCATATGCGAGATGGTGAATCGCGCACAGCGACAGACCGTTTCTAACGGACGGCTGACCCAAGGTCGTGGGCGTCATCGACGATGTGCGCCGCCTGAAGCAACGAGCGTTCCTTGAGAGCGCAGATGGTGCAGCGCTGCTGGTAGGCAGCGAGGACCGAGAAGCGGAACTGGTGCTGGTGCAGGCGGTACCGCGCTTCACCGAGCGCATAGCGCCGAACGTCGATGTCTGAGCGGAGACCTTCAGGTGTCAGATCGGTCGCGCGGCTGCCGATCTGCATTAGTACCGAACGCTGCTCAGGCATGTCCTGAACGACGAAAACCGGCGCCGACAGCGCGTACACGGAGGGCGCGATCCCCATCAGGTAGATGAGCGGAGCCTGCTCGGCGTAGGCGGCGCGCAGCGCCCGATTGTCGGGACTGTCGATCGACCCCGCGCGGTAGCTGTACACGATCGTCCCAGCGGCTTGATCGAAAGCATCCTCGTAGGGCGGTGGCCGGCTGGGATGTGGCGCCGCCGTCACGATCGTCAGCGCGGCAGGACCGCGAAACAGGCGCGGCCGGTGAATGCCGGCCTGGGGGTTGAAGAGCGCGTACGAGCGATCATCGACGAGTAGGTTCTTCAGGATCTCGCGGCGCGGGATCATGTCGTCGTAGCGGATCTGCAACGCTTGGAGATGGTCGATGGCTGCTAGACGGACGTGAAAGTCGGCATCCACGACCGGAGCCTCCCGTGACTGCGGTGCGAATCGCAACTGCTTAGTCACGCGCAACGACGCCCAGTGCTCACGTAGGGATTCCCGCTCAACTGACCCACAGCCGCACTCCAAGCCGCGATGCACGCGTGGCCGGTCGTGACACAGCAGCTCGGATCGCCTCCTCCATGCCCACGAGGATCAACCGCCTACGCGCTCGCGTCGTCGCTGTATAGAGCATCTCCCGCGTCAGGATTCGCGACGTTGTATTGGGCAGCAGGACGACCGCGGTGTCGAACTGCGAGCCCTGGCTCTTGTGGATCGTCATGGCGAACGCGGTCTCGATCGCCCCGAGGCGGGTCGGGGTGAACTCGAGCAGTTCGCCTCCGCGTTCGAAGGCGGCGCTGACGCGGTCGGGTCCGGCTCGGACCACGACGCCGGTGTCGCCGTTGTACAGGCGCAACTCGTAGTCGTTCTCCGTGACGAGCAGAGGGCGGCCGACGTAGGCGGGGCCGTCCGGGGTCGAAGCCGGGATCGAGGCGGCCAGCCAGCCCTCGATGCGGGCCGTCCACGCGGCGACGCCCTGCGCTCCGCGGCGGTGTGCGCAGAGGACGCGGAAGGCGCCGAGGGCGGCGATCGCTTCGTGCGCGCGCTTCTGGCTCGGGCGGCTTCGACGACCGCGCGTCCGGCGGCGACCGCCTCCTCGCGGACGGCCGCGAGCTCGATCTCGGCTTCGGCGTCGTGGCGTCGACCGGGATCCACGACACGTCGGCAGGCTGGCTCGTCAGGATCGTCCATCACCTCATCGGGATCGCCGCGGCGGATCGCTTCTGCAAGCAGGGCGATGCCGCCGCCGAAGCGGTGCACGCGGTCGAGGACGACGATGCCGTTTCCCGTTGCCGGGCCGACGATGTCGCCGAGCACGGCGCCGGCCTCGATCGAGGTGAGCTGGCCGGGGTCGCCGACGAGGACGAGGCGGGCGTCGGGGCGGACGGATTCGACGAGGCGGGCCATCAGCGACAGCGAGACCATTGAGGTCTCGTCGATGATCACGACGTCGTGAGGTAGACGGTTCGTGCGGTGGTGGCGGAAGCGGCTGTGGCTGCCGGGTCGCCAGCCGAGGAGGCGGTGCAGCGTGGAGGCGTGGAGGTCGAGGAGCTGGACGCGCACGGTTTCGTCGATGTCGAGGGCGCCCGCTTCAGCGTGGACGGCCTCCTCGAGGCGGGCGGCTGCCTTGCCGGTCGGTGCCGCGAGCGCGATGAGGGGTGGCGGCGATGCCGGCGGCTGCCGCCTGCTCGGCGAGCAGCGCGACGATTCGCGCGACGGTCGTTGTCTTGCCGGTGCCGGGCCGCCGGCGACGACCGCGAAGCGGCGCAGGACGGCGGTTGCGGCCGCGATGCGCTGGCGGCTGTCGGCGGGCTCGCCGGCGAACAGGCGCTCGAGGCCGTCGGCGAGGACGGCTTCGTCGACCACGGCCGGCGTTCCGTTGCTGAACGACAGCAGGTCGGCGGCGACCTCGCGTTCCTCGCGCCAGTAGCGATCGAGGTACAGCGCGCTGCCGACGAGGCGCAGCGGGCGCGCCGCGTCGGGGTCTGCGTCCTCGCCGACTGCGACGAGCGGACTATGCGACAGGCTGCGGATCCAGGAGTCGGGATCCGGCCACGGCAGCGCCGACAGGTCGACCGGCTCGTCGGAGTCGACTGCTGCCGTGGAACGGATCGTGGCGAGGTCGACGAGGACGTGCCCGAGCCGAGGGCCGCGGACGGCGAACG
The DNA here is from genome assembly GCA_963742745.1 of uncultured Actinomycetes bacterium. Taxonomy (GTDB): domain Bacteria; phylum Actinomycetota; class Thermoleophilia; order Solirubrobacterales; family Solirubrobacteraceae; genus CADCVQ01. The sequence continues at coordinate 155,171 of CAVUND010000028.1, forward strand.
CGGCGGCGAGGGCGACCAGGTCGTCCGCTTCGCCGGCGAGTCCGGTCATGCGAACTGCGACGTGGACGTCGGCGGCCGAGAGCACGCCGATGTCGTTGAACGCGCGCAGCAGCGCGGGCGCGTGGCGGGCGCGCCGCGCGTCGTGGACGTCGAACGCGACGTCGGGAGGAACGATCACGGGGCCTCGCCTTCGTCGAAGACGTCGCTCAAGGCGCGAGACCAGCGCGCCCGGCGGGCGCCAGGCGAACACCCCGCACGGCTCACCGTCGACCAACGGCGTCTGCGGTCCGGTCATCCCTCGCAGGAAGAGGTAGAGGACGCCGGCGATGTGGCGATCCGCCGAGTAGTCGGGCACCCGCCAGCGCAGGTAGCGGTGCAGCGCGACCGTGTACAGCAGCGCCTGCAGCCCGTAGTGGCGGTGGCGCATCTCGCCCGCGAGCGCCGACGGGCGGTGGTGCCAGGCCGTCAGCTCCTCGCCGGGCGGCGCGAGCCAGTTGGTCTTGTAGTCGGCGATCGCGAAGCGCGGGGCGACCCGATCGGAGCCACGCACCCGCACGACGAGGTCGATGCTGCCCGTGAGGTAGCCGCGCACGTCTGGACGCAGCGCCGGATCCTCCAGCCGGCTGGCGTACGCGTGCAATGGGTCGTCCGGCGGGAGGTGCTCGCGGAGCACGGCGGCGATCGTGACGAGCGTCAGGCGGCCGGTCGGCTCGTCGCCGCCGACGAGGGGCAGCTCGAAGTCGAGCTCGTCGAGCCGGTCCGCGCGTGCGACGTCGCACAAGCGAAGACCACCCAGCAGCGGGCCGAGCGGGGTCTGCAGTGCAGCGGCCAGGCCGCCCGCGGCGACCGACAACGAGCCGAGGTCGACGTGGCGCCATCCCTGGCCCTCGGCGAGCCGCAGACGCCATCTCCGCTTCGAGATCGGGCGCGTCGAAGTCCGCCGCTTCGAGCACCCGGTGCACGAGCGTGCCGACCTGCATCCCGACCGGCATCGCGGCCAGCGGAACCGGGGTGGCGAGCACGCCGGCTTCCTCGTCGGCCGCATCAGCAGCCACGACGACGCCGGCAGACGACGCCGGCGGTTCGTCAACCAGCACCTCCTCCTCGGGCTCGCTCCCCACGATCACAGCCTCATACGTCCCCGCCGAGATGTCGCTGAACGACGTCCGCCGCCAGCGCGCGTCCAACCCGCGACCGAACGCAGCAGCGCGGAGATCCGCGGCCGCCACCCCCGCCCCCGACCAGCTCGTCGGCAGCCCCGACAGCCGCGACCGCTCGACGCTGATGCGCCCCGGCACCAGCAACGCCAGCTCTTCGAAGCGCGCGACCGCAGCCCCATCGGTCGGCGTCGCAGCACCGGAAGGCGGCACCACCCCGTCAGAACCACGCGCGAACAGCAGCCGGCCCAGAGCAGAGTGCCGGCTCTCCCACGACCCCGCCCACCACACCACCGCCTGATGGCGCGCCCGCGTCAACGCGACGTACGCCAGCCGCAGATCCTCCCCGCGCGTCTCCTCCTCGTGGTGGCGGCAATGGCGCCCCCAGTCCGGCCCGTCCAACCCGACGTCGATCGTGCGCGCATCATCCTGCGCCGGGTCGTGGAAGAACACCGGCTGCGGTTCGCGCGGGATGTAGCCGGGCTCCCACAGGTCCGGGCAGTAGACGACCGGGAACTCCAGCCCCTTGGACCGGTGGATCGTCAGCACCTGGACGGCCTCCGCATCGGACTCCAGCCGCCGCGTGCGCTCCTCGTCGCCCGTCTCGCGCGCCGCCGCCGCGATGCGCTGGCGCAGCCACGCCGTCAGCGCCGCGCCGCCCACCCCCTCGGCCGTCGCCGTCGCGTGCAGCAGTTGCCCCACATGGCGTAGATCGGTCAACGTGCGCTCGCCATCCACGCACGCCAGCACGCGCCCCGGCAGTCCCTCCGCCCGCGTGATCGTCTCCATCAGCGCCGCCACCCCGCTCGCCCGCAGCACCCGCGCCCAGCGATGCAGCCGGCGGTGGACCTCCTCCCACTCCGCCTCCCCCGCGCACGCGACGCGCTCCGCCGTCCACCCGAGAAACGGCGTCAGCGACGCCGACCGCGCGCGCGTCGACGCAGCCGGCCGCTCGAGCGCCTCCAGCAGCCGCAGCCAGTCGCGCGCCGGCGCCGTGCCGAACACGCTGCCCGCCCCGTTGATGACCGCCGGGACGCCGACCGCATCCAGCGCCTGGTGCACGAGCGCGGCGTTGCGGTGCGTGCGCACGAGCACCGCCACGTGGCCCGGGCGGATCGCCTCGCGGCGCACAGGCGCATCCGAAGCGCGGATCTCGACCTGCGCCGGTGACGACAGCAGCGCCACGAGATCGGCCGCGAGGTCGCGCGCGATGTGCTCGCGCGCCGACGGCGCGCTCGCGTAGCCGCCGCCCTTCGTCCGAACCACCCCCGGCTCGTCACGGTGCACGACCCGCACCCGCACCGCCGCCCCGACCGGCGCGCCTGACAGCCCGGGCGTCTGGTTGGCCTCCGACGCGACCACCGGCCGATAGACGATTCCCTCGTGCCCCAACGTCGCACCGCCGAACATCACGTCGTAGGCGTCGATCAGCCCCTGGTCGCTGCGCCAGTTCGTCCCGAGCGTCGCTTCCGCACTCGCCGCGGAGCGCGCCTTGAGATACGCGTACACGTCCGCCCCGCGGAAGGCGTAGATCGCCTGCTTCGGGTCGCCGATGAGAACAAGAGCGACCCCGCCGCCGCCGAACGCGCGGCGCATGATGTCCCACTGGACCGGGTCGGTGTCCTGGAACTCGTCGACGAGCACGACCCGGTAGCGCGCCTGCAGCCGCTCCGCCGCCGCGTCCCCGCCCGGCCCGGCCAGCGTGTCCTGCAAGCGCGTGAGCAGGTCCTCGTACGTGATCAGCGACATGCGCCGCTTGCGCCGCTCGAACTCCTTGCAGACGACGTGCGCGAAGCGGACCCGCATCGCCTCCTTGCTGGACTCCGGCGCGCCGTCGGGCTCGATCCGCGCGTCCGGGTTCGCCACCGCGGCGCGCGCGATGCGCAGCGCCTCCTCGCGCGTGAACTGCGGGTCGCCGTGGCGGTGGAAGCGGCGCACGAAGAGGTCGTCGACGACCTCCTCCACCAAATCGGCGGGATCCTCCACGAACGTCATGTCGGTCTCGACGTCGCCGACGATCCCCAGGCCGCCGAGCACCTCCTGGCAGAAGCCGTGCGTCGTCGCGATCGTCGCCGAGTCGAAGCGCGCGATCGCTCGCACGAGCCGCTCGTGGCGCTCGTGCACCTCCTCCTCCGAGCCGCGGACGAGCAGCGCGACGACCGCGTCGCCGTCGGTCGGCAGCGCGCCCGCCTGGAAGCGCGCCAGGCCCTGCTCGGTGTGCACGAGCCGCTCGCGCACGCGGTCGCGCAGCTCGCCGGTCGCCATCCGCGTGAACGTCACGAGCAGGATCTGGTCCAGCGGCGTGCCCTCGGCGACGTAGCGGGCCGCGAGCGCGGCGATCGTGAACGTCTTGCCGGTGCCCGCGCTCGCTTCCAGGACGGTGACGCCGGTCGGCAGCGGCCCGCAGACGTCGAACGGCCGCGGCGCCGAAATTCGAGCACCCATCATGTGTCGACGACCTCCTCGCACGCCAGCAGGTCGTCCCAGACGCGCCGCGCGTAGCGGCCGAAACGCGTCGTCTCGGCCGCCTCCCACCCATCGCCCGACTCGTCGGCGCGCGGCGCCTCGGCCAGCAGTTCCTCCAGCGTGCGCCGGCCGCCGAGCACGAGCAGGTGGTCGGGCTCGCGGTCCTCGCGGTCGATGTTCCACGTCGACTCCCACGCCGAGCGCGCCGCCGCCTCGGGCTTCGTGCCGCGCACCACGGCCTGCGCGTACGCCGCCGACGACATGCACGCGATCGGCAGCGCCTCGCGCATCCCGCGGTCGTAGACATCGATGAGCGTCCGCAGGTGGCGCAACGCACACGCGCGCCGCTCGTCGGCGTCGTCGCCCAGCACGCCGATCCGGGCGATCGTCACGCTTGCGCTCTGGTCGGCGGTCGACCGCGCCTTGCCGATCGTCACGGCCTGAAACGGCCGCTGCGGGTGCGACGCGGTCAGCGCGAGCAGGCGCACCCACGCCGCCAGCCGGTGGCGCGGGTTCACGCGCGAGTACGTGACGGCGCCGAGCACGTCGCCGCGCACGCCCGACGCGGTCCCGCGCAGGAAGCGGCCGTCGTCGAGCAGCACGTTGACCTCCAGCGACGTCGGCTCTCCCTCCGCCAGCAGCCGCGACGTCGCGGCCGCCGCGATCGCCTGCACCGTCGGCCGCACCCGCTTGATGACCTCCCGGCTGAGCTCGCCCGGCGGCAGCGTCCCGCGCGCGACCTCGGCCGCGATGCACGCCTCGAGCTCCGCGCCGGCCAGCAGCCCGTCGATCAGCCGCTGCCCGACCGCCCACGTCCCAAGCCCGTCGAGCTGCACCGGCAGCGCATCGGCGACGTCCTCGTCGTACTCGGCGACGCTGATGCCCAGCCGCTGGCGCAGGAACGCGCGCACCGGCCGCTCGGCGAACTTCACGAGGCCGTCGAGCTCGACCACCGGCCCCGCGGCACTCGCCAGCGGCGCGCGCAGGAACGGCTCGTCGCCGGTACGCGGGCCGACGATCGCGCGCGCCCCGTCCAGCGCGACCCGGTCAAAGCTCCACGCCCGCTTGCGGACCACCTCGCCCGGCGTGAAGTTGCGCGGGTCAAACGGCTGCAGCGGGTGGCGCACGACGACGCGCTCGCGCGCGTGGCCGCCGCCCTTCACGCGCACCGTGCGGTCGACGACGTCGAGCAGCTCCCCCACCGGAACGGCGGGCGGGCGCGGCACGTTCGTGCGCTCGTCGTTGCCGGTGTACGTGACGATCAGCCGGTCGGTCGCGGCGAGCAGCGCGTCGAGCAGCATCTGGCGATCCTCGGTGCGCGTATCACGATCGCCGACGTGCGGGTCGGCGAGCATGAGGTCGTCGCCGTCGCGGTGCGCCTTGCGCGGAAACGCGCCGTCGTCGAGGCCGAGCAGGACCACGACGCGATGGGGCACCGAGCGCATCGGCACGAGCGTGCAGATCGTGAGGTGGCCGGTGCGGAAGTTCGCGCGCGTCGGACGGCCCTGCAGGCGCTCGTGCAGCAGCGCGCGCACCTCGGCGGGCAGCAGCGAAGTCGTGTCGGCGCGGCCGCCGGCGTGGGCCTGGTCGACGACGTCGTCGAGCAGGCGCTGAAGCTCGGCGCGCTGCCAGCTGTCGCGCGGGCTCGTCGTCATGAGCGCGTCGGTGGCGGCCGCGATGGCGTTCGCCCACGCCGTGACGGTGTGCGCGCCGCTCAGCGCGTCGAGCGCCGCGCCGAGGCGGTCGACGAGCTCGGCGAACCGGCCCGCGAGGTCGATCGCGCCGCTCTCGACATCGTCGAGCGCCAGCACCCCTTCGAACAACCGGTTGCCGTCCTCGGTCATCGCCACGCCGAGCAGAACGCGGTCCAGGCCGGCGCGCCACGTCCCGGCGGCGAGCGAGTCGAGCTTGTACGGCGCGCGGTGGGCGGCATCGAGGCCCCAGCGGATGCCGGCCTCGGCGATCCACTCCTGAATGCGGGTGAGGTCGTCGTCGTCGAAGCCGAAGCGGCGGCGGACGGGCTCGCGGTCGGCGAGGTCGAGCACCTGCGACGCGGTCAGTCGCGCGCCGGTGAGGTCGAGCAGCTGCGCGACGACGCCGAGCACCGGGTTGGTCTGGCGCAGCGCCCGGTCGGCGAGACGCACGCGCAGATCCGGCAGGCCGGAGTCGACGGGCGCGTCCTCGGGATCCTCGTCGTCGGCGAGCATCGCGCCGACGCCGAACGTCGCGTGGATGAGCGGCGCGAACGTCTCGATGTCGGGGCACATGACGATGACGTCGCGCGGCTCGAGGCTGGGGTCGTCCTGGAGCATGTGCAGGATCGCGTCGCGGGCGACCTCGACCTGGCGCGCGCGCCCGTGGCATGCGTGTACCTGCACGCTGCGGTCTCCGGGAGCGAGCAGCGGACGGGCGTCGCCACCGCCGGGCATCGGCTCGCCGGGGCCGGCGCGGTCGGCGCGCACGTCGGCCTGGATGCTGCGCCAGCAGCGTGTCACCGGTCAGTGCGACGGGGTGGTGGTGGTCGACGTGGCCGGCCTCGCCGCGGTCCGCGTCCCCGTTTGCCACGACGAGCTGCAGCTCGCGCGCGTCCTGTCCCCACGAGGCGAGCAGGCTGTTGGCCGGCAGCGTCGCGGTCACGTCCTCGGCGCGGCGCACGATCGGCGGCGGCTGCTGCGCTCGCGCGGCGGCGATCTCCTGCCAGAGGACGGGCGAGGGATGGAGCAGGAACAGGTGTACGTCGCGATGGGTCGCGAGCGCGCGCAGCACGGCGAGCCGGCCGGCGGGCAGGCGCGTCAGCCCGAACAGCGACAGCCGCGGCGGCAGGTCGACGAGGTCCGGATCGGCGCGCAGCCGCGCGCATGCGTCGTCGAGTCGCTCGGCGGGACCGGGGATCGCGATCCGCGCCCGCAGCCGCCGCCACAGCTCGGCCTGCCAGAGCGCGTCGTCGGGCAGCGCGCGGCCGCTGCCGTCGGTGTCCTGCGCGCGCGCCCACGCGCGGACCATGTCGGGCCGGTGCAGCGCGTAGCGGTCGAACAGCTCGGCGACGTGACGGACCGCGCTGAGCCGGCGCGACCGGCGGGAGTCATCGGGGTCGTCCTCTTCCGCGCCGAGATGTGCCGCGAGGCTGGCCATCCACGACTCGCCGAGGCAGTCCTCGACGACGTCGAGCAGCGGCCACACCGCGTGCTCGACGAGCCAGGGATCGGCGTCGGGCTCGATTCCGGAGACGGTCGCCACGGCGTCCGCGACGAGCCGGCGCGGCGGCGGGAAGTCCACGTTCGCGCAGATCCCGTCCGCGCGCCCGGGGCTCGCGCCGAGCACCGAAGACAGGCGCTGGGTCAGCCAGCGCTCCATCCCGCGCGTCGGAACGGCGATGAGCTCCGGCGCGAAGGGGTCGGCGAGGGGGTCGCTCAGCAGCGCGCCGAGCGCCTGCACCAAGCCGTCCGCGCGCTCAGCGCGGTGGACGTGCAGCATCTCCGCCGCTCATTGTCGCTCCGGCAACCGGTATCGCGCTGCCGGCAATGGTGATGTTCATGACGGGCCCCCGGGCTCGTCGGTCTGCACGAACGCGGTCACGACGAGGGCCGGGGAGTGGTTGGAGTCTACGACCACCCGCGGCCGCCGACGGCGGACCAGAGAGGCACACGTCAGGCGGCCGCACCCGTGTCCGATTGCGCTCTCTGGGGACGCTCACGACGCCGCGCGCCGACCCTCGGGAGCGCCCGTCGTTCCCGACACGGGCGTCGACCGTGGGGGTCGTCGAGGTTTCGTCTGCCGAGCAGACGATTCTTCGACCACCCTCGCCGATGCGAGGGGGTCCTCAACAATCCGTCCCATATATGGACGGTTTCTTGGGGACCCCCCAGGATCCGCCGGCGAGGGAGAGGATCAGGTACGGCCGCGACCGCGGTGCTCGTGAGGCCGCGCCCGGGGGCCGGGGGGTACTAGCCCTGCAGCGCCCCGCCCAGCTCGCCGCGCAGCGTCGCGATCTCCGTCACCACGGCCCCGACGTACGCCTGCTTCAACGAGTCGATGTCGTCGAGCAGGTCGTCCATGTAGCTCGGGTCCGCGCCGAGGCCCTCGAGGTCGGCGAGCGCTCGCTCTGCGTAGAGCAGGCGCAGGTCGGCGCGGATCTTGGCGGCGGTGAGGGTGGCTTCGGTCTGCATGGCGATGTGTTCTCTCGTTGACCGTTGGGCGTGATAAACGACCGAACACTGTTCAGCCTGCTCCCATCGCAGATCGCACGGCGCTCAAGCTCACGAAGTTCTCACGCGGACACACGGCAAAGGCGTAGGCTCGCGACCGTGCCTCCGCGGAGCCGCACGCGCGACCTCCTCGCATCCCTCGCCACGGCGATGATCGTGGCGGCAGCCGCGCTCGCGCCGAGCCCGGCCCAGGCCGCAGTTCCCTTCAAGGAGATCGTCTCCGCCGCCGGCCCGCTGACGAGCGTCGCCCTCGGCGACGAGCTCAGCTGCCAGGTCGCCTACCGCGGCGACGCGCGCTTCGAGCTGTTCCCGTCCGGCGCCAAGCCCGGCGACTGCGGCACGCTGCTGTTCACCGGCGGCACGCTGTACGCGCCAAACTTCTCCGCGCACGACGGCACGGCGGCGGGCGGCGTCGGCACGACGACTGCGTGGACGCCCGTCTCCCAGACCGAGGTCAGTGGAACCGGCACCGCGGCCAACCCGTTCAAGGTGACGACGGTCGCCGACGCCGGCGCCAGCGGCGTGCGCATCACGCAGGTCGACACCTACATCGCCGGCCAGGAGTCCTACCGCACCAACACCACGGTCCAGAACATCGGCGGCGCGCCCGTCGAGGGGATCCTCTACCGCGGCGGCGACTGCTACCTGCAGGAGAACGACACCGGCTTCGGCTTCCTCGACGCCGCCGCCGGCGCGGTCGGCTGCTCGATCAACCCCAACAACACGCCCGCCGGCCGGATCGAGCAGTGGTATCCGATCACCGGCGCCAACCAGTACATGCAGGGGCGCTACAGCGAGGTCTGGGGCGCCATCGGGGCCCACGCCCCGCTGCCGAACACGACCCGCGCCACCGAGTCGCTGGACAACGGCGCCGCGATCAGCTGGAACTTCGCATCGCGCCCGGCGCGCAGTCGACGTACTCGCACTACACGACGTTCTCCCCGACCGGCGTCGCCGGCCCGCCGCCCCCGGGCGCCGGCACCGTTCCCACGCCCTCGATCGCCTTCGGCCCCAACGGCCTGCTCTCCACGCCGACGAACCTGCGCTGCGTCAGCAAGCGCTACTTTCAGATCAAGCTGCGCAAGAAGTTCTGGCCAAGCATCGCCGCCGTGACGATCAAGGTGCCGCGGCGCCCGACGAAGGTCCTGCGCCGCCGGCCGTGGGGCACGAACGTCGACCTGCGCGGCTTCCCCAAGGGCACGTTCGTCGTGCGGATCACGGCGCTCACGGCGACGGGCAAGACGATCAAGGGCACCCGCACGTACCGCACCTGCCGCGCGCGCCTGCGCGGCGGCGTCCCGCCGTTGTAGCCCGCCACCCCCGCGCGCACGACGCGCGACAATGAAGCCGTGCCCGAGCTGACCCCAGGCGAGCTGCTGGCCGGCTGTCGCGTCGAGGGCGTCATCGCCCGCGGCGGGATGGGCGTCGTCTACCGCGCCGTCCAGCTCGACCTGCAGCGCCCCGTCGCGCTGAAGGTCATCACCGCCGACCGCGCCGGCGACCCCGAGTTCCGCGAGCGCTTCGCGCGCGAGTCGCGCATGGCCGCCGCGATCGACCACCCCAACGTCGTGCCGGTCTACGCCGCCGGCGAGGAGCGCGGCGCGCTGTACATCGTCATGCGCTACGTGCCCGGCCGCGACCTGCACGCGCTCATCAAGGACGACGGCCCGCTGCCCGCCCAGCGCGCGGCGGCGATCGTCGCCCAGGTCGCCGCGGCGCTCGACGTCGCCCACGCCGCCGGCCTCGTGCACCGCGACGTCAAGCCCGCCAACGTCCTGCTCGCCGCCGGCTCCGGCGACCACGCCTACCTCAGCGACTTCGGCCTCATGCGCACGCTCGACCCGCTCGAGCCGCTCACCGACAGCGGCAGCTGGATCGGCACCGTCGACTTCGCCTCCCCCGAGCAGCTCGCCGGCGACCGCGTCGACGCCCGCTCGGACGTCTACTCGCTGGGCTGCGTGCTCTACGCCGCGCTGACCGGCGTGCCCCCGTTTCCGCGCGAGACCGTGCCCGCCACGCTGCTCGCCCACCTGCGCGACCCGATCCCCAAGCCCTCCGCCACCGGCGCGAGCCACTACTTCGACCGGATCGTCGCCCGCGCGCTGGGCAAGGAGCCCGAGGAGCGCTACCCGTCAGCCGGCGACCTCGGCCGCGCCGCGCTCGCCGCCGCCCGCGGGGAGCCGGTGACGGAGACGGAGCGGACGGTGGCGATCGGCTCCGCGGCGCCCGGCGGCGTGCCGGCGAGCGAGGTCACGGCGCCGACCTCGATCGCGCCGCCGCAGCGGCTGTGGTCCGGCCAACCGCCGTCTGCACCCCCACCGCCGCAGCCCGTGCGAACCGCACCACCACCGGCCAAGCCACGCGCCGCGGTCCCCGGCCACACCCGTGCGCGGACAGCGCGCAACGCACCCGCCTCCACGCCGGCCGCGCCGCCCGCGCCGCCCGCGCCCGCGCCGGGCCCAAAGTCCAAGCGCAGGCGCCGAACCCGCCGCCCGGCCCTCCTCGCCGCCATCGCCCTCCCGCTCGCCGGCATCATCACCGTCGCCCTGCTCATGCTCGGCGGCAACGAGCGCGAGGCCGCCGTCGCGCAGACGCGCCCGCTCGCCGAAGGCGAGGTCCGCGCCGTCGCCGAGGCCTTCGCCGACGCCTACGAGACCGAGGACGGTCAGGCCCTCGGCCGCCTGCTCACGAGCGACGTGCGCCGCGTGCTGCCCGACGGCACGGTCAAGGGCCGCCAAGCCGTCGTCACCCAGTACGAATCGCAGTTTCGCGACAACGCCACGCAGAGCTACGAGCTCGAGGACCTCGAGGTCACCGGTGGCCTCGCCGGCCGCGCGAGCGGCGAGTACCGCGTCCGGCGCGCCGCGGGCTCCTCGATCGAGGGCAAGATCGTGCTCGGCGTGGTCCGCGACCGCGGCCGCACGCGGATCGCGCTGATCGCCGTCACGCCGCGCAGCTGAACACGGACAAGCGCCGCGGGTCAGCAGCGCTTCGCCACGATCACCCGCACCTCGCTTCCGCGCCGCACGCGCGCGCCCGCTTCCGGCTCCTGCTCGCACACCCGCGGCTCGCCCGGCCGCAGCACGTCGAACAGCCCGCCGCCGCGGTCGACGTCGAGCTCCAGCTCCAGCGGATCCAGGCGCGCCTCGAGCTCGTCCTCGAGCACGCCCTCGAGCTGCGGCACGGTGACCAGCACGTCGCGCGTGACCCGCAGCGCCGTCATCGCCGGCAGCCGCCGCGGCGCGGTCGCCATCACGTCGATGACGTTCACGCCCGGCTCCAGCGGGACGACGACGGTGAAGCGCCCGTCCGTCACGAGCGCCGGCCGCCCGAGCACGGTCACCGCCGACGAGCGTGGCGACACGCTGCCGCGCACGTCCGCCGTCCCGCGCCGCAGGGTCGACCCGTCGGAGGGACCCGTGACGTCCAAGCGCACGTGCTCGGTCGGCGGCTCCGGCGGCGGGTCGTCGCCGCATCCGCCGAGGAGCGCCGCACACGCGGCGAACGCAAGGACCCCCCAGAGCGCAGATCGCGGCACGAACCTGAGGCTAACCGCCCTCACCCGCGCGCGAAGCGCACCGTGAAGCGAGCCCCGCCCAGCGGCGACTCCTCCACCTCGATCGTCGCGTCGTGCGCGCGCACCTGCTGGCTGACGAGCGCGAGGCCCAGCCCGGACCCCGGCGCCGAGACGCCCTCGGCACGCACGAACGGCTCGAAGATCCGCTCGCGCTCCTCGACCGCCACGCCGTCGCCGTCGTCGTCGACGCGCAGCTCCGGGCCGGACCCCGACACGAGCGTCAGCGTCACCGCCACGGTGCGGCCCCCGTGGCGCGCCGCGTTGACGAGCAGGTTGTCGGCGATGATCCGCAGGCCCGGCTCCCACCCGCGTACGACGACGGGCTCCTCCGGCAGCTCGCTGGAGAACTCGACCGCCGGGTGGCGGGCCTGGACGGCGGCCAGCGCCACGGCGACGAGATCGGCGAGGTCGACGTCGCCGCGCTCCAGCGGCATCGCGTCCCCGCGCGCGAGCGCCTGCAGCCCGTGCAGCAGGTCGACGAGCCGGCGGTTCTCCGCCAGCGCGTCCTCGAGCATCTCGGCGCGCTGCTGGGCGGGCATGTCGGGATGGCGGCTGAGCGCCGACAGGTTGGCCTGCACGCTCGTCAGCGGTGTGCGCAGCTCGTGGCCGGCATCGGCGGCGAAGCGGCGCGTCGCCGCCAGCGCGCGCTCGCGATCGGCCGCCGAGCGCCCCAGCCGCGCGAGCATCTCGTTGAAGCTCTCCGCCAGCGAGCGCAGCTCGCCCGGCCCGTGGTCGCCGGGGACGCGCCGGTCGAGGTCGGCCGTTCCCGCGATCGCCGCCGTCGCCCGCCGCAGCCGGCGCAGCGGGCGCAACGTGACCTCGGCCGCGAACCACGCGCCCAGCGCCCCCACGAGCAGCGCCGTGGCGCCGAAGCCCAGCAGGCGGCGATTGAGCTCTGAGAGCTTGCGCTCGACCGGCGCCAGCCGCGTCGTGACCTCCAGGCGAGCGAGCCCGCCGAGCGCCGCCAGCCGGGTCGTGTAGGAGCGATAGCGCTCGCCGCTGGCCTCGAAGGTCTGATAGCCGTCGCGCGCGGCCGGCCGCCCGGCCGGTGGCGGGCGCCCGAACGCCGGCAGCTCGCGCCCGTCGAGCAGCAGTCGCAGCGACGTGCCGCTCGCCGACAGGACGTTGTCCAGCCGCTTGTCGGCGGAGGGCAGCTCGCGCTCGACCGCCGACAGCGCCGTCTCGCGCGAGAGCTCGGCGAGGCTCTTGAGGCGGTCGTCGAGCGCCGAGCGCTCGGAGCGGTCGACGTAATCCGACACCACGACCCCGGCGCCCGCCAGCACGACCGCGAGCATCAGCGTGATGCCGAGGGTCAGCCGACCGCGAAGGCTGCGCATCCCTGGTGCTTACTCCACGCGCGACTCAGACCTGCAGGATGAAGCCGATGCCGCGCACCGTCTGCAGCACGCGCCCCTCGCCCTCGGCCTCGAGCTTGCGGCGCAGGTAGCCCACGAAGACGTCGGCGATGTTCGTGCCCGGGTCGAACGTGTAGCCCCAGACCTCTTCGTGCAGGCGCGCGCGGTCGAGCACCTCGCTGGGATGGCGCATGAAGAGATGCAGCAGGTCGAACTCGCGCCGGGTCAGCCCGAGGTCGCGCTCGCCGCGGCAGGCGACGTGCGAGCGCGGGTCGAGCGTGATGTCGCCAACGCTCAGCACGGCCTCCGGCGTCGACGGCCGGCGGCGCAGGAGCGCCTGCAGGCGCGCCGTCACCTCTTCCAGAGCGAACGGCTTGACGACGTAGTCGTCGGCGCCCGCCTGCAGCCCGCGCACGCGATCGTCGACTTCGTCGCGCGCGGAGAGCACGCACACGGGGACGTCGTCGCCGGCGGCGCGCAAGCTGGCGCAGGACCTCCAGCCCGTCGAGGTCGGGCATCGCGAGGTCGAGCAGGATCACCGCTGGGGCGACGGACTCGACGGCCGCCAGCGCGGCGCGCCCGCCCGAGGCGCGCACGACGCGAAAGCCCTCGAGCTCGAGGCCGGCGCCGACGGCACGGCGGATCGCGGCGTCGTCGTCCACGAGCAGGACGACGGGACCGCCGCCCTCCTCATCCACGCTTGACGGATTCGCAATCACGGGCCACGACGTCGACCCTATCGGCGCGGACGCTGTCGCGCCCGGCTCCGCAGCTGATCTTGTCCGCCCGGCGATCGCGCGCGTCGATGCGGTCGCGCCCGACGCCGCCGACGACGACGTCGCCGGGGCCGCCGCGCGCGTCGATCCGGTCGGCGCCGGCGCCCCCGAGCAGGGAGTCCGGGCCCGAGCCGCCGTTGAGCGTGTCGTTGCCGGAGTCGCCGGCGAGGATGTCCCTGCCGGCGCCGCCCTGCAGCTTGTCGTTGCCGGGCCCGCCGAGCAGCGTGTCGTTGCCGGCGCGCCCGTTGAGCTTGTCGGCCCGGGCCGTCCCGACCAGCCGGTCGTCGCCCTTGGTGCCCTTCGGGGTCGCCGCCAGCGCGGTGGCCGAGCCCGCGATGAGGGCGACTGCGAGGACGAGCGTCAGGAGGCGGCGGTGCACACCACACAAGATGACGCAGGCACGGCGCCCGCGGGCCCTCTACGCGCGGTCCTCATGGAGTTCTCACCGGGGGTGAGGTGTCCGTGAGACCGGCCACACAACCGTTCGGGCGGCGCGCACGATGCATGCAGGACACTCCACGAGAGGACGAGGACATGAGCTTTACAAGGACGCAGCTTGCAGGTGCCGTGGCCGCCGCCAGCCTCATCCTGCCCGCGGCCGCCTTCGCCGCGACGATCAACGGTGGACCGGGCAGCGAGCGCCTACGCGGCACGAACATGGCCGACACGATCAAGGGCAACGGCGGCAACGACCGCATCCGTGGCCTCGCCGGCATCGACCAGCTCAACGGCGGCACGGGCAACGACCGCGTCTTCGGCAACGCCGGCAACGACGTCATCGCCGGCGTGCAGGGCAACGACTGGCTCAACGGCGGAACGGGCGACGACACCATCACCGGCGATGCCAACGCCGTCGGCGACATCACCTCGTTCGATCGCATCTTCGGCGCGTCTGGCAACGACACGCTGCGCGGCGGCGACTCGCTTGACCGCATCTACGGCGGCTCGGGCAACGACACGTCCTACGGCGAGAACGGCAACGACCGCATGGCCGGCGGCACCGGCGACGACGGCCAGGACGGCGGCCCGGGCAACGACACGCTCTACGCCAACCGTGGCGCCGACGTCTCGGTCGGCGGCGACGGCAACGACGTCCTGTGGGCGCTCGCCCGCGCGGACGTCAGCGGCCCCGGCGACGTCAGCGGCGACACGCTGGACGGCGGCAACGGCGACGACGTGTTCCGTACCCGCGACGGCGAGGCCGATCGCGTCAAGTGCGGCCCCGGCAACGACCGCGCGCTGCTCGACGTCACCGACGTGATCACCGACGCGACGCCCGAGAACCTCAACGGCTCCTGCGAGACCGTTCAGCGCAAGGCGCCGAAGGTCAACGAGTCCCGCTCGGAGGACGCCCAGGAGAAGCCGGCCGCCGAGCGCATCACCAGCTAGCAACGGCACCCCCGCCCAGCCAAGGCGCACAAGCGACCGGCCGCCGAGCCCCCACGGCGGCCGGTCGCATGTGCGCTAGGCGGTCCGACTTGGCGCGTGAGCGCTCAGTCGTTCACTACGATTGAACACCGTTCGCTTGCGCCTAACGCCAAGGACGTGACGACAGGCAGGGACAAGCCAACCCGAATCACCGGGGTCTCCATCAGCATCTCCCGGGACCCCGCACCTACCGGAGAAAGGGCGCCTCTTCCCCGTGGCGCCCTTTCTTCTGGTCCGGGCCGCTCACGCGCTCGCGCCGGACGAGCACCGCCCGCGGCGTACGTCGTTCAGGCCGCGGCAGCGAACAGCGCCAGCGGCGCCGTCACGTTCTTGAAGCTGCGCGCGCCGCGGTCGGCGATCGTCACGCCCGCGCGGGCGATCCGCTCGCGCGTCGACAGGCTGAGCAGGATCTCGCCGGCGCCGGCCGCGTCGGCGACGCGCGCGGCGATGTTCACCGTCGCGCCGTACCAATCGCCCTCGCGCTGGACCGCCGAGCCGGAGTGCACGCCCATCCGCAGCGGCGGGCAGCCGCCCTCGGCGGCGAGCTCGCGCCGCAGGCGCAGCGCGAGCGCGACGACGCGCGTCGCGTCCTGGCCGTGGATCATCACCGCGTCGCCGAGCTTCTTGATGACGTCGCAGCCGTAGGCGCCGGCCATCCGCTCCGCGCGGGCCTGGAAGGCGACCGCGACATCGGCCGCGACGTCGTCACCGACCCGCTCGGTGAACGACGTGTAGCCGACGAGATCGGCGAAGAGGAAGGTGTGGTCGTTCACGGCGTTCATCTGCCCTATCGGCGTGACGAATGCGTGAACGTCGTACATCGCGCGCGGCCGCGCCGTTCCGAACCGCCGAACGCCCGCCGCGTACGGCCTCTCAGCCGCGCTCGATGGTCCACACGAGCGGGTGCAGCGGGTCGGGCCGGTAGACGCAGAACGTGCCGGTCTTCACGCCGGCGTGCAGCTCGGCGCCGAGCCTCTCGTCGTAGCCGGCGATGCGCTTCAGCGTCGAGCGCACGGCGCGCGTCACGTTGATCCGCGCGCGCTCGGCGTGCGAGCCGGTCTCGCGGTCGCGCCCGCCGATCCCGACCGCGGAGGACAGCTCGCGGCGCACGAACGCGAGCTCCTGGCGCGCCTGCTCGGCGGACTCCTCGTCGCGCCGTGCCTCGGCGTTGGCCACCTGCGCCTCGAGCGTGACGACGCGATCGCGGTAGTCGACCTTCGCCTTGGCGTCCAGCGCGGGGCCCGCACCGCCCTGCACGCCGAAGCGCCCGGCGGTCTCCTGTCCGCCGGAGTGCTCGACGAGCGGCACCGACGGGGGGCTGCCCTCGACGGCGGCGACGAGGTCGAGGCTGTGTATCTCGGTGCCAGGCCGCTCGAGCAGCAGCGCGAGCAGCCGCACACCGCGCCCGTCGTTGAGGTGGATCGAGCGGCCCTCGCTCGTGATCGTCCACACGTCGCCGACCCGCCGCAGCGTGGCGCTGCCGGCCGCGCTCGCCAGGCCCGGACCGGCCGCGGGCGCGGGCGCGGCCGCGAGGTCGGCCCGCAGCCGCTCGACGCGTTGGCCGAGGCGGGGCAGGCCGATCTCCCGGGCATCGCCGGCGGCGCGGTCGAGCAGCTCCTCGGCGCGGGCGCGCGCCGCCTCGCCGCCGTCGCGCAGGAGCACCGTCGCCTCCTCGACGAGGATCCGTGCGCGCGCTGTGCGCGCGCCGTCGCGCGTCGCCTGCGTGCGGGCGGCGACGAGCCGCTCGAGCGCGTCGGCGTCGCGTCCGGCCACGCGCGCGAGGATCCCCAGCCACATCTGCACCGGGCCGAGAAAGCCGACCGTCGGCAGCACGACGTTGCGCCCGGCGAACGGCGCGAGCTTCGCGTAGAGCGCTCGCGCATGCTGGGGCAGGTCGAGCGACAGGACCGCCTCGGCCAGCAGCGCCATGCTCCCCAGCCACAGGCTGTCGCGCGGCAGCGCCGCGAAGTCGTCGGCCGCGAGCCGGTCGAACTCCAGCAGCGCCTCGTCGCGACGGCCCGCGTCGGCCAGCGCGGCGGCGAGTGCCGCACGCCAGACGGGCATCGCGGGCGCGCCCGCCGCATGGGCGCGCACCACCTCGATGGTCTCGCGCAGCCGCTGGCGCACCCACGCCAGCACGACGCGCTGCGAGGCGACGGTGATCGGGATCGTCGAGCTCGTCAGGTCGGCGGTCTGCGCCGCGACCTCCTCGAGCATGCGCTCGGCGTCGTCGAGGCGACCCTCCAGGGCGGCGCGGCGCGCGCGGTGCAGCGCGGCGAACGCGGCGCCACGCCGGTCGCGGCCCTCGCGCGCGAGCCGCTCCAGCGTCTCGATCGCCGTGTCGGCGCGGCCGACGTCGTCGAGCTCGAGCAGCAGGTCGACGTGGCGGCTGCGCGCCGCCAGCGACATCACGGTCTCGCCGCAGCGGTCGCTCAGCGCGAAGAGCTCGTCGAGCCAGGCCAGGCCCTGCTCGGTGCGGTCGGGCCCGGACGTCGCGAGCTGCGCCGAGCAGATCGCGATCGCCAGGGTGGTGTCGTCGTCCAGGCGGCGGGCGATCTGCAGCGCCTCGCTCGCGAACCGGGCGCGCGACTCGGCGTTGTCGGACCAGTACAGCGCGACCGCGAGCGAGCCGAGCAGCCGCACGCGCAGGGCGGGGTCGGCGTCGCCGGTGCGCTCGAGCGCCTCGCCGAGCAGCGCGACGTGGGCCTCGTCGACGTAGCCGGGCGTGAGCGCGAACGGCGCGAAGCCGAGCGCCGCCCCCGCCAGCACGTCGTCGGCGTCGATCGCGCGAGCGACGGCGACGGCGGACTCGAAGCTCGCGCGCGCGCTGCCACGGCCCGCGCGCGACTGCGCCGTGCCGAGACCCAGCAGCAGCCGCGCCCGCCGAGGCCCGTCGGCGTCCATGCGATCCAGGACCTCGAGCGCACGCGCGAACAGGTCGGCCGCCTGCTCGTAGGCGAGCGACTCGAGCGCGCGGTGCGCCGCCCGCTCGGCGTAGTCGACGGCGATCGCGGCGTCACCGCGGGGCGCCGCGCTGAGGAAGTGGTGGGCGAGCTCGGGCAGGTGGCGCTCGATCGCGCCGCGGTAGACGTGCTCGAGTGCCTCGCCGACGGCGCGATGGCCGTTGATCCGGTCGGCGACCGGCATGCCGGTCAGCAGCGTGTCGCGGATGAGCCCATGGCCGAAGCGGTATTCGCCGAGGCTGCCGGGAACGGGCTCGACGAGGCCGAGGACGGCCGCGGCGTCCAGCGCGTCGAGCACGCTGCCGCGGTCCAGCGGCGACGCGGCCTCGAGCGTGGCGAGGTGAAACGAGCGGCCGATGACCGAGGCCAGCTCGAGCGTCGCGAACTGGGCGTCGTCGAGCGGCTCCAGGCGACGGCGGATCGTCTCGCGCACGCCGTCGGGCAGCGGCAGCTCGCCGGGCGGATCGTTCAAACGGCCCTCGGCGAGCAGGAGCGCGAGCACCTCGCGGGCGAAGAACGGGT
Organism: uncultured Actinomycetes bacterium; assembly: GCA_963742745.1. Lineage (GTDB taxonomy): Bacteria > Actinomycetota > Thermoleophilia > Solirubrobacterales > Solirubrobacteraceae > CADCVQ01. The sequence goes on from CAVUND010000028.1 coordinate 173,620, forward strand.
TGCCCTCGGTGGCGGCGTGCACCGCGTCGGCGAGCCCGGGCGCGGCGGGAACGCCGCTCTCCAGCTCGATGAGCCGGCCGACGTCCTCGCGCGACAGGCCGCCGAGCACGAGCCGGCGGCCGGAGCGCACGATGTTCTGCAGCGCGAGCTGGGCGTCGGGGGTGCGGTGCGGTACGCGCTCGTGCATCGTGACGACGAGCAGCACGGCGGCGTCGCGCAGCATCCGCGAGACGAAGTCCAGGGCGATGAGCGAGCCCTCGTCGACGGCCTGCAGGTCGTCCATGAGGATGACGACCGGGCTCGTGGCGCTGCGCACGCGCAGCAGCGCGACGAGCGCGTCGAACAGCGCGAACCGCGCGGCGTCGGAGTCCTCGTGCTCGACGACGTGGGGGCGCGGCCCCGGCAGCCGGTCGGCGAGCTCGGGGGCGAGCCGCAGCAGCTGGTCGGCCGCCGGACCGAGTTCGCGGCGCAGCGTCACGCCGTCGAGATCCTGGGCCAGCCCGCGCACGACCTCGACCCACGGCCAGTACGGCGGCGCGGCCCGGCCCCAGCCGCGCGTCCAGATCACGCGGGCCCCGCGGGCGTCGGCGTGGGCGGCGAGCGCGGCGGCGAGCCGCGTCTTGCCGACACCCGCATCGCCGAGCACGAGATGGATACCGCCGCGGCCGCGGCGCGCGTCCTCGAAGGCGTCGTCGAGCTCGCGCAGTTCGCGCACGCGTCCGACCAGCGGCCCGTCTCCCGAAGCCTCCACTCCCGTAATCACCCTCTTGTCAGGCAGGATTCGCCTAATACCGCTGCTCACCCTACCCGCTGACGCCGCTGTCAGCTTTTAACCCTGCGTTTCAGGTGCTGTGACGGACTGGTCTCTCACTTCCTGGCATTCGTCACCTACCGCTCGACCTCCCACGTCAGCGCAATGCCCGGATCGGGCTCATAACGACACGACGTACCGGTGCGGACCGTTCCACGCAGGAGGTGGCCGAGGTCGGGTTCCTGTTCGGCGATGCGGCGCACCGCCGCCTTGATCGCGCGGGTGACGTTGATCCGCGCGCGCTCGCTCTCGGCGCTCGTCGCGTCGTCGGCTCGCTCGACGTCCGCGGCGATGATCTCGAGGCGCTCGCGCGCGCGGGAGATCCGCTCGGGATCGTTGAAGGCCTGCGCCTCGGCGAGCTCCTCGCGCAGGTCCTGCGCCTGGGCGCGGAAGGCGACGAGCGCCGCCGCCTGGCGCGCCCGCTGCCCGCTCGTCGCGGCCGCGAGCGTGAGCGCGCTCACCGGCGTGCCCGGCTGCTCGAACAGCATCGCGAGATGGTGCAGGCCCTTGGCGTCCTGCAGGCAGATGCTGCGCCCGTCGTACTCCAGCAGCCACACGTCCTGCTCGCGGCGCAGCGCCGCCCGCATGGGCCGCGCCCCCGAGCGCCGCAGCGCCGGGCGGGCCGAGTCCTCCAGGCGGGCGAGCAGGCTGTCGGCGCGCGCGACCGCCTGCGCCATGCCCATCTGCGCCGCGTCGCGGGCCACGCGCTGCACGAGCGCGCGCCCGCGCTGCGCGTCGTTCGGCGTGGCCCGTCGCGCGAGCACCTCCGCGGCGTCGAGCGCCGCCAGCACGACCATCGGCCGCGCGCCCATCCGCTCGGCCGCCGAGCGGGCCGTCTCGAGGTGGCCCAGCGCGCGCTCGTCCTCGCCGATCGTCATCGCCAGCAGGCCGAGGTAGCGCGCGACGGGACCGAGGTAGACGGCGCCCATCGACACGACGTTGCGACCCTCGTAGGCGACGAGCAGCTCATAGAGGCGCCGCGCCCGCATGCGATCGCCGAGCAGCGCGCACAGCTCGGCGAGCAGCGCCATCGAGACGAGCCAGAGCGCGTCGCGCGGCACGTCCTCGAAGTCGGCCGCCGCGAGGTGCTCGAGCTCGCGCCGCGCCTCGTCCTCGCGGCCGAGCTCGGCCAGCACGAGCGCCAGCCCGCAGCGCCAGCGGCGCATCGCCGGCAGGCGGTCGGCGTTGCGGCGCACGAGCGGCTCGAGGTCGGCGTGGCGGCCCTGCATGCGCTGCGAGAAGAACGTCTGCGCGTCGGCGATGATCGGCGCGATCGAGCCCGCGACGTCGCGCGACTGCTCGACGGCGTCGGCGGTGAAGCGCTCGGCGGCGACGAAGTCGCCGCGCAGGTGCGCGGCCAGCGCGCGGTGCAGCGGGTCGTAGACGAGCATGCGCGGCTGACCGAGCCGGCGCGCGATCGTGCCGAAGGCCTCGATCTCCTCGTCGGCGCGGACCGGGTCGTCGAGCTCCAGCAGCAGGCTGATGCGCCACAGCCGGACCTGCATGCCCAGCTCGGCGTCGTTCGTGCGCTCGCACAGCTCGAGCGCCTCGAGGGAGATCGGCAGGCCGCGCGTGACGGTGTCCGGGCCCCAGACCGCGACGAACCCCTGGGCGAGCGCGAAGGCCAGCGTCCGGTCGGCGAGCCTGCGGTGGGCGACCGAGCTGCGCGCGGCATCGCCGCTGTAGATCGCGCGGGCGAGGCCGAGCGCCTCGTCGACGAGCTGCTCGCGGCGCTCGCGGCGCGGCGACCAGTACAGCGCGAGCGCGAGTTGGACGCGCAGCCGGCAGCGCAGCGCGTCGATGATCGCGGCATGCAGCGGGTCCTCGGGCGCCAGCGCGTCGAGCTCGGCCCGCGCCTCCTCGAGCGTCGCGACGAGCTCGGGCTCGACGAGGCCGGGCGAGAACGCGCCGAGCGTGCTCGCCAGCGCCGTCTGCGCGAGGCGCTCGGGATCGTCGAGGCGGCGGGCGTGCTCGCCGGCGGCGCGCAGCGCCTGCAGCGCCCCGTCGACGTCGCCCGCGCGCATGCGCGCCTCGCCGAGACCCTGCGCGAGCTGCCAGGCGCGCGGCTCGTCGGCGGGCAGCGAGGCGGCGACGTCGAGCGCGCGCTCGTAGAGGCGCGCGGCCTCCTCGTAGGCGAACTGGACGACCGCGCGCTGGGCGGCGCGCGCGGCGTAGTCGACCGCCCGCTCGGCGCCGCCCTCGGTGGCCGCCTGCAGGTAGTGATGGGCGACCTCGGCGAGGTGCGCCTCGAGCTCGTCGCCGTAGCCCTCCTCCAGCGCCTCGGCGACGACGAGGTGCAGTCGCGCGCGGCGGGTCGCGCCGAGGCTCTCCAGCAGGGTGTCGCGCACGAGCGCGTGGGCGAAGCCGAAGCGGCCAGGATCGCGGCCGGCGAGAACGATGCCGCCGCGCAGGGGCAGCTCGAGCAGCGCGAGCACCGCCCGCGGCGACTCGCCCAGGACGCGCGCGAGCGTCTGCAGGCGAAACCCGCCGCCGATCACGGCGGCCGCGCCGAGCGCCTGCGTGACGGGCGGCTCGAGCGGGGCCAGGCGGCGGCGGATCGCGTCGCGCACGCCGTCGGGCAGCGGCAGCGGCAGGTCGCCGCCGCACGGGTCGTGCAGGCGGCCCTGCGAGGCGAGCAGCTGCACGAGCTCGTCGACGAAGAAGGGGTTGCCCGCGCTTGCGCCGTGGACGGCGGTCACGAGCTGCGGCGCGATCTGCTCGCCCTCGCCGCCGCCCAGGCCGCGCGCGCGGACCGCGGCGAGCTGCCCGACCTCGTCGCGGCCCAGGCCCTCCAGCGGCAGGCGCGTCGCCGCGCGGGCGAGGCCGCCGAGCGGCGCGGCGAGCTCGGGACGGGCGTGCGCCTCGGCATGGCGGTAGGCGGCGATCGCCAGCAGCGGCACGTCGGGCAGCGTGCGCGCGACGAACTCGAGCGCCAGCAGCGACGAGGCGTCGGCCCAGTGCAGGTCGTCGAGGACGATGACGAGCGGCTGCTGCTCGGCGGCGGTCGCCAGCAGCGTGGCGAGCGCGTCGAAGAGCCGGAAGCGCGCCTGGTCGGAGTGCAGCTCCGAGGGCCGCGCGGGGGTGCCGAGCGCCTCGCTGAGCTCGGGCAGCAGGCCGGCGATCCAGGGGGCGCCGGGCCCGAGCGCCGCGCGCAGGGTCGCGCGGTCGGCGCTGCGCGCGAGGGCGCGGCCGACCTGCACCCACGGCCAGTAGGCCGGCGCGCCGCCGCCGTCCCAGCAGCTGCCCCACGCCCACCCGGCGCCGCGCGCCGACGCGTGCTCGACGAACTCGCGCGCGAGCGTCGTCTTGCCGATGCCCGGCTCGCCGGTGAGCAGCACGAGGCTGCCGCGGCCCGCCAGCGCGCTCTCGAGGGCCGCATCGAGCTGCGCAAGCTCGCGCCCGCGCCCCACCAGGCGTGGTCCCCGCCCGCCGCTCAGTCCTGCCGTGTTCACAGCAACCTCCCCACCGAGGAGCTTATAGGACTGTTTTCGGGCGCATCGAAGGCCGGCAATGGCCGCCGTGGCGCGGCTGCGCTACCAGCCGGTCGTGCCCGGCCCGCCCTTGAACGGTCCGCGCAGCTCGGCGGTGATCCAGCCGCCGTAGAAGTCGCCGGCCTGCGACTGCACGGCCTCGTCGTCGAGCCGGCAGCGGTCCATGCGGCTCGGGTAGAAGGCGACGTGGTCGCGCAGCGCCGCGTATGCGGGCGCCAGATCGCGGTACGTCCAGGCCGCGCGGGCCTCATGGCGGTCGCCCGCGACGACGTCGAGATAGGTGGCGATCCCCTTCCACTCACAGAATGAGCGCCCGCCGCCGGGTCTGATGCACCCCGGCGCGATGTCCTGCGACGGGATGTAGATCGTCGGCGGATGGCTCGTCTCGAGCACGCGCAGTGCGGCGGTCGAGTCGGCGATCGTGACGCCGCCGAGCTCGATCCGCACGCGGCGCGCGCAGGGCAGCAGCGCGGGCGGGCGCGGGTAGTCCCAGACGGACTCGGCGGGCAGGTCGTCAGCCATGGCGGACAAGCGGGTATCGCGCTGGTGCTGCCACACTCATGGATTCGTCCCGGCGTGCGCCAGGGATCAGCCGCCCACGTCGACCTCGCATCCCCGGAGATCCGCCTCTTGTCAACGAACAGCTTCGATGCCCGCAGCAGGCTCACGGTCGGCGACCGCACGGTCGACATCTTCCGTCTCGACGCTCTCGCCTCCCGCTTCGACGTGGCGCGCCTGCCGTTCTCGCTGAAGATCCTGCTCGAGAACCTGCTGCGCACGGAGGGCAACGGATCGGTCGACGCGGCGGACATCGAGGCGCTGGCGTCGTGGGACCCGGCGGCGGCTCCCTCCGAGGAGATCGCGTTCACGCCCGCGCGCGTGGTCATGCAGGACTTCACCGGGGTGCCGGCCGTGGTGGACCTGGCCGCGATGCGCGACGCCATGGCGGCGATGGGCGGCGACCCGGCGTTGATCAACCCGCTCGTGCCGGCGGAGCTCGTCATCGACCACTCCGTGCAGGTGGACGCCTTCGGCAGCCGCGACGCGTTCACGCGCAACGCCGAGCGCGAGTTCGAGCGAAACGAGGAGCGCTACGCGTTCCTGCGCTGGGGCCAGACGGCGTTTGACAACTTCGCGGTCGTGCCGCCCGACACGGGGATCGTGCACCAGGTCAACCTGGAGTACCTCGCGCGCGTGGTGTTCGTCGACGACGCCACCGGCCTGGCCTATCCCGACACGCTGGTCGGCACGGACTCGCACACGACGATGATCAACGGACTGGGCGTGCTGGGCTGGGGCGTCGGCGGCATCGAGGCGGAGGCGGCGATGCTCGGCCAGCCGATGCCGATGCTCATCCCCGAGGTCGTCGGCTTCAAGCTGCGCGGCTCGCTGCCCGAGGGCGCGACCGCCACCGACCTCGTGCTGACCGTGACCGAGATGCTGCGCGAGCGCGGCGTCGTCGGCAAGTTCGTCGAGTTCTACGGCCAGGGGTTGGCGTCGCTGCCGCTGGCCGACCGCGCGACGATCGGCAACATGAGCCCGGAGTTCGGCTCGACGTGCGCGATCTTCCCGATCGACGCCGAGACGATCCGCTACCTGCGCTTCTCCGGCCGGCCCGGAGGAGCTCATCGAGCTCGTCGAGGCGTACGCCCGCGAGCAGGGGCTGTGGCACGACGAGTCGTCGGTGGAGCCCGTCTACTCCGACACGATCTCCCTGGATCTCGGCGAGGTCGTGCCTTCCCTGGCCGGGCCGAAGCGCCCGCAGGATCGCGTCGCGCTGAGCGAGGCGCAGGCCGCGTTTCGCATCGCGCTGCAGGACTACGCGCCGCAGAACGGCGACGACGCCGAGGCCGCGCTGGGCGACACGATCGAGTTCGACGCGCTGTCGTTTCCGGCGTCCGACCCGCCGGCGTACACCGTCGGGCGCGGCGTTCGCCCGCCCGAGCACGCGACCGATCCCGACCACGCCGAGGCGATCGCCGCCGCTCGCGAGGCCGGCCACGTCGACAACAGCGTGCCGATCGTCATCGACGGCGAATCGACGCGGCTCGACAACGGCCATGTCGTCATCGCGGCGATCACGTCGTGCACGAACACCTCCAACCCCTCGGTCATGCTCGCCGCGGGGCTCGTCGCGCGCAACGCTGTCGCGCGCGGCCTCGAGTCCAAGCCGTGGGTGAAGACGTCGCTGGCGCCGGGCTCGAAGGTCGTCACGAAGTACCTCGACCACGCCGGCCTGACCGGCGACCTCGAGGCGCTCGGCTTTCACCTCGTCGGCTACGGCTGCACGACGTGCATCGGCAACTCGGGGCCGCTGCCGCGCTCGGTGTCGGAGGCCGTCAGCGAGCACGACCTCGCGGTCGTCTCCGTGCTGTCGGGCAACCGCAACTTCGAGGGGCGCATCAACCCCGACGTGAAGATGAACTACCTGGCCTCGCCTCCTCTGGTGGTGGCGTACGCGCTGGCCGGGTCGATGGACGCCGACATCGTCAACGATCCGATCGGCATCGATCGCGACGGCGTCGACGTGTACCTGCGCGACCTGTGGCCGTCGGGCCAGGAGGTCGGCGAGACCGTCGAGCGGGCGGTGCGCTCGGAGATGTTCCGCTCCTCCTACGACGACGTCTTCGCCGGCGACGAGCGCTGGAACTCCCTGGAGGTGCCGACCGGCGACCGCTTCGCGTGGGATGAGCAGTCGACCTACGTGCACCTGCCGCCGTACTTCGAGGGGATGCCGGCCGAGCCCGCCGAGGTGTCGGACATCGAGGGCGCGCGCGTGCTCGCCCTGCTCGGCGACTCGGTGACGACCGACCACATCTCGCCCGCCGGGTCGATCAAGCCCGACTCGCCGGCCGGGCTGTATCTGCAGGAGCACGGCGTCTCGCCGCGCGACTTCAACAGCTACGGCGCGCGGCGCGGCAACCACGAGGTGATGGTGCGCGGCACGTTCGCCAACATCCGCCTGCGCAACCAGCTCGCGCCGGGGACCGAGGGCGGCGTGACGATGAAGTTCAGCGCCCACACCTCGCCCGAGCAGATGCCGATCTACGAGGCGGCGCTGAAGTACATGGAGGAGGGCACGCCGCTGGTGGTGCTCGCGGGCAAGGAGTACGGCTCGGGCTCGTCGCGCGACTGGGCGGCGAAGGGGACGCGCCTGCTGGGCGTGCGCGCGGTGCTCGCGCAGTCCTTCGAGCGCATCCACCGCTCGAACCTCATCGGGATGGGCGTGCTGCCGTTGCAGCTGCCCGCGCCGGCGGCGGACCTGGGGTTGACCGGCGAGGAGGTCTTCTCGATCACCGGCCTGGCCGAGCCGATGAACGCCGGCTCGGCGATCCCCGACGAGGTGCTCGTCCGCGCCGACGAGCGCGAGTTCAAGGCGCGCGTGCGGATCGACACCCCCAAGGAGGCGGAGTACTTCCGCCACGGCGGGATCCTGCAGTACGTGCTGCGCCAGCTCCGCGACCAGTAGCGCGGGCTTCCGCGCGCGTTTGCGCGTTGTGGTCACGTCCGCGTGTTGTTTTGGTCATTTGGCGCGGCAGCATCGCTGGGGATGGAGGGGTCCTCAAGAAGTCGTCCATATGTGAGACGAAAACTGGGGGACCCGCTTGACCGACAACGTCGGCCGCGACCTGCGCGGACTGCTGGCTCGACCCTGGTGGACCGTCCCCGAGTTCCTTGACCCGCGGATCGCCCGAAAGCAAACGGACTTGCGGAACGATGCCCTAAGCGGCCGCGCAACAGGACGCGCAGCGCCCGTGCACGACGGCCTCGATGCGCTCTTGCTCGAAGCCGTGCTCGCCCGCGGCCCGCTCCAGCGCGGCGGTGTCCAGCGCGAAGTCGAGATCCTGCATCGAACCGCACACGGTGCACACGAGGTGGTGGTGCGGATCGACGCGCGGGTCGAACAGCGTCGTGCCGGCGCGCTGGACGCGCCGAACCATGCCGAGCTCCTCGAGCAGGTCGAGCGTCGCGTAGATCGTCGGCAGCGAGACGTTGGGCAGGCGATCGGCGACGGCGTCCAGCAGCTCGTCCGCAGTCACGTGGCGGTCGAGCTCGCGCAGCGCGCGGTGCAGCACGACCCGCTGCGGGGTAACCCGCATGCCGCGCGAATGCAGAGCTGTCGGCAGGTCGTCGGGCACGCCATCCATGTTAGGGCATCCTTCTTAGGCACTCCTTATAGCAAGTTTCTTGTGATAGTGGGGTAGACTAGCGACATGACGACCGCCGATCTGACCCTTGTCCGCCGCTGGCGGGCCGCCGACGAGCGCCAGCGCCTGCTGCAGGTCATCCAGCCCGCGCTGATCGGCCTGATCGACGGCACGATCTCCACGCTCGCGCCGATCTTCGCGACGGCCTACATCGCCGGCTCGCACGCCGCCCTGCTCGTCGGCCTCGCGGCCGCGCTCGGCGCCGCGATCAGCATGGGCATGTCCGAGGGCCTCTCCGACGACGGTCAGATCACCGGCCGCGGCGCGGCGTTCTCGCGCGGCATGATCACCGGCGTCGCGACCTTCGTCGGCGGTACCGCCCACGCCCTTCCCTTCCTCATCAACGACATCGGCACGGCCCTCACCGTCGCCTACATCGTCGTGTCGATCGAGCTCGTCCTCATCGCCTGGGTGCGCAAGCGCTTCCTCGGCGTGCCGCTGAAGACGTCGCTCATCCAGGTCACGCTCGGCGGCATCATCGTCGCCACCGTCGGCATTCTCGTCGGGCACGCGTAACGCGTCGCGATAGCCTGCGCGACGGTGCGCCGGGAAGACTGGTCGGCACGGACGTCCCCTGGCCTGACCGAGAGGAACCGCACGTGCCCATCGCCGCATCCGCCGGTATCGCGGACGTCCTGACGGACCTGTTCATCGTCCTGCTCGCCGCCAAGCTCGGCGACGAGCTGTTCCGGCGCCTGCGCCAGCCGACGCTCGTCGGCGAGATCCTCGCCGGCCTGCTTGTCGGCCCTGCCGTCTTCGGCCTCGTCGAGCCCAGCGAGGTGCTCGAGGTGTTCGCCGAGCTCGGCGTCGTCTTCCTGCTGTTCTGGGTCGGCCTGGAGACGAAGCTGTCGGACCTGCGCGAGGTCGGGCCGACCGCTCTCTCCGTCGGCGTCCTCGGTGTCGTGATCCCGTTCGCCGGCGGCATCGCGCTCGGCGCGGCGCTCGGCGAGAGCACCGCCACGTCGCTGTTCATCGGCGCCGCCCTCGTCGCGACGAGCGTCGGCATCACGTCGGCCGTGCTGATCGAGCTCGGCGTGCTCGAGCGCCGCACGAGCCGCACGATCCTCGGCGCCGCGATCGTCGACGACATCCTGGCGCTGCTGCTCGTCGCGGTCGCCGCCGGCGTCGCGGCGGAGGGCGGCGTCGACATCGGCTCGATCGCGGTGACGGCCGGCATCGCCGTCGCGTTCGTCGCGTTCATCGCGCTCGGCGGGACGCAGCTGCTCGGCCGGCGGCCCGCGCTGCTGCACACGCCGCGCTTCTCGGAGTCCCCGCTGCTGCCCGCCGTGATCATCTGCCTGGGCCTTGCCGCGTTCGCATCGCAGATCGGCCTGGCCGCGATCATCGGCGCGTTCCTGGCCGGCATGATCGTCGCCGAGACGCGCGACCAGCATCCGATCGAGGAGGAGGTCGCGCCGCTCTACGCGTTCTTTCCGCCGTTCTTCTTCGCGTTCATCGGCCTCGAGATGTCGCTTGCCGCGTTCGGCGATCTCGACACCGTATTGCTGCTGGCCGGCGTCACGGCGCTCGCCGTCGTCACGAAGTTCGCCGGTGCGTACCTCGGCGCGCTGCGGATGGGCAGGCGCGACGCGACGTTCGTCGGCGTCGGCATGGTTCCCCGCGGCGAGGTGGGGATCATCGTCGCCGGGATCGGCAACGCGACCGGCACGATCGACGCGGAGCTCTTCGCGATCATCGTCGGGATGTCGGTGATCACGACGCTCATCGTGCCGCCGGTCCTGCGCCGGCTTGCGACGTCCGAGCCGGAGGCCGTGACCGACCCCGCCTGAGCGCGGCCGCCCGCCCCTTACCGGCGGTGGCTGCGCAGGTGGACGATGCGGTCGCCGGCCTGCACCGCCGCCGCGCGCGGATCGTCGAAGCGCATGAGGTCGTCGCCGCGGGCGACCGCGACCACCGGCCCCGCGATGCCGAGCGCCCCGATCGGCCCGGCCTCGTCCTCGCCGACCTCGCGCTCGGCGATGTCGAGGCCCTGCCCGACGCGCATGAGATCCTCGAGCACCTCGGTGATCTCCGGCTGCTGAACGGCGAAGCCGAGCAGCCGCCCCGCCGCGTCGGCCGAGGTGATCACCGACGTCGCGCCGCTCTGGCGCAGCAGGTGGACGTTCTCGGCCTCGCGCACCGCCGCGACGATCGTCGCCTTCGGGTTGAGCTCGCGCGCGGTCAGCGTCACGAGCACCGCCGTGTCGTCGCGGTTGACGGCCACGATGATCGAGCGCGCCGTCGCGATCCCGGCATGGCGCAGGACGTCCGTCGACGCGGCGTTGCCGCAGACCACCGTCAGGCCCGATCCCGTCGCGTGCTCGCGCGCATCGGGCGACGCGTCGATGACGACGACCTCCTCGTTGCTGACGCCCTTGTCGAGCAGGGTGCGCAGCGCGCTGCGTCCCTTGACGCCGAAGCCGCAGATGATGATGTGGTCGTTCAAGGTTCGCTTCCAGCGTGAGCGGCGGTAGGCGTCGCGGCTGCGCTGGGCAAGGATCTCAAGTGTGGTGCCGACGAGCAGGATGAGAAACAGGACCCGGGCCGGCGTCACGAGGATCGTCGTCACCAGCCGGGCACCGTCGCTGACCGGCCGGACGTCACCGTAGCCGGTCGTCGTGATGCTGACCGTCGAGTAGTAGAACGCATCGAGCAGGCCGACGTCGCCGTCCTCGGGGTCGACATAGCCGTCGCGCCCGGCGTAGGTCAGCAGCGCGACGAACAGGATGAGCGCGAGCGCGATCCCCACGCGCAGGAGGATGTTGCGGACCGGCCCGTGCGGCCGGCCGGGAAACTCGACCGCTACGCCGTCGCTCACCGCCACGGCTATCGCGCGGCGCGCGGCGCGGGAATGTCGATCTTCAAGCGCTTGATCATCCGATCGATGCGGTGCGCGATCTCGCTCGGCTCGACGCCGAGCGTCGACGCGATGTCGAGCAGCGGCGTGTCCTCGATCGTCATCCCGAGGATCGGCAGCTCCTCGGCGCTCAGGCGGTTGCCGGCATCGTCGAGCAGCTCGCGCGAGATCGGCGGCAGCACGCGCTCGCCGCGCGCGACGCGGCGGATGGCGTCGAAGAGCTCGTTCGCGGGCGCCGACTTGCTGACGAGTCCGTCGGCCCCGGCGAGGCGCGCCGGGATCGTCAGCGCAGCCTCGGCATAGGCGGAGTACAGCAAGACGGCGGGCGGCGGCACTTGGCGCTTGATGCGCCGGCAGAGCACGAGGCCGTCGTCGCCGGGCAGGTGGTAGTCGAGCACGACGACGTCGGGCTTCGTGCGGTTCAGCGTCGGCCACAGATCCTTCTCCGACGTCGCGGCATCGAGCGGCACGAACCCGGGCTCGGCGCGCAAGACGGCGGTCAGCCCGGCGCGCATGGCAGGGTGGTCGTCGACGATGAGGATGCGGATCATGGCTGCGAGCTCCCTCGGGTCGGATCGGTCGCGAAGGACAGTACGACGCTCGTCCCCCGGCCGTCCTCACCGGGCCCGAGCGACAGCGTCGCGCCGATCGTGTCGGCACGGGCGCGCATGGAGCGCAGGCCGTTGGCGCCGGGGCGGCGGATGGCCGGCAGGCCGCGGCCGTCGTCGCGGACCTCGATCGTCGCCGTCGCGCCATCGCGCGTGAGCGCGACGTCGATGTGCTCCGCCTCGCCGTGGCGCACCGCGTTCGTCAGCGCCTCGGCCCCGATCCGGTAGACGTGCGCCGCGATGTGCGCGGGAAGTTCGCCAACGGACCCGCGCACGCCGATCTGCGCCTCGCTGCCCGGCGCGAGCTCGGCGGCGCGCTCCTCGAGCAGCCGCTGCACCGATCGCCCCTCCAGCGGCGTGCGCAGCTCGGCGACGCTCGTGTCCATGTCGGCGCCGGCGGCGCGCAGCTCGGCGAGCGCATGGCCGACGAGCTGCGCCTGCGCGCCGTCCACCTGACCCTGCAGCGCGCTCAGCACGAGATGCGCGGAGTGCACGCGCTGCTTGGCGGAGTCGTGCAGCTCCCAGGCGATCCGCTGGCGCTCGCTCTCGACGGCCAGGCGCTCGGAGCGCAGGCGCTCGTCGCGCAGGCGCTCGAGCACATCGGCCGCGTAGGCGAGCGCGAGCACGACGACGAGCGGGACCATGAGGTGCGTCGCGATCGTCTCCAGCCGGATCGTGCTCTCCAGCGTGTTGGCGTCCAGCTCCGTGTAGACCGCCACGCCGAGGTAGCCCACCGCGAACGCCAGGCCCCAACCCAGCGCGCGCCGGAACGACTGACCCGTCGACGGCAGGATCAGCGCGGTCAGCATGAGAACGTAGAACGGGCTGCGCCAGTCCTCCGACGCCGCGACCAGCGCGAGCACGGCCGCGCAGTCCGTGAGCCACGCCGCCGGCGAGACCTGCAGGCGCGGCACCGCCGTGAGCACGGCGAGCGAGCCGACGGTGTAGACGACGACGCCGACGATGAGCTCCGAGTCGTGCGCGGTGACGCGGTGGACGAGCAGCAGAAGGACTGCCACCGCGGCGGCCGGCAGCCGCGTCATCAGCAGCAGCGTCATCCACCGTGAGGTCACGGCGGCGCGGTCAGGCGCTCCGCGAGCGCCCGGCTGAAGTCCTCGCGCGTCACGACGCCCGTGACCCGGCCGCCGTCCACGATCGGGATGATCAGCACCCGGTGGTGCAGGAAGATCTCGGCCAGCTGGGTGTCGGAGAAGTCCTCCCCGACGTCGATGTGCTCGGTGTTCATGTGCTTGGCGACCGGCTCGTCGACGCACGTCGCGCGCTTCTCGAGCGCCTCGTCGAGCGAGCGTGGGATGAACCCGGCGTACCCGAGCGTCGTGAGATAGCCGGGAAACAGCGCGGCGATGAACTCGCGCTCCCCGAAGATCCCCAGCAGCTTGCCGCGAGCGTCGACGACGGGCAGCGCGGGAACGTCGACCTCGTTGATCTGCGCGACGGCGTCGACGAGGCGCTCGTCGTCACGCAGCGAGGGCACCTCGCGGCGGATGCTGCTGGCGATCCTCTGCGGGCTCATGCACGTCCTCCTGCTCTAGAGATATCGCAAGGCGACGTAGCCGGTCGCCAGTACCATCGAGACGAGGGTCGCCGGGATGCCGACCTTGAGGAAGGTGAGGAAGCCGATCGGCCGGCCGGCGCGATCGGCCATGCCGGCGGCGGCGACGTTGGCGGCCGCCGCGATGAGCGTGAAGTTGCCGCCGAAGCAGGCGCCCAGCGACAGCGCCCACCAGTAGGCGTCGTCGGCGCCGGCGCCGCCCTGCAGCTGCTCGACGACCGGGATCATCGTCGCGGTGAACGGGATGTTGTCGATGACGCCCGACCCGATCGCCGAGACCCACATGATCCCCATCAGCTCGGCCGTGCGGTCGCCGTTGGTGACGTCGGCGATCGCATCGGCGACCTCCTTGATCGCGCCGGTCTCCTCGAGCGCGCCGACCATGACGAACAGCCCGACGAAGAAGAACAGCGTCGGCCACTCGATCCCGCGGAGGGCGTCCTCGACGGACTGGCGCGTGAGCAGCAGCATGACGGTCGCCCCGGTCAGCGCGACGGTCGCCGGCTCGACCCCGATCGCGCCGTGGACGAAGAACGCGAGGATCGTGACGACGAGCACGGGCAGCGTGCGCTTGAGCTCGGCCATGTCCTCGATCGAGCGGCGCGCGTCGAGCTCCAGCACGCGCTCGCGCGCCTCCGGCGCGATCTGCAGGCGCTTGCGGAAGAAGAGGTACAGCAGGCCGGTGACGACAATGAAGGCCAGCGCGGCGATCGGCGCCAGGTTGACGACGAAGTCGGCGAACGAGAGGCCGGTGGCCCCCGCGATGAGGATGTTCGGCGGGTCGCCGATCAGCGTCGCCGTGCCGCCGATGTTCGAGGCGATGATCTCGATGAGCACGAGCGGGATCGGGTCGATGTCCAGCGCGTCGGCGAGCAGGAACGTGATCGGCACCATCAGCAGGACGGTCGTCAGGTTGTCGAGAAACGCCGACAGCAGCGCGGTCGACAGCGCCAGCGACACGACGACGGCAAACGGCCGCCCGCGCGCGAGCTGTCCGGCACGGATCGCGAGGAAGGTGTAGATCCCGGTCGGCTCCGTCACGCGGACGATGAGCATCATCCCGGCGAGCAGGCCGATCGTCTCCCAGTCGACCGCCTCGATCGCGTGCTCCTGGTCGATCGTCTGCGACAGCACGACGAGCATCGCGCCGACCAGCGCGACCTTCGTGCGATCGACGCGCTCGGTCGCGATGACGACGAGCGCGGCGGCGAAGATGGCGACCGCAAGCGTCATCGCAGATCCGCCGCCGGTATGACCGAGCCACCGAGTGGACGGTCGCCCGGCGCCTGGCGCGGAAGGTCGGCAAGAGCGATGGGCACCAGGGCGAACCTCGATTCGGGCAGGGGTCGGAATGTCGCCGACCAGCCTTCCCGGCACACCGCCCGTCACGGTAGCGCGCCGTGTCGCACGGTGCGGTGACCGAGGGCGCGGAAGGCGTCTGGTCCACGCCGCCAGTGGACCCGGCCGGACGTGGATGGGTTCACTAGCCTGCTCGTCATGCCGCTACCCGACGTCCTCCGTCAGCTTCTCACCGCCGCCGGGCCCTCGGGCTACGAGACGGCGCCCGCCTCCGTCTTCGCCGAGGCCGGCCGCGCGTTCACCGACGACGTCGAGGTCGACGTGATGGGCTCCGTCGTCGCGCGCGTCGCGGGCACGACGCCCGGCGCGCCGTTCCTCGCAGTCGTCGGCCACATCGACGAGATCGGCCTGATCGTCACGCACATCGACGACAACGGCTTCCTGCGCTTCATGGGCGTCGGCGGATGGGACCCGCAGATCCTCGTCGGCCAGCGCGTCGAGATCACGACGCGCAACGGCGCCGTCTTCGGCGTGGCGGGCCGCAAGGCGATCCACCTCCTCAAGGAGGAAGAGCGCGACAAGGTGCCCAAGCTGCGCGACCTGCACATCGACATCGGCGCCAAGGACGGCGACGAGGCGCGCGAGCTCGTGCGCATCGGCGACGTCGCGGTCATCGCCGGCGAGCCGCTCGAGCTGCGCAACGACCGCGTCGTCTCGCGCTCGATGGACAACCGGCTGGGCGCCTTCATCGCGCTGGAGGCGGCGCGCCTCGTCGCGGACGCCGGCGGCGCGCCGGGCGACGTCGCGGCCTGCGGCGTCGTGCAGGAGGAGATCACGTTCGGCGGCGCCCGGACGTCCTCCTACCGCCTGGAGCCCGACGTCGCGATCGTCGTCGACGTCACGCACGAGACCGGCTCGCCGGGCATCGACCTCAACGAGATCGGCAAGCACGAGTTCGGCTCGGGCCCGGTCATCGACCGCGGCTCGATCCCCAACCCGGTCGTCTTCGAGCTGCTGCACGACACCGCCGAGCGCGAGGGGATCGCGTTCACGGTGGCCGCCTCGGCGCGCTCGACGGGCACCGACGCCGACGCGTTTCACATCTCCCGCGCGGGCATCCCGACCGGCGGCGTGTCGGTCGTCCTGCGCTACATGCACTCCTCGGTCGAGATGGTCCAGCTCGACGACGTGCACGCGTGCGCCAAGCTGATCGCGGCGTTCGCGCAGTCGCTCAGCGCCGAGACGTCGTTCGCGCGAGGCTAGCCCCGGCCCGCGCACACGGCCCCCCTCCCCCGGCCCCGCCATGCTCCTGCTCTTCGACATCGACGGCACGCTGCTGCTGCGCGCCGCCGACGCGCACCGCGACGCGATCCACGAGGCGCTGCGCGTCGTGCACGGCGTCACCGAGCCGCAGCGGCGCGGCATGGAGGTGGCCGGCCGCACCGACGCCGACATCGCGCGCGGCCTGCTCGTCCACGCGGGCGTGCCGGCGCAGCAGATCGACGCGCGCGCGGACGACGTGCGCGTCGCGGCCTGCGCCGCCTACGGCAGGCTCTGCCCCGATGACCTCAGCGCCTGCGTCGCGCCCGGGATGCCCGCGCTGCTGGAGCGCCTCGCCGCCCGCGAGGACACGCTGCTGGCGCTCGTGACCGGAAACTACGAGCCGATCGCGCGCATGAAGCTGCGCGCGGCCGGCATCGGGCACTTCTTCGCGACCGGCCAGGGTGGCTTCGGCTCCGATCACGAGGACCGCGCGATGCTGCCGGCGATCGCGCGCCGCCGCGCGGGCGCCGACGGCGACGAGCCCTGGCCGCAGGCGCGGACGGCGGTCATCGGCGACACACCGCGCGACATCGCGTGCGCGCGCGCCGACGGGGTGCGCGTGGCGGCGATCGCCACGGGGCCCTTCGAGCCCGACGAGCTGCGCGCCGCCGACGCGGTCGCCCGCGACGCCGAGGAGCTCGGCGACGTGCTGGAGCGGTGGCTGTCGGCGGGGACTAGGCTGCGGGCATGAGCACGGGTGCGCGCATCGGGGTGGTCGTGGCGACGATCGCCGTCCTCGTGGTGGCGTTCATCCTGCTGTCGCCGGAGGCCGACGACGACTCGAACACCGCGCAGACGCCGACGACGACGGCCCCCGCGCCCGCGACCACGACCACGCCCGCCGACAACGGCACGACCCCGCCGCCGTCCGCCGATCACGAGCCCGCCCCGCCGGCTCCCACCTTCGAGCGCGTCCGCGTGCGCGCCGGCAAGCCCGTCGGCGGCGTCGAGAAGATCACCGTCAAGAAGGGCGACCGCGCGCGCATCGAGGTCACCACGACGGACACCTCCGACGAGATCCACCTGCACGGCTACGACATCACGCGTGACATCAAGCCCGGCAGCCGGGCGCGCTTCTCGTTCGCCGCGAACGCCGAGGGGATCTTCGAGATCGAGCTGCACGGCTCGGGAACGCAGATCGCCGAGCTCACCGTCGAGCCGTAGCGTCTCGCGCGGCTACGTCGCGATCGACCAGAGCCCGTCGGCGCCGACGTGCTCCTCGTCGGCGACGCGCCCGAGCTCCTCGCGCGCGGCGGCGTGATCGATGTCCATGACGACGGCCACCTCGCGGGAGGCCAGCGGCTCGCCCGCCCACTCGAGCACCTCGAGGACCGAGCCCGGCGGTTCGCGCCGGTCCAGGCCGGGGACGAGATTGGCGAGCACGACGTCGTAGGCGGCGAACGGCTGAAAGCCGGGGACGGCGATCTGGACGCCCTCGCCGTTGTCGCTCGCGCGGCGGATCTCGTAGGACGGGCACGTGTAGCGACGGCCGCCCGACCAGTTGGCCAAACGCTCGTCGAGCACGCGCGCCGCGCAGCTCGGCTCGCGCGCGGCGGCCATGTCCGCGCGCATCGCCTGCTCGACGTCCTCGCCGGCGCTCCAGCGGTCGACATCGGCGGGATCGAGGCCCGCGTCGGCGGCCGCGCCGTGCACGGTCGAGGCCTCGTCGAGCAGCTCGCCGCGCATCGCGCGCAGGCGAAAGGCGCGCAGCAGCGCCGCCTCGGCCGCGGGCGCGTGCAGCCGCGCGGCGACGATCGCCCGGCAGGCGGGCGCGGTGGCCGCCAGCCGCGGGCGCAGCGATGTGTCGATCGGCATGCCGTGGTCGCGGGCGATCTTCGCGAAGCCCTTGGACATCATCTCGAGCGTGACGCCCTTGTCGATGTACTCCTGCGGGTCCTCGGCGAGCACGACCATGCGCCGGCGCCACTGGATCGAGTCGCCGTAGAGCCAGTCGATCCGCCGGCGGAAGGGCTCGGCGGAGTAGGCCCAGGGGCAGCCCGGATCCGTGTAGTCGGTGATGACGACGGCCATCTCGCTGGGCCTGCTTCCCGGGGAGGCCGTTACGTACGCGTCAGGCGCTTGTACGTGATGCGGTGCGGGCGGTCGGCCTCGTCGCCGAGCAGCGCGCGGCGGTGCTCCTCGTAGGCCTCGAAGTTGCCTTCGAACCAGCGCACCTGCGAGTCGCCCTCGAAGGCGAGCACGTGCGTCGCGACGCGGTCGAGAAACCAGCGATCGTGGGAGATGACCACCGCGCAGCCGGCAAAGGCGAGCAGCGCCTCTTCGAGGGCGCGCAGCGTGTCGACGTCGAGGTCGTTGGTCGGCTCGTCGAGCAGCAGGACGTTGCCGCCGGCGCGCAGCAGCTTGGCGAGGTGCAGGCGGTTGCGCTCGCCGCCGGAGAGCGTGCCGACCTTCTTCTGCTGGCTGGAGCCCTTGAAGTTCCACGACGAGCAGTAGGCGCGCGAGCTCATCGTCTGGTCGCCGACCTTGATCGTGTCCATGCCGCCGGAGATCTCCTCCCAGACGTTCTTGTCGTCGGCCAGCGCGTCGCGCGACTGGTCGACGTAGGCCAGCTCGACGGTCTCGCCGACGGTCAGCGTGCCCGCGTCGGGCTTCTCCTGGCCGGTGATCATCCGAAACAGCGTCGTCTTGCCGGCGCCGTTGGGCCCGATGACGCCGACGATCCCGCCGCGCGGAAGCTTGAAGGTGAGATCCTCGATGAGCAGGCGGTCGCCGAAGCCCTTGCGCAAGCCCTCGGCCTCGACGACGACGTCGCCCAGGCGCGGGCCGGCGGGGATGTGGATCTGGACCTGGTCGAGCTTGACGTTGCGATCCTCGGCGAGCAGCGCCTCGTAGTTGTTCAGGCGGGCCTTGGCCTTCTTGCGCCGGCCCTTGGGGTTCTGGCGGACCCACTCGAGCTCCTGCTCGATCGTCTTCTGGCGGACCTTGTCGCCCTTCTCCTCCATCGCCAGGCGCTTCTGCTTCTGCTCCAGCCACGAGGAGTAGTTGCCCTCGTAGGGCAGCCCGCGGCCACGGTCGAGCTCGAGGATCCAGCCGGCGACGTTGTCGAGGAAGTAGCGATCGTGGGTGACCGCGACGATCGTGCCCTTGTACTCGGCGAGGTGGCGCTCGAGCCAGTCGACCGACTCGGCGTCGAGGTGGTTCGTCGGCTCGTCGAGCAGCAGCAGGTCGGGCGCGCGCAGCAGCAGGCGACACAGCGCGACGCGGCGGCGCTCGCCGCCGGACAGCAGCGTGACGTCGGCATCGGCGGGCGGCAGGCGCAGCGCGTCCATCGCGTACTCGATCGCGGTGTCGAGGTTCCACGCGTCGGCGGCGTCGATCTGGTCCTGCAGGCGGGAGAACTCGTCGGCCGTCTCCTCGGAGTAGTTGGCGGCGAGCTCGTTGAAGCGCGCGAGCAGCGCCTTCGTCTCGCTGACGGCCTCCTCGACGTTGCCCTTGACGTCCTTGCTCTCGTCGAGCCGGGGCTCCTGCTCGAGCAGGCCGACGGTGGCGTTGGGTGCGAGCATCGCGTCGCCGCGGTACTCGGTCTCGATCCCGGCCATGATCTTCAGGACCGTCGACTTGCCCGCGCCGTTGTAGCCGAGCACGCCGATCTTGGCGCCGGGCATGAACGCGAGCGTGACGTCCTTGAGCACCGTCTTGTCGGGCGGATAGTCCTTCGAGAGGCGGTGCATCGTGTAGACGTATTGGGCGGACATCGCGTCGATGCAGGGTAGCCACCGGCCGTCTGCATCACCGGACGTGGTCGGGGGCCTCCGCGGATTGCCCGGTCGAGTGCCTAGAGCTGGACGTTGCGAGCGTCCAGAGTTGGGTTGTACGCGCCGCGCCGCCCCCTAGGGTTGGCAAGCGCAGCCATCGGCAGCGCAGAGTCGCAGCACGCTGGTCAGGACGACAACAGCCAACGGGGAAACGGGGATTTCATGCGTTCGATGCGAATCGCGGTGCTGGTAGGCGCGATGGTCGTGCTGGGGGCGTTGCCGGCGGCCGCGCAGGGCGCGCTCGTCCTGGACCAGTCTCAGGAGGACGTCACCTTTGGCTTCATCGTCGGGGACCAAGAACCCAACGACGACTTCCCCCGGTTCACCATCGCCCAGACGTTCACGGCGGGGCTGAGCGGGCCGCTCGGCAAAGTCGAGCTGTACCTCAACAGGATCAACCTCGCCGAGGTGCCTGAGCTCCCCATCACGGTTGAGATCAGAACGGTGAGCGGTCTCGATCCGTCGGAAACCGTGCTGGCGACCGCGACCATCCCCGCCGACGCCATTCCCATCGCCCAAGCGCCCGCGTGGGTGCCCGCGACGTTTGCCGCGCCGGCCGCGGTCGTTGCCGGAACCGGGTATGCGATCGTCGCGTATACGGACAGCGCCTATAGCTGGCGCGGGAGCTCGGGGGCAGCTGACGCCTACACCGGGGGAAGTCGCCGCTTTCGTGACACGGATGTTCCCTGTGTGGAGGTCCGGATGCGGCACCGGCTGCACTCCCGACATGGCGTTCCGGACGTTCGTTGAGGTGCCGCTCCAGCTGCCGCCGCAGTCGCTGCCGGCGGTCGTGAACCTGAGCGCGAACTTCACGCTGGGCGATTCGCTCCCGACGCCGTCCGTGTTCACGGCGTTTGCCTACGGCTCGCGCCCGCAGGTGCCGATCATGGGCGACTGGGACGGCGACGGCACGCGCACCGCGGGGGCCTACAAGAACGGGGTGTTCCTCCTCAACAACCAAAACGACGTCACCGCGGCGGACATCACGTTCGCGTTCGGCGACTCGCGCGGCTTCCCGGTCGTCGGCGACTACAACGGCGACGGCACCGAGGACGTCGCGGTCTACCGCAACGGGCTGTGGCAGGTACGCCTGAGCACCGGCGCCACCTACACGACGACGTTCGGCACGGGCACCTGGCCGGCCACCGTTCCGGTCGCCGGTGACTGGGACGGCGACGGCACCGACGGGATCGGTACCTACACCTACGCCACCGCGACGTGGGCGCTGCGCAACAGCCCGACCGGTAGCGGCGTCGCCGACACGACGTTCGTGTTCGGCACACCGGGCAGCAGCTACCCCGTGCCCGGCGACTGGGACCCCGACGGCACCGACACGGTCGGCGTCAAGACCGGCACGGTCTGGACGCTGCGCAACTCCAACACGGCCGGCCTGCCCGAGATCACGTTCAATTTCGGCGGTGCGAACGACCTGCCGCTGAGCTGGCGGATTGCCATAGCCGGCTGAGCGGCGACCGGGTTATCCGCGCGGGCGCTGACGCGTCAGGCGGCGGGCAGGCGTGGCGGTCCTACGAACGTGGTGGGATCGCCTGCAGCGCCCAGGCGTTGCCGTCGGGATCGGAGAAGTAGACGAACTCGCCCCACGGCTGCGCGTCGACGTCGGAGACCTCGACGCCGCGCGCGGCGAGCTCGTCGTGCGCGGCCTGGGCGTCGGCGACGACCATCTGCATCCCCTTGACCGAACCGGGCGCGGCGTCGGTGAGGCCCTTGCCGATGCAGATCGAGCAGGCGGAGCCGGGCGGCGTGAGCTGCACGAAGCGCATCTCCTCGCTGACGACGTGGTCGTGGTCGGCGTTGAAGCCGCACTGGTCGACGTAGAAGGCCTTCGCGCGATCGACGTCTGAGACGGGGATCGTGATGAGCTCGATCTTGTAGTCCATGGAACGACCGTCCTCTCGCTCGGGGGTGAAGCGCAAGCATAATTTTTGTTTAGGCCAGATCCTGTCCTCGATGTGACCGAGCATTCCGGCTGCGATGAGTTTGAGCCCACATGACGGTCGTAGTCGACATGACTAGCCTCCCGCGGATGCCCGAACTCGCGATCTCCCTGCGCGGCATCGTCAAGCACTACGGCGACATCGTCGCCGTCGACGGCCTCGACCTCGACGTGCCGGCCGGCACGTGCGTCGGGCTGCTCGGGCCCAACGGCGCCGGCAAGTCGACGACGATGAAGATGCTGACGGCCCAGGTCATGGCCAGCGCCGGCACGATCGAGGTGCTCGGCTTCACGCTGCCCGAGCAGTCGAAGGTCGCCCGCGCCGAGATGGGCGTCGTGCCCCAGCTCGACAACCTCGACACGACGCTGACCGTCGAGCAGAACCTCCGCGTCTTCGCCCACCTCTACCGGATCGGCCGCGCCGACCGGCACGCCGCGGTCGACCGCGCGCTGGAGATCGCCCACCTGACCGACCGTCGCAAGGCGAAGGTCGACGAGCTGTCGGGCGGCATGCGCCGGCGCCTGCTCATCGCCCGCGCGCTCGTGCACAAGCCGCGCCTGCTGTTGCTCGACGAGCCGACCGTCGGCCTGGATCCGCAGATCCGCCAGGAGCTGTGGGCGCTCATCGATGCGCTGCGCAGCGAGGGCACCTCGATCCTCATGTCCACGCACTACATCGAGGAGGCCCAGCGCCTCGCCGACTCGGTGACGATCATGTCCCACGGCAAGGCGGTGGCGAGCGGCAAGCCGTCGGAGCTCGTCCGCCAGCACGCCGGCACGGACGTGCTCGAGGTCTACGGCCCGCCGGCGCGGCTGGCCGAGGTCGAATCCGAGGCGGTGCAGGCCGGCATCGCCAAGCGCCGCACCGGCACGAGCATCGCGCTCATGGGCATCGAGGGGCGCAACGGCGACCTGCCCGAGGGCGTGCGCCGGCCGTCGAACCTCGAGGACGTCTTCGTCATGCTGACCGGAGAGGACATCGGATGAGTCCGTCGACCGGACGTCCGAGCTTGCGAGGACGGGAGGGCGAAAGCCATTCATCCGCCCGTCAGACGCTCCGCGCCGCTCGCATCGGCCGCCTCGAGGGCTCCGCCCTGCGCGGCGTCCTGTTCCGCGAGTTTCAGAACTTCACGTCGTACTGGCGCTCGACGACGTTCTCCTCGACGATCGACCCGACGATCTACCTGCTCGCGTTCGGCTTCGGCTTCGGGACGCTCGTCAGCCAGATCAACGGGATGGACTACGTCGACTTCGTCGGCACCGGCGTCGTGGCGACCGCGGTGCTGTTCTCCTCGGTGTTCCCGTCGATGTTCGGGACGTTCGTCAAGTACTCGTTCCAGCACACGTACGACGCGATCCTCGCCGCGCCGGTCGACACCGAGGAGCTCGTCACCGCCGAGGCGCTGTGGATGGCGTGCGCGCGGGCACCTATGGCTGCGTCCCCCTGCTCGTGGCGATGGTCTTCGGCCTCGACCCGTCGATCGGCATGCTGCTCGTGCCGCCGATCGCCTTCATCTCGGGCTTCGGCTGGTCGTGCTTCGGGATCATGATCGCCGGCCTGCTGAAGTCGATCGACAACTTCAACTACGTGACGAGCACGGTCATCACGCCGACGTTCCTCGTCGCGGGCACGTTCTTCCCGCTCAGCGGCCTGCCCCAGTGGGCGCAGATCCTCGGCAACTTCAACCCGCTGCACCACACCGTCGAGCTCGTGCGCCACGCCGCGTTCGGCTGGGACGTCGCCGCCGATCTGTGGCACCTCGGCGCGCTGGTGCTGTTCGCGATCGTCATGTGGCGCCTGGCGATCCGGGCGATGGAGCGCAAGCTCATCACGTAGCGCTCGGGGTTTCGCGGCCCGGCGCCGCGCCGGCGGAGGTACCCTGGTGGGTTCATGCCAGGCGTCCTCGACATCGAGCAATCGCTCCTTCTCCTGGAGCTCCAGCCGCCGTTCGACAAGCGCGAAGTGCAGCTCGCGCGGCGCCGGCAGGCGAAGATCTGGCACCCCGACATCGCGCCGCCGGGCAAGCAGTTCGAGCACGAGCGCCACCTCAAGGCGATCAACGAGGCGGCCGACCAGCTCGAGCGCCTGGCCGAGGGATCGCGGGGCGGAAAGGTCTCGCGCAACGCGGTCAAGGTCAGCGCCGCGGCGGCCCGCGAGGCGCGCGCCGAGGAGGGCCGGCGCAACTACGAGGCCCAGCAGCGCGCTCGCGCCCACGCCGAGGATCGCGCCACCAACGACCCGTTCGGCTCGCAGGTGCCCGACCACTCGGTCGTGCACCGCTACGCGCGCTGCGTCGCCTATCCGGAGTGGGGCGTCGGCAGCGTGACCGGCATCTACTTCACCGGCGGCGGCGACGACGTGCAGCAGTGGGCGCGCATCCGCTTCCACATCGGCGTGCGCACGGTGCCCGCGGGCACGCTGCAGTTCGTCGACTTCTCCAAGCCCGACGCCGCCGCCAACCGCGTCGAGCGCTTCGTCACCGCCGCTCAGCACGCGACGTTCGAGGGCAACCACCCGCTGGCCGCGCAGCGGCTCATCTACGCCCGCGACGCCGAGCCCACGAACACGACCGTGCTGCGGCTGCTGACGCTGGCCTTCTGGCAGGCCGGCGACCTCAACGCCGCCGGCCGCGCGGTGCGCGACTGGGCACGCAACGAGGACGACCGCCCGGCGCCGCATCGCTTCGCGGCGCGCATCTACGAGGACATGGGCGCGATCGACCTCGCCGCCGAGGCGGCGCAGCGCGCGGTCGATCGCGGCACGGACGACGCCGACGCCTGGGAGCGGCTCGGGCGCCTGCGCCTGCGGCTGATGGATCGCGAGGGAGCGATCGCGGCGCTCGAGCACGCCCGCGAGCTCGTGCCCTCGGTCGACGGCCTGCTCGACCTCGCGCTGGCCTACCACCTCGCGGGCGACCTCGGAGCCGAGGTGACGGCCTGCGAGCAGGCGACGCTGATCGACGGCGAGAGCGCGGCGGCGTGGGCGCGCTACGCGCACGCGCTGGCGCGCACCGACCGCATCAGCGACGCGATCGACGCCTGTGACCAGGCGCTGCGGCTGGCGCCCGACCCGGAGGTCGCCGGGCTGCTGGAGCGGCTGCGCGACGAGTTGCCGCGCGTCCTGCCGGCGGCCTGAGCTCGTCACCTCTGTTGTCGTCACCGGCACCCTCCCGGGGGTTCTGGTACGGTCGCGTCAAGGTGGGGGCACCAGCCGCGAGTGGAGTGGTCATGGCGTTGCGGGGAGCGGGATGGCTCCGGTGCGCGGCCGTCATCCTGCTCGTGGCGGCGACGCTGACAGCGCTGGCGGCAACGCCGGCGCGAGGTGAGCAGGCCGCGGGCGTGCCGGGCGCGGCACGCACGGCGGCGGGCCTGATCGACGTCAGAAACCAATCCTGTGCGATCGACGGCGCCGGCGTGCTGTTCTGCTGGGGGGACGAGTCCGCCGGCGAGCTGGGCAACGGGGGCGCGCCTCGACGACGACGGGCAGCACGGTACCCACGCCGGTCGACACCGCGGGCGCCATCCCCGACACGTGGACGGCGGTGAGCGCCGGGACCACCGCCAATTGCGCGATCGCCACCGACGGCACGGCGTGGTGCTGGGGCAGCGATTCGAACGGGGCGCTGGGCAACGGAGCCGTGCTGACCGACGACCAGCCGTCGCCCAGTCCGGTCGACACCAGCGGGCCCATTCCCGACACGTGGGTGGCGATCTCCGCCGGCGACTTCAACACCTGTGCCATCGGCGCCGACGGCACCGCATGGTGCTGGGGTGCCGATGGCTCTGGCGAGGTCGGCAACGGCGCCCTGACCGGCAATCAGCCGTCGCCGTCGCCGGTCGACACCGCCGGCGCCGTCCCCGACACGTGGACGGCGATCTCCGCCGGCGACGACTACGTCTGCGCCATCGCCGCGGACGCCACCGCCTGGTGCTGGGGAAATGACAGCGGCCCGCAGTTGGGAAACGGCGCGGCGCTGATCGCCAACCAGCCCTCGCCCAGCCCGGTCGACACCGCCGGGCCGATCCCCGACACCTGGGCGGCGATCACGGCTGGGTCGAACGGGACCTGCGCGATCGCCGCCGACGCCACCGCCTGGTGTTGGGGCAATGACGGGGGCGGGAAGCTGGGCAACGGCGCGGCGCTGACGGACCCCCAGCCCTCGCCGAGCGCGGTGGACACGACCGGGCCGATCCCCGACACCTGGACGGCGATCAGCGCAGGCCCAGCTCACACCTGCGCCATCGCCAGCGACGGCTCCGCTTGGTGCTGGGGGTCCGACGCTTTATGCCAAGCTCGGCAACGGCCCGATCGTGACCTCCGACCAGCCATCTCCGTCCCCGGTGGACACGGCCGGTCCCATTGCCGACGCCTGGTCGGCGATCAGCGCCGGGAGCATCTCAACCTGCGCCATCGCCGCCGGCGGCGGCATCCGGTGCTGGGGGTACGACGTCGACGGCCGGCTCGGCAACGGCCCGGTCGTGACCGACGATCAGCCATCGCCGTCGCTCGTCGTCGGGTTCTACCGGTCGCTTCCGGCCGTCGTGCGCACCAGCACCACACGGATCCTCGGCAGCTCGCTCGGCTCGTTGCCCGCCACGGTCATGTCCTACGAGTACGGCGGTCGGCCCCTGACCCCGCTGTTCGGCGACTGGGACGGCAACGGCTCCGAGACGCCGGGCACGTTCGAAGCCGGCACCTTCAAACTCAAGAACAGCCACGGCGCCGGCGGCGCCGACGAGACCTTTGCCTTCGGCCACCCGCGCGGGTTCGCCGTGGCCGGAGACTTCGACGGCGACGGCCGCGACGACGTCGCCGTGTTCCGCAACGGGACGTGGGAGCTGCGCTACGCCGACGACGCGGCCACCACCAGCTTCACCTTCGGGTCCGGCGTCTGGCCGGCCACCGTGCCGGTGGCCGGCGACTGGGACGGCGACGGCACCGACGGCATCGGCGTCTACACCCTGGCGACCGGCCAGTGGAACCTGCGCCAGACCGCATCGACCGGAGCGCCCGACGCCGGCATCTTCGTGTTCTGGTCGGGCAGCAACGCCTCCTACCCGGTGGTCGGCGACTGGGACGGCGACGGCACCGACACCGTAGGCGTCAAAGCCGGGACCACCTGGTCGCTCAACAACGCCAACGACGCCGGCCCCGCCGACCTCACCCTGACCTACGGCGTGGCCAGCGACCTCCCCATGACCTGGCGCTGAACGACGAGGCCGGCGAACGCTCTAGCCATCATTCGTCGTCTTCGCCGACGACGAAGGCCTGATGAGCGGCCATGCGGGACTGCTCGCGCAGGCCGTCGAGCTGCTTCTGGGCCTTCGCCTGCAGCTCCTCCATCTGGTCGGGATCGAGCCGGTCGTCGTGCTTGGCGAGCTCGGCGAGCGAGTCCCACAGACCCTGCTTGGCCTGGACGCCGCCGCGCAGGCCCTCGAGCTCGAGCACGCGGCTGAGCGGCGAGTAGCCGGAGAGCTGCTCGTTGGGCTTCAGGCGGCCGAGCTTCTCGCCGACCTTCGCGCCGGCGATCTTCAGCGCCGGCTTGGAGATGCCGAAGCGGTCCATGACCTGCTCGAGCATGTCGACGTCGCCGTCGATCTCCTGGGCGAGGCCGACGAGGAAGTCCTCGTAGGACGTGCCGGCGTTCTCTTCGGCGAGCCGGTGGGCGAGATCCGAGCCCATCGCCGCGCCGGCGCGGTGGTCCTGCAGGTAGGTCTCGAGGTACTCCGTCGTCGTCGCGGTCATGCCGGTGGGCCTACCCCACGGGCCCAGGCGCTACGCGAACGCAAACGGTCCGGCGGGGCCGGTACGGTGCCGAACCATGCGCCTGATCGTCGCCCGCTGCGAGGTCCGCTACAGCGGCCGCCTGACCGCCGTCCTGCCGCTGGCCCTGCGCCTGCTCATGGTCAAGGCCGACGGCTCGTTCATGGTCCACGCCGACAGCGGCGGCTTCAAGCCGAGCAACTGGATGACCGCGCCGACCGTCATCGAGGAGGAGGGCGATCCGCTGACGCGGATCGTCGTGCGCAAGCGCGCCGGCGCGACCGAGGATCGCCTCGAGATCGCCATCGAGGAGATCGTCAGCGACGTGTTCCATGACATGGGCGAAGCGGCGGCGCTCGAGAAGGACGGCGTCGAGCGCGACCTGCAGGAGGCGCTCGCGGCGTCACCGCAGTTCTGCGGCGAGGGCTTCCGGCTCGTGCGGCGCGAGTGGCCGACCGACATCGGGCCCGTCGACCTCATGTGCCGCGACGGCGAGGACGCCTGGATCGCGGTCGAGATCAAGCGCATCGCGACGATCGACGCCGTCGAGCAGCTCACGCGCTACCTCGAGCGCATCCGCCGCGACCCCGCGATGGCGTCCTGTCGCGGCATCCTCGCCGCGCAGGCGATCAAGCCCCAGGCGCGCGTCCTCGCCGAGGCGCGCGGGCTGACCTGCGTCGAGGTCGACCTGGCGCTGCTGCGCGGCGACCGCGAGCCCGATCTCACGCTCTTCGCGGCGTAGCGCGACGCCGCCGTTCGCAGCCGCGGCCGCGGCTGACTACTCCCCCGACAGCGTCGCCAGCAGCTTGCGCGCACCGCCGCGGTCGCGGTGCTCGCAGAGGTAGATGCCCTGCCAGGTGCCGAGCGCGAAGCGCCCGCCGGAGATCGGCAGCGTCAGCGACGAGCCCATCAGCGCGGCCTTGACGTGCGCGGGCATGTCGTCGGGGCCCTCGAGCGTGTGCGTCCAGGCGAAGTCCTCGGGGACGGCGGCGTTGAACCACGTCTCGAAGTCGCGGCGCACGTCGGGCGACGCGTTCTCGTTGAGCGTGAGCGACGCCGAGGTGTGGCGGATGAACAGGTGCGCGAGGCCGATCTGCAGGTCGCGCAGCTCGGGCAGCGCGTCGACGATCTCGTTCGTCACGAGGTGGACGCCGCGCGGGCGGGGCCGCAGGGTGATCTCGCGCTGACGCCAGGCCATGCTGACAAGGCTAACGCCCGGAAAGTGTGGATGGACCCTATGCGGGTAAGGTCACCGTATGTCAATTCCCGAAGGAAGCCACACCATTGGACCCAGCAACGGATCGCTGAAGGTCAAGACCGGCAGGGAGGGCGCCGCGGCGAAGGCCGGGCACGACCTCACCCTCGGCGTCAACAGCTGGGAGGCCACGGTGGAGGGCGGCGACAACCCATCGATCAAGCTCACCGCCGACGCCAGCTCGATCGAGGTCATCTCGGGCCAGGGCGGCGCCAAGCCGCTGGGCGACAAGGACAAGGCCGATATCAAGAAGAGCATGAACAAGGTCCTGGGCTCGTCGCAGATCACCTTCACCTCCAGCGAGGTGAGCGACAGCCAGGCCAAGGGCGATCTGTCGATCGCCGGCGGCAGCTCGCAGATCTCGGTCCCGATCCGCGTCAGCGGCGACAAGATCAGCGGCAGCGTCACGCTCAACCAGACCGACTACGGCATCAAGCCGTACAAGGGGCTGATGGGCGCGCTGAAGCTCAAGGACCAGGTCACCGTCGAGTTCGAGGGCAATCTGTAGCCCCACGCAGGGCGGCGCGGCGACGGGTCTACGCTTGCGCGCATGACCCGTACGCCGCGCGTGCTGTGGCAGCCCTCCGACGCGTTCGCGCAGCAGACCCGCATGCGCGCCTACGAGCGGTGGCTGGCGGCCTACCATGGCGTCGAGGTCGGCGGCTACGACGAGCTCTGGCGCTGGTCGGTGGGCGATCTGGAGGGCTTCTGGTCCTCGATCGCCGAGTACTTCGAGGTGCGCTTGCACGCCGTGCCCAGCGGCGTGCTCGAGCGCCCCGAGATGCCGGGGGCACGATGGTTTCCCGGCGCGGCGCTCTCCTATCCCGAGCACATCTTCCGCGGCCGCGACGACGACGCGGTGGCGATCCGCCACGCCTCGGAGCTGCGCCCGCTGGGACGAGATGACGTGGGGGCAGCCTGCGCGAGCTGACCGCGCCGCATCCAGGCCGGGCTGCGCGCGCTCGGCGTCGGCCGCGGCGACCGCGTCGTCGCGTACATGCCGAACATCGCCGAGACCATCGCGGCGTTCCTCGCCACGTCCGGCCTCGGCGCGATCTGGTCGTCTGCTCGCCGGACTTCGGTGCGCGCTCGGTCATCGACCGCTTCGCGCAGATCGAGCCGGAGGTGCTGCTCGCCGTCGACGGCTATCGCTACGGCGGGCGGGACTTCGACCGCAGCACGGTGGTCGACGAGATCCATGCGCAGGTCGGCGGAACGGCTCGTGCGGCTCGGCTATCTCGACGGCAGCGGCTGGGAGGACGGCTTCCTCGGCGAGGACGGCGAGCGGCGCTCGTGCTCGAGCCCGTCGACTTCGACCACCCGCTCTGCGTCCTGTACTCCAGCGGCACGACCGGCCTGCCCAAGGCGATCGTCCACGGCCACGGCGGGATCCTGCTCGAGCAGCTCAAGCACCTGAACCTGCACCTCGACATGCACGCCGCCGACCGCGCGTTCTGGTTCACCACGACCGGCTGGATGATGTGGAACTGGATCGTCGGCGTACTGCTCACGCCGGCCTCGATCGTGCTCTACGACGGCAGCCCGGGGGCGCCGACGCTCGACCGGCTGTGGGACCTCGCCGCCGAGGCCGGCATCACGAGCTTCGGGACGAGCGCGGCGTTCATCGCGGGGTGCATGAAGGCGGGCATCTCACCGGCGGGCGGCGGCGCCCGCGACCTCAGCGCGCTGCGCAGCGTCGGCTCGACCGGCTCGCCGCTCTCGCCCGAGGGCTTCCGCTGGGTCTACGACGAGCTCGGGGCCGGCACGTGGCTGTTCTCGACGAGCGGCGGGACCGACGTCTGCACGGCGTTCGTCGGCGGCGTGCCGCTGCTGCCCGTCTACGAAGGGGAGCTGCAGGCGCGCTCGCTGGGCTGTGACGTGCAGTCCTTCGACCCCGACGGCCGGCCGCTCGTCGACGCCGTCGGCGAGCTCGTCATCACCCAGCCGATGCCCTCGATGCCGACCGGGTTCTGGAACGACCCCGGCGGCGAGCGGCTGCGCGACGCGTACTTCGCGATGTACCCCGGCGTCTGGCGCCACGGCGACTGGATCGAGATCACCTCGCGCGGGACCGCGGTCATCTACGGCCGCAGCGACTCGACGATCAACCGCGGCGGCGTGCGGATGGGGACGAGCGAGATCTACAGCGCCGTGCTCGCCGCGGAGGAGATCGTCGACGCGCTGGTCGTCGACGTCGACGGCTGGATGGCGTTGTTCGTCGTGCTGCGCTCCGGGGCCGAGCTGGACGACGACCTGCGCCGCGCGCTGGCGCGCCGGATCCGCGAGGACTGCTCGCCGCGCCACGTGCCCGACGACGTCTTCGCCGTCGCCGAGGTCCCGCGCACGCTGTCGGGCAAGCTGCTCGAGGTGCCGGTCAAGCGGATCCTTGCCGGGGCGGCGGCCGAGCAGGCGGCGAGCCGCGACTCGCTGGCCAACCCGGCCGCGCTGGACTGGTTCGTGGCGTTCGCGCGGGAGCGGACGGGCGCGCCGGGATGAGCAAGAGCCGGTCTCGGGCGAAGAAGAAGCAGCGCCAGCGGGCGCGGGCGCAGGCGACCCCGGGCGAGCGGCCGGCGCCCGCCGGCGACCCCGCCACGCCGCGGCCGGCGACCCCACGCCCGGCGGCGCGGACGCCGGCGGCCGAGCCCGCGCCGCGGCGCCCCTCGCGCCTGGAGATCCGCGACGGCGTCCCGCGCCCCGACCCGATCTGGGCGCCGTTCCCGCTGACCGAGATCGGCATGGCCGTCGGCCTCGGGCTGTTCCTGCTCGGCTTCGCCGGCGCGCCGGCGCTGCTGCTGGCCGGCGTCGGCGTGCTCGTCGTCGTCGTCGCCGAGCTGTGCCTGCGCGAGCACTTCGCCGGCTTTCGCTCGCACAGCATCCTGCTCGGCATGCTGCCGGTCACGACCCTCCATCTCGCCGTCGTCGTGCTCGGCGACGTGACGTGGCGCGGTCCCTTCGCGCTGGCCGTCGACCTCGCGATCGCCGGCGCGCTGGCCTGGTGGCTGCACCAGCGCTTTCGCCTCGCGCAGAGCCGGGCGCGCCTCGGCGCGACGTAGCGCGTTCCCGCGCGAGGCTCACAAGCGGGCCGGCCGGCCGGCCGCGCAGTCGCCGGCAGCGCGATCGGGGCGCGCACGGTTCGATATCCGCGCTCGGCGCGCCCCGACCACGCGGAGCGGAGGGCGGACGGGCACCCGCAGGCGCGATGGTCGACGCGGCGCATGACGAACGCGGCGGCGAGTGCCTGTAACGGCCCGCGCCGAGCCGAGACCTCTCCCCACCGACCAGAGGAGGCTGTCATGCCAGGTGTGCAATCACGCGATTTCGAGTCGCCTGACGAGACGCGGACGCCGGACAAGACGAAGGTGGACATCGTGCGTATGGGTGAGACGACCGTCGGGCGGCTCACGTTCGAGCCCGGCTGGCGGTGGTCTGAGTGCATCAAGCCGGTGGTCGGCACCGACAGCTGTCAGGTGCGCCACGTCGGCGTCGCCCACTCCGGCCGCATGGCCATCCAGCACGAGGACGGCACCGAGCTCGAGATCGGCCCCGGCGACGCGTACATCATCGAGCCGGGCCACGACGCGTGGGTCGTCGGCGACGAGGGCTTCGTCGGCTTCGAGTTCGAGTCCAAGTCCGCGGAGCAGTACGCCAAGGGCTAGTCCGGGGAGGGAGGAGCTGCTTCGCCCGGTGGGCCCCCGCGCAAACGTTGTACGCGCGACCCGCTAGAGCACGATCTCGCAGTTGCGCGTGCGGTCGCGCTTGTCCCTCTCGACGCGGTCGGTGCCCTCGCCGCAGTCGATGACGTCGCTGCCGCCGCCGACAGCGCGGATCGTGTCGGCGCCCGGGCCGCCGAGGAGGCGGTCGCGGCCGAAGCCGCCGTTGAGCTGGTCGCGCCCGCGGCCGCCGCGCAGGGTGTCGTCGCCGCGGCCGCCCTCGAGCTCGTCGTGGCCGTTGCCGCCCACGAGGTAGTCGTTGCCGGTGCGGCCGAAGAGCGAGTCGTCGTCGTCGCCGCCGTAGAGCTTGTCGGAGCCCTCGCGGCCCTCGAGGAAGTCCTCGCCACCGCCGCCCTTGATGACGTCGGCGCGTTTCGTGCCGAGGATCCGCTGCGGACGGTCGCCGGGCAGGCAGCGCCGCCGCGCGAGGTTGCAGTTCGACAGCTTCTCGTAGGCCGCGGCGCGCAGCACGATCTCGGTGTCCATCGGGACGCCGGCGCCGTTCCAGCGCCCCAGCACCCGCAGCAGCGACGGCGCCTGGCCGAGGTCGGCGCCGGTGACGGTCTGCTCGCAGTCGACGAACTCGGTCACCGAGCCGCCCACCTCGATCGTCTCGTCGGCGTAGCCGGACAGGACGACGCGATCGTTGCCCGCCCCGCAATCGACGAGCCGCGCGGAGGCGCCGACGTAGAACGTGTCGAAGCCGTCGCCGCCGTACATCCGCGTCCCCAGGCCGTCGCTCGCCATCCACAGCGTGTCGTTGCCGTCGCCACCGTCGATGTCGCCCGAGCCGGTGTCGACGAGCACGTCGTCGCCGGGTCCGCCCAGCGCCCGCAGGCCGTTGGCCTGGCCCGTGCCGGGCAGCAGGATGTCGTTGCCCGGCCCGCCGTCGAGGCCGTCGTTGCCGGTACCGCCCGACAGGAGATCCTGACCCTCGCCGCCGAGGATCTGGCGGTCGGCGCCGGCGTTGCCGATGAGGACGTCCTCGCCGGGACCGCCGTCGAGCAGGCGGTCGTCGCCGAAGCGCGATTCGCCGAGGAAGTCGTTGCCCTCGCCGCCGCGCAGGGTGTCGTCGCCGTCGAAGCCGTCCATGCGGTCGTTGCCGAGGCCGCCGTCGAGCCGGTCGTTGCCGGTGAAGCCGTAGAGGAAGTCGTTGCCCTCCTCGCCGACGAGCTTGTCGTTGCCCGAGCCGCCGTCGAGGCTGTCGGCGCCGTCGCCGCCGTAGAGCTGGTCGGACGCCGTCCCGCCGCTGAGCAGGTCGTTGCCGGCCCGGCCGAACAGCTTGTCGCGCGAGCCCGCGCCGCGCAGGCGATCCTTCCCCGCCGTCCCCTTGATGTTGTTCGCGCGCTCGTTGCCCGACCGGACCGCGCCGAGGGCGGGCAGCGCGGCCGCCAGCAGGGCGCCGACGGTCAGCAGGGCGAGGAGGGTGCGCGCTCGTGCGCCGAGGTGCCGGTCCATGGCCCGCGACACGGTAGCCGTTCGCGCCCGCGGCCTCGACCGACGACCGAGAGCCGACCGGTCGGGTCGGACTAGCGCTCGCCCGGCGTCTTGCGCGGATACAGCGAGACGGGGATCGCGAGATCCAGCGCCGTCTCGACGATCCGCGACTGCTCGGCGATGTGCGCCGCCGGATAGCCCTCGCCCGGCGAGGCGCGCTCGGGCCGGCCGATGTAGCCGAACCGCAGCCGCTCGGGGAGGATCTGCATCAGGCGCGGGAACATGTGCGCGCGGGCGCCCATGTTGCGCGGCTCCTCCTGGACCCAGACGACCTCCTCGAGGTTCGGGTAGCTCTCCATGAGCTCGAGGATCTGCGCCTGCGGGAACGGATAGAGCAGCTCGACGCGGCCGATCGCGACGCCCGGCACCTCGGCGCGGTGCGGGTGGCCGACGAGGTCGTAGTAGACCTTGCCGGTGCACAGGACGAGGCGGCGGACCTGGTCGATCGGTACCCGCGGCTCGGCGAGCACCGGGAAGAACTTCGTCTCGGAGAGGTGCTCGATGCGGTTGGTCGCCTGCGGCAGGCGCAGCAGCGACTTCGGCGTCATGAGGATGAGCGGGCGCTGCTTGGCGATCCGCGCCTGGCGGCGGATGAGGTGGAAGTACTGCGCCGGCGTCGTGACGTTGGCGACGCGGATGTTGCCCTCCGACGCCAGCGTGAGGAAGCGCTCCAACCGCGCGCTGGAGTGCTCGGGGCCGGAGCCCTCGTAGCCGTGCGGCAACAGCAGCACGAGGCGCGAGGTCTGTCCCCACTTCGCCAGGCCGCTGACGATGAACTGGTCGACGACGACCTGCGCGCAGTTGACGAAGTCGCCGAACTGGGCCTCCCAGAGCACGAGCGTCTCGGGCGCCTCGGCGCTGTAGCCGTACTCGAAGCCCAGGCAGGCGACCTCCGACAGCGGCGAGTTGTGCAGCTCGAACGGCGCCAGCGCACCGGGCAGCGACTGGATCGGGCAGATCGTCTGGCCGGTCCTTGCGTCGTGCAGCACGGCATGGCGCTGGGAGAACGTGCCGCGCTCGACGTCCTGGCCGGTGAGGCGGATCGGCGTGCCCTCGGTCAGCAGCGTCGAGAACGCCAGCGCCTCGGCGTGCGCCCAGTCGATCCCGCCGTCCGGCCCGAGCGCGTCGCGGCGGCGCTCGAGTTGCTTGACGAGCTTGGGATGGACGGTGAAGCCCTCGGGGATCGCCAGCAGCTCCTTGTTGAGGATCCGCAGCCGCTCGGCGCTGACCGCGGTCTTGACGTCCGGCGAGGGCGTGCGGTCCAGCGTGTACTCGCCGGTCGGCTGCTCGACCTGACCGACCTCCTCGGCGTGACGGATCTGCGCCTTCAGGCGCTGGTGCAGGCGCGTCAGCTCGTCCCAGACCTCGCTGGTCTGCTGGTCGACCTCCTGCTTGGAGACGACCTTCTGCGCGATCATCTGCTCGGCCCAGATCTCCGCCACGCGCTTGTGCTTGCGGATCGCGGCGGCCTGCTCGGGCTGCGTGTAGGCGGGCTCGTCGGCCTCGTTGTGGCCGAAGCGGCGGTAGCCGATGAGGTCGATCATCACGTCGTGGCCGAACTCCTGGCGGAAGGCGAACGCCAGGCGCACGGCCGAGATGCAGGCCGCGACGTCGTCGGCGTTGACGTGGATGATCGGCACGTCGAAGCCCTTGGCGACGTCCGACGCCCACCGCGTCGAGCGCGCGTCGTCGGGATCGGTCGTGAAGCCGACCTGGTTGTTCTGGACGAGGTGCAGCGTGCCGCCGACCGAGTAGCCGTCCAGCGCCTGCAGGTTGAGCGTCTCGGGCACCACGCCCTGCGCCGGCAGGGCGGCGTCGCCGTGCAGGACGATCGGCACCGCGCTGGCGGCGTCGCGGCGCGCACGCGGACCCAGGCGGGTCGTCTGCGCGGCGCGGGTCGCGCCGGTGACGACCGGCCCGACGTACTCCAGGTGCGACGGGTTGGACTCGAGGTTGACGAGGATCGAGGAGCCGTCGGGCAGCTGGTAGGAGCCCTGCGCGCCGTGGTGGTACTTCACGTCGCCGGTGCCGCCCTGCGGGATCGTCGTGACGGCCTCGAGCGTCGACGCGCCCTCGAACTCGGCGAAGATCGTGTCGTAGGGGCGGCCGAGGTTGTGGGCCAGCACGTTGAGGCGGCCGCGGTGGGCCATGCCGAGGACGACCTCGCGCCCGCCGTTGGCCGCGCAGAGCTGGATGAGCTCGTCGAGCATCGGCACCGTCATGTCCAGGCCCTCGATCGAGAACTGCTTCTGGCCGATGTAGGCCTTGTGCATGAAGCGCTCGAGGGCGTCGACCTCGATGAGGCGCTTGAGCAGCGCCTTCTGCTCGTCGGGCGTCAGCGGGGAGCGAAACTCGCCGGCCTCGATCTTCGCCCGCAGCCAGGTGCGCTGGCGATGGGAGGCGATGTGCTCGATCTCGTAGGCGATCGTGCCGCAGTACGTCTCGCGCAGGTGCGGCAGCGCGTCGGCGAGCGTGGCGCCGGGCACCTGGATGCGCAGGATCCGCGCCGGGATGCGGGCCATGAGCTCGGGGGTCAGGCCGAGCGGCACGGGATCGAGCGCCGGGTCGCCCTCGGGCTCGCGGCCGAGCGGGTCGAGATGCGCGGCGAGATGGCCGTGCGTGCGGTGGGCCTTCAGCAGCGAGACGGCGGCCTGGACGGCGCGCAGGAGATCCTCGTCGGGCTCGGCGGCGACGGGCTCGGCGGCCGGCTGGGCGGCGTCGCGGGCGGTGGCGGCCGCGGCCGCGGGGGCGGGCGGGGCAGGCAGCGGGGCGAGGTCGGAGCCGAGCTCGTGGAAGAGCTGGTCGTAGAAGCCGTGCTCGCCCTGCAGGTACTCCTCGACGACCTTCAGGAAGCGCCCGGACTCGGCGCCCTGGATGACGCGGTGGTCGTACGTCGAGGTCATCGTCATGACCTTCTCGGCGCCGAGCATCTGGCCGACGGCGGCCAGCCCGACCGGGTAGCCGATCGCGCCGGTGGCGACGATCGTGCCCTGGCCGGCCATGAGCCGCGGCACGGAGGCGTGCGTGCCGATGCCGCCGGGATTCGTCAGCGAGATGTTCGCGCCGGCGAGGTCGTCGGCGGTGAGCTTGTTCTCGCGGGCGCGGGCGATGAGGCTGCCGAACGCGTCGAGGAACTCCGGGAACGTCCTGCGGCCCGCGTCGCGGATCACCGGCACCATCAGCGTGCGGCTGCCGTCCCTCTTCTCGACGTCGACGGCGATGCCGAGGTTGACCACGCCGTCGTCGACGCGGTGCGGCCGGCCGTCGATCGCGGCGAAGTGGTGCGCCATGACCGGCATCTGCTCGGTCGCCGCGCGCGCGATCGCGTAGGCGATGAGGTGCGTGAAGGAGATCTTGTGGCCGGCGCTCTTCAGCTCGCCGCGGCGCGTGGTCATCGTCGTGACGGTGATCGTGCGCAGGGAGGTCGCGGTCGGGATCTCGCGCGAGGCCTCCATGTAGCGGGCGAGCATCGCCGCGCCGCCCTTGAGCTCGGTGGCGCCGGCGGGGGCGGGGGGGGTGTGGATGTGGGGGCAGGCGTGGGCGCGGGTGTGGGCGCCGGCGGAGCGGGGGCGGCCGGCGGGGCGGCCTTCGCCGCGAGGACATCGGCCTTCGTGACGCGCCCGGCGGGTCCGCTGCCCTGCAGGGCCGAGAGGTCGATCCCCTCGGCCGCGGCGATGCGGCGCGCGACGGGGGAGACGGAGGCGCCGTTGGCGGCGCCGTCGCCGTCGCCGTGGGCGCCGGAGGTCGCGGGCGGCTGCGGTGCGGGCGCGGCGGGCGGCGGATCCGGCGCCGCGGAGGCGCCGTTGCCGCTGCGCGCCGCGGCTCCGTCCTCGGCCGCCGCGCCGGCGCCGGCGCGCACGCGGCCGATCGTCTGGCCGACGGTCACCGTCTCACCCGCGTCGGCGAGGATCTCGGCGACGGTGCCGGTGACCGGCGCCGACAGCTCCATGTCGACCTTGTCGGTGGACAGCTCGACGACGGTGTCGCCCTCCTGCACGCGGTCGCCGACCTGCACCGACCACTCGAGGATCGTCCCCTCCTGGACGGACTCGCCGCCGGCCGGGGCCACGATGTCGACGAGCGTCGCCTGGTCGTTGTCGTCGTCCTGGTCCTGACGCTGGCTCTGCGCGGGCGGCGCGTGACCATCGCCGTCGGCGGGCGGTGGCGCAGGCGCGTCGCTGTGCGGCGCGATCTCGGCGAGCACGGCGCCCACGGCGACCGTCTCGCCCTCGGCCGCGAGGATCTTCACGAGCGTCCCGGCGGTGGGCGCTGGGACTTCGGCGTCGACCTTGTCCGTCGAGACGTCGACGAGCGGCTCGTCGGCCTGCACCGGGTCGCCCTCCTGCTTGTGCCACTCGAGGACGGTTCCCTCGCGGACCGACTCTCCCATGGCGGGGAGGGTTACCTGAACTGTCGTGTTCACGGCCATGCCGAAGGTCCACTCTAGAAGGTCTCGCGGCCGCCGCCGCCACTGCAATGGACGATGCTGTCAAGCGTGTCGAGGAGGACCATCGCACAGGACTACCCCCGGCCGCCAGCCCGGTTGCAGGCAACGGCGCGGCGCTGCGCCGGATTGCCGGAGAGGCCGCGCGCCGGAGCGGGTAGCGTGGCGCTCGAGGGACCGTGACCAGCCCCGGCTCGATCGACATCGTCCTGGACCACCTGTCGCTCGCGCCGCCGCCGGCGCGAGGTGTGGCCGGTCGCGCGAGCGCGGTCGCCGAGCTGCACCCCGCGGCGCAGACGCTGCTCGCCGAGGCAGCGCAGATGCACGTGCCGGTGCGCCTGGCACTACTCGCGCCGCGTCGCGACGACGCGTTGCTCGCGCTGCGCGACGATCTCCCGGCCGTCGAGGAGATCGCGCTGCTGGAGGACATGGCGCTGCCCGGCGGCCCCGGCCCGCACGTGTTCGTCTCCGCCGATCGCGTCCTGCGCGACAGGGCCGCGAGGGACGGTTGGGACGCCGTCGCGCATCCCGCGCTGGCCCTGCCGGCGCTGCTCGGGCAGCGGCTGGCGTTCGTGCGCCTGGCGGGCGACATCGACGCGCTGCGCGACGCGCCGGGCATCGTGCCCTACTGGGTCGAGCGCGACGTCGGCGGCGACTGGGCGTTCGCCGTCGTCTCTCCCGCCGGCCTGGCCCGGGCGCTCGACGCGGGGTTGGCGGTCGACCGCCTCGCGCTGCGCCACGCGGTCGAGGATCCACTGCTCGTGCAGCTCGACGAGGGGATGCGGGCGGGCGAGCTGGCCGGCCACGCCGTGCTGTGGTCGCGCGACAGCCGCCTGCTGCTCGCGCTCGACGCCCACATGAGCAACGACGAGATCCCGGCGCACGGGGCGCACGGGCACTTCCGCCTCCTCACGCCGAGCCCGGAGCTGCTGCGGCCGGCGCGGGTCGCCCACGCCGGCGCCGCGCAGGTGCAGGCCGATCTGCTCGGGGCCGAGCTCGCGCTCGCCGAGCCGCCCCTGCCGGCGGACGTGACCGCCGCGTCCTACGGCGCCGACGTCGCGCGCTACGCCGGCGGCGCGCCGCTGGCCGGCGGCGCGCCGGTGCGCTCGCGCCACAGCTCACATCCGGACAACGCCCGTGCCGTCGACGCGCTGCTCGCCGACCTGCGCGCGATGGGCCTGTCGCCCGTCGCGCACGAGTTCGCCTTCGGCGGGCGGGTCCTGCGCAACGTCATCGCCGACGTCCCGGGCGAGGCGCCGAGCCTCGTCGTCGTCGGCTGCCACCTCGACTCGACCGCGGCCCGCGATCCCGGCTTCGCGCCGGGGCGCGATCCCGCCCGTGGCGCCGACGACGACGCGTCGGGGATGGCGGCGCTGCTGGCGATCGGGCGCCACCTCGCCGCGCTCGCCGCGCCGACGCACCACACCGTGCGGCTGGGCTTCTTCAACGCCGAGGAGTCCGGCCTCGTCGGCAGCCGCGCCTACGCCGCGTCGCTGAAGGCCGGAGGCGCCGAGATCGCGGCGGTCGTCTGCTGCGACATGATCGCCTTCAACTCCGACAGCCTGCGCACGTTCGAGGTCCATGCCGGCTTCACCGATCCCGCGGTGCGCGACCTCAGCCTCCCGTTGGCGCACGTCGTCGCGCGCGCCGCCGCGCGGCTGGGCGAGCTGGCGCCGGCGCAGATCTACAGCGGCACGACCCCGACGGGCGGCACGGACCCGACGCGCTTCGACGGCGCGATCAACCGCTCCGACCACGCGTCGTTTCAGGAGCAGGGCTATCCGGCGGTGCTCGTCAGCGAGGACTTCTTTCCCAACAAGCCCGGCGATCCGGCCGCCGATCCCAACCCGAACTACCACTCGAACACCGACGCGGTGATCGACGCCGCCTACGGCGCGGACATCACGCGCGCCGTCAGCGTCGCGGTGCTCGAGCTCGCGGCCGGTTAAGCACCGGTCGGCGCCGCGTTGGCGGGCGCCGGCGCAGCGCCCGCGCGGCTCTGGCGCCAGAACTCGATGGAGCCGATGAACGGGCCGATCCCGCCGAGCACGGCGACGGCGACGGCGAGGCGCAGGTCGATGACCCGCAGGCGCAGCGCCGCCAGGCAGGCGAGCGTCATCGCGATCCAGCCCAGGCCGTGGGCCATGCCGAAGACCGCCTCCCAGCCGGCGAGCCCGGGCACGAGCCAGACGACGAGCAGCACGGTGTAGACGGCCGAGTGCAGGAACGAGCCCCACTTCAGGCGATGGAAGGTCAGCACGCGGGTCATGCGCTGTGGGCGGCGAGCAGGGTGGCCATGCGGCGCAGCGGCTCGTCGGCCTCCTCGGGCCAGTCGGCGACGTCGGCCGGCCACCAGGCGTAGGCGTCGTGCTCGTCGTCCATCTCGATCTCGGCGCCCTCCGGCAGCCAGGCCAGGCCGACGACCATCACGAGCTGGTGGGGCAGGCGCACGAGCGCCTCGACCGTGAGCCGCTCGGGCTGCACCGCCCACTCCTCGTCGAGCTCGCGCACGAGCGTGTGCGCCGGGCTCTCGCCGACGTCGACGGCGCCGCCGGCGCCGAGCGCCCAGCGTCCCGCCCACGACGACAGCCAGGACGCGCGGCGGCCCGCCAGCCAGCGCCCGTCGGCGGCGCGCGTCACGGCGAGCGCGGCCATCGACAGCGAGGCGTCGCCGTCGACGAGCCGCAGCGCCCAGCGCACGGGCTGCAGCTCGAGCATGAGGTCCTCGCCCCGCTCGGCGTGCGCGACGAGCCGCGCCGACAGCCCGTCGTGGCTCGGCGAGCCACGCTCGCGCAGGGCGGCGATGGCCGCGTCGGCGGCCTGCGCCTTCGTCGCCGGCGGCTCGTAGTGCTCCTCGTGCCAGCGCGCGTGCACGCGCTCGGCGGGCCAGTGGCCGCGGGCGAGGATGGCCGGCTGCTGCATGCCTTCACGATAGTTCGCGCCCGCGCGCCCCGGCGCGCCAGAGCGAGCGGATCAGCCGGCGTGCGCGGGCTCGCGCGCGGCGAGCTCGAGCACGAGGTCCGCGGCGGCCGCCAGCTCGGGAAGCTGCGGGCCGATCGGCGGCGCGGCGAGCGCGTGGACGAGCGCGTGCGCGAGCTGCGGGCGGCTCTTCGCGACGGCGACCGTGTCGAGGCGCCTGTAGGCGGCGTCGTTGGCGCGGATGTGGCCGCGCGGCCAGCCGTAGGAGATCACGCGGCAGTCGCACATGAGCGCCTCGAGCACGGTCAGCCCGGCGGTGGCGTGGATGAGCACGTCGGCCGCGGAGAGCAGCAGCACCATCTTGTCGGTGAAGCCCCAGACCTGCACGCGCTCGTCGCTGCCGTAGGCCGCCTCCATCCGCGTGCGCACGGTGTCGTTGTGGCCGACGAGCACGACGACGGTGTTCGCCCCGTAGTGCAGCGCCGTGTCGGTCGCGCCGGTCAGGTCGCCGACCCCCCAGCCCCCGCCGGAGACGACGACGAGCGACCCGCGCGTCGGCAGCCCGAGCTCCTCGCGGGCCACGTTGCGCTCGGGCGGGTCGGTGAAGCGCGGGTCCGACGTCAGGCCGTGCACGGCTTCGACGCGCGCGTGCGGCCCGGCGATCGCGCGCACCTCGGTCTCGGACGCCGGGTGCGTCAGCAGGTGCAGGTCGATGCCCGGGTGCGCCCAGTGACGCAGTGCGGCGAGGTCGGTGATCGCGCTCACCGTGGGGATGGGGAGCGCACCGTCCTGGCGCATGCGCCCCAGCAGCTCGCTCCACAACGGATACGTCGAGACGACGACGTCGGCCGGGTGCGACGCGAGGTGCGCGGCGAAGCGCCCGCGCACGAGCTTGTCGACGACGCCGGCGGCGGCGCCGCGCGTCGGCGCCAGCCGGGTGCCGAGCAGGTAGCGCGCTTCGAAGAGCAGCGTGCCCAGGCCGGAGCCCGAGGCGGGCACCCCGCTGAGCATCGTGCGCGCGACGGGACCGGCAAGCGCGAGCCCGTCGACGACGTCGGCGGTCGCGCCACGCTCACGCAGGCCGGTGGCGAGGACTTGGGCAGGCACGTCGTGCCCGGCGCCGATCGAGGCGGTGAAGATGGAGACGTTCGTCATGGTTGGGGATATCTTCGCGTAGTGGCCGCCACCGAG
Organism: uncultured Actinomycetes bacterium; assembly: GCA_963742745.1. Classification (GTDB taxonomy): domain Bacteria; phylum Actinomycetota; class Thermoleophilia; order Solirubrobacterales; family Solirubrobacteraceae; genus CADCVQ01. Next base: position 216,300 of record CAVUND010000028.1, read on the forward strand.
AGCACGCGACGCCGCAAGCATTGGGGGTGGGGCTACGAGGACGACGCCTGGTCGGTGGCGCAGCTGCGCGCCGCCGCCCCCGGCCTCGAGGAGCACCTGCGCATCGCCGGTGACGGCGAGGTGCGCGAGCCGGTCGCGCTCGAGGACGTCGTCCTGCCGCCACCCCGCGTGGCGCCGCCCGCCGCGCTGGCCGCGATCTGCTCCGACGACGTGCACGCCCGCGCCTCGCACGCGTGGGGCAAGTCCTACAGCGACGTCGTGCGCGGCTTCGCGGGGCGCTTCGACTTCCCGCCCGACGTCGTCGCGCGCCCGCGCGGCGAGCGTGACGTCGAGGCGGTGCTCGAGTGGGCGGCGAGCGCGAACGTCGCGGTCGTGCCCTACGGCGGCGGGACGAGCGTCTCCGGCGGCGTGCAGTGCGAGGTGCCGGCGCGCTTCGACGGCGTCGTCTCGCTCGACCTCGGCGCGCTGGACCGCGTCCTGCAGATCGACGGCGTCTCGCGCGCGGCGCTCATCCAGGCCGGCGCGACCGGACCGGTGATCGAGAACCAGCTGCGCGCGCTGGACCTGACGCTGCGCTTCTACCCGCAGTCCTTCGAGCTGTCGACGCTCGGCGGCTGGATCGCGACGCGCGCCGCCGGACACTTCGCCACCGCCGAGACGCACGTCGACGACCTCGTCGAGTCGGTGCGGGCGATCACGCCCACCGGCGCCTGGGAGTCGCGGCGCCTGCCGGGCTCGGGGGCCGGCGTCTCGCCCGACCGGATGCTGCTCGGCTCCGAAGGGATCCTCGGCGTGGTCACCGAGTCGTGGGTGCGTGTGCGCCCGCGCCCGCAGGCCAACTCGCTGGCGGCCGTGCGCTTCGCCTCGTTCGCCGACGGCGCCGACGCGCTGCGCGCGATCGCCCAGTCCGGCCTGCGGCCCTCCAACTGCCGTCTCATCGACGCCGAGGAGGCGCGCATGACCGGCGCCGCCGACGGCACCGCGGCGCTGCTCGTGCTCGGCTTCGAGGGGGCGTCGGAGGCGGTCGTGCCGGTCGGCGAGCTGCTCGACCGCGCGCTGCACATGTGCGCCGACGCCGGCGGCGAGTGGGACGAGGGCGCGGTGCGCCGCCCGCGCTTCACCGGCGATCCGGCCGGCGGCGGCGGCGACGCCGTCGGGGCGTGGCGCGCGGCGTTCTTCCGCGCGCCGTACCTGCGCGACGCGTTCGTCGCCATGGGGATCCTCAGCGAGACGTTCGAGACGGCGATCACGTGGGAGCGCTTCGGCGCGCTGCACGCCGCGGTGACCGCGGCCGCGGGCGAGGCGATCGGGGCGGGTGGGACCGGAGCTCGGATCACCTGCCGCATCTCGCACGTCTATCCCGACGGCCCGGCGCCGTACTTCACCGTGCTGGCGCCGGCGCGGCGCGGCGAGGAGGTCGAGCAGTGGGCGGCGGTCAAGGCCGTCGTGAGCGACGCGCTGCTCGCCGCCGGCGCGACGATCACCCACCATCACGCGGTCGGCCGCGACCACCGGCCCTGGTATGACCGCCAGCGCCCCGACGCGTTCGCGGCGGCACTGCGGGCGGCGAAGGCGAGCGTCGATCCGGCCGGGATGCTCAACCCGGGCGTCCTGATCGACGCCTGAGCCGTTCCTCTACCGCGGGAGGAACACGACGCGGTCCTGCAGGCGCTCGACGGCGTTGCCGTCGAGGTCGATCAGGCCGCCGAGGTCGTGGACGGAGGCGAAGCCGTTGAGCTCGGCGCGCAGCTCGATGATCCGCGTCGCCAGCGCGTCGTCGACGCCGGGCAGCTTGGCGAGGTACGTGGCGGGCGCGTTGTTGACGTCGACGAGGCCGGCGTGCTGAGCGCCAGGCAGGTCGGGGCGGCCGATGCCGAGCTCGACGGCGAGGTCGGGCTCCTCGGCCGCGATCCGCTGGCCCTCGCGGCGCTCCTCGAGCCGGCGCTGCGCCTCCTCGCGCCCGCGGGCGAACGACGAGCCGGTCTCCTGGACGTAGGTCGGGCGGATGACGAGCGCCGTCGCGAACGCGCCGACCCAGCCGAGGATGATCAGCCCGCCGGCGCCGCCGCCGCCGTCGTTGATGATCGCGGCGACCCAGCCCGCAACCGCGATCACGCTCCACAGCACCCCCGCGGCGATCCACAGCGGGCGTCCGCGCTGCTTGCCGGGGGCGATCGGCGCCCATGCGCCGAGCCCCATCGGCGTGGCCGAGACCCACACCCACCACGGGACGCCTTTCATGGCGGCGGAGGATATGAGGCGCTACCGTTTAAGGCCAGATGCCGACGCCGACCGAGAAGATCGCCGCCAACCTGCGCGCCTTTCAGATCGCCCTGAACTCGCACGACCGCGAGAATCCCACGCACACCGCGCACGGCATCGGGCTGGCGCACTTCGACATGGAGCGGCTCGGCTTCGACGAGGGCGAGGAGGTCCTGCCCGGCATCACGATTCACGGCGACGACGGCGTGACCGGCAACTTCCGCGTGCTCTGCGACGGCGACCACCTCGACGAGCTCGAGGCGCAGGAGGCCGAGACGGTCGACGCCGTCTCCACGCAGGCCATGCCGGTTCCGGTCGGCACGCCGCCGCGCGAGGACGAGCGCTCCGCCTGAGCCAGGCTGCGTCGTCGCGGGCGCCCGGCGCCGGCGCATCAGACGTCCAGCTCGACCTCGATTCCATCGCCGCCGAAGCACACCAGCCCGGCGATCTTCATCGCCTCCGCGCGCGGCAGCTCATAGGAGTGCGCGGCGTCGGGCAGCAGCTCGTCGCCGGCGTGGACGTGCCAGTAGATCGCGTCGCCCATGTACGGGTCGGTCGTGGTCTTGTCGCTCGGGCGCAGGTGGCCGGCGGTGACCTCGCCGCGCTGCAGGTAGGCGCGCACCGGCATGCTCGTCTCGAAGACGAGCGTCGGGTGCGTGCTCTGCGCGAGCAGCTCGCCGTGGGCGCTCACGCGCACCGCACGCGAGCTCGTGTGGACGTCGACGCGGTGGTAGGGGTCGCGCAGGCCGCCGGCGACCGGCTCGTCCTCGACGAGCCAGCGGTCGGCCTTGCCCGGGTACAGCGCCGCGAAGCCGCGCAGCCAGGGCGCGGCGTCGAGCGGTTCCTCGTAGCCCCAGAGGGCGTCCTCGCGCACGTCGTCGCCGACGCGCAGCGACCAGTACGAGGCATCGCCCTTGAACGGACAGTGCGAGGTCGTGGCCGTCGGCTCGAGCAGCGTCGCGTCGAAGTCCTCCAGCGGGGCGTAGGCGACGGGCCGTATGCCGGTCTCGTGCAGCAGGTGCGCGCGCCGCGTGTCGAGCACGAGGGTGTCGCCGACGAACGCCCGCAGGCGCCGGGCGTCGGGCTCGAAGAGGAGCTTGTGCGCCGGCGAGTCGATCGTGAAGTTGCCGGGCGCGGGCCTGCCGCCGAGCGGGCCGCCTCCCTGGGTGAGGCTCATGACGGCGCCTCGACCTTCAGGTCTCGCCCGAAGGCGCGCTCGAAGAGCTCGACCTCGCGCTGCGCCGCCCAGCGCTCGACCGACGCGGTGCCGTCGGCCTCGAGCTCGAGGCGGATCGTGCCGTTGTCGGCCGCCACGTGCGCGGCGCGGACGCTCTGGTCGCGGCTGCGCTCGAGGTCCTCGGCGAGCCGCAGGAGGATCGCCAGGCGGTCCAGGCGCGCGTCGTCGCCGTCCTGCGCGAGCGGGGAGAGCTCGCCGAAGTCCGGCATGCCCTTGCGGTGGTAGCGCGCGGCCTGCGCGACGAGCGCGACCTCGCGTGGATCGAAGCCCGGCAGCCCGGCGTTGAGGATGAGGTACCTCGAGTGCTTGTGGTGGTCGTCGTAGTCGACGGACATGCCGATGTCGTGCAGCACGCAGGCCGAGAAGAGCAGCTCGCGCTCCCAGCGGTCGCCCGGGTGCAGGCCGAGCTCGGCGAGCTCGTCGAAGATCGTGAGCGCGAGGGTCGCGACGTGCTCGGTGTGCTTGGGGCCGACGCGGTAGCGGGCGGCGAGGTTCGTCACGCTCGCGGCGCGCACGTCGTCGAACAGCGGCGGGTCGCCGGCGAGGTGCTCGCTGAAGAAGACGCCCTCGCGCAGGCCGGCCTCGGTGACCGTGATCGCCTCGAAGCCGCCGTGCTCGAGCACGACCTGGACGACCATCGCGCCGGCGAGGATGAGGTCGGCGCGGGCGTACTTGATGCCCTTGACGTCGCCGCGCTCTTCGGCGGGCATCGACGCGAGGCGCTCGACGAGGTCGTCGAGCGCGCCGGGCGTGATCTCGAAGCCCTGGATGCCGCCGAGCGAGGGGCGGCCGGTCGCGGCTTGGATGGCCGAGGCGAGGTTGCGCATCGTGCCGCCGATGCCGACGAGCTGGCGGCCGGTGCGCGGCAGCCAGGGGGCCTCCTCCTCCAGCGTCTCGAGCACGTGCGCGCGCATCGCCTTGCGCGCCTTCTTCGTGGGCGGGTCGTCCTCGGAGAGGAAGTGCTCGGTCATGCGCACCGCGCCCAGCGGCCAGGAGCCGAGGCGGCCGGGATGGCGGCTGAGGACCTCGACGAGCTGCAGCGAGCCGCCGCCGAGGTCGAGCACGGCGCCGTCGGCGAGGGTGGTCGAGTTGACCGCCGCGAGGTAGCCGTAGTAGGCCTCCTCCTCGCGGCTGAGCACGCGGACCTCGAGACCGGTCTGGGCGCGGACGCGCTCGAGGAAGTCGGCCTGGTTGCTCGCGTCGCGGATCGCGCTCGTGGCGACGGGCTTGATCTGCGACGCGGTCAGGCCCGTCGCGGCGCAGAAGTGGGCGAACACCTCCGCGGCCTCGCGCGCGCGCTTCATCGGCTGCTTGCCGAGCTTGCCCGTCGCCTCCAGGCCCTCGCCGATGCGGACCGGCAGGTAGATCTCGTCCGTGCGCTTCCACCACCCGTCGGCGGCCGTGAAGACGACGAGCCGAAACGAGTTGGATCCCATGTCGATGACGGCTGTGCGCTGCTCGGCCATGATCGTCGGGCTCAGTTCGGGGCCGGGTCGGTCATCGTTCGGGCAGCTTAGAGGCGTGGTCGGGTGGGTCCGGCCCCCTGCGGAACGAGAGGTTCATGACATGACAGACGCACGCGCTCGCCTGGTCGGGATCAACCACGTGGCGCTCGAGGTCGGCGACGTCGATGCGGCGCTGGAGTTCTACGGCGGCCTGTTCGGCTTCGAGCTGCGCGGGCGGGTCGGGCGGCGGATGGCCTTCCTCGATGCCGGCGATCAGTTCGTCGCCCTCTCGGCGCCGCGCCGCTTGCCCGCCGACGAGGACCGTCACGTGGGCTTCGTCGTCGACTCCCGCGACGCGTTCGAGGCCGCCGCGCGCGCGGCCGGGCGTCGCGCTGCTGCCCGGCCGCGGCACGCGGTTTCGCGACCCGTGGGGCAACCAGATCGAGGTCGTGCAGTACGACGAGGTGCAGTTCTCCAAGTCGCCCGGCGTGCTGCGGGGCATGGGGTTGGGGGAGTTGGAGAAGACGCCGGCCGCGATCGAACAGTTGCGCGAGAAGGGACTGGCGGACGACGCGGGCTGAGCGTGATGGCCTTGTCGACTTATGCCCCCAGGCGGGTCATTAGTCGACAAGGTTGCGGATTGCGCGTAGGCGGTGGGGGGCGAACCACACGTCCGTGGCGACTTAGACCCCTAGTGGGGTCAAAACTCGACAAGGCCAATCCGGACGCCGCCATCGCGCAACTCGCGGCGCGCCAACACGGCGTGGTCACCCGTCGGCAGCTGGTCGACGCCGGCCTCGGCCCCAACGCGATCGCGCGGCGGGTGCGGATCGGCTGGCTGCACCGCGTGCATCGCGGCGTTTACTCCGTCGGCCATCGACCGCTGACCCGTGAGGCGCGATGGATGGCCGCGGTCTTGGCGTGCGGAGACGGTGCTGGGCTCAGCCATGCTTGCGCGACCGCGCACTGGGAGATCCGCCCCTACACCGGGACGTGGATCGACGTGACGGTCCCCACCACAGCAGGCCGCACCCGGCGCGACCGCATTCGCCTGCACCGCTCATCCACCCTCACCGCCGACGACGTCACCACTCATCGCGGCATCCCCGTCACCACGATCGCCCGCACGCTCCTCGACGTCGCGGCAACGCTGCGGGAAGCGAGCCTCGCTCGCACGATCGAGCAGACGGAGATCCGCCGGCTCTTCGATCTCAAGACGGTCGGCGAGACGTTGGCACGCAATCCCCACCACGCCGGTGCCAAGCGACTACGCCGCGCCCTCGCCCTCTACCGCGACGACGAGTTCAGCCGCTCGGAACTCGAGCAGGCCTTCCTCGCCCTCTGCGACGCGCACGGCATCCCACGACCGCTCGTCAACCACGTCGTCGAGGGCAGGGAGGTCGACTTCTTCTGGCCTGATCAGCGCGTCATCGTCGAGACCGACGGCCGCGCCACCCACTTCACGATCGCCGCGTTCGAAGGCGACCGCGAGCGCGACACGCGGCTCGTAGCCCTCGGCTACCGCGTCCTGCGCTTCACGGAGCTGCAGATCAGAACCGACGCCGCCACCGTCGCCCAACGCGTCGCCGCGGCCCTCGCTAGGAGTGCTTCTCGATGATCTCCACGCGGTAGCCGTCGGGGTCGCGCACGAAGCACAGCAGCGAGCCGCCCTCGCGCACCGAGTACGGCGGCTTCTCGGGCTCGATGCCCTGCTCGGCGAGCGACGCGAGCGTCTCGTCCATGTCGGAGACCGTGATGGCGATGTGGTTGTAGCCGGACCCGTGCGTGTACTCCGACACGCCGTGGTTGAAGGTCAGCTCCAGGCGATCGCCGTCGCCGGGCAGCCCCATGAAGACGTTGATCGCCTCGTCGCGGATCGGCTTGCGGGCGCGCTCCTCGAAGCCGAGCGCCTCGTAGAACGCGACGGATCGGTCGATGTCACCGATGCGATAGCACGTATGTATGAGCTCCAAAGCGGGCATGGATCACACAGTACCCTGGGCCTCATGCTGATCGAACGCTCCATGTCTGACGGCTTTCTGACGAACACGTACCTCGTCGCGAGCGGGCCTGGGGCCGCGGGCTTCCTCGTCGACGCCGGCGGGCCGATGGCGCCGCTCTTCGAGGCGGCCGAGCGCAACGACGTCGACGTCACGCATCTCCTGCTGACCCACCATCACCACGATCACGTCTGTGATCTGGATGCGGTCACCGAGCGCTATCCGGACATCGTGATCCTCGCCCATCCCGACGAGCCGCTGGACGCCGAGCCCTTCGCGCCGCTCACCATCGGCGGCCTTGACGTCGACGCCGTGCACACGCCCGGGCACACGAAGGGGATGCTGAACTTCACCGTCCCCGGCCACGTCTTCACCGGCGACACGCTGTTTCGGAACTCGATCGGCGGCGTCAACGCCCCCGGCAGCACGTCCTACGCCGACATCAAGGCCTCGATCATGGACACGCTCATGGGTCTCGACCACGCGACCGAGGTGCACCCCGGTCACACCGACCCGACGACGATCGGCGACGAGTGGGAGAACAACGCCTTCGTCCGCGTGTGGCGCGGCCTCGACCCCGAGGGCGACGAGCAGGTGAGCGTGCAGGGCCAGCCGGCGACGCTCGTCGTCTGGGGCGACGACTACGACGGCGGCCACAAGGCGTGGGTCCGCTGGCCCGACGGGCGCGACGACATCGTGCCCGGCTCGCGCGTGGAACGCACGGCGGACTGAAAACGGCGATTCCAGCTTCGGCTGGAACGTCGCACGACATGGCCAGGAAGGACGCAATCCCCACCTCGCGGCTGAGCCGCTCGTCGAAGGTCGGCAAGCTCGCCGCCTCGCAGGCGGCCAAGCAGATGGGCACGCGCGCGACCAACGTCGCGCGCGGCGAGGCGGGCAAGGAGGCCGCGCTCGCCAAGCGCCAGCTCGAGACCGCCGAGCAGATCGTCGCCGCGCTGGGGACGATGAAGGGCGCCGCGATGAAGCTCGGCCAGGTGATGTCGTTCCTCGACGTCGGCCTCGTCCCCGAGGAGTACCGCGAGGAGTTTCAGGCCAAGCTCGCCGAGCTGCGCGACGCCGCGCCGAAGGTCGGCTGGAAGGACATGAAGAAGGTCATCGAGGGCGAGTACGACGAGCCGATCGAGAAGGTCTTCCACACCTTCGACCCGGTGCCGATCGCCGCCGCCTCGATCGGCCAGGTCTACAAGGCGCGCCTGCACGACGGCCGCGCCGTGGCCGTGAAGGTGCAGTACCCGGGTGTCGCGCAGGCCGTCCGCGCCGACATGCAGAACCTCGGGATCATCCTGCGGCTCATGAAGATGGTCGCGCCGGGCCTGGACCCCAAGGCGATGGGCGACGAGATCCGCTCGCGCATCGACGAGGAGCTCGACTACGAGCTCGAGGCGCAGAACCAGCGCACGGTCGCGCGCCTGTACCGCAACCACCCGTTCATCGTCGTGCCGGAGGTTGTCACGCAGCTCTCGCACGAGAAGGTCATCGTCAGCGAGTTCGTGCAGGGCATGGGCTTCGAGGAGCTCAAGCAGCTGCCACAGGCCGAGCGCGACCGCCTCGGCGAGATCGTCTACCGCTTCTACTTCGGCTGCATGTACCGCCACCACCAGTTCTCCGGCGACCCGCACCCCGGCAACTCGCTGCTGCTCGACGACGGGCGGATGGCGTTCTTCGACTTCGGGCTGTTCAAGCGCATCCCGCGCGAGATCGCCGAGTTCGAGCTGATGATCCAGCGCATCGCCGCGGCCGGCGACGGCGAGGCGCTCATCCAGCACCTGCACGAGGGCGGCTTCATCGCCAAGCCCGAGCTCTACACCCCGGAGGGCATCCTCGACCAGGTCCGCGACATGACCTGGTGGTACCTCGAGGACGCCGAGGTCGCGCTCACCCCGGAGATCGCCACCGAGGTGATGATCGAGATGTCCGACCCGCGCTCGTCGCACTTCGCGAAGATGCGCCACGAGACGCTCCCGCCGGACCACCTGTTCGGCCGCCGCCTGGAGATGCTCACGCTGGCGGTGATGAGCCAGCTGCGCGCCAGCGGCAACTGGCACCGCATCGCGCGCGAGTGGATCTACGGCGACGATCCGGTCACCGAGCTCGGCCGCCAGGAGGCCGAGTTCTACGCCGCGCACCCGCCGGCGGCGGTCCTGCGCGGCGCCGCGTGACGCGCGCCGTAGCCCGCTGGCGCGTCGCCGCCTTCGTCGTCGTGCTGGCGGCGCTCTTCACGCTGGTCGTGACCAGCGGCGGGCTGTCGTCCGACCGTGTGCGCGACGCGATCGACCCGCTCGGCGCCGCCGCCGTGCCCGCGTTCATCCTCGTCAGCGCGCTGCTGACCTGCGCGCTGTTCCCCGGCCCGCTGCTGGCCGGCGCCAGCGGCCTGCTGTTCGGCACGGCGCTCGGCACGCCGGTGGCGATCGTGTCGGCGACGCTCGGCGCCGTGCTCGCGTTCAGCATCGCGCGCTTCTTCGCCCACGACGCGGTGCAGACGCTGACGCCCGAACGGATGCGCCCGCTGCAGGACTGGATCGAGCGGCGCGGCTTCTGGGCGGTGCTCTACGCGCGGATCGCGCCGGGCGTGCCGTACTCGCTCGTCAACTACGCGGCCGGTCTCACGCGGGTGAGCCTGGCGGCCTTCGCGGCGGCGACGGCGATCGGCGTCGCCCCGCGCGCCTTCGCCTACACCGCGCTCGGCGGCTCGCTGGACAACCTCGCCTCGCCCGAGGCGATCGTCGCCTACGCAGCGCTTGCGGTCATGGCGCTGACCGGCATCGTGCTGGTGCGCGCCGAGCGCGCTCGCGGCCGGATCGCCAGCGCCCCGGGCGCGGGCGAGCCGGCCCGCTGAGCTACAGCTGCTGGACCTGAAACAGGGAGGTCGAACCGGGGACGCCGCTCGGCAGCCCCGCGGTCACGGCGACGCGCATGCCGAGCTCGCACCAGCCCAGCTCGACGACGCGCCGGCAGGCGTCGAGCAGCAGCTGCTCGGTGACCGAGTGCTTGCGCAGGAACTCCCCCCGCACGCCCCACATCAACCCGCAGCGGCGGATCGTCTCGCGGCCCGGGGAGAGCGCGTAGATCGGCACCGTCGGACGGTGCGCGGAGACGAGGCGCGCCGAGCGGCCCGACAGCGTCGGCACGACGATCGCGTCGAGCTCGAGCTCGCGCGCGGCCATGCAGACCGCGTAGGCGACGGTGTAGGAGGGGTCGCGGGCGTCGCGGTGCACGCGGTGCTCGTTCCAGCGCGTGTAGGGCGCGGCACGCTCGGTCTCCCTGGCGATCGCGTCCATCATCGCGATCGCCTCGACCGGATAGGCGCCGATCGCCGTTTCCTGGGAGAGCATGACCGCGTCGGTGCCGTCGAGGATCGCGTTGGCGACGTCGGCGACCTCGGCCCGCGTCGGGCGCGTCGACGCGACCATCGAGTCGAGCATCTGCGTCGCGGTGATCGACGGGCGGGCCAGGCGGCCGGCGGTGGCGAGCAGCTCCTTCTGGACGATCGGCACGCGCTCGATCGGCAGCTCGATGCCGAGGTCGCCGCGCGCGACCATGACGCAGTCCGCGGCGCGGATGATCTCCTCGGCGAGATCGACGGCCTGCGGCTTCTCGATCTTCGCGATGAGCGGCAGGCGCGTGTGCTCGCGGACGACCGCGATGTCGTCGGGCGAGCGCACGAACGACAGCGCGACCATGTCGACGCCGATCCTCTCGCCGACCGCGAGGTGCGCGAGGTCCTCCTCGGGCACCGCCGCCAGCTCGGTCAGCGGACCGGGGATGTTCAGCCCCTGGCGCGAGGCGACCGAGCCGCCGGCCTCGACCTCGGCCTCGATCTCGAGCACGTCGGCGCGGACCGCGCGCACGCGCAGCCGGACGCTGCCGTCGGCGAGGTACATGACGTCGCCGGGCGTCAGCGCGCCCAACAGCTCGGGGCGGGCGACCGCCATGCGCTTCGCGTCGCCGACGCCGTCCTCGCCGCAGGCGAACACGACGTGATCGCCCGGCTTGAGGTCGACGTGATCGTCGATCAGCGCGCCGATGCGCAGCTTCGGGCCGGGTAGGTCCTGGAGGATCGCGACCGGCCGGCCGACGCGACCGGAGGCGGTCCGCACGCGCTGCGCGGTCTCCGCGTGCTGCTCGGCGGTGCCGTGCGAGAAGTTCAGCCGCGCCACGTCCATCCCCGCCGCGACCATGCGCTCGAGCGTCGTGGGATCCCGCGAGGCGGGGCCGATCGTCGCGACGATCTTCGTGTGGCGATCCACCGCCCCGAGCGTACTCACAGCATGGCCGGCCGCCGGCCGGCGCACCTGCGGCGGCGGCGCCCGTCGACGACATGGTCCTCAGCGTCCGGCGCAGGCCACCATGCGCGTCATGACGCCGGCGGCATCGGCATCCGACAGCCGCCCGCTCAGCGTCTGCCAGGTCCCGAAGTCCAGGGCGAGCGCGAGCGCGGCGCGCCGGCGGGTCGCGTCCCCGGCCCACCCGGCCGCGAGGAGCTCCTCGACCGCCGCGAAGTACCCGTGGGCGCCCGACGCCACCTCGGCGAGCGCGGGCAGCAGCTGCGCGTCGCGCCTGACGTTGGCGAGCATCGGCGCCGCCGTGCGGTAGTAGGCGTACAGCTCGCCGAGCGCGACGCGGGTGCGCCGCTGCGGATCGGCGATCGCCCCCCAGCCGTCCGGTGCGGGGTACGGGTGAGCGGCGATCCAGTGCGCCGAGCACGCGGCGAACAGATCGGCGTCGTGGGGGAAGTGGCGGTAGACGGTCGCCCGCTGCACCCCCGCGCGCTCGGCGATCGCGCTGACCGTCGTCCGGGCGGGCCCCACGGTCTGGTGCAGCTCGACGGTGGCCTCGGTGATCCGACGCCGGGTCTCCTGCTCGGACTCGGCGCGGCGGCGCTTCTCATACGGTCGCGAAGATTTCGAGGACATCGATGTTCAATGATATTGACAACCGGCCCGGCACGTCCTATCTTTCGCGCAACAGCATGTGCGATGAAAAGGAGACACGACGTGAGCCTCGAGACAGAGCGCATCCAGTTCGACGCGACCCAGGGCCCGCGCATCATCGGCCCGGCAGACGGCGAGCGCGTCGACCTCGGCACCATCGGCGTGCGGTTCATGGTGTGGGGCGCCGAGTCGGGCGGCGGCTTCTCGCTCGTCGAGCACCCGATCGCGCCCCGCGGGCTGTGCGCCCCGCTGCACCGGCACACCCGCGAGGACGAGTACAGCTACGTGGTGGAGGGGCGCATGGGAGCGCAGCTCGGCGACGATGTCGTCATCGCCGAGGTCGGCGATCTCGTCTTCAAGCCGCGCGGCCAGTGGCACACGTTCTGGAATGCCGGCGACGGCCCGTGCCGGATCCTCGAGATCATCTCCCCCGCCGGCTTCGAGCAGTTCTTCGCCGAGATCGCGGCGGGCGCGGCGCCGCCCGAGGCCGGAGCGCGGTACGGCCTGGAGCTCGACCTCGCCAGCGTTCCGCGGCTGTGTGAGGAGCACGGTCTGACGTTCGCGATGCCGGGCGAGTGAACGCGGCGCGTTAGCCTCGCGCCGATGGCGCGCAGCGACCACGACATCCTCGCGGCCGTGCGGGCGATCCCGCGCGGCCACGTGACGACCTACGGCGACCTCAGCCCAGGCGCGCCGCGCCGCGCGGGCGCCGTGCTCGCCGCCAACGCCGACGCCGCCCTGCCGTGGCAGCGGGTGGTGCGCGCCGACGGATCGCTGGCCAAGGGCGACCGGCAGCGCGCGCTGCTGGAGGCCGAGGGCGTGGCGTTCCGCGGGGCGCGGGTGGACATGGCCGCGGCGTGGGTGCCAGCGTCGCCGGGCTGACCCCGAGCCGGCCTCGGACTCGACGTTTTCCGGGCAGCCGCGCGGGTAGCCGGGCGGTGCGACGGGACGCCCCGCGACGGCCTCCCCGCGCATCCGAGCTTCGAGGAGGTCTGCGATGGGCACGTGCGAGGTCTGCGGCAACGACTACGACAAGGCCATGACGATCACGAAGGAGGGGACGGAGCACGTCTTCGACTCCTTCGAGTGTGCGATCCACGCGATCGCGCCGCGCTGCGATCACTGCGGCTGCACGATCATCGGGCACGGCCTCGAGGGCGAAGGGAAGTTCTTCTGCTGCGCGAACTGCGCCCGCCACGCCGGCGTCGATCAGCTCACGGATCGCTCCTCGTGATGCGCGACGCACGGGTCCGGTCGGTGATTCCGGGCCCGCCGACGCCGACGCCGGCACCCGACCCGAGTCCGCTGCCGGGGCCGGGCCCCGATCCCTCACCGCCGTCGCCGCGGCCGGATCCGAGCCCGCTGCCGCCGGACCCCACGCCGCGGCCGATCTGAGCTCAAAGGCCGCCGAAGGCTCACCGGCGACCGCGGACGTGCTCCTCGGCTCCGACCGAGCGGTCGAGCAGCGCGCTCACCGGCCCCGTGACGTCCTCGACCTCTGCGGAGTTCGTCCGCAGCGCGTCAGCGGTACTTCTGGCGTTGGAACTGCAGGTTGTAGGCCGCGTTGAGCCCGCTGTCGGTGCTGCTCAGGCCGATCGCCACGTAGAAGCGGCGGGCCGAGCGGCTCGTGTTGCGGATCGTCACGGCGTCGGTCTTCCGCGTGCCCTTGCGCGAGCGCGCGACGATGTTGCGGTCCTCGTCGATCGACTGCGCGCTGCCGCGGAAGACGAAGAGGTCGGGGTTGCCGAACGTCGGGCGCAGGCGGATCCGCGCGCGTGAGCGCGGCGCCAGGCGGATGCGGTAGACGTCGAAGGGGTCCTCGACCTTGTCGGCGCTGCCGCCGAGCGTGCGCCGGCCGCTGCCCCGCCAGACGTACGGGTCGGGCCGCGTGAAGACCGAGCCGTTGACGAAGGTGATGCCGTCATTGGGCTCGAGCACGTCGCGCGCGGGCGCCGGCAGCGCGAGCGCGGCGGCCAGGTGGATGAGGCCGAAGCCCGTGTTCGTGTCGTAGCCGGGCGCGTCGACGTCGCGCGCCGAGCGGCGCAGGACGTCGGCGACCTGGCCGTTGGTGAGGTCCCCGCGCACCGTCGCCAGCCAGGCCGCCGCGCCGGAGACGATCGGCGCCGCGAAGCTCGTCCCGCTGGCGAGCGTCACGCCGTCGACGACGCCGTCGGTGTCGAACGCGGCCGGCGTGGCGACCGGCACGGCGACGCCGGGGGCCGAGACGTCGACCGCGGCGTTGGCGCTGCTGAAGCCCGACGACGTCAGGTCCGGGTTCAGCGACGCGACCGAGAGGACGTGCGGGTAGGCGGCCGGGAAGATCACCGGGTTGCCCTGGGCGAACTCGTTGCCGGCCGCCGCCACGACGAGGTTGCCCTTCGCGAACGCGACCTGCACCGCCCCGAACAGGGTCGCGCAGTCAGACTCCGAGCCGAAGCTCAGGTTGAGCACCTTGGCGCCGCTGCCGGCCGCCGCGGCGATGCCGTTGGCTGCGTCCGCGCACGTGATGTTCGGCGGCAGCGCGACCGACACCACCGGCGCCGAGGGGAACACGCCGACGACGCCGGCACCGTTGAACGCGCCCGCCGCGGCCGAGGCCACCTGCGTCCCGTGGTCCCCGCGCACCGGGCCGGGGTTGAGCTGGCGCGTGTGGCCGGCGAGGTCGGGATGGGTGACGTCGACGAGATCGTCCACGACGGCGATCCCGACCGCGCCCGGCGCGGGCGGCGCCAGCCCGGCGTCGACGACGAAGCCGCGCGGATAGGCGCCGGGGTCGGCGTCCAGCGCGCTCGCCCGCGTCAGGGTCACGTTGGGCTCGGCGTAGCGCAGCGCGCCGGCCTCGCGCAACGCCGCCGCGAACGCCCGGGCCCGCCGGGTCGCCACCTGGTAGACCGCGCCGCTGCGCAGCCGGCGCGCGCCCAGGCGCCGCGCGGCGGCGGCGACCTGCGCGTCGCGCACGCCGGGCCGGGCGGCCACGAGCCACGTCGGTGGCTGCGCCGAGGCGGCCGCGGCCGCGCCGGGGCGCGTCGCCGGGAGGTGCATCGGGCTCTCGTCGTAGGCAGGCGCGGCGGCCGGGGCTGCGGGCGCGGCGAGCAGGGCGAGTACGGCGGCGACGAGGGTGATCGGGAGCAGGACGGCGCGCATGGAGAAGCGGGCTGTACCCGCCGGGCGCGGTCCACAGCGCACCGCTGCCGGCGGGGGACGGCTCGGCGCGTCCGCGGCATCCACGCGCGACCGGCTCACCGCAACCGCTTGCGCTCGAACTGCAGGTCGTACGTCGTGTTCAGCCCGCTGCCGGTCTCGCCCAGCAGGATCGCGACGTAGTAGCGCCGCGCAGATCGCCCGGAGTTGCGGACCGTGACGGCCTCGGTCTTCCGCGGGCCTCTGCGCGAACGGGCGACGATCTTGCGAGTCTCCCGGATCGAGGCGGCGCTCGAGCTGAAGACGAGCAGGTCGGGGTCGCCGGATGCCGGCCGCACGCGGATGCGCGCGCTCGACCGTGCGGGCAGGCGCACGCGGTAGACGTCGTACGGATCCTCGACCCGGTCGGCGCTGCCGGCCAGCGTGCGCCGGCCGCGGCCCTGCCAGACATAGGGATCGGGCTTGCCGAACCAGTCGCCGTTGACGAAGGAGATGCCGTCGTTGGGCTCCTGGATGTCGGGGACCGGCGGCGGCAACGCGAGTGCGGCGGCGAGGTTGACGAGCCCGAAGCCCGTGTTGCGGTCATAGCCGGCAGGCGGCACGTCGCGCGCCGAGCGGCGCAGCACGTCGGCGAGCTGGCCGTTGGAGAGATCCCGGCGCGAGGTCGCAAGCCAGGCGGCGGCGCCCGAGACGATCGGGGCGGCGAAGCTCGTTCCGCTGCCGGTCGTCACGCCGTCGACCGCGCCGTCCTCGGTGTCGAAGTCGGCCGGCGTGGCCACCGGCACCCCCACGCCGGGCGCGGCGATGTCGATCGCGGCGTTGGCGCTGCTGAAGCGCGACGGCCGCAGCGACGCGTCGAGCGCGGCGACCGACAGGACGTGCGGGTACCCCGCCGGGAAGATCACGAGGTTGCCCGCGGCGAACTCGTTGCCGGCGGCCGCCACGACGAGGCTTCCCTTCGAGTAGGCGATCTGCGCGGCGCCGAACATCGTCGTGCAGTCCTCGGCCGAGCCGAAGCTGAGGTTGATGACCTTCGCGCCGGCGTCGGCCGCGGCGAGGATCGCGTCGGCGGCGTCGAAGCACCTGATCGGCTGCGGCAGGCCGATCGAGAGGATCGGCGCTCCGGGGAAGACGCCGAGGACGCCCGACCCGTTGAACGCCCCCGCCGCGGCGGAGGCCACCTGCGTGCCGTGCGGCGCCAGCAGCGGCCCGGGCTTGAGCTGGCGCGCATGGCCGGCCAGGTCGGGGTGCGAGACGTCGGCGAGATCGTCGACCACCGCGATGGCGACCGGGCCGGGCGCGGGCGGCGCGAGGCCGGGGCCGACGACGAAGCCGCGGACGTAACCGCCGGGGTCGGCGTCGGGCGCGCTCTGGCGCCGCAGTGCGATGTCGGGCTCGGCGTAGCGCAGCGCTCCCTCCGCGCGCAGCGCGGCCGCGAATGCGCGCGCCCGCGCCGTCGCCACCCGGTAGACCGCGACCCCCCGCAGCTTGCGCGCCCCGAACCGCCGGGCGATGGCGTCGGCGTCGGCGCGAGCGCCCCGGCGCAGCCCGGGCTCGGCCGCCACCAGCCAGCGCGACGGCGGCGCCGATGCGGCGACGGCGCCCGCGCCCGCGGCGGGCAGGCGCATCGGGCGCTCGTCGAAGGCATGCGCCGCCGGCGCCGCGAGACCGGCGCAGGACACCAGCAGCGCGCCCAGCGCGAAACGGAGCAGCAGGACTGATCGCATCGGTGCATCATCGGCTGTCGCCGCGCGCCGTGCGCTACAGCGCAAAGCGGCCGTCCTGCACGATGACCTCTCCGTCGGCGGTCAGGCGCCCGCCACTGCGCAGGTCGCAGATGAGGTCCCAGTGCAGCGCCGACTCGTTCTTGCCGCCGGTCTCCGGATAGGAGCGCCCGAGCGCGAGGTGGACGGTGCCCCCGATCTTCTCGTCGAAGAGCGTCGCCCCGATCGCGCGGTCGATGCCGAAGTTCGTGCCGATCCCGATCTCGCCGAGGCGGCGCGCGCCCTCGTCCGTGGCCAGGGCGCGCTGCAGGTACTCGTCGCCGCGCTCGGCCGCCGCCGCTACGACGAGGCCTTCGCGAAACTCGAGGTCGACGCCGGCGACGTCGACGCCCGCCGGCGAGGACGGCACGCCGAAGCGGATGCGGCCGTTGGCGCTCGCCTCGTGCGGGCCGGTGAAGACCTCGCCGCTGGGCATGTTGCGCTTGCCGTCGGAGTTGACCCAGGTGCGGCCCTTGACCGTCAGCGTGACGTCGGTGCCGGGCGCCTCGAGGCGCAGGACGCGCACGCTCTTCAGGCGCTCGATCAGCGTGGCCTGAAACGCGCGCAGCTCGCCCCACGACCGCCCCGGGTCGGGCTGGTCGAGAAACAGCGCGCGGGTGACGAACGCCTCGAAGTCGGCGAGGTTCATGCCGGCCTGCTGCGCGCCGGCCTGCGTCGGCCACAGCGTCGCGCACCAGCGCTTGCGCATCGTCTGCTCGCGCAGCGGCTTGCGCGCCCGCGCCGCGCGGGCGAGGCGCTCGGGGTCGATGCCGACGAGCGCGCGCGTGTTCTCCGGCGCCTGGATGCCGAGGTGCGCGTGGGCCTTCCTGCCCTCGGCGAAGGAGACCTCGGGGTACGTATCGAGGTGGCGATCCAGCGCGTGGCGATGAAACGCGGCGGTCGCGCCGGGCAGCTCGACGCGCAGCAGCGGCCAGGCGTCGCGGGCGAGGATCGCCCGCTGGCACTCGAGCAGCAGCGGCTCGGCGAGCGTCGTCGAGCGCACGAGCACCTCCTGGCCGGACTCGACCTCCAGGCAGTAGCCGGTCAGCAGGTCGGCGAACGCCGCCGCGTCGATCATGGCATCGCGCCTCGGGCCCGCCGGGCCGCCGCGGGGCCTACGCCCGCCAGCCCTCGGCGAGCGCGGCGAGCGGCTCGTCGGGGTCGGCGCCGAGCAGCGCGGCCAGGGCGCAGACGAGCCGCTCCTGCGGCTCGCGCTGGGCACCGATGCCCATCACGCCGATGCGCCACAGCTTGCCGGTGAGCGGGCCGAGGCCGCCGGAGATCTCGATGCCGTGGTCGAGCAGCAGCGCCTTGCGGATCGCGGCTTCGTCGATGCCGGGCGGCGGCGAGACCGCCAGCAGCGGATGCAGCTGCTCGCCGTCGGGCGCGAGGCGCTCGCAGCCGAACACCGACAGCGCGTCCTTCAGCGCGTGGTGGGCGCGGCGGTGGCGCTCCCAGCTCGTCGGCAGCCACTCGTCGCCGACGGCGATCCGCAGCGCCTCGCGCAGCGCGTAGACCATGTTGATCGGCGCGGTGTGGTGGTAGGTGCGCACGGAGGCGCCGGCCGTCGTGTCCGGGTTCCAGTACTCGAGCACGAGCGCGAGGTCGAAGTACCACGAGCGGCCGGGGTTCTCGCGCGCCTTGAGCTTGGCGATCGCCCGCTCGCCGGCCGTGAACGGCGCGAGGCCGGGCGGGCAGTTCAGGCACTTCTGCGTACCGGAGAAGGCGGCGTCGATGCCGGCCTCGTCGACGCGCAGCGGGTGGCCGCCAAGCGACGTCACGCAGTCGACGAGCAGCAGCGCGTCGCGCTCGCGGCAGGCGTCGGCGAGGCCTTCCAGCGGCTGGGCGACGCCCGTCGACGTCTCGCCGTGCACGACGACGATCGCCGCCGTGGCACCGGTCCGTCCACCGTCGGCAGCCTCGATGAGCTGCTCGACGGGCACCGCGCGACCCCAGTCGGCCTTGACCTGCACGACGTCGGCGCCGGCGCGGGCGAGCTCGTCGGCCATGCGCACGCCGAACAGGCCGTTGACGCCGCACACGACGCGGTCGCCGGGGTCGACGAAGTTCGCCACCATCGCCTCCATGCCGGCGCTGCCCGTGCCGGAGATCGGCAGCGTCGCGAGGTTCTCCGTGCCGAACGCCTCGCGCATGAGCGTGATCGTCTCGCCCATGATGTCGGCGAAGGCCGGGTCCATGTGACCGATCGTCGGCTGCGCGAGCGCCGCGAGAACGCGCGGCGGAACCGAGCTGGGGCCGGAGCCGAGCAGCAGCCGGTCCGGGATGTCGGTGATCGTTGGGGGCGGGGCGTCGGTCTCGGTACTCATGGGGCCTCCACGTCGGGAAAGTGCTCGGCAAGGTGTTCGCGCAGGACGTCGCGGATCCAGCGACGCTCCTCCGGCGTGGCGATGCGGTAGCGCTGCAGCAGCTCGGCCTGTCCCTCGGTCGGGACGCCGTAGACCTCCCAGCGCTCGACGAGGCGCTCGAAGAGGAACTCCACCGCGCGGTGCCACGAGTCGTCGGTCGACACCTTCTGGTTGTGCAGCGTCGAGGCGTACTTGCGGCGCGTCAGCGGCGACATCGAGCCCTTCAGCGTGAGCACATTGCCGTCCGCGTCGCGGTACTCGCTGCTCGGCGCCGAGATCCGGCCTGCTGCTCGATTGCGCTTGCCCATCCTGATTTCACCCTACCGAGCATTCGGCGCCGTCCGACCGCGACGGCGCGCGGTCGTATCGTCCGCCCATGAGCTCCACGACGAGGCGGCGCGAGCTCGGTCGCGGCGAGCGCGTCGTGCCGGGCATCTGGCGCCTGCGCCTGCCGCTGCCGTGGCCCGGCGTGCCGCACTGCAACGCCTACGCGATGGCCGCGGGCGACGGCGTCGTGCTCTTCGACTGCGGGCTGCACGAGCCCGGCTCGCTCGAGCAGCTCGAGCGCGCGATGGCGCAGGTCGGGCTGCGGGTTGCGCGACGTGCGCCTGCTCGTCTGCACGCACGCGCACTCCGATCACTACGGCCAGGCGGCCAGCGTCGTCGGCGCGAGCGGCTGCGAGCTGTGGATGCATCCCGCTCACGCGCACATGCGCGCGAGCATCGAGGATCCCGAGGCGCGCCTGGCGCGGCGCTTCGAGGTCGCGCGCCAGAGCGGCGTGCCGATCGAGCCGCTGCGCGCATGGTCTGACTCGGCGCGCGAGCGCGGCAGCGGGATCGCCCGCCTCGTCGAGCCGGACCGCCGGCTCGTGGAGGGCGTCGTCGTCGACACCGACCTCGGTCCCTGGACGGTCGTCGAGACGCCCGGCCACGCGCCCTCGCACGTCTGCCTGCACCAGCCCGAGCAGCGCATGCTCGTGTCGGGCGACCATCTGCTCGGCCGCGTCTCGCTGTACTTCGACTACGGCTGGACGCCCGATCCCGTCGGCGAGTTCCTGGCGTCGCTCGACCGTGTCGCGCGGCTCGACGCGCGCCTGTGCCTCGCCGGCCACGGGCGCACGTTCACCGACGTGCGCGCCCACATCGACGCCAACCGCGCGCTCGTCGCCGAACGCACGGAGCGCGTCCGCGCGGCGGTCGCCGAGCACGGGCCGATCACCGCCTACGACGTCGTGCCGCTGCTGCACGGCGAGCAGCTCTCCCAGCTCACGGCCGGCTGGTGGCTGCCCGAGACGCTCTGCTACCTGCGCCATCTCGAGAGGACCGGCGTGGTCGCGGCCGCCGAGGACGGCGAGACGGAGCGCTGGGCGCTCGCGTAGAGCGGCCGCTCAGCTTGCGGTCTTGCCGTGCTCGGCGTGCTCGTGGCTCGCGTCGGCGGCGGACCCGGCGATCTCGGGCGGGAGCGCGGAGCGCGGCGTCCGGGCGAGGATCAGCGCGAGGACGACGAGCCGGCCCGCGTCGGAGAAGCGGCGTCCGGGCGGTGGCGGCGCGTCGTGCTCCTCGAAGAGGTCGAGCAGCCAGAGGACCGCTGCGAACACGTCGGACTGCGGATGGCCGTCGCCGACGCCGGCGGCCAGGCGCGCGAGGCCGAGCGGCTCCTCGGGGTCGGCGCCGCCGATCGCGCGGCCGAGCGCCGCGGTGAGGTTGGCGACGACGCGCTCGAGCAGCGGGTCGAGCGGAGGACTCAGACCGGGAGCGGGACCGAGGTCGAGCGCGTCCTCGCCGCGCAGCAGCCGCTGCACCTGGCCGCCGAACACGCCGGCGAGCTGTTCGTGCGTCAGCCCCGCCTCCAGCGCGCAGCGCAGGACGCCGATCGCGCTGTGCAGCGGCAAGCCGTAGGGCGAGTCGCTGGCCCAGAGGACCTGCCCGGGCGGAGCGAGGCAGAAGAGCCCGAGGATGTCGGCGGGGTGCCACCACGACGTGTCGATGTAGACGTTGGGGTGCGACGGCAGCTCGCGCACGAGCCAGGCGAGGTCGGAGATCGCGCAGTGCGCGAGGATCAGCCGCGCATCCGGGAAGCGCTCGGCGTACTTGATCGTGTTGGCGCCGAGCGCCGGAATCCCGCGGCCGGCGTGCATGAGCACGACGCCCCGGCGCTCGTGGGCGAGCTCCATGAGGTCGCCGACCACCGGCTCATCCATGCCGAAGGCCTCGGCGCGCGGGTGCAGCTTGATCCCGGCCGCGCCGGCGTCCAGGCAGCGCCGCGCCTCGGCCAGCGCGCCGTCGGCCCGTGGCTGCACGCGACACAGCGCGGTCAGCCGCCCGTCGGACGCCGCCGCCGCCTCGAGCACGGCGTCGTTGGCGGGTCCGTAGCCGTCGGGCTCGTGCATCGGGAAGACGAGCCCGCGCGCGCCGATGAGCTCGAGGCCGGCGAGCAGCTCCTCCGGCGTCTGGCGAAACGTGTCGGGGTCGTTCTGCCCGAAGTGCGTGTGCGCGTCGAAGAGCGCCGGCTGCCCGGCCTGCTCCATGAGCGCTCGAAACCAGGGCTCGAGGATCGCGTTGAGGTCGACGGCCACGCGCGGCACCCTACCCGGCGTGGGTGTCCGCGTCGTCAACGGCATCGATGAGGGAGTCAGGAGGTGGGGGCGATCGCGTCTCCGCCGGCGCCGGCGTGGGTCGGATGGCACTTTTTGCCCGCTTGGAGGGGGAAAGGGTGCCATGCGCGCCCCCGCAGCCGCGAAGCGACGCGCAGCAAGCTGAAGCGCTCACTCCTCCGCCAGCAGCAGGCCGATGATCCCCAGCAGGCCGCCGGTCTTCAGCCCGACCCGCAGCGCCCCCGCGCCCAGCGCGCTCAGCTCGCGCTCGTCGCGCGCCCGGTCGATGCCCGCGCCGAACGCGTCGACGAGCTCGTCCTCCGAGACGCCCTCCGGCCGCTCGCCGCCGAGCAGCTCGAGCAGGAAGTCCTCGCGCGGCATGCCGAGCTTGCAGGCCGTCCCGTCGAGCACGGCGAGCGCGACCCGCTGGGTGCGCTCGACGCTCGCCGGGCGCTCGCGCGGCGCGCAGGGATCGGCGACGTCGCGCGGCCCGAAGTCCCCTCCGCCCAGCGCGATGTGGACGGCGACGAGCAGCGCCGCGGCGGCCGTCGCGCCCGGCACCGCCACCGCCAGGCGCGCCCCGACGCTGCCGTTGGACGACGGCGAGCCGCCCGCGGCCGCCCCCCGCCCGGAGCCGCGCGCCCCCGCGAGCGCCGCGCCCGCGGCGAGCAGCGCGATCAGCGCGGCGATGAGAAACGAGCTGCTGAAGGCCTCCGTCGCGCCGCGGTCGAGCTCCTCGTCGAGCTGCTCGTGCAGCCGCGCCACCGCCGCCCGGTCGCCGGCGGGCACGTCGATCCCGGCGAACGCCGCGTCGAGGTCGGGCAGCTCCTCGTCGGCGGCCTTCTGGACCTCCGCGTCGAGCCGGCGCGCGAGCTCGATCTTCGCCGGCAGCGACAGCGGCGCGTCGAGCACCTGCGACAGCCCGGCGCGCTCGGCGGGCGGGCGCACGCTCTCCAGGTCCGCGGTGAAGATCGGCGTCAGCAACAGCAGGCCGATGACGATGCCCGCGTGGCGCGCGGCGACCGTCCACGCCGCCGGGCCGGCGACCGCGGCGGCCGCCGTGCGCGCGTCCCCGGCGCCGGCGTCGCCGACGCTCGCGCCGATCAGCGTCGCCAGCGCCAGGCCGAGTCCGGTGCCGATCGCCAGCTGTGGCGCGAGCGTCCAGTAGGCGTGGGCGCCCGGCATCAGGCCCAGCGCGGCGAGGCCGCCGGCGACGAGCAGCGAGCCCGCGATCGCCGGCACCAGGCCGTGCCGGGCGCGCGCCCACTGCCCGGCGATCAGGGCCGCGATCGGCATCACGGTGACGGTCAGGGCGGCCTCGGCCGGCGAGTGGCGCCAGCCCTCGATGAGCAGGATGACGAGCAGGAAGAGCGCCGCCGACAGCGCCGCGG
Source organism: uncultured Actinomycetes bacterium (assembly GCA_963742745.1). GTDB lineage: Bacteria > Actinomycetota > Thermoleophilia > Solirubrobacterales > Solirubrobacteraceae > CADCVQ01. The sequence goes on from CAVUND010000028.1 coordinate 239,451, forward strand.
AGGCGAGCGTGAGGGCGAGCAGCGGAGCCGGCGCCGGACGCGGGCTCCTCGCGTCCGTGCCCGCACCCGCGCCGCCGCGAACCCCCCAGGCGCCGAGCAGACCGAGCAGCGCCACCGGCGCCTGCAGCGCGAACATCGCCTCCCACGACAGCCACTCGGTCAGAAAGCCGCCGAGCGCCGGCCCGACCGCCGCGCCCAGGACGCCCGCCGCCGCCCACAACAGGACCGCGCGGTCGCGCCCCGTCGAGAGCACGAGCAGCTCCAGCGCCGCCGCCACGACGACGGCCCCGATCAGGCCCTGCGCCGCCCGCGCGCCGATCAGCACGCCCAGCGACGGCGCCGTCGCACAGGCGATGCACGCCACGATGAACAGCGCCACCGAGACGAGGAAGGCGCGCTGGGCGCGTCCGCGCGCCAGCCGCGCGCCGCTGAGCGCCACGAGCGCCAGCGCGAGGTTGAAGGAGATCAGCACCCACGCGACCGCGTTGACGCTCGCGTCGAAGTCGCGCAGGATCGCCGGCAGCGCCAGCGTGACGACCGACGAGTCGGCGAGGACGAGACCGACGGTGAGCGCGAGCAGCAGCGCCCGGACGCGGCTGCCGCCGCCACCCGAGGGGGCCGTGGCCATCTAGCCGACCCGCGCGCGGCTAATCGGTGCTGACGGGCTCGATGTCGAGGCCCTCGAGCAGCATCGGCCGGCCGTTGCGGTCGTAGGAGACGTCGACGGAGTCATTCTGGCGGTATGTGCCCACTCCCCAGGCCCCGAGAAACCAGCGCCAGAAGCCGAGCTTGCCCTCCTTCTTCAACTCGGCGCCGAAGCGCAGGGTGCCGTCGACGACCTCGTAGTCGACGCCGCGCTGCTGGCGCACGCCGTTGACGTAGACCTCGAACGGCGGCTGGACGCCCGGCGGGAGTGCGACGATGGACCGGGCCGGCTGCTGCACGAGCGCCATTATGGTCGCCCGGGTCGCGCAGGCCGCTCGCCGCGCCCGCAGGGTCGCGGCCCCCGAGCGCGAATTCGCAAGGCAAGTGTCCGTCCGCATGACCGACGATCTCCCCTACCGCATCCGACGCTCCGACCGCGCCCGGCGCGTGCGCGTCAGCGTCGACGCGCAGGGCACCGTCGAGGTCGTGCTGCCGCGCCGCAGCCCGGCGAGCGCCGCGCCGGCCGCGATCGAGGAGCTGCGCCCGTGGATCGAGCGCCGCCTGCACGACGCCGGCCGCCTGCGCGCCACGCTCGCCGCCCGCGCCGGCACGCTGCCCTACCTCGGGCAGCCCCTCACGCTGACCCCGCAGCCGGGCCGCACCCGCGCGCACCGCAGGCAGGACGCCCTGCTCGTGCCCGCCGACGCCGATCAGGCCCGGCAGGCGATCGAGCGCTGGTATCGCCGCGCCGCGGCCCGCGAGATCGCGCCGCGGCTCGACGCGGCGACGGCCGCGCTGCAGACGAGCTACACCACGCTCTCGATCCGCAGCCAGCGCACGCGCTGGGGCTCGTGCTCCTCGACCGGCGCGATGAGCTTCAACTGGCGGCTGCTGCTCGCGCCCGCGGAGGTCCTGGACTACGTCGTCTGGCACGAGGCGTGTCACCTGCGGGTCATGGATCACTCGCCGCGCTTCTGGACGCTCGTCGGGCGCCACTGCCCCGACTACGAGGCGCACCGCCGCTGGCTGCGCCGGCACGGAGCGACGTTGGTGCTGTGACCCCTCCGCGAACCGGTCGCCCCGAGGCACCGATGGTGGCAGGATGAACGCCAGTGTTTCCTAGGGATGGGAGCGGGAGGGTGCTCGGCGTGCTCGCCGCGGTCGCGGCGATCGTCGTCGTGGTGCTCGTGCTCGTCCTGGCGGGCGGCAGCCCATACACCGTAAAGGCGGACTTCGTGACCGCCAGCCAGCTCGTCAAGGGCAACGCGGTGAAGGTCAGCGGGCACACGATCGGCTCGGTCGGGGAGATCAGCCTGACCGGCGACGGCAAGGCGCGGATCACGCTGAACATCGACGGCGAGGGCTACCACCCGCTGCGTCGCGGCACCCGCGCGACGATCCGCCAGACGTCGCTGTCCGGGGTCGCCAATCGCTACGTCGACCTGCAGCTCGGCGGCGCCGACGGCGACGACATCCCCGACGGCGGCAGCCTGCCGACCGAGAGCACGTCGGCGGCCGTCGACCTCGACCAGATCTTCAACACGTTCGACCCCGAGGCCCGCCGCGGCGTGCAGAAGAGCGTGGAGTTCCTGCGCGACTTCCAGGCCGGCAACGAGGAGGAGGCCAACGAGGCGCTGCGCTACCTCAACCCGGCGCTGTCGAGCTCGGCGCGCCTGTTCGAACAGCTCGACCGCAACACGCCCGACTTCGAGCGCTTCATCACCCAGACGGCGCGGCTCGTGACCGACGTGTCCGCGCAGGACGACGTCCTCGCCGACCTGACGCGCAACCTCTCGCGCACGACCACCGCGCTGACGTCCAACGGCGAGGCGCTCGGCGAGTCGATCGGCCTGCTGCCGAACGTCATGCGCAAGGCCAACTCGACGTTCGTCAACCTGCGCTCCGCGCTCGACGACCTCGACCCGCTCGTCGACGACGCCAAGCCCGTCGTCCGCGACAAGCTCATCCCGTTCCTCGACGAGGTGCGCCCGTTCGCGCGCGACGCACGGCCGGCCGTGCGCGAGCTCTCGCGGACCGTGCGCCGGCCCGGCGCCGACAACGACCTCGTCGAGCTGCTGCGCCGCCAGCCCGCGCTGGACAAGATCGCCAACCAGACCGCCGAGCGCAACGGCAAGGACCGCCCCGGCGCGTTCCCGGAGACGATCAAGGCCTTCGAGGGGATCACGAAGCAGGTCGCGTTCCTGCGGCCCTACGCGCCGGACCTCGTCGGCTGGTTCGACGACTTCTCGACGACCGGCGCCTACGACGCGCTCGGCAACTTCTCGCGCGCCGGCCTGCAGCTCAACGGCTTCACCGCCGGGCCGCTGCTCAACGCGCTGCCGATCCCCGCCGAGCTGCGCACGCTGATCCTCGCCGCCGGCACGCATACCGGGCGCAACAACCGCTGCCCGGGCTCGATCGAGCGCCGCGCGCCCGACGGCTCGAACCCCTACAAGCCGTCGCCGGACTTCAACTGCGACGACACGCAGGTACCGATCGGGCCATGAGCGCCGCCCGCCGCATCCTCCCGCGCTCGCGCGCCCTGCTGCTCCTGCTCGCGCTGGCGGCCGCCGCGACGACCGCGGGCGCCTGGCTGGTCGTGACGTCGGCCGGCGCCGCCGACGACGAGCAGCGCTACACCGTCGTGCTCGACAACGCCTTCGGCCTGACCGAGGGGTCGGACCTGCGCTCCTCCGGCGTGACGATCGGCAAGGTCGAGAAGCTCGCCGTCCAGCGCTCCACCGCCCGTGCGCTGGCGACGATCCTCGTCACGAAGCCGAGCTTCGCCGGCTTTCGCTCCGACGTCTTCTGCGAGGTCAAGCCGCAGTCGCTGATCGGCGAGTACTACCTCGACTGCGATCCGGGCGAGAAGGACGGGCCGGCGCCCGACACGATCCCCGTCGAGCAGACCGCCGGCACGATCCCGCCCGACGTCGTGCTCGACATCCTGCGCCGCCCGGCGCGCGAGCGCTTCGGCCTGATCCTCACCGAGCTCGGCGTCGGCCTCGCCGCCCGCGGCGACGACCTCAACACGACCCTGCGCCGCGCGGTGCCCGCGCTGCGCGAGACCGACAAGGTGCTCGAGATCCTCGCCGCCAACCGGCGCACGATCAACGCGCTCACGCGCGACGCCGACCGCGCGCTCGTCGGCGTCGCGCGCAACCGCCGCGACGTCGGGCGCTTCGTGCGCGAGGCGGGCGACACGACGCAGGCGTCGGCCAGCCGCGTCGCGGCGCTGAAGTCGACGGTCGACAAGCTGCCGGGCTTCCTGCGCGAGCTGCGCCCGACGCTCGCCGAGCTCGGCACGACCGCGCGCCTGCAGACCCCCGCGCTGCGCGACCTGCGCCGTGCCGCGCCCGACCTCACCGAGCTGCTGGAGCGCCTCGGCCCGTTCGCCGATTCGGCGCGGCCGGCGGTGCGCGGCCTCGGGCGCGCGTCGGACACCGGCATCGGCGCGGTCACCGAGGCGCGCTCGACCGTCAGGCAGCTGCGCGCGCTCGGCACCGCGACCACCGAGCCGATGCGCAACCTGCGCTTCGTCCTGGAGGACGTCAACGACCGCGACCGCGCGGTCGAGCCCAACCGCCTGAGCCCCGGCAACGGCGGCGGCTTCACCGGCCTGGAGGCGCTGCTGCAGTACTTCTTCGTCCAGTCGCAGGCGATCAACATCTACGACTCCAAGGGCTTCCTGCTGAAGCTCAACATCCTGCTCAACGAGTGCTCGCAGTACACGAACGCGCAGACCGCGGTCGAGCACGCCGACCGCACCGAGCGCTGCAAGCAGTGGCTCGGGCCCAACCAGCCCGGAGTCACCACGGGTGCGGTCTCGCGTACGGCGCCCAGCAAGCCCAAGAGCGCGCCGCGGGGCGAGGAGAAGGCCCCGGCGGCGCCGCCGCCGCCCGCCGCCGAGCCGCCGCCGTCCCCGCCACCACCACCGCCGCCGCCGCCGTCGAGCAAGCTCGACCCGCGCGACCTGCTCGACCGGCTGCTGCCGCCCGACATCACCGACAAGCTGCCGGGCGCGCTGCGCCCGAAGAACGGCTCGAGCTCGAGCTCGAACTCGAGCGCCGACAGCGAGCGCAGCCTCCTCGACTACCTCCTGGGACCATGAGAGGCCGCCGCCCGCCATCGGTCGCATCCAACCCGGTCTTCGTCGGCGCGGTCACGGTGCTCGTCGTGCTCGTCGCGGTGCTGCTGGCCTACCAGGCCAACCAGGGCCTGCCGTTCGTCCCGGCCTTCGAGCTGAAGGTCGACACGCCGAACGCCGCCCGCCTCGTCGTCGGCAACGAGGTGCGCGAGGGCGGGTTCCGCGTCGGCCAGGTCGCGAGGATCGATCCGATCCCGGGCCGCAAGAACGGCGCGCAGCTCACGCTGCGCCTCGACAAGGCCGCCGCGCCGTTCCCGCGCGACTCGACCGTGCGCATCCGCCCACGCTCGGCACTCGGCCTGAAGTACGTCGAGCTCGTCCGCGGCCGGTCCGACGAGGCGCTGCCGGAGGGCAGCACGATCGCCACGCGCGCGGGCGCCGTCGGCCCCGAGCTCGACGACTTCTTCTCGATCTTCGACGAGCCCACGCGCGAGAACGTCGACCGCAACCTCGACTACTTCGGCTCGGCGCTGGCCGGCCGCGGCGCGGCGATCAACCGCACGCTCGGCGCGACGCCGCAGCTGCTCGGGGACCTGCCGCCGGTGATGCGCACGCTGGCCGATCCCGAGACGCGCCTCGTGCGCCTGCTCGACGAGACCGCCGACGTGACCCGCGTCCTCGCCCCGCTGTCGGACACGCTGGCGCAGGGCTTCACCGGCATGGCCGACACGTTCGAGGCGCTGTCGCGCGACCCGGCCGCACTGCGCGAGACGATCGCCCGCACACCGGCGACCCTGCAGGAGGGCATCGACTCGCTGCCGGACACGCGGCCGTTCCTCACCCGCCTGGCCGGCATCTCCGACGAGGTCCAGGGCACGGCGCGCGAGCTGCGCGCGAGCCTGCCCGCCGTCAACCGCGCGCTCGCCGCCGGGACGCCGGTGCTGCGCCGCACGCCGCAGTTCACCGAGGACCTCGAGCGCACGCTGCGCGCGCTGCGCTCCCTGGCCAAATCGCCGACGACCGACATCACGATCGCCGGCCTGACCGACACGATGCGCACGCTGAACCCGACGCTGCGCTACGTCGGGCCGCACGTGACGGTCTGCAACTACTTCACGTACTTCTGGACGTTCCTCGCCGACCACATCTCCGACGAGGACGCGACCGGCACCGTCCAGCGCGTGCAGGTCAAGCTCGCGCCGCTGGAGCAGGAGCACTCGCTGGCGTCCTTCGGGGCGACCGAGCCCGCTCACGCCGATCACATCGACCCGGTCCAGAAGGCGCTCTTCGGTGACGCCGTCGAGTTCCACGACCAGCTCTACAACGCCGCGGTCGACCCGGACGGCAACGCCGACTGCGAAGCCGGCCAGCGCGGCTACCTCAAGCGCCTGGCGACCGGCTTCCCGGCGAACATGAACATCGTGCTTGACCCGAGCACGCCCGGCTCGCAGGGCCCCACGTTCAAGGGCCGCGCGCGCATCCCCGAGGGCCAGACCTTCACCCCCGAGGCGGGCGGCATCGCGCCGCGGGTGGACCCATGAACCGAGGCCGCGGCCCCAGCGCCTTCGCCGTCGGCATCGCCGTGATCGTCCTGGCGATCGTCGTGACGTACCTCGGCTTCACGAAGGACGTCCCGTTCGTCAACAACCCGTACGAGATCAAGGCCGCCTTCCGCGACACGAGCGGCATCAACGCCGGCTCGCCGGTGCGGATCGCCGGCGTCCAGGTCGGCGAGGTGGCGAGCGTCGAGGCGACGCGCCCGGGCGCGCAGTCGGCGACGCTGACGCTCGCGATCCGCGACAACGGCCTGCCGATCTACGACGACGCGACGGCGAAGATCCGCCCGCGGATCTTCCTGGAAGGCAACTTCTTCGTGGAGCTGACACCCGGCACCGCGCGCGCCGGCGAGCTCGACGACGGCGAGACGATCTCCGTCGCGCGCACCGGCAGCCCGGTCCAGTTCGACCAGGTCCTCAGCGCCCTGCAGAGCGACACCCGCAACGACCTGCGCCAGGTCTTCACCGAGGTCGGCAAGGCCCAGGACCTCGGCGGCGCCAAGGCCTTCAGCGAGTCGCTGCGCTACCAGCCCGCCGCCTACAGGTTCACGGCGATCGTCTCCGAGGCGCTGCTCGGCAAGCGTCCGAGCGACCTCGGCGACTTCGTGCGCGACGCCGGGGCGACCGCCGCGGCGATCAACGAGCCGCGCCGGCTCGCCGCGCTCGTCGCGGACTTCAACACGACCGCCGCCGCGCTGGCCGCCCGCGAGGACGCGCTGACGACCGCCGTCGGCGAGCTGCCGCGCACGCTGCGCGCCGCGACGCCGGCGCTGGACTCGCTGAACGCCGCGTTCCCCGACGTCCAGGCCTTCGCCCGTGACGCACGGCCCGGCATCCGCTCGCTCGGGCCGACGGTCGACGCGACGCTGCCGCTCATCAAGCAGCTGCGCGGGCTCACGCAGGAGTCCGAGCTCGGCACGCTGGCGCGCAACCTGCGCTCGGCGACCCCGCCGCTGGCCCAGATCGCGAAGACCGGCGTCTCCGTGCTCGGCCGGCTGCGCGAGCTGTCGAGCTGCACGACGAACGTGATCGTCCCGTTCGGCGACGACAAGATCGAGGACAAGGCGTTCCCGACGCACGGCCCGGTCTACCAGGACATGGCGAAGTTCCTGCCGGGCCTGGCGGGCGAGAGCCGCTCGTTCGACGCCAACGGGCCGTACTTCAAGGTCCAGGGCGCGGGCGGCGCCGAGACGCTGAACATCGGCAACGGTCTGTTCGGCACCGTCGCCGAGCCGATCGTCGGCAACAACCCGCCGCCGATGCGCCAGCGCCCGCCGCTGGAGCCCGGCGTGCCCTGCGAGACGCAGGAGCCGCCGGATCTGCGCTCGATCCCCAAGGGCCCGCCGCCGACCGTCAACACGAACAACGCCGCCTCGCGCGAGCGCGAGGCCAAGGCGCAGACCGCCGCCGTCGCCGTCCTGCGCCGCGAGCTGAAGGCCAAGGGCTCAGACCTCAAGGTGCTCGACCGCGCGATCACGGTCGACGAGATCCGCAAGATCGCCTCGCGCAACGGGCTCACCGCCCAGCTCAACCGCGCGCTGAAACGGGTGGGCGCGAAGTGACCCGCGTCATCCGCAAGAACCTCGGCCCGTTCACCGCGATCCTCGTGCTGATCGTGATCGCGATCGTCGTCGGCGGCTACATCCTCGACAACCAGCGCTTCCGCTTCCCGCTGGCCGAGGACACGCCGATGCGCATCAACGTCGAGCTCGACACCGCGCAGGCGGTCACGCCCGGCCAGGGCCAGACCGTCCAGGTCGCGGGCGTGGAGATCGGCGACATCGGCAGCGTGAAGCTCGAGGGCGGCCGGGCGCTCGTCGGACTGGACATCAAGAAGGAGTACGAGACGCTCATCCGCCGCGACGCGAGGGCGTCGCTGCGCCCGCGCACGGGCCTGAAGGACATGTACGTGCAGGTCTTCCCCGGCGAGGATCCGACGCCGGTGAAGGAGGGCTTCACGATCCCGATCGCCAACTCGCTGACCGACGTCGACCTCGACGAGATCCTCTCCGAGCTCGACGCGCGCACCCGCGACTACCTCACGCTGCTGGCCAACGGCGCCGGCGAGGGGCTGCGCGGCAAGGGCGACGACCTCGCGCGCACGCTCGAGCGCTACGGCCCCACGGTGCGCGACCTGGGCCGCGTCAACCGCGAGGTCGCCAAGGAGCGCATCGCGCTGCGCCGCCTCGTCACGTCGCTGGCGCAGATCAACGGCGAGCTGGCCGAGCGCCCGGAGGATCTCTCGCGCCTCGTGTCGACCGGTTCGACGACCCTGCGCGCCTTCGCCTCCGAGGACGACAACCTGCGCGACGCGACCGGCGAGCTGGCGCCGACGCTGCAGACGGCGACGGCCACGCTCAACGCCGTCAAGCCGTTCGCCGACGAGCTCGGCCCGACGACGAAGGCGCTGCTGCCCGCCGTTCGTGAGCTCGAGGACGTCAACGCCGCGGTCAGCCCGTTCGCCCGCGAGGCGACACCGATCGTGCGCACGAAGATCCGGCCCTTCGTCCGCCGCGCCGTGCCGCTCGTCAAGGATCTCGCGCCGGCGGCGCGCGGCCTGGCGCGCACGTTCCCCGAGCTCGACCGCAGCGCCAAGGTGCTCAACGACTTCACGAACATGCTCGGCCACAACAAGGACGGCCGCGAGGCCCCGGACAAGGCAGGCCGCGACGAGGGCTACCTCTTCCAGCTCGGCTGGCTCGCGCACCAGACGACGAACCTGCAGAGCGTCGACGACGCCAACGGTCCGATGCGCCCGATCTTCCTGACCGGCACCTGCTCCACGCTGACGAGCCTCGTCAACGACATCCCGCAGGTCGAGTTCGCCCTCGGCCTGTCGCCGCTGCTGGCGACCGTCTGCAGGAACCCGACCACACGCTCGCTGAGCGTCAACCGCGCGCTGCGCGCCAACGGCGGATGAACACCGAAGGCCCGACACCCGGCAAGATCATCGTCATCGCGGGCTTCGCGCTGACGTGCTTCGGCCTGCTGCTGTTCCTGTGGCTGGCCTTCGGCGGCGCGATCCCGCTCAAGCCGCAGGGCTACCGCGTGCAGGTCGCCTTCACCGACGCCGCGACGCTCGCCGACCAGGCCGACGTGCGGACCGCCGGCGTGAAGATCGGCAAGGTCGTCAAGAAGGAGCTCGCGCCGGGCGGCGGCAAGCTGCTGACGACGATCGAGCTCGACTCGAAATACGCGCCGATGAAGTCCGACGCGCGCGCCATCCTGCGCCAGAAGACGCTGCTCGGCGAGACGTACGTCGAGGTGACGACCGGCAGCCGCGGCGCGCCGGACATGCAGGAGGGCGACCGGCTGCGCGACGGCCAGGTCCGCGCGGCGGTGGAGTTCGACGAGCTGTTCTCGATCTTCGACAAGGAGACGCGCACGACGTTCCGGCAGTGGCAGGCGAGCGCGGCGAAGGCCGGCGCCGGGCGCGGCCGTGACCTCAACGACGCGCTCGGCAACCTGCCGCGGTTCGCCGAGAGCGCCGAGGACGTCGTCGACGTGCTCTCCGACCGCCGCGCGGCGCTGCGCGACCTCGTCGCCAACACCGGGCGGACGTTCGAGCAGCTCAGCGCCGACGAGCAGGCGCTGACGACCTTCGTGCAGCGCAACACCGAGCTCTTCGGCGAGCTCGCCGAACGGCGCGAGGCGCTCGCCGACTCGATCCGCATCCTCCCGACGTTCCTCGCCGAGACGAAGACCACGCTCTCGCGCGTGCGGACGTTCTCGGTCAACACCGAGCCGCTGATCCGCGACCTCGACCCCGTCCTCGACGACCTGCAGCCCACGCTCGTCTCGCTGCGCCGCCTCGCGCCCGATCTCGAGAACCTCTTCGAGAACATCGACCCGCTGATCAGCGCCGGCGACAACGGCCTGCCCGCGCTGTCGCGGATCCTGCGCGGCCTGGACCCGACGCTCGCCGCGACCGGGCCGTTCCTGCAGCAGCTCAACCCGCTGCTGCGCTACCTGGAGTTCAACCAGACGAAGATCTCGGACTTCCTCTCCATCGCGCCGTCGACCCTGGGCGGCATCCGCGCCGCGCCGGCCGGCTCGAAGAGCAACGGCCACGTGCTGCCGCAGATCATCATGGCCGGCGCCGAGTCGATCCCCGCCCTGACGCGCACGAAGACCAACCGCGGCAACGCCTACATCCGGCCCGACGCCGCCCGCGACGGCGAGAAGTTCACGCTGCCGAGCTTCGACTGCAACCACGTGGGCGTGAAGGGGCCGACGAACACGCCGGGCTGCCGCGTGCAGGAGGACGTCCCCTTCGAGGGTATGAGCCAGCGCTTCCCGCAGGTCCAGCCGAGCCTGCCCGGTGGCCGGCTGAAGTCGCTCGGCGGCTGAGCGGGCCTCGATCCCGGCTGCGGCATGAGGGTGCACGTCGGGGTCGTCGGACACGTCGAGTGGGTGCAGTTCGCGGTCGTCGAGCGGGTGCCGACGGCCGGCGAGATCGTCCATGCCCGGGAGACGTTCGCCGAGCCGGCCGGCGGCGGCGCGGTGGCAGCGGTGCAGCTCGCCCGGCTGGCCGGGTCGGCGCGGTTTCTCACCGCGCTGGGCAACGACGACACGGCGGCCGCTGCCGAACGCCGGCTGCGCGAGCACTTCGGCGTCGACGTTCGCGCGGCGGCGCGCCCGAGCCCCCAGCGCCGCTGCTTCACCTACCTCGACGACGCCGGCGAGCGCACGATCACCGTCCTCGGCGAGCGGATCGCCCCGCTGCGCGCCGACCCGCTGCCGTGGGACGCGCTCGCCGAGCTCGACGGGATCTACCTCACCGCCGGCGACGCCGACGCGGTGCGCGCGGCGCGCGCGGCGCGGGTCCTCGTCGCCACGCCGCGGGCGATGGGCGCCCTGGCCGAGTCGGGCGCGCGGCTCGACGTGCTCGTGCGCAGCGCCAGCGACCCCGGCGAGCGCTACGAGCCCGGCATGCTCGATCCCGCGCCGCGCTGGGTGGTCAGCACGCGCGGCGCGCTCGGCGGCACGTGGACCGGCGAGAGCGAGGGCGAGTGGCGCGCCACGCCGCTGCCCGGGCCGCCGGTCGACGCGTACGGCTGCGGCGACTCGTTCGCGGCGGCGCTGGCCTACGGCCTGGGCGCCGGCATGGACCTGCCGGAGACGATCGACCTCGCCGCGCGCTGCGGCGCGGCCTGCCTGACCGGCCGAGGGCCGTACGGCGCGCAGCTCACACTGCGCTGAGGACCACGGGAGGGCGGACCTCAGCCGCCGCCCGGGTGCACGAGCCGAGCTTCGTAGGCCAGCACGACCGCCTGCGTGCGATCGCGCAGGCCGAGCTTCATCAGCAGGCGGTTCATGTGTGTCTTGACGGTCGCCTCGCTGACGACGAGCTCGGCGGCGATCTCGGCGTTGTTGAGCCCTCGCGCGACGAGCCGCAGCACCTCGAGCTCGCGCGGCGTGAGCTCGTCGATCTCCGGTGGCGGCGGCCGGAGTCCCGGCTGGCGGGCGAACGCGTCGATCACACGCTGGGTGACCGCGGGGTCGATCAGCGCCTTGCCCGAGCCAACCAGCCTGATCGCCTCGAGCAGCTGCTCGGGCGGCGAGGCCTTCAGCAGGAAGCCGCTCGTGCCGATGCGCAGCGCCTCGTAGACGTTCTCGTCCTCGTCGAACGTCGTCAGCATCAAGACCCGCGGAGCGTGTGGCAGCGCAAGCACCTGCCGCGCCGCGCTGAGCCCATCGAGCTCCGGCATCCGGATGTCCATCAGCACGAGATCCGGCCGCGCCCGAGCCGCCATCTGCACGGCCTCGCGGCCGTTGGCTGCCTCGCCGACAACCTCGAGGGTGGGCTCGGTCTCGACGAGCATGCGCAGCCCGCGGCGGACCATCGCCTCGTCGTCGGCGATCACGATCCTCAGCGCTCTCACCTGCCGCTCCGCGCGTACGGCAGGCGCGCCGTGACGACGAACCCGCCGGATTCGCGCGGTCCCGCCGCGAGCTCGCCCCCGTAGAGCGCTGCCCGCTCGTTCATCCCGATGAGACCGTGTCCGGCCCGGTCGCTGCCGTTGCTCGCGGTGCCCGCGCCGTCGTCGGCGACCTCGAGCATGACGCCGTCCGGCGCATAGGCGACCCGCACGCTCGCGCGCGCCTCGCCGGCGTGCTTGAGCACGTTCGTCAGCGCTTCCTGCAGGATCCTGTAGCCGGCGACGTCGATCCCCGCCGGCACGTCGGTCGGGTCGCCCTCGACGTGGACGTCGACGGGGACGCCCGCCGCGCGGATCGTCCGCGCCAGCTCCTCAACACGGCGCAAACTGGGCAGCGGCTCGAGCTTCTGGCTCGGCGGCTGCCGGAGCATCCCGAGCATCCGCCGCAGCTCCGTGACCGCGTCGCGTCCCGCGCGCTCCACCGCGAGCAGGCTCTCGCGCTCGACGTGCTGGTCCTCCCGCAGCCGCCGCCGCACGGCGGCGACCTGCAGCACGCTCGCGCTGATCGAATGGCCAAGGGAGTCGTGCAGGTCGCGGGCGATGCGTCGGCGCTCCCCCTCCACCGCCGTCTGCGCCTGTTCGTCGCGCTCGGCCTCCAGACGCGCGGCGCGCTCGCGCAGCGCTCGCTCACGGCCGGCCGCCCCGCCGACCAGGACGCCGAAGACGAAGATCACCGAGAACTGGATCGTCCCCGCGACGGCGGCCGTGATCTCCTCGCCGCGCGCGAGGTTCATCGCCGAGAAGCCGGCCGCGGCCAGCAGCAGTCCGGCCAGACCCTCGCGCAGCGGCGCATGCGCTCCCAGCGCGTAGACCGAGACGAGCAGCGCCACGAACTGAAACGGCGGGTCGTCGATCGCCTCGGGTGCGTGGACGGCGAACCACAGGGCCAGGACGCCCGCCAGTGCGGCGAGCGGATAGCGCCGCCTGACGAGCAGCACGGCAGCGGTCAGCAGCGCGGCGACGGTCCATTGCCACGCGGGGGCGGCGCTGCGCTGCCACGGGTCGTCCAGCGCGAACGCTACGAGCACCAGCGCGACGACGAGCGCGTCGGCCGCCGCGCGTGTGAGCCGCAGCGACGGGAGCTCTCGAGATCGCAACCACCGCACGTCGCGACAGTAGCGGCGCTCCCGCGTGGCGGCCATACACCTGCGGGTTGATCGTGCGCGGCGTCCTCAACCTTGCGGCTGACCGCAGGATCGACACCACCGCCGATGACGCCTCGGTCCGCGACTGCGACGGTGCGCCGACGACCACGACAGAGAGGATCCGCACCATGTCCCGGAGATATCCGTTCGCCATCTGTCCGCCGCGGCACTGGTCGCCGCCGTGGTCCTCGTCCCGGGCTCGGCGGCCCAGAGCGGAGCCGCGGAGTCGCTGACCGTGCAGTTTCGTCACAGCGAGGCCAAGGTGAGCCTCGTCGACATCGGCCCGAAGATGACGCGTCGCCGGCCCTCCGAGTCACCCGGCGATCTCGCCGTCGGCAGCGCACGTCTGCGCGACGTCGCAGGCGCCATCGTCGGGCGCATGCACCAGTCCTTCATGGTCACCGGCGGGCGGGGCGAGGCGACGACCGAGCAGGTCAACGCGACGCTCGTGCTGCGCGACGGGCAGATCGCCCTGCAGGGCGTGCTGGACAACGGCAAGCCGGATGCGCCGCTCGTCGTCGCCGTCACCGGCGGGACCGGGCGCTACGAGGGCGCGCGCGGCAGCGCGAACATCCGCGACAGCCGCAGCGCGGTCAGCTTCGAGCTGCGTCTCATCCGCTGACGAGGACGGGGCGCCATCTCCGCCTGCCTGCCCGCCCGCCGGCCCGGGCGGCCGGGGGCCGGGCGGGCGTCGGCTCAGACGCCGTCGCGCACCCGAAACGGCTTGGAGTCGTCCCAGCGCTCGAACCAGTGCGCGCCCTCGCGGATCGAGAGGAAGACCTCGGCTTCGAGGCCGAGCGCGTCGAGGAAGTCGGTGCGCGCCTGCGCCGGGTCCTCGCGCTGGGGCGCCTCGAGCGCGACGCCGCGCTCGGGGTGCAGGTCCGAGGCGATCAGGGCGTAGCGCGAGCGCCCGTCGTAGGCCAGGCCGACGTAGGACATCGGGCCGAGGCCCTCCTCCTCGCCCTGCGCCCAGGTCCAGCCGAACATCGCCGTGAGGTCGGCGGCGCCGCGGTCGATGACCGCGATGTACTCCATGACGACGGGAATCCATTCGTCCGCCGTCTGCTGGGTCAGTCGCCCCTTGTCCATGCTCACGCCCCCAGCGTACGACGCAGCGCGTCGAACGGGCGCTCCCCGCGCTGCGGCGCGATGAGCTCGCGGCGCACCTTGCCCTCGTAGACCTCGATCGAGCCGTCGCCGCGCACGTCGGCGCCGGCGCGCACGGCCGGGCGCAGCCGCGAGGGCCCCGACAGCTCGCCGCGTGCCGAGACCTGGGACTGCGGCGCGTACTCGCGCGACAGCGCCTTGCGTGTCTCGCGCCGCGCGGCGGGCCCGAGCGTCGTCAGCTGGACCTCGAGCTCGTCGATTGCCGCGCCCAGCGCGTCATGGCGCGAGCGCGTGATCTTCGGTCCGACGCGGATCGTCACGGTGTACGGCATCGGCGGGCGATGGTAGCCCGGCGCGCTGCCCTTACGAGCGCGTCAGCGCTGGTCGATCGGCACGTAGTCGCGGTTGCGCTCGCCCGTGTAGATCTGCCGCGGGCGGGAGATCTTCTGCTCGGAATCCTCGACCATCTCGCGCCACTGGGCGATCCAGCCGCTCGTGCGCCCGATCGCGAACATCACCGGGAACATCGCGACCGGCAGCTCGCAGCGCCTCGTAGATGAGCCCGGAGTAGAAGTCGACGTTCGGATAGAGCTTGCGCTCGATGAAGTAGTCGTCCTCCAGCGCGATCTGCTCGAGCTCGAGCGCGAGGTCGAGCAGCGGGTTGCGGCCGGTGACCTCGAAGACGTCCTCGGCGGCCTTCTTGATGATCGTCGCGCGCGGGTCGTAGTTCTTGTAGACGCGGTGGCCGAAGCCCATCAGGCGCTGCTTGCCCTCCTTCACGCCCTTGACGAAGTCCGGGATGTTGTCGCGGTGCTTGATGCGCCGCAGCATCCGCAGCACGGACTCGTTGGCGCCGCCGTGCAGCGGGCCGTAGAGCGCGGCGATGCCGCCGGCGACCGCCGAGTAGGGATCGGGCTTGGCCGAGCCGATCGAGCGCACGGCGCTCGTCGAGCAGTTCTGCTCGTGGTCGGCGTGCAGGATGAACAGGACGTCGAGCGCCCGTTCCAGGCGCGGATCGGGCTCGTACTTCAGCTCGGTCATCTTGTACATCATGTTCAGGAAGTTGCCCGAGTACGCGAGGTCGTTGTCGGGATAGACGTACGGCTGGCCCTGCACGTGGCGGTAGGCGAAGGCGGCCAGCGTCGGCATCTTGGAGATCAGCCGGACCGTCTGGATGTCGCGGTTCTCGACGTCGTCGATGTCGATCGCGTCCGGATAGAAGGTCGACAGCGCGCCGGTCGCGCCGAGCAGCATCCCCATCGGGTGAGCGTCATGGCGAAAGCCGCCCATGAACTCCTTGATGTTCTCGTGCACGAACGTGTGGATCGTGATCTTGTGCTGCCAGTCGGCCAGCTGGGCGGCGGTCGGCAGTTCGCCGTAGACGAGCAGGTAGGCGACCTCGAGGTACGTCGACTTCTCGGCCAGCTGCTCGATCGGATAGCCCCGGTACTCCAGGACGCCGTTGGTCCCGTCGAGGTAGGTGATCGAGGAACGACAGGAGGCGGTGTTCATGAAGGCCGGGTCGTAGGTCATGAGGCCGAAGTCGTCCTCCGACACGCGGATCGCGCGGAAGTCGAGCGCGCGGACGGTGCCGTCGATGATCGGGATCTCGTAGCTGCGGCCGGTGCGGTTGTCGACGACGCTCAGCGTGTCCTCGCCGGTCGCCGCGTCCGCCCCGTTGCTCTCGGGGCCGCTGGCAGTGCTGGTCGTGGTGTCTTCCTTTGAACTCATCTCTCTCCGATTATGCACCCCAGGCGACCGTTCAAAGCACGAACATCGTGTGAACTTCCTGCTACGCGAGAATCATTCGCGTTTCCAGCCGCCTCCGAGGAATCGGCTGAGCTTTCCCCCGCGCGCGTTCGCGCGAAACCGTGGACCCCCGGCGGGATCCTTCTCGGGCAGCGCGGCGACACCCTCGGCGTCGAGCGTCAGCACGACCTTTCGGGGGGTGATGCGGGCCACCTCTGGCGCGTCGACGAAGCGCTGCCCGGCCGCCGTGTCGAGCACGAGGCCGTCGAAGATGTGCTCGGCCTCGTTCTCGAGAACCTCGCGCACGGCGCCGATGTCGGCGCCGTCGCAGTCGACGACCGCGGTCCCTCGCTCGAGGACCTTGTAGGAGATCGCGTGGTCGCCGTCGTCTACGTCAGATGGCGACATACACGGCGCTGAAGAGCGTGGCCGCGACGAGGGTGGCGCTGAGGGCCATCACGCCGCGGGCGGCCCTCGCGGTGCCCGGGAAGTCGGGCTTCTTGAAGCCGAAGACGCTGGTGGCGATCGCGAATGCGACGAGGATCGCGCCCATGACGAAGAACGGCGTCTCGGACTTGTGCTCCTCCCCGCCGGCGTGCTCCTCGGAGGTGGCTCCGGCGGCGTGCTCGGCGGCGGCGAGGATCGTGCTCAAGGTCAGGCTCATCGGCGGCGGCGAGCGTATCTGAAAACTATCCCGCCCGCCCCGGGCTGGTGCGCGACGCGCCCGGGCCGCCCTCGTAGCGGCTCTCGGTCGCCTCGACCTGGCCGTGGTAGTGGCTGCCGAGCTCGGGGTGGCCGTAGGGACGCAGGGCGGGCGCGTCGAGCGTCATGAACGACAGCTGGGCGATCGGCTTGGTCGCCCACAGCTTGATCGGCACCCGCGTGAGGTTCGTGATCTCCAGCGTGAGCGTGCCCTTCCAGCCCGGATCGACGAAGCCCGCCGTGGCGTGCACGATCAGCCCCAGTCGGCCGAGCGAGGACTTGCCCTCGATCCGCGCGACGACATCGTCGGGCAGCTCGACCCACTCCAGGGTGCGCCCGAGGACGAACTCGCCGGGGTGGATGACGAACGGCTCGTCGTCGCCGATCGTGATCTGCTCGGTGAGGTTCTGCGGCGGGGCGGCGAGGTCGATCGCCGCCGTGCGGTGGTTGTGAAAGACGCGAAACGTGTTGCCCAGGCGCAGGTCCACGCTCGCGGGCTGGACCATCGCCGGGTCCCACGGCTCGATGGCGATCGTGCCCGCCTCGACGAGCCGCAGGATCGTGCCGTCGGACAGGACGGAGCTCGGGGCGCTCATCGCGCCCTTGAGACTAGACGGCTGATCCCACGACCGGCACCGGCCGCGCGATCAAGCGTCCTAGTGGTGGTGCTCGACGGAGCGGGCGCGGGCGAGCACGGTCCGCGAGCGGGCCGGCGCCGGAACGCGCTGCGCGCCGTGCGGGCCGCGGCGCGGGTTGCGCGGCAGCGCCGGACGCGGGTGCGGATGGCGCGGGCGCGGGCTGGGAGGGACCTTCGTGCCGCCGTCCTCGCCGGTGACCGGCTCCGGCTCCGGCTTGGCGTGAATCGCCCACCACACGATGTAGAAGAGGGCGAAGATCGGGAGCTTCAGGAACACCATGAGGAAGATGAAGGTCGCGCTCATGCCTGTCGTGAGCGTACCCACATGTGCAAGTACGGGTGCGATTCGGCGCGCCAAGCTGTGATCCGCGAACGGAGGGTCGACCCGTTACCCGGGCAAGAAGGGCCACCCGCCGGATCACCTCACCAGGAGACCTCCCTTGTCCGATCTGAACCTTGCCACGGTCGACGCCGACGGCGCCATCCGCGAAGCCGCCGAGTCCGCCGGTCTCGATCGCAGCGACTTCCTCAAGAAGGGCGCGCTCGCGGGCGGCGGGCTGCTCGTCGGCAGCGCGATGTTCAGCGGGATCCTCAGCAGCGCCGAGGCCGCCATCTCGACGAGGCGCAAGTCGGCCGCCAACGACGTCAAGATCCTCAACTACGCGCTGACGCTCGAGTTCCTCGAGGCCGCCTTCTACGAGCAGGCCGTCGCCAACCGGGCCTATGGCTCCGACGCGGCGCTCAAGCAGTTCGCCGAGGTCGTCGCCGTCCACGAGCGCAAGCACGTCGACTTCCTCAAGGGCGCGCTCGGCTCGAAGGCGATCAAGTCGCCGACGTTCGACTTCGGCAACGCGGTGACCGACACGGCGACGTTCGCCGCCACGGCCCAGGTGCTCGAGGACACGGGCGTCAACGCCTATCTCGGCCAGGTCGGCAACATCTTCGTGAAGGGCACGCTCGCGGCCGCGGGAACGATCGCGACCGTCGAGGCGCGCCACGCCGCCTGGATCCGCTTCATCAACGGCGCCGTGCCGGCCCCGCGGACCTTCGACAAGCGCAAGTCGGAGAAGACGATCCTCAAGGCCGTCGGCGACACCGGCTTCATCAAGTAGCCCGCCGTACGCACCACAGAAGCGCGCAGCGGCGGGGCCCGAACAGGGCCCCGCTGTCGTTTCGGGTCAGTCCCTCAGCGCGACGTCGGGCGTCGCGAACGAGGTGATGCGCTTGAGCTCGTGCACGCGCTCGACGATCTCCGGACCGGTCAGCCGCGCGACGCGCTCGGTGCCGAACTCCTCGACGTTGTAGGACGCGATCGCGGTGCCGTAGGCCATCGCGAGCTTGAGCACCTCCGGCGACGCGTCACCGCCGTGCGCGGCGACGCAGCCGACGAAGCCGCCGGCGAACGAGTCGCCCGCCCCCGTCGGATCGGCCACGAACTCGACGGGGAACGCCGGGATCCAGAACGAATCCTCGTGCGTGACGAGCGCGGCGCCGTACTTGCCGAGCTTGACGACCATCGAGGAGGGTCCGTGCTGCATGATCTTGCGGGCGCCGGCGACGACCTCGCGCTCGCCGGTGAAGAGCTCGACCTCGGAGTCGTTGAGGATCACGCAGTCGACCTCGGAGATCGCGGCAACCAGCGCATCGCGGGCGATGTTGATCCAGAGGTCCATCGAGTCCAGCGCGACGAACTTCGCGGGCTCGCACTGGCGGCGGACGTTGAGCTGCAGCGCGGGGAAGATGTTCGCGAGAAACAGGACGTCGCAGTCCTGCGAGGCCTGCGAGAGCTTTGGGTCGAAGTGCTCGAAGACGTTGAGGTCGGTTTCGAGCGTGTCGCGCGCGTTCATGTTCTCGCGGTAGACGCCCTTCCAGAAGAACGTCTTGCCGCCGGCGACGCGCTCGATGTCGTCGGTGATCACGTCGCGGCCGTGCAGGACGGCGTACTCCTCGTCGCCGAAGTCGTCGCCGACGGGACCGACGACGCGCACCTCGTCGAAGAACGACGCGGCCAGCGAGAAGTGGGTGGCGGCACCGCCGAGCATGCGCTCGCGTCCGCCGTGCGGTGTCTGTACGGCGTCGAACGCGATCGATCCGACAACAGTGAGGCTCATGGCGGGCGACCTTAGTGGGTCCAACGTCTGCGCGAGGCCCACCCGCGAGATGGTGGATTTCCTGACCGCGGGTAGCCTCGCCGCAATGCGAGCGATTCAGATCTCCGAGTACGGCGGGCCCGAGGTGCTCGAGGTCGTCGAGCTGCCGGTCCCCGAGCCGGCGCCCGGCGAGGTGCTCGTCCGCGTCACGCGCGCCGGGCTGAACTTCGCCGACACGCACCGGCGCACGAACACCTACCTCGCCAAGGACGAGCTGCCGTTCGTGCCCGGCTCGGAGGTCGCGGGCGTGCGCGAGGACACCGGCGAGCGCGTCGTCGCGCTGCTGGGCGCGGGCGGTTACGCCGAGTACGCGGTCGCGCCCGGCGCGCTGACGTTCCCGATCCCCGACGGGGTCTCCGACGAGACCGCGCTGGCGCTCGTGCTGCAGGGGCTGACCGCCTGGCACCTGTACCGCACGAGCGGGCGGGTTGCCCCCGGCGAGAGCGTCGTCGTGCATGCCGCCGCGGGTGGCGTCGGCTCGCTCGCCGTCCAGCTCGGCAAGCCGCTCGCCGCCGCCGGCCGCGTCATCGCCACCGCCTCCACGCAGGACAAGCGCGACCTCGCGCTCGAGCTCGGCGCCGACGTCGCCGTCGACGGCGCGGCCGAGGATCTGACCGAGCGTCTCGTGGAGGCCAATCTCGGCGAGCCCGTCGACGTCGTCTTCGAGATGGCGGGCGGCGCGGTGTTCGACGCGTCGCTGGCGGCGCTGGCCCCGTTCGGCCGGCTCGTGGTCTATGGGATCGCATCGGGCGAGGGCAACACGGTCCGCAGTGGCTCGCTCATGCGCGGCTCGCGCGCCGTCGTCGGCTTCTGGATGGCCCACTGCCTGGGCCGCCCCGCGATGGTCGACGACGCGCTCGCCGACCTCTTCGAGCGTGTCGCCGGCGGCGAGCTGCGCGTCGTGACCGGTCCCGCCTATCCGCTTGGGCAGGCCGCGCAGGCGCAGACCGATCTCGCCGCCCGGCGGACGACCGGCAAGGTCACGCTCGACCCGACGGCGTAGGCGCGCCGGGCGCCGCCCAGAGCGGGTTTGGAGGGGCTGAGCGCGGGAGAACCCGATCTCATGCCCAACGTTCTGCAGCCCTCCACGGACACCGTCAGCGGCGTTGGCCGCGCGATCAGCGACCTCGGCCTGGCCAGCCTGCTCGGCGGACAGCTCTTCGGACGCATGGCGCTTCATCCCGCGGTGAGCGCGATCAGCGAGCCGCGCGAACGCGGCGAGGTCGTCAACGCCGCGTGGCGGCGCTACGGCGCGGTCAACGGCGCCGGCCTGGCGGCCGTGACCGCCGGCTGGCTCGGCGCCCGCGCCGGCGAAGTGCGCAACCGCAACCTCGATCGTCGCGAGCGCGCGCTTGCGCGCACGAAGGACGCGCTCGTCGGCACGCTCGTCGTGACCGGCGTGGCGACCGCCATCGAGGGGATCCGCTTCTCGCACGAGGCGCCCCACGGCGCCGTGCCACTGGAGGACGGCGACCACACCGCGCCGTCCGCCTCGGACTCCGCGCGGCGGCGCAAGCAGCGGCTCAACGTCCTCGGCGTGGCGACGATCGCCGCCGAGGTCGGCATCGTGGGCGTCAACGCCGCGCTCAGCCAGGTGAACTTCCGCCACTCGCCCGTGCGGCGGCGGCTGAACCCGTTTCGCTGAGCGCCGGCGCGGCGGCTACGGCCAGGTGCCCTTGCGCGTCATGCCCTCGCTGTAGAAGCGATTGGGCAGCTGCGCTGAGCCGAACGCCTGCAGGACGCGCTCCATCTTCTGGCCCGTCTCGGGGCAGACGGTGAGCGCGTCGTCGTGGATCGAGTGCTGGATCTCGACGATGGATCCGTCCTCGCGCTTGTAGACGTAGAGCGGCACGCCGCGATTGTAGTCCGGCGCCCTAGCCTGGCTTAACCCACGAAGGCCCGCGTGGGTCGCGGGCCTTCGCTTCGGAGGAGGAGGACTACTTGGGGGAAGCGGTACTGAGGGGTAGGGGTTGGAGGAGACTGTTCGAGAGGAGAGGGAGGTTCCTTTCGAGGTTCCTATCGGCGGGCGCGCGCCGGGACTTGAGCCCTCCTCCGACTCTTTTTCGTCAGCCCAGCGCGCCGCCCTTCTCGGCCCCCAATCCGGTCTCGGAGCGCACGCGCAACTCGGCGAACTCGCGCTCGTTGCCCCGCTCGGTGGACAGCATCGTGCCCAGGTAGCAGCCGATGAACCCGAGCGGGATCGAGATGATCCCGGGGTTGGCGAGGTCGTAGAACGACAGTGCGCCGCCCTCGGCGTCCGGGCCCGGCCAGACCTTCGGCGAGATGATCACGAGGATGATCGCGCTCAGCACGCCGAACAGCACGCCGGTCACCGCGCCGGCGGTGTTGAAGCGCCGCCAGGTGAGCGCGAGCAGCAGCGCCGGGAAGTTCGCGCTCGCCGCCACGGCGAACGCGAGGCCGACCATGAACGACACGTTCAGCCCCTCCCCGCCGATGATCGCGATGGCGATCGCCAGGCCGCCGATCGAGGCTGCGGCGATGCGTGCCACCAGCACCTCCTCGTGCTCGGACTCGTGGCCCTTGCGGATGACGTTGGACCAGATGTCGTGGGCCACCGCGCCCGAGGCGGACAGCACGAGCCCCGCGACGACCGCGAGGATCGTCGCGAACGCCACCGCGGCCACGACCGCCAGGAACAGGTCGCCGCCGAAGGTGCCCTCGCCGCCGCCGAGGAACTGCGCGAGGTTCGGTGCGGCGAGGTTGCCGCCCGTGCCGGCCGCGGCGACGCCGCCCTCGCCGAGCAGCGCGCGGGCGCCGAAGCCGACGAACGTCGTCAGCACGTAGAAGACGCCGATGATGAACATCGCGTAGACGACCGACGAGCGCGCCGCCTTCGAGTCGGGCACCGTGAAGAAGCGCATGAGGATGTGCGGCAGGCCCGCGGTCCCCAGGACGAGCGCGACGCCGAGCGACAGGGTGTCGATCGGGCTGGCCAGGAACGTGCCCGGGCCGAGCGAGAACGTCGACGCGTCGGTCGTGTTCTCGGCGGCGCGGTTGAACAGCTCGATCGGGTTGAAGCCGACGCGCTCGAGCACGAAGAGCGACATCACGAAGATCGCGATCATCAGCAGGACGGCCTTGATGATCTGCACCCACGTCGTCGCGAGCATCCCGCCGAAGATGACGTAGCAGAGCATCATCACCCCGGTGATCAGCACGGCGAGCGAGAAGTCGATGCCGACGAGCGCCTGGATGAGCACGCCCGCGCCGACCATCTGCGCGATGAGGTAGAAGGCCGCGACGCTCAGCGTTCCGAGCGCGGCGGCGACGCGGGCCGGGCGCTCTCGGAGGCGGAAGGAGAGCACGTCGGCGATCGTGTACTTGCCGGCGTTTCGCATCCGCTCGGCGAGCAGGAACATCACCGTGAGGAACGCGACGAGGAAGCCGACGGAGTACAGGAAGCCGTCGAAGCCGAAGAGGAAGATCAGCCCGGCGATGCCGAGAAACGACGCGGCGGAGAGGTAGTCGCCGGAGATGGCGAGGCCGTTCTGAAAGCCGCTGATCGAGCGGCCCGCGGCCCAGAAGACGTTGGCGCCGGTCATGCGCTTCGACGCCCAGTAGGTGACGACGAGCGTGATCGACAGGACGATCGCGAAGATGACGAGGGCTTCGACGTTGACGTCGGCGGCGATGACGGTCATCGCGGCGCCCCCGGGTCGGCGGGCGGCGCGCCCGCGCCGGGCGTCGTCGGCGGCGGTGGCGACGCTGTGCCGAGCGCCTTCTGGACGACCGCTGCGGCGAGCGGGTCATAGACGCGGTCGGCGCGGCGCAGGTACATGTAGCCGAGCGCGAAGACCATGACGAACTGCGTCAGCGCGAGGCAGTAGCCGACCGTCAGGCCCTCGTAGACGGACTCGGCCATGAAGTCGGGCGCATAGCCCGTCAGCAGGATGAAGCCGGTGTACCAGGCGAGAAAGAAGATCGTCGCCGGCAGCACGAAGCGGCGGCGTGCGGCGACCAGCTCCTGGAACTCAGGCGATTGCTCGACCGCGTTCCAATCGACGCGTTCTGGCGGTGTCGACATGGCTTCCCCCGTTCGTCTTGGGCTTGTGTCGATGCGCACCTACCCCGCGCCGCGATCTGTGAAGCGACCGCATGAACGGTGTCGTTTGGCGACAGGAGGGTAGGTCGGCCCTCAGAACTGCAACGGCGAGTTTCGAGGGGAGCGAGTCATGGCTGAGGAAACCTGTGGAGGAGCCGGCTGCACGTGCGCTGCGCGCGAGGACGGCTTCTGCTCGGACCACTGCAAGGAGCACGCCGGCCACGGCGACGAGGAGGGCCACGTGTGCCACTGCGGGCACGCCGACTGCGCGGCCGCTGCGGCGACGTAGGGCTTGACCGGCGGCGGGCGCGCGCGGTCAGCCGCGCGCGCGCCGTGCCGCCGTGGGCGGCGAGATGAGGGCGAGGAGCAGGGAGAGGCACGGCATCGCCAGCGCACGCTACGCCCCGCGCGCGCTGACGGCCACCCCTGCCGTTACTTCACGCTGACGTCGTCGACGAAGAACGACGACGCCAGCGAGCCGTCGGTCGTGGCGTTGAAGTCGACCTTGACCGCCTGCCCCGCGTAGGCGGCGAGGCTGATGGTGTCCTGGCGCCAGACGCCCGCGCCGGAGGCGTTGGACCACGTGCGCGGCGTGGCCAGCACGGTGCCGGTCGGGCCCAGCACGCGGACGCGCAGGCGATCCCAGACGGTGCTGCCGGACTCCGTCGTCGTCATGTACCACCAGTAGGTCAGCGTGCCGTTGGTCGGAACGGTGATCTGCTGGGAGATCGACTCGGTCGCGTTGTTGTAGCCGCCGAGGTAGACCCCCCAGGCGCCGGCGTGCGGGCGTGTCGTGGTGATGAGCGCGTAGCCGCCGCTGGAGCTCTGCACCCACGGCGAGGTCCCGGACTCGAAGCCGCCGTTGACGATCTTCTCGCTGCCGGGCGGTGGCGGCGGCGGGGGCGGCGGGGACGAGCCGCCGACGGCGGCGGCGCGTTGATGCGACCGCAGGTCCCAGCGTGCCGGTGCCGGTGATCTTCGCCGCGGTCGTGCAGATGCGGTCGCGGATCTGCGTGGCGGTGAGCCCCTGCGACGCGAGCAGCCCGCCGAGGCCCGCAACGTGCGGCGTCGCCATCGAGGTGCCGCTGATCGTGTTGTAGCCGGAGTTCAGCCACGTGGAGTAGATCGACGATCCGGGCGCGGCGACCTCGACCCACGTGCCGTAGTTCGAGAACGACGAGCGCGCGTCGGTGCTCGTCGTCGAGGCGACCGCGAAGCAGTTGGGGTAGGCGCCGGGATACGAGTTGGTCGTGCTCGACGTGTTGGAGTTGCCCGCGGCGCACGCCAGGAAGACACCCTGGCCGGCGGCGTAGTTCACGGCGTTCTGCAACGTCGAGCTGCCCGGCCCGCCGAGGCTCATGTTGATGACCTTCGCGCCGTTGTCGGCGGCGTACGTGATCGCGCTGGCGACGTTGGCGAGCGTGCCGCTGCCGCTGTTGTTGAGCACACGCAGCGGCATGACCGCGCAGTTGGGGCACATGCCGGCGCCGCCGGTCGCGTTGTTCGTCTCGGCCGCGGCGCTGCCGGCGACGTGCGTGCCGTGGCCGTTGCCGTCGTCGGGCGCGGTGTCGGCCGAGACCCAGTCATAGCCGGGCACGATCTTCGCGTCGAGGTCGGGATGCGTGCGCTGGACGCTGGTGTCGATGACCGCGATCCGCGTGGGGCTCGTACCGAGCGTCGCGTCCCAGGCGGCGGGGGCGCCGATCTTCGGCCACGCCCACTGCTGCCCGTAGCCCGGGTCGTTGGGGGTGAGCGTCGCGTGGTACAGGTAGTTCGGCTCGACGGAGCGCACGCGCTTGTCCTGCTTGAGCTTCGCGCCCTTGTCGGCCTTCTTGTCGTCGAACTCGACGGTGTGCACGTCGAGCGCCGCGTTGGAGTCCTTGATCCTGCCGCCATGGTCCTTGACGGCCTTCTGCTTGTCCGCGCCGGGCTCGAAGGCGACCACGTACTCGCCGGGCACGGCCTCCGGCGGCGGATCAGCGGGCTGCTGGGCCACCGCCACCGGCGTCACCACGAACGCTACGACCAAGGACGCCAGGCACCATGCGGACTTCATCTCGAACACCCCCTCGACCACCCGGCCGGCACTCGCCAGCCGCTACCGACCAGACACTAATCCGGTGCGCCTATGCGCTGTGTGCGCTTGCTCTCACATAGCGCGCGCGCACGCGCACGGCGCTCACACCACGGTCAGACCTCGCGCAGCGCCCGCCGCACCTGCTTGGCCGACGCCGGCCCGCGCGTGCCCAGGCCCTGCGCGAACTGCGCGACGCGCAGCTCCTGGAGCATCCAGTGCACGGCCGGCGCGGCGGCGCGACCGCCGCGGGCGCGGTACTCGCGCTCGAGCTCGGCGATGGCCCTCATGCGGTCGCGGTCGGCGGCGACGGCGTCGGGGAGACGCTCGAGGCGGCGCGCCGCGGCCCGCAGGTAGCGCACGACGTCGGGCAGGCGGCCGCTGCCGGTGGCGGCGATGAAGCCGGGATGGATCAGCCCGCCGAGCTGGCCGGCGACGTCGAGGCGCGCCGGCTGCAGCGCGGGGTCGGCGGAGAGCGCGTCGAGGCGGGCGCGCAGCTCGGCGGCGGCGTCGAGGACGTCGACCGCCGCGGCCACGATCACGCGGGTGGCCGCCGGGAGACGCTGCGCGACGTAGGCGCGCAGCGCGGCGAAGCCGGCCTCGTCCCACGCCGGGCCGCCACCCGCCGCGATCAGCTCGTCCAACGCGGCGTTCAGCGCGTCGTCGAGCACCGCGGAGGCGCCGCCGTGCGGCGCGCCGGCGAGCGTCAGCGCGGCCGCGCCGGGCAGGCCCCGCTGGATCGTGCGCAGCGGCATGGGCACGAGGAGGCGCAGCAGCCGGCGCGTGCCCGCGTGCATCGCAGCCGCCTGCGCAGCCGGGGTCTCGAAGGCGCGGACCGCGACGCTGTCGCCCTCGTCGACGAGCGCCGGGTAGGCGCGAACGCTCTCGCCCGTGTCCGGCAGCGCGATGCTGCGCGGCAGCGTCCCGATCGTCCAGTCGCGCAGGCCGCTGCGCTCGTACGGCGCGGTCGCCATCGCGAGCTGCGCGCGCAGACGCGGGCGCAGCTGCTCGCGCAGCGCCTCGAGATCGGGCCCGGCGGCGAGCAGCTCGCCCTGCGCGTCCTCCACGGCGAAGCGCACCCGCAGGTACGCCGGCAGCCGGTCGCCGTCGAACTGGTGCGGCTCGACGTGCACGCCGCGAACGCGCTCGATCTCGCGCGCGACGGAGGCGACGAGGGGCCCGCGGCGCGGGCGCAGCGCCGCCACCACCTCGGCGGCGGTCTCGGGGATCGGCACGAGCGGCCGGCGCAGCTCCTTCGGCAGCGCGCGGATGAGCGCGGTGACGAGCTCCTCGCGCAGACCGGGGACGAGCCAGTCGAAGCCCGCGGACTTCAATCCTTCCAGCGCGTGCAGCGGGACGTGGACGGTGATCCCGTCGTCCTCGGCGCCGGGCTCGAAGCGGTAGGTCAGCCGGAGCTCCAGATCGCCCTGGCGCCAGACCTCGGGCAGCGCGGACTCGTCGATCCCCTTGTCGCCGACGAGCAGCTCGCGCGTGAAGCGCAGCAGCTGCGGCTCTGAGCGCTGTACGCCCTTCCACCAGCGGTCGAAGTGCGCGCCCGACACGATGTGCTCCGGGACGCGCGCGTCGTAGAAGTCGTACAGCTCGGCGTCGGTGGCGACGATGTCGCGCCGGCGCGCGCGGTGCTCGAGCTCCGCGACCTCCTCGAGCAGGTCGCGGTTGTCCTGCAGGAAGCGATGGCCGGTCACCCAGTCGCCCTCGAGGAGGGCGTGGCGGATGAACAGCGCGCGGGCGAGCTGCGGATCGATCGGCCCGTAGGGGACCTTCCGCGCACCGACCACCGGCACGCCGTACAGCGTCGCGCGCTCGACCGCCATGACCGACGCGCGCTTGCGCTCCCAGTGCGGGTCGGAGTACGTGCGCTTGAGCAGGTGCCCGGCCAGCGGCTCGATCCAGCGCGGCTGGATCTGCGCGGCGGTGTGGCCGTACAGGCGCGCGGTCTCGACGAGCTCGGCGACCATCACCCACACCGGCGGCTTGCGCGCCAGCGCCGACCCCGGCGACAGCGTGAAGCGCGCCCCGCGCGCCCCGTCGAAGTCGCGCGACGCGCCGTTGCGCAGGCCGACGTGGGAGAGCAGGCCCGCCAGCAGCGCGCGGTGCACGTCGTCGGCCGCCGCCGGCTGCTCGTTGATCGTCACGCCGACGTTGCGCGCGGCCTGGCGCAGCTGCCCGGCGAGGTCCTGCCACTCGCGCACGCGCATGTAGTGCAGGTACTCGGCGTGGCACATCTTGCGAAAGCCGTTGCGCGACATCTCCTTCTGGCGCGCGCGCAGGTGGCGCCAGAGGCTCACGTAGGCGAGGAAGTCCGAGCGCGCGTCGGTGTCGACGAAGCGCGCGTGCAGCTCGTCGGCCTCGCCGCGCTTCTCGGCGGGCCGGATGCGCGGGTCCTGGATCGACAGCGCGGCGGCGATGACGACGACCTCGTCCGCGCAGGCGGCCCGGTCGGCCTCGAGCACCATCCGGCCGATGCGCGGGTCGACGGGGAGCTGGGCGAGCTTGCGTCCGAGCGCGGTCAGGCGCTTGCGCGGGTCCTTCGCGTCGGGATCGAGCGCGCCGAGTTCGTGCAGGAGGGCCTTGCCGTCGCGGATCTGGCGGCGGTCGGGCGGGTCGAGGAAGCCGAAGTCCTCCACCTCGCCCAACCCGAGCGCCGCCATCTGCAGGATCACCGACGCGAGGCTCGTGCGCAGGATCTCGGGGTCGGTGAAGGCGGGGCGCTCGAGGAAGTCCTCCTCGGAGTACAGCCGCACGCAGATGCCGTCCGACGTGCGTCCGCAGCGGCCTTTGCGCTGGTTGGCCGACGCTTGGGAGACCGGCTCGATCGGCAGCCGCTGGACCTTCAGGCGCGCGCTGTAGCGGCTGATCCGCGCGGTCCCCGGATCGACGACCGCGCCGATGCCGGGCACGGTCAGCGACGTCTCGGCGACGTTCGTCGCCAGAACGACGCGGCGCTCGCTATGTCTGCTGAAGACCTTCTGCTGCTCGGCCGGCGACAGGCGCGCGTAGAGCGGCAGGACCCCGACTTCGCTCGGCAGCCGGGCGGCGAGCGCCTCGGCGGTGTCGCGGATCTCGCGCTCGCCGGAGAGGAACACGAGCACGTCGCCCGGTGCGTCGTCGAGCAGCTCCTCGACGGCGTCGCCGATCGCGTCGACGGGGTCGTCCTCCTCGGCGGCCGGGCGGTAGCGGACCTCGACGGGATACGTGCGACCGGAGACCTCGACGACCGGCGCACCGCCGAAGTGCTCGCTGAAGCGGGCGGTGTCGATCGTGGCGCTCGTGATGACGAGCTTGAGGTCGGGGCGGCGCGGCAGCAGCCGCTTGAGGAAGCCCAGCAGGAAGTCGATGTTCAGGCTGCGCTCGTGCGCCTCGTCGAGGATGATCGTGTCGTAGCGCTCGAGAAAGCGATCGCGCGTGATCTCGGCCAGCAGGAGGCCGTCGGTGACCAGCCGCACCTGGGTGTTCCTGCTGGTCTTGTCGTCGAAGCGCACGGCGTAGCCGACCGCGCCGCCGAGCGCGACGCCGAGCTCCTCGGCGATCCGCGTCGCGACGGTGCGCGCGGCGATCCGCCGCGGCTGGGTGTGGGCGATCGAGCTGCGGCCGAGCTCGAGGCAGATCTTCGGCAGCTGGGTCGTCTTGCCCGAGCCGGTCTCACCGGCGACGATGACGACCTGGTTGGCGCCGATCGCGGCGAGCAGGTCGTCGCGGCGCGCGCTGACCGGCAGGTCGGGCGGATAGGTGATCTTCAGGTCGGAATCGGCGGCGATCGCCATCTCGCGCAGGATATGGCTGCGATCATCGCTGTCGTGGACTGCGTGCGGATCGACAAGTGGCTCTGGGCGGCGCGCTTCTTCAAGACCCGCACGCTCGCCGCCGACGCCGTGAAGGGCGGGCGCGTCGAGCTCGGCGGCGCGCGCGTCAAGGCGGCCAAGGAGGTCGCGATCGGCGACGAGCTGAGGATCACGATCGGGCAGACGCGGCGCACCGTCATCGTGCGCGGGGTGTCCGACAAGCGGGGCCCGGCGCCCGTCGCCCAGACGCTCTACGAGGAGACCGCGGAGAGCATCGCCGCGCGCCAGGCCGCGGCCGAGGTTCGCCGGCTGCAGTCACCGCCGCCCGGCGCCGATCTGGGGACGCGCCCGACCAAGCGCGACCGGCGCCGGCTGGACTCGGCGCGGGGCGGGCGCCGATAGGGGCGGAGAATCCGCTTGACCGTCATGCGTTGGCGCTGCGGCGCCGGAGGGAGATCACCATGGGACAGCCGGTCGTGCACTTCGAGATCGTCGGCGCCGACGGCCCGGCGCTGCACAGCTACTACTCGCAGCTCTTCGGCTGGGAGATCGACGCGAGCAACCCGATGCAGTACGGGATCGTCGCGCGCGAGGGCAACACGAACGCCGACGGCGTCGGGATCGGCGGCGGCGTGGCGGGCTATGAGGGCATGGCCGGGCACGTGACGTTCTACGTCGAGGTGCCCGATGTCGAGGCGGCGCTCACGCAGGCCGAGAGCCTCGGCGGCGCGCGCGTGATGGGGCCCGACACGATCATGCCCGGCACGACGATCGGCCAGTTCACCGATCCCGAAGGCCACCTGGTGGGGGTCGTGAGCTCCGGCTGACGAGCGCGACATCCGGGGGTGGGTCGAATACCTCGCGCGGAGCGCGACGCAATCGACACACCCTCACTCCACGGCCCGCGCCACCGCCCGCACGAACGGCGCCGCCAGCGGCTCCGCGCGCCGCACGACCTCGGCGATCGCCAGGCCGACGACGATGTCGGCAATGTAGTGCTCGCCGAGGTAGACGATCGCAAACGACGCCGCCGCGACGTACGTCCAGCCGATCACTCCGTAGACCGGCCCGACCTCCGACAGGCCCATCGCGGTGATCGCGGCCGACGAGACGTGGTCGGAGGGCATCGAGCCCCATGGGTTGCCGGGCACCCCGCCCTCCTGCGGCGGCGGGCGCTTGAGCACGTCGCAGACGACGAGCCGCGCGACGCGTTCGATCTCGCCGCCCATCCGGCCCGCCTTCTCCGACGCCCACCACGGCGGCGCCTCGGGCGCCCAGAAGTAGAACGGGCACGTCAGGTGGTAGGCCGCCGCGAGCCGCGCGCCCGCCCGCGGCACGAATTCCTCGTGGCGCGCCATGAGGTACATGAGCAGGATGTGCGGCACGAACCAGGAGCCGTAGACGACGGTCACGGCCTTGTCGAACAGCGTCACCTCGCCCGGCCGGCGCAGGGCGCGCTGCAGCCGCACGCCGGGCGGGACGCCGAGGCCGACGATGGTGTCGAAGCGGATCGGCTGGTCGATCCACAGGCGCCGGCGCAGCTTCTCGGGCTCGTCGTAGGGTAGCTCCCAGCCGAGCTTGAAGAGGTGCAGGTAGCCCGCGGCGACCGCGGCGTAGCGCCGGCGCCCCTTCGGCACGGCGATCGCCAGACCCAGCGGCGGGGCGCAGCCGAGCACGAGCGTCAGCGCCGGATGCATGCCGGTCCGCTTGCGCGCGGCGATCAGGCCGACGGTGAGCGGCACGGCGGCTGCGGCGATCGCCGTCGGCGCCGGGCCGGAGCGGATCACGCGGTTGGCGATGCGCGCGCCGCTGTCGAGCAGGGGCTGCAGCGGCGACGGACCGTCGGGGCCGCGGCGGCGATACCACGCTGGCCGGGTCGGCATGCATGGCAGCGTGCCCGAGACCCGGCGTCGCCATGCGCGCCCCATGGCCGCGCGCGCGCCCACTCGATCCCTGCCACGATCGTCCGGTGCGACCCGCGGTGCCGACGCTCGCCGATGCCTCCGACCCGCTCGGCAAGCTGCAGCGCGGCCTCGGGTCCGGCTACCTGTGGGCGCTGGACGCCGACCGCACCGTCGCGCACGCGCTGCTCATGCACTGCGTCTTCAACGACCCGCGCTGGGACCGCCAGCTCGACGACCGCGACGAGTACCACGCGACGCTCGCGCTGGATCTGCAGCTGCACACGGGCGCGCTGGAGCTGTGGCTGCGCGACAGCGACGAGGACATCCCCGACACGACGTACGACGTGCTCGGCATGCTCGGCCGGATGGCCGTCCGCGGGCACGCCGAGGCCCGGCGCGTGCTGCGCGAGTACGTCGCCTACGGGCGCTACTGGCAGCGGGCGCTGGACCAGCTCATCGGCGAGTACGACGACGCGCCGCAGTCGGCGGTGCCGTGGCCGGAGGTCGTCGGCGGTCTCGACGCCGTGCTCGTCGAGCGCTTCGGCGGCGACGACGCGCTCGCCGACGCCCTCGCCGGCCTGGACCCGCGCGAGCGGCCGTGGACGATGTGGTCGGTCGAGAACCGCAGCATCGCGCGGGCGTTCGCGCTCGAGCAGAAGGGCGCCGGCGGCGGCGGTGCCGCAGCGCCGGCACCAGCCTCCAAGCGACGCACGCCGCGCGAGCGAACGATGCCCGCGCGCACGCGCCCGCGCGAGATGGGCACCGCCGAGCTGCTGCAGATCGCCGAGGACTCGCGCTGGACGCAGATCGCTGACGAGCTCGCGTCGCGCGCGGCGCCCGAGGACGTCGCGCAGCTGCTGCGCGCCGCGAACGACCCGGGCGTGCCGATGCGCCGCGCCGCGATCCTCGCGCTCGGCCGGCAGGGACGCCGCGAGCTGCTGGAGATCGCCGAGCAGCACACGAAGGCCGAGCGCAACAAGCTGCAGGGCGCGATCGCGCTCGCGCTCGAGGCGATGCCGCTCTCGCAGACCCGGGCGCTCGCGCACGACTGGCTGACGTCGACCGACTGGGCGCGGCGGCGCAAGGCCGCGGGCATGCTCGCGACGTGGTCGGAGGACCAGGACCTCGCACCGGCGCGCCGCGCGCTGGAGCGCGAGCTCGACGCCGGCCTGGAGGGCGACGTCTACGTCATCTGCTCGCTCGCCCAGTCGCTCGGGCGCAGCGGCATCCACGGTCCGTTCGTCGAGCTGCAGCAGGCCTACGAGCAGATCCCCTACTCCTACGGCCGGCGCTACATCGTCGAGGCGCTGGCCGCGTCGGATCCGACGTTCGGCGGCGACGTCGCGGTCGAGTGCCTGTGGGACTGCGAGGCCGAGACGCGTCGCATGGCCGCCGTGCACGTCGACGGCCGGGTGCGGCTGGCGGCGCAGCGGCTGGAGGAGCTGGCCGCCGACGAGGCGCAGGCGGCGTCGGTGCGGGCGGTCGCGGGCGGCCGGCTGCGCGGGTGAGTTTCGCCGCACGTTCTCCACAGAGTTGTTGCAAACGCGTCTTGAGCCGTTACACGGTGCCGCGCAGAATCGGCCCCATGTACGACCACGAGCCCATCCACGTGACCGTGCCCGGCTACGCCGGCGATCCGCGGTCTGAGCCGGCGCCGCCACCCGGCGTCGTGATCCACCGTGTCCCCGAGCTGCACCCCGACGATCTCGACGTCGTCGACGGGATCCCCTGCACGTCCATCGCGCGCACGCTCGTCGACGTCGCCGAGGTGATGTCGCGCGCGGAGCTGCGCGCGACGTTCCACCGCGCCCGCGCGATGGGGATACTCGACATCGAGGCCGTCAAGGCATCGGCGGCGCGCGTGGAGTGGCGCCCCTCGCTGAAGATGCTCTACGAGGTGATCGCCGAGTTCGGCGGCTGATCGGCGCAATCGGAGCCTCCACGGCACCGACTAAGCTGAGCGCGTGACCACATTCGCCGATCTTGGACTTGCAGAGAGCACACTAGAGGCACTCGAGGACGTCGGCTACGAGAAGCCCAGTCCCATTCAGGAGCAGGCGATTCCGCCGATGCTCGAAGGCCGCGACGTCATCGGGCAGGCCCAGACTGGGTCCGGCAAGACCGCCGCCTTCGGCCTGCCGATCATCGAGTACATCGACCCGACCGAGCCCGAGGTGCAGGCGCTTGTCCTCACCCCGACGCGGGAGCTGTGCATCCAGGTGACGCAGGCGCTGCGCGCCTATGCGACGCGCAAGGGCGCCGACGTCGTCGCCGTCTTCGGCGGCGCGCCGATCCGCACCCAGCAGGCCCAGCTGAAGGCCGGCGGGCACATCGTCGTCGGCACCGTCGGCCGCGTGCTCGACCTCATCGGCCGCCACTCGCTCGTGCTCGACCACTGCCGCTTCGTCGTGCTCGACGAGGCCGACGAGATGCTCGACCTCGGCTTCCTCGAAGACGTCGAGAAGATCCTGCGCCTCACGCCCAACAGCCGCCAGACCGCGCTGTTCAGCGCGACGATGCCGCCGCCGATCCGCAACCTCGCCGACAACTACCTCTACGACCCCGAGCACGTCAAGGTGCAGTCCGCGACGCTCACGGTCGACTCCGTCGAGCAGTTCCAGCTGACGGTCAAGACGGCTGACAAGGCCGACAAGCTCGTCGAGGTGCTCGAGGCCGAGAAGCCCGACCAGGCGATCGTGTTCGCGCGCACGAAGATCCGCACCGACCAGCTCTACAAGAAGATGAAGGACCGCGGCTTCAACGTGAAGGCGCTGCACGGCGACATGTCGCAGGGCTCGCGCGACGGCGTGATGCTCGGCTTCAAGGGCGGCCGCGTGCCGATCCTCGTCGCCACCGACGTCGCCGCCCGCGGCCTGGACATCTCGACCGTCACGCACGTCGTGAACTTCGACGTGCCGCGCTCCCCCGACGTCTACGTGCACCGCATCGGCCGCACGGGCCGCGTCGGCCGGGCGGGCCGTGCGATCACGTTCGTCGAGCCCAAGCAGGCGAAGGAGCTCGAGGCGATCGAGCGCCACACCGGCGTCAAGGTGTCGCCGTGGGAGGCCGGCGCGCACATCGAGCCCGCTCCGGTCATCGAGGTCGTCGAGAAGCCCCGCCGTCACACCAAGCCGCACATCAAGCGCAACGGCGACGAGGCCTACGCCAAGCTCATCGTCGCCGGCGGCCGTGCCGCCGGCATCGAGGTCGCCGACCTCGTCAGCGCCGTCACCCACGCGGCGTCGATCGACGGCGAGGCCGTGCGCGACGTCAAGGTGCTCGAGCACTTCGCGTTCCTCTCGGTGCCCGCGGCCGAGGCCGAGCGGATCGCCGCGGCGGTCGACGGCGAGCGCGTGCGCGGGCGCCGGATCCGCGTCGAGCCGGCGAAGGTCTGAGGCGCCCGCCGCACCGCCCCAGCGGCCGTCGGGGCGACAGGCTAAGGTCGCGTGCGATGGCCGAACGCAACGTCCTGGGCGAGCCGCTGGAGCCCTGCGGCACCGATCCGATGACCGGCTTCTTTCGCGACGGCTGCTGCAGCACCGGCCCGGAGGATCTCGGCAGCCACACGATCTGCGCCGTCGTCACGGCCGAGTTCCTCGAGCACCAGCGCAGCATCGGCAACGACCTCTCGACACCGATGCCGATGTACCGCTTCCCCGGCCTCGTGCCCGGCGACCGCTGGTGCGTGACCGCGGTCAACTGGCTGCGCGCCTACGAGCAGGGCGCCGCGTCGTACGTCGTGCTCGCCTCCACGCACGAGCGTGCGCTGGAGATCGTGCCGCTCGCGGCGTTGCGCGAGCAGGCCGTCGACGTGCCGGCCGACCCCGGCACGCTCGGGAGCTGACGCCGGTGCGCGCCGCGCGCCGAGAATCGCCGCATGCGCAACTCGCGCTGAGCGGGCGCGTTACCCTGTCCTGACGTGGCGTTGCAGCTGAGAGACCGAGGAGCGCCTTCCGCGGCGGCCTCCCCACCACCCGACGGCGCCCTGCCGGCGACCGCTCCCGACTTCGCCTGCGAGACGTGCGGCGCAGCGATGGAGCGCGGCCAGGACTGGTGCCTGGAGTGCGGCACGGCCGCGCCCGGGCGGCTCGGCGCCAAGCCCGGCTGGCGCGCCGCGTTCACGGTCGTCGGCCTGACGACGCTGCTGCTGTGCTGCGCCCTGATCGCGACGTACGCCGCGCTGACGAGCGACGCCGAGCGCACGGCCGCCGCCCCGCCCGCCGGCTCCGGCGATCCGATCACCGCGCAGGTCCCGGCTCCGTCCCCGCTGACCGACGCGACACCCCTCGTCCAGCCCGGCGTGACCGGCCCCGGCGTCACCCCGCCGGCCTCGCCGCCCGCCGGCGGCACGCCGGTCATCCCCACCACCAAGCCTCCGCTGACGCCGCAGAACACGCCGGTCGTCCCGACCCCGACGCCGCAGCCGCCGGCCGCCCCCCAGGCGGACTCGGGCACGGCGAGCAACGGCGCCACGGGCAGCACGGGCAGCGACAGCGGCTCGACCGCCGACAGCGGCACGGCCACGGCGGCCAGCACTCCGGTCTCGATCGACTTCAAGAAGGACGCCGCGCAGACCTACGACCCGACCAAGCGCGCCGGCGCCGAGTTCGGGCCCGCCGCGTTCGCGATCGACAGCAAGCTCGACACCGTCTGGGACGTCACCGTCCCCGCCGACGGCCAGCCGATCGCCGCCGGCCTCGTCATCGACCTCGGCAAGCCCTACGCGCTGCGCTCGCTGCGCCTGGACTCGCCGACCGACGGCTTCACGGTCGAGGTCTACGGCGCCAAGAGCGCCAAGGAGCTGCCCGAGGACGTCATCGACAAGCGCTGGATCCACCTGACCGACAAGAAGTTCGTCCTCGACGACGAGCCGATCCTCCTCAAGGGCAAGGGCGACGGCGCCAAGGTCCAGCTGTTGCTGCTGCATTTCACGACGCCGGCCGATCCCGACGACCCGCGCGTCGCGATCAGCAACGTCAAGCTGCGCGGAACGCCCTAGTCAAGCCGACGGGCAAAGCCGGATCCAGGCTAAGCTGCGCCGCATGTCAGCTGCTGCCATGAGAACGACCGAGGGCGTGATCATCTTCGAGCTCTTCGACGATGACGCGCCCGAGACGGTGGAGAACTTTCGCAAGCTCGCGAGGGAGGGCTTCTACAACGGCCTGATCTTCCACCGCATCATCAAGGACTTCATGATCCAGGGCGGGTGCCCCTACGGCACCGGCACCGGCGACGCCGGCTACAAGTTCGACGACGAGATCAACGACCACAAGATCGTGCGCGGCGCGCTCGCGATGGCGAACTCGGGCCCGAACACGAACGGCTCGCAGTTCTTCATCGTCACGACCGACGCCGCCCCGTGGCTCGACGGCAAGCACACGGTCTTCGGCGAGGTCGTCGACGGGATGGACGTCGTCGACCGGATCGAGAACTCGCCGACGCAGGGCGCCGACCGCCCGGTCGAGCCGATCCACATCGCGAACATCGACCTCGGCGAGCCCGCCGAACCCGCCGCCTAGCTCCGCCGAGGCTTGGACCTCTTCCAAGCCGTCGTCCTGGGGATCGTCCAGGGGCTCACCGAGTTCCTGCCGATCTCCAGCAGCGGACATCTGCGGATCGTTCCGGCGATGGCCGGCTGGGACGATCCCGGCGCCGCCTTCTCCGCCGTCATCCAGCTCGGGACGATGGCCGCCGTCGTCCTGTACTTCTGGGCCGACCTGATCCGCATCGCCCGCGCCTGGCTGGCCTCGCTGCGCGACGACACGCTGCGCTCGCAGCTCGACGCGCGCATGGGCTGGTACCTCATCTGGGGCACCGTGCCGATCGTGATCTTCGGCTTCGCGTTCTCCGATCAGATCGAGACCGGGGCGCGCAGCCTGTACCTGATCGGCACGACGCTCATCCTGCTCGGCCTGCTGCTGCTCGTCGCCGAGAAGGTCTCACGGCGCGAGCGCGACGTGACGAGCGTCACGCGCAAGGACGCGATCGTCATCGGCTTCGCCCAGGCGCTGGCGCTCGTCCCCGGCGTCTCGCGCTCGGGCGCCACGATCACCGCCGGCCTGTTCCTCGGCCTCGACCGCGTCGCCGCGGCGCGCTTCTCCTTCCTGCTGTCGGTCCCGGCCGTCGTGCTCAGCGGCGTCTATCAGCTCGGCGACGTCGTCTCGGGCAGCGCGGAGGGCGGCGTCGGCCTGGCCCCCACCGCGCTCGCGACGCTGCTGGCGTTCGTCAGCGGCTACATCTCGATCGCGTTCCTGCTGCGCTTCCTGACGACGCACACGACGGCGGTCTTCGTCGCCTATCGCGTCGGGCTGGGCGTCCTCGTGCTCGTGCTCGCCGGGACCGGCGTCATCGCCTGACGCCGCACCCGAGTAGCTAGGGTTTGACGCGACGTCGAGACGCGAGGGAGCTACGCAGACATGGCCAGCATCGACACAACCGTCGCGCAGAGCACGAACGGTCACGGCACCGGAGCCGAGATCGCCGTCGAGAACCCGGCCACGGGCGAGATCATCGCCCACGTCGCCGACCTCTCCGCCGAGCGCGTCGCCGAGCTGGCCGCGATCGGCCGCTCCGCGCAGGTCGGCTGGCAGGCGCTCGGCTTCGACGCCCGCGCGCGGGTCATGAAGCGCATGCAGAAGTGGGTCATGGACAACGCCGAGCGGCTCGTCGGCACGATCGTCTCCGAGACCGGCAAGACCTACGAGGACGCCTACATGGCGGAGATCAACTACATCGGCGGGGCGATCGCCTTCTGGGCCAAGCACGCCGAGAAGTTCCTCGCCGACGAGAAGGTTCGCGCCACGACGCTCGCCGTCATCGGCAAGAAGCTCGTCACGCGCTACGAGGCGCTGGGCCTGGTCGGCGTCATCGGCCCGTGGAACTACCCGCTGACGAACTCCTTCGGCGACTGCATCCCGGCGCTGCTGGCCGGCAACAGCGTGATCCTCAAGCCGTCGGAGGTCACGCCGCTGACGTCGCTGCTGCTCGCCGAGGGGCTCGCCGAGAGCGGCCTGCCCGACGGCGTCTTCCAGGTCGCGACCGGCCGCGGCGAGACCGGCGCCGCGCTCGTCGACCACGTCGACATGATCATGTTCACCGGCTCCACGGAGACCGGCAAGAAGGTCATGGCGCGCGCCGCGCAGACGCTGACGCCCGTGGCGCTGGAGCTCGGCGGCAAGGACCCCATGATCGTGCTCTCCGACGCCGACCTCGAGCGCGCCGCCAACCTCGCCGTCTACTACTCGATGCTCAACGGCGGCCAGACCTGCATCTCGATCGAGCGCGTCTACGTCGAGGAGCCGGTCTACGACGAGTTCGTCCAGAAGGTCGTCGACAAGGTCGGCGTGCTGCGCCAGGGCGAGTCGACCGGGCCCGCGACGGCGGAGGTCGGCGCGGTCACGTTCCCGCGCCAGCTGCAGATCGTCGAGGAGCACGTGCGCGACGCGCTGGACAAGGGCGCTCGCGCCCTCACCGGCGGCAAGCGGCGCCCGGGCAAGGGGATGTTCTTCGAGCCGACGGTGCTCGTCGACGTCGACCACTCGATGAAGGCGATGACCGAGGAGACCTTCGGCCCGACGCTGCCGATCATGAAGGTCGCCGACGCCGAGCAGGCGCTCGAGCTCGCCAACGACTCGCCGTACGGCCTTGGCGCCGCGGTGTTCGGAGAGCGCAGGCGCGCCGAGCGGCTCGCGCGGCGGATGCAGGCCGGGGCGGTCTGCGTCAACGACGCGCTGCTGAACTACGTCGCCGTCGAGCTGCCGATGGGCGGCTGGAAGGCATCGGGCCTGGGCACCCGCCACGGCGCCGCCGGGATCCGCAAGTTCACCAAGCAGCAGTCGGTCTTCATCAGCCGCGTGCACCTCAAGAACGACATCTACATGTTCCCCTACCGCCCAGCGGTCTCCAAGCTGCTGTTCCGCGCGGTGCGGCTCTTCTACGGGCGCGGCCGGCGCCGCTGACCGGCGAGTCGAAGATCGCGGCCTGAGGGCCCCCGATGGTCGCGATCGCGTTCGCGCTGACCACCTCGCTGCTGTGGGGGCTGTCTGACTACGCCGGCGGCTTCAAGAGCCGCACCTACGCGGTGCCGGTCGTGCTCGCGGGCATGTACCTGTCCTCGCTGCTCGTGATGCTCGTGTTCGTGGGCGCCCGCGGCGAGGGGCCGCCATCGTCGTCGTACGTGCTCGCCGGTCTCGGCGCCGGGATCGTCGGGGTCATGGCGCTGGGCGCCTTCTACACCGCGCTGGCGATCGGCACGATGAGCATCGTCGCGCCGATCTCGGCGACGGGCGTCGCGCTGCCGGTCATCGTCGGCCTGATCGGCGGCGACGACCCGGGCGCGCTGCGCTCCGCCGGCCTGGCCCTCGCGGTGGTCGGGATCGTGCTCGCATCGCGCGAGGCGCCCGGCGGGCCGATCGGCGTGCGCGAGCAACGGCTCAGCATCGGCTTGGCGATCCTCGCGGGCCTGGGCTTCGGCTCGTACTTCGTGCTGGCGGGCCACGGCTCGGAGGGCGACGTCGCCTGGACGCTGCTGCTCTCACGCGTCATGGGCTTTCCGATCGTCGCGCTCATCGCCCTGATGGCACTGCGCCGCGGCGGGGCGGTGCGGCCGAGCCTGGGAGCGGTCGCGGCGCTGGCCGGCATCGGCCTGCTCGACCTCGGCGCCAACGCCGCCTACAACCACGCGTCGACGATCGGCGAGCTGTCGAGCGTCGCCGTCGCCAGCTCGCTGTATCCGGTGGTCACGGTGCTGCTCGCCGCGGTGCTGCTCGGCGAGCGCGTGCAGGGCGTGCAGCGCGCGGGCGTGGTCGTGGCACTGGCCGGGGTGGTGATGATCGCAGCGGGCGCGTGAGCGTCCGACGTTCGTTGAACCGAACGCCGCGAAGCCACGAAGAACGAGGGCAACCGATCCCGGAGGCCCGATGCTTCGCCGTCCCGTCCTCATCGCCGCGGCCGCTGCTGCCGCCGCCGTCGCCGCGCCCGCCGTCTGCGCGCCTGCCGCGTTCGCCGAGCGGCTCGTCGCCGCCGATGCGGGCAACCGCCTGTACACGTTCGACAGCGCCAGCCCGCACAAGTGGACACGCACGAAGGCCGTCAGCGGCCTCGCGGCGGGTGAGCGGATCATCGGCCTCGACGTGCGGCCCGCCAACCGGCAGCTGATCGCGCTGACGAACCGCAGCCGGCTCTACGGCGTGCAGCGCACCCGCGCGATCGCCACGCCGATCGGTGCGGACCCGTTCATGCCCGCCCTGGCCGGCTCGGCGTTCGGGTTTGACTTCAACCCGACCGTCGACCGCATTCGCGCCGTCTCCGGCAGCGGACAGAACCTGCGCCTGCACCCGGACACCGGGGCCGTCGCGTTCGCCGACGGGGCGCTGCGCTACAAGGACGGCGACCCCAACGCGGGCTCGGCGCCGTCGGCGATCGGGGCGGCGTACACCAACAGCGTCGCCGGCGCGACGACCACCACGCTGTATGTCCTCGACACGCGCCAGGACTCGCTCGCGATCCAGGCGCCACCCAACGACGGTGTGCTGACCACGGTCGGGTCGCTCGGCGTGAACCTCAGCGGACCGCTCGGCTTCGACATCTCCGCTCGCGACGGGAAGGCCTACGTGCTGGCCCACCGCCCCGGGACCGACCGCTCGCGGCTGTTCACCATCAACCTCGCCAAGGGCAACGCGCGCAAGCTCGGGATCGTGCGCCGGGCACCGGATCTCGTGGCGTTCGCCGCGCTCTCCAAGCCGCGCACGTAGGCGCCGGCCGGGTCGCCGGCGCGAGGCGACCGTCGACGGGCCGAGGACGCGCCTGGGCGTAGCCTCTGCCTGATGCCCGCGACGGCCACCGCACTGATCTCGGTCGAGCCGCTGCAGATCGCGCCGGCGCTCGCATTCGGCGTGATGTACCTCGTGCGCGCGCGCCGGCTGGCACAGAACGGCAAGCCGGTGCCCCGCTGGCGGCAGGCGTGCTTCCTCGGCGGCCTGAGCCTCATCGTCGTGACGCTGATCTCCCCGCTCGGCGCCCTCGCCGACGAGCTGTTCGCCGCGCACATGGCCGAGCACCTGCTGATCGCCGACATCGGCGCGCTGCTGCTCGTGCTCGGCCTGACCGGGCCGCTGCTGGCGCCGCTGCTGCGCACGACGGCGCTGGGCTGGATGCGCCACCTCGCGCACCCGGTCCCGGCGTTCGGGCTGTGGGCCGCGGACCTGTTCTTCTGGCATCTCGTCGGACCGCACGAGGCGGCGGTGAACAACGAGGCGATCCATGCGCTGCAGCACATGCTCTTCGTCGGCTTCGGCATCAACATGTGGATGGCGCTCCTCGGTCCGCTGCCCAAGCCCGCGTGGTTCGGCAACTTCGCCAAGCTCGTCTACATCGTCGTCGTGCGCCTGACCTCCACGGTGCTCGCCAACGTGTTCGTCTGGAGCAACGACGTGTTCTTCGACGTCTATGCGGCCGGCGAGCGGGCGCACGACATCTCGCCGCACACCGACCAGGTCATCGCGGGCTCGACGATGATGGTCGAGGGCTCGATCCTCACGATCTGCCTGTTCGGCTGGCTGTTTCTGCGCAGCGCGCGTGAGGGCCAGGAGCGCCAGGAGCTGCTCGAGCTGGCGGCCGCCGGCGGCGTCGCGCTCGACGAGTCGCGCGCGGCGCGCGCGGTGTCGGCCGGGCGCGGCGGCGAGCTGAAACGGCGCATAGAGGAGGACCGCACGCGGTAACTTGGTTGGCATGTCCCTCATGAACAAACTCAGCACGCTCGCGAAGTCACAGCAGGGCAAGGACCTTCTCGCGAAGGCCAAGACGATCGCGAACGATCCCAAGACGCGCGAGAAGCTCGACGATGCTCGCGACAAGTTCAGCGGGCACGTCGAGACGGCCAAGCAGAAGATGGCCGACAAGAAGGCCAAGGACGATGCCGCCACGCCGCAGTACGGCGAGACCGGCGCTCCCGCCAGCGACACGCCGCAGTACGGCGAGACCGGCGCGCCGCCGACGCAGCCGGCCGCCGGTGGCCAGGGTACGCCCGCCGGGGCCGACGGCGCCCCCTCAGGCGAGCCGACCTACGGCGAGACCGGCGCGCCCGCCAGCGACAAGCCGAAGTACGGCGAGGAGGACGGCCCCGCGGCCGCATAGGCCGCTCGTCTAGTCGTCTGCGAGCGTCATGCGCTCGGCACGCTCGGCGAGGGCCACGACGCCCTCGCCGAAGCCGTGCAGCCACGGGTCGTCGGTGCTGCCGGCCAGCGCGCGGCGGTAGTTGCCCTCCATGAACACGACGGCCTTCCAGAGCGCCAGCGTGCGATACCAGCGGATGTCGCCCACCGCGCGGCCGCTGCGCTGCTCGTAGCGCGCCACCAGCTCGGCGCGCGTGGGAAATCCCTCGCCGCGGGTCACGCCGGAGAGCTCGAACATCCCCAGCGGCGGGTCGTCGCTCTGCACCCACATCGCGCTGAGGTAGCCGACGTCGGCCAGCGGGTCGCCGATCGTCGCCATCTCCCAGTCGAAGACCGCCGCCACCCGCGCCGGCGCCGCGGGCGCGAGCATGACGTTGCCCAAGCGGTAGTCGCCGTGCACGATCGTCGGCGCCGGCGACGC
The DNA here is from genome assembly GCA_963742745.1 of uncultured Actinomycetes bacterium. Taxonomy (GTDB): domain Bacteria; phylum Actinomycetota; class Thermoleophilia; order Solirubrobacterales; family Solirubrobacteraceae; genus CADCVQ01. The sequence goes on from CAVUND010000028.1 coordinate 282,607, forward strand.
CGGGAGGTGCGCGGACAGCCACGCCGCGACGCGCTCGACGGCCGCGATCTCGCGCGTGCGGTTGTGCTCCCACAGCCCGCCGAAGCGCCGCAGCTGGCGCTCGAGGTAGCCCTCGGGCCGGGTCGAGAAGTCCGCCAGGCCGCACGCGCGCCAGTCGACGTCGTGGACCTCGACGAGCGCGTCGACGAGCTGCTCGCCGATCTGCCGGCGCCCCTGCGGCGTGTCGAGCGCGGGCGGAACCGTCGAGGTGACGACATCCCCGGCGACGCGCTCCATGACGTAGAACGGCGCGCCGATCAGCGCCGGGTCATCGCCGACGGCCAGCACCCGCGGCACGCGCGCGGCGGTCGCCTCCAGCGCGCGCAGCAGGCGCGCTTCGCGCAGGACGTCGTGCGCGCTGGGCGGCAGCGGCCCGCGCGGCGGCCGGCGCAGCACCAGCTCGCGGCCGGCGCCGTCCCAGCGCAGGAGGAACGTGACGTTGGAGTGACCCTCGCCGAGCGGCGCGGCGTGCAGCTCGCCGGCCCCGGCGTCGGCGCCGAGTAGGCCGTGGCCGGCGAGGAACGCGCGCAGCGGCTCGAGGACGAGCAGCGGCTCGCGCGCGTTGGCGGCCGCCGCCGCGTGCGTCGTCACGACGTCGTCTGAGGCCGGCGGCGCACCCATCGGCAGAGGACGCTAGACGGTCTCGGCGCCGTTGCAGCACCTCGCCCGCGCCTCGGGGCGGCGCAACCTTGCGTCACTAGGCTGGTTGGAGTCCTCAATGCCCCGACTCCTCCTCCCGCTCACCCTCCTGCTCGTGTTCGTGCTCGCCCAGCCCGCGGGCGCCTCGCGCACCCAGTCGCTGACCTTCGAGGCGCCGCGCGATCTCATGAACGCCGAGCTGCGCCCCGGCGCGCTGCAGGAGATCAACTCCTTCGGCGTGCGCTCGGTGCGCGTCATCGTCACATGGAAGTCGGTCGCCCCCGGCCAGAACGAGGCCGAGCGCCCGGACTTCGAGCCGACCGATCCCGGCGCCTACGACTGGGGCGAGTACGAGCCGCTGATGGCCGCGATCAAGGAGCGCGGCTGGTCGGTGCTCATGACGATCTCCGGCCCGGTGCCGGTGTGGGCGACGCAGGACAAGCGCGACGACAAGACCCGTCCGAGCCCGTCGGCGTTCGCCGCGTTCGTGACCGCCGTCGGGCGCAAGTTCGGCGACCAGGTCGACACGTGGGCGATCTGGAACGAGCCCAACCAGCCCCAGTTCCTGCGCCCGCAGTACGCCGACGGCGGCAAGGCCGCGTCGCCGGCGATCTATCGCAACCTCTACCTCGCCGGCGTCCGCGGGCTGAAGAAGTCCGGCCAGGGCGACGACAAGGTGCTCATCGCCGAGACGTCGCCGCGCGGCAACTCCAACGTCGTGCACCCCCTGCGCTTCCTGCGCGCCATGCTCTGCCTGGACTCGAAGTACAAGAAGCGCCCGAAGTGCAGCGCGCTGGACGCCGACGGCTACGCGCACCACGCCTACACGACCCGCCAAGGCCCGTACTTCACGCCGCCGAACAAGGACGACGTGACGATCGGCGTCCTCTCGCGGCTCACGAAGGCGCTCGATCGCGCGCGCCGCGCGCGTGCGTTCACGAAGCGCCTGCCGATCTACCTCACCGAGTTCGGCATCCAATCCACGCCCGACCGCCAGCAGGGCGTGTCGCTCAAGCAGCAGGTCCAGTACCGCGCGATCTCCGAGCGGATCGCCTGGAACAACCCCCGCGTCGCGGCCTTCTCGCAGTACCTGCTGACCGACAGCGAGCCGACCGGACCCAAGCAGTACGGCGGCTTCGAATCGGGGCTGCGCTTCTCCAGCGGCAAGGCCAAGCCGTCGCTGGCCGGCTTCCGCCTGCCGATCGCCGTCAAGCGCACCACCCCGTCGAAGGTGTCGATCTGGGGCCTCGTGCGGCCGGCGACCGGCGCCACGACGGCGACGATCACCTACGCCGACGGACGTGGCTCGTTCAAGAAGCTGCGCACCGTCAGAACCGACGCGCGCGGCTACTTCACCGTCAGCTCGACGTGGCGCAAGGGGCGGCGCTGGAACCTCACGTGGGAGGACCGGTCCGGCTCCCCCGTCGAGTCCTACCAGTCGCGCTAGCGGCGTCAGCGGACGGGGTAGGGCGGCAGGCCCGCGTCGACGATGTTCTGCGTGCCCGCGAGCTGCATGTAGGCCGCGTAGCCGAAGATCGTCAGCGCGCACAGCGCGAGCGTTGGTGCGAGCAGGCGCGGGCGGTGGTGCAGCGTCCACGCCGCGGCGGCGTAGACGACCGGCGCCGCGACGAAGGCGACGCGCCCCCAGTCCAGCGCGAACGACATCGCCAGCAGGCACAGCGGGGCGAGCACGAGCAGCCCGCGGCGTGCGAAGGAGAGGTCGCGCAGCGCGAGCGGCGCAAGCAGCCAGAGCGGGCCGTAGATGAGCGCCAGGCGTCGCGCCTCGACGTCGAAGAACGCGCGCAGGCCGTCGCCGAGCACCTCGAGGCGCCCGCCGATCAGCGACGCTCCGTAGCCCGGCACCTGCTCCTTTCCGACCGTCGGGATCGCGAGGCGCAGCGCGCAGAACGCGGCGACGGCGGGCGCGGCGACGGCGAGCACGCGCGCCAGCGCGGCGCGGTCCAGCGGGCGCTGCGCCCAGACCGCATAGGCGAGTGGGGCAAGGAACAGCGCGGACTCGCGGTTGAGCGCGCCGACGAGCATCGTCAGCGCCAGCGGCACCGGTCGGCGATCGACGATGAACAGCGCGCCGGCGACCATCACGAGCACCGTGAGCGGATCGGGGTTGTAGCCCTGGCGCAGGCTGGCGACGAGCAGCGGCGGCGAGAGCGCGAGCACGAACGCCAGCGGGACCGACACCCGCCGCGCGAGCTCCAAGCGCTCGAGCAGCAGGAAGAGGACGGCGCCCGCCGCGCCGGAGCACAGCCAGGCGATCGCGCTGAACGAGACGCCGTGGTCGAATGGCAGCACGTGGACGAGCCACGGCACGGCGATGCGGTAGGCGAAGACGAACGTGTGCGTCGCGGTCGGGTCCTCGGCCATGAGCGCGTAGATGCGGTCGTCGCCCTGCGGCGTGGGCGCGTCGCGCACGCAGGCGTCGAACGCGACGAGCGCGAGCGTCGCCGCGACGCCGATCGCCGCCGCCAGGCGGTGGGCGGGCCACGCGAGCGCGCGCGCCGGAAGTTCCGTCACCGCCGGGCCCGTGCCCTGTCAGCGCCGCGCGATGAGCATGAACGTGTGCCCGAGCCAGCGCAGCCCCGGGGCGGAGCCGCAGCGGTCCAGCGCGCCGACGGCCCGCTGGGCGCGCACCGGGAGCCGCCGCCACGAGTAGGACACCGCGTGCAGCTCGGGGGCCAGGCCGGCGGCGCGCGCGGCGGCGGCGAGGCGCCGCGGCGAGAGCGGGATGTCGTCGGGCGTGCCGTGCACGCGCACGCCGAGCCCGGCGCGGTTGGCGAGCGCGAGGCCGGCGCCCACCGGATGAAAGAGGTTGGGCTCGATCGCGACGAGCGCGCCGCCGGGGCGCAGCAGCCGGCGGGCCTCGGCGAGGACCGGCTCGAGCGGGCCGGCGTAGACGACGTGGTGCAGGACGAGGCGGTGCAGCACCACGTCGAACGAGGCGTCGGGCAGCGCGTCGAGGCGCCCGGCCGCCCCCGTGAGGCCCGCGTCGGCCTCGCCCTGCTCGACGGCGTGGCGCGGGCGCGCGGGGTCGATGTCGGCGGCGACGAGGCGCCAGGCCGGCGCGGGCAGCAGGTGGCGCCCGGGATGCCAGCCGCAGCCGACCGAGAGCGCATCGCCGCCGGCGAGCCCGAGATGACGGTCCAGCAGCTCGCGCTCGCGCCGCTTGCCGCGCTCGTAGGCGGCCTCGAGCGTGGCCGGATCGCTCATCCGGTCAAGCAGGTTGTCGGGCGTGTAGGTCTCGCTCATGCCGGGCCGGAGCCTAGATGGTTGATTTCGCGGCCCGTGCCGTCAGATAGCCGTGTATCGCGGTGCAGAGCGCCGCGAGGCGAAGGTGGACAGTGCCAGCGGCACGGACTCCTTCGGTTCGTGGCGATCTGCGCCGCGAGACGCGGTTAGCTGGCGGTTCGGGTCGTGAAATCAGCCATCTACGCTACGGCGGTGAGCCGGCGGTCCTCCGAGAACCTCTACGCGACGTCCAGGCAGGGCTGGCGGGCGCGCGCCGCGTCGGTCCTGGCGCTGCGGGCGCGCGGGCGCAGGCACGAGCAGCTCTTCGCGCTGACCGGGGTGACCCCGCAGAGCCGGATCGTCGACATCGGCTGCGGCGTGCTCGGCCTGCGCCGCCACGCGCCCGGGCACGACATCACCGGCGTCGACCTCGTCGCGCGCCCGGAGTATCCGGGTCCGCTCGTCGTCGCGGACGTCCTCGCCGGGCTGCCGTTCGCCGACGGCGAGTTCGACCTCGCCTACTGCTCGAGCGTCATCGAGCACGTCGCGCCGGCCGATCGCGCCGCGTTCGCCGCCGAGCTGCGCCGCGTCGCGCACGGCTGGTACGTGCAGACGCCGGCGTTCTCGTTCCCCGTCGAGCCGCACGCGCTGCTGCCGTTCGCGCACTGGCTGCCCGTCGCGCTGCGCCGGCGCTACTGGCGCCTGGGCGTGGCGGGCGCGTGGGAGCAGATCGAGCTGCTGCGGCGCGCCGAGATGCGCGAGCTCTTCGGCGAGCCGGTCGCCGAGCGGATCGGCCCGCTCGTCAAGAGCTGGATCAGCGTCCGGCCGGTGTGAGCGCTCAAGCGCCGAGCCGGCGCATCGCGGTGGCGAGCGGCGCGTTGGCGTAGGGGCCGGGCGCCATCGAGCCCGGCGATCACGCGGGCGCGCTCGCCGGCGGGCTTGTCCTGGGAGAGCTTGGCCTCGAGGTGCCACGCGTCGGCGGGCAGCGCAAACGCCACGACCTTGTCGGCCATCTCGCGCGCGGCCTCGCCCATGCGCTCCAGCGACCAGGGCTCGTCGACCGCCGACTCGAAGTGGTCGACCGTGCGGTGCAGGACGGGCAGCGCGTCCTCGTAGAGGCGCGGCGTGCCCGTCACGTGCAGCGTGACGTGGTTCCACGTCGGGACGCGGTCGTCCTCGTACCAGCTCGCCGACACGTAGCCGTGCGGGCCGTGGAAGATCGCCAGCAACGGGCCGCCGAGCGATGCGCAGGCGGGGTCGGCCTTGGCGACGTGGCCGAGCAGCACGAGCCCGTCGGCCTCGTCGTCGACGAGCATCGGCATGTGGGTGGCGCGCCGGTCGGCGCCGACGAGCGTCGCGAACGGGTGCGCCCGCACGATCGCGCGCGCGGTCTGCACGTCCTCGAGCTTGAAGGCCTCCACGATGCGCACGGGACCCGGGTACCCGCGCGCGGGGTTCGTCACCTTCTCCGCGATATCCGCGTACACGTGACGCCACCCCGTCCGCGCCGGGCGGCTTCGATGCCCGCGAATCCCTACATTCCCGGCTATGGCACAGCAGCTCTGGTTTCTCCGCCACGGCGAGGCCGAACCGCACGACGCGCGGCCCGACGTCGACCGCCGGCTGACCGAGCGCGGCGAGACGCAGTCGCGGACCGCGGGGCGCGCGCTGGCGGCCGCGGAGATCACGTTTCAGCTCGTCCTGACGAGCCCGCGGATCCGCGCGCTGGACACCGCGCGGCTGGCCTGCGAGGCGCTGGGCAACGACTTCGTCATCGACGACGCGATCTCGAGCGAGTTCTCGGTCGGCGAAGCGCTCGCGCTCGCCGCGGCCGCGGGCGACGAGAAGCGCGTGCTCTTCGTCGGCCACGACCCCGACTTCACGCAGGTCGTGCACGACCTCACCGGCGCGCGCGTGGACTTCAAGAAGGGCGGCGTCGTCGGAGTGCGGATGCTGGGCCCGCAGCGCGGCGAGTTGATCGTGCTGCTGCGCCCGCGTGAGCTGGCCCTGATCGCGGCCGGCTCAGGCTGAACCCGACCAGCCCGTCCAGTCCGTCCGGCCGCCGCCGCGGCGACTGCTGCTGGGGGCGGTGGCGGGAGCGCTGTGCCCGCTGCGCTCGTCGAGGCGGCCGGGGATCAGCGCGTCGGCGAGCGAGACGTCCTGCTTGACGACGCGCACGCCGTAGACGTAGGCCAGCGCACCACCGAGCGTGCCGCCGAGGACCAGCAGACCGAACGCGGCGACGCCGAGGATCAGCCCGAGCGTCGTGACCTCTGCGTCGAGGTAGCCGGGGCGCTGCGCCAGCCAGGTGGCGGCGAAGAGCGCGGTCGCGGTGACCATGACCAGCAGGTGGTAGAGGCCAAGCGTGCGCGCGGCGCTGCCCTTGCGCAGATCAAGCCAGTCGAGCAGGCCGGTCAACGAGGTCGGCACCGCGACGATCAGGCCGCCGGAGATCGCCAGCAGCGACCCCTTCGCCATCGCCTCCTCCTCGAGTCCGAACGCGCCGGCGATCAGCATCGCCACGCCGATTGTGTACGCGCCGATGCTCACGTCGGTGAGCGGCGCGTGCGACGGCTTGCCGGTGAACCCCTTGATCAGCGATGTCAGCATGCCAGCCACTTCGCCCTTGCCGGGGCGGCGGATCAGCGCGCGAGCAGCGCGATTGCGCCGACTTCGGCTAGAGCAGCTTGGCGACCGCGCGCGCCGCGATCAGCAGCGGGTCGTAGACGCCGCTGAACGGCGGCGCGTAGGAGAGGTCGAGCAGCATGAGCTCCTGCACCGCCAGCTCCGCCCAGACCGCGGTCGCGAGCACGTCGATGCGCTTCGCCGCGCCCTCGACGCCGACGATCTGCCCGCCGAGCAGGCGCCCGCTGCCCGGCTCGGCGACGAGCTTGACCCAGATCGGCCCGGCGCCGGGGTAGTAGCCGGCCCGCGTGCGGTCCTTGATCGTCGCGGTCACGACCTCGATCTCCGCGTCGGCGGCCTCGCGCTCGGAGATGCCCGTGCGGCCGACCTCGTAGCGGCAGATCTTCGAGACGGCCGTGCCGATCACGCCGGGGAAGCGGTCGTCGGCGCCGGTGGCGTTCGCGCCGGCGATGCGGCCCTGCTTGTTGGCGTGCGTGCCGAGCTGGATGTTCACCGGCCGGTCGAGGATGCGGTGGTGCGACTCGGCGCAGTCGCCGGCCGCGAAGACGCCGTCGTGGCCCGGGCAGCGCTGGTGGTCGTCGACGCGCAGCGCGCCGCTGTCGCCGACCTCGAGCCCCGCGTCGCTCGCCAGCCCGACGACGGGCTCCGAGCCGACGCCGAGCACGACGTGATCGGCGTCGAAGCTCTCGTCGGCGGTGCGCACCGCGACCGGGCGCTCGCCCGCGTCGTCGAGCACGACTTCCTCGACCGCGGCGCCGAGCACGACGCGCACGCCGCGCGCCTCGGCGGCGTCCTGCACGTGGGCGGCCATGTCGGCGTCGAGCGTCGCCATCACCTGCGGCGCCTGCTCGATCATCGTCACGCGCATCCCGCGGTCGAGGAACGCCTCGGCCATCTCGAGGCCGATGTAGCCGGCGCCGACGACGACCGCGCTGTCGCCGCCGCGCTCCAGCGCGGCCCGCAGCCGCTCGGCGGCGTCGACGGTCTGCGCCGGCTCGATCGCCTCCGCGCCGGGAAACGGCGGCCGCACCGCCGCAGCGCCCGTCGCGACGACGAGCTGGTCGAAGGGCTCCTCGGACTCCTCGCCGGCGGCGCTGCGGACGGTCAGCCGGCGCGCGCCGAGGTCGAGCGCGACGACCTCGCAGCGCGTGCGCACGTCGATGCCGTTGGCGCGGTGCTCGTCCGGGCTACGGCTGATCAGCCGGTCGGCCTCCTCGACCAGACCGCCGACGTAGTAGGGGATCCCGCACGCCGAGTACGACGTGTACGGCCCGCGCTCGAAGGCCACGATCTCGATGTCGGGATCGCGCCGCCGGGCGACGCTCGCCGCGCTCATCCCCGCCGCGTCGCCGCCGACGATCGCCAGTCGCTGCTTGCCCATGACGCGCCAGAGCGTACGCGGCCGGCCGGTCTACGGGCGCAAGCAGCGCTGGCGCTACGCGGTTTGAGGTACGCGCCGCCGTCCGCTCCCGCGGGCCAGCGCGGTCAGCGTGGCGCGAACCTGTTCGTAGCCAACACTTTCGCGTCGCGCTCCCCTCCGAAACGCGGGCGATCGGGCAGCGTGACGCGGAACTGTTGGTAGCCAACACTTTCGCGCCACGCTTCGTGCCGGGCCTGGCTGCAGCGGAGGGGTGACATGAATGGCGCCTCGGTAGGCGAGGCTCATTGGACCCACCCCCGGTGCCGCACGCACGCCAGCACCCACGCGCGCAAGGCGAGGGCGACCACCCTCCGTCGGAGCTGCCGTTCGCCAACGGTCAGCCCGACGCGGGCGGTTGACCCCAGCCACGCGCCGCCCTCGCCTACGCTTGAACATATGCCCGAGCTACCCGAGGTCGAGATCACCGCGCGCCGGCTCGACGCGGCGCTGCGCGGGGCGGCGATCGAGTCCGCGCAGGCGCCGGGCATCAACGCGCTGAAGACGTTCGATCCGCCGCTGTCGGCGCTCGAGGGCCGCGCGATCACCTCGATCGGCCGGCGCGGCAAGCAGTTCGTCATCGCGGTCACCGGCGAGCTCGCGCTGCTCGTGCACCTGATGAGCGCCGGGCGCCTGCAGCTCTACGACAAGCGCGCCGGCCCGCGCGACCGGACGTCGCGGCTGCTGCTGCGGATCGCCGACCCCGACCATCCCGCGCGCGAGCTGCGCCTGCGCGAGTTCGGCACGAAGCAGGCGGCGTGGGTCAAGCTGCTGCCGGCCGACGCGATCGACGACGAGGAGCTCATCGCGACGCTCGGCCCCGAGGCCTGGCCGCAGCCGCCCGAGGACCTCAGGGCGCGCCTGCGGGCGCCGCGCCCGTTGCACACGCTGCTGCGCGACCAGCGCGTCATCGCCGGCATCGGGCGCTCCTGGGTCGACGAGATCCTCTGGGCCGCGCGCCTGTCGCCGTTCAAGCGCGGCACCGACCTCACCGACGCCGAGGCCGGCGCCCTCCGCGAGGCGATCGCGACCGTGCTCGACGGCGCACTCGAGCACTACGAGAAGGTCATCGCGCTGCCGATCCCCGACAAGCTGCCGCTGCCGCTGCTCGTGCACCGCAAGACCGGCGAGCCGTGCCCGCGCTGCGGCGCGACGATCGAGGCCGTCCACTACGAGGACTACGTCATGTGCTACTGCCCTGCCGAGCAGACCGGTGGCAAGGTGCTCAAGGACCGCCGCCTCTCGCGGCTGCTGAAGTAGCCCGCCGCGCGGGGCGCGGCGAATCTGCACAGGATCCCGACAGCGACCGGCTACGGTCGCGGCCATGACGCTCGCCGGACCGCGCCGCCCGCGCCCGACGCCGGCCGGGCTCGCCGCCGCCGCCGTCGCGGCCCCGTGGGTGATCTGGGCGGCGCTGCGCGCGCTCGGCCTCGAGCGCGGCCATCCGCTCGTCGCCATCGTCGCGTTCACGCCGTACCTGGCGGCGCTGTCGCCCGTGCCGGTCGTCGTCGCGCTCGTGCTGCGCCGGCGCGCGGTCGCCGCGGTCGCCGCGGTCGCCGCCGCCGCGCTGCTCGCCGGGATCGCGCCGCGCATGCTCGACGGGCCGCAGCACGCGAGCGCCGACGCCGTTCGCAGCGGCACGCGCCTCACGGTCATGTCGGCCAACCTGCGCTTCGGACACGGCGACGCCGCCACCGTGCTGCGGCTCGTGCGCGAGCACGACGTCGACGTCCTCAGCCTGCAGGAGCTCACGCCGGATGCGCTGCGCCGGCTCGACGCCGCAGGAGCCAGGACGCTGTTGCCGCGACGATCGGTGCGGACCGACGCGAACTGGTCGGGGCTGGGCCTGATGGCACGCGCGCCGCTGCGTGCGGTCCCCTCGCGCGGCCCCCTCCGCCAGACGCGCCTCGAGGCGGTGCTGTCACCCCGCGGCGGCGAAGGCGCCGGCGCCGGCCTGCGCGTGGTCGCCGTGCACCCGCTGCCGCCGGTCTCCCCGGCCAACACCCGCGCCTGGCGCGAGGCGCTGCGGGCGCTGCCCGGCCCGCACGCCGGCGGCGCCGGCGCAGGCCTCCCGCGCGTGCTGCTCGGCGACTTCAACGCGACGCTCGACCACCACGAGCTGCGCCGCCTGCTCGGCCGCGGCTACGTCGATGCCGCCGACGCCACCGGCGACGGCCTGCGGCCGACGTGGCCGACGACCGGTCGCAGGCCGCCGCTGACGATCGACCACGTGCTGTTCGCCGCGCCCGTCGCGGTCCGCAGCCTGAGCCTGCACGGCGTCCCCGGCAGCGACCACCGGGCGCTCATCGCCGAGCTCGTGCTCCCGCGCGGCGGGGAGCGCGAGCCGGCGCCCTGAACGTCAGTCGCGCACGCCGTGCAGCGGGTTGGGGATCTGCACGTAGCGATCGACGTCGTTGTGCATGCGGGTGCGCATGTGCGCGCGACACGGCCATGTCGCGTCGTCGAGCAGCCGGCCGAGCAGCGCGCTCGCGGCCTCGCTCGTCGCGGCGGCGCGCTCGCGCTCGAGCAGCGCCTTGAGGTCGGCGAGCAGCACGATCTCCTCGACGTGGCCGGCGACGCCGAGCGCGTTGATGACGCTCAGCGCGTTGTCGAGGAACGGTCCCTCGCCGATGCCGGGGCCGGTCGCCGCGAGGTCGTCGTGGGCGGCGGGCTGCGGTGCGCCGTGCGTCTCGCGCAGGACGCAGCGCACGGGCCAGCCGTCCTCGAGCTCGACCAGCGTGTTGCGCTGGTCGCTGGCGATCGACAGGCCGAGCTGCGCGCCGAGGTGCAGCAACGGCAGCGTCGCGACCTCGGCGTAGCGGGCGAACCACTCGCGCGCGACGTCCTCGGGGAGGCGGCCGGTGCGCTCGGCCAGCCGCGCGACGATCTGCGCCAGGCGGCTCTCGCCGCCGAACGGGTGATCCTGGACGAGGACCTCGACGGCGCTGACGTCGGCCTGTGAATCGCCGGCCCAGCGGTTCTCGCGCAGCTGCACGGAGAGGCCGGCGATCGGCGTCCCGTCGCGCGAGACCGCGAGGTAGGCCGGGTCCTGCAGGAGCGTGACCTGCGGCGCGAGCTCGCCGGCGGCGCCGGCCTGCTCGTCGAACTCGCGGGCCGCCGCGACGGCGCCCTCCAGCTCGGCGATCGGCGTCAGGCGCATCTCGTCGCTCATGTGCGCATGCAGGCTGAACGTCAGCTGCCACGGCCACTCGCCGTTGTAGACGGTGCGCATCGACGTCGTCGGCGTCACGGGGCTGCCGAGCTCGCCGAGGTCGACGACGAGGCCCTCCTCCAACAGGCCGGAGAGCGGCTGGCGGATGCGCAGGTGCTCGAGCTCCCACGGGTGGACGGGCAGCAGCACGCGCTCGCCGAGACCGGCCAGCGCCTCGTCCAGCGCCGCGCCGTCGACGGCGGGGTCGTCGCGCAGCAGCCGCTCGGTGAGCTCGGCGGCGGGCGTTCCCGTCGCGCTGTCCTGCTCGACGAGCGAGGGATCGACGGCGAGCCAGCGCAGCGCGAAACGGCCCTGGCGCTCGGGCGCGTAGGCCTCGATGTCCTCGGGCTCCATTCCCCAGCGGCTGAGCGTCGTGGGGTGGACCATGTGGCCGATGAGACCGGCCTGCTCGGCGTCGATGAAGCGCAGCGACTCGGCGCTGAAGAGCTCGTCGACCTCGCCGGCGCGGGCATCGAGGGCCGAGCCGATCGCGTTGACGCTCTGGCGGATGCGCGACAGCAGCAGCGTCGGGTCGGGGCCGCGCAGCTCGCGGGAGGTCATCTCGGAGCCGACGTGCGTCTCGCCGAGCTCGTCGACGAGCATCGACATGAGCGTCTCGAGCGAGATCGCCCAGGGCTCTCCGCCGGCCATGGCGATCTGGGCGGGCGTGCGGAAGCGGTGGCGGTGCGTCGGCGAGAGGTGGCGGATGCCGGCGAGGATCGCCGTGCGATCCTCGGGGAAGGGGATGACCGCGACGAACTCGTCGCCCTCGCTGGCGAGCTCCGGCAGCGACTCGGCGGGCAGGGGGCGCCACTCGCCGCCCTCACGGGTGTAGCAGTTGAGGACCACTTCGGTGACCGCGCTCAGCGCCGCGTCGAAGCCGGGCGTGTCGGGCCACTCGCGGACCCTCATCCAGCTGCGGTCCCCCTTCAGATCTTCTGGGCTGTTCATGCTTGGGTCATACCTGTCTTTCGATGCGCCAACGCGCCGGGCTTACCTCGTTCGATGCTACGCAAGTGCGATCATGCGCCGATGATCGGCCCAGGCGAACGCGCACCGGACTTCGCGCTGCCAGACCAGGACGGCGAAAGCGTGCGCCTGTCGGCGCTGCGCGGTCGCACGGTCGTCCTGTACTTCTACCCCAAGGCCGACACGCCGGGCTGTACGACGCAGGCCTGCTCGATCCGTGATCGCGGCGCCGACTACTCCGCCGCCGGCGTCAAGGTCATCGGCGTCTCGCCCGACCCGGTCGCGAAGGTCAAGAGGTTCCACGACAAGAAGGACCTGAACTTCACGCTGCTCGCCGACGCCGACCATGCCGTCTGCGACCTGTACGGCGTGTGGGTGCAGAAGTCGATGTACGGCAAGACGTACATGGGCGCGCAGCGCGCGACGTTCATCGTCGACGGGGAGGGCTGCATCCGCCACGTCATCCCCAAGGCCTCGCCCAAGACGCACGACGACGAGGTCCTCAAGGCCCTCGCCGCGCTGCAGCTCTCCGCCGCGTAGCGCCGCCGCGCATCGCCGGCGCTCGACGTAGGCAGCAACCTTCTCGCGCGGCACGCGTTGCAGGGACATGCGCGCCCTCGCCGCCACACTGCTGGCCCTTCTGACGCTCGCCGCGCCGGCCGCGGCCCAGGACATCGTCCGCCTCGACCGCCCCACGCCGATCTCCGCGCACGCGGGCTGGCTGGCATGGAGCGCGCGCGGCGCCGACGGCCTCTTTCATCTCACGCTGCGCGATCCGCAGGGCGTCGTGACGACGCCCGCGATCGCCGGGCGCGCGACGTCGTTCGACGTCGACCTCGGGCCTGGGCTGGATGGTCTCGTCGCGACATACTCGCGCTGTCGCAGCGAGGTCGGCACGTCCGGCGGCTACCTGCCGGCCGACTACGACGAGGGCGACGGCTGCGACGTGTACCTGCTTGAAGTCGCCAGCGGCGCCGAGCTGCGCGTCAACGGCGTCAGCACCGGCGCCGCCGACGAGACCTGGCCCACGGTCTGGCGCGACCGGATCGCCTTCGTGCGCTCCTACGACAACAAGCCGACGCTGCCCTACATCTACGCGCGGCCGCTCGCCGGAGGGAGCAGCCAGCGCCTGCCGGGGGGTTCGCGCAAGGTCTGCACCCGTACCGGCCGCCGGCTGAGCTGCACCGACGAGCGCGTCAGCCGCCCGTACGCGCTGGACCTCTACGGCAAGCGGCTGGCGTTCGGCTGGACCTACGCCGGGCGTTCGGAGGGCCTCGACACCGAGATCCGCCTCGACACGCTGGGCGGCGGCCACGCCCGCATCGCCTACCAACGCGGCGGCGGCCTGACCGGCCGCGCGCTGGGGTGGCCGGCCTTCGAGAGCGGGCGCGTGTACTTCAGCACGGCCTGCTACGCCGACACGAGCGGGTGCGTGCGCCAGCCCGAGCTGGAGCGCTACCGCATCAGCAGGCGCACGACCGAGGGCGCCGACGCCGAGAAGGCGATCCTCGGCCACGAGCGAGACCGCGGCGTGAACTGGCTGCTGATCGACGAGGCCTCCGGCACCGACTGCCAGGGCGACCCCGCCGTGCCCGGTGGAACGTGCGTCCTGCGCGGCGTACGGCCCGCGTTTCGCTAATGGGCCGTAGGCGTTAAGCCGGCGACCACGGCAGGCGGCGTATTGTGCGCCCTGTGTCGAGCGCCCTGCCCCCGAGCTTTCAGATCACCGTCAGCCCGGCGCCTGACGGGGTCCTCGTCGCCGTCGCCGGCGAGCTCGATCTGGCAACATCGGCCGCGTTCGAGGCGACCCTGCTCGAGCAGCTCGCGGCCGGGCCGGTCCGCCTGGACATGCAGGAGCTGTCGTTCATGGACTCAACGGGTATCCGGATCCTCGATGCCATCCTGCGCGACCTGCCCATGATCGGCTCGACGCTGCTCATCGACCCGAACCTGCAGCCCGCGGTGCGCCAGGTCATCGCCCTCACCGGCATGACCGACGCGCTGCCGTTCGACACCCCCGCGCCATGAGCGCGCTGCGGCGCAACAACGTCAACGTGCACGGCCGGGTGGGTGGGAGGCCGATGATGTTCGCGCACGGCTTCGGCTGCGACCAGAACATGTGGCGCTTCGTCTGGCCGGCCTTCGAGGACGACCACCGGATCGTCCTGCTCGACCACGTCGGCGCCGGCGGCTCGGACGCCGCCGCCTACGATCGCGAGCGCTACTCGTCGCTGCGCGGCTACGCCGACGACATCGTGCAGATCAGCCGCGAGCTCGACCTGGACGACATCGTGTTCGTCGGCCACTCGGTGAGCGCGATGATCGGCGTCCTCGCCGCCGCCGCCGAGCCCGACCGCTTCGGCGCCCTGGTCCTCATCGGCCCCTCGCCACGCTACATCGACGACGGCGACTACGTCGGCGGCTTCGCCGAGGCGGACATCGAGGGCCTGCTGGACTCGATGGACTCCAACTACCTCGGCTGGTCGAGCACGATGGCGCCGGTGATCATGGGCAATGCCGACCGGCCCGAGCTCGGCGAGGAGCTGACCAACAGCTTCTGTCGCAGCGACCCGGAGATCGCGCGGCAGTTCGCGCGCGTGACGTTTCTCTCCGACAACCGCGACGACCTCGCCGGCGTGCGCACGCCGTGCCTCGTGCTGCAGTGCTCCGACGATCCGATCGCGCCCGAGGCCGTCGGCCGGTACGTCGCCGCCACGCTGCCACAGAGCAGCTTCGTTCAGCTCGCCGCGACCGGGCACTGCCCGAACCTCAGCGCCCCGCAGGAGACGATCGCCGCCATGAGGTCGTTCGTCGGAGCGTGACACCGGACGACGCACTGCTCGAGGAGAGCGCGGAGGATCTCTTCGAGAACGCCCCGTGCGGCTATCTCGCGTGCGCCGCGGACGGCACGATCCTGCGCGCCAACCGCACGTTCGAGCGCCTGACCGGACACGAGCGCTCCGCGCTGCTCGGCCGCCGCTTCCGCGACCTGCTGGCGCCCGCCGGGCGCATCTACCACGAGACGCACTACGTGCCGCTGCTGCAGATGCAGGGCGCCGTGCGCGAGATCGCGCTGGACATCGAGCGCGCCGACGGCACCCGCGTGCCGGTGCTCGTCAACTCCGTCCAGCATCGTGACGAGACCGGGACGCCGCTCCTCATCCGCACGACCGTCTTCGACGCGACCGATCGCCGCGCCTACGAGCGCGAGCTGCTGCTCGCCCGCCGGCGCGAGCACGACATCGCCCAGCAGCTGCAGCGCAGCCTGCTCTCCGGCGGCCTGGCGGCGTCGGCGGCGCTCAGCGTCGAGGTCGTCTACCGCCCGGCGCAGCGGGGCGTCGAGGTCGGCGGCGACTGGTATGACGCCTTCTGGCTCGACGACGCCCGGACGACGGCCGCGCTCGTCGTCGGCGACGTCGTCGGTCACGGGATCGAGGCCGCCGCCGTAATGGGGCAGCTGCGCAGCGCGATCCGCGCGCTCGCGTCGACCGACCTCGCGCCCGGCCCGCTGCTCGACGCGCTCGATCGCTTCGCGGCACGCCATCGCGTAGGACGCATGACGACCGTCGTCTACGCGCAGCTCGAGGTGGCCTCGGGCGCGCTGCGCTGGGCCTGCGCCGGCCATCCGCCGCCGATCCTCGTCACGGCGGACGCGCAGGCGTGCTTTCTCTGGGACGGGCGCTCGCCGCCGCTGGACTCCGTCGCGATCGGCGGGCCGCGGGCCGAGGCCGGCGGAGAGCTCGAGCCGGGCACGACGCTGCTGCTCTACAGCGACGGCCTCGTCGAGCGCCGCTCGCAGTCGCTCGACGTCGGCTTCGACGACCTGCTCGTCGCCGGCGCGCGCCACGGCACCGAGACACTCGGCGCGATGCTGCCGAGCGTGGTGCGCGCCATGAACGACGACCGCGGCGACGACCTGTGCCTGCTCGGCGCGCGCCGAACCGCCGACCGGCCCGACGACGACGACGACACAGGGACAACGAGAGGGGCAGCGCATGACCGGCAAGGCTGAGTTCAACGCGGAGGAGTGGTCGGTCGTCGTGGGTGCCCCGTTGCTGACGGCGATGATGGTCGTCGCCGCCGACCGCGGCGGCAGCGTACGCGAGTCGGTGGCCGTCGCGCGCGAGTACGGCGAGGCGCGCGAGCGCTACGACAGCGAGTTCATGAGCGCCCTGCTGGCGACGCCGCCGGCGGCCGCCACGCAGCGCCCGGCCGGCCCCGCAGACCTACACGACGCGGCGACCGCCGGCCTGCGCGAGGCGGTCGCGATCCTCGAGCGCGTCGCGACCGAGGACGACGTCGTCGACTACAAGCGCTTCGTCTTCGGACTCGCCGAGAGCGTCGCGCGCGCCCACAAGGAGGGCGGCTTCCTGGGCATCGGCGGCAAGGAGGTCAGCGAGTCCGAGCAGGCCGCGCTCGACGAGATCGCGGCGATCTTCGACGAGGCGCCGCCGCCGGCCACGTAGCTCGCGCCCGGGCGTCAGTCGCGACGGCTCGGGCACATCCGCCGCAGCGCGCACGCCCCGCACGCCGGCCGCTGCGCGTGACACGTGCGGCGGCCGTGACGCAGGAGGTTGACGTGCAGCTCGAGCTCGGCGCCCGGCGGCGTGAGCGCGAGCATGCCGTCGTGCAGCTCCTCGAACGGCGCGCCGGGGCGCAGGAGGTGCAGGCGCATGCCGACCCGTGAGACGTGGGTGTCGACCGGCACGTCGCGCAGCCCGAACGTGAACAGCAGCACGCACGCGGCGGTCTTGCGGCCGACGCCGGGCAGCGCGCAGAGGTAGGCCTGCGACTCGGCGACCGGCGCGCCCGCCATCCAGTCGAGATCCAAATCCCGCCCGCCCGCGCCGATCGCGCGCAGGATCGCCTGGATGCGAGCCGACTTCACCTTCGAGATGCCGCCCGGCCGGATCGCCTCCTCGACCTCCTCCAGCGGCGCGTCGCGGACCTGCTCCCAGAGCGGGAAGCGCTCGCGCAGGCGCAGGTAGGCGACGTCGCGGTTGCGGTCGTTGGTCGACTGCGAGAGGACCGTCAGGACGAGCTCGGCGATCGGGTGGCCGTGCGCGCCGGCGACGGGCACGCCGTAGACCTCGGCCAGACGCTCGCGGATCCGCGCGACGCGCGCGCGGCTGGGCTTCACCCAGTCCGCGCGCGTCAGGCTGCGCTCAGCCAGGTTCCTCATCCAGCGCGGCCCAGCGCTCACAGGCGCGCGCCGCCTGCTCGGCGGCGTGCGGCAGCGCCGCCGCGAGGACGGACGGGTAGTAGTCCGTCCGGCCCAGCTCGGCGACGAGGACGCCGAGGAAGACATCGCCGGCGCCGATCGTGCTCAGCACGCGAGCGGGGTGCACGGCGCGCGCGTCGACCTTCATCCCCTTCGCGCGCAGGATCGCGCCGCCGGAGCCGAGCGTGACGATCACGTGCTCCGCCCCGCCGGCCAGCAGCGAGGCCGCCGCGGCCTCGGGATCCCCCTCGCCGGTCATGATCCGCGCCTCGGCGGCGTTGCACTTGACGAGGAAGGCGTCGGGCACGCAGGCGTTGCAGGCGGCGGCCGCGCCGCTGGGACCGTTGGGCCAGCGGTGCAGGCGCACGCTGGGATCGAAGACGACCGGGCGGCCGAGCTCGAGCGCGCGCTCGCGTGCGGCCATCGTGAGCTGGGCGGCGGCCCTGTCGGCGAGCGTGTTGGAGGTGAACAGCAGCGCGTCGGTCGAGTCGACGGCGCCGAGCAGCAGCCCGTCGACCGCGCCGAGGCTCGCCGCGATGCCGTCGCCGTAGAGATCCCACGACGGCTCGCCCTGCCCGTCGACCGTGGTGAACGCGACCGCCGTGGAGTGCTCCTCGGCGAGACCGAACCAGCGCAGGTCGATCCCCGCCGCGGCCAGCCGCTCGTGCAGCCAGCGCCCCCAGCGATCGTCGCCGGCGCCCCCGGCGAACGACACCGCGCCGCCGCGTCGCGCTGCCGTGACGGCGACGTTGGCGATGACCCCGCCGGGCGAGGGCACGAAGGCGTCGGCCTCGTCGAAGGAGCTGACGGGGCGGTGGCAGATGAGGTCGACGATCGCGTCGCCGAAGCAGAGGGTTCGCATCAGCGCGTTCTCACAAGGGCGACCACCGGCCGGAGGCTATCGTCCGGCGCCGTGCTGACGGTGACCGAATCTGTCCTCGAGCTCGACGACCAGCCGGTCTTCCTGCGCCGCGCGGGCAACGACGCGGTGCCGACGATCTTCCTGCACGGGCTCCCGACGAGCTCGTTCGACTGGCTGGCGCCGCTCGCCCTCGGCGGCGGCTTCGCCGTCGACCTGCCGGGCTTCGGCCGCAGCGGCAAGCGCGGCGACCTCGACTACTCGCTCGCCGGCCACGTGCGCTTCCTCGACCGGTTGCTCGACGCGCTCGAGCTCGACCGCGTTCGCCTGTGCGGCCATGACTGGGGCGCGGCCGTCGGCCTGGCCTGGGCCGCCGAGCAGCCCGCGCGCGTGCGGCGGCTCGTCATCGTCGACGCGATCCCGCTGATGGGCGGCTTTCGCTGGCGCGGACCGGCCCGGCTGGTGCGGATGCCGGTCGTCGGCCCGATCGCCGTCGGCTCGGCGTGGCGGCCGATCCTGCGGCTCATCTCGCGGCGCGCGTCGGCGACGCCCGGCCCGCTGCCCGAGCCGTTCGTCGCGAGCGTCGCCGAGAGCTTCGATCTCGGGACCGAGCGCGCGATGCGGCTGCTGCTGCGCAACTCGCCGCCCGACGTCCTCGCCCGCGCGGGCGCGAACCTGGGCGCGATCACGGCGCCGGCGCTCGTCGTCTGGGGCGAGCAGGACCGCTGGATCTCGCCGCGCTTCGGCTCGGGCTACGCCGCCGCGCTCGGCGACGCGACGCTCGAACTCGTCCCCGACGCCGGCCACTGGCCCTGGATCGACCGGCCGGAGGTCGGCGCGCGGATCGTCGAGTACCTGGCGCAGCGCTGAGCCTGGATCCACGACGGGGACTCGCCGCGAGGATCGGTGCATTCAGGCTGATCCTGCAAGGGTTGGGGGCGTGGCGCCCCGTCTCCTCAGCCCATGGATGGTCGCTGCGCTCGGCGCGGTCGTCTACCTGCTCGTCGCGCCGCCCAGCGCCGACCTCGCCGCCCAGGAGTACCGCGCGCAGCTCGGCCTGACCGTCTGGAACAACGGCTGGTTCGCCGGCCACCACACGCCCGGCTACAGCGTCCTGTTCCCGCCGCTGGGCGGGCTGCTCGGCGTACGGCTGACGGGCGCGCTGGCGGCCGTCGCCGCGGCCGCGCTGTTCACGCCGCTCGCCCGCGATCACTGGCCCACCCACCCGCGAGCCGCCCTCGCGGCGGCGCTGTGGTTCGCTGGGGGCACGACGGCGGTGCTGCTGACCGGCCGGATCACGTTCCTGCTCGGCGTCGCGATCGGGATCGGCGCGCTGCTGGCGCTGCAGCGCGGACGTCGCCCAATCGCCGTCGCGCTTGCCGCCGCGACGACGCTTGCCAGCCCCGTCGCCGGGCTGTTCGTCGCGCTGGCGGTTGCCGCGTGGGCGCTCGCCGAGCCGTCGCAGCGGCGCGGCGCAGCCCTCGCCTGGGGCGCGGCGATCGTCGCGGCCGCGCTGGCCCCCGTCGCCGTCGCGCTCGTCCTCTTCCCGCAGGGCGGCAGCGAGCCGTTCGTCGCCTCCGCGTTCCTGCCCGCGCTCGCGGTCAGCCTGCTCGCCGCCGCGCTGCTGCCCGCCCGCGAGCGTGCGCTGCGCAATGGCGCGCTGCTGTACGCGCTCGTGCTCGTCGTGGCGTTCGTCGTCGACACGCCGCTGGGCGGCAACGCGACCCGGCTCGGCGCGCTCGCCGCCGGCCCGGTCGCGCTCGGCGCCCTGCTCGGGCGGCGCCGCCCGCTGCTCGTCGCCGCGATCGCGGTCGCGCTCGCCTACTGGCCGCTGTATCCGGCGGTGCGCGACGTCGCCCGCGCGACCGGCGACCCGTCCCTGCGCGCGTCGTACTACGCGCCGCTGCTCCAGTTCCTGGACTCTCGCACCCGGGACGGCAGCTTCCGCGTCGAGATCCCGTTCACCGAGAACCACTGGGAGGCGCGCCACATCGCGGGCGGGCGGGATCCGATCGCGCTGGCTCGCGGCTGGGAGCGCCAGCTCGACCGCCGCTTCGGCGCCCTGTTCTACGACGGCAGCCTGAGCCCGGCGACCTACCGGGCGTGGCTCGACGAGCGCGCCGTCGCCTACGTCGCGGTGCCCGACGTCGCGCTGGACGACGCCGGGCGCGACGAGGCGGCGCTGATCGCGGGCGGCCTGCCGTACCTGCGCATGGTCTGGCGCGACGCGCACTGGCGGGTCTTCGCGGTCGCCCGGCCGGCGCCGCTCGCGGAGCCGGCCGGCACGGACACGAGCGGCCGGGTCGCGGCCACGCTGCGCCCCACCGGCGTCGTCGTGCGCAGCACCCGTCCCGGTCCCGTCCTCGTGCGCGTGCGCTTCACGCGCTGGTGGCGCGTGGCCGCCGGGCGCGGCTGCGTCGGCCGGACGCGTAACGGGATGACGCGGATCGAGTTCGCCGAGGCCGGTGCGATCACCCTGCAAGCGCGGCTCTCCGGAGACTCCTGCCGGCGCTGACGCGGCTGGCGCGCCGGCGCTCGCGAACAGGACGCCCGAGCGCGCCGTGATCTTCCGTAACATGCGCTTGGTCCTCATGCGCTCCCGCCTCAGCACGCTCCAGGCGCGCCTGTTGCCGAACGGCCCGCTCGACGTCGTGCGTCAGGTCGTCCTCTTCATGGCCGCCTACCAGCTGTACCGCCTCACGCGCGGGCTGGTCAACGACCCCGAGGCGGCGACCGCGGCGTTCTCCAACGCGCGCGACCTGATCCACGTCGAGCAGGCGCTGAACATCTTCATCGAGCCCTCCCTGCAGACGTTCGCGGCCGGCCAGCAATGGCTGCTGGACGGCGCCTCGTGGATGTACATCAACGCGCAGACCTCGGTCACGCTCGGCGCGCTGGTGTGGCTGTACCTGTTTCGCAACGACAGCTTCTACTTCGTGCGCAACATGTTCCTCGTCGCGTTCGGCGTCGCGCTCATCGGCTACACCGTCTTCCCGACCGCGCCGCCGCGCTTCTTCCCGGAGTGGGGCTTCTTCGACGCGGTCTCGGACTTCACCGGCGTCGGGCAGGACAGCGTGACGATCAACGAGCTGTTCAACCCCTACGCCGCCGTGCCCTCGATGCACGTCGGCTTCGCGCTCATGATCAGCATCCCGCTCGCGCGGCTCGTAAAGTGGCGCGCGCTGAAGATCTTCTGGTGCCTGTATCCGTTCGTCGTCGTCTTCGTCATCGTCGTCACCGCCAACCACTTCATCGCCGACGCCGTGCTCGGCGCGCTCGCCGCCGGCATCGGCGCGCTGGCGGCGCGGGCGATGGCACGCGCACGACCGGACGCGTGGGCGTTCCTTCCGGCACAGCCACAGCCACAGGTCCAGATGCAGGCGGCGGCGCAACCGGCCCGGGCGACGGCGGCGCCTTGATGGCGTCCGACATCCAAGCGCCCTCGCCGCCCATCGACCCCGAGCCGCGCGAGTCTCCGCGGCGTCCGCGGCCGGGCTCCAACCGGCTCGAGGTGCTGCGCGACCGGCTGATCGCCTCGCGCCTGACGCCCAATCAGATCTCGATGGCGGGCTTCACGCTGAACGTCGTCGCGGCCGTCCTCGTCTGGCAGCACGAGTTCTTCATCGGCGGCGTCGTCTTCATCATCGGCTCGGTCTGCGACACGCTCGACGGCGGCTACTCGCGCATGTCGGGCAAGGGCACGCCGTTCGGCGCGTTCCTGGACTCGACGCTGGACCGCATCGTCGAGGGCATCGTGCTGACCGCGGTCGCCGCGACGTTCGCGGAGCGCAACGACGAGCTGGCGGTCGCGGCCGTCGTCGTCGCGGTGATGGCGTCGCTCGTGGTCTCCTACACGCGCGCCCGCGCCGAGGCGCTGGGCGTGCAGTGCAAGGTCGGCATCGCCGACCGGCTCGTGCGCGTCGTGATCATCTCCGCCGGGCTCGTCTTCGCCGACCTGGGAGCGCTCGAGCCCGCCGTCTACGTGCTCGCCGCCCTGACCTCCGTGACCGTCATCCAACGCATTCTGCACGTCAAGCGCGAGCTGACTCGGCCCGCCACTTTGTAACGAGCGCTCGCTCCGGGGGTTCTAGACCCGGCGACACGCTCAGACGAAAAAGGAAACGAACCTGACATGACCCCCAGCAACGGCCACGGCAACGGCGCCGGCCAGACCAACGGCGCCGCGCGCTACCAGCAGGAGAAGGTCCGCGTCGCGATCGTCGGCGTCGGCAACTGCGCGAACGCCTTCGTCCAGGGTGTCGAGTACTACAAGAACGCCGACGCCTCGCTCGACGTGCCGGGCCTCATGCACGTCGACCTCGGCGGCTACCACATCTCCGACGTCGAGTTCACGGCCGCCTTCGACATCGACGCCGACAAGGTCGGCAAGGACCTCGGCGAGGCGATCTGGGCCGGCCAGAACAACACGATCAAGTTCGCCGAGGTGTCGAAGAAGCTTGGCGTGAAGGTCCATCGCGGCATGACGCACGACGGCCTGGGCAAGTACCTCAAGGAGAAGATCACCAAGGCGCCCGGCGAGACCGCCGACATCGTTCAGATCCTCAAGGACACGCACACCGATGTCGTCGTCTCCTACCTGCCGGTCGGCTCCGAGCAGGCGACGAAGTGGTACGTCGAGCAGGTCCTCGAGGCCGGCTGCGGCTTCGTGAACTGCATCCCCGTCTTCATCGCCCGCGAGGACTACTGGGACAAGCGCTTCAAGAAGGCCGGTCTGCCGATCGTCGGCGACGACATCAAGTCCCAGGTCGGCGCGACGATCGTGCACCGCAACCTCGCGCGCCTGTTCCACGACCGCGGCGTGAAGCTCATGCGCACGTCCCAGCTCAACGTCGGCGGCAACATGGACTTCTACAACATGCTCGAGCGCGAGCGCCTGGAGTCCAAGAAGATCTCCAAGACCAACGCGGTCACGTCGATCATGGGCCACGAGCTGCCCGCCGGCGACGTCCACGTCGGCCCGTCGGACTACGTGCCGTGGCTGACGGATCGCAAGTGGGCGCACATCCGCCTCGAGGGCCAGGCCTTCGGCGACGTGCCGCTGACCGCCGAGCTGAAGCTCGAGGTCTGGGACTCGCCCAACAGCGCCGGGATCGTCATCGACGCGGTGCGCTGCTGCAAGCTGGCGCTCAACCACGGGATCTCGGGCCAGCTCGACGGCCCGTCCTCGTACCTCATGAAGTCGCCGCACAACCAGCGCCCCGACGAGCAGGCCCAC
Source organism: uncultured Actinomycetes bacterium (assembly GCA_963742745.1). GTDB lineage: Bacteria > Actinomycetota > Thermoleophilia > Solirubrobacterales > Solirubrobacteraceae > CADCVQ01. The sequence continues at coordinate 306,087 of CAVUND010000028.1, forward strand.
GCCGACACCGAGGCGTTCATCGCGAAGTACGCGCGCCGCCCGGGCAGCGAGCCGGCGTCCGCGCCCGCGAGCACGACCCAGGCCGGCTCGAACTAGCCGGGACGGGCCCGGCGCCACCGACGGTGGCGCCGCGGCGGCCGCAGCGCAACCTCGCGCGTTCAAATGGACCTCCGGGCGCTGCGCGCGCCGTAGGATCTCCCCATGAGCACGGAACCCGTCACGACCACCGGCAAGGCCGCCGCCGAGCCGAAGGCGCCCGGCCGGACGATCGCGGCGCTCGTCCTCGACGCCGCCGATCGCTACCGCGGCGTCGCGATGCGCTCGCCCGAGAACGGCGGCTGGAGCCGCACCACCTACCCGCAGCTGGGCGCCGACGTCCGCGCGATCGCCAAGGGCCTCATCGCGCGCGGGGTGAAGACCGGCGACCGCGTGGCGATCCTCTCCAACACGCGCGCCGAATGGACGCTCGCCGACTTCGGCGCGATGTGCGCGGGCGCGGTCGTCGTGCCGGTCTACCAGACCAACTCGCCGGATGAGTGCGAGTACGTCCTGGACCACAGCCAGGCGATGGCGCTGTTCTGCGAAGACGACGACCAGCTCGCCAAGATCGCCGAGATCCGGGACGCCCTGCCCAAGCTCAAGCACCTCTTCCGCTTCGAGGGCGACGGCGAGGACGCGATGACGCTCGACGCCCTGCGCGAGGCCGGCGCGGACGTCTCCGACGCCGACCTCGACGCCCGCGTGGCGTCGATCGGCCTCGACGAGGTCGCCACGATCGTCTACACGTCGGGCACGACCGGCCCGCCGAAGGGCTGCGTGCTCACGCACGGCAACCTGCGCGCGGACATCGAGGGCGTCAAGCCGCGCGTCGGCTTCGCGGCCGGCGACGACGTCGTGTACGTCTTCCTCCCCCTCGCCCACGTGCTGACGCGGATCGTCCAGCTCGTCGCCGTCGACGCGGGCGCCGAGATGGCCTACTGGCGCCGCGACCCCAAGAAGATCGTCGACGACGTGCAGCTCATCAAGCCGACGCACCTGCCGTCGGTGCCGCGCATCTTCGAGAAGATCCACGCCGCCGCGACCGCGAAGGCCGAGGCCGCGGGCGGCGCGAAGGCGAAGATCTTCCACTGGGCGATCGGCGTCGGCCGCGAGGTCGCTCGACGCGAGGACCGCGGCGGGCATCCGGGCGCCGTGCTCAAGGCCAAGCACGCGGTCGCCGAGAAGCTCGTCCTGCACAAGATCCGTGACCTCTTCGGCGGGCGCATGAAGCTCGCGCTGTCGGGCGCGGCGCCGATCGACACGGAGATCCTCGAGTTCTTCCGCGCGGCGGGCATCTGGGTCCTCGAGGGTTACGGGATGACCGAGACGTGCGCGGTCGAGACGCTCAACACGATCGACGAGCACCGCTTCGGCACCGTCGGCAAGCCGCTGCCGGGCGTCTGCGAGGTGAAGATCGCCGAGGACGGCGAGGTGCTCATGCGCGGCGGCAACATCTTCAAGGGCTACTACAACAACCCCGAGGCGACGGCCGAGACGCTCGACGCCGACGGCTGGCTGCACTCCGGCGATCTCGGCGAGCTCGACGAGGATGGCTACCTCTCGATCACGGGGCGCAAGAAGGACCTCATCATCACGTCGAGCGGCAAGAACATCTCGCCCTCGAACATCGAGCAGGCGCTCAAGCTCTGCCGCTGGATCTCCCAGGCGGTCGTCTTCGGCGACCGGCGGCCGTACCTCACGGCGCTGCTGACGATCGACCCCGACGAAGCCGGCGCGCTGGCCGAGAAGGTCGGCGCCTCGTCGAAGAAGCCCGCGGATCTCGCCAAGGACCCGGCGGTGCGCAAGGAGCTGCAGGGCGCCGTCGATGACGCCAACCGGAAGTTCGCCCGCATCGAGCAGGTCAAGAAGTTCACGATCCTCGAACGCGACCTCTCGCAGGACGACGACGAGCTCACGCCGACGCTGAAGGTCAAGCGCAACATCGTCTACGAGAACTACAAGGGCGACTTCAAGGCCATGTACGACGCGGGCGACGAGCGGCCGAAGAGCGCTCCGCCCGCGAAGCCCGCGAAGGGCAAGGCCTGATCGGCGGCCGCGGGGTCCCGGCGCAGAACCCGTTCCTGCGGTTCGTATGCTGAAGGCGTGCTAGACGCCCGCCTCGCGATCGCCCACGTGACGCCGTATCCGTGGGGCGCCGGCCACCACGAGATCACGACCTACGTCGAGCGCACGACGGCTGGGCTCGCCGCGCGCGGCCACCAGGTGCTGATCGTCGCGCCCTCGCGCTCCAGCGAGGCGGTGCGCGAGACGCGCCAGGCGCTGAGCGCCGCGCGCGACGACCCCGCGGCGCTGCTGCCCGAGCCCGGCGCGCCGCCGCGCGTGCTCGCGGTCGGCGACGCCCTGCCGGACCTGCCCGGCAGCGCGCGCCGCGCTCCGGCCCTCCCCGTCGACGTCTCGCGGACGATCGAGAACCTCCTGACGATCCTGCCGCTGGACGTCTGCCACGTCCACGAGCCCTTCGCGCCATCGACGTCGAGCGCCGCGCTGCGCCACTCGCGCGCGCTGAACGTCGGCACCTTCCACGCGCCGACCGAGCGGCTGCTCTCCACGCAGGTCGCGCGCAAGGTCGTGCAGCTCGTGCTCGGGCGCCTCGACGCGCGCACCGCGAGCTTCGACGCGACGCGCTGTCTCATGCAGCGCTTCTTCCCCGCCGAGTACCGCGTGCTGCTGCCGGGCGCCGACCGGCCCGCGCCGCGCGTCCCGCCCGCCGACGGCGGGCCCGTGCGCTTCGGCTTCGTCGACGACGAGGAGCGCCCCGCCCTGCGGCTGTTCCTGCGCGCGTTGCGCCGCCTCGATCCGGCGCTGCCGTGGGAGGTGACGATCCTCTCCGCGCGCGGCCCGTCGAGCAGCGCGCCGCTGCGCGCCGACCTCGAGGCGCGCGTGCGCTACGTCGCGCCCGGCGAGCTCGGCGAGGCCGAGCTGCTGGCCGGCAGCGACATCTACGTCGCCGCGTCCGACGGCGCGGCGCCCGCGCCGGGCCTGCTGCTACGCGCCATCAACGCCGGTGCGGTGCCGCTGGCCGCGCGCCTGCCGGTCTACGAGGAGGCGCTCGGCGAGGGCGCCTACGGGCTGCTGTTCGAGCCGCGCGACATCGAGACGCTCGCCGGCCAGCTCGGGCGCCTGGTCACCGACCGCGCGCTGCGCGAGCGCCTGCGCGACGCCGCCGCGCCGCTGCGCTCGCAGCTGACGTGGTCGCGGGTCGCCGACGACCTGGAGGACGTCTACGCCGTCGTCACCGCCCGCCGGCACCCGATCGAGGGCGACCGGCGGCTCGGCGCGAAGCTGAGCTCGCGCAAGCGCATCGACGTCGACCTGCACATGCACACCGACCACTCGCACGACTGCGCCACGCCGGTCGAGGTGCTGCTGGCCACCGCTCGCGAGCAGGGGCTGGGCGCGATCGCCGTCACCGACCACAACGAGGTCTCCGGGGCCCACGAGGCGCGCGAGAAGGCCGCCCAGTACGGCGTGAAGATCATCGTCGCCGAGGAGGTCAAGACCGCCAACCAGGGCGAGGTCATCGGCCTGTTCATCGAGGAGAAGATCCCGCGCGGGCTGACGCTGGCCGAGACCGTCGCGGAGATCAAGCGTCAGGGCGGCCTGGTCTACGTGCCCCATCCGTTCGACCGCATGCACGCCGTGCCCGACTACGAGCACCTGCTGACGATCATCGAGGACATCGACGCGATCGAGGTCTACAACCCGCGCGTCGCGATCGGGTCCTTCAACGAGGAGGCGGCGCGCTTCGCCGCCAAGTACCGCATCCTCGCCGGCGCCGGCTCGGACTCGCACGTCGCGCCCGGGCTGGGCTCCGTACGCGTGCGGATGCACGATTTCGACGGTCCCGAGGAGTTCCTGGAGTCGCTGCGCACGGCCGAGATCACGACGAAGCCGTCCTCGCTGCTCTACGTCCAGGCGCTGAAGTTCCTCGAGACGAAGGCCACCCCGCAGGGCGCGCGGCGCGCCGTGCGCGAGCGACGGGTGCGGCGGGCCACGCGCAAGTCGTGATGCACGCGCAGGGTCGGCCATCGCAACCGTCGAACTCACCGCCGAGCATGCCGACGACCGATGACGAGATCCGCGAGAAGTACCTCGAGCGCGCGATCCGAGAGCTCAACCTCCTGACGCGCGAGCTCCAGGACTGCCACGAGTGCCCGCGCGGCCACCTCATGCCGGTCCTCGGCTCGGGCCATCCGCAGGCCGACATCCTCCTGCTCAAGCACGCGCCGATGCCGCCGGAGATCGAGGAGGGCGTCGCCTTCTACGGCCGCGCCGGCGCCGCGCTCATGAAGGCCTTCAAGCGCCTGGCGATCGATCCGCTCGCCGTCTACGGCACGCTCTGCGTGAAGTGCCCGGTCAGCGACACGTCGCTCGCCGACCCCGCGTGCGTCGCCCGCGTCGCCGAGGAGATCGCGATCGTGCAGCCGAAGATGATCGTCGTGATGGGCGAGGACACGCTGGCGGTGCTCAACGACCTCGCGCTGCCGCTGGCGCAGCCGGTCCACGAGCAGCCCGGCGAGGTCCAGGCGCTGACCCCGTCGATCGAGGTGCTCTACGTGCCGAACATCGACGAGGCGCTCGACGAGGAATCGGCCAAGCGCGCGTTCTGGTCAGCCTTCCGGGTCCTCGGCGAGTGGTACGCCGAGCTGCCGCCGTACTGACGGGCCGCGGTCTCGCCACGCTGGCGTTCGCGGCGCCGTTCCTCGCGCTGGCCTACTTCCTCGCCGCGCCGGCGCTGCCCGCGCTGGCGGCGGGCGACGCGACGGTCCTCGTCGCCGGTTCGATCGGGCTGCTGCTCGTCGCGGCCAGCGCGCTGGTCCTGCTGCCGGCCTACGAGATGCTCTTCGCGCCGCTGCTCATCGGGCTCGGCGCGGGGCTGCTCGCGGCGGCGCTCAACGGCGACGGCGCGAACGGCGCCGGCGCCGGCGCCAACGTCGTCGAGGCGCTGCTGGCCGGGGCGGCCGGCCTGCTGTTCGCCCGCTGGCTGGCGGTGCCGGTCATCGCGGTCGCCGTGGCGCTCTTCGTGGCGGCGATCGACGTCCTCTCGGTCGCCTTCGGGCCGACGTCGCGGCTGCTCGACGACGGCACCGCGCGCGTCGACGCGCTGAGCTTCGACCTCCCGGCCTGGGGCGACGCCGGCAGCGCAGGCCACCTCGGCTTCTCCGACGCGTTCTTCATCTCGCTGTTCGCGGCCTGGGCGTGGCGCTTCGGGCTGCGCCGCGGCGCGACGATCGCGGGGCTGCTGCTCGGCCTGCTCGCCGCGCTCGTGCTCAGCGTCACGCTGGACCGCGCGATTCCCGCGCTGCCGCTCGTGGCGGCGGGCTTCCTGCTGCCCAACGTCGACCGGTTGCGGACGCTGCTCAGGGCTCGAGGATGATCTTGCCCAGCTTGCCGCCGGCCGCGAAGCGTTCGTAGGCGGCCGCGACGTCGTCGAGCGCGAACGTCTCGGCGACCGGGACGCGCAGGGCGCCGCGCTCGAAGCCCGGCAGCACCTCGCGCTCGAGCGCGCGTGCGGTCGCGGCCTTCTGCTCCAGCGGGCGGGCGCGCAGGGTCGAGGCCATGATGCGCCCGCGCTTGACCAGCAGCGCGCCCAGGTTGAGCTCGGCCTTGGCGCCGGCGGCGATGCCGATGACGACGATGCGGCCGTTCGTGTTCAGCGCCTTGACGTTCGCGCCGAGGTTCGGCGCGCCGACGAGCTCGAGGACGACGTCGAACGGGCCGTGCTCCTCGAAGCCCTCGGGCTCCAGGACGTCGTCGGCGCCGAGCTGCGCGACGGCGTCGCGGGCGTCGGGGTTGCGCACCGTGGCGGTGACGTGCGCGCCGATCGCATGGGCGAGCTGGACGGCGGCCGTGCCGACGCCACCGGCCGCGCCGTGCACGAGCAGGCGCTCGCCGGGGCGCAGCCCGGCCTGGGTGAAGATCGCGTCGTGCGCGGTCGTGAAGACCTCGGGCAGGCCGCCGGCGTCGGGGAACGCGACCGCCTCGGGCACGGGCATGAGCTGGCGCTCGTGGACGACCGCGAGCTCGCCCTGGCCGCCGCCGCCGACGATCCCCATGACGCGGTCGCCCTCGTCGAAGCGCGCCGCGCCGTCGCCGAGACCGGCGACGTCACCCGCGAGCTCGAGGCCGGGGATGTCCTGCGGCGAGCCGGGCGGGGCCGGGTAGCGCCCGCGCAGCTGCATCATGTCGGCGCCGTTGATGCCCGCCGCGCGCACGCGGACGAGCACCTGGCCGGTCCCGGGCTCGGGGTCCGGGTGCTCCTCGACGAGGACCTCGCCGTCGCGGATCGTTGCGGCGCGCATCGCCGCCGAGTCTAGTGCGCGCGCGCTCAGCGCAGCGGGACGCCGCGCACGTCGCAGCCCAGGCCGGAGGTCGCGTCGCCCTCGAGCGGGCGGCCGTGCCAGCTGCCCTTCGCCATCGCCGCCGCGTACTGCTCGAGAACCTGTGGATAGGCGCCGGATTTCGCCATCTCGTCGAGGATCGGCCAGTCCTTCGCGGTCGCCATCGCCGCGATCGCCTCCCGCACGCCGGCCCTGTCGCCGCGCCTGCGCGCCTGCGACCAGCGACTGATCCACGTGCAGGCAACCGTGCCGGTCACCGCGGCGCCGAGCTGGTAGCGGTCCTTCGTCAGCGCGGCGCCCTTGATCTGGCGCGGATCGAAGCCGGGCGGCAGCGCGACGCCGCGCAGCATCTCGGCGATGGCGTCCGAGCGGTCGGTGGTCTTCACGACGCTGTCGGGCAGCGCCGACAGCCAGCTGTCCGTGTCGACCTGCTTCAGCTGCGCGAGGAGAGCCTTGAAGGCCGCGATGTCGGCCATGACGGCGCGAAACTCCAGCACCCGGTCGTCGTAGCGCCAAATGGCCGTGATGTCGCGCTGGCCCGGCTTGCCGCCGAAGTACTGGTAGACGCTTGCGGTCGTGCCGAGCACCGGCGCCGTCGTCGTGACCTCGGACGAGGCGGCGCGGCCGCGCTTCCATTGCTCGAGGCTCACGCCGCGCCAGTTCAGCTGGGCGAGCGAGCCGGGAACGGCCCACGCGCGCGCGGTCTGCGGAGCAGACGGCGAGGCGGTCGTGAAGTGCATCTCGCCTTCCTGCTCGGACTGCTCGTCGGTGTAGATGACCCGCCAGCCGTCGGCGTCCAGCAGGACGAGCGGCGAGGCCTCTGCGAGGCGGACGAGCTCCGCGGCCCAGACCGTGCCGGCCTTCTCGCCGGACTTGCCGAGCGACAGCGCGGCCATCGACACGGCGAACACGACCGCGACGGCGAGCGCCAGGCGAGGGAGCAGGCCGAGGCGCGGGCGCCGGCGCGACCGGCGTGCCTGCGTTGCCGCCGCCACGCCGCGAGGGTGCGCGAGCAGCGTCCGGCAGAGGTCGTCGTGCGCGGCGGCGAGCGGCAGCGCGCGGGCCGCGCCGGCGGGCAGCGGATCGGCGGCGGCGAGCAGCGCCTCGACGCCGACATCGCCGTCGGCGGGATCGCCGTCGGCGGGATCGATCGTGGTCGTGTCGTCGCAGCTCATCGGGTCTCCGTCGGTTCGAGGCTTGCGCTGTGGTGACCGTCGGCGGGCCGCGTCGCGGCCGCGTCGGCGCGCCCGAGCTCCGCACGCAGGCGCTTGCGGGCGCGGTGCAGGCGGCTGCGCAGCGTCGCCGCCGGCAGCCGCAGGACGACGGCGAGCTCGGCGGGCGACAGGCCCTCCCAGCTGCTGAGCGTCAGCAGCTCGCGGTCGGCTTCCTCGAGCCGTCCCAGCGCGGCCCGGACGCCGTCCACCCGCTCGTGCTCGCCGTCTGCCGTCGCCGTCGCCGTCGCCGTCGCCACGGCGGCGGGCAGCTCGGCACGCAGGCGATCGGCTAGCTGCGAGCGGCGCAGCTGGCCGCGGCGCTGGTTGGCGAGCTGCCGGCGCGCGACGCCGTAGAGCCACAGGCGCGCCTGCTCGCCCGGCGGCACGTCGTCGAGGCGCCGCCAGGCGACGAGGAACGTCTCGGCGACGACGTCCGCGGCATCCTCGGGACGATCCACCCGCCGCAGGGCGTAGGCGAGCAGGTCGCGCTCCGTGTCGTAGAACAGGGCGCGGAAGCGCTGAGGGGCGTCATCGGTCACTGCTGCGCACATGTCCGGATCGCCTCGGAGCGTTGCACTTCACCCAGATCAACCCCGCGACGCTGTCCGTGGACTAAGCTCACTGACGTGTCGACGCCCGCCGAGGCCTACCGGCTGCCCGGCATCTCCCCGAAGGCCTACGAGCACCCGGCCGACCGCGCCGCGACCGCCGCGCTCGGCTCGATCCCGATGCTCGACTACGTCGTGCGCAAGCTCATCGAGTTCGGCTACGAGCGGGCGCTGCGCCAGACCTATCTCGGGGCCTCCGTCCGCCTCGGCACCGACCAGCTGCCGGAGATCTGGACGCGCTACCAGCACGTGCTCAGCGTCCTGGACATGCCCGAGGAGTACGACCTCTACCTGACCGCCGAGCCGGTCGCCAACGCGATGGCGATCGGGGCCGGCAAGCCGATCCTCGTGCTCAACAGCGGCACGGTCGAGCTGCTCGGCACCGAGCAGCTCGAGGCGGTCATCGCCCACGAGGTCGGCCACATCCTGTCCGAGCACGTGCTCTACCGCACCGCGCTGCAGATCCTGCTCAAGCTCGGCAGCCAGCGCCTGCCGCTGGTCGCCGGGATGCCGCTGCTGGCGGTGCAGCACGCGCTGCTGGAGTGGTCGCGCGCGACCGAGCTGACGTGCGACCGGGCGGCCGCGATCGTCACCCGCGACCCGCGTGCCGTGTGCAAGATGCTCATGACGATGACCGCTGGTGCGAAGGCCGACGACCTCAACCTCGACGCCTTCATGCGCCAGGCGATGGAGTACACGGAGACCGGTGAGGGCCTGGACCGCCTGCAGCGCCTGCTGACCGACCTGCGCCAGACGCACTCGCTGCCGGTCAAGCGCGTCCACGAGCTGCTCGCTTGGGTGCGCGACGGCGAGTACGACCGCATCGTCGGCGGGGAGTATGTTCACCGCGGCCAGGAGCGGCCCGCGCGCGAGGAGGCCTCCGCCGCCGCCGCGCATTACTCCGAGCGCTTCCGCGACCTCTTCCGCGAGACCGGCGAGCACGTCAACACGGCCGGCAAGCAGCTCTCGGACTGGCTGAAGAAATACGGCGACGAGGACAAGCCGCCCAAGGGCGGGGCCAGCTCCCAGTAGTGGACCTCACCCCGGCCGAGCTGCGCGTCCTGGGCTGCCTCATCGAGAAGCAGCGCACGACACCGGACACCTATCCCCTGACGCTCAACGCGCTGCGCGCGGCGTGCAACCAGTCGACGAACCGCGATCCCGTCGTCGCCTACGACGAGACGACGATCCGCGAGGCGATCACGCGCCTGAGCCGCCGGCGCTGGGCGCGCCTGGCCAGCGGCGCGGGCAGCCGGACGTCGAAGTACCGCCATCTGCTCGACGAGTCGCTCACGCGCGCGCCCGACGAGCTGGCGGTGCTCTGCGTGCTCATGCTGCGCGGCGCGCAGACGCCGGGCGAGCTGAAGGCGCGCTGTGATCGCCTGCATCCGTTCGGCGACCTCGCCGCCGTCCACACGACGCTCGAGCGGTTGATCGAGCGCGACCTCGTCGAGCAGCTCCCGCGCCGGCCGGGCCAGAAGGAGGAGCGCTACGCGCACCGCCTCTCCGATGACGACGCGCCGGCGCCGGCGGGCGCCCCGGACGCGCCGGTCGCGGCGCCCGGACCCGTCATCCGCGCGCCGGGCCGGCCGATGCCGTCCGCGCCGGAGGTCGCGGCGCCCGCCGAGCTGCCGCTCGCCGATCGCGTCGCGCGCCTGGAGGCGGAGGTCACCCAGCTGCGCGCCGAGCTGCGCGCGCTGCGCGGGCGCTAGTGGACGCGTCCGCTGGCTGCGTGGTGACTTGACCCCCATATTCGGGGTCAAATCGCCATGCGTGCTCACGGAGCTGCCAGCCTGATATCGGATCCGGTATGGGCCGTGGTGGATGGCGGTCAGCTGACGACGCGCGCGACGTAGCCTTCGCCGGCGATCGCCTCCTGCACCGCCAGGGCGTGCTCGCGCCCGCGGGTCTCCAGCACGAGCTGGACGGCGGTCTCGCGCACGTGCAGCGCGACGCCCTCGCGGACGTGCTCGACCTCGAGCAGGTTGGCGCCGGCGGCGGCGACGCACGCCAGCAGCCGAGCGAGCGCGCCCGGCCGATCGGACACGCGGGTGAACAGCACGAGCCGGCGGCCGACCTGCGTCTCGTGGCGGCGGGCCACCGCCGCGAGCACCCCGGTGTCGACGTTGCCGCCGGACAGCACGACGACGGTCGTCCCGCTCGACGCGGGCGCGACGAGGCCGCCCAGCAGTGCCGCCGCGCCGACGGCGCCCGCGCCCTCGACGACGAGCTTGCTGCGCTCGAGCAACAGCACCATCGCCTCGGCGATCTCGTCCTCGCCCACCTCGACGACGCCGTCCAGCCAGCGGCGCACGAGGCCGAGCGTCAGATCGCCCGGCCGCTTGACCGCGATCCCGTCGGCGATCGTCAGGGCGGAGGCCGCGGCGAGCGGCTCGCCGCGCCGCAGCGACTCGGCGAAGGACGCGCAGGCGCCGGCCTGCACGCCGACCACCTCGACATCGGGGCGCGCCGACTTCACCGCGATCGCGATGCCGCTGGCCAGCCCGCCGCCGCCCAGCGGCACGACGACCTTGGCGAGATCGTCGACGTCCTCGAGCAGCTCGAGCCCGACGGTGCCCTGGCCGGCCACCACGTCGGGGTCGTCGAACGGGTGCACGAACGCCAGCCCGCCCTCCTGCGCCCGCTCGGACGCGGCGACGAAGCACTCCTCCAGCGAGTCGCCGACGAGCCGCACGATCGCGCCGAGGGCGGCGCACCCGTCGACCTTGGCGATCGGGGCGTGGGTCGGCATGAACACCTCGCAGGGCACCCCGCGGGCGCGTGCCGCCTCGGCCAGCGCCCACGCGTGGTTGCCGGCGCTGCCGGCCACGACGCCGCGCTCGCAGGCGGATCCGAGCGCCGCCAGCTTGCCGAGCGCGCCGCGCAGCTTGAACGAGCCGGTGCGCTGCAGGTTCTCGGCCTTCAGCGCGATCCGGCCGCCGCAGCGCTCCGAGAGCGTCGGCGACGCCAGCAGCGGCGTGCGCAGCACCACGTCGCCGATGGCCTCGCGCGCCCGCTCGACATCCGCGGCGATGACGCTCACCGGCGCCCGCGTCTCAGCCGCGCTCCAGCAGCGCGACGCACTCGATGTGCGGCGTCTGCGGGAACATGTCGACCGGCACGACGCGCTTGAGCGCGTAGTCGGCCTCGACGAGCTGCGCGGCGTTGGGCGCGAGCGTCGTCGGGTTGCAGGAGATGTAGACGATCCGGCGCGGCGCGGCCTCGATGATGCGCCGCACGACCTTCTGCGAGAGGCCGGCGCGCGGCGGGTCGATGACGCACACGTCGGGCCGGCTGGCCTCCTCGACGAGCTCGCGCAGCGCCAGGCGCACGTCGCCGGCGAAGAACCTCGCGTTGTTGATCCCGTTGCGCTTGGCGTTGGAGATCGCGTTGGCGACCGCCTGCTCGACGATCTCCAGGCCCCACACCTCGCCCGCGCGAGCGGCCAGACTCAGGCCGACCGTGCCGATCCCGCAGTACAGGTCGTAGACGCGCTCCCAGCCCTGCAGGCCGGCGAGGTCGCCGGCGATGCCGTAGAGCTGCTCGGCCATCTCGGTGTTCGTCTGAAAGAACGCGTTGGGCGCGATCGAGAAGCTCAGCCCGCACAGCTCCTCCTCGAGCGTGCGGTTGCCGGCGAGCTTGACGGTCTCGCCGCCGACGGTGGTCTCGGCGAGCGCGTCGGTCGTCGTCCACGACAGGCCCTCGCAGTCGACCGCCGCCGCCAGGCTCGGGCCGTCGATGTCGCCGGGACCCGTGACGAGCCGGACCTGCAGCTGGCCGGTGCGCCGGCCCTCGCGCACGACGAGGTTGCGCAGCAGGCCCGTGTGCGTGCGGCGGTGAAACGCCGGCAGACCCTGCTCGCGACACCACGCGAGCACCTGCTCGCGAGCGACGTTGGAGCGCTCGGACGCCAGCAGGCAGTCGGTCACCGGCACGATGTCGTGCCACGACCCGGGGGCGTGGAAGCCGCAGATCAGCGTGCCGTCCGCGGCCGTGCCGAAGGAGTACTCGAGCTTGTTGCGATAGCGCCACTGCTCGACGGCGGGGACGATGTCGTCGAGCTGGAAGCCCTCCAGGCGACCGATCCGCGTCAGCGCGTCGCGCACCTGCTCGTGCTTGACCTCGAGCTGGCGCTCGTAGGGCAGCACCTGCCAGGGCGCGCCGGGGTGGTCGGCGAGCGGCGCGATCCGCTCCGGGCTCGGCTGGAGCACCTCGAGCGTGCGCGCCTCGGCGTACGCGCGCTTGCGCTTCGTGACGACCGCGCGGACGAGGTCGCCGGGGATGGCGCCGGCGACGAAGACGACGTAGCCCTCCATCCGCGCGATGCCGTTGCCGCCGTAGGCGAGCGCGTCGATGCGCAGGTCGAGCTCGGCGCCGCGCTCGGGGCGCGTGAAGGTGCTGGCTTCCATGGGCCACCAGGATAGGAGGCGCCCGCGGACGCCCCGCGGCCGGCTACTGCAGGCGCTTGTCGATCGCCGCGAGCACCGACTTGCGGTTGGCGTTGCGCTTCTCGTGCTCGCGCACCTTGCGCAGGTCGCCGTCGTCGAGGTCGTCAAGGCGCTCCTTGACCTGCGCCGTCGTCAAATCCTCGTAGCCGGTGATCGGAAACGACTGCCCGAGGCCGGCGGCGCGGCGGACGCGGTCGACCGTGCGCAGCGCGCGATCGGTGCCGGGTGCGCGGCGCGCGGCGCTGCCGACGCTCTTGACGCGCCCGCGCGCCAGGCGGCGGGTCTGCGTCGCCGAGCGCCCGAGCAGGCTCTCGGCCTCGGCGATCGCGTCCTGGGCCTGCCGGCGCCCGATCTCGACGAGGTTGCCGACGAGCTCCTCGGCGTCCTGGCGCGTCATGCGGCCGCGCTTGACCGCCTCGTCGACGGTCTCCTGCAGCCGCTCGCCGGTGATGACGACGCCCTTGGAGAGCACCTCGCGCAGCGACGCGATCGCCGCCATGAGCTGGTCCTCGCGCCGCTCGTCGGCGGCCGGGCGCGGCGCCTTGGACGGCCCGCCGCCCGGCTTCGCCGCGCCCTGCTTGGCACGCGTTGCCTGACCGCTGGGCGCGCTGCGACCGCCGGATCTGGAGGCCGTCGCCTTGCGGCCGGCGGGCTTGCGCGCCGCCGGTTTGCGGGACGACGAAGCTGGCTTCTTGGGCTGCGGCACGGCACTCCTCCCCGGGTCGAACTCCCGCTGCGGAACCTAGTGCTCCGTCTCCCAACAGTCCACCCAAAAACCGGACCGACTGTCGCGAGACGAAGCACTACCCGACGAGCCGCTCCAGCAGGGCCTTCTGCGCGTGGCGGCGGTTCTCGGCCTGGTCCCAGATCCGCTGGCGCTCGCCGTAGAGGACCTCGGCGGTGATCTCCTCGCCGGCGTGTGCCGGCAGGCAGTGCAGGGCGATCGCGCCGGGCGCCGCCAGCTCGAGCAGCGCGTCGTCGATGCGGTAGGGCCCGAGCGCCGCGCGGCGCTCGTCCGCGGTCTCCTCGTCGCCCATGCTCACCCAGACGTCGGCGTAGACCGCGTGCGCGCCGGCGACGGCCTCGGCGGGATCGGTCGTCAGCGTGGCGCCGTGCGCGTCAGACAGCGTGTACCGCGCCGGCGAGCCGACCGCCACCTCGACGCCGGCGATCGCGCCCAGCACGGCCAGCGAGCGCGCAACGTTGTTGCCGTCGCCGACGTAGGCGATCTTCAGGCCCTCGAGGCGCCCGAAGGCCTCGCGCAGCGTCATGAGGTCGGCCAGCGCCTGGCAGGGGTGGTGGCCGGCGGTGAGCATGTTGAAGACCGGCACCGTTGCGGCCTCGGCGAGCTCCTCGAGCAGCGCGTCGGGCCCGGTCCGCACGCCGATCGCCGCCATGTGGCGCGACAGGACCCGCGCGGTGTCGCCGACCGACTCCCCGCGCGAGAGCTGCATGTCGTCGCGGCGCAGCACGACCGGCTGGCCGCCCAGCTCGAAGATGCCGGCCTCGAACGACAGCCGCGTGCGCGTGGAGGGCTTCTCGAAGATGAGCGCGACGCTGCGGCCCTCGAGCGCCCGCGAGGACAGCGGCGCCGCCTTCAACGCATCGGCCCGATCGAGCAGCGCGACGAGCTCGCCGCGGTCGAGCTCGGCTCCGGTGAGCAGGTGGCGCGTCAAGCCGGGCAGTCTATGCCTGCGATGCGCCTTCTGACCTGGAACCTCTACCACGGCCGCGCGGTGCCGCCGGCGGGACGCGACCTGGCGGCCGAGTTCGCCGCCGCGCTCGCCGGCTGGGACTGGGACGTGGCGCTCCTGCAGGAGGTTCCCCCGTGGTGGGGGCCGGCGCTCGCGCGCGCCTGCGAGGCCGAGGAGCGCACGGCGCTGACCTCGCGCAACGCGCTGCCGGCGCTGCGCCGCGCGATCGCTCGCCGGGCGCCCGACCTCATCAGGTCAAACGGCGGCGGCGCGAACGTCATCCTCGTGCGGGGCGGGCCCGTCACCGACCATCGCCGGGTGCGGCTGCGACGCTGGCCGGAGCGGCGCGTCTGCCACGCCGTCCAGATCGGCGGCGAGCTGTGGTGCGCGAACCTCCACGCACAGGTGCACTCGCCCGGACGCGCGCAGGCCGACATCGAACGCGCGGCAGCGGCGACGCTCGGCTGGGCGGGAGGGGGACCCGCGCTCCTGGGCGGAGACTTCAATGTCCGCACGCCGACGGCGGCGGGCTTCGAGCGCCTCGGCGGCCAGGGCGTCGACCACCTCCTCGGTCACGGCCTGCGCGCGGCCGGCTCTCCTCTGATCCCAGAGCACGGCCCGCTCTCCGACCACGCGCCGGTCATCCTCGACGTGACGCAGCCCGAGGGCGGGTAGGTCTACGCTCGCCCGCACCCGACCCGAACTTCAAGGAGAACCCGAAATGCCCCGTTTGATCATCGCCGTCGCGTGCACCGCGCTCGTGCTCGCGCTCGGCGCCTGCGGCAAGGACGACGAGAGCCAGTCCGGCCGCGACGCCGGCGACAGCGGCGCCACCGTCACGACGAACCCCACGCCCGAGGCCGGTACGAGCACGCAGAGCGACGGCGGAGAGTCCAGCGACACCGTCCGCATCGCGATGCAGGACATCAAGTTCGTGCCGCACGACGCCGCGGTGAAGGTCGGTCAGAAGGTCACGTGGGAGAACAACGACACCGCTCCGCACAACGTCACCGCCGAGCAGGGCGCCGACTTCAAGTCCGACACGATCAACCAGGGCGGCACGTTCGACTACACGCCGACGAAGGCCGGCACGATCGACTACGTCTGCACGATCCACCCCGGCCAGGACGGCAAGCTCATCGTCACGAAGTAGCGCGATAGCCGAAGCCGCGCATGAGCAGCATGGCCTTCTGGCCGAGGGTGCCGGGCTTGGGCAGGACGCCGAGCTGGGTCGCGGCGTCGTAGAGGTCGAAGAACGCCCGGACGCGCCACAGCCGCGTCCGGGCCTCGTCGAGCTCGCAGTACAGGACGGCGTGCACGACGAGCTCGCGCCCGGTCGGCGGAAAGCCCTCCAGCTCGCCGGAGTGCGTGCCGAGGAGCTTCACCGGCGCGGCCACGAAGCGCCCGTCGGACAGCCGCGGGCCGGTGCCCTCGACGCGCGCGTCGGGTGCCGCCGTGCGCAGCCGGCCGGCGTGCGCGGCGAGCGCGGTCGGCCCCTGCAGTGGGCCCTTGAAGGTCAGCGGGTCCTCGTAGTGCAGGTCCGACGAGCAGGTGTCGGCGAACTCCTGCGCCATGTCGGCAGCCGACCAGGCCGCCTCGAAGCGGACGACGAGCCGTTCGGCCGGCGTCACTCCGCGAACTCCGGCACGCCCTCCATGGGCGTACTCGCGCGTGCGTGCGTGCGCCGCGGGATACGTCCCGCGTCGCGCGCGAGCACTCCCGCCAGGACCGCGTGGCGGATCGCGTGCGCCATCGCGACCGGATCGGTCGCGCGCGAGATCGCGCTCGCGCACAGCACCGCGTCGCAGCCGAGCTCCATCGCCAGCGCCGCGTCGGATGCCGTGCCGACGCCGGCGTCGAGGATCACCGGCACGCCGGCCGCCTCGACGATGAGCGTGAGGTTCGCGGGGTTGGCGATCCCCTGACCGCTGCCGATCGGCGAGCCGAGCGGCATGACCGCGGCGCAGCCGACGTCCTCCAGGCGCCGCGCGAGGACCGGGTCGTCGCTCGTGTAGGGCAGCACGACGAAGCCGTCGTCGACGAGCTGCTCGGCGGCGACGAGCAGCTCGGGCGCGTCGGGCAGCAGCGTGCGCTCGTCGCCGATGACCTCGAGCTTGACCCAGTCCGTGCCCAGCGCCTCGCGGGCGAGCTGCGCGGTGAGCACGGCGTCGCGCGCGGTGAAGCAGCCGGCGGTGTTGGGCAGGACGTCGACGCCGCGGTCGCGGATGACGTCCAGCAGCGAGCCCTCGGCGCAGGCGTCGATGCGCCGCATCGCGACCGTGACCAGCTCGGTCGCGCTGGCGTCGATCGCCGCGCCGAGCGTCTGCATCCGCGTGAAGCCGCCGGTGCCGAGCAGCAGCCGCGAGCGGAACACCCGACCGGCGATCTCCAGCGGCGCAGACGCGAGACGTCCGTCGACGTGCGGTTGCGCGCTCATCCGCCCTGCACCGCCCGGACGATCTCCACGCGCGCGCCGTCGGCGAGGGTGCGCGTCGGCCAGACCCCGCGGCGGGCCACCTCGGCGTCGACGGCGACGGCGATGCCCGCCGCCTCGGGGTCGATGCCGCGCTCGACGAGGACGTCGCGGATCGTCGGCAGCGCGCCCGCCTCGACCGGCTCGCCGTTGACGAAGATCATGCGGTCACCCGGCCGAAGCGGCGGGCGGCGAAGGCGGCATCGACCGGATGATCGGCAGCGTCGTCGCCGAGGCCGCCGACCACGATGTCGGCGGTCGCGGGCGCGAGCAGGATGCCGTTGCGGTGATGGCCGGTGGCCCAGTGCAGGCCGGCCGGCTCCTCGGCGGGACCGAGCACCGGCGCGTTGTCGGGCGTCGCCGGGCGCAGGCCGGCCGACATCTCCTCGACGACCATCTCGTGCACGCCGGGCACGAGCTCGCCCGCGTCGCGCAGCAGCTCGTGCAGGCCCCCCGCGGTGACCGTCGTGTCGAAGCCACGCTCCTCCATCGTCGCGCCGAGCACGTAGCGCCCGTCGCCGCGCGGGACGAGGTAGCCGCCGTCGAAGCGCACGGTGCGCTCGAGCAGGCCGGCGCCCGCGGGATCGCGCAAACGCAGGATCTGGCCCTTGACCGGCCGCAGCGGCAGGCGCGGCAGGCCGCCGATCGCGCCGCACCAGGCGCCCGCCGCGACGACGACGCGGGCGGCGCGCACGACCTCGCCGCCGGCCAGGCCGACGCCGCTCACAGCCCCGGCAGGGCCGAGCTCGACGCGCTCCACGTAGGCGCCCGTGCGCAGCGTCACGCCCGCGCGGCGCGCGGCCTCGGCGAGCGCGAGCACGACCGCGCGCGGGTCGGCCGAGTGATCGCCGGGCACGTCGAGCGCGAGGCGCACCGTCGGGGCGAGCGCCGGCTCCAGGCGGCGCGCCGCGCTCGGCAGCAGCCGCCGGACGTCAAGCCCCATGTCGAGTCGCAGCGCGAGCTCGCGTTCGAGCGCCTGCGCCTCGTCGCGGTCGCGCGCGACGACGAGCGCGCCGCTGCGGCGCAGCCCGGGGTCAGCGCCGGCGGCCTGCTCGAGCTCGGCGGCGAACGCAGGCCATGCGCGGGCGCTGCGTAGCCCCAGCGCGAGCAGCGCGAGCTCGCCCGCATCGGCCTCGGTGACGGGCGCCAGCATGCCCGCCGCGACGTGCGTGGCGCCGGCCCCGAGCTCGCCGCGCTCGAGGACGCAGACGCGGTGGCCATGCTGCGCCGCGCGCCACGCGACGGAAAGCCCGATGACGCCACCGCCGATCACGGCGACGTCGGTCGTTGCGGTTGGGTCCTGCGGCACGTGCACCTCGCTTCGCCGGCATGATCCGGATCAGCTGTTGACGGTCGGCACCAACGCCCTCTCAGCCCGCGCGCGCGGGCTCCCGTATGCGATCCAGTGTAGACGCCTGCCGACGGGGCAGCTCGGCCCGTGCCGCGGGCCATGCGGTTTCGCGGCGATCGCCCACCAGAGCCCGCACATAGGCGATAAGCCACAAACCGGTCTGTACCTGGGGAGCTCCCCAGTCTTTCGCTCACGGGCGCCCGAATCGGGTTACGGTCGCGCGCGCAGGCGGCTGCCATGGGGCACGCGACGCGTGTCACACCATCATAAGGAGGGTCAGATGCGAAAGACACGCGCTGTAGCGCGCACGGATGAGCGGTGGTGGCATGCCACCCGCGACGCCGGTTCATGGCAAACGGGCGCGATCGCGACCGCGGCGGCCTTGATCTGCACGCTCGTCGCCGCTCCCGGCGCCGCGGCCTACCTGGCGCCCGCCGAGACCCTGTCGTCCCCGCACCAGCGGCCGAAGTCGATCGCGATCGCCGACGTCAACGGCGACGCGATCAACGACCTCGTCAGCGTGGCGTTCGGCTCGCCCTCCGCGATGTTCGTGCGCCGCGGCAACGGCGACGGCACGTTCCAGACGCCGGTCAGTTATCCCGGTGGCAGCTCGTTCGAGTCGGTTGCCGTGGGCGACCTGACGGGCGACGGGCGCCCGGACGTCGTCGCCGGCGGCCTCAACGCCGGCGGCGCGCACCTCTACGTCAACAACGGCTCGGGCCTCTTCACGACGCGCATCCAGTTCGCCCCCGCGGCGCGCGGCGTGGCGCTTGGCGACCTCAACGCGGACGGGCGCCTCGACGTCGCGATCGCCACCGACGACAACGGGATGCGCACGTTCCTCAACTCCGGCGGCGGGACCCTCGTGGCCCATACGCGGCAGGGCACCGGCGCCGCCGTCGAGGAGGTGGCCATCGACGACGTCAACGGCGATGGTCATCTCGACGTCGTCGGCGCCGTGCGCCAGACCGCCGAGGGCGTCGCGCTCGCCGCCGGCGACGGTACGGGCGCGATCGCCCCGGTCAGCGCGCTGCTGGCGGGCCAGAACGTCTTCTCGGTCACGACCGGTGACGTGGACTCCGACGGCGACAGCGACATCGTCGCCGCCAGCGGCTCCGCGTTCCACGTCCTCACGCAGACGCCCGGCGGGTTCTCGCCGTCGGGAGCGGCGGCAAACGACTTCCCGTTGCATGTCGCGCTCGGCGACCTCACCGGCGACGGGTTGGCGGACATCTACGGCGCGACGAACAACGGCCGGCTCGCCGTCGCCCGCCGCACCGGTCCCGGCGCGTTCGCCTCCGCCCGGCTGTTCCCGGTCGGCTTCGGCTCGGGCGATGCCGCCCACGGCAACCTCGCGGGCGACGGTCGCAACGAGGTCGTCGTCGTCAACGAGTTCCAGGACAGCTTCGCGGGCACCTTCTCGCTGCTGCGACCGCGCCTGCAGGCCAACGACGTCGCCTTCCCCGACACCCGGGTCGGCGACACGAGCGCCGAGCAGGTCCTCAGCGTGACGAACTCCGGCGACCCCGTCGGCGTCACCGCGAGCGTCAGCGATCCAAGCGGCGCGTTCGAGGTCACGGCCAACACCTGTGACGGGCGCACCATCGCGACCGGCTCCGCGTGCAGCGTCACGGTGCGCTTCAGCCCGACCGCTGCCGTCGCCGCGCAGGCGCAGGTGACCGTGACCACGCCCGAGAACGAGCGGCTGACGCGGACGATCAGCGGCGAGGGCCGGTTCGCCCGCATCCTCGAGATCTCGCCGGGGTCGGTCGACTTCGGCGACCAGGCGATGACGACGATCGGGGCATCGCGCAGCGTCACGCTGCGTAACCCCAATCCGGCGGTGGCGGGCGCGCCGTCGATCGTGGTGCAGGACGTCTTCACCGACGGCGGCGCGGTCGACGACTTCCTGTTCACGCGCAACACGTGCCGCGATCGCACGCTCGCGCCGGGGACCGAGTGCAGCGTCGCGCTGCGCTTCGCGCCGTCGGGCCTCGACGACCGCGCGACCAACCTCGTCGTCGACAGCGATGACGAGACCGGCGTGCGCACCGTCGCGCTGACCGGCAACGGCACGGCGGCGCCCGGTGGCCAGGGGCCGGCCGGCGAGCCCGGTCCGCAGGGCGAGCCGGGTGAGCAGGGCGAGCCCGGGCCGCAGGGCCCGGCCGGCGAGCCCGGGCCCCAAGGGGAGCCGGGTCAGCAGGGCGAGCCCGGGCCGCAGGGCCCGGCTGGCGAGACCGGGCCGCAGGGCCTGCCCGGCGTGCAGGGAGTCCAGGGCGAGCCCGGCCCGGCCGGACCCGCCGGCGCGGACGGCGCCACCGGCGCGACCGGCGCCACCGGCGCGACCGGCGCGACCGGCGCGGACGGCGCGCCCGGGCCGAAGGGCGACAAGGGCGACACGGGTCCGCAGGGCCCGGCCGGCCGCGACGCCCGCGTCAGCTGCGAGATCATCGACAACAAGGGCAAGAAGAAGGACGAGGTCGTGTGCACCGTGACCTACGCGGCGACCGTCCGGCTGGCGAGCGTCTCGGCGAAGCTGACGCGCGGAGGCAAGACGTATGCCAAGGCCCACCGCAGGGGGTTGCGCAAGCGCGGCAGCCTGAAGCTGTCCTCGCGGCGCCTGAAGCGCGGGCGCTACGTGATGGAGATGCGCACCGTCGACTTCCGCGGGCACAAGAAGGTGACCCGGACGATGGTGACCGTCCGCTGATCGCGACAGGGCGGTGCCGGCCGGCCCACGTGGGCCGGCCGGCGCCCGCTCGACCCCGGCGCAGGCGGCGCGAGCCCACCCCGGCGCCGTGTGACAATGGCCGGGTGACCGTCCTCGACGACCGCCGCAGCCGGCTGCGCGACGCCCGCCTGTACCTCATCTGCGATCGCCGGCCCGGCGGCCGCGAGCTCGCCGACGTGCTGGCGCCGGCGCTCGCCGCCGGTGTGGACATCGTGCAGCTGCGCGACAAGCAGGCCGGCCGCGAGGAGCTGATGGCGGCGGCCGCGGTCGCGCGCGAGCTCTGCGACGAGGCGGGCGCGATGCTGATCCTCAACGACCATCCCGAGCTCGTCGGGCCGTCCGGCGCCGACGGCTGCCACGTCGGCCAGGACGACATGGAGGCCGCCGCGGCGCGCGCGCGGTCCGGCGACGGCGCGCTCGTCGGGCAGTCGACGCACTTCCCCGACGAGGTCGCCGGCGCGACCGACGCCGACTACATCGGCGTCGGCCCGGTGTATGCGACCCCGACGAAGCCCGGCCGCCACCCGGTCGGCGTCGAGCTCGTGCGCTTCGCGGCCTTCCACGCGCCCGTCCCGTTCTTCGCGATCGGCGGGATCGACGCGGGCAACGTCGGGGAGGTCGTCGCGGCCGGCGCGCGCCGCATCGCCGTCGTGCGCGCGATCACCGAGGCCGACGACCCGGGCGCCGCCGCGACGCGGCTGCGCGCGGCGCTCGAAGAGGAGCCGCTCGATGGGCGCCCGTAGTCGCAAGCGCAAGCGCTCGGGCGCGAGCGCCGCGGCCGGCTCGCCGCCGCCCGCCCCGCGGCCGCCGCGCGCGGACCCGCCGCTTCCTCTCTCTTCCTCTTCCTCTTCCTCTTCCTCTTCCTCTTCCTCTTCCTCTTCCGACGACACGATGGCGCGCGGCTACGCCCGCGGGCGCGCGCGTGACGACGAGATCCGCGCCAACCTCGTGCCGCTCGCGCCGGGCGAGCGCCCGCGCATCGTCACGTTCGCCGCGATCGTCGCCTTCGTCTTCGCGATCGCCAACGCCGTCACGGCGCTGACCGGCAACGACATCTCCTCGGCCACCGGCGACCCGTCGGTGGCCACCGCGGTCACCACCGCCCTGTTGCTCGTCGCCGGGTTCGGCATGCTCGCGCGTCAGTACTGGGCCGTCCTCGGCTTCGAGACGATCCTCGGCCTGCAGATCGTCTTCTTCTCGCTGTACCTCATCGGCGTGCAGGAGTGGTGGCACGCGATCATCCCGCTCGTCGCGATCGGCCTGCTCGGCTGGCTGTTCTGGAAGCTCGTCAGCGCGATGGCGCGGCTGCAGATGCCGAAACGTCCAGAACTGTGACGGATCGCACACAGGTGCCGGTCGCCGCCGCACCGGGCCAACCTCCTTGCGGTCCACGCCGAAGGTCATGGGCGTCGGACGGGCGCGCAAACCTCGACGCGACGTTCGGGTGCTACCGGACCGCCGACTTCGGCGCCACGGTCACGAAGACGATGGCCCTCTGACACGCCCGATGGCCGGGCGCCGCCGAGCTGCGAGCGCCCGTTCGGCGGCGGTCCGCGCGCGGGTTCGCGGCGCGGGCGAGTCGATAGGCTCGATCCGATGGCCGAAAGCTCCTACGACTGCATCGTGATCGGCTCCGGACCGGGCGGCTACGTCGCCGCGATCCGCGCCGCCCAGCTCGGGATGAAGACCGCGATCGTCGAGGTCGACCAGATCGGCGGGCGCTGCCTGAACTACGCCTGCATCCCCGCGAAGGCCGTCCTGCGCGTCGCCGACGTGCTCGGCGAGATCCGCGAGGCGGCCGCGTTCGGCATCACGGTGGCCGAGCCCACCGTCGACTTCGCCGCGGTCGGCGAGCGGCGCAAGAAGGTCGTCAAGACGCTGACCGGCGGCGTCGCGGGCCTCATGAAGAAGAACGCCATCGACGTCATCGAGGGCCACGGCGTCGTGACCGACGAGGGCAACGTCAAGGTCGGCGGCAACTTCGACGGCACCGAGATCGCGGCGCGGGCGGTCATCCTCGCGACCGGCTCGGTCAAGCGGCCGCTGCCCGGCACGCAGTTCGGCGGCCGCGTCATCGGCACGGAGGAGGCCTGGGCGCTGAAGGCGCTGCCCAAGACGCTGGCCGTCGTCGGCGCCGGCGCCTCCGGCACGGAGATCGCGTCGGCCTACGCGCGCCTGGGCAGCGACGTCACGCTCTACGAGGGCCTGGACCGCGTGCTGCCCACCGAGGACGCCGACATCTCGAAGATCGCCGAGCGCGGCTTCAAGAAGCAGGGCATCACGGTCCGCACCGGCGTGTTCGTCGAGAGCGTCGTCTCCGGCCCCGACGGCGTGCGCTTCACCGTCGCCGGCGAGCCCGCCGAGGCGGAGTGGCTCGTCATCGCCGCCGGCCGCGCGCCCGACATCGAGAACCTCGGCCTGCAGGACGCGGGCATCACGCTCACCGAGACCGGCCTGATCGCCGTCGACGGCGCGCAGCGCACGTCGCTTGCGGGCGTCTACGCGATCGGCGACCTCGTGCCCGGCCCGGCGCTCGCCCACAAGGCCTCCGACGAGGGCATCATCGCCGCCGAGGACATCGCCGGGATGCAGACCCACCCGCTCGTGCACATCGACATCCCGCGCGCCACCTTCTGCCTGCCGAACGTCGCGAGCTTCGGCCTGACCGAGCAGCAGGCGCGCGACGCCGGCCACGACGTCGTCGTCGGCAAGATGGGCTTCGGCGCCGTCGGCGCCGGTACCGTCTACGGCGATCGCACCGGCCTCGTGAAGATCGTCGGCGATCGCACCTACGGCGAGCTGCTCGGCGGTCACATCGTCGGCACGAAGGCGACCGAGCTCATCCAGGAGCTCGTCAACGTCCGCACGTTGGAGGGCGGCTACGGCGAGGTCGCCCGCATCGTGCACGGGCACCCGACGCTGTCGGAGGCGGTCATGGAGGCCGCCCGCGACGCCGACGGCTGGCTCATCCACGGCTAGCTCATGGGCACCGACGCCCCGCGCGCGGCCTTCTACTACGACCTGCGCAGCCCGGAGGCCTACCTCGCCGCCGAGCGGATCCTCGAGCTGCTGCCGGGCGTCGAGTGGATTGCCGTCGACTCCACCGCCCTACCGGGCGCCGACACGCTGGAGGGCTTTCGCTGCCAGACCGACGCCGAGGCGTTTCGCGATCGCATCGAGCGCATCGCCGCGCGGCGCGGGCTACAGCCGCTGCGCTGGCCGGACCCGTTTCCCTCCGACACGCGCTACGCGCTGCGCGTGGCGACGTACGCGCGGCAGATCGGTCGCGCCGTGGCGTTCTCGCTCGCGGCGTTTCGCCAGGCGTTCGCCGGTGGCCGCGACCTCGGCGACCCCGACAACGTGCTGATCGCGGCAGCGGCGTGCGAGCTGCATCCCAAGGCCGTGGCGAAGGGCGCGGCGCTGGCCTCGGTGGCGCGCGGGCTCGGCGAGGCGACGGCGCTCGCGGCGCAGCGTGGCGTGCGTGACGTGCCGGCCGTCTGGCTGCCCGACGGGCGCATCCTGCACGGCGACGAGGCCCTCGACGGCGCGGCCCACGCGCCGATCGCGTAGCGTCGAGCGAGATGCGCGCCAACCGCAGCTACCGCCTGCTGCACACCCGCTCCAGCCGTCGCCCGGCGGCGTTCGACCCTGCGCGGGTCGATCACCTCGAGGTCGTCGACATCGCCTCCGGCGAGGTCGTCCTCTTCTGGGATCTGCCGGCGCCCGAGGCGGCCAAGCGGGCGCGCCGCCTGCGCGAGGAGCTCGCCAGCCTCGAGGTCGAGGAGTTCATCGACCGCTGGGCCGGCACCGAGCAGGCGTAGGGGGCCGATCAGCTCTTCGGGCGGCCGCTGACGGCGAGGCCCGCGCCGAGGCCGACGATGGTCAGCCCGCCCACGCCGCCGAGCGTCGCCAGGCGGCGCGGCGACGAGACGAGCCACGCCCGCGCCGCGCCCGCCAGCAGCACCCACATGTTGTCGCAGAGCAGCGCGATCGCGCAGAAGATCGCGCCGAGCGTCAGCAGCTGCAGCGGCACGGCGCCGGCCGAGCGATCGACGAACTGCGGCAGGACGGCCATGAAGAAGACGATGACCTTCGGGTTGAACAGGCCGACGAGGAAGCCGTCGGCGAGGATCCGCCGCAGCAGCTTCGGCTCGACGGGCTGGTCGAGCGCGCCGATCAGCGAGCGCCGGTGGCGGAAGGTCTGCACGCCGAGGTAGACGAGGTAGGCGGCGCCGGCGAGCTTGATCACGGTGTAGGCGGTGATCGACTCCTGCACGAGCGCGCCGAGCCCGAACGCGACGGCGATGACCTGCACGTACACGCCCGCGGTGTTGCCCACGACGGTCGCCAGGCCGGCGCCGCGCCCGAGCGTGAGCGAGCGCGTCACGACGAACAGCACGCTCGGTCCCGGGACGAGGATCAGCACGAACGCGATGAACACGAAGGCCAGCAGGTGATCGGTCGGCAGCATCGTGCCGCGAGCGTACCGGCGACGTGGGCGCGGCACACGGCGATTCGAACCCATGGGGGCTTGACAACCGCCGACCCGTACGCAACACTGAACCATATGGTTCAGTATCCACAGATCGACAGGGCGTTCGCAGCGCTCGCCGATCCCACCCGCAGGGCGATCCTCGAGCGCCTCGGCCGCGGCAACGCGACGATCACGCAGCTCGCCGAGCCGTTCGGGATCTCGCTGACGGGCTGCAAGAAGCACGTCGCGGTGCTCGAGGAGGCCGAGCTCGTCACCACCGTGAAGGTGGGGCGGGTGCGGGAATGCAGCCTCGGCCCGCGCCGGCTGGACGACATCCAGGAGTGGATCGAGATGTACCGCCGGATGCTGGATCAGCGGCTCGACCGGTTCGGAGAGCTGCTCGAACGAACACAACACCACCAACACCACACCACACCAACACCAAGGAGAACCACGATGACCAACGACCAGCAGGACCTCACCACCGCCACCGTCACCACGCCGACCGACCGCGAGATCCAGATCGAGCGCGTCTTCGACGCCCCGCGCGACCGCGTCTTCGCGGTCTACACCGATCCAGCGCTCATCCCCGAGTGGTGGGGCCCGCGTGGCACGACGACCATCGTCGACAAGATGGACGTCCGCGGCGGCGGCGACTGGCGCTTCATCGCCCGCGAGGCAGACGGCAGCGAGACCGCCTTCCGCGGCTCCTACCGCGAGGTCAGCGCGCCCGACCGCATCGTGCAGACCTTCGAGTGGGAGGGCATGCCCGGATACGTCTGCCTCGAGACCGCCGCGTTCGAGGACCTCGGCGACCGCACGAAGGTCGTCACGACCTCGCTCTTCTACACGACCGAGGAGCGCGACGGGATGCTCGGCTCGGGCATGGAGAAGGGGATGAACGAGACCTACCAGCGCCTCGACGAGCTGCTCGAGCGGCTCGCCCAGGAGTGACCGGCCGACGGCCTGGATCATGGGACCTCTGGCGGCCCGCTGCTCGTATGACGTCGTGTGGGCGATGACGTCATCACCGCGGCGGCCGCCGGGCCCATCGCGCTCGCGGTCTGGAGGCGCCCCCTGACGCGCCCCGGACGCACGGGCGAGGGGGCGCTCGTGCGCGCGGCCCAGCAGGGCTCCGAGGCCGCGGTCGAGGAGCTCTTCGCGCGCCACTGGAGCGCCGCGTACCGCGCCGCGCTACTCGTCACGGGCGATCGCGCCGCGGCCGAGGACATCGCCCAGGAGGCGTTCCTCTCGGCGCTGCGCGCGCTGCCGAGCTTCGACGCGCGCCGCCCGCTGCGGCCGTGGCTTCACCGCATCGTCGTCAACCGGGCGATCGACTTCGCTCGCGCGCGGGCGCTGCGCAACGAGGTCGGCGCCGACGCGGTGGGCGAGGCGCCGGCGCCGGGGCCCGGCGCGGCCGAGCGGACCGCCGTCGGCGACGACGTCGCCGCCGCGCTGCTGACGCTCGGCCCCGAGCAGCGCGCGGTCGTCGTGCTGCGCTACCTGCTCGAGTTCACGCCGGGCGAGATCGGGGCGATCCTCGGCCTGCCGCGCGGCACGGTCAACTCGCGGCTGCGGCGCGGCCTCGACGCGCTCGGCGCGACGATCGGCGAGGCGCCGCGATGAACGAGCGCGAGCTGCGCGAAGCCCTGCGCGACGCCGCCCCCGAGGACGAGTCCGTCCGCCGCCGCGCCTGGCAGGTCGTGCAGGCGGCCTACGCCGAGCACGAGCCGGCCCCGCGACGGCGCTCGCGCCGGCGCCTCGCCGCGCTGGTGCTCGCCGCGGCGCTCGTGCCCGTCGCCGCCGGCGGCGGTGCGGCGGCCAGCGCGCCCGACAGCGCCGTCGGCGAGTGGGTCCGCGGCGTGCTCGGCGTCGGCGAGCGCGACGCCAGGCCGGCGCTCGTCGACGTGCCCGGCGGCGGGCGCCTGCTCGTCCAGGGTGGTAACGGGACCTGGGTGGTGTCGGCGGACGGCGCCAAGCGCCGGCTCGGCGACTACGCGGGCGCCGCGTGGTCTCCGAACGGCCTCTTCGTCATCGCCTGGCAGGGCCGCGAGCTGACGGCGCTGACGCCCGGCGGCGAGGTGCGCTGGTCGCTCGCCCGCCCCGCGCGGGTCGCGCTCGCGCGCTGGGCGCCGGTCGACGGCTTTCGCATCGCCTTCCTCTCCGGCAGCGAGCTGCGCGTCGTCAACGGCGACGGTACGGCCGATCGCCGTCTCGCGACCGCGGCGCGGCGCGACGTCGCCCCCGCCTGGCGACCCGACGCCACGCACGTGCTCGCGTACGTCGACGCGGACGAGCGGGTCAACGTCGTCGCGGCGGACTCCCGCGAGCGTCTGTGGCGCAGCGAGCGGCTGCCCGCGGCCGTGAGCCTCTCGTGGGGGCCCGACGGGCGCAGCCTGCTCGTCGCGACACGGCGCGAGCTCGTCGTCTTCGACGGCGCCGGCCGACGGATGTACTCCCGCCCGGTGCCGGCCGGGTCGGTCCTCGAGTACGCCGAGTGGGCGCCGCGCGGTTCGCAGGTCGCGATCGTGCGCCGCATCGCCGCGGCCGGCCGCAGCGAGGTGCTGCTGCTGGACGCCGCGAGCGGGCTGCGCGAGCGCACGCTGTTCAGCGGACCGGGGCGGTTCGCCGGCCTCGCGTGGTCGCCGGGCGGCGAGCGCCTGCTGATCGGCTGGCAGGAGGCCGATCAGTGGCTGTTCCTGCGACCGATCCGTCCCCGCGGCGCAGGGCCGGTTGCCGCCGCCGTGGGCAACATCTCGCGCCAGTTCATGCCGGGGGAAGCGACGCCGGCGTTCCCGCGCGCCGTGCGCTGGTGCTGCGCCGCCGCGCAGCGCGCCGGTCCGTAGCGGGCCGGACGGATCGGGATTGGGTTGGCGAGCGGGCCAGGCGCGGCGGGAGTGGGTCGACTCTGCCTCGCCTGCCAAGTGATATTCGACCCACCACCCCGGCCCAACCGCTGCCCGGCCGGTGGATGGCAGCTTTTCCCCTCCACGCGGGTGAAATGCGCCATCCCGCCCCCGACGCCGGCCCCGGCCGCGACGCCCTCGCCCCGCCCTCTGACCTTCCTCATCGATGCCGTTGACGACGCCGACAAGCACAGCGGCCATCGCAGCGCGACAGCGCCGAGACCGCCCCGCCCGTCACGCACGCGGCCGGCAACGCCGACGCTCGGCAACCGCCGGTTAGCTCGCCGCGCGATCGGGGGATACCCGCGCCCGCACAGCGCGCTGGCCCCGTAGGGCAGCCCCGTTTCCTCCCTTGGGGCGCCGTCCGCAGTCCGACTGGTCTCGATGCGGTGCGGGCGCTCTACGGGGTCACCGCGTAGCTGCGCGAGCGTCCTACAGGCGCGCGAGCGCCGCGCGCGCCGCACGCTCGCCGGACCGGACGGCGCCGTCCATGTAGCCGTTCCAGTAGGTCGCCGCCTCCGCGCCGGCCCAGTGCAGGCGCCCGACCGGCTCGCGCAGCGCACGCCCGTACGTGGTCAGGACCCCCGGCGGCGCGATCCCCACCGGGCCCCCGCGCGTGTAGGTCTCCTTCGACCAGTCCTGCTCGAAGTACGCGATCGGCTCGAGCGCGCGCGGCCCGAAGGCGCGCGCGAGGCTGCCGAGCGCCGCGCGCCGGCGCTCGCCCTCGGCCAGGTTGTCGAACGCGCGGGCCTCGTCGCCGCCGACGAACCCCAGCAGCGCGCCCGGCGCGCCCGAGCGCGGCGAGCTGTCGTACGTCACGTTGACCGGGCCGACGTCGGCGATCGACGAGCCGTTGAGCCCGTCGCCGCGCCAGAACGGACGCTCGTAGATCGCCTGGATCTTGATGAGGTGGCCCTGCGGCATCCGCGCGGTCAGGCCGTCGCGCAGCGACGGCAGCCCGGGCTCGTACTGGATGCGCCCGGCGAGCACGGGCGGCAGCGCGACGATGACCTGCCGCGCGCGGTTGACATAGCGGTCGGAGATGACGTCGGCGTAGCCGCGGCCGGTCACGATCCGGCGCACGGGCGAGCGGCGGATCACGCGGCGACCCAGCCCCTGCGCCAGGCGCGCGGCGATCTGCTGCGTGCCGCCCTCGATGCGGTCCTGCTGGGCGCCGCCGCGCGTGTTGAAGTTGCGCTCGAACGTGCCCGGCGTGCGCTCGTCGCCCGAGGCGGCGATGAAGAACAGGACGAACAGCAGCGAGAGCTCGCGCGCCTCGGCGCCGAAGATCGGCCGGCAGACCGCCCGCGCGATGTCGAGAAACGGCTTGCCCAGCGCGTTGCGCCGCAGCCACGTCTCGAGCGACTCGCTGTCGAGCTGCGCCGCGCCCGGCGCGTCCCACGGCGCGTCGACGGGGACCTTCAGCGACATCGAGTTCAGGCGCGGGATCGCGAGCAGGAGGTCGGCGAGCAGCCCGACGTCGGGCGGCGCGCTGCCGGTCGGGCCCGTGTCGGCGTAGAGCGTGCGCCGGCCGCCGGCGATGTAGACGTTCTTGCCCGTCGTGTGGCTGGGGAACGTCGCGATCCCCAGGTCGTCGACGAGCGCGCGGATGTGGTTCTGCGTCGGGCCGATGAACTCGGCGCCGAGGTCGACCAGCTCGCCGCCGGGGATCGCGCGGTCGAGCATCCGTCCGCCCACGCGGTCGCGCGCCTCGACGACCGCCACCGAGTGCCCGGCGCGGGCGATCGCGCGCGCGGCGACGAGACCGGACAGCCCGGCGCCGACGACCACGACGTCGTGCTTGCGCCGCGTCCGGCGGCGGCCGGGCCGGCGCACGGCGGCCGGGGCCTGGCCGGCCAGCGGCGCCACCCGCCGCGACACCCGCCACCCCGGCCGCCGCCCCCGCGACGAAGCGGCGGCGGCTGATGCGAACGTCGTCGCCCATCCCTGCACGATCACCACCGCGGACGGGCTTTGTCAAACGGTGACGTTCAGCGCGGCTGCCTCAGGGTGCGGGCACCACCTCGAAGGACGCCATCTCGCCACGCATCCGCGCCAGCGCGTAGCCGGTGAACAGCGTGTAGGAGTGGATCGCGCCGCGGCGGCCGGCCATCCGCGCGAGTTCGTCCGCCGAGAGCGCGGCGTTGAGGCTGTAGCGGCCGCCGTCGATCGGCGCGTTGAACTGCAGGGTGCGGGTGCCCTGGCCGGCGGGCTCGTAGAGCACCTGCACCCGGACGACGCCGCGCGCGCGCGACGAGATGCGCCCACCGGCGATCAGCCGGCCGCCGCTGATGCGCGGTCGTCCGGCGACGAGCAGCGCCCGCCGCGAGGCCGCCCGCAGCCGGACCACCTGGGGCTGCGTGTCGGCGTCACCCGGGTAGGCGAGCGTGAGGATCCCCGTTCCGAGCCGTGCCTGCACCGCCGGGATCTGGCGATCGATGCGCACCCGTGCGCGCGCCGAGTCGACCGGCGTCGTGAAGCTCGTCGTCTGCCCGGCCGCCTGCAGGCGCACCGACACACGACCCGATGCGCGGCGGGTGATCGGCGCGAGGACGCTGAGCCGGCGCGTCGATGTCGAAACGAGGGCACGGGCGACTTCGAGCTTGGCCGGGAAGGGCGGAGCTCCGGGAACGATGCCGCCCCCGGCGGTGACCTCGACGCTCTCGCCCGCAGCGCCGCACGTTCCGGCGATCGGGAGGTTGTGCGCGTCGCCGCCGTACGTGGCGACCCAGCGATGCGTGCCGGTGACGGTCGTCGCGAAGGGCGCCGACGTCGCGGTCGCCGTCGTCCCCGCGAGCTGCACCGAGGTCGTGCTCACGAACAGCGGCGGGCCCGTGCACAACGGCGACGCCGGCCCGTACAGCCTGAACGTCACGGTCCCGCCCGCGACCGGGTCGACGAGGCCCGTGACCGTCGCCTGATCGTTCACGAGTCCGCCGACGGCCACGCTCGGCGACGCCGTCGTCGTGAGCGCGGCCGTGGCCGGCCGCACGGTCACGAGCGTCGCTCCCAGCCCGCGACCGGTCGCTGCGCCCGACACCTGGGTGTGGTCGACGACCATCAACGTCTGGATGCCGGGCGTCGGCGGGCTCGCGTCGACGGTCGGCGCGCGCAGCACGCTCTGCGTGAAGTCGATGATGCACGCCGATCCGGCCCCCGGCAGGGTCACGTGCGCGCCGGCCGGCTGCGGGACGAAGCGCACCCTCCCGGTCGCGGCGTCCGCGACCACGACCTGGAAGGCGGTGCCCGCACAGGCGGTGCCCAGCCGGCCGCTGGCCACGGGCGAGACCGCGAACACGCCCGCCTCCGCCGCGCCGGGACTGCACGCGCTCCCCGGCGCCGAGGCGCAGGACGGCACGAACGAGATGCCGTTCTCGCCGGCGCCGAGGCAGGGGGCGGCCTCGGCCGCGTTGCAGACCGTGTTCGTCAGCCCGGCCTGGGCGCCGGTGTTCGCGTTGGTCAGCGTGATCGAGGAGGCCACGCCGGCCTGGCCGACCGTGACCGGACCGGCGATCGAGCTGATGGCCGCGCCGTTTACTTCCGCGTGTGCCATCCCCGGCGCGGCGAAGAGGGTGATGACCGCGGCCAACACGCCGATCAACGCGCGGGGGCGGAACGCGGACGGCACCCCTGGGCTGGATCCGTGTCGTGAACGGCTCGTCTGCGCCATGCCCGCCTCCCCTGGAAACTGTCGTGGCGCGACCGTAATGCATCGCGCGAGGCCAGGTCCAGGCCTGCGATCGCGGCAGCGCAGATCCGCCCGAGGGCGCGCGCGTGGCCAAGTACCCTCAGAGGCTCGATGACCGAGCCCGCCGCGCCCATCACCGAGCAGGCCGAGCTGCCCGAGCCCGCGGTCGCGATCCAGTGGCTCGCAACGATGATGCTCATCCGCCGCTTCGAGGAGCGCGCCGGGGAGATGTACGCCAAAGCCAAGGTCGGCGGCTTCCTGCACCTCGCGATCGGTGAGGAGGCGACGATCGTCGGCTCGACGCGCGCGCTGCGCGATCGCGACTACCTCATCTCGACGTACCGCTCGCACGGACACACGCTCGCCCGCGGCAGCGACCCCGACCAGGTCATGGCCGAGCTCTTCGGCCGCGTCGACGGCCTCTGCAAGGGGCGCGGCGGCTCGATGCACATGTTCGACCTCGAGCGCCGCTTCATGGGCGGATACGGGATCGTCGGCGGCAACCTGCCGCTGGCCGCCGGCTTCGCGCTGGCGTCGGACTACCTCGGCACCGACGACGCGACGCTGTGTCAGTTCGGCGACGGCGCCTCCAACCAGGGCACGTTCGGCGAGACGATGAACCTTGCCGCGCTGTGGAACCTGCCGGTTGTCTTCATGGTCACCAACAACCAGTTCGGCATGGGCACCTCGCTCGAGCGCCACTCCGCGGTGACCGATCTCATGCGCAAGGGCGAGGGCTTCGGCGTGCCCGGGATGCGCTGTGACGGGATGGACGTCGTGGACACCTACAACGTGACGACCGAGGCGCTGCGGATCGCGCGCGACGAGCGCCGGCCGGTCCTCGTCGAGGCCGTCACCTATCGCTTCCGCGGCCACTCGATGGCCGATCCGGAGGAGTACCGCACGAAGGAGCAGGTCGACCAGTGGCGCAGGCGCGACCCGCTCGTGGTGTTCGGCGACCAGCTCGTCGAGGCCGGCGTCCTCGACGCCGACGAGCGCGCGCGGCTGGACGCGCAGACGATCGAGCGCGTCGACGCCGCGGTCGCCTTCGCCGACGCCTCGCCCTACCCCTCCCCGAACGACCTGTACGACGACATCTACGTCCTCGGCGACCAGGTGCGCGGCTGGTACTCCGTCGACGAGCGCACGCCGACCCCGCACCGCGGCGAGGACGAGCGCGGGATGGACCGCGCCGACCTGCCGCGCTCGGCCGAGCACGGCCACGAGGGCACGCACGCGCCCAACGCCAGCGACCTGAAGCCCGCCGACGACGCCCAGCGAGATCAGGACTAGCCGATGACCGTCATGCGCTACCGAGAGGCGCTCAACGCGGCGCTGCGCGAGGAGATGGCGCGCGACGAGAACGTCATGCTCATGGGCGAGGACATCGGCGTCTTCAACGGCGCCTTCAAGGTGACCGCGGGCCTGCTCGACGAGTTCGGCGAGAGGCGCGTGCGCGACACGCCGATCTCGGAGAACACGATCGTCGGCATGGGCGTCGGCGCCGCGATGACCGGGCTGCGGCCCGTCGTGGAGCTCATGACGATCAACTTCTCGCTGCTGGCGATGGACCAGATCGTCAACCACGCCGCGACGATCCGCTACATGTTCGGCGGCCAGGTCAAGGTGCCGCTCGTCGTGCGCATGCCGCAGGGCGCCGGCCACCAGCTCGGCCCGACGCACTCGCACTCGTGGGAGGCGCTGTACCTCCACGTGCCGGGCCTGCTCGTCGCGACGCCGACGACGGCCGCCGACGCCAAGGGCCTGCTGAAGTCGGCGATCCGCGACGACAACCCGGTCGTCTTCATCGAGCACGAGTACCTCTACGGCCAGCGCGGGGAGGTCCCCGACGACGAGGACTTCACCGTCCGCTTCGGCGTCGCCGCGATCCGCCGCGAAGGCTCCGACGTGACGATCGTCGGCATCTCGCGGATGGCGCTGACCGCCGCGCGGGCGGCGAAGACGCTGAGCGAGGAGCACGGCATCGAGGCGGAGGTCATCGACCCGCGCACGCTGCGCCCGCTGGACCTCGACACGATCCTCGCCTCCGTGCGCAAGACCAACCGCTGCGTCATCGTCGAGGAGGGCTGGCCGCACGGCGGCGTCGGCGCGAACCTCGCGGCGCTCATCCAGGAGCAGGCCTTCGACGATCTCGACGCGCCCGTCCAGCGCGTGACCGGCGCCGACGTGCCGATGCCGTACTCCAAGGCGCTCGAGCAGCTCGCCTTCCCGCACGAGCCGCAGATCGTCGACGCCGTGCTCGCGACGTTCCGAGACCGCACCCACGCATGACCGAGATCGTCATGCCGCGCCTGTCGGACTCGATGGAGGAGGGCACGATCCTCAAGTGGCTGAAGTCCGACGGCGACGCCGTCGCGCGCGGCGAGCCGCTGGCCGAGATCGAGACCGACAAGGCGACGCTGACCTACGAATCCGATGCGGCGGGCGTACTGAAGATCGTCGCGGACGCCGGCGAGACGCTGCCGATCGGCAGCGTCATCGCGACACTCGACGGAGCCGGCGCCGGCGAGAGCGGGTCGGCGGCGCCGGAGGCCGCGGCACCCGCGGCGGAGGCCGAGGCACCGGCCCCGCCCGCGGCCGCGACACCGCCGGCCCCGACCGCGCCACCGACCCCCGACGCGCCGCCCGCCGCACGGGCGGAGGGTCGCGTCAAGGCGTCACCGCTCGCCCGCCGCCTGGCCCGCGATCAGGGCATCGACCTGCACGCCGTCACCGGCACGGGTCCCGGCGGGCGGATCGTCAAGGACGATGTGCAGCGCGCCGCGGCCGCGCCGCGCACCGCGTCCGCACCCGCCCCACCCGCGCCGGCGGCCGCCCCTGCGCCCGCACCCTCCCCACCCGCGCCGGCGGCCGCCCCTGCGCCGGCACCCGCCCCACCCGCGCCGGCGGCCGCCCCTGCGCCGGCACCCGCACCCCCGGCCACCGTCGCCGAGACCGGCACCGCCAAGGGCGACGTGACGACGCAGGAGCTCACGCGCACGCAGGGCCTCATCGCACGCCGCATGGCCGAGTCGCGCGCGACGATCCCGACGTTCGAGCTGCGCTCTGAGATCGACATGGAGGCGTGCGTCGCGTTGCGCGCCGAGCTGAAGGACCTCGGCGGCGACGACGTCCCCTCCTACAACGACATGGTCGTGAGGGCCGGTGCGCTCGCGCTGCGCGAGTTCCCGCGCGCCAACGGCAGCTACCGCGACGCGCGCTTCGAGCTGCACAGCCGCGTCAACGTCGGGATCGCCGTGGCCGCCCAGGACGCGCTCGTCGTCCCCACCGTGTTCGACGCCGATCGCAAGTCGCTGCGCCAGATCGCCGGTGAGACGCGCGCCCTCGCCGAGCGCGTGCGGGCGGGCACGATCACCCCGCCCGAGCTCAGCGGCGGGACCTTCACGGTCTCGAACCTCGGCATGTTCGGCGTGACGGACTTCACCGCCGTCATCAACCCACCGCAGGCCGCGATCCTCGCGGTCGGCGCGCTCGCGCAGCGCGCCGTGGTCCGCGAGGGTGCGCTCGTCGCGCGCCACACGATGAACGTCACGCTGGCCTGCGATCACCGCATCCTCTACGGCGCGGACGCGGCGCAGTTCCTCGCGCGCATCCGCGCGCTGCTCGAGCGCCCGCTGGCGCTCGCCTTCTGAGCGCCCGAGGCGCCGCGGCTACTTCGCGGGAAGCACGGTGTCGACGGTCTTGCCGAGCCCGTCGGTCGTCCGGCGCAGCAGCTCGGCGACGACATTGAGGACCTTCTGCGTCGCGGCCGTGACCGGCGGCAGGAGCGGGTCGGTGATCTGGGCGAGCGCGTCACCGGTGTCCTGCACCGTGCCGCTGAGCCCCTCGCCGGCGCTGCGCACGCCGTCGCCGGCCTTCGGCGCCGGGGGGGCCTTGGGCGCGACCGTCTCGGTCGCGGGGGCGTCGACCGGCGGCGGCGTGTAGGCGGCCCTGGCGGGCCGGTCCTTCACGGCCGCGATCGCGGCCTGCTCGGCGGCGCGCGCGGCGTCGCGCGAACCGGCGGGAGCCCGCGTCGCCGGGCGCGAGCGGTCGGCGACGGCGCGGGCCGGGAGCACGAGGGTCTTCTGCTTGGCGCCCGCGCGGGCGGCCGAGCCGTCGCTGGCGAGGACGAGGGCGGTCTGGGGCGAGGACGCCGCGACGGGATCCGACCAGCCGCCGAAGGCGAACACGGCGCTCACCGCGAGCAACGACAGCGCGGCGGCGGCGACGAGCAAGACGCTGGCGCCGATCGAAGCGAAAAGAGCGCGGGTCCCTGACATCCCGAGTGCGTTATCGGCAGCCGCGCGCTCTACCTGAAGACCCCGCGCGGATTTTGTGACGCGTTGGACTCGCGGCTCGTGTCGCGCTTGACGCGCGGCGGCCGCTGCGACGTGTCGACGACGAGGCACAGCCAGCGCTTCGGATCGGGCTGCGGAACGCAGGTGCGGTACAGGTCGCGGTCGACCTGCACCGTGTCGGCGCCCTGCACGTGGGCGCGTGCGAAGTCGTTGCCGTTGGCCTCCACCCACAGCCGGACGGCCATCGACTGCTGCGCGAAGGCCTCCCGCTCGGCGGCGCGCTCGGGGCGATGCACGAGCCCGGCGGTGAGGAAGGCCAGCCCGACGACGGCGAGCGCCGCGAGCCCGGCGCGGTCGTCGGCGATGACCTTGGGCAGCGCCGGTCGCACGCGCCGCAGCGCGATCGAGCCGAGGCCGCCGAGCAACACGATGGCGAGGAGGTTGAGGCTGCCCGCGAGCAGCAGCCCGGCGATCGGGCGGCTGCCCTCGCCCTCGATCGGCAGCCAGCGCAGCAGCCCCACCTCCAGCACCGTGACGACGACGAACGTCGGCCACAGCCAGGCCCCGCTCAGCCGCCAGCGCAGGCGCCGCAGCCGACCGGCGGCCGAGCCCTCTGCCAACTCGTCCATGTCAACCAGCGTACGTACCCGATACCCTCGATACTGACGGTTGGCGTCTCGCGCGGAGATCCCGACGGGCGTCGAAAATGGCGAGGCGGAGATCCCGTCCTCGACCGCCAGTACGAAAGGCGAAGATGGCGACCAGCAGCACGGACGTTCAGATCGGTCCCAGCACCCCCGCCCTGGAGAGCCCATCCGCGCACCTGACCCCGGACGATCGGGTCGGCCTGCTGCGCGCGATGCTGCTCATGCGCGCGATCGAGGAGCGCGCCATGAACCTCTACCGGCAGGGCAAGGTGCCCGGGTCCTTCTACGACGGGTTCGGCCAGGAGGCCGTCTCGGTCGGCGCGACGTGGGCGATGGCGGCGGCCGACCGCCTCTGCGTCCTGCACCGCGACCTCGGCGCGCACCTCGTGCGCGGCGTGCAGCCGTCCAACATCCTCGCCCAGTACATGGGCCGCGAGGCGGGCATCACGAGCGGCCGCGACGGCAACGTGCACTTCGGCGACTACCGCACGGGCTGCGTCGGGATGGTCTCGATGCTGCCCGACATGATGCTCGTGGCCGCCGGCATGGCGATGGCCTTCAAGCTGCGCCGCGAGCCGCGCTGCGCGCTGACGTGGTTCGGCGACGGCTCGACCTCGCGCGGCGACTTCCACGAGGCGATGAACTGGGCGGGCGTGCAACACCTGCCGGTGATCTTCATCCTCGAGAACAACCAGTTCGCCTACTCGACGCCGATCAAGCAGCAGTTCGCCGTCAACCCCGTCGAGCGCGCGGCCGGCTACGGCTTCCCCGGCGTGTCGGTCGACGGCAACGATGCCGAGGCGGTCTTCGAGGCGACGCGCGAGGCGCGCGAGCGGGCGATCGCGGGCGGCGGCCCGACGCTGATCGAGGCGGTCACGATGCGCATGCACGGACACGGCGCGCACGACGACATGAAGTACGTGCCCAAGGCGCTCGTCGAGGAGTGGCGCCAGAAGGACCCGATCGACCGCCAGAGCGCGCGCGTCGCCGCACTCGGCGTCGACGTCGAGGCGCTGCGCGCCGAGGTCAAGGCGCAGGTCGACGCGGCGGCGGCCAAGGCGCTGGCCGGTCCGATGCCCGACCCGGCGACGGCGACCGACCGCCTGTTCCATCCGCGCGACGCCGAGGAGATCCTGCTCGAGGACGGGCAGGCGCCGTGGAGCGGGTTCGCAGGGACCGGTGACGTGCGATGAGCGAGATGACCTACCTGCGGGCGATCTCCGACGGGCTGCGCACCGAGATGCGCGACGACGAGCGCGTCCTGCTCATGGGCGAGGACATCGGCGTCTACGGCGGCGCCTTCAAGGTGACCGACGGCTTCATCGAGGAGTTCGGCGCCGACCGCGTCATGGACACGCCGCTGGCCGAGTCGGGAATCGTCGGCACCGCCGTGGGAGCAGCCGCGGTCGGGCTGCGCCCGGTGTGCGAGATGCAGTTCGCCGACTTCGTCTCCTGCGGCTTCGATCAGATCATCAACGTCGCCGGCAAGATGTACTACCGCCAGGGCCTGCCGGTGAACATCACGGTCCGCCTGCCCAGCGGCGGCGGCTTCTCCGGCGGCCCGTTCCACTCTCAGAACCCCGAGGCGTGGTTCATGCACTCGCCGGGGCTGAAGGTCGTCGCACCGAGCACGGCCGAGGACGCCAAGGGCCTGATCATCGCGGCCATCCGCGACCCCAACCCGGTCATCTACATGGAGCACAAGAACCTCTACCGCCACGTCAAGGGCGAGGTTCCCGAGGGCTCGTACGAGACGCCGTTCAGCGCCCGCGTCGCGCGCGAGGGCAGCGACCTCGTCGTCATCACGTACGGGGCGATGGTGCACACCGCGCTGGAGGCCACCGAGGACCTCGACGACGCCTCGATCATGGTGCTCGACCTGCGCTCGCTCGTCCCGCTCGACGAGGCCGCGATCCTCGCCGCCGTCCGCGAGTGCTCGAAGGTCGTCATCGTCGACGAGGCCAACCAGACCTGCGCCGCCGGCGCCCAGGTCGCGGCGCTGATCGCCGAGTTCGGCTTCGAGGATCTCGACGGGCCCGTCGTGCGCGTCGCCTCGCCCGACGTGCCGATCCCGTTCTCGCCGACGCTCGAAGCCGCCGTTCTGCCGTCCGTCGATCGCATCAGGGAGGCCTGCCGTCAGCTCCTCGAGTACTGATCCGACGACCCTCGTGGACGTCAACATGCCGCAGATGGGCGTCTCCGTCGCGGAGGGCACCGTCGTCGAGTGGCGCAAGCAGCCGGGCGACTGGGTGCAGGCCGACGAGACGATCTGCGAGATCTCGACCGACAAGATCGACACCGAGGTCCCGGCGCCCGCGTCGGGCCGCCTCGTCGAGGTGCTCGTCGCCGTCGGGACGACCGTCGACGTCGGCGTGACGCTCGCGCGGATCGCCACCGACGCGCGCCCCGGCGAGCCGCACAGCTCCGAGAACGACCGGCCGCCGGCGCGCACCGCGCCGCCGGCGCCCCTTGCCGCCGCGCCACGGACGGCCGCGTCGCGCCGCTACAGCCCCGTCGTCCAGCGGATCGCCGACGAGCACGGCGTCGACCTCGACGAGGTGCAGGGCACCGGCCGCGACGGCCGCGTGCAGAAGAAGGACGTCATGGCCGTCGTCGCCGCCCGCGGCGGATCGGCCTCGCACGACGCCGGCGCCGACGGCGCCGGCGCCGGCGACGCGGCCGAGCCCGTCCTGCACATCGAGAGCCCCTACCGCCCGGGCGCGGGCGCCTCGGTCAGCGGCCCGTACACGCCGCCCGAGGGCCGGCCGCTGTCGCGCATGCGCCAGGCGATCGGCGTGCACATGAAGCAGTCGCAGATGACGGCGGCGACGTGCACGACCTGGATCGAGGTCGACGTCTCGCGCATCGAGCTCGCGCGCAAGAAGCTCGCGATCACCGCTCTGCCGCTCATCGCACGCTGCACGATCGGCGCGCTCGTGGAGTTCCCGCTGCTCAACGCGTGGCTCGAGGACGACGTCCACACGGTCCACGAGCAGGTCAACCTCGGCATCGCCGTGGCGCTCGGCGAGGACGGCCTCATCGTCCCGGTCGTGCGCGGCGCGCAGGACCTCTCGCCCGAGGGGCTCTCGCGGCGCATCCGCGACCTCGCCCGGCGCGCCCGCTCGCGCCAGCTCACGCCCGACGACGTCCACGGCGCGACGTTCACGATCACGAACCCGGGCCAGTTCGGCTCGATGATGGCCACGCCCGTCATCGCCCAGCCGCAGGTCGCGATCCTCGACGTCGAGGCGATCGTCAAGCGCCCGGTCGTCGTCACCGATCAGTTCGGCGACGACGCGATCGCCATCCGCCCGATGGTCATCCTCGGACTCTCCTGGGATCACCGCGCGCTGGACGGCGCGCTCGCGGCCCGCTTCCTGGCGAGCGTGAAGAAGCGCGTGGAGAGCTACGAGCTCTGACGCGAGCGGCCGCGGGCGCCGCGCGCGGGCTACAGGTTGGCGTACTGGTCGAAGAAGTAGCGCGTGGCGGGGATCACGAGGAGGTCCTCGTCGGCGCCCTCCAGCCGCAGCGCGACGTCGACGCGCGCGCCGATGATGTAGCCGCGCAGGTGATGGCCGGCCTTCTCCTGCCAGCGCGTCAGCGCCTGGGGCGCCGTCATCTCCAGGTCGGGATCGTCGGTGAGGATGCCGACGAGCGTGCGTGTGCACTTCTTGCAGTCGTAGAGCGTGACCACGCCGACCTCGTCGAGCGTCATCTCGTCGAGGCGCTGCTCGGCGCCGCACGTGCAGCGCAGCAGGAAGTCGTGGTCCGTCGTCTCCGGACGGCCCGCGTCACGAAACGGGTCGGCGTACCGCATGGGCCACGCAAGCGTAGTGACCGCTCGGGGGGCCGTGCAGCTGCGAAGGGCGCGCCGGGGGAGGAGAGATCGGCGCGCCCTTCGCGGGAGCTGCGTGGGACTCGGGCATGTGCCGGACCGGCGGCGGGAGGAGAGAGACAAGCCGATCCGGCAGTGCGCGAGGGGTGCGGTTGCCCGACCATGGTGCACCAGGCGCCATCCAGAAGTCCAATACCAGTTTGCTCCCCAACTCATAAGCTGTGCGTATGGAACTGCGTCAGCTGCGCTATCTCGTCGCCCTCGCCGACGAATGCCACTTCACGCGCGCCGCCGCGCGCGAGCACATCGCCCAGCCCGCGCTCTCCCAGCAGATCCGCCGCCTGGAGGCCGAGGTCGGGCTCGCGCTCGTCGAGCGCACGACGCGCAAGGTCGCGCTCACCGGCGCGGGCGAGCTGCTCGTCGCGCGCGCGCGCCACATCCTCTCCGAGCTCGAGGCCGCGCAGGCCGAGCTGCAGACGCTGGCCGGCGTGCAGGGCGGCCGCCTGTCGGTCGGCGCGCTGCACACGATGGGCCCGATCGACCTCTCGCTGCTGCTCGCGTCGTTTCACCGCAACCATCCCGCGGTCGAGCTGACCGTGCGCGAGCAGTCCAGCGAGGAGCTCGCCGAGATGCTGCGCGACGACGTCATCGACCTCGCGTTCCTGTCGGTCACCGAGCGCATCCAGCGTCGCGGCCTGGAGCTGCATGCGCTCGTCAGCGAGGAGCTCGTCGTCGTCGTGCCCAACCAGCACCCGCTCGCCGGCCGCGACGTCGTGCGCCTCGCGGAGCTCGCGGGCGAGCCCTTCATCGCCTTCCGCATCGGCTCGCGGCTGCGCGAGCTGCTGGACTTCGGCGCTGCCGAGGTCGGCTTCGAGGCGCGCATCACGCTCGAGTCCAACGAGAGCCGGCGCATCCGCAGCCTCGTCTCGGGCGGCCTCGGCGTCGCCATCCTCCCGCGCTCGGATGCGATCGGGGAGGGGGCGCCGGTCGCGATCGCGCGGCTCGTCGAGCCGGAGATGCGCCGCGACGTGTCGCTCGCGTCGCGCGCCGGCCGCCGCCACTCACCGGCGGCGACCGCGTTCCTCGCGCTCACGCGGCGCGTCTACGAGCCGCGCGAGCCGGAGGACGTGCCTGCGAGAATCGAGTCATGACCGACGAGCTCTGGGTCTGTCATCTGCCGGCGATCGAGTACCGCACGGCGGTGGACCTGCAGGAACGCGTCCGCGCGGCGCGCCAGGAGGAGCGCGTTCCCGACACGCTGCTGCTGCTCGAGCACCCGCCGGTCTACACCCGCGGCCGGCGGTCGGACGCGGCCGAGCTGACGATGAGCGAGGCCTGGTACCGCGAGCAGGGCATCGACATCGTCGACACCAACCGCGGCGGCCGGGTCACCTACCACGGCCCGGGACAGCTCGTCGGCTATCCGATCATGCGCATCGACGACGTCATCGCCTACCTGCGCACGATGGAGGACGCGATCGTCGCCACGCTCGCCGACGCGGGCATCGTCGCCCGGGCACGGACCGACGACGGGCCGGACTTCACCGGCGTCTGGGCGGCGGAACGCAAGATCGCGTCGATCGGCGTGCACGTCGCCCGCGGCGTGACGACGCACGGCTTCGCGATCAACGTCGACA
Organism: uncultured Actinomycetes bacterium; assembly: GCA_963742745.1. Lineage (GTDB taxonomy): Bacteria > Actinomycetota > Thermoleophilia > Solirubrobacterales > Solirubrobacteraceae > CADCVQ01. The sequence continues at coordinate 348,492 of CAVUND010000028.1, forward strand.
ACGACCTCGCGCCGTTCGGCTGGGTCGTGGCCTGCGGTCTGACCGGCGTGCAGATGACCTCGGTCGCTCGAGCAGACCGGACCGCCCGGCGGCGCGGACCCGCCGCTGCTGGAGAGCGTGCGCCGGGACATGGCGGTGCATTTCGCCGAGGTCTTCGAGCGCCGGCCGGTCACGGTCGACCTCGCGCGCGTGAGCGCCGCGGTGGCGGCAGCCGCGGCCGGCCGCGTGAGCCGCCTGCTCGACGCCGCGCGCGTGCGCGCCGCCACCGCGCGCCACCGCGGCGACACGGTCCGCTGCCCGGTCTGCGAGCACGGCTTCGATCGCTTCAAGGCCGCCTGGAACCGGCCCGACCGCCCTCTGCTGGCGCTGCGGGGCGCACGAGCGCCACCGCGCGCAGTGGCTGCTCTTCGAGCGCCGTCCGCGAGCTGCTCGCCGGCGCGCGGTCGATGCTGCACTTCTCGCCGGAGTGGTGCCTGCGCCACCGCCTCGCGCAGCGCCCCGGCCTGCGCTACGTGACCAGCGACCTCGACGCGACGCAGAGCGCCGACCTGCGCCTCGACGTCACCGCCCTGGATCTTCCCGCCGGCACGTTCGACGCGGTGATCTGCTCGCACGTGCTCGAACACGTGCCCGACGACGCCGCCGCGATGCGCGAGCTGCGCCGCGTCACGGCGCCGGGCGGATTCACCCTCGTGATGGTGCCGCTCGCGCTCGACCGCGCGACGACGTACGAGGACGCGAGCATCGCGGCCCCGGAGGACCGCCGCCGCGCGTTTCTCCAGCACGACCACGTCCGCCTCTACGCGCCCGACATCGCCGGCCGGCTGGCCGCCGCGGGCTTCGCGGTCGAGGTGGTCGACATGGCCGCCGAGCTCGGTCCCGAGGGCGCCGCGCGCCACGGTCTGCTGGCGTCGGACCTCATCTTCCTCTGCCGCCGGCCCGCCTGACCGCTACCCTCGAAGAGAGGCGTATGTCCACCGACGAACGCAGGCTCTCGACCCGCTCTCGCGCCAACCCCGGCGGGATGGACGTGCTCAGCGTCCTGGGCCCCGACGTCCGGCCGATGCGCGAGCGCAAGCCGCCGTGGTTCAAGGTCCAGGCCCCCGGCGGCGAGCGCTACCGCGAGCTGACGAAGCTCATCGCCGACGAGAACCTGCACACGGTCTGCCAGGAGGCCGCCTGCCCGAACGTGGGGGAGTGCTGGGAGCGCGGCACCGCGACGTTCATGATCCTCGGCGACACCTGCACCCGGCGCTGCGGCTTCTGCAACGTGCGCACCGGCAAGCCGACGTGGAACGACCCGCTCGAGCCCGCCCGCGTCGCGCGCTCGATCGCGAAGATGGGCCTGCGCCACGCCGTCATCACGTCCGTCGACCGCGACGACCTGCCCGACTACGGCGCGAGCGCGTTCGTCGGCGTGATCCGCCAGATCCGCCGCCAGGCGCCGCGCTGCAAGGTCGAGGTGCTCACGCCCGACTTCCGCGGCCAGGAGATGCCGCTGGCAAAGGTCATCGCCGAGCGGCCCGACGTCTTCAACCACAACGTCGAGGTCGTGCCGCGGCTGTATCCCGTCGCGCGGCGCGGGTCGCGCTTCGAGCGCTCCTGCCGCGTGCTGCGCAACGCCAAGGAGATGGGCGGCGACGAGGTGACGACGAAGTCGGGCCTCATGGTCGGCCTCGGCGAGACGCACGACGAGATGGTCGAGACGTTCGCGACGCTGCGCGAGCACGGCGTCCAGGTCCTCACCGTGGGCCAGTACCTGCGCCCGACCGAACGCCACCTGCCGGTCGTTCGCTACTGGCATCCCGACGAGTTCGCGGCGCTCGAAGCGGCGGCGTACGCGCTCGGCTTCGACCACATCGCCGCCGGGCCGCTCGTGCGATCGAGCTACCACGCCGACCAGCACGTCCCGCAGGACGAGCCGGGCAGCGGGCCGCTCGCCGCGCTCATCTGATACCGTCGGTATCCGCATACTGTCGGTACGGGGAAGCGCGAGGAGGCGGCGACGTTGTCGGGCAAGCTCAAGCTGTACGGCTTCACAGGCTCCAACTCGGTCCACACGGGGCGGCTCATGCTCGAGCACAAGAGAGTGGAGTACGACTTCGTCAAGCTGCCGCCCGCGGTGCACGCGCCCGCGATGCTCATGATGGGCTTTCCGACGATGGGCGTGCCGGCCATCAAGGTCGACGGCGTCCGGGTCCAGGGCACCCGCTGGATCGCCCGCGCGCTGGACGAGCTGTATCCCGACAAGCCGCTGCTGTTCCCCACCGACCCCGTGCAGCGCCGCAAGGTGCAGGACGCCGAGCGCTGGGGCGAGGATCTGCAGAACTCCGTGCGCCGCATCTTCTACTGCGCGGCGCGGCGCGATCGCAAGGCGTTTCTCAGCGTGCTCGGCTCGGGGCGCGGCCCGGTGAAGCGGGTCGGGATGCGCGTGCTGGCGCCGGTCGTCATCAAGCTCGCGACGGGTCTGCACCGCGCCTCCGACGAGGCTGGCCGCGAGGACATCGAGCTGCTACCCGAGCGCATGGACCAGATCGACGCGTGGATCGCCGAGGGCATCATCGGCGGCGAGCAGCTCAACGCGGCCGACTTTCAGATCGGCGTCAACGTCTCGGCGCTCATGCTGTCCGAGGATCTCAGCCCGTTCGTCGACGGCCGGCCGGCCGCGGCCCTCGCGCGGCGGGTCCTGCCGGACTACGTGGGTCACATCGGTCCGGTCGTCCCGGCCGAGTGGATGGAGCAGCTGCGCGCCGCGGACACCGGCGCGCTCGTCGACCGTCCGTCGGCCGACGCCGCGCCGCCGCTGGCGCCCGGCAGCGACGCCGTGCGGTTCGCGACGATCATGCGCTCCAGCCTGTGACATGGCGGCGACCGCCCGGCTGACGCGCGCCGAACGCAGCGCGCAGACCCGCGACGAGCTGCTCGCCGCGGCGCAGCGGCGCTTCTTCGTCGCCGGCTATCACGCGACGACGCTCGATGACGTGGCCGACGACGCCGGCTACACGAAAGGCGCCGTCTACTCGACGTTCGGAAGCAAGGCCGGGCTCTTCCTCGCGCTGTTCGACGACATCGTCGACCAGCGCCTGGCGGCGACGCGCGCGGTCCTCGAGACCGGCGACTCGAGCCCGGAGTCGAGCCTGCGTGCCCTGGCCGACCAGCCCGTCGAGGAGCGCAACGCGCGCTTTCTGCTGCTCTCGATCGAGTTCTGGGTGCACGCCGCCCACGAGCCCGCGCTGCTGGACGCGTTCTCCGAGCGCTACCGCCGGCTGCGGGCGAGCCTGGCCGAGCTGGCCCCGGCGGAAAGCCCGATGGACCCGCCGCGCTGGGCGCTGGTCACGCTCGCGCTCTCCAACGGCTTCGCCCTCGAGCGGCTGATCGACCCCGATGGCGTGCCGGCCGACCTCATGGCCGACGTGCAGACGCGGCTGCTCGCACCCGAGCGCTGACCGGGGCCACGACGGCGGGTAGGGTGCGGGCCGAGCACCGTGTTCCCGCTCAAGGACAACATCCCGACAGAACGAACGGCGTGGGTCACGATCGCGTTCATCGTGATCAACGTGATCGTCTACTTCGTGCTGCAGACCAAGGGCGGCATCTTCAGCGGGCCGAGCGACACCGGCGTCGTCGACTACGGAGCGATCCCCTACGAGGTGACGCATCCGGGCGACGAGTGCGCGATCGCCGCCAACGCGATCGTCTGCGAAGGCCAGCCCGGCGTCACCGGCACCGCGCCCGACCAGCCGGCGACGATCCTGACGCTGTTCAGCTCGATGTTCATGCACGGCAGCATCCTGCACCTCGGCGGCAACATGCTCTTTCTCTGGATCTTCGGCAACAACGTCGAGGACAGCATGGGCCACGTGAAGTTCGTCGCCTTCTACCTGCTCGCCGGGCTCGTGGCGCTCTTCGGGCAGATCGTCATCGAGCCCAACGCCGCGGTCCCGACGATCGGCGCGTCGGGCGCCGTCGCCGGCGTCCTCGGCGGCTACATCCTGCTCTATCCGCGCGCGCGGGTCGTGACGCTGATCTTCATCGTCTTCTTCTTCACGATCCTCGAGCTGCCGGCGATGCTGATCCTCGGGTTCTGGTTTCTGCAGCAGGTCGCGTTCGGCTACTTCGACCTCGCCAACCCTGCGGGCGGCGGGGGCGGCGTCGCCTACTTCGCCCACATCGGCGGCTTCCTCTTCGGCCTGCTGGCGATAAAGCTGTTCGCCAGCCGCACGAAGGACTACTCGCCGCCGCCCAAGTATCCGGTGTACTGAAATCCACCGCAGGCGCACACCGTTCCGCGCCGTCGGAATGATGCGCTACGTTTGCAGCAGGATCGAATGGAAGGTTGCTCGTGACCGTTTCACCTGACCGGCAGCCAGTCGTGGTCGCCGATCTCAAGGAGGCCATCGACGCGGTTCGCGCCAGCGGGCTGCGGCTGACCTCCGCGCGACGGCTGGTGCTCGAGGCGCTCCTCGCGGCGCGCAAGCCGATCTCTGCCGAGGACATCGCCGACGGACTGGGCGGCAAGATGACGGAGTCGGACATCGCCTCGGTCTACCGCAACCTCGAGACGCTCGGCGAGCTCGGTCTGGTTCGACACTTCCACGCCGGCCACGGTCCCGGCCGTTACGTCCTCGAAGGCTTGGGCGAGCACGAGTACCTCGCATGTGAGTCCTGCGGCGCGCTCGAGTCCGTCGAGCCGTCATCGCTGGACGGCGTGCGAGAGAAGGTGCGCGAGCTGTCGGGCTTCGAGGCGCGTTTCTCGCACTTCCCGATCGTCGGGCTGTGCGCGCGTTGCGCGAAGAGGCGCAAGGGCAGCGTCGCGCGCAACGCGAGGCGCAAGACCTGATGTTCAGCGCCGGGGCAGCGCACGCGCGCGCGGCCCGCCGGCGCTGCGGCAGCACCGCCTGAGGGCAGCATCACGCGCGCGCGGCCCAGCCCGCGGACGGCGCGGAGGCCGGCAACGCAGACGCGCTCCCAGTCTCCGCGGCACCCGAGGGCGGTCAGGCGTGCTCGTGCTCGTGGACGTCCTCGAGTCCGGCCTCGTGGACGTGCGGGTGCTCGTGCTTCTCGCCGTCGTGCTCGTGGTCGTGCACGTGCTCGACATGGTCGTGGTCGTGGTCGGTGTGGGCGTGCACGTGCGTCTCGCCGTCGTGCTCGTGCTCGTGCGCGTGCGGTGCGTCGTGTGTGTGCTCTTCGGCCATGGTGGCTCCTTGGTCGATCGTTGTCGTGTCGCTGCCGGTCGGGTGCGGCGGGTCGGCCGCCCCCATGCGCAGATGCTCGATGTGGCGCAGGGCCTCGTCGAGCAGGCTCGCCACATGCGGGTCGTAGAGCCCGTAGATCACCTGGCGGCCGCTGCGGCTTCCGACGACCAGTCCCAGGTCGCGCAGGATCCGCAGCTGATGAGAAACGGCCGGCTGCTCCATCTCGACGGCACGCGCGAGCTCACCGACGGCGCATGGCCCGTCGCGCAGGCGCCCGAGGATGCGGACGCGGCTCGACGTGGCGAGTGCGCTCATCACGCGGGCGACGTGGCGCGCGTCGTGAACGCTGATCGGGGTGCTGGCGTGGACGCCGTGTTCGAATCCCATCTGCCGACATGCTTACATGCACATCTCTGCATGTCAACCTGCCGCCCGGACATTACCGGGCGAGCCGTTCGGTCATGCCTGACGGGATCAGTCGGCGCGCGCGACGAGCGCCGCCGGTGCCACGATTCCGGCTGCTCGTCGCCGGCCGGTGATGCCCGTGGCGATGAAGACCACGGCGAAGACGGTGGCGGCGGTCAGCACGATCGCCGGTCCCGACTGGACGTCGAGGTGGTAGCTGATGTTCATCCCGACGAACCCGCACACCGAACCGATGCCGGTAGCCAACTGGAGCATGCGCGCAAACGAGTTGGTCAGCATCCGCGCGATCGCCGCGGGGATGACGAGGGCAGCGGCGATCAGCGTCACGCCGAGCACCTGCATCGTGGCGAGGATCGACCCCGCCAACACGACCATCAACAGCGCGTCCATCCTTGCGGTGTTGACACCGGCAACGTCGGCGACCTCGGGGTCGAACGTGGTGAACAGCAGCGCCCGGTAACGCAGGAAGATGAGCGCGCCGGCGAGAACGCAGACGACGAGGATCGCGATGACGTCGTCGGTCCCGACGCCGAGGATGCTGCCGAACAGCGCAGCGTCGAAGCTGCGCCCGGCCGTCCCGAACAGCGCGAACAGGGCAAGGCCCAGCGCGAAGGATGCCGTCGTGATGACGCCGATCGCCGCGTCCGAACCGATCACCCGGCGGCGGGTCACGCCGTTGATCATCAGCGCCGAAGCGATCCCCCAGGCGCCGGCACCGAGCAGGAAGTTGATGCCGAGCAACGAGCTCGCGGCGAATCCGCCGAAGATCGCGTGCGACAGCCCGTGGCCGATGTAGCTCATGCCCTTCAGGACGACGTAGACGCCGATGGCCCCGCACAGCGCGCCGGCCATCGTCGCCACGAGCAGCCCGTTGCGGAAGAACTCGAACTCGAACGGCCGCAGCAGCTCGTCGATCACGCGTGGTGCTCCAGCGCATGGGGTGAGTGCGCGCGCCGGTAGCTGTCCACCACCACCGGCATGCCGCCATGCTCGAGGACCTGCATGCTCGCGCCGTAGGTGCGCTCGAGAACGTCGGACGTCAGGACCTCCTGCGGTGCCCCGTCGCCGATCACGCTGCGGTTCAGGCAGACGACGCGCGGCAGGTGGGCGGCGATGCCGTTGAGATCGTGCGTCGTCAGCACGATCGCCAGGCCGCGGGCGTTGAGGTCGTCGAGCAGATGCAGCACCTCATGGCGCAGGCGCACGTCGACGCCCGACGTGGGCTCGTCCATCAACAGCAGCTCCGGCTCGCCCAGCAGCGCGCGCGCGATGAACACGCGCTGCTGCTGACCACCCGACAGCTCACGGATGTGGCGATCGGCCAGATCCCCGATGTCCAGGCGTCCCAGCACCTCGGCCACCTGCGCGCGCTCCGCACGACTGGCCCATGGCAGTCGCCGTCCGCCGACCCGACTCATGAGGACGCACTCGCGCACCGTCACCGGAAAGCTCCAGTTGATCGTCTCGACCTGCGGGACGTAGGCCATCCGCAGCCCCGGACGCCGCCGAACAGCGCCATGAGCGGGCCGCATGCTGCCCGCGAGGACGCGCAGCGCCGTCGTCTTGCCCGCGCCCGACGGTCCCACGATGCCGACGAACTCACGACTGTCGATGGTCAGGTCGACGTCGACGAGCACCGCGTCGTGCGCGTAGCCGCAGGTCACGCCCGCGAGCGCGAGAAGCTCCTCACGCTGGCGGTGCGGGCTCACTGGGGGTAGGTCGCCGTGTCGGGAGCCACGTTCGCCGGCTCGAACGCCTTCAACGCCGAGGCGTCGCCGCCCAGCGATTCGGTCATCGTCACGTAGTCGAAGTGCATGAGCCCCATCCAGGAATGCTCAGCCTCACCGGGCTGCCCGGGTAGGTCGTCGTCGCGCAGGACGTCGACGTACTTCACGCCGGTCTCCTTGCCGATCTGCTGGAGCACCGGACTCGGGAAGACCTCCGAACCGAAGATCGCGGTCACCTTCTCCGCGCGCACCTGATCGATCAGCGACGCGACCTCCTTGGGCGTCGGATCCTCGAAATCGGAGACCTGGATCGCGCCGACGACGTCCCAGTCGTAGTCCTTGGCGAAGTACGCGTATGCGTCGTGGTAGGTCAGCAGCTTGCGCTTCTCGCGCGGGAGCGTGGCGAACGACGCACGCATCGCCTTGTCGAACTCGTCCACCTTGGTCTTGAACTTGTCGTAGTTGCTCTTGAAGTAGTCGGCGTTGTCGGCGTCGCGCTCGGAGAGGTCGTCGCGCACGATCTCGGCGTACTTCAGCGCGTACTTGGGATCGGTCCACAGATGCGGGTTGGGCTTGCCACCGGACTTCGGGAACGAGAAGTCGTAGGCGTACTCGCTCGCGGGGATCGACTTCGTGCCCAGCTCGACGATCTCCGCGCCGGCCTTGAGGTTCTCCTCTGCGAGCTCCTTCGTAGGCTCCTCGAGCTTCAGGCCGTTGACGTACAGCACGTCGATCGTCGACAGCAGCTCGGCGACGCTCGGCTTGGGCTCGAACGTATGGGAGTTCGTTCCCTCCGGAACGATGCCCGTGATCTTCACGCGGTCGCCGCCGATGTTCGCCACGATGCTCGTGATCGGCGCGACCGTCGTACCGACTTCCAGCTGATCGCCGCCCGAGGACGCCCCATCGCCCGCGTCATCGTCGCTGCCGCAGGCCGACACGGTCAGCACGAGCGCGAGGCAGAGGCAGGGAAGGACAGACAGACGGCAGATCCGATCAGGCATGGCGGGCGGGAACCTCCGTGGCCGGGTGCGATCACGTGCTTACCACGCGCACGTAGTGTGAGCCAGCCTAACGTGATTGCAAGCTGCTCGCGACAAGGTAGGGCGGGGACCCCGTGCCCGGCGCCTGGCTAACGCGGTTTGGTTGCTTTCACGAAATAGTTGCAATACGGTTTTCGGCACGATGGCGGACCGTACCCCCCGGCGTGCGCATGACGGGCACGACCACGCTCGCGCCCACTCCCACGCCGGGCACACGCACACGCCCTCCGCGGACGCCGACCGGCGCTGGCTGGCCCTTGCGCTGGCGCTGATCGCGGGCTTCATGGCGGTCGAGGTCGCCGCCGGCCTGCTTGCCGGATCGCTCGCGCTGCTGTCAGACGCGGCGCACATGCTCACCGACGCGGCCTCGATCGGCCTCGCCCTCTTCGCCGCGAGCCTCGCCGCGCGCCCCGCCAGGGGGCATTACACCTTCGGCTTCGGCCGCGCCGAAATCGTCTCCGCCCAGATCAACGGCGCCGCGCTGTTCGTCCTCGCCGGCGTCATCGCGGTCGAAGGCATTCGGCGACTCGGCAGCCCACCCGATGTCGACGGCACGATCGTCATCGCCGTCGGCGCACTCGGCGCCGTGATCAACATCGCCGCGTTCTGGGCACTCTCACGCGCCGAACGCCAAAGCCTGAACATCGCCGGCGCGCGCGCCCATGTCCTCGCCGACCTCTACGGCTCCGCCGCCGCGATCACCGCCGGCACCGCCATCGCCCTCGGCGGTCCCCCTGAGGTCGACGCGCTCGCCGCGCTCACGGTCGCCGCGCTCATGGTTCGCTCGGGCTCGTCGCTCATGCGTGCCTCGACCCGCGTCCTCCTCGAGGCCGCACCCGCGAGCCTGGACCCCGACGACATCGGCCGCACGCTCGCCGCCATGCGCGGCATCGTGGAGATCCACGACCTGCACGTCTGGGAGGTCACATCCGGCTTCGTCGCGATCGCCGCGCACGTCGTCGTCGCACCCGACGATGACTGTCATCTGCGCCGTCGCGAGCTCCAGACCGTGCTCCACGAGCGCTTCGACATCCGCCACACCACCCTCCAGGTCGACCACGAGTCCTGGCAGCCGCTGGTTCAGATCGACGCCGCTGCCGGGCGGTAGGCGCGCGAGGCCTCGGCGGCCGGCGCAAGCTCGCGGATGTCCGCGATGTCCTCGCACCACGCATCGGCCAGCACGCGGTCGTGGGTGATCAGCAGCACGCCGAGCTCGCGCTCGTCCTGAATCGCAGCGATCACCTCGAGCAGCGCGGCCTGCGTCGACACGTCGAGCATCGACGACAGCTCGTCGCAGATGAGATAGCGCGGGCGCAGCACCAGCGCGCGGGCGAGGCAGGCCCGCTGCAGCTGGCCCTCGGAGACCTCGTGGGGGAAGCGCTCGAGCAGGTCGGGCGTGAGCCCGACGCGTTCGGCCCACTCGTCCAGCAGCGCGATGCGCTCGGCGCTCCCGGCGGGGAGCATGCGGCTGGCCGCCAGCGGCTCGAGGATCGCCGCCCCGACGCGCAGCCGCGGGTCGACCGACACCCGCGGGGCCTGGAAGACGAGCTGGACGCGGTGGCGCAGCTCGCGGCGGCAGCGCACGCCCCACGCGCCGGCGCGGTCGCCGTCGACCGTCACCGATCCGCTGTCGGGCGCGAGCAGCAGCGCCATGACCTGAGCGAGCGTGCTCTTGCCAGCGCCGCTCGGACCGACGAGCCCCACCCGGGACCCGCCGCCGACGCGGAGCGACACCCGCTCCAGCGCGACGACCCGCCCGCCGCCGCTGCGGAAGCTCTTCGTGATCGACTCAGCGCTCAGCATGAACGAAGCAGCGTGCGCGGACGCCGCGCCCCACGTGATAGAGATCGGGCACGGTCTCGCCGCACGGGCCGAAGCGATCCGGACAGCGGTCGGCGAACGCGCAATGGCCGGGCAGCGCGCTGAGCTCCGGCGACATGCCCCGGATCGGCTTGCCCTCGCGCTCGGGCAGGGCCCGCAGCAGCTCACGTCCGTACGGGTGCGACGGCGCGCGGAAGAACTCGTCGGTGGGACCGAGCTCGACGATCCGGCCGGCGTACAGCAGCGCCAGCCGGCCACCGAGCCGCTCGGCCAGGCGCAGGTCGTGCGTGATGACGAGCAGCGCGGCACCGCGGGCCGAGATCGCCCGCAGCTGCGTCGCGGTGGTTTCGACGAGCTCCGAGTCCAGGCCCGACGTCGGCTCGTCGGCGATGACGATGTCGGGGTCGCCGACCAACGCCATCGCGTTGACCACGCGCTGCTGCATCCCGCCCGACAGCTGATGGACGTAGCGGCCGCCGATGAACTCGAGGTCCAGGCCGAACTCGGCGAGCAGCTCGCGCAGGCGCGTGCGGGCCTGTGCCTCGGTCAGTCCGCGAGCCTGAGCCGCCTCGAGCAGCTGGCCGCCGAGCCTGCGCACGGGGTTCAGCGACGACGCCGGGCTCTGGGGGATGAGCGCCATGCGCCGGGCGCGCATCCGGCGCAGTTCCCTCGGGGGGAGGTCGAGCATGTCGTGGCCGCCGAGGCGCACCGAGCCCGTCACATCGACGTTCTGGGGAAGCAGGCTCAGCAGGGCATGGGCCAGAACCGTCTTGCCGCTGCCGCTCTCGCCGACGACGAGCAGCAGCTCGCCGGGCGCCACCGTGACGCTCGCCTCCGACAGCGCCTGCACGACCCCTCGCCGCGTGCGAAAGCCCACGCTGAGATCCTCGACCTCGAGCAACGCGGAGGTCACAGCTCGAGCTCCGAGCGCCAGCGCGGGTGCAGATGCTCGCGCCAGTACTCCGCGAGCGTCCCGATCGCCATCGCCGCGACGAGGATCGCCAGGCCGGGAAAGAGCGCGACCCACCAGCCGCCCGCCAGCAGCGAGCCACGCCCGTCGGCGAGGATGTTGCCCAGGGACGCACGGTGCGCCTCCAGTCCGAGCCCGAGGAACGAGTAGGCCGACTCGTGGAAGATCGCGTGCGGCACGGTGAGCACGAACGCGAGGCCGACCGCGGGCACGAGGTGCGGTAGGTAGTGGCGCCGGGCCAGACGCAGGCGCCCCGCGCCACCGCCGATCGCCGCCGATACGAACGGTCGCTCACGCAGCGACAGCAGCTCGCCGCGCACGATCCGCGCCAACGACGGCCAGTGCGTGAACCCGACCGCGAGCATGATCGCCCCCGGCCCGCCGAGGACCGGCCGGAACAGCACGAGCAGCAGGATCCCGAAGAGCAGGTGGTTCTGGGACGCGAAGACGTCCGTCACACGCATGACGAGCGCGTCGACGCGGCCGCCCATCGTCCCGGCGAGCAGGCCGACGAGCGTGCCGACGGCGACCGCGGCCAGGGACGCCAGCACGGCGATCGTCAGCGAGATCCGCACGCCGTGCAGCACCCGCGCGAGGAGATCGCGTCCAACCTCGTCGGTTCCCATCAGGTGCGCCCACGCCGGGCCCTCGAGCACGTTGGCGAGGTCGACGGCGGTGTCGTCGAGCGGAGCGATGACGTTGGCCAGCAGCGCGGCCGCGACCATCAGCCCCAGCACTCCGGCGGCAACGCGGACCGATACCGGCCAGCGGCCCACCGCGTCCGCGGAGCGCTGCCACGCCCCTCCCCCGAGGCGCAGCGAGGACCCGAGCGCACCGCCTGCCGCGCTCACGCCGCCGCCTGGCGCACGCGCGGATCCATGACGCGATAGAGGACGTCGGCGAGCAGGTTGCCGAGCACGACGAGCACCGAGCCCGCCAGGACGATCCCGACGAGCATCGGGATGTCCTCGCCCAGCGCCGCATCGAGTGTCAGCAGCCCCAGTCCGGGCCAGCCGAAGATCGTCTCGACGATCACCGTTCCGCCGATCAGCTCGGCAAGGTGCGTGCCGACGAGCGTGACGAACGGGATCAGCGCGTTGGGCAGCGCGTAGCGCAGCAGCACGGCCACCTCGCCGATCCCCTGCGCCCGGGCGAACTGCACGTGGTCCTCGCGCAGGACCTCGAGCAGCGTGTTGCGCACGAACAGCGTGAACCACGCGTACTGCGTCATCGCGAGCACCAGCATCGGCAGGATCAGGTGCGAGGCGTCGACGCCGGTGTCGACCGAGCGCGGATCGGAGGTGCCGGCGGCCGGCAGCCAGCCGAGCTCGATCGAGAACACGTACAGCGCCAGCAGGCCGATCCAGAACGACGGCGCCGCCGTGTTGAAGTAGCACAGCGTCCGCACGAGCCAGTCGAAGAACGTGCCGCGAAACGCGGCCGCCAGCACGCCGAACACGAGCCCACCGACGAGCACGAGCACCAGCGCCCCGCCGACGAGCGCGATCGAGGCGCTCGCTCGCGAGGCGATCTCGGCGGCGACCGGCTGGCCGCCGGACACGATCGAGTTGCCCATGTCGCCCTGGACGAGGTTCCAGACCCAGCGCCCGAACTGCTCGTACATCGGCTGGTCCAGCCCCCAGGCCTGCGCGATCTCGGCCTTGCGCTCCAGGCTGACGTTGTTCTCCGCCCCGACGTACGCGTCGACCGGATCGAACGGGGAGATCGCGGTCAGCGCGAACGTCATGGCCGCGACGGCGAGCAGGATGACGGGCAACAGCGCGAGCCGCCGCACGATGAGCTTCAGCATCGTGTCATCAGCTCTTGGGCTCGAGCGACCAGTCCTCGAGGTTCCACGAGGTCCCGCGCGAGAACCCGTGCGCGTGCGGCTCGACCTGTGGGTCGACGCCCTTGACCCGCTTGGAGACCACCGAGATGTGGCGCAGGCGCACGAGCCACAGCCAGCTCGCATCCTGTGCGATGTCCGCCTGCAGCTTGGCGAACAGCCGCTTGCGCTCACCCTGGTCCAGGGTGGCGCGCTCGGCGTCCAGCGACGCGTCGATCGCGTCGCTGCGCGTGCGCGTGTAGTTCGTGAAGGGGTCCTCGTCCGCCGTGGCGAACTTCGAGTGGTATCGCTCGTAGAGCTCGAGGTCGGGGTCATAGGGCGTGCCGTAGCCGAACTCGGTCGCGCCCTTGTCCTGGCGTTTTTCGATCACGTCGAAGGTCAGGCCCTGCAGCTTGACCTCGACGCCGATCTTCTTCATGTCCGACGTGAACGCCAGCGCGAGGTCCTTGCGGACGCTGTCGTTGGAGGGATACATCAGCGTGAACGCGAGCTTCCTGCCGTCCTTCGCTCTGGTGCCATCGCCTTCGCGCGTCCAGCCGGCGACGTCGAGCCGGCGCTCGGCCTCCGCCGGGTCGTGGTCCTGCTCGGCGATGTCGCTGTAGGCCCAGTGGTCCTTCATGATCGGGCCGTACGCCGGCTCGCCGGCGCCGTCGAGGGTCACCCTCGCCATCTGCTCGCGATCGACCGCGAACGACAGCGCCCGCCGTACGGCGGGGTCGCGCAGCACCGGGTCGCGGTTGGGCAGGGCGAGGACGCGAGCGTCGGCCGTCGGCACCTCGAACACGTTGTAGCTGCGGTTGCGGCGCACGCGGTCGGCGAGCTTGGGGACGATGCCGGCGGCGTCGACAGTGCCCTTCTCGAGCAGGGCGACGCGCGCGTTCTCGTCCTCCACCGCCGTCATGACGATGCGCTTGATCTTCGGCTCACCGCGGAAGTAGTTGCGGTTGGCTTGCATCACGATGCGCCCGCCCGGCTCGAACTCCTCGAGCACGTACGGGCCGGTGCCGATCGGCCGGCGGTTGAACGAGGCGGTCTTGATGTCCTTGCCCGCGAGCGCGGCCGCCGGGACGATGCCGACCTGCAGCTTGTCGTAGAACGCCGGGTCGGCGCGATTGAGCTGGAAGCGGACCGTCGACGCGCCGACGGCCACAGCCTCGTCGAGCGTGTCGAGCAGCGTCGCCAGCGGCGACGCGGAGTCCTTGTCGAGGATCGCGTTGTACGTGAACGCGACGTCCTTGGCGGTCAGCTTCGTACCGTCGTGAAACGTGACGTCGTCGCGCAGTTGGACTGTCACCGTCTTGCCGTCGGCGCTGCGCTCGGGCATCGCGCCGGCGAGGTCGGGCTGCGCACGCAGCTGCTTGTCGTAGCGCAGCAGGCCGTTGAAGAACTTCTGGTTGCCCTCGTAGACGTTGTCCGACGCGATCGGGTTGAGGTTCTCCGGCTGGCTGGGGAGCGCAACGACAAGCGTGCCTTCGACCGTCGCCGCCTTCTTGGGATCGTCGTCTGATCCTCCGCAGCCCGCGACCCCCGACGCCAGCGCCACCGCCAGCGCCAGCCCGATCGCAACAACGCTCCGATGCACCCCTGTCATCTCCGCCCCCTGGTCGGCTCCCCCGCAGACGACTCCGCGGCACCGCGAACCTAACATACGGTCGGTCGTTCTTGCAACCTTCTCTTGTTTGCGGCCAAGTCCCGTGACGGCGACGTAGGTGGCGCCGCGGTTCGAGCGGGCCTACGCTGTAGGCATGCCGGTGAGCTACTGGTTTCGCTGCGACATCTGCGGCTGCCTGCCGGACGCCGACACGCGCGCGGCGATCGGCGCGTCGACCCAGGAGGACATCTTCGGCGAGCTCATCGACGCGATGCCGGGCAAGTGGCTCGTGTGGCATGCCGGCGGCCTGCTCGGCCCGCGCCGCTACGCCTGCCCCGATCACCGCAAGGCGCTGCTGAAGAACATCCGCTTCCACTACGCCTACTGCGGCGAGCAGTGGGTCTGGAAGCGCCCGCCCTACCCGCAGCGCTGGCCGCCGGACAAGATCGGCGAGGCAGACCCCGACGCCCCGCTGACGATCCCCGACTGGTTCGAGCCCGGCGCCGACGCGGCCGGCGCGCCCTCTGCCGAGGATCCCGGCGCGCCTCAGGGCTAGGCCTGAGGCTCGGCGCCCGCCTCCGGCTCGGGCAGCGGACGGAAGTCGTCCTCCTCGGCGCGCCCGGGGTCCTGGTTTTTGACCCCGTGGCGCCGCCGCACCTCGGTGACCGTATCCGTGGGCGGCTTGGGCAACCGGAACGTGGTGATGCCGTACTCCAGCGCGAACTCGACCTGGGCGGCGTCGTAGGCCTGCCGGGCGCGCGTCCAGTCCGTGCCGGCGCCCCTGATCTGCAGCCAGCGGCCGTTGAAGTCGATGACGAGGCTGGCCTCCTCCTCGACGATGTGGGCCACCACGATCTCCAACGCCGTCGGCTCGGCGCCGCCGGCCAGGAGGGCCTGCAGCTCCTCGATGCTGCCCAGCACCGTGTCGTCGTCGAGGTCCCACTCCAGCGTGATCTCGCAGACGAGCGGATCCAGCGGGCCGGCGTCGACCGCGGCCTGCGCGGCCTGCACCATCACGTCGAGGTTCGTCCAGCCGTTCCAGCGCTCGCTGAGCGCGAAGCCGTCCATGCCCAGAGCATACGTCGCGAGGGCGGGCCCTTCAGGAGGTCGCGGCGAGGCGTGCGGCGGCGACGGCGACCTGGCCGTAGGCGATCTGACCGTCGTTCGGCGGAAGCTTCTCGGGCACGAGCACGCGCAGGCCGGCCGCGCCCAGCGCGTCGAGCGTCAGCTCGAGCAGCAGGCGGTTCTGGAACACCCCGCCCGAGAGCACCGCGAGCTGCAGCTCGCGCCGCTGCGCGACGATGACGAGCACGTCGGCCGTCGCGCGCGCCAGGCCGGCGTGGAAGCGCGCCGAGATCACCGGCACCGGCACGCCGGCGGCGAGGTCGTCGAGCACGGCGCGGATCGCGGGGCGCGGATCGAGCGCGACGGACTCGCCGCGGTGCTCGAACTCCAGCGGGTACGGGTCGGCGGCGGCGCGGTCGGCGAGCGCCTCGAACTCGACCGCTGCCTGGCCCTCGTAGCTGACCTCCAGGCGCACGCCGCACATCGCCGCGACCGCGTCGAACAGCCGGCCCATGCTCGACGTGAACGGCGAGCCGACGCCCTGCAGCGACATCCGCGCCACCATGTTCCAGCGCTGCTGGGCGATGTCCGCGAACGCCGGCGGCAGCGCCGCCTCCATGTCGGTCAGCCAGGCGCAGGCCATCCGCCAGGGCTCCTTGATCGCGCGCTCGCCGCCGGGCAGGCGGATCGGCCGCAGGCGCCCCGAGCGGCCGATGTGGTCCAGGCCGCCGACGAGGATCTCGCCGCCCCACACCGTGCCGTCGGTGCCGTAGCCCGTGCCGTCGAAGATCGCGCCGACCGCCGGGCCGGTCTCGCCGTGCTCGGCCAGCGTCGCGGCGAGATGGGCGTGGTGGTGCTGGACGGAGAGCAGCTTGACGTCGTCGCGGCCCATCGCGTAGCGCGTGGAGAGGTAGTCGGGATGCAGGTCGTGGACGACGACCTCCGGGGTGACCTCGAAGAGCGTCTCGAAGTGATCGATCCCGTTCTGCAGCGACTGCAGCGTCTCGTAGTTCTTCAGGTCGCCGATGTGATGGCTCGGCCACGCGCGATCGCCCTTGGCGACGCAGAACGCGTTCTTCTGCTCGGCGCCGGTCCCGAGCAGGTGCACGGGCGCCGCGACCGGCAGGTCCAGGCTGGTCGGCACGTAGCCGCGCGAGCGGCGCAGCATGAGCGGGCGCTCGCGGACGACGCGGACGACCGAGTCGTCGGTGCGCGTCGCGATCGGCCGGTCGTGGACGAGGAAGCGGTCGGCGATCTGGCGCAGCCGCTCGCGCGCGTCGTCGTCGTCGAAGGCGATCGGCTCGTCGGAGAGGTTGCCGCTCGTGAGCACGAGCGGCACGCCCGCGTCGGTCGCCAGCAGCTGGTGCATCGGGGTGTAGGGCAGCATGAGCCCGAGGTCGGGCGCGCCCGGGGCGATCGACGCGGCCACGCCGGCGTCGGGCAGGCGGCGGGCGAGCACGATCGGCCGCGCGCGCGAGGTCAGCAGCGCCTCCTCGTCGGCGTCGAGCGCGACGAGCCGGCGGGCCGCCGCGACGTCGGCGACGAGCAGCGCGAACGGGCGGTCCTCGCGGTGTTTGCGCGCGCGCAGCGACGCGACCGCCTCCTCGCTGTCGGCGCGGCACGCGAGGTGGTAGCCGCCGAGGCCCTTGACCGCGAGGATCTTGCCGTCCAGCAGATCCTGCGCGGCGGCGCGCAGCGGATCCCCCACGCCCTCGACGTCGGAGCCGTTGCGCTCGGTCAGCCGCACCTGCGGGCCGCAGACCGGGCAGGCGATCGGCTGGGCGTGGAAGCGCCGGTCCAGCGGGTCCTCGTACTCGGCCTGGCAGGCCTCGCACATCCCGAAGGCGGACATGGTCGTCTGCGGCCGGTCGTACGGGATGCCCTTGACGATCGTGAAGCGCGGCCCGCAGTTCGTGCAGTTCAGAAACGGATAGCGGTAGCGGCGGTCGGCCGGATCGGCGAGCTCCGCCAAACAGTCCGCGCAGGTCGCCGAGTCCGGCGTGACGGGGGCGGTGGCGGCTCCGCCGCGCTCGGAGGCGACGATCTCGAAGCCCGCCGTGCCGACGACGTCGACCGGCTCGGCGTGGACGCCGCGGACCTCGGCCAGCGGCGGCGCGTCGCTGCTCAGCCGGGCGACGAACGCCTCGACGGCGCCGGCCGGGCCCTCGGCCTCGACGAGCACGCCGCGCTCGTCGTTGAGCACCCAGCCGGCGATGCCGAGCTCGTCGGCGAGGCGGTAGACGAACGGCCGATAGCCGACGCCCTGCACCGTGCCGTCGACGCGGGCGCGAACGCGCCGCAGGGACTCCTCGGATTGCCTGCTCACGAGGCCGGCGCGGGTCCTGCGAGCTCGACGAGCTCGCGCAGCACGTGGTAGGCGCTCGCGTGCGCCTCCTGGATGCGCGGGATGTTCTGCGAGCCGCTGACGACGATGTGATCGGCCAGCCGGCCGGCGGCGACGTTGCCGCCGTCGTAGCCGACGAAGGCGATCGTGACGAGCTTGCGCTTGCGCGCCTCCTCGAGCGCCAGCAGCACGCTCAGCGAGTTGCCGCTCGTCGACATCGCCAGCAGCACGTCGCCCTCGCGCCCGTAGGCGATGACCTGGCGCTGGAAGATCTCCTCGGTGCCGATGTCGTTGGCGACGGCGGTGATGATGCCGGTGTCCTCGGTCAGGTCCAGCGCCCGTCGCGCCGGGCCGCCGAACATCGGGGTGTGGAAGTCGGCGACGACGTCCATCGCGTCGGTCGCCGAACCGCCGTTGCCCAGCGCGATCAACCGCCCGCCGGCGTCGAGGCGATCGCGCAGCACGCGGGCGGCTGCGAGCAGCGTGTCGCAGCCGTCCTGCAGCGTCTGCGTGCGCAGCGACGTGATCTCGTCGGCCTTGAGCAGCATCGACTTGCGGACGTCGTCGAGGATCTCGTCGAGGTTGTGCTCCTGCTGGCCGAGGAACGGATACAGAAAGCTCGACGCGCCGGAGTCGTGCACGGGCTTGGCCCGCCGTCCCTCGAGCAGGCCGCGGTGGTCGAGGAAGATGTGCACGAGCTCCCACAGCAGGTGGTAGAGCGTCTCGACGATCTCCTGGCGGATGAGCGGGTCGCCGACGGTGGAGAGGTCGAACTCCCACTCGGCGCCGGAGTCGGGCTCGAAGGCGATCGTCAGGCAGCCGCGCTCACGCGCCGCGGCGAGCGCCGCGAGCGTGTCGGGATGGTTGCCGAAGGCCATCGCGATGTCCTCGCCCTCGGCTTCGAGCGCGACCTGATGGGCGACCGGGCCGCCCTCGCCGGCCAGCGCCAGCGCGGGCAGCGCGCTCTTGCCGACGATCACCGGATGAACGAACTCGACCGCGACGTGGCGGGCGTCGGAGCGGTCGGCCGGCGTCGCGCCGAAGGCGACGAGACGGCCTTCGCGCGCGAAGCGCTCGGCCATCCTGTGGCACAGGCGCGCGAGCCGGTCGGCCTCAGCCGCGAAGAAGCGGGCGTTGGACTCGCTGCGCTCGCGCAGCAGGGACTCGACCCGTTCGGCTCCGGTACTGGTGGCCGGTCTCACACCACCGGGCGCCTGCGTCACGCCGTCGCGGGCTGCTGCTCGGCGTGGTCGTGGTGATCGTGGTCGTGATCGCCGTGGCTGTGAGCGTGACCGTGCTCGTGGGCGTGGGCGTGAGCGGCAGCCTCCTGCTCGGCGATGCGCGCGGGCAGCGCCTTCAGCCACGCACGGAACTCGTCGACGCCCTCGCCGGTCTTGGCGCTGACGCGCATGACCGTCGCCTCGTGGTTGACCTGCTTGATGTTCGCCTCGAGGCGGTCGACGTCGAAGTCGAGGTGCTGCAGGAGGTCGACCTTGTTGATGACGACGAGCTCGCACGCGCGGAACATGAGCGGGTACTTCAGCGGCTTGTCCTCGCCCTCCGTGACCGAGCAGACCATGATCCGCGAGTCCTCGCCGATCCGGAACTCGGCGGGGCATACGAGGTTGCCGACGTTCTCGACGATGAGCACGTCGATGTCGTCGAGCGGGACCGCAGGCAGCGCCGAGCGCACCATGTTGGCGTCGAGGTGGCACTCGCCGCCGAAGCCGTTGTCGGTGTTGAGCTGCACGACCGGGATGTGCAGGACCGACAGGCGGTCGGCATCGAAGCTGCCCTGGACGTCGCCCTCCAGCACGCCGACGCGCAGGCCTTCCTCGGCGATGCCCTCCAGCGCACGCTCGAGCAGCGTGGTCTTCCCGGCGCCGGGGGCGCTCATGAGGTTGACGACGGTCACGTCGGACCGCTCGAAGTCGCTGGCGTTGGCGCCCGCGATCGTGTTGTTCGCGTCGAGCGCGTCCTCGACGACCCTCACCTTGGTGCGGTGCATGCCGCCTCCTCCTCGTCTTCGACCTCGATCGACTCGACCATGAACTCTTCGCCCGTCGCGACCTCGACAGCACCTGGTCCGCAGGTGCCGCAGATGAAGGCGGGGATCTCGATCTCCCATTCGCTCTTGCACGTCTTGCAGCGCAGGACCGCGGGCACGTCGATGATCTCCAATGTAGCGCCCTCGCACGGCGTGTCCTTGCCGACGATCGCGAGGTAGAACACCAGCGTGTCCTTGACGACCTGGCGCAGCCGCCCGACGCGCAGCGTGATGTGCGTGACCCGCCGCCCCGCCGCGTGCTTGTTGACCGTCTGGACGATCGCGCTGGACAGGTCGAACTCGTGCATCGTCCGCTACGCGGGCTCGTCGACGGCGTACGCCTCGTCGGTCAGAAGCTCCTTGGCGGTCTCGATGACGAGATCGACGGCGCGATCGACCGCCTCCTCGACGACCGGGCTGAGGCCGACGCCCATCTCCTCGATCGTCTGCGGCTCGCAGGCGACGATGACGACCTTGCCGGGCCAACCGCCCGTCAGCTTGATGAAGCGCAGGACGGTCTCGGGATCCATGCCGTGCGGGTTGAGGACCTCGCCGTCCTCGACCGAGCCGCCCGCGACCTCGTCCTCGTCGACCTCCATGACGTACAGCGTGCCCGGCGATCCGCCCTGGCGGCTGACGTCGATCATGAGCAGGCCGTCGTAGCCGTACATGACCTGGTAGGCGAGGTCCAGGCCGCCGGTGCCGAAGTCGATGACCGCGACGCCCTCGGGCAGCTCGCGGCCCTCGATGCGGCGGGCGACCTCGCTGCCGAAGCCGTCGTCGCGCTGCCAGGAGTTGCCGATCCCGGCGATCAGCACCCGCTTGGGGCGGGCGGTGACGTCGGGCTCGTGGAGCTCCAGCGGCGCGTCGGGCGCCGGCGGGCGCCAAGTGTCCTTCGGCGGCTCGAGCGTCTCGCGATCGCGCGCCTCGTCGTCCTCCATCATCAGGGCACCACCTCGACCTCTTCGGAGAAGAAGAACAGAAAGCGGCCGCTCTCGCCGAGGATCTCCTGCATCGGGTCGTCGTCGACGGTGACGCCGAGGTGCAGGCGGTCGTCGACGCGCAGGAAGAGCCGGTGGATCGTGGCGCGGCGGCCGTCGAGCATCTTGTCGTAGACGTCGGCGCTGGCCGGCGGGTGCAGGATGACCTTCTGGCCGCGCCGGTACGTCACGCCCTCGAACGTCACCTCACGCTCGCCGGGCGGATCCTCCAGGCGCACGCGGCCGTGCAGGTCCATGAGCTGCTGCGGCGTGGTCGCGTCGGCGCGGGCGAGCATCTCGCGCACCTTCGGGTCCTGCGCCGAGATCTCCTCGCGCTCCTGATCGGAGAGCGCCTGGATGTGCAGGACCAGCGCCTCCTCGATCTCGGTGCCGTCGAAGAAGTCGTTGACGCTCTCGGGCGCGATCTCGGGATGCTCGGGGAGCATGATCGTGGGTCCGAGCAGCGCGTCGTCGTTGGGCGTCGCCAGGACCGGCCAGGTGTTGACCTGGCAGCAGCCGGCCACGCCGTCGTCGCCGCGCTCCAGCGGCGAGAGGAAGCGGTTGTTCTCGGCGCGCATGAGCAGGTGCGTCGAGAGCATGCTCTTCAGCAGCGCGTCCTTGCGGTCGCCGGTCGCCTCGTCCTCGGTCAGCGGGGTGAGGTTCTCGACCTGCAGCGTCACGCGGCCACGTCCGTCGGGCAGGCGGTCGATGAACAGCTCCGCCCGTCCCTCCAGCTCGTCGTACTCGAAGTTCACCGTCGACGGCGCGGCGCCGAGCTGCACGCGCCGCTCGACGGCGCGGTGCTTCTCGCCGGAGGCCTGCAGGAAGCGCACCTCGCCGGTCACGAGCGCGTCGGCGTCACCGACGATGCCCTGGATCTGCATGCGATCGAACGCGTGCGTCTCGTTGCGGGCGTAGTCGCTGGGATAGACGATCCCGAAGGGCGTCGGCGTGGCGTTCTTCGTCGCCCCCGGCGTGTACGGATACAGCGCGTAGCCCTCGAAGAGCAGCGAGTCGACGAGGCGCTCGAGGTGCGACTTCGACGAGGTGATGCCGACGTCCGACGGAGACTCGGGGGTGATCGGATCGATGCGATTGGTCGTCATCAGATGACTCCTCCGACGTCGCCGGCGGGGGCGTGCTCGAGCAGGTCCAGGACGGACGCGTCGTAGCTGTGCAGGCCGCGGTTGCGCTTGTGCTTGGTCAGCTCGGCGATCGTGTCGTCGTGCAGCAGCACGAAGTTCGAGTTGCCGTGATGGTGCTTGATCATGTTCTTCCAGACCGAGACCGGCATCCGGTAGGACGCCGACAGGCTCCACGGCAGGTGGACGACCTGGACCTGACGCTCGGGCCCCTGGTACATGACGCGGCCCGTGAAATGGAACGTCAGCGGCACCTCGCCGTCGGGCAGCGCCGAGACGTAGCGCGCGGCGACGATCTCCAGGTCCGAGGTGCACGGCACCTCCAGGCCGAACGTCGTCGCGCCGGTGAACGAGTTGACGATCGTGCTCGAGTGACACCACAGGAAGCTGCGCGTGGTGGACGGCCAGCGCTCGGGCGCGCCGAAGATCTCAAACAGCTCCGCGCGCGTCGCGGCGTCGTAGTCGCGGCGGGCGGGATCGAAGTTGATCTGCGCCTTCAGGGCGATCGCGTAGATCGGCCGATCGCTCGGCTCGAAGACGCTGAGCTCGAAGCGCAGCGTCGGCTGCGCCGCGAACGGCTCGTGGGCGGCACCGAGGATCTCGATCGTGACCTGGGGGCCGTAATCGGTGCGATCTCCCTTCGATCGCGCGGGCTGCTCGCTCCCGTCCGGTTGGATACTCATGTCACTCCAGCCTTGTCACGTACGTAGTCGAAGAATTTGGGCACGGCATCCTCTATAGCGCTTCCGCCCGAGATGCCCTGCCAGGTGGACTTGATCAGCCCGACCAGGCGGTAGCACTCGTCGATCGGGACGATCGCGTGCTGGTGCGCGCCGACCATCCGGTTGACGACGAGCGCCTCGGCGTCGGCCTCGAGGTCCAGCAGGATCGGGTTGAGCTCGACGAGCTTGTCCCAGCTCTCGAGGTGCAGCTCACACTCGGTGGCGCCGGCCGGGCTCGGGTAGAGCGCGACGACGCTGTTGGTCCCGGTCGAGCGCATGAAGAACGCCAGGCCGACGGGTAGCTGGAACGCCGACCACAGCGTGTCGGGGAAGACGAAGTCGTCGAGCCACAGGATGCGCGTGCTGACCGGGCAGTAGTTCTCCAGCCCGGACTTCATCGCCAGGCAGGGCTCGCAGGCGCAGAGGATGCGCCGCTCGTTGAGCTCGAGCAGATGACGATGCTCGTCGGACAGGGGCCTGTCGCACAGCTCGCACTTCTCGGTCTGCTGAACTGGCGCGGGCCGCGCGAGGCGGCCCAGGCCAGTCACGAGCGTGGAGGGCAGCCGTCCGCCGGCAGTCACTTACCCACGCCCGAGGGACACTCGGTGTACGGCGAGTCCGCCATCGGCAGCGCAGTGCCACCGACCTGGACCATCGGCAGCGACAAGCCGGGCTTGTCGTCCTTGGAATCTTCAAGACCGACCGCGCCCTCGACTTCGAGGCCCAGCAGGTCGGGAGCGGCAGCGTCGATCGCCTCGCGCAGCGCGTGCTCGAGGGTCGCCGCAGATGACGGACAACCGTTGCAGCTGCCCTGCAGCTGCAGGCGGGCGATGCCGTCCTCCACGCTCAGCAGCTTCACGTTCCCGCCATGCGAGGCGAGGAACGGGCGAACGCTGTCCAGCGCCTCGGTGACGCGCTCTTCGAGCGGCACCGGGAACAGGCCGTGGATCAGCAGCAGGCTGGCGACGATGCCGTCGTCGAGCAGTGCGTCGCGGATCGGGATACCGGGCTCCCCGGCGTCGGTGACGACGCCGAGGATCCGGTCCAGACCAGCTCCGTACAACTCGAGAACCGCGCCGACGAGCTCCTGCACGCGCTGCTGCGCGACAGGGTCGGCGATTTCGTCGAGCGAGCCCAGGAGATCCTGGACCCGCTCGACCAGCTCTTCAGGAGCTTGGGCTTCGGTAGCCACTTAGGCCCCTAGCACATCCCCGTCGGCGTGTGCTGCACCTTCGTGACACGGCCCTTGCCGTTGTACATGTGCACGCCACACGGCAGGCACGGGTCGAAGGAGCGCACAGCGCGCATGATGTCGATCCCCTTGAAGTTGTCCGGCCCGTTCTCCTCGAAGATCGGGGTGTTCTGGACAGCGTCCTCGTAGGGTCCCGGGGTCCCGAACTTGTCGCGCGGGTTCCCGTTCCACGGGGTCGGGGGATACGGCTGGTAGTTCGCGACCTTGCCCTTGCGAATCACCATGTGGTGGCTGATGACGCCGCGAGCGGCCTCATGGAAACCGCAGGAGACTGCCTCCTCCGGCACCGTGAAGCTGTTCCACGACTTCGTGCGGCCGGCGCGGACCTCGACGAGAGCCTTCTCGAGGTTGTACAGACCGATCAGCGCGGAAATCGGCTGATGGTAGGTACGGGCACGGTCACGCTCGATGGCGTTGGACCACGGCGGGATCTTCCACTCGAGCTCCATCTCAGGCATGTTCAGCGACTTCGGCAGCACCATCTGGATGCTGTGACCCGTTGCCTTGAGGTACCCGAGATCGACGAGCCCGGCCTTGGCCGTGCACCAGTTACGCGCGAACGGGCCGCCACCGGTGTCGGTCGCAACGTAGATGTCGTTGCGCTTGTCGTACATACGCGGGGCAGCGACCCACGAGTACTTGTCGTTGAAATCGCGCTTCTGCGGACGCGGCAGGGTCTGCTTGTTCCACGGGTGACGCTTGTCAACCGGGTTCCCAAGCGGATCGTGCGTGACGAACGTCTCCTCGCTGTCCCAATCGTCGAAGTACGAGTGGCCCAGGAGGATGCGCATGGCCAGGTTGATCTCGACCAGGTCGGTCGTGATCAGCTCGCCCTTGAACACGAGGCCAGGCGTGATGAAACGCTTGCGGCCCCAGTCCGTCATGGTCTTGTACTCGTACGTCACGTACTCCGGGTCGTCGAAGGCGCCCCAGCAGATGATGTCCGTGTCGCGGTATCCGACGCGCTCGTACCCGGGCATGGCCTCGTAGAAGAAGTCATACAGGTCGTCGTGCATCGGGACCGTGCGCTTGATGTAGTCCATGTAGCGCATGAGCCGCACGTAGTAGTCGGTCATCGTCTGATGCGTGATGTCCGCGCTGCAACCGCCCGGCAGAATCGTCGAGGGGTGCGTGTGCCGGCCGCCGAAGAGGCAGTACATCTCACGCGTGTACCGGGCGACGCCGAGCGTCTCCAGGTAGAACGAACCCGTGAACGGGTTCAGCGCGCGCATGATGTCCGCGATCGTCTTGTAGCCGTGGATGTCCGAGTGCGGGGCCGAGGTGTTCTCAGCCTTCGCCAGGACGGACGGGTTGGTCTCCTTGACCATCTGCTCGCAGAAGTCCACGTTGCACATGCAGTCGTTGAAGATCGCATGGTCGAACATGTAGTCCGCGGTCTCGGCCAGGTTGAAGGCATAGTCGCCGAGCTTCGGCGGCTTGACCCCATAGGCCATGTTCTGGTTCAGGCAGGAAACCGTACAGTGGTTATCGCCGCAGATGCCGCAGATACGACTCGTGATGAAGTGCGTATCACGCGGATCGATGCCCTTCATGAAGATGTCGAATCCACGGAAGATCATCGACGTGCTGTAGCACTTGTTGACCTTGCGGTTCGTGAAGTCGATCTCCGTGTGGATGCCGAGCGACCCGACGATACGGGTGATCGGATCCCACGCCATCTCCTTGACGACAACCCCGGAGGTTGTCGACGGTGTCTGAAGTGTGGCCATGTGTGAGTTCTCTCCTCCTCTTTACTGCCAGTGCGGCGTGTAGCCGGTGGTGATCTCGTTCCGCGGGTGCCGCCAATCCGGCTCCTTGTCGCCGATCCTGTTGATCGACTGGTTGCGGAAGTAGCGCAGCAGCGGACCGTAGGTGAACTTCGCCGTGTTCGACGAGAGCTTCGCCTTGGGGTCTTCGTCCATGAACGGCATGAACTTGTCGGGGAAGCCCGGCATCGTGCAAGCCATGCAGATGCCACCCACGTTCGGGCAACCGCCTACGCCGCTCTGCCAACCGCGGATCGGAACGTTGCACTTCACGACGGGACCCTTGCACCCGAGCTTGACCAAGCACCGGTGATCGGAGCCGTACTCCGTCGCGAAATTGCCGTGCTCATAGAAGGCAGCGCGGTTGCAGCCCTCATGCACGGTGCGGCCGAAATGCATCACGAGGCGATGCTGCTCGTCAAGCTCGGGGATCGGCGCGATGCCGGCCAGAGCCATCGTGAGAACGGTCAGTGCCTCGGTGGTGTTGTCCGGCTGAGCCGGGCAACCGGGGATGTTGACGACGGGGATGCCCGCGGCGGAGGTCCAGCCCCAGCCGAGGTAATCGCACAGCCCCATCGCGCCCGTCGGGTTGTTCTTCATCGCCGGGATGCCGCCGTACGTCGCGCAGGTGCCCAGGGCAACCGTTGCGGCGGACTTCGGCGCCAGGCGATCGATCCACTCGTTGGTGGTGATCGGCTGACCGTTGGACGGGTTGACGCCCATACCGGCCCAGTGACCCTCGCCGTTGATCTTCTCGTTGGGGATGGAACCCTCAACGATGAGGACGAACGGATCGAGCTTGCCGGCCTCGGCGTCGTACCACGCCTGCATGAACTCGGCACCGTTCTCGTACGCGAGCACGGGGGTGTGTGCGACGACCTTCGGGAACCCCGGGATCGCGCCCGTGATGATGTCCTC
>CAVUND010000029.1:0-241005 GCA_963742745.1 uncultured Actinomycetes bacterium
ATCGCGCGCGGCAGCGGCTCGGACGGCTCGATCTCGATGCGCCGGTAGCGCTTCAGACCCGTGGCGGCCGGAATCAGCTTGCCGATGATCACGTTCTCCTTCAGCCCGTTGAGGCGATCGATCTTGCCCTCGAGCGCCGCATCGGTCAGGACCTTCGTGGTCTCCTGGAAGGAGGCCGCCGAGAGGAACGAGTCCGTGTTCAGCGAGGCCTTCGTGATGCCGAGGATGATGTCCTCGAACTGCGCGGCCTCACCGCCCTTGCGGATGATCTCGTTGTTGATCCTCGCGAACTCGAAGCGGTCGACGAACTGCCCCGGGAGGTAGTCCGTGTCGCCCTTCTGGTCGACGCGCACCTTCTTGAGCATCTGGCGCGCGATGAGCTCGATGTGCTTGTCGTTGATGTCCACGCCCTGGGACACGTAGACCTCCTGCACCTCCTTGACGAGGTACTGCTCGGTCTCCGTGCGCCCGCGGATCGCCAGCAGCTCGTGCGGGTACAGCGACCCCTCGTTGAGCTGCGTGCCGGCCTCGACGCGCTGGTCGTTCTCGACGAACAGCCGCGTGCGGCGCGGGAACGTGTGACGGTGCTCCTCGCCGGCGTCGTCGGTGATGACGACGGTCAGCGCCTTGTCGGAGTCCTCGATCGTCACGTTGCCGTCCTGCTCGGCGATCTTCGCCAGGCCCTTGGGCTTGCGGGCCTCGAAGAGCTCCACGACTCGCGGCAGGCCGTGCGTGATGTCCGCGCCGGCGACGCCGCCGGTGTGGAACGTGCGCATCGTCAGCTGCGTGCCCGGCTCGCCGATCGACTGGGCGGCGATGATGCCCACCGCGTCGCCGATCTGGGCGGTCTTGCCGGAGGCCATCGAACGGCCGTAGCAGGCCTGGCACACGCCGCTCTGCGCCTCGCACTTGAGCACCGAGCGCACCGCGATCTTCACGTGACCGTGGTTGTCGGTCTTCATCTGATCGCGGCTCTCGAGCAGGTCCGCGATCTCGGGACGGTCGATCTCGGCGCCCTTGGCGACGATCACGCGACCGCGCTTCGTCGCGACCTCGGCCGCCGCGAAGCGCCCGAGCAGGTTGTCGTTGAGCGACCCGTCCTCCTTGAGCAGGCTGAACTCGATGAACTCCTCCGTGCCGCAGTCGGGCTCGCGGATGATGACGTCCTGCGCGACATCGACCAGACGGCGCGTCAGGTAGCCGGAGTCGGCGGTACGCAGGGCGGTGTCGGCCAGTCCCTTGCGCGCGCCGTGGGTGGAGGTGAAGTACTCGAGGACGTCGAGGCCCTCCATGAAGTTCGCCTTCACCGGACGCTCGATGATGTCGCCCTTCGGGTTGGCCATGAGGCCGCGCATGCCCGCCAGCTGGCGGATCTGCTTGAAGGAGCCACGGGCGCCCGAGTTGGCCATCATGAAGATGGGGTTGAGGACGTCGAGGTTCTGGACCATCGCCTCGGCGACGACCTCGGTGCACTCGTTCCACTGCTCGACGACCGCCTCGTGGCGCTCCTCCTGCGTGATGAGCCCCATGTCGTACTGGCTCGTGAGCTCGGCGACCTTCTCCTCGTACTCCTTGACGATCGCGCCCTTGCTCGGCGGGATCACCACGTCGTTCTTGGAGATCGTGATGCCGGCCTTCGTGGAGAACTCGAAGCCGAGGTCCTTGAAGGCGTCGAGCACCTGCGAGATCGTCGTCGCGCCGTAGGTCTGCACGAGCTGGTCGACGAGCTCGGTCGTGTCGCGCTTCTTCATCGACTTGTTGACGAACTCGTACTGCGTCGG
Organism: uncultured Actinomycetes bacterium; assembly: GCA_963742745.1. GTDB lineage: Bacteria > Actinomycetota > Thermoleophilia > Solirubrobacterales > Solirubrobacteraceae > CADCVQ01. The sequence continues at coordinate 1,782 of CAVUND010000029.1, forward strand.
GTCGAACTCGTCGCCCATGGCCTCCAGCAGCGCCCGCTCGATGCGGTCGTTGTAGATGATCCGCCCGACGGTCGTCAGGACGTGGCCGCCCTCACGCCCGAGGGGGCGGAACTCGGCCAGGTCGTGCAGCTTCACGCCGCCCAGCTCGTAGGAGAGCTCGGCCTCCTGCGCGGTCCGGAACACGTGCGGCTTGGGCTCGTACGTCGCCCGGTCGACCTGTGAGAGCTCCTCGGACTCCGGCCCGTAGGTCAGGTAGTAGGCGCCGAGGATCATGTCCTGGGTCGGCGTGGCCAGCGGCTGGCCGTGGGCCGGCGACAGGATGTTGTTCGACGACAGCATGAGGATGCGGGCCTCGGCCTGCGCCTCGGCCGACAGCGGCAGGTGGACCGCCATCTGATCGCCGTCGAAGTCGGCGTTGAACGCGTGGCAGACGAGCGGGTGGACCTGGATGGCCTTGCCCTCGACGAGCACCGGCTCGAAGGCCTGGATGCCCAGGCGATGCAGCGTCGGCGCGCGGTTGAGCAGCACCGGGTGCTCGTGGATGACCTGCTCGAGGACGTCCCATACCTCGGGGATCATCGAGTCGACCATCTTCTTGGCGGCCTTGATGTTCTGCGCCGCCTTGCGCTCGACGAGCTGGGCCATGATGAACGGCTTGAAGAGCTCCAGCGCCATGAGCTTGGGCAGCCCGCACTGGTGCAGCTTCAGGTAGGGGCCGGCCACGATGACCGAGCGGCCCGAGTAGTCCACGCGCTTGCCGAGCAGGTTCTGGCGGAAGCGGCCCTGCTTGCCCTTGAGCATGTCGCTGAGGGACTTCAGCGGCCGGTTGCCCGGACCCGTGACCGGGCGCCCGCGGCGGCCGTTGTCGAACAGCGCGTCGACGGCCTCCTGCAGCATCCGCTTCTCGTTGTTGACGATGATCTCCGGGGCGCCGAGGTCGAGCAGGCGCTTGAGGCGGTTGTTGCGGTTGATGACGCGGCGGTAGAGGTCGTTGAGGTCGGAGGTCGCGAAGCGGCCGCCGTCGAGCTGGACCATCGGGCGCAGCTCGGGCGGGATGACCGGCACGGCCTCGAGGATCATCTGCTCCGGGCGGTTGCCGGACTGGATGAACGCGCTGACGACCTTCAGGCGCTTGACCGCGCGGGCCTGCTTCTGGCCCTTGGCGGTGCGCACCATCTCGCCGAGCTCCTCGGACTCGTCCTCGAGGTCGACCTGCTGGAGCAGGTCGCGGATCGCCTCGGCGCCCATGCCGCCGCGGAAGTACTCGCCGAAGCCGTAGGGCGAGCCGAAGCGCTCCTTGAGCTCGCGGAAGATCGTCTCGTCGTGCTCGATCTTCTTGGGCTCCATGTCCTTGAAGAGCTGCCACACCTGACGCATGCGCTCGGCCGCGTCCTCGATGTAGGCCTCGGTGTCGGCGATGTCGGACTCGAAGGTCTTGCGCAGGTCCTTGAGCATCTTCGCCCGCTCGTCGTCGTCGAGCTTCTTGACGTCGATGTCCAGCGCCTCGGCCCAGAGGTGGTCCTCGTCGTCGAAGTCCTTCGTGCCTCCGGCCTGGGCGGGCGGTCGGATCCAGGTACAGCTCGCGGCGCGCCTGCTGCTCCTTGAGCTCCAGCACGCGCTCCTCGCGCTCGGCGGCGTAGGCGTCGAGCACCTCGTTGACCTTCACCTCGAGGTCGGCGGTGTCGCGCTCGCGCGCCTCGTCGTCGACCCACGTCACGATCGACGCGGCGAAGTACAGGACCTTCTCGAGCTCCTTGGGAGCCATGTCGAGCAGGTAGCCGATCCGCGACGGGACGCCCTTGAAGAACCAGATGTGGCTGACCGGAGCGGCCAGGTCGATGTGGCCCATGCGCTCGCGGCGGACCTTGGAGCGCGTGACCTCGACGCCGCAGCGCTCGCAGACGATGCCCTTGTAGCGGACGCGCTTGTACTTGCCGCAGTAGCACTCCCAGTCCTTCGTCGGACCGAAGATGCGCTCGCAGAAGAGGCCGTCCTTCTCGGGCTTCAGGGTGCGGTAGTTGATCGTCTCCGGCTTGGTGACCTCGCCGGAGCTCCAGCCGCGGATCTGCTTCGAAGAGGCGAGGCCGATCTCGATGGCGTCGAAGTTATTGATGTCGATCAAGGTGAATCCTTACGTCAGTGATGGGGCCCGAGGTCCGTCGACCTCTGGCCTGAAGGGGTCGGTGAGAGCGGTGCTGCGCCGCGATCACGTCTCCGCAGGTGCTTCGGCGTCGATGTCGATTCCGGCGATGTCCGCGTCGGCGTCGTCGTCGTCCTCGGTGACGACGGGCGCGACGAGCGCCTCGGCGTCGACGATCTCCTCGACGTCCTCGTCGGCGGCCTCTGCTCCGAGGATCTGCTCGAGAGCGCCGGGCTCCGCTTCCGGCGCGGCTGCGGATGGGGCGCCGTTGCCGGCGGCGCGCACGCCCGAGAGGTCGATGCCGAGCTCCTCGGCGGCACGCAGCAGGTCGTCGTCCTCGTCGCGCATCTCGGCGCGGGCGCCCTCCTCGGAGACGACGTTGACGTCCAGCGCCAGCGACTGCATCTCCTTGAGGAGCACCTTGAAGGACTCCGGGATCGACGGCTCGGCGATGTTCTCGCCCTTGACGATCGCCTCGTAGGCCTTCACGCGGCCGACCGTGTCGTCGGACTTGATCGTGAGCATCTCCTGCAGCGTGTACGCCGCGCCGTAGGCCTCCAGCGCCCAGACCTCCATCTCGCCGAAGCGCTGGCCGCCGAACTGGGCCTTGCCGCCCAGGGGCTGCTGCGTGACGAGCGAGTAGGGGCCCGTCGAGCGGGCGTGGATCTTGTCGTCGACGAGGTGCAGGAGCTTGAGGATGTACATGTAGCCGACCGTCACCTGCTGCTCGAACGGCTCGCCGGTGCGCCCGTTGTAGAGCGTGAACTTGCCCGACGCGCGGATGCCGGGGCGGCGCGACTTGTCGATGTCCATCCGGATGCGGCCCTTGTGCTCGTCCTGCCACTTCACGAGCGCGTTGTCGACGTCCTCGACCGAGGCGCCGTCGAACACCGGCGTCGCCGTGTAGACCTTGCCCGGGCGCCCGTCGGGCGTCGCCTGCTGCTGGGCGAGCTTGTAGGCCTCGGTGCCGTCGTCGTACCAGCCCTCCGCGGCGGCCCACCCGAGGTGGGTCTCCAGCAGCTGACCGACGTTCATGCGGCTCGGCACGCCGAGCGGGTTGAGGATGACGTCGACCGGGGTGCCGTCCTCCATGAACGGCATGTCGGCCTCGTCGACGATCCTCGAGATGACGCCCTTGTTGCCGTGGCGTCCGGCGAGCTTGTCGCCCTCGGAGATCTTGCGCTTCTTGGCGACGAACACGCGCACGAGGTGGTTGACGCCCGGCGGCAGGTCGTCGCCCTGGTCGCGGCTGAAGGTCATGACGTCGATGACGACGCCGCCCTCGCCGTGGGGGACCTTCAGCGAGGTGTCGCGCACCTCACGCGCCTTCTCCTTGAAGATCGCGCGGATGAGCTTCTCCTCGGCGGTGAGCTCGGTCTCGCCCTTCGGCGTGACCTTGCCCACGAGCAGGTCGCCCGAGCCGACCTCGGCGCCGATGCGGACGATGCCGCGGTCGTCGAGGTTGCGCAGCGACTCCTCCGAGCGGTTGGGGATGTCGCGGGTGATCTCCTCGTCGCCGAGCTTCGTCGTGCGGGCGTCGATCTCGTACTCCTCGATGTGGATCGAGGTGAGCTCGTCGTCCTTGACCAGGCGCTTGGAGAGGATGATCGCGTCCTCGAAGTTGTAGCCCTCCCAGGACATGAAGGCGACCTTCAGGTTCTTGCCCAGCGCCATCTCGCCGTGGTCGGTGGCCGAGCCGTCGGCGAGCATCTCGCCGGCCTCGACGGTCTGACCGGAGCGCACCATCGGCTTCTGGTGGATGAGCGTGCCCTGGTTGGAGCGGCGGTACTTGTCGAGCAGGTACTCGTCCTTGTCGCCGCCGTCGGTTTGCACCTCGATGCGCTCGGCGTCGACGAAGCTGACGGTGCCGGCGGTGCGGGCCAGCAGCACGTCGCCGGAGTCCAGCGCCGCGCGGCGCTCCATGCCGGTGCCGATCACGGGCGCGTCGGTGCGCAGCAGCGGCACCGCCTGCGCCTGCATGTTCGAGCCCATCAGCGCGCGGTTGGCGTCGTCGTGCTCGAGGAACGGGATCATCGCCGTGGTGACCGACCAGATCTGCTCGGGCGAGACGTCCATCAGGTCGACCTCGCTCGGATCGACCGTGACGTACTGGCCGGCGAGCGTGCGGCAGACCGCCTCGTCGCCGAGCAGCTTGCCGTCGTCGTCGATCGGGTGGTTGGCCTGGGCGATCTTGAGCTCTTCCTCCTGCGTGGCGTCGTAGCGGACGACCTCGCCGGTGATGACGCCGTCCTTGACGACCCGGTACGGGGTCGTGACGAAGCCGTGCTCGGAGACCTCGGCGTAGCTCGACAGCGAGCCGATCAGGCCGATGTTCGGTCCCTCCGGGGTCTCGATCGGGCACATGCGGCCGTAGTGGGTCGGGTGCACGTCGCGCACCTCGATCGGCGCGCGCTCGCGCGTGAGGCCGCCGGCGCCCAGGGCGCTGAGGCGGCGGCGGTGGCGCAGGCCGGCCAGCGAGTTCGTCTGATCCATGAACTGGCTGAGCTGGGAGGAGCCGAAGAACTCCTTCTGCGCGGCCACGACGGGGCGGATGTTGATGATCGTCTGCGGCGTGATCGTGTCGGCGTCCTCGGTGGTGAGGCGCTCACGCACGACGCGCTCCATCCGGTACAGGCCGATGCGGAAGGCCTCCTGGATGAGCTCGCCGACGGTCCGCAGGCGGCGATTGCCGAAGTGCTCGTACTCGTCGAGGTGCTCGCCGACGGCCTCGCGCGGGTAGGTCTGCGCCTCGGCGGCGTAGTCCTTGATCTCGACGTCGGGCTCCTCGGGCATGCCGAGGATCCGCGGCAGGGAGACGAGCTCCTTGACGAGGGCGAGGATGTCGTCGTGCGTCAGCGTCCTCGTCTCGAGGTCGATGTCCAGACCCAGGCGGGCGTTGAGCTTGTAGCGACCCACGCGCGTGAGGTCGTAGCGCTTGGGATCGAAGAACAGCTGGTGCAGCAGCGCGCGGGCGTTGTCGACCGACGGCGGCTCGCCGGGGCGCTGCTTCTTGAACAGCTCGACGAGGGCGCCGTCCTCGGTCCGCGTCGGCTCGGTGTCGGCCTCGATCGTGTTGCGGATGTAGAGGCTGTTGTCGAAGAGGTTGATGATCTCCTCGTCGCTCGCGTAGCCCATCGCGCGCAGCAGCACGGTGACCGGCAGCTTGCGCTTGCGGTCGATGCGGACGAAGACCTTGCCCTTCTTGTCGATCTCGAGCTCCAGCCACGAGCCGCGGGCCGGCATGAGGTTCGCGATGAAGACCTGCTTCTCGCGGTCCTTGGCCTCCATGAGGTAGGCGCCCGGGGAACGGACGAGCTGCGTGACGACGACGCGCTCCGTGCCGTTGATGATGAACGTGCCCCGCTCGGTCATCCAGGGGAAGTCGCCCATGAACACCGACTGCTCGCGGATCTCACCGGTCTCGCGGTTGACGAACGCGACGGTGACGGTCAGCGGGCGCGCGTAGGTGAGGTCCTTCTCGCGGCACTCCTCGATCGAGGCGACCGGATCGTCGAAGTGAAACTCGCCGAAGTCGACGGCGAGGTTGCCGGTGTAGTCCTCGATCGGCGAGATGTCCGAGATGGTCTCGCGCAGACCACCCTTCTCAGGGTCGGTCAGCCAGGCAAACGAACGGCGCTGGATGTCGATGAGGTTCGGGACATCGTGGACTCGGTTCAGACGCGCGAAGGTCCGGCGCGTCCGGGGGGCGTCAACAGGGGGCAAGGCGGCGACTCCTCAAGGGGTCGGAGAGGGCGTTCATACGGGGGGCGGCGCCGCGGCCGTTGGGCCTACCTCAGGCGCGGACCAGCCAGGATAGCACAGCAAAGTGCGGCCCCCGCTGGGGGCTGTCGACGCTCACGGACCCCGCCTCAAGTCTGCGCTATGTGGGCGCAAAACCGTGCTGAAGGCGGCTACGGCTATCGGTCGACACGCGCAGCGTAGCGCTTATTGTGGAAATCGTGCAGTTCGATCACGTCGCCCAGCCCGTGCCCGACATCGCCGCCGCGATCGCCTGGTGGCAGACGACGGTCCCCGGCGCGCGCGTGCTCTACGCCGACGCCACATGGGGGCTGCTCGAGGCCGGCGGCGCGAAGCTCGCCTTCGTGATGGCCGACCAGCACCCCCACCACCTCGCCTTCAAGGTCTCCGCCGCGGAGCTCGAGCGCCTCGCCGCCGAGCACGGGGCGCAGATCGCCGTGCACCGCGACGCCAGCCGCTCGTTCTACCTCGAGGCGCCCGGCGACGCGCGCGTGGAGGTCATCGCCTACCCGGACACGCTGGAGGAGGACGCGGAGTAGGGGACGGTCACGAAACGTCCGGCATGCGGCGACCTTTGGTACAGACCCCTACAGGTCCGCGCGCCGGAACATGCGGTCGGCCAGCCAGCCCGCCGCCGCCAGGTACGCGAGGCAGAACGGGTACAGCAGCGGGCCGGCCTCGTGCGACCCGCCGAACGGGCCGAGCTGCACGATCACGCCGGTGACGCCGTCGATGTCGGCGGTCAGCGCGTGCAGGCCGTCCTGGTAGAGCGCCTCGAACGGCAGCGCCCAGGTGGCGATCGAGCTGATCTGCTCGAGCGTGTCGGAGTTCAGCGCCGTGCCGATCTGGCCGATGAGCCCGGCGGCGAGGCCCGCCCCGAACACCATGAAGATCGCGATCCCGTTGGCCGTCGACGACAGCAGCGTCGTGCCCAGCAGGGCGAGCGCGACGATGATCGTCACCGCCGCGGCCAGCGCCACCGCCCCGGCGATGGCGTTGCCCGGGTAGTAGCTGCCCGTCGCCTGGGTCAGCGCGACCGCCGACCAGTAGACGATCTGCACGTACACCACGCAGACCGCGCCCGCCGCGAGGAAGCGCGCGAGCAGCAGCGTGGTGCGCCCCACCGGGCGTACGACGAGCGGCTGCAGCAGACCGCGCTCGGCGTCGCCGCGCACGGCGTTGAGCGTCACGAAGACAGCGAGCACCGTGCCGAGGAAGAGCGTGACGAACATCGCCAGGCCGAGCAGCGTCGAGCCGGTCAGGACCTCCTCCTCGATGCCGCTGATGCCGCCGTCATCGCTGACCGCGACCTCCTGGAAGGCCTGGTAGGTCCCGAACGCGTACAGCGCGAGAAAGCAGAGCGTCAGCACGATGACGACGAGCAGGACCTTGCGGCGCACCGCCTCACGCAGGGCATAGCCGGCGATCGTCGCCGTGTCGCGCAGGAACAGGTTCAACGCGCGTCCTTTCCGACGAGCCGCAGGTAGGCGTCCTCCAGCGTGCCGGTGACCACCCGCACGCCGTAGATCTCCTCGCCCTCGGCGACGAGCCGCGCGACGAGCGCGGGCACCTCGTCGCGGCCGGCGTCGGGGAAGCGCTGCAGCCCGGCGCCGGTCTCGATCTCCACGCCGCCGGAGGACACGAGGTCGTGGGGCGTCCCCTCGGCGATCGTGCGGCCGTGGTCGACGATGACCACCCGGTCGCAGACGAGCTCGACCTCGCTGAGCAGGTGCGAGTTCAGCAGGACGGCGACGCCGCGCCCGCGCAGCTCCTCGAGCAGCTCGCGCACGGTGCGCCGGCCGGCGGGGTCCAGGGCGCTCGTGGGCTCGTCGAGCAGGACGAGCCCGGGCTCGCCGATCAGCGCCTGCGCGATCCCCAGGCGCTGCTGCATCCCCTTGGACATCGCCTCGACGCGCCGGCGCGTGGCCTCGGTCAGCCCGACGAGCGCGAGCAGCTCGGCGCGCTCGGCCGCGCCACCGTCCGAGCGCGCGAGACGCTGGTGCAGTGCGAGCACCTCGTCGGCGGTCGCCCAGCCGGGAAAGCGAAACAGCTCGGCGAGATAGCCCGTGCGGGAGCGCGCGGCCGTGCTGCCGGCGGCGTGGCCGAGCACCGTGACGGCGCCGGCGGTGGGCCGCACGAGGCCGCAGGCGATCTTCGTCAGCGTCGACTTGCCGGCCCCGTTGGGGCCCAGCAGGCCGACGAGCTCGCCGGTGCCGACGCGCAGGTCGACGCCGTCGAGCGCGATTGCCGCGCGGTAGGACTTGCGCAGCCCGGCGGCGAGAAGGGCGTCGGGCACGGCTGCAGGATGACGGACGCAGGTAAAGGATCTGTGCAGATCCTGCCCTGGTTCCCGTGAACGCCCGCGGGCCGGGGCGCTTGGGGTCAGCAGCGGCCGGTCTGCGGCAACGCGGGCGCGCCGCCGGTCAGCTGCGCCCACGCCGCGCGCGCACAGAGCACCTTGGGCGGCGTCACCGACGACCCGACCGGCGGCGGCGGCGGCGGGGCCGCCGGCGCACCCGGCGCGCTCGGCGCAGCCGCCGCCGCGCCGCTGCGACGCAGACGCGGCAGCGGCGCCGCCCCGCGCAACGTGCGCACGCGCAGCGTCGGGCCGGCGGCGATCGGCGTCGCCACGAGCTGCGGGGCCTGCGTCGCCGCGCCGGCGGCGTTGCGGCGCGTCACGATGAACGTCAGGCTGAAGATGACGATCAGCGCGCTGAGGAGCGTCGCCGCCCAGCGCATCATCGGCCTTCCCGGGGGGAGATCGCGCTCATCGCGCGCGGGTCCTCACGATCCCCCGGACCGCGGGATCGCCGCGATCCTGTAGCCGAGCGCCCGGAGCGCGGTGAGGGCGGCGCGCACGCGACGCTCAGCGAAGCCGACCTGGGCACGCGCGCGCTCATAGCCGCTGACGCTGACGGCGCGGGCCGCCTCCGCCATCCGGGCGTAGGCGGCGCTCGCGGCGCCGAGCGCCGCGAGGATCCGCGCCTGCGCCGCAGCCTCGCGCGGCGAGACGTCCTGGGCGGCGCCGGTGGCGCGCGCCTGGGCATACGCATCGGCGAGGCGCTCGGCGCGCTGCGCCTGCTGGGGGGCCTCGCGTGCCGAGGCGAGCCGCGCGCGCTCGGTTGCCCGCGTCGCGTCGAGGGCGCCGACGAGCCGGTTGAGCTGGGTCTGGTAGCGCACGCTCGGCCCGGGCGGGAGCGCGCGGGCGCGCGTGAGACGCAGCGACCGGGCGACGCGATCGCAGACGGGACGCACCGCGGCGCCGTCCGGCCGCGGCGCCAGGCAGGCGAAGATGAGCACGCCGCGGCCGGTCGGCGTGGCGAAGACCGTCAGCCGCCGGCTGAGGCCGTCCACGCGCAGATCGCCGTAGCGCAGGGCGGTCATGCGATCCAGGCGCACGCTCGCCGGCTCGGGGACGCGGTCGAGAAGGTCGGTCACCGCGGCGGGCAGGAGCGAAGCGCCCGTCGCGGGCGAGAGGCCGGTCATGATCATCGCCCCACCGATCGAGCCCGGCCGCAGGACGATCGCGTCGCGGAGCCCGAGCGAACCCATCGCGAGATCCGAGGACGAGCGCCGCCAGCGCTCGGGAACGCCGACCACCACGTCGGCGTTGGCGGTCGTGTGTCCCAGGACGATGGCCGAGTTCGCGCCGGACTGCCCGACGTGCAGGGCGGCGGCGCCGGCACCTACCGCGGCCAGGATCTGGACCCCGAGCAGCACGCGACGCCGGCCACGGCGGCGCGGCGCGGCGGCGAAATCGCCGTCCGGCGCGGGCACGGGCTCAGCCGCCGCCGGCGCCGGCGCCGGCGCGACGGTCACCCGCCGCGAGCGGCCGACGGGCGTTGCGGTCGCCGGCGCGGCGGCCTCCCGCCGCGGCCGCGGACGGCGCACGAACGCGGCGCCCCGGCGCGGCGGGGCGGCGCCATCGGCCAGGTCCAGGTCGGCGGCGTCCAGCAGCTCGGTCGGCGGCCCGGGCGCGGGCTCGGCCGCGGCGCGGCGCGACGGCAGGCTCCGCGCGGCTTCGACGAACGCGCCCAGCCGCTGCTCGCGCGGCTCGCGCACCCCGACGGCGGCGAGCGCGGTGCGCTCGCGGACGACGTCGAGCTCGAACTCCGCGAGCGCCGCGCAGACGGCGACCACCGCCTTCCCCTTGGCGCCGGTGGTGTCAAGCGACGCGTCGAGGCTGCGCAGGCCGACGCCGCGCTCGGCCAGCGCGCCGATCGTGTCGACGAGATCGCGCAGCGAGCGCCCGAGGCGATCGAGGCGCGTGACGACGATCGTGTCGCCCTCGCGAAGGTGGTCGTACAGCCGCGCGAGCTCGGGTCGCTCCTCGACGCCGCCCGAGGAGCGGTCGGTGAAGACACGCTTGCAGCCCGCCGCCTCGAGGGCGTCGTGCTGAAGCCACGTCTCCTCTTCGAGGATCGACACGCGGGCATAGCCGATGAGCGCCATGAGCGTGGCACCGTGTCACGTTCACCGGACGGAACCCGTGCAAAACTCGTTCATCAGGAAATGGGAGCGTCGTCCATTGAACCGCTTCCGGCGGCGGAGCGGGCGGCAGGACGACGAAGGGCGCCAGCGGGCGCCCTTCGCAGAAGCTCGGCTTCGTGCCGCCGGACGAGCCGGGCGGCGCAGCCGCTACTTGATCTCGACGCTCGCGCCGGCCTCTTCGAGCTCCTGCTTGAGCTTCTCGGCCTCGTCGCGGTCGACGCCCTCGCGGACGGCCTTGGGGGCCTCGTCGACGAGCGCCTTGGCCTCCTTGAGGCCAAGGCTCGTGGCGGAGCGGACGACCTTGATGACCTGGATCTTCTTGTCGCCGGCGGCCGTGATGACGACGTCGAACGCCGACTGCTCCTCCTCGGCCGGGGCGGCATCGCCGCCCCCGCCGCCGGCGGGGGCCGCCACGGCCGCTGCCTGCGCCGAGACGCCGAACTCCTCCTCGAGCGCCTTGATGCGCTCGCTCAGCTCGAGCACGGAGATGCTCTTCAGTTCGTCGATCCATTCCGCTGTGGACTGGGCCATGGGTTACTCCTTGTCTTCGTCAGTGTCAGATGGGGTGTCGCCGGTCGCCGGCTCGGCGGCGGCCTCGGGCTCTGCAGTCGGTGCGTCGGCGGCGGTCTCGGGCGCGGCCGCCGGTGCGTCCGCGGCCTTCTGCTCGGCGACTTGGCTGAGCTGGCGGGCCAGGCCGCTGATGAGGTTCGAGAGGCTCGTCACGAGGCCGGTCAGCGGCGAGGCGACGATGTTCACGAACTGCGCGTTGAGGACGTCGCGGCTGGGCAGGCGCGCGATCGACTGCACCTGCTCGGGCGCGAGGCCCTCGCCGTTGAGCGTGCCGCCCTTGAAGGGCAGCAGGCCCGTGGCACGGGCGTAGTCGAAGATCGCCTTGGCCGCCGAGGCGGCGTCGCCGTTGGCGAACGTCAGCGCGGTCGGGCCCTCGAGCATCGGCTTGAGCGCCTCGACGCCGGCCTGATCGGCCGCGCGGATCGTCAGCGTGTTCTTGACGATGCGCAGGGTGGCGTCGGCCTCGCGCAGCTTGCCGCGCAGCTCAGCCGCCTGGGCGACCGTGATCCCGCGGTAATCGACCGCGTAGACCGCTTCGGACTCCTTGATCTGTGCGGCGATCTCGTCGATCACCGCGGCTTTCTGCTCTCGGTTCATCTGCCTCCTCGCCGGGTCTTCTGCCGCTCAGCGGCAGCCCGGGGTCTGCGGTGGCCTCAGAGTTGGGACGCTCAAGCGGCCGGGGCCGGAGCGGCCTCCTCGAGGATGTCGCGGGTGCGGGACGGGTCGACCTTCACGCCTGGGCCCATCGTCGAGGCCAGGGTGATGGTGCGCAGGTAGCGGCCCTTCGCGGCCGACGGCTTCGCGCGGATCAGCTCTTCGATGATCGCGGCGTAGTTCTCGAGCAGCTGGCGCTCGGTGAACGCCTTCTTGCCGATCGGAAGGTGGACGATCGCGGTGCGATCGGTGCGGTACTCGATCTTGCCGGCCTTCGCCTCGGTGACGGCCTGCGTGACGTTCATCGTGACGGTGCCGACCTTCGGGTTGGGCATCTTGCCCTGCGGGCCGAGGATCCGGCCCAGGCGACCGACGACCGGCATGAGGTCCGGCGTGGCGATCGCGACGTCGAAGTCGGTGAAGCCCTCTTCGATGCGCTTGGCGAGGTCCTCGGCGCCGACGATGTCCGCGCCGGCCTCCTCGGCCTCCTTGGCCTTGTCGCCCTGCGCGAAGACCGCGATCGTGACGTCCTTGCCGAGGCCGTTGGGCAGCGCGACGGTGCCGCGCAGCTGCTCGTCGGCGTGGCGGACGTTCAGCCCGGTGCGGACGTGGACCTCGACGGTCTCGTCGAACGTCGGACCCGGCAGCGACTTGAGCAGCGCCATCGCCTCGGCGGGCGTGTGCTCACGCTCGCGATCGACCTTGCCGCGTGCCTCGAGGTAGGTCTTTCCGCGCTTAGACAACGTCGACCCCCATGCTTCGTGCCGTGCCGGCGATGATCTTCGACGCCTGGTCGAGGTCGTTGGCGTTGAGGTCGTCGAACTTGCGCTCGGCGATCTCGCGCACCTGCGCCGCGCTGATCGTGCCGACCTTGATGCGGTGCGGCTCGCCGGAGCCGCTGTCGATGCCGATCGCCTGCTTGATGAGCACGGCGGCCGGCGGCGTCTTGGTGACGAAGGTGAACGAGCGGTCCTCGTAGACCGTGATGACGACCGGGATCGTCGTCCCCGTGTCGGCCTGGGTCTGCGCGTTGAACGCCTTGCAGAACTCCATGATGTTGATGCCGTGCTGACCGAGCGCCGGGCCGACCGGCGGAGCCGGGCTCGCCTGGCCGCCCATGGCCTGCAGCTTGATCTGGGTGAGAACTTTCTTAGCCATAGATTTCTAGATCTTCTTGACCTGGTCGAAACCGACCTCGACCGGCGTCTCGCGACCGAAGATTGACACAAGCACCTTGAGGCGGGAGGCGTCCTCGTTCATCTCGGAGATCTCGCCGGAGAAGTCCGACAGCGGACCGGAGATGACCTTGACCGTCTCGCCGATCGCGAACGTCGCCTTCTTGCGCTCGCGGACCGCGACCTCGCGGTGCAGCAGGCGATCGACCTCGGCCTGCGTGAGCGGGACGGGCTCGTTGGACGCGCCGACGAAGCCGGTGACGCCGGGGGTGCCCTTGACCAGGCCCCACGAGTCCTCGTTGAGCTCCATGTTGACGAGCACGTAGCCGGGCATCGTGCGCTTCTCGACCGTGATCTTCTGGTTGTCCTTCATCTCGGACACGGACTCGGTCGGCACGACGACCTGACGGACGTTGCGCTTCTGGTTCAGGGAGACCACGCGATGCTCGAGGTTCTGCTTGACCTTGTTCTCGTGGCCTGAATATGTGTTTACGACGTACCAGCGAAACATGCGTGCCTTAGAAGTTCGTAGTTCAAGAGCTAGAGGATGAAGTCGACGATTCTCTGCGCTACGACATCGGCGAGCCCGAGGAAGGCTCCCGCGACGACGACGAAGCCGAGAACGACGGCAGTGGCTTGTCCGACCTGGCGCCTGTCGGGCCAGTCCACGCGCTGAAGCTCGGCCCAGCATGCGCGGATGAAGTTCGTGACGCGAAAGCCGGCGGGCTTGTGCGCGTCCGGTGTGACCGCGAGGTCGCCTGCGCCCTTGCCGAGCCGGTCGTGCTCGACCTCGGCTGCGTCCGCGTCGACGCCTTCGCCGTAGACGCCTTCGTCCTCGTCCTCGTCGTCGTCGTCGCCGCCGGCTGCGTAGTCATCGACCGTCTCAGGCTCGACAGGCTCGAGCGGCTCGACGGGTTCGGCCGCGGCGCCACGCTTGCGGCGGTTGCGCCGCCGCTTGGGCGCGGGCGTGACGGCGGCCGCGACAGGCTCGGGCTCGACATCGTCGGGATCGGGATCAGGCTCGAGGTCGTCCGGCTCGGGGCCGACGACCTCGTCGACCTCGGGCTCGGGCTCGAACGCATCAGGCTCAGCCTCGACAGCGTCAGGCTCGACCGCATCGACGCGTCAGGCTCGACCGCATCGACCGGCTCGTCCGCAACGCCCTCAGGAGCAGGCTCGACGGGCTTACCGTCGGCACCGGCGACGATGGCCGCCTCGACCTCCTCGACCTCGCCGGAGGCGTGATCGAGCGAGCCCGGGATGTTCTCCCGGTGCAGCTTCTGCTTGCGGTCTTTAGCGCGCTGGCGTTTACGTGCCATGAGATGCGGGGGGTCCTGAGCGCTACCGGGTCTCCCGGTGGCTCGTGTGCTCCTTGCACCACTTGCAGTATTTGCGCATGGAGATGCGATCCGGGTTGTTGCGCTTGGACTTATTCGTCTGGTAGTTGCGCCGCTTGCAAGTCTCGCAGGCGAGAGTCACAGCGATACGCACGTCTCCGCGGGCCATTCGGCGCTCCGTGACGGCGAGAGGACAGAAAAAGGACCTGCGGCAAGCAGGTCTGCCCGAGAGGATAGCGCGGGCCGCTGGGCGGCGGGAATGCCCGCCGCTGCGCGCCGTGAGTGCACCTGCGCGCGCCCTCCGCGCGCGCGCGACACGCGATACGGCCGAGGCGTTACGCGATACGGCCGAGGCGTTAAGCCGGAGGCCGGCCGATCAGCGGCTGCGCAGGACCTTGAACGAGCGGGTGGCGGAGACGACCCGCTGCCCCGCGGCGTCGATGCCGACGACCTTCCAGCGGTGCGTGCCGGGCCTGGCGATGCGCTTGCTCAGCTGGGACTTCCTGCCCGGCAGGGTCTTGATGCGCTTGCCGTTGAGCGAGACGCGCCATCTGACGACCTGCTCGGCGCCGGTCGCGATCCAGCGCAGCTTCGCCGAGCGGCCGGCACGGATGCGGCGCTTGGCGCTGATCTTCAGACGGGTCGCCTCGGCGTCGGCCGCGGCGGCGACGGTACGCGTGCCGGCGTCGCCGGGGGTCGCGCGCCACATGTCGCCGGGCAGCACGCGGTGCATGGCGGCGGCGACGTTCAGGGCGCCGGAGCCGAGCAGGCCCGCGAGCAGGCCGGGGAGCGGCGCGCTCTGGACGAGCGCCGCGCGGAGGGCCGGCTGGGCGAGGTCCGGGCGGGCGGCGGAGAGCAGCGCCAGCGAGCCGGAGACGAAGGGGGCGGCCATCGAGGTGCCCTCGCGCAGCTCGTAGCGCGAGCCGCGCGCGGTGGACAGGATGTTGCCGCCCGGCGCGGCGAGGTCGACGGAGTGCAGGCCGCGGTTGGCGATCGAGAGCAGGCCGCCGGACTGCTGCGTCGCCGTCACGGTGAGCACCGCGGGCTCGGCCGAGGAGGCCGGGTAGGACGGCGTGATGTCGATGTCGCGGGCCTGGTTGCCGGCGGACGCGACGACCGTCGCGCCCCTGTCGCCGGCGTACTTCAGCGCCGTGTCGAGGTCGGGGCTCGTACCGTCGCCGTTGATTGAGATGTTGAGGATCCGCGCGCCCTGGTCGACGGCGTAGCGGATGCCCTTGGCCAGCTGCGAGGAGTCGCCGGCGCGGTTGGCGTCGAGCACCTTGATCGACATGATGCGCGCGCCCGGCGCGATGCCCGAGCCGCCGGTGGCGTTGTCGGCCTGCGCGGCGACGATGCCCGCGACGTGCGTGCCGTGGCCGTTGTCGTCCTCGACGTTGCCGTTGAGCTGCTTGATGTTCGCGCCGTGCACGTCGTCGACGTAGCCGTTGCGGTCGTCGTCGACGCCGTTGGCAGGCGTCTCGTGGGCGTTGCGCCAGAGGCTGTTCGCAAGATCGGGGTGGTTGAGCTGGATGCCGCTGTCGAGGACGGCGACGAGGACGCCCGCGCCGCTGGACTGCGTCCAGGCCTCGCGAGCGCCGGTGGCGGCGTTGGTCAGACCCCACTGCTCGCCGAGCATGGGGTCGTTCGCGGCCTGCGCGGGAGCGGCGGAGGCGGCGATGGCGAGTGCGGCCACGAGGGCGGCCAGTGGACGGGTGGGACGCTTGGACACACGACGCCCGTCGGGCGCTCGGCGGTCGGTCTAGCAGCACGCCAAACCCGCTTTGGACGAACGACCGACCGTGTGTCCACGGATCTGGACGCCGCGTGGACACGTGATCGATCCCCGGCCCTGGACCTTCAGTCCGTCACGCCTGCGGCGGCGTCCAACGCGGTGCCGTTCAGGCCCGGTCGGAGCCGTCGGCGGCCAGCCAGCCGCGGCGGCGCAGCTCGTCGGTGAAGCGCTCGTACTGCTCGTCGAGATGCGCGCGCATCGCCGCGCGCGGCTCGAAGACGGCTCGCGTGCGCGACATGCGGCGCGCCGCGTCGGCGACCGGCTCGCCGCGTGTCGCGGCGGTTGCGAGGATCGCCATGCCGAAGGCCGACTCGGTCTGCTCGGGCAGGCGGGCGGCGCGGCCGAGCGCGTCGGCGCGCAGCTGACACCAGCGCCGGTTGCGCGTCGCGCCGCCGGTCAGGCTGAGCTCGCCGTCCGTCGGCGCGCCCAGCCCTCTCAGCCGCTCGAAGCCCAGCCGCTCGACGAAGGCCAGCCCCTGCAGGAGCGCGGCCGCGCGCTCGCCGTCGCCGCCCGCGGCGCCGATCGTGAACGCCTCGGCGTCCGGCGCCGCGAACGGGAAGCGCTCGCCGCGGGAGACGAGCGGATAGCTGAGCACCCGCGTGCGCTCGTGCGCGGCGGCCCGCTCGCCGAGCTCGTCGAGGTCGCGTCCGGGAAAGGTCGCCGTCAGCACGCCGGCGCCGCTGCTCGAGGCGCCGCCGGGTAGCCAGCCGCCGTCGGGCGAGCGGTGCGAGTAGACGCCGTGGGCGCGGTCCTCGATGCGGCGCGGCGCGCAGCCCTTGAGCACGAGCGTGGTCCCCAGGACCGAGTTGCAGTCGCCCGGACGCAGCGCGCCCGCGGCGATCTGCGCGGCGCAGCCGTCGGTCATGCCGGCGAGGATCGGCGTGCCCGCGGGCAGCCCGGTCTGCGCGGCCGCGTCCGGACAGACGTCGCCCAGCCGCGTGCCGGGCGCCACCACGACGGGCAGCAGGTCGCCGAGCTCGCGCGCCATCGCCGCCGGCCACGCGCCGGCGGCGGGGTCATAGCCGCTCTTGAGCGCGTGGCTGGCATCCGCCGCGACGCCATGGCCGGCCAGGCGGCGCGTGACGACGTCGGCCTGGTGGGCGAGCCGCAGCGCGCCGCCGCCGTCTGCGGGGAGATCGCCCGCCTCGAGCAGCCAGTGCAGCTTCGGCAGGCCCCAGGACGCCGGCATGTCCAGCCGGTCGGCCTGCCGCGCCGCGCGCGCGTCGTCGTACATGAGCGCCGGGCCGCGCGGCCGTCCGCGCTCGTCGACGAGCAGGATCGTGCCGGAGGTCGTACAGGTGGCCACCCCGGCGACGCGGCCGGCGTCCAGGCCGTCCAGGGCCGCGCGGCAGGCCGCGGTGACCGCGACCCACCAGTCCGCTGGGTCCTGCTCGTGGCGTCCGGCGCTGCGGCGGCTGTCCAGCGGGTGCGCGCCGCGGCCGGCAACGGTGCCGTCTGCGGCGACGGCGAACGCCCGCGCGCTGCCGGTGCCGACGTCCAGCCCGACGCAGACCGACGGCTCGGCGTTCACAGCCGCTGCGGCCCAAGCGGCTCGGGCGGCGGGCCGTCGCCCCGGTCGCCGGGCGCGAGCGCCAGCTGCCACCACGACACGTCGCGCCACTCGCCGGCCTTCCAGCCGATCGCGGGGTACGTGCCGACGTGCTCGAAGCCGACGGCGCGGTGCAGGCCGATGCTCGCGTCGTTGGGCAGCGTGATCCCGGCGCAGGCGCTGTGCAGGCGCTGGCGGCGCAGCAGGTCCAGCAGCGCCTCGTAGAGCATCCGGCCGGCGCCGGCGCGATGGCGCGCGGGGTCGACGTAGATGCCGACGTCGACCGCCCAGCGATAGGCGGCGCGGACGCGGTGCTGCGCGGCGTAGGCGTAGCCGACGACGGCGCCGGCCTCCTCGAGCACGAGCCAGGGGTAGCGCTCGATCGTGGCGGTGATGTGGGCCTCGAACTGCTGCGCCGTCGGCACGACCTCCTCGAAGGAGACGGCGGAGTCGGTGACGTACGGCGCGTAGATCGCCACGCAGGCGCTCGCGTCGCGCGCGGGGTCGGCGTGGCGGACGTGCATCGGTCAATGATGTCGCCTCGCGCCTGCCCGGCGGCCCGACCGGCGGTGATCCGTCCCGGCCAGCGGGTAACCGACCGCGCGTGAACAGTGCGCTGATCGTCGTCGACATGCTCAACGAGTACGACCACGAGGACGCCGGGATCCTCGTGGAGAACGTCCGCGCGGCGCTGCCGGCGATGCGCCGGCTCGTGCAGCGCGCGGCGGACGAGGAGACGCCGATCGTCTACGTCAACGACAACTACGGCGACTGGGCCGCCGGCCGGCCCGAGATCGTCGAGCGCGCGCTCGCCGGCGCGGCGCGCGAGCTCGTCGAGCCGATCGCCCCCGCCGACGACACGTGGTTCATCGCCAAGGCGCGCCACTCGATCTTCTACCAGACCCAGCTGGAGTACCTCCTGCGCGAGCAGGAGACCGAGCGCGTCGTGCTCGTCGGCCAGGTCACCGAGCAGTGCATCCTGTACTCGGCGCTGGACGCCTACGTACGCCGCTTCCACGTCGCCGTGCCGCGCGACGCCGTCGCCGGGATCCACGACGACCTCGCCGACGCCGCGCTGCGGATGATGGAGCGCAACATGCGCGCGGACCTCACGGGCGCAGACGACCTGTCGCTGTCCTGAGCAGCGGCGGCTCGGCGAGCATCACACCGAAACCGGCGAATCGGGTAACGACCCCTCCGAAGCCGGATGTGCCGGCCCGAATCGCGAGGTGCTCATCGAATGGCCCAGTTCATGCTCCTGATCTACGGCGACCCTGCCAACGCTCCCGGTCCAGACGAGGAGGCGGCGCAATACGAGGCGTGGACGAACTACACGAACGCGCTCGTGACGTCGGGCGCGATGGTGTCGGGCGCTCCGCTCGAGGACGCCTCGCAGGCGACGACCGTGCGCTCTCGCAACGGCGAGATCCAAAAGAGCGAGGGAGCGGCCGTCGACACGAAGGAGATGCTGGGCGGCTACTACGTCGTCGAGGTCGCCGACAAGGCGGCGGCCGAGGGCCTCGCCGCGCAGATGCCGAACATCGAGTACGGCTCGGTCGAGGTGCGGCCCGTCGTCGTGTTCCCCGAGTCGGCCTGACACGTCACGCCGGACGAGCGTCGTGGCCGCGCTGGCGCGCGGTCACGCGCTCGTGAGCGCGCGGAGGCTGTAGCGTGGCGACCGTGGCCGACCCGCTCTTTCGCCTCGCCTGCGCCCCCGCGGTGCTGGCCGCCGCGCCCGACGGCTGGGTCGCGACGATGCTCGAGGAGGGCGAGCTCGCCGTCCTCGCCGACGACGGTGGGCTGGACGCGATCACCGCTCTGGCCCACGAGCTCGACCTCGTGACCGTGCCGGTGCTGCGCGCCGAGTCCACCAGCGAGGAGCAGGAGGCGACGGTGATGGGCTATGCCGCCGCCAAGCCGCTCGTCTGGATCGCCGCGACGTTCGGCGAGGCCGCGCGCAGCTGGGCGCACGAGCGCGGTCCGATGACGCTGCTCGTCGAGTCGGAGGGGCCGCTCTCCGACGACGAGCGCAAGCGCGTCGAGCGCTTCGCCGTCATCCTCGGCCGCCAGGCCGAGTAGCCACCGGCCTACGAGCGCCGCACGTCGAAGGTCATGACGCCGCGGACGCCGTCGCCGTCGGCCTTCGTCGTCAGCACGAGCGCCGCGTCGAAGATCCCGTCGGAGTCGTTGCGCCGATCGCGCGTGCCGCGCTCGGAGTACGGGCGCGCGGCGAAGACCTCGTCCGACAGCCCGTCGTCGAAGTACAGCTGGGTCGTGAGCACCGTCGTCGTGTCGAGGTGCACCTTCGCGTGGATGTGCACGGTGCGGCCCTGATACCAGCCGGGGTAGATCGTCGTGAAGTCGACGATCCCCTCGCGGTTGGTGACCTGCGCGCCGCGCAGGTAGCGGGTGTCGGTCTGCGCCCCGCCTCCGCCGCCGCCGGGCGGGCCGGGCGCGCCACCGCCGGCGGCGCCCGCGCCACCGTCGAAGCCCGAGTACGCGCCGCCGCCGTCGGCGTGCCAGATGTCGACGACCGCGTCGGGGATCGGCTCGCAGGATGCCGCGTCGCGCACGCGCAGCGCGAGGCGCAGCCGCGTGCCCTCGCGATCCTCGCGGATGTCGCTGCGGATCTTGTCGGCGTCGAAGTAGTACGGGCCCTCGGTCTCCTCGGGCGTGACGGCGCAGCTCGCGGCGTCGTCGAACAGCGCGCTCGTGGCGGACGTCGACGTCTTGGGCTGCACCGTCGTGGTCGCGCCGTCGGTGGTCTGGACGCCGGCGGTGGCGCCCTCGCCGTCGTCGCCGCAGGCGGCGAGCAGCCCGCCGAGGCTGATCGTGCCCAGCGCGCCGAGCGCCTGGCGGCGGCTGAGCCGCGTGGTCATGGGATCTCGGGACATGGCGCGCAGCCTAGGCGCCGATCCTGAGCGCCGGCTGGGAATCGCGGCGGCGGACCGCTACGTACGATGCTCGGGGTTGGGATAGTCGAAGCGACAGCCGGCGTCCCACTGCCTGCGGTTGTTGCCGTGCGCGGGGATGCCGCCCGCCTCCTTGAGCATGCGCGCGACGTGCAGCAGGTTCCACGTCAGAAACGCCGTGTTGCGGTTCGTGAAGTCGTTGTCCGGGCCGCCGGAGCCCGCGTCGAGGTAGCTGGGTCCGGGGCCCGCCTCGCCGAGCCAGCCCGAGTCGGCCTGCGGCGGGATCGTGTAGCCGAGGTGCTGCAGCGAGTAGAGGATGTTCATCGCGCAGTGCTTCGCGCCGTCCTCGTTGCCGGTGATGATGCAGCCGCCGGCGCGCCCGTAGTAGGCGTACTGGCCGTCCTCGTTGAGCAGGTGGCTGTTGCCGTACAGCCGCTCGATGACCTTCGTGCAGACCGACGACTTCTCGCCGAGCCAGATCGGCGACAGCAGCACGAGGATGTCGGCCGCCATCACCTGCTCGTGGATCGCCGGCCACTCGTCGGCGTCCCAGCCGTGCTCGGTCATGTCGGGATAGACGCCGGTCGCGATGTCGCGGTCGACGGCGCGGATGACGTCCACCGTGACGCCGTTTCGCTGCATGATCGCGATCGAGCGGTCGGCGAGCCCCTGCGTGTGGGAGATCTCCGGGGAGCGCTTGAGCGTGCAGTTGATGTACAGCGCGCGCAGGCCGGAGAAGTCCCAGGGCGAGGTCGCGCAGAGCTCCTCGTCGATGTCGGTCAGGTCGGCCATCTCAGGTTCTCCTCTCCGGGGGGCGGCGGCGGGCACGGCTTCGTCACGGCGAGCTGCCGTGCGTTACACCGGGCGGCCTTAGGATCTCGCGATCGTGACGGGCGACACCGCAGCCGTGCTCTACGACGACGTGCCCTACCCCGGGCATCCGTTCCCGCAGACGCATCCCGACCGGCTCGCGACGCTCGCCCGGCTCTACGGCCTGAGCCCGGCGGCGCCGTCGGCCTGCCGGCTGCTGGAGATCGGCTGCGGCGACGGCGGCAACCTGCTGCCGATGGCCTGCGCGCTGCCCGGCTCCCGGTTCGTCGGCATCGACATCTCGCCGCGCGCGATCGCTCGTGCGCGGGGGCGCGCACAGGCCGCCGGGATCGACAACGTCACGTTCGAGGAGGGCTCGCTGGCCGACTGGCAGCCCGATGCGGGCGCCTTCGACTACGCGGTCGCGCACGGTGTCTACTCGTGGGTGCCCGAGCCGGTCAGCGACGCGCTGCTGTGGCTCTGCGCGCACGCGCTCGGCGAGCACGGCGTGGCGTACATCAGCTACAACACCTACCCGGGCGGGCGCCTGCGCGAGGTCCTGCGCGACCTGCTGCTGGCGCACGTCGACGCGACAGCGCCGCCGGCCGAGCGGCTGACCGCCGCCCGTGAGCTGCTCGACATCCTGCGCACGGCATGGGCCTATGACCCCGAGCTGCACACGCTCGTCGCGCTGGCGACGAAGATGCGCGAGGACAGCGACGCGCTGCTGTTCCACGACACGCTGTCGCCGATCAACCGGCGCCTGCACTTCGAGGAGTTCATCGCGCACGCCGGCCGCCACGGGTTGCAGTACCTGGCCGAGGCGAACTTCTGGGAGATGCAGGTCGGCTGGCTGCCGCAGGCGCTGCGCGACGGCGTGCTGGCGACCGCCGACCGCCTGCGCCGCGAGGAGCTGCTCGACACGCTGCGCATGCGCACGTTTCGCCAGACGCTGCTGTGCGGCGCCGGCCACGAGCTCGCCTCCACGCCGATGCTCGAGCGGCTCGAGTCGCTCGCGGTGTCCGCGCAGGCGCAGGCCGGCGACGAGGGCGAGGACGGCCGTGTCACGTTCACCGGCGCCAACGGCGCCAACCTCACGACCGACCACGCCGCCGTGATCCGGGCGCTGAAGCGCGTCGACGCGGCCTGGCCGGCCAAGCTGCCGGTTGCCGACCTGCTCTCGCCCGACGCCGACCTCGAGGAGCGCCTCATCCTCACCGAGGCGCTCATGCGCTGCTACAGCGCCTCGCTGGCCGGCCTGCACGCCGAGCCGGCCACGTTCGGCACGGGCGCGGCGAGCCATCCGCGCGTGACCGCGATGGCGCGCCTGCAGGCGGCCGAGGGGCCGATGGTGGCCAGCCTGCGCCACGAGCCGACGACGCTCGACGACCCCGCGCGGCTGCTCGTCACGCTGCTGGACGGCACGCGCGACCGCGCGGCACTGCTCACCCAGCTGGAGGCGTCGCTGCAGGGCGTCGCCCGCGCCGACCTCGCCGTCTGGCTGGAGCGCAGCCTCGCCGAGCTCGCCCGCACGGCACTCCTGCTGGCGCCGTGAGCGTCCGCGCACGCCGTGCGTTGCACTAGCCTGAGCAGCGGTCATGGCGACGCAGAATCTCGATCCTGAAGCCCTCCTCGAGGCTGCCCCCGAAGAGGAGTTCGCGCTCATCGAGCTGCGCCTGGACTGGCCGCCGGACCTCGACATCTACCCCGAGCGCAAGCAGCTGTGGCTGCGCTGCTTCGTCATCACGGCCGACCCGCTGGGCTGGATTCCCGACCGCGGCGACGCCTGGACCGCGGTGACCGTCGACGACGAGGTGCTCGAGGTCGATCTGTACCTGACGGTGTCCGCCGTGCGCGCGGCGATCGAGGAGCACGGCGGCGACATGTCGGCGGCGATCGGCCGCTACGCCGGCACGGTGATGGCGGCCGCGCTCGCCCGCGAGGAGGAGCTCGTCGCCGGCGACTACCCGCGCCGCGCCGCGCGCGGTGAGACGCCGCGCCTGCTGGCCGACCTCGACGCCGACCACGGCGCGTTCGCGCGCCCCGCGCTGCAGGCCCGGCGCAGCTGGAGCGCCGTCGGCCTCGGCGCCCTCACCGACCTCGTCCAGCACGCCTTCGGCGCCGTCGACCTGGACCGCTCGAACGTCGTCCTCAAGGCGGTCGAGCCGGTCACGGAGGACTGCCCCGCCTGCCAGGGCCAGGCCTTCGGCTATCCGTCGAGCCTCGAGGACGCCAAGGAGTCGCTCTGCGGGCCGCACCAGGCGGCGGCGAAGATCGTCAACACCGAGCGCATCGCCCACGCGCGTCACTCCAACCCCGCCGGCTGGCGCGCGATCGACAAGGCCGTCATGCGCATCAACAAGCTGCCCGAGCCGACGTTCGCCCCGCAGCCGCCGCGCGTCGTCGGCGAGACGCCGGCGCGCAACGACCCGTGCTACTGCGGCAGCGGCAAGAAGTACAAGAGGTGCCACGGCGCATGAGCGAGCCGGCCCCGCTCACCGGCGGCTGTCTGTGCGGCGCGGTGCGCTTCGAGCTCGACGTCGCGCCGCAGCGCGCCGGCTACTGCCACTGCACGCGCTGCCAGCGCCGCACCGGCACGGGGTCGTCGGCGCAGGCCTACGTCGACGGCAGCGCGCTGCGCTTCGTGCAGGGCGAGGAGCTCGTCCAGGGCTGGCGCCATCCCGACGGCGGGATGGAGAAGTGCTTCTGCCGGGTCTGTGGCGGGCACCTGGGCAGCCGCGACGCCGAGACGAAGCGCTACGGGGCGGTGCGGATGTCCGCCTTCGACGGCGATCCGGGGGTGCGCCCCAGCCTGCGCCAGTTCGTCGCCGACGCCGCGTCGTGGGAGCCGATCCCCGACGACGGCCTCGAGCGCTTCGACGGGCCGCGCGGCTGACGCACCGTGACACCGCCCTGCCGGGCGGCGTCAGAGAACGACGCGCAGGATCGAGTACAGCAGCAGCAGGACGCAGCCCGCGGCGGCGAGCCCGAGCACGCGGACGACCCACATGTCAAACCACGAGAGGCGCCGCTTGCGCTCGCGGGGCGGGTACTGCAGCTCGGCCATGACGCCGCGTACCGCGGGCACCGTGCGCACGCCCAGCGGCGCGGTCTCGTCGTCTGCGTCCGGCTTGTCGCGCGCCTCGCGGTCGGCCTGGGCGCGCTCGGCGTGCAGCTGTCGCTGCAGCGTCCGGAAGGCGATCAGGGCCTCGTCGCGCTGCGCGATCGCCTCTTGGCGCTCGGCCTTGGCGCGGGCCAGCGCGGACTCGGCGGCCTCGCGCGCCTCGATCGCGGCGTCGTGCGCGATCTCCATCCGGGCGCGCGTGCGCACCGCCGCCTCGCGCGTCTCGAGGGCCTCCGCGAGCTGCGCGAACGCCCGGTCGCGCTCGCGCTCGGTGGCGGCGAGCGCGCGGGCGAGCTCGTCGGCGCGCGGGTCGACACGGACGATCGCGGGCGGCGCGGCGGGGGCGCCGTTGGAGGGGGCGGTCGCGGGCTTGGCGACGGGCCTGGGGACGGGCGCGGGAGCCGGCACCGGGGCGGGCTTGGCAGCCGGCGCCGGAGCGGCCTTGAGCGCCTGCGCCGCGGCAGGCTTGGCGGCCGGCGCCGGAACGGGCTTGGCAGCCGGCGCCGGAACGGGCTTGGCAGCCGGCGCCGGAGCGGGCTTGGCAGCCGGCGCCGGAGCGGGCTTGGCAGCCGGCGCCGGAGCGGGCTTGGCAGCCGGCGCCGGAGCGGGCTTGAGAGCCTGCGTGGCGGCGGCCGCGGGAGCCGGGACCGGCTCGACAGCCGCTTTCGCCACGCGCTTGGCGGCCGTCTTCGGCGCGGGCGCGGATGACGGCTTCGGCGCGGGCTTGGCGGCGCTCGCGGGCGCGGGCGCGGACGCAGGCGCCGGCGCGACGGCGGGCGCGCCGTCCGGCGTCACGGCCACGGCGGGCTGCCGCGCGCGCGCCGAGTCGGGCGCGGGGGCGATCTCCGCCGGAGCCGGCGCGCCGGTCGCCGTCTCCCCGAGCGGCACGATCACCTGCGGGGCGACGGCGAGCGCGAGGGTGTCGGCGTCCAGCGCGATGCCGCCGGTCCAGGGAAACGCGGCCTTCCAGAGGACGTTCTCCGCGGGCGTCCACGGCTTGTGCTCGAGCGTCGCGAGGATCCGCCGGTCCTCGGAGTGCAGCGTCGGGCGCACGAAGCGCATCCCCCGCACGCCGGTCCAGAAGCCGCTGACGACGAGCTCGTCGCCCTCGAGCGCGAGCCGCTCGAGCTCGAAGCTGACCCCCGTGCGCTGCGTCATGGCCCGCACCCTACCCGCGGACGGGCGCACATCGGCCGTGATTCGCGCTACGCGAGCCTGGGGCCGAGCCCTTCGGCCTCCTCGACGCTGACGATCTCGCGCCCGAGCGGCAGGAACGCGACCGGCACGAGCTTGAAGTTCGCGAACCCGAGGGGGATGCCGATGATCGTCAGGCAGAGGGCGATGCCGGTGACGAGGTGCGCGAGCGCCAGCCACCAACCGCACAGCAGGACCCAGATGACGTTCCCGATCCCGCTCGCCACGCCCGCGTCGGCGCGCTTGACGACCGTCGAGCCGAACGGCCACAGCGCGTAGGCGGCGATCCGCAGCGCGGCGATCCCGAAGGGGATCGTGATGATGAGCACGAAGCAGATCAGCGCGGCGAAGGCGTAGCCGATCGCCAGCCACAGGCCCGACAGCACGAACCAGATGACGTTGAGCACGAGGCGCACGGAGGATGGGTGCCCCCGCCCTGAGCGCGCGAAACGGCGCCGGACGGACGTCCCGACGCGGTCAGGCCGGGCGCCACCAGCCCGCGTCGTGGGCGACGAGCTCGTCGTCGAGGACGAGGAAGTCCAGCCCGAGGCGGCGAAACGCGCCGCCCGCGTCGGCGACGCTCGAGACGATCGGCTCGCCGCGGCCGTTGAACGACGTGTTGATGAGCGCCCCGCCCGAGCGCTGCCCCCACTCGCGCAACAGCGCGGCCAGCAGGTCGGCGGACTGCGGGTCGAGCTCCTGCGGGCGCGTCGTGCCGTCGACGTGGACCGCGGCCGGCAGCTGGTCGCGGCCGGCGTCGGAGACCGGCGTGCCGGCGAGCATGTAGTCCGACAGCCGCGGCCGCGGCTGCCACAGCGCGGCGGCGCGCGAGCTCAGCGCCGCGGCGCCGAACGGCCGCCACGGCTCGCGGCCCTTCAGCGCGTTGAGGCGGTCCTGCATGCCCGGCACGCCCGGGTCGGCGACGATCGAGCGATGGCCCAGCGCGCGCGGGCCGACCTCCCCCGGACCCTCGACGATCGCGCCGATCCGGCCGGCGCCGAGCGCGGCGCAGACGCGCTCGAGCGAGAGCGGCTCGCGATGCAGGCCGTCCAGCGCACCGTTGGCCTGGGCGGCGGCGCCCGGCGACGGGCCGAGGAACGCCGAGATGCGCCCGTTGCCGTTGCGTCCGTCCTGTGCGCCGCCGCGCCGGCGCGGCGGCGCCACGTGCCACGCCGCGCCGAGCGCGGTGCCGGCGTCGTGGGGGATCGGCGGCGCGAACACCGGGCCCTGCAGCAGCCCGTTGGCCTTGCAGTTCAGCGCGACGCCGCCGGCGAGGCAGAGGTTCTCGCAGCCGGTCAGCTCGCGCGCGAGCGCGGCAAGGCCGAGCACCGTGCCCTCGATCGCCTCCTGCGCGGAGACCGCGACCTGCACCGCGAGCGGGTCGAGCTGCAGCTCGTCGCGCGGGCGGGCGACGCGCCGCCCGCCGGCGAGGCGCTCCAGCTGCGCCGTCCAGGCGTGCAGGTAGCGGTTGAAGCCGTCGCCGTCGTCGACGCCGCCGGGCGCGGCGGGCGTGGCGCCGGGCAGCAGCTCCCACGGCTGCACCCCGCCGGCGCGCCCGTACGCCGACAGGCCCATGAGCTTGCCCGCCTGCAGCGGGCCGAAGCCGGCGAAGCGACAGGCGGCGTCGTACATGTAGCCCAGCGAGTGCGAGCGCGGCCACACGCGCTTGCGGACGAGCGGCCGGTCGTGCTCGGCGCGGTAGATCGAGATGCTCTCGTCGTCACCGTTGCCGTCGACGACGAGCACCGCGGCCTCGTCGAAGTCCGACGCCTCGAAGGCGATCGTGGCGTGCGCGAGGTGGTGTCCGACGAAGCGCACCTCGGGCATGTCGTGCAGCGAGCAGTCAAAGCCCAGGTAGCGCTTCAGCCATGCCGGCGTGTCCTCCAGGCGCCACTGCACGCCGTACTGCGGCGCGGACAAGGGCACGTCCCAGCCGATCGCGACGAGCTCGACGTCGCCGTGCGAGGCGCCGGCCTGCGCGAGGCAGTGCGCGACCGCGAGCAGCGGGCCGCTGCGCTCGGCGTGCTTGGCCCGGCTGAGGCGCTCCTCCTCGCAGAACGCCAGCAGCGTGCCGTCGCCCGCGACGACGCAGGCCGCGGGATCGTGCCAGCCCGTCGGTGGTGCGTTGACCCCGAGGATCACGGCGCGCACCCTCGCATGTTTCGTTCAGGTCTGCCGTCGTGGCGCGTCAGCCGCGGATCCGGAAGCGCACGAGGCGGCGCGCGGCGTCGTTGCCGGCCTCGTCGGCGGCGCTCAGCGCGAGCCGGTAGCGGCCGGGCAGGCGCAGGCGGCCGAGCGCCACGCGGCGGCTGCCGGCGGCCACGTCGCGCGTGCGGACGCGCACGTCCCTCCAACGCCCACCGCGCGGTCGCTGGACCGCGATCCGCAGCCGCGCGTCCTCGCTGAGGCGCAGCGCCAGCACGCGGCCGGCCTTCGTGCGCAGCACCCGGGCGCGCGAGATCCGCGGCGCGAACGCGTCGTCGGGGGCGGGCAGGAACTCCGAGCGCATGACCCCGGCGCGCATGCGCTGCGGGTGGTCGCCGACCGGGATCGTGGCGACGACGCGCTCGTCGGCGTAGGAGATGACCGTCACCTTGTCGTCGCCGCTGGCCGACACGAAGCAGAGGCTCCCGTCGGCGGAGTTCGTCGCCCAGTACGGCTTGCGCCCGGAGTCGAGGATCGTGTGCGAGAAGTCGTCGCGGTGGACGATCGCGGCGTAGTCGGACATCGTGCCCGCGATGCAGAGCTTCGTGCCGTCGCGGTTCATCGCGATGCCGTGGTGCGCGGAGTCGAGCAGGTACGTCTCGCGCGGCAGCGTCGCGGCCTGCGCCGACAGCGGCAGGTGGGCGATCCGCAGCGGCTTGCCCGATTGGAGGTCGAGCTCGACGAAGCCGTGCAGGAACGACAGCTGCAGGTAGGCGAGGCGCTCGTCGGGCGAGAGCACCATCGGCCGCACGGCCGAGCTCATGCCGGCGTGGCCGTTGTCGGCGAGCGCCCGGCCGACGTCGATGCGCTTGAGGATCTCGTACGTGCGCGCGTCGACGACCTGAAAGACGCGCTTGCCCTTCGTCGCGTCGAGCGCGGGCGTGTCGAGCGGCGTGTAGACGCTGCCGATGCTGGCGTGGAAGATGCGCGAGCCGTCGCGCGAGTAGTTGTTCTCGTGCGGCTGGTCGCCGGAGGCGAACTCGCCGACGACGACGCCGCGCGACGTGTCGATGACCTGGACCTTGCCGGCGGTCGAGGCCGAGACGAGCAGCCGCGCGCCGTCGGGCGAGAGCGCCATGTGGTCGGAGCGGTAGCCGTCGACCTTCACCCGCCAGACGATCTGCCGCGTGCCGAGGTCAAGCGCGATCACGTCGGCCAGGCTGGGGCGCGAGACGTAGAGCCGGCGCCCGTCGGGCGAGGTGAACGCGTCGTCGACGTACTGCACGTGGCCCTCGCCGATGAGCAGGTTGTTGGCGTTGAAGAACCCGAGCGCGACCGGGTCGCGGGCGATCTCCGCGCGGCGCTCCGCGAGGTCGGGGACGATGTTCAGCCGCGTGAGGACCTTCAGCGCGCGCGGGTCGACGACGTCGGCCGTCCCGTCCCAGTTGTTGCCGACGACGAGGACGTCGCGGGTGGCCGTCGGGGGGGCGGCGGGCGCGCTGCCCACCGCGCCCGCCGTGAGCACCAGCGTGAGCGTCAGCGCCAGGACGGCGGCGAGCGATGAACGGCGGCGTTCGGTGATCACGGTCGCGCGATCGTAGCCGCGCGCCGGGCCGCGCGTGACCGGCCTACGCCCGGCGCCAGCCGCGAAACGCCGCGACGAGGCGCGCGCGCAGCGGCGCGGGCACGTCCTGCTCGCGCAGGCGCCCGAGCGTCCCGATCGTCGCGCGCAGCTGCTCGAGATAGGCGAGGCAGTCCGGGCAGGTCGCCAGATGCGCGCGCACCCGCGCCCGCTCGCCCGCGGGCAGCGTGTCCTCCAGGTAGTCCGACAGCAGCTCGACAACCTCGCGGCACGTCAGCCGCGGCGCCGGCAGCTCATCGACACCGTCGCGCGCAGACAGAGCCATCGCGCGATCGGTCTTCCCTGCCCGGCCGCGCGTTACGCGCGGCCGGCGGGTAGCACGCCCGTGTGACGACCGCCGCGGCACCGCCAGGCTACGCACCGACCGGCGGCGCCGTCGACGAGGCGTTCGCCACCGACGGCACCGTCCGCCCCGCCTACCGGGACGTCCTCGCGGCACTCGAGCGTGCGTCGCCGGCGGCCGCCGCCGAGTCGATCGCCACCGGCGTGCAGCGCGCGGGCATCGTGCACGGCGCCGGCGACAGCGCGCATCCGCTGGCCGTCGACGCCGTGCCGCGCGTCTTCGCCGCCGGCGAATGGGCGCGGCTGGCGGCCGGCCTGGAGCAGCGCATCGCGGCGCTCGAGGCGTTCGTGGCCGACGCGTTCGGCGCGCGCGAGGCGTTTCGCGCGGGCGTCGTGCCCGCGGATCTCGTCGACCGCTGCCCGTGGTTCGAGGACGATGCGGGCGCGGTGTCGCAGCGCGGGGCGCGCATCGGCGTCGCGGGCCCGGACATCGTCCGCGACGCCCGCGGCGAGCTGCTCGTGCTCGAGGACAACGTCCGCACGCCGACGCTCATGGCGTTCGCGATGGCGGCGCGGCCGCTCGTCGCCGCCGCCCTGCCGGACGCCCCCCACCCGCACTCGTTTCAGGACGCGCTGCGCGACGCGCTGCACGCGATGGCCGGCGACGGCCGCACGGTGATCCTCGGCCGCGAGCCCGACAACATCGTGTGGTGGGAGCTCGAGCAGCTCGCGCGCCTGACCGGCTGGCCGCTCGTCGGCATCGGCGACCTCGCCGAGCGCGACGGCCGCGTCGTGCTGGGCGGCGACGGCTCGCCGGTCGACGTCGTGTGGCGGCGCACGAACGAGGACCGCCTGCGCCACGACGACGGGCGCCTCAGCGCGCTCGGCGCGGTCCTGCTCGAGCCGCTGCGGCGCGGCGCGGTGCGGGTCGTCAACGCCTTCGGGACCGGCGTCGCCGACGACAAGCGCACGTACGTCTACGTCGACCGGCTCGTGCGCTTCTACTGCGGCGCCGAGCCGCTGCTGCGCTCCGTGCCCGCCTGGGACCTCGCCGACGACGACCAGCGCGCGGAAGCGCTCGCGAGGCTCGACGAGCTCGTCGTCAAGCCGCGCGATGGCGCCGGCGGCGAGGGGATCGTGCTCGGCCCGCAGGCGTCGGCCGACGAGCTCGACGCGCTGCGCGCCCGCATCGACGCCGACCCGAGCGCCTGGATCGCCCAGGAGCCGGTCGCGCTGTCGACGCACCCCACGGTCGTCGACGGCGGCCTCGCGCCGCGCCACGTCGACCTGCGCCCGTTCGTCGTCGGCGGCCGCGTGCTGCCCGGCGGCCTGAGCCGCTTCGCGCAGGGCGCCGGCGAGCTCGTCGTCAACTGTGCGCAGGGCGGCGGCGGCAAGGACGTCTGGGTGCTCGCCGACTGACGGTGGGCGGCGCTCGCGCCGGAGTGCGTGCGTGCTGTCGCGCCACGTCGGCGGGATTGTCAGCGTCAAACTGCATCTATGAGAGTGCGTGAGTCGCGTGGTCGTAGGCGAACGGGCCGGGGCCAGCGGGGCTGGAGCGGAGTTTTGCGTCGCAAGGGCGTGTGTCGAATACCTCGCGGCCCGCGCGACGTATTCGACACACCCCCGGCGGCCAGCGCCATCGGGCGCGCCCGGTGCGGATATCGCACCTTGTGCGCCACGACCATCCGGCCAGGGCATCCGGGGGAGATGCGTCACTCGCGACGCGGGCTCTGGCCGGGACGCGCTCGAGCCAAACGCCTCTGACTCCCTCATCGATGCCGTAAGAACGCGGACACTCCAACGGCGCGAAGCGACAGCCCGCGAACGCCGACGCCCACCCCTTCGCCAAGCCGGGTTGTAACGCCGAGCCGGAGCGCAGAGACTGACGCTCGTGCAGCCAGTCGCGATCCCCGTCGGGCAGCGGCCGGACAACGACGACGAGCGCGCGCTCGTGGCGGCGTTGCGCCGCGGCGACGAGGCGGCGTTCGTCGAGCTCGTCGCCCGCCATGGCGCGTCGCTGCTGCGCCTGGCGCGCACGTTCGTGCGCGATCGTGCCGTGGCCGAGGAGGTCGTGCAGGAGACCTGGCTCGCCGTGCTCAACGGGATCGACCGCTTCGAGGGCCGCGCGTCGCTGAAGACCTGGATCTTTCAGATCCTCAGCAACCGCGCGCGCACGCGCGCCGTCCGCGAACGCCGCAGCGCCCCGTTCTCGTCGCTGGCCGCCGACGGCGAGGACGACGAGGCGGCCGTCGATGCCGAGCGCTTCCGCCCCGAGAGCCACCGCTGGGGCGGGCACTGGGCCGCCGCGCCGGCCGACTGGAGCGCGCTGCCGGAGGAGCGCCTGCTCGGCCGCGAGACGCTCGTGCGCGTGCACGAGGCGATCGAGACGCTGCCGCCGCGCCAGGCCGAGGTGCTCGTCCTGCGCGACGTCGAGGGCTGGTCGCCCGACGAGGTCTGCGCGGCGCTTCAGATCAGCGACGGCAACCAGCGCATCCTGCTTCATCGTGCGCGCAGCAAGGTGCGCGCTGCGCTCGAGCTCTACCTTGCAGAGGGAGCAACGCCATGAGCGCCGACGTCGAACATCTGACCTGCAAGGAGTTCGTCGAGGTCCTGACGGACTACCTCGACGGCGCGCTGGAGCCCGGCGAGCGAGCCGACGTCGAGCGCCACCTCGTCATCTGCCGCGGCTGCTCGAACTACGCCGAGCAGATGCGCAGCACGATCGGCCTGCTGCGCCGGATCGCCGACGAGCGGCCCGCCGAGGAGCAGGCCGCTCCCCTGCTGGCCCTGTTTCGGGCCTGGCGGGCGGAGCGCGCGACGTGATCGCCTACAAGTTCCTGCGCGACGGACAGGTGGGCCCGTTCTCGGGCGTGCGCTGGCCGGCGCCCGGCGAGTGGCTCCAAGCGACGGAGGGGGGCCGCACCTGCGAGGCCCGCGTCCACGCCTGCCGTGCCGAGGATCTCGTCGACTGGATGGACGCCGAGCTGTGGCGCATCGAACTCGACGGCGACGTGCGGGTGGATTGCGGCAAGCTCGTCGCCGACCGCGGCCGACTCGTCGAGCGCGTCGACCTCTGGGATCCGGCGTTCATGGCGGCGTTCGCCGAGGCCTGCGCGCTGCGCGCCCGCGACGCCGCGCTGCTCGTGCTCTCGCCGGAGCAGCCGGCGCACGCCGCGCTGGCGGGGGCCACGGGCGCCGAGGCGATCGCCGCGGCGGCCGCCGACGGCGCGCTGCTCGACGCGCTCGAGCCCGATCAGGTCCGGGCGCTCGGCTACGCCGGCGACGCCGCGCGGCACGTCCTCGGCGCGCGCGCCCAGCCCGCGACGGCGCCGACGCACGCGGCGGTCAACGGCTTCATCGCATCGCACGCCGCGGCGTTCGCCGAGGACGACCTCGCGGGCGTCGAGCGTGAGCGCGCGTGGCAGGCGGCGTGGATCGCCGAGCACGCCGGGCTCTGACCGCGGCGCGAACGTCCTCGCGAGACCGGGGTCAGACCTGTTCGCGCTCGTGCTGCGTCTCGAGCGCGCGGTCCTCGTGGAACGCCGCCTGGCGCTCCTTGCGCTCGATGCTCTGCTCGAGCTGCTCGGCCTTGCGCGTGTGATCGACGGCCGCCTGACGATGCTCGAGCGCCTGCGCGCGCAGCCCGTCCAGCGATCCGGCGTGCGACTCGGCCATCTCGCGGTGCCCCTCGGCCACCGACTCGAGCTTGGAGCGGCGCAGGTCGCGCTCGCGCTCACGCTCGCGAAAGCGCATGAAGACCCACCCCAGCACGAGGCAGATCACGACGATCATCACGATGAGGGCAACGGTCTCGATGACCGGATGGATACCCGGCCGGCCGGCGCGCCAAGCCGGGTCGCCGCCGCGCCGACGGCGCTAGCCTGGAGGCCGGCACGTCCCACCCCGCCCGTCGCTTCCGAGGAGGACCGCATGCACGTCGAGATCTGGTCCGACATCGCCTGTCCGTGGTGCTACGTCGGCAAGCGCCGCTTCGAGGCCGCGCTCGCCGGCTACGAGCACCGCGACGAGGTCACGGTGACGTGGCGCAGCTTCGAGCTCGACCCGCACGCGCCGCCACAGCGCGAGCACGACAACGCCACCCACCTCGCCGAGAAGTACGGCATGACCCGCGAGAAGGCGCTGGAGATGAACGATCGCATGACCGAGACGGCCGCCGGCGAGGGGCTGGAGTTCCGCTTGGACATCGCGCGCGGGGGCAACACGTTCGACGCACACCGCATCGTGCACCTCGCCGCCGTGCACGGCGCGCAGGACGCGATGAAGGAGCGCATCATGCGCGCCTATCTCACCGAGGGCGAGCTGATCTCCGACCACGCGACGCTCGAGCGCCTCGCGATCGACATCGGTCTGCCCGCCGACGAGGTGCGCGACGTCCTCGCCTCCGACCGCTTCGCCGCCGAGGTCCGCGAGGACGAGCGCACCGGCGCCCGCCTCGGGATCAACGCGGTGCCGTTCTTCGTCGTCGACCGCGCGATCGGCGCCTCCGGCGCGCACCCGGCCGCGCAGCTCAGGGAGCTGCTGCGCCAGGGGCGAGCGGCCAATCCGCCGGCGGCGGCGGCCGCCGTCGCCGCGGACGCCGGCGACGAGACGTGCGCCGTCGACGGGAGCGGCTGCTGAAGCGGGGCCGCGAATAGCATGACCGGCGCGCGGCGGCCGGCGAGCTCACGCCGCGCGCGCCGACCACGCCATCGCCTCCGATCAGACACCAGCGCAGGCCCTGCCGAGGAACTTCCTGCGGCCATGCCTGCTGCTGCTCCTGCGTGAGCGCCCGGCGCACGGCTACGACCTGCTCGAGCGGCTGCGCCCGATGGGCTTCAACCGCGACGATCCCGGCCGGCTGTACCGCGCGCTGCGCTCCCTCGAGAACGACGGTCTCGTGCGCTCGCTGTGGGAGAAGTCCGGCAGCGGACCCGACCGGCGCACGTACGAGCTGACGCCCGCGGGGACGCAGAGCCTGCACGAGTCCGCGCAGGCGCTCGCCGCCACGAACGAGTTGCTCGTCCTCTTCCTCAGCCGCCATTCGGACTTCGTGACGGGCGACCCGTCCGCCGCGGGCGCCCGCGCCGCTCGGCCTGGCGGGCCCGGCGCACACACGCCCGCGCCGCCGGCGGCGCAGCCGGACGCGTGACATCGCGCACAGTGCTTGCACGCGGCAAGGGCCGCGATCTACGATCGCCCGGCCCGCGCAATCCGCTACCCGGCCAGGTGACCTCGTTGCCAGACGATCGCAAGCGCCCCCTATCGCATCTGGAGCCCGGCGCGATGTTCGCCGGATACCGCATCGAGCGCGTGCTGGACCGGGGTGGCATGGGCGTCGTGTACAAGGCCGTCGATCCCGATCTGGACCGTGAGGTCGCGCTGAAGATCATCGCGCCCGAGCACACGCAGAACGAGACCGCCGTCGCGCGCTTCAAGGCCGAGTGCCGGCTGGCGGCGTCGCTCGAGCACGCGAACATCGTCCCGATCCACCGCGGCGGCGAGTTCGACGGCATCCTCTACCTGGCGATGCGCTTCGTGCCGGGCACGAACCTGCGCAAGGTCATCGACAAGGGCCCGATGGACCTCGACCAGGTCGCGAGCATCGTCACGCAGGTCGCGGGCGCGCTCGACGCCGCGCACGAGAAGGGGCTGGTCCACCGCGACGTCAAGCCCGCGAACATCCTCCTCTCGGGCCCCCCCGGCAAGCCGCACGTCTACCTCACCGACTTCGGGCTGACGAAGCGGCTGGGCTCCGCCGACGAGGCGCTCACGCGCGAGGGCGGCTGGGTCGGGACGCCCGACTACGTCGCGCCCGAGCAGATCCAGGGCCACAAGGTCGACCGCCGCGCCGACGTCTACTCGCTGGGCTGCGTGCTGTTCGAGATGCTGACCGGCAACGTCGCGTACGACAAGGACAGCGACATGGCCAAGCTGTGGGCGCACGTCACCGACCCGCCGCCGCTGCCGCGCACGGTGCGGCCCGAGCTGATCGCCTCCTTCGACGACATCGTCGCCCGCGCCACCGCCAAGGAGCCCGGCCATCGCTACGCGACGGCGGGCGACCTGGGCGAGGTGACGCGCGACGCGATCGCGGTGCAGCGGAGCAGGAGCCAGCGCTCCGCCGCCGCGCCGGCCGGGCTGTCGGACGCGGGCCTGGACGCCACACGCGCGGAGACGTTCGCGCCCCAGGGCGTCACCGCCCCGCCGCCGGCCTCCGTCTCCCCGCCGCCGCCGCCGACGCCGCCACCACCCCCGCGCGGTGCGGGCGCGGGCGCCAGCGACGGGGGCGCCGCCGGCGCGGCCGCCGGCGCGGGGGCGGCCGCCAAGCGCGAGCGCCGCCCGCCGCGCCCCCCGCGTCCGCCGCGCGAGCCGCGCCCGCCGCGCCGCGGCGACGGGGCAGGCGCCGGCGGTGCCCGCCGCGACGACTGGTTTCTGCGCCACACCAAGCCCCTGGCCGGGCTGCTCGTGCTCCTGATCGGCATCGTGGTCGCGGTCATCGTGCTCGGCGGCTCGGATACGCCCGAGAAGCCCAAGGAGGTCGGCCAGCGCGTCGCCGGCAAGCTCGGCCCGGTGCCGACCAACCGCGTCGAGGGCAGCGGCAACGCCGTCATGCGCCTCAACGGAAACCAGCTGAAGGTCACGATGACGAGCGCCAAGCTGCTCGCCGGCGCACCGCACGCGCTGCACATCCACGCGGGCGCCAAGGGAACCTGTCCGACGGCGTCGGCGGCCTCCAAGCACAACGGCCACCTCTCGCTCGCCACCCATCAGGGCGGGCCGTTCTACGGCGGCCCGGTCCTCGCGATGACGACCAGCGGCGACACGTCCCCCAAGAAGAGCCTGCTCGCCTTCAGCCGCTTTCCGAACACGGCCAACGTGGCGTACGAGCGGACGATGACCATCACGCCGATCGTCGCCTCGTATCTGCGCAAGAACAACGCCGTCGTCGTCGTGCACGGCATCGACTACAACAAGAACGGGGTCTACGACGGCGTGCTCGAGCGCAGCGACATCGATCGCAGCCTCACCGGCGAGTCGACCGCGCCCGCGCTCTGCGGACCGCTCGTGGCCGGCAAGGCCCCCGCCGAGACGGCAACCGCCTCGGCACGGCCCGGCGGCGGCACCGAGGTGTTCACCGCGGCGCTGTCGACGGGGGCCGGCGCGGCCGGGCGCGCGCGCATCTGCGCTCTGCACCCGTTCGGCCAGACGTGACGCGGGGCGTGCGGCCCGCGCTGTCGGGGCCGCGGCTGGCGGTGCCGGGCGCGATCGCCGTGGCGATCCTCGGCTTTCTCATCCTGAGCGTTGTGGCGCGATCGCCGAGCCATGAGCGCAGCAGCGCCGCCACGACGCGGGCCGCCGCGGTGAAGCTGCGCAACAGCAAGCTCGGGCGCATCCTCGTCGACGCGCAGGGTCGCACGCTGTACCTGTTCCTCGAGGATGCGCGCGGCAAGAGCTCGTGCTACGGGCCGTGCGTGCGGGTGTGGCCCCCGGCGGTCGTCTCCGGCGCGAAGCCGCAGGCGGGCCCGGGGCTCGTCGCGCGCAAGCTGACCACGGTCGCACGGCGGGGCACGAAGCTGCGCCAGCTCGCCTACAACGGCCATCCGCTCTATACGACCGATGCCGACGCCAAGCCCGGCGACACGAACGGGCAGGGCGTGTTCGGCACGTGGTTCGCCATGTCGGCCGACGGCAAGCAGGTCGGCCGGGCCGCCAAGGGTGACGGCTATTAGCTCGTCGCGCTTGCGCGCGCCCGCGAGGCGGGCGTAGTGTTGCGACGGTCCCGAAGGGAGGTAGCCATGTCGTCGCTGAAGCTGTTGCGCGCAGGGTCTGCAGCGCTCGTCCTCGTGGTCGCGGCGCTCGCCGCCCCCGCCGCCGCCGGCGCGGAACCGGCCGGCTTCCCCGACGGGGTGGCCGTCGGCGAGGTCCGCTCGACGGCCGCGATGTTCTGGACGCGCGCGCAGCGCAGCGGCGCCGTGCGCCTGAAGGTCTCCCGCAACGCGACGCTCGTCGGCTGCTCGGCGCCCGCCCCGCGGCCGGGACTGCTGCGCCGGATCGGGTTCGCCTCGGCCTCCGCCGACAACACGGTGCGCGTGGCGATCAGCACGCTGCTTCCGGGCAGACGCTACTTCTACCGTTTCTGCCAGGGCTCCTCGAGCAGCCGCCTCGGCCAGTTCGAGACCGCACCGCGCTCGACGTCCGCGGCGCCGATCCGCTTCGCGCTCAGCGGCGATGCCGACGGCACGATCGATCCGGCGACCGGTCGCCCGGCCTACAACAACTTCGAGGCCTACGGCCGCATGGCGGGCGCCAACAACGACTTCAACGTCAACCTCGGCGACATCATGTACTCCGACAGCGCCGTCGCCGGTGTGCCGCCCGCATTGAGCCTGGTCGACAAGTGGGCGAAGTACCGCTTGAACCTGTCCTACCCCAACCTGCGCGCGCTGCGCGGCAGGGCCGCCCTCTTCAACATGTGGGACGACCACGAGTTCGTCGACAACTTCAACCGCCCGCAACACGGCGAGGCCCTGTTCGAGGCGGGCAAGAAGGCGTTCGTCGACTACAACCCGGTCCGCTTCAGGCCGCTGACCGGGCTCTACAGCCGGGTGCGCTGGGGCAAGAACGCCGAGCTGTTCTTCCTCGACGAGCGGGCGTTCCGCAGCGCGCCGGCGTCGCTGGGGCCCGAGTGCCGCAACCCGGCCACCGGCCAGCCCGACCCGCTGCCGCTGCTGCCCCAGCGCCTGCGCGAGTCCCTCGGTCCGCAGATCGGGCTGCCGCCGCAGGCGCTCGCGGTCGTCTCGGAGGCCTGCAAGGCGATCATCAACGACCCGTCGCGCACGCTGCTCGGCGCCGCCCAGCTGCGCGCGTTCCAGGATGCGATCAGCCGCTCGCGGGCGACGTTCAAGATCGTCGTCAACGCGGTCCCGATCCAGGCGACGTACTTCGATCCGTTCGACCGCTGGGAGGGCTACAACGCCGAACGCACGGCCGTCCTGAACTTCCTGCGCACGCGGGTTCGCAACGTCGTCTTCCTGACGACCGACTTCCACGCCAACATGATCAACAACGTGCGCCTCGGAACCTTCCCCGAGGAGGGCGCCTCGATCGACACCGGCATCGTCGACTTCGTCACCGGCCCGGTGGCGCTGAAGACCTTCGCCGTCGACACCGACCTGAAGACCGGCGTACCCGGCGCCTCGGAGGGGATCCGCCAGTTCCTCAAGGCGCCGCGCCCGTTCGGCCTGGCGATGCGCTGCGCCGCGCTTGACGCCTACAGCTACGCCCAGGTCCAGGTGACGTCGCGCGCGCTGACGGTAGCGCTGCGCGATGACCGCAACCGGCCGGTCAAGGAGACGCCGACCGGACCGTCCTGCCCACCCGTGACCATCGCCCGCCGGTGAAGCGCGACCGGCGGCCGCGCGCTCCCCGCCAGACCGACGACGTTGGGCTCGCTGCGGACCGCGGCCGGCGCGTCGACGGCGGCGGCGAGGGCGGCGGAGGCGGCCCCCCGAATGACGCGGCGGCCGTCGTCCTCTACCACGGGCGGCGCATCCCGGTCACCGGCGCCGGGCTGCAGATCGGGCGCCTGCCCGACTGCGACATCGCGATCGCCAGCAGCGCCGTCTCGCGCCACCACGCCCAGATCAAGCCGGTCTCGGGCGGCTTCTGGATCGTCGACCTCTCCTCGCGCAACGGCACGCAGCTCAACGGCGAGCGCTTCCGCGGCGAGTCGCGCTGGCTCGTCAACGGCGACACCGTCGTCGTCGGTGGCGAGACGCTGCGCTTCCTGACCGGGGAGGAGACGCGCTTCGCCGTCTCCGGGCAGCCGTCGGTCGTCGCGACGCATGTCGTCCAGTTCCCGGGCGACCGGCTGACGATCGGCCGCGACGAGACCAACGACGTCGTGCTCGACGACCCCAACGTCTCGCGCTTCCACGCCGAGGTGCTGCGCACCGAGGGACGCATCGAGGTGCGCGACCTGTCCTCGCGCAACGGCACCCGGCTGGACGGCAAGCTGACGCGCCGCGCCGCGCTGGACACCGGCGGGGAGATCGGCATCGGCCCCTACCGGCTGATCTTCGACGGGGCCGGCTTCGTCGCGCGCGCCGAGCAGGGCGCGGTCCGGCTGGATGCCGAGGGCCTCACCGTGCGCGTGAAGGACAAGACGATCCTGCAGCCGACGGCGATCAGCATCGAGCCCGGCGAGCTCGTCGCGATCATCGGCGAGAGCGGATCGGGCAAGTCGACGCTCATGAAGGCGCTGGCCGGCGTCAACACGCCGTCGGACGGCACGATCACGGTCAACGGCGAGCCGCTCGCCAACCGCCTCACCGACATCGGCTACCTGCCCCAGGACGAGGTCGTTCACGGCGGCCTGACCGTCGTCGAGGCGCTCGACTACGCCGCGCGGCTGCGGCTGCCGCACGACACCAGCGCCGAGGAGTACGACGCCACCGTCGACCGCGCGCTGGAGGAGCTCGAGCTCGTCGAGCACCGCGACACGCGCATCGCGGCGCTGTCGGGCGGGCAGCGCAAGCGCGTCGGACTCGCCGCCGAGCTGCTCAGCCGCCCGAGCCTGCTGTTCCTCGACGAGCCGACGACCGGCCTGGATCCGGGCCTCGAGTCGCGCATGATGGGCCTGCTGCGCGGCCTGGCCGACGACTCGCGTGGCGTCGTCGTCGTCACGCACGCGACGAAGAGCCTCGACCTCTGCGGGCGGATCATCGTCATGGGCCGCGGCGGGCGGCTGTGCTTCGACGGCTCGCCGACCGACGCGATGACGTTCTTCGGCGCCGACAGCTTCGACGAGATCTACGCCCAGCTCGACCGCCGGCCGGCGGAGGAGTGGCAGGCCAAGCTCGAGCAGGAGACCGCCCGCCCCGTGGTGCCCGAGACGCCGCAGCGGCTGCCGGCCGGCGATCCCGCGGCGCGCAAGCAGCGACGCGGGTCGCTGTGGCGCCAGGCCTCCGTGCTGACCCGGCGCTACGTGAAGCTCTTTCAGCGCGACCGGCGCAACCTCATCATCCTGCTCGCCCAGGTGCCGCTGCTGGCGCTGGCGATCGTCGGCCTCTACAAGGTCGACGTCTTCGCGGCGGGCACCGACGCGGGGAACGCCGTCACGGTCCTGTTCCTCGTCGTGACGATGACGATCTGGTTCGGCTCGATCGACGGCGCGCGGGAGATCATCAAGGAGAAGTCGGTCTACGTGCGCGAGGCCGCGGTCGGCGTTCGCACGGGCGCGTACCTGCTCTCCAAGGCCGCGGTGCTGTTCAGCCTCGCGGCCGTCCAGACGATCGTGATGGCGGCCATCGTCTTCTTCTTTCACCGCCTGCACGAGGGCTCGGGCACGTACCTGACGATCATCGGGCTGCTGATCCTGACGTGCTTCGCGTCGGTCTCGATGGGCCTGCTCATGTCGGCGGCCGTGCGCACGCAGGACCAGGCGACGAGCTTCATCCCGCTCGTGCTCGTCCCGCAGCTGTTCTTCGGCGGCTCGATCGTCGCGATCGCGACCATGAGCTCACCGCTGCAGGCGCTGTCCAACGCGGTGGTGGCGAAGTGGGCCTACGCCGGCATGGGCTCGGCGATCGACCTCAACGACCGCATCGCGTCCAGTCCGGCGTACGCGAAGGTCAGCACCTTCGGCCCCGACTACTTCGCGATCTCCAGCGGCCGCGTGGCGCTGGCGCTCGTCATCTTCGTCGTGGTCTCGTTCATCGGCATCTTCTTCCTGCTGCGCCGCGACCACCCCTGAGGCGGCGGCGGGTCAGCGCAGCCGGCCGCGCACGGTGACGGCGAACCCGTCGGGCGTGGGGCGGGCGCTGATCGCCTCGACCGCGATCGCATGGTCGGAGAAGACCGGCACGGTGACGAGCGACAGGAGCGGGAACCCCTCGGGGCGCAGCACGATCCGGCCCTCGTCGTCGGCCTCGATCCGCGCCTGCGCACGCACGTCGGTGCCGAACGCGCTCGTCTCGCCCGCGACCGTGATGCCGTCGGCATCCGAGCCGGTCACACGCAGCCGCGCAGGCAGCGCGGCGTCGAGGTCGACCGTACGCAGCTCGACGTCGGCGATCAGCGTGTCGCCGTCCTTGCGCAGCCGCACGTCCTGCACGCGCAGGAGGCGGTCCTCGAGGACGTCGACGTGGACGTCGAGCTCGCCCGTCGCCTTCGTGCGCGCCAGCATGTCCGACAACGAAGTGGCCTCGCCCGTTCCCGTGGAGCGGTAGTCCGCCAGCTCGACCTCGACACGGTCGGCGCGCTTGAACAGCAGCTTGACGGCCGGGAAGGCCTCGACCTCGACGCGCACCTGCGAGCCGCTCGCCTGCAGGTCGTCGCGCAGCTTGTCCTCCGCGAGACCCGGCAGCAGGAGCTGGGCCGCGACCAGCGCGACGAGGATGAGACCGGCGGCGATGAGCAGGGCGCGGCGCATGACGCCACGCTACGGATCTCCGGCCTCGCGCGGGCGAAATTTCTCGTTGAGGCGCATGCGTCAGGAGCTCGTCGCCGAGCGCAGCCCCCTGAGGCGCGACGGCCGTACTTGACCATTTGCGCCAGTAGTTGAATACTGCGTGTGGGGCATGGACGCGTACTTCGATGACACCTCGATGCTGCGCCGCGTCCACCGCGAGACGGCGGTCGCGGTATCCGGTCCGCGCGCGCTGTTCATGCAGGCTGCGCACCCGGTCCTGTTCGAGGGGTTCTTCGCCCACACTGCTGCGCTCGACAGACCGTATGAGCGCCTGATGCGAACCGCGCAGGTCATGGACACCATCGTCTTCGGTTCCCGCACCGATGCGGATCGCGCCACTCGACGCGTGCGTGCGATCCACCGCCGAGTGCGCGGAGAACTGACACAGCCCGCCGGGCGCTTTCCCGCGGGTACTCCGTTCGCGGCCGACGATCCCGAGTTGCTCCTGTGGGTGCTGGCGACGCTGGCCGACTCCGCGCTGGTCGCCTACGAGCGGTGCGTCCGCTCGCTGTCGACCGCCGAGCGCGAGGCCTACTGGCAGGACTATCGCGTCATCGGCGGGCTGTTCGGTCTCGAGGACCACGATATGCCGGTCGACATCCACGGCTTCGACGACTACATGCGAGCGATGCTCGCCGGGCGCGACCTCCATGTCACCGGTAACGCCCGCGCGCTCGCCCTGCAGGTCGTGCTGCACCCGCCCGTCCCCCTTGCCCACCGGCCCGTGCTCAAGCTCGTGAACTTCATCACCGTCGGCCTGTTGCCCGCGCAGCTACGCCACCAGTACGGCCTGGCCTGGAACCCGGTCTGGGCGCTCATGCTGCGCGGCGGGGCGGCGTACGCCAGGCACGTGCTCATACCCGTTGCGCCTGAGCGGTTGCGTTTCGTGGCGAGCGCCCGTGCCGGGTGCGGGCAGTAGGCTTGCGATCCGATGTCGACGAACCTGGACGGTCCGCAGTCGTCTGGCCCACACGGCGAGGAGTATCGCTGGCATACGGGTGCGCGGCGTTCGCATGGTGTCAGGGATGCGGTGGAGTTCATCGATGTGCATAAGGCGTTTGGGCGCAATCAGATTCTGCGTGGGTTGGATATGGGTATCCCCGAGGGCAAGATCTCGATGATCTTGGGGCCCTCGGGGACGGGGAAGTCGGTGTGTATCAAGCACATGGTGGGGTTGTTGTATCCCGATCGGGGTGATGTGCTGGTGCATGGCGAGTCGGTGCCGGGCATGGAGGATGACGCGCTGTTTAAGATGCGTCAGAAGTTTGGTGTGCTGTTTCAGGATGGTGCGTTGTTCGGTTCGATGAATGTGTTTGACAACACGTGTTTTCCGTTGCGTCAGCACACCGAGAAAAGC
Organism: uncultured Actinomycetes bacterium; assembly: GCA_963742745.1. Lineage (GTDB taxonomy): Bacteria > Actinomycetota > Thermoleophilia > Solirubrobacterales > Solirubrobacteraceae > CADCVQ01. The sequence continues at coordinate 45,187 of CAVUND010000029.1, forward strand.
GAGGAGGAGATCGGCGAGATCGTCAATCGGCGTCTTGGCGAGGTGGGGTTGCAAAACGCGCATGACAAGATGCCCAACGAGTTGTCGGGCGGGATGCGCAAGCGGGCGGGGTTCGCGCGTGCGTTGGTGCTCGATCCGGACATCGTGCTCTTCGATGAGCCCGATTCGGGTTTGGATCCGGTGCGTACCGCGCTGTTGGGCGAGTTGATCCAGGAGATTCACGAGGACATGATGAGCGAGGCGTCCAGGCGTGGGACGCCGCCGCCGGCGTTTACGCTGATCACGCACGACATCATGACCGCGCGGCGGGTCGCTGAGCACATCTCGGTGTTGTGGAAGGGCAAGATCGTGGAGTCCGGTCCGGCCGCCGAGCTGTTTGAGTCTGATAACCAGTTCGTGCGTCAGTTTTTGGCCGGCGAGTCGCAGGGCCCGCTCGGGATGGAGTGAAGCCAGGCCGGGGGTGCGTCGAATACGTCGCGGCTCGCGCGAGGCATTCGACAGACCCCGCCCCGAGGCGCGGCATCGCGGCGCGCCCGGTGCGATATCCGGACTCGGCGCGCCCCGAACCGTGGCGTCGTGACGCGACCAAGCACTAGCCTGCTGGCACCTTGAAGGACCCACGCCCGCTGCACCGCGCCGTGGCGTTCGCGGCCAGGCGGCCGGCGCTGGTGCTCGCGCTGACCGTCGTCCTCGCGCTCGCCGGGGTGGCGTGCGCCACGCAGCTCAAGCCCGATGCCGGCATCGACACCCTCGTCGGCACCGAGGGCCCCTCCTACGCGGCGACCACGACCTACCGCGAACGCTTCGGCGACGACCCGATCATCGTGCTCGTCCGCGGGCCGCTGACGAAGTTGTTGTTGTCGCAGGACCTCGGGCGCCTGCTGGGCCTGGAGGGCTGCATCGCGGGCAACCTCCCGGCCGGCGCGACACCGCCGGGCGGCGCCGCCGGGCCGTGTGGGCGACTGGCGCGGGCCAAGCCGGTCAAGGTGGTCTTTGGCCCGGGCACGTTCATCAACGAGGCGGCCCGTCAGCTTGGCAGCGGGTTCGCGCGGCGCGTGCAGCAGAACGCCGCGCAGGCCGCCGCCGCCGGCAGCCGGGCGCGCCGCGCGGCGCGTCGCCGGGGGCTGTCTGGCGCGGCGGCCGACCGTGCGGCAACCCAGGCCCGGGAGCGGGTCGAGAGCGCGTTTCAGCGTGAGGTCGTCGAGCTTGCGGTGCGCTACGGGCTGCGCGCGGTCCCGCGCGTGGACGACCCGAGCTTCGTCTCCGCCGTCGCATTCGATCCGGCCAAGCCGGCGGGGACGCCGAAGCGCAAGTTCGCCTACCTGTTTCCCTCCAAGGGCGGCGGTCCGGGCGACACGGCGCTCATCCAGGTGCGCCTGAAGGCCGGCCTGAGCGAGGTTCAGCGCGGCGTGGCGCTGCGCGACATCCGTGCCGCGGTCGCGATGCGCGAGTGGAAGCCGGCCAACGGCGCGACGTACACCGTCACCGGCGCACCGGTCGTCGTGGCTGACCTGGCGGCCTCGATCAGCGGCGCGATGTGGGTCTTGCTCGTGGTCGCGCTGCTGGTGATGGCGCTGACGCTGGCGCTGGTGTTCTCCGGCCGGCCGCGGCTGCTGGCGCTGGGCGTCGCGCTGGCGGCGACCGCGCTGACGTTCGGGGTGCTGGCGCTGGCCGGCGCCTCGCTGACGATGGCATCGATCGCCGTGCTGCCGGTGCTGATCGGGCTCGCCGTCGACTACGCGATCCAGCTGCAGGCGCGCGTGCAGGAGGAGGCCCGCCACGGCGACGTCGCGATCGCGCCGGCAGCGCGGCGCGCCGCGCTGCTGGGCGCCCCCGCGGTCGCCGTCGCCGCGGCGGCGACCGCCGCCGGCTTCGCGGCGCTCGCGCTGTCGCCGGTGCCGATGGTGCGCGACTTCGGGATCCTGCTGGTCGCCGGCATCGCGATCGCGTTTGGCTGTGCGCTGTTTGCCGGAACCGCAGCGCTCGTGCTCGCCGACCGTGCCAGCGCGCCGTCACGGCTGCGCGGCCGGCGCGCCGCGGCCGCCGGGCACGTTCTGCGCACGGCGCGCGCCCGCGCCGCCGCCGGCCCCGCGGCGCGGCGCGTGCGCCACACCGCCACCACGGCGCTGTCCTTTGCGATCGCGCGGCCCGCGCGGGTGCTGGCGATCGCCGTCGCGCTGGCCGCCGCCGGCTGGGCGCTTGACACGCAGACGCGTGTCGAGTCCGACATCCAGAAGCTCGTTCCGCAGGATCTCCCCGCGCTGCGCGACCTCGACGCCCTGCAGCGCTCGACCGGCGTCGGCGGCGAGATCGACGTCATCATCGAAGGCGCCGACCTCACCCGCCCGGCGGTCCTGAACTGGATGATCGACTACCAGACGGGGGTGCTCGAGCGCTTTGGCTACAGCGCGACGCGCGGCTGCGGCACCGCGCAGCTGTGCCCGGCCTTCTCGCTGCCCGACCTCTTCACCACGCCCGCCTCGCGGCGCGACGCCGGCGCCATCCGGGCGCTGCTCGACGCCGTGCCGCCGTACTTCTCGCAGTCGGTCGTCAGCGCCGACCGGCGCACCGCGACGCTGGCCTTCGGCATCCGCCTCATGGACCTCGACGACCAAGCCGCCGTCATCACCGAGATGCGCGCACGGCTGGCCGACGGTCGGCCGCCCGGGGTCCGCGCACAGATCGCGGGCCTGCCCGTACTCGCCGCCGACGCCAACGCGCAGATCGCCTCGACCACCCGACGGATGCTCACGCTGCTCGCCGGCCTGCTCGCAGTCGCCGTCGTGCTGCTCGCCGCGCTGCGAAACGTGGGCCGGGCACTCGTCCCGCTCGTGCCGATCGCGCTGGCCACCGGCTGGTCGGCGCTGCTGCTGTTCGCCCTGCGCGTGCCGCTGAACCCGATGTCGGTCACGCTCGGCGCGCTCGTCATCGCGATCTCCACCGAATTCAGCGTCCTGCTGTCCGAGCGCTACCGCGCCGAACGCGCGCACGGCCACAACCCCCACGACGCCCTGCAGCGCACCTACCGCTCCACCGGCATCGCCGTACTCGCCTCAGGCGCCACCGCAATCGCCGGCTTCGCCGTACTCGTCGTCTCCGACATCCGGATGCTGCGCGACTTCGGCTTCGTCACCGTCGTCGACCTCACCGTGTCGCTGCTCGGCGTGCTGCTCGTGCTGCCCGCCGTCCTGCTGCTCGCCGAACGCCGCGTAGCGCAACCGCCAGGTTCCTTGCATCCTCAAGCGTAGACTTGTATAATCCGGGACATGAACACGCGTCTACGACACCCCCTGCCGGACGAAGTCGTCGAGCTCGTCGCTCAGCGCTTCGCGGTGTTGGCAGAGCCGATGCGAATCAAGATCCTCGACCACCTGCGCGCTTGCGAAGAGGCGTCGGTGCTGGAGATCGCGACCGCGCTGAACGCGACCCACGCGAACGTCTCCCGCCACCTCAACGTGCTGCACCGCGCGGAGATCGTCGGTCGCCGCAAGGTCGGGACGAAGGCCCTGTACCGCATCAGCGACCCCGCCGTCTTTCGTCTGTGCGAGGAGGTCTGCGGGGGCCTCACCGAGCGTCACCGCAGGCTTGGCGCGTTCCTAGACACCAACGTTCAGGAGGCTGCCGCATGATCTTCCGTCAGATCACCCATGACGACCTTGGATGCGCGTCGTACCTCATCGGCGACAACAGTGCCGGCGTGGCCGCGGTCGTCGACCCTCGGTTCGAGATCGACGAGTACCTGGCACTCGCCCGGTACATGAACGTCCGCATCGAGCACATCCTCGAAACCCACAACCATGCCGACCACGTCTCCGGCCATGGTCGTCTCGCTGCCGCCACGGGCGCGACGATCCACGTGCATCGTCTCGCCGAGCCGGACTACGAGCACGAGCCATTCGACGACGGTTGGGAGCTGGAACTCGGCGACCTGGTCGTGCGGGCGCTGCACACTCCGGGTCATCGCCCGGAGCACACGGCGTTCGCGCTCGTGGACCGCTCGCGCGGCGACGAGCCGTGGGCGGTGCTCAGCGGCGACACGTTGTTCGTCGGCGATGTCGCCCGGCCGGATCTCGCCGTCGACAAGAGCGAGGGCGCGCGCGGGATCTTCCACAGCCTCCACGATCAGATCCTCACCCTGCCGGACACCTGTGAGGTCTGGCCCGGGCACCTGGGCGGCTCGATGTGCGGCGGTCCCGGCATGGACATGAAGGTCTCCTCCACGATCGGCTACGAGCGTGGGCACAACCCGGTCCTCGACGAGGACGACGAGGACCGCTTCGTCGAGCAGTCGATCGCAAAGCTGGGACCGCAGCCGCCGAACTTCCAGGCGATCGTCGATCTCAACCGGGGACCGTTGCTGACCACCGGCGTGGAGGTCGGCCCGCTGACCCCGCGCCAGGTCGAGATCAAGCGCGAGGAGGGCGCGCTGCTCGTCGATGTCCGCACCGACGAGCAGTTCGATGACGCCCACGTCCCCGGAGCGGTCTGCATCACCAAGCTCAACGCCGGCTTCGGCACGAAGCTCGCATGGATCGCCGATCGCGAACAGGAGATCGTGCTGATCGGCCGCGACGACGAGGACTCTCGCAGTGCCGCCAAGCTCTGCACGGCGGTAGGGATCCGCAAGATCGCCGGGTACCTGCACGGCGGCATGACGAGCTGGCGCGAAGAGCGTCGCGAGGTCGCGCGGATCGAGCGCGTTGCCGCCCAGGACCTGCCGGCCCGCGCCGAGGCGGATCCCAAGCTCCAGATCCTGGACGTCCGCGAGCGTGGCGAGTGGGACGCCGGGCACCTGCCCGGCTCGGTGCACACGCCCTACCACGATGTCGATTGCGTGCCCGAGGGACTGGATCCCAACCGCCCGATCGCGGTCATCTGCGGCTCCGGTCAGCGTGCCGCGGTCGGCGCCAGCCTCATCGCCCGCTTTGGGGCCGGCGAGGTCTTGCACGTCACCCCCGGCGGTGTGCCGGCTCTGATCCGTGCCGGCCACCCGGTCGACAAGACCGAACCCGTGGCGGCGGGAGCCTGACATGGGCGCCACCACTGCCACATCGCCCGATCCGGCGGCCGACGTCGATCCAGGCTCCTCAGCCCAAACCGACGCCGCCCTCGCCCCGATGGTCGTCGAACAACTGCGCCACGCGCACGCGCTGCAGGTCGGCGCGCTGCAGATGTTCGACGGCATGCTCGAGGCGGTTCGCCGCGAGCGGACCCTGCCCGAGGTCGCCGACCTCCTCGCGAAGATGCTCGACGCCTTCGAGCAGCATCGGGAGGAGACCGCGCGTCACGAGCGCGAGGTGCGCGCCCGCCTGGCCGCCCTCGGCGCGCGCCCGGCGCGCGGCAAGGAGCTCGCGATGCGCGCCGGCGCGCTCCTGCGTGTGGCGACCGGCCGCATCGGCGGCCAGAACTACGGCGCCAACGCACGCGACGCCTATGTCTTCGAGCATCTGGAGATCGCGACGTATCACCTGCTCGAGAAGGTCGCCGAGCGCGCCGGCGACGAGGAGACCGCGCAACTGGCCCGCGAGCATCGCGGCGACAACTGCGAGATGGGTCAGAAGATCCGACGCAACTGGGAGAACGTGCTGAGCCTGCTGCTCGCCTCCAAGGGCGTCCCACCCGCGCGCGACCGCCAGCGACTCGAACCGGCTCCCGCACACGGCGACGAAGGGCGGAACTGCTGATGCTCCCCAAGCGAGAAGCGGCCCTGAAGGCCCTCATGCCGGTGATGGACCCCGAGCTGCGCCGCTCGATCGTCGAGCTCGGGATGGTGCGGCGAATCGACATCGCCGCCGATGGCCAGGCGATGGTCACGGTCTCGCTGACCACGCCGGGCTGCCCGATCAAGTCGCACTTCGAGCAGGCCGTCAGCTCGGCCCTGATGGCGCTGGACGGCATCACCGCGGTGCAGGTCGACTTCGACGTGCTGTCGGCGGGCGAGAAGGAGGGCCTGCAGACGAAGCTGGGCCGCGCGGTGCTGCCCGAAGGGTCGCTCGCGCAGGTCGGGACCGTGCTCTGCGTGGCCTCCGGCAAGGGCGGCGTAGGCAAGTCCACGCTGACCGCCAACCTGGCCGCCGCCCTGTGGCGCGAGGGCAAGCACGTCGGTGTGCTGGACGCCGACGTGTGGGGCTATTCGATCCCCCGGATGTTCGGCGTCAACCAGCGCCCGACGGTTTCGAGCGAGCGCACGATCGTGCCGCCGCTCGCCCACGGGACGATCAAGCTGATGTCGATCGGGTTCTTCGTCGAGGAGGACTCGGCGGTCGTCTGGCGCGGCCCGATGCTGCACAAGGCCATCAACCAGTTCCTGGCCGACGTCGACTGGGGCGCGCTGGACTACCTCGTCGTCGACCTCCCGCCCGGCACCGGCGACGTCGCCATGTCGCTGGCCGAGTTCCTCCCGCAGGCGCGCTTCGTCGTCGTGACCACCCCGCAGCCGACGGCGCAGAAGGTCGCGCGGCGGGCGGCGCGGATGGCGCTCAAGCTCGATCACGAGGTCGTCGGCGTGATCGAGAACATGTCGGGCTACGTCGACGACACCGGACGCAGCCACCCGATCTTCGGCGAGGGCGGCGGCGCAGAGCTGGCCGAGGAGCTCGACGTGCCGCTGCTCGGCAGGGTGCCGCTGACGATCGCGCTGCGCGAGCACGCCGACGCGGGCACCCCGCTCGTCCTCGAGCAGCCGGAGGATCCGGCCGCTCGAGCGATCATCGACATCGCCCGTCGCCTGGAGGCCCTGGCGCCGCAGCGACCGATCCCGTTGCCGATGGCCGCCCCAGCGGGTCCCTCGCTGCCGATGGCGTACGGCTGAAACGCGCGCCTGGGCCGAGCGGGGGCCGTCAGCCAAGACCGACGACGACCGTCACGGCTGACCCGGTCGCAAGCGCCGCCACGGCGAGGGACAGCAGGCGGGGCGCGACGGCTGAGCCGTGCTCGCCCCCTTCGATCGGGCGGCCGTGGCTGCTGTACCACCATGCCCCCACGGCGGCGACCAGCCCACCCGCCGCGACGGCGGCACCGAGCACAAGCACCGACTCGCGCGCCGCGAAGCGCAGCAGCAGCGCGGCGCCGCCGAGGAACCCGAAGGCGGTCCGCTGCCAGCCCAGCACGGTGCGCTCGGCGACGAGCCCGGGATCGCTCATGAGTCGACGACCGCGAGCACGGTGGCCACGATCGCGATGATCCCCACCGCCAGTGCGAGCAGGCGCGGCAGCGAGGAGCTCGGCAACGACTCGCCGACGCGCATCGCCAGCTCCTTCTCCTCCCAGCGTCCGAAGCTCCGCAGAGCGACGATCGCGCCCAGCGCCAGCAGGGGAAGCGCTATCGCGAGCCGGGTCGTCTCGGAGGCCGTCTCGAAGAACTGCGCGACGGCGAGTCCCGCCACGATCAGCGCGAGCGCGGTGCGAATCCAGGCCAGGAACGTGCGCTCGTTGGCCAGGCTGAAGCGGGCGTCGGGATCTTCGCCCACTGCCTTCAGGCGCTCGGCACGACTCCGGGCGGGTCGTTTCACATGCCGAGCGCGAACTTCGCGTCCTCGGACATCATGTCGGAGGTCCACGGGGGGTCGAACGTCATGCGCGGGAACACGTTGGCCACGCCGTCCATCGACCCCACGATCTCGTCCATCTCGTCGGCGACCGCAGGGCCGATCCCGCAGGCCGGCGTGGTCAACGTGAAGTCGACGTGCACGTCGGACCCGTCGATGCGGACCGCGTAGACGAGGCCGAGATCGACGAAGTCCACGCCGAGCTCCGGGTCGATGACGGCGTGCAGCGCCTCCCACACCTCTTCCTCGGTGACCATCAGGGACATCCTCTCATGACGTATCGGTTGCCAGAGCCAGAAAGCGCCGGCGCTCGCCCTCGATCGCGTAGGCCAGGTCGGGCGTCGGCCCGTCGATCGCGACCTGTGCCTCGCCGCCCGGAGGCGGGCCCGCCGGATAGCGCAGGCGGATCCTGCTCACCGCTCCGCCGGCGTGCAGGACGTAGCAGCTCGGCTCGGCGGCATGCGGATCGCGCGCAGGTGTGAGCCCGAGCCGCGCGAGCACCGCGTCGGCGGCCGTGCGCCCCTGCGCCTCGGCGGCGGCGGCCGCGCGCGGCAAGCCGGTCGCGGCCGCGTCCCCGACGACGAACACACCGCGCGTCGAGCTCTCGCCCCGTTCGTCGACGGTCACCAGCTCGCCGTCGTCCGCCAGGCCCTCCAGCATCGGCGAGCGCCGGTGCGGCGGCACCAGCAGGGCGTGCTGGTAGTCGAGCTCGCGGCCGTCACGGGAGCGCAGCAGGCCGTCGTCGCTGCCATCCAGGTCCGGGTCGAAGCGGCCCTCGAACTCGACGTTGGCCCCGGCGCAGGCGTCCATGAGAAAGCCCGGTGCCTCTCCCCCGACCGACATCAGCGGAAACGGCTCCGGCGTGGCCACGCAGACCTTCGTGAAGCGCCCGCTGCGGCGGTGACGGTCAGCCAGCGCCATCGCCAGCGAGTAGGGCGCCGGTGCACAGCGATAGGGCAGTGAGCAGACCGCGATCAGCAGGCGCCCGCCCGGAACTCCCTCCAGCGCGGCGCTCGCGGCGGCCGCCGCCACGGGGTCCCAGGCGGCGTGCGCGCGCGACCAGCCCGGCACAGCGTCGGCGTCCGGATGCAGGCCTGGAGCGGCGATCACGGCATCGGCATCGACGCGCCGGCCGTCGACGGTCGCGCCGCCGCCGTCGATCGCGTCGACCTCGCCCTCCCGGCAGTCGACGTCCTCGATCGTGACCGTCGCCATGTAGTCCTCGGGCTCGCGGTCGCCGAGCGCGACCGGCACGGTTCCCGCCAGGTGCGTGGCCGTCGCGCCGCGCGTCACGAGCGTGACGGCAACCGCGCCGGCACCGATCTCGCGCAGGCGGGCGACCGCCGCCAACCCGCCTGGGCCGGCCCCGACGACGAGCACATGGGGGCGTCCCGCCGTCAGCGCGCCGCCTCGAACTCGAGAAACACGTCGCCGGACTCGATGAGCACGCGCACGGTCGCCACGTCCTCGTCGGCCGGGCCGCGGACGCGCTCACCGTCGGTGACGCGAAACTGGCTGCCGTGGCGGGGGCACGTGACGATGTCGCCGGCGAGCTCGCCTTCGCACAGCGACGCCCCGGCATGTGGGCAGACGTCGGAGATCGCATGCAGCTTGCCGGCGATGTGGTACACGGCGACCGGGCCGCTCGGGGTTTCCTCGACCCGCCCCACGAACCCGAGCCGTCCGGCGAAGTCCTGCTCGGGCGCCAGACGCACGCGACGGCTGCGGCGCGCGCCCGACAGGTGATCGGCGACGAGACGGCCGAGCTCGCGATCGGCGCGACCGCGCGTGGTCACCAGATCGGCCCCCGCTTCCTCGGCCTCGGTCCACAAGCTGGGTTCCGGCGTCGTCAGAAAGCCGACGATGATCAGCTGGTTGTGCGCGGCCCGCCAACGGCGCAGCGCGTCCAGCGCGCCGTCGAGCTCGAGCTCGACGAGCAGGCCGGCGGGCGCCACGCTGCTGGGCTCGCCGTCGGCGGAGCGCAGCTGCAGGGCCTCCAGGCCCAGCCGTCCCGCGAGTGCTACGACGCGCCGCTGCACGAGCGCGTCGCGCGTGAGCAGGACGACCGGCGGCGCCATCAATCCGCGCAGCGCATGCAGTTGATCTCGTCGCGCTCGATGATCTCCTGGTACAGCGGAAACGCCTCGCGCCCGTCGACGAGGTTGTCGCGTTCGGCCTCGAGCGCGTTCGGCGCGACGCGCACGAGCCAGCCTTCGCCATAGGGATCGCGGTTGGCGATCAGCCCGTCGGCCTCGAAGGTCGCCTCGTTGGTGGCCAGGACCTCGCCGGTGAGCGGGTTGCGGAACGGGCCGACCCACTTCGCGCTCTCGATCACGGCCAGCGTGCGACCGCGCTTGACCGTTGTTCCAACCGGCTTGAAGGTGATCGCGACGATCTTGCCGCACATGGTCTGCGCCACGTCGGTCATCCCGAGCAGGGCGCTGCCGTCCTGCTCGAGCCGGACCCAGACGTTCAGCTCGACGTCGTAGAGGTACTCCTCCGGGATCGCGCAGCCGTGGTGGACCTGCATGCCTCTCAGGCCTCGCCGGCGCCCGGAGCGCCGGGATCGGCCTCCCCCTCGTCCTCCTGGCACGAGATGCCCTCTGCATCCAAGAACGCCTTGTAGGCCTCCAGGCCCGCCTCCCCCGTGGCGAGATCGGCCGCGTCGGTCTCCCAGTCGTCGGCGATCAGCTTGGCGACCCATCCCTCGCCGTAGGGGTCGCGATTGAGCAGCCCGGGATCGGTGGTCAGCGCGTCGTTGACCTCGGCGATCTCGCCCGCCACCGGCGCCGGCACGGGGCCGACCCACTTGCCGCTCTCGACCGTGCCGAGGCTCTTGCCCTTCGCCAGCTTGCGGCCCGTCTTCTTCAGCGTCACCGAGATGATCGACTTCGCCAGGCTCTGCGCGACGTCGGTGAGTCCCACGACCACGAGCCCGTCCTCCTGGCGCGCCCAGACGTGCTTCTCCACCAGGTAGTGCAGATCATCCGGCAGGTTGCAGTGATTCACAGTCGCCATGGCGGCTTATCCCTCCTCGTGCTCGGCGGTTATGTGGTTGAGCAACATGTCGAAGCCGACCATCCGCACCTCGGTGGCGAAGGTGGTCAGGAACGTGGGGTCGGTGCTGCGCGGCTTGACGCGGTGCTCGTAATCGGCGCCGCATATCGGGCACACGACGCGGTAGCGCATGCGGCCCGACTTCGCGTCGGTCCACGCCTCGATCTGCTCGGGATGGGCATCCACCATGTGGCGGTGCACCTCCACACGGGCGCCCTCCTCCGGACAGAACGGACACGCGGTCACCGCCGCCTGCGCTTGGCCAGCCATCCGGCGACGTCGGCCTCCAGCGTCGAGACCATCTCGAGCATTCCCTCGCCGGCGGGCGTCGTGCGGATCGTGTCGCGCTGCAGGTCGCGCGCGACGAGGCCGACCTGGATCAGCGCCTGCGTGCGCTCGATCAGCGCCATCGTCGAGAGCCCGAGGTCGAACGCCAGCGCCTTGGTGGCGGCGCCGTCCTCGTGCACGGCCGCCGCCGCCATGATGCGGAAGTTCACGCTGTCTCCGGTCTCGCGCATGACACGGAGGACGAGATCGTGCGCGGTGGCGAGCTCCTCGCCGTCGCAGAGGGCGGTCGGCGGCGCCTCGCCGGGGGTGGCGTCGAAGGCGAAGCTGGCCATGCGGTCGGCGGCCTCGACGGCGTCGCGCAGCCGGGCCGCGAGCGCACGGGCAAGCGGATCGTGCTCGGGCGCGGACCGCTCCATCACGCCGCCGCCTTCTCTGCAACCGCCGCGTCAGCGTCGCTGCCCATCGCCCGCTCGACCAGCGCCGAGATCTCCAGCACCTCGAAATCGCTACCGACCGTGACCGCCGCGTCGGAGTACATGGCGAGGTCCTTCGGGCACGTGACGACGAAGTAGTCCAGCTCGCCGAGGGCGGCGGCCTCCTTGACGCGCATCTCGCTCGGACGCTCGACGAGGTTCGAGTCGTCCATCCAGATGCGCCCGCCACCGGCGCCGCAGCAGAACGTGTTCGTGCCGTGGCGCGGCATCTCGTGAAGCTCTGCGCCGACCGCCTCGAGCAGCTTGCGCGGCGCGTCGGTGATCCGGTTGTAGCGCGCCAGGTAGCACGGGTCGTGGTAGGTGACCTTCGAGCCGACCGGCTCCGGAACGGCGATGGTGCCGTCCTCGATCAGCTCCACCAGCAGCTCGGTGTAGTGATAGACCGGCTTCATCTCGCCGAAGTCCGAGTACTCGTTCTTCAGCGTGTTGTGGGAGTGCGGGTCGGTCGTGAAGATCGCCTCGAACTCGGCGCCGGCAAAGGCCTCCATGTTCTGCTCGACGAGCAGCTCGAACAGGCCCTCCTCGCCGATGCGACGCACGTCGTTGCCGGCGTTGCGCTCGCCCTCGTAGAGGATGCCGAAGCTCACGCCGGCGCCGTGCAGGATGCGCGCGATGCGGCGCGAGGCCTCCTGCGAGCGCTCGTCGAAGGAGGCGAAGTCGCCGACGAACCAGAGGTACTTGACCGGCTCCTTGCGTGCGTCGGGGATCTTGAAGTCCAGTCCCTTGGTCCAGCGCGCGCGCATGCGGCTGGACTTCCCGTAGGAGTTGCCCTGCTGGGCGAAGTTCTGCAGCGTGTCCTGCAGCATCGGCTCCATCGCGCCCTGGTCGACGAGCTTGCGCCGTCCCTGCACGATCGTCGGCACGTGCTCGATGCCGACGGGGCAGGCCTCGACGCAGGCCATGCACGTCGTGCACGCCCACAGCACGTCGTCGCTGACGATCTTGCCGTCCTCGGTGCGCTCGGTGCGGCCGAGCACGACGTCGCGCAGGTCCAGGATGAGCTGGCGCGGAGCGAGGTTCGTGCCGCTCGCCGTCGCCGGGCATGCGGCCGAGCAGCGCCCGCACTCCGTGCAGCTGTACATGTCGAGCACCTGCTTCCAGGTGAACTCGTCGGGATCGCCCGGATCGACCTTGCTCAGCGCGCCGCGCGGGCGCAGCGACCCGAAGAAGACGTTGGGGATCGCCGTGATGATGTGAAAGTGCTTCGACAGCGGCAGGAGGTTGAGGAACGTCAGCACGATGAGGTTGTGCATCCAGAAGCCGATCTCGCCGATCGTCGCGGCCGAGCCGGCGGGGATGAGGCCGCTGACCAGGTCGGAGATCGGCTCCCAGCCGCGCTCCTTCTCGGTGCCGGCCTCGCCGGCGAACTCGACCAGGCGCGCGCCCTCGTGCAGGAGGCTGCCGACCATGATCCCGAGGATGAGAAACAGGATCAGGATGCCCTCCCAGTGGTTCTCGCGGTGCAGGCGCTCCTCCGCCGGCCTGTAGCCGAACAGGCGTGGGGTGTGGGCGATGAGCCGCCGGTACAGCGCGTAGAGCACGGCCACGACGACCGTGACCTGGATGAGGTCGCGGATCAACGTGTAGGGGCCACCGAGCGCGTCCCCCGGGCCGAGCAGCGGCAGGTAGAAGTGCTCGTCGTACGCCCGCCCGAAGAGCGTCAGGACGGTCAGCACGAGGATCATGAACCCCCAGAAGATGGCCGCGTGCATGATCCCGGCGGGCTGCTCGCCCTTGAGGAACTTCTTCTGCCCGAAGGCGTAGACCGCGGTGCGCCGCAGCCGCTCCCCGAGCTGGTCGAAGCGCGGCGCGGCATCGGCCGCCAGCAGCAGGCGGGCACGCGGCATCATGATCGCCGCGAACACCGCCGCGGCGATCACGAGGGTCAAGCTGAACAGGACCGGGCTCACGGCTCAGCCGACCGCGGCCTCGACCTGCTCGGTCAGCGCAGGCAGCAGGTCGAAGAGATCCTCCGTCGTGCCGTAGTGCGCGACGTCGAAGATCGGCGCGTTCTCGTCGGTGTTGATGGCGATGATCAGCTCGGCGTCGCCCATCCCCTCGAGATGCTCCGGCGCGCCGGAGATGCCGCAGGCGATGTAGAGCTTGGGCTTGACCTTGCGCCCGGACTTGCCGACCTGGCGCGTCTTGGGCAGCCAGCCGCCGTCGGTCACCGGCCGCGAGGCCGAGACGACGCCGCCGAGCGCGTCGGCGAGCTCCTGGGCGAGCTCGATGTTCTCCTCGCCGCCGATCCCCCGCCCGACCGAGACGAGGATCTCCTCGGCGGTGATGTCGATGTCGGAGACCTCTGGCTCGACGCGCTGCAGGAAGCTCGTGGTGAGGTCGTCGAGATCCGCGACACTGGCCTCCTGCACGTCCGGTGAGCCTCCGGATGCAGGCTTGAAGGAGCCGGCCACGATCGAGCAGATCGCCGCGCCCTCGACGGCCACCTCGGCGTTGAGCTTGCCGCCGAAGACCTGGCTCGTCGCCACGACGTCATCGCCCTCGAAGGCGACCTCGGTGCAGTAGGCGACCAGCGGGACGCCGGCGCGCGCAGACAGCCCGGCGGCGACGTCCATGCCGACCGTCGTGTTCGCGATGAGCGTGAGGCGCGGCTCGTGCTCGCCGAGCAGCGACGCCATCGCCTTGACGTAGGCCTCGGGCAGGAAGTGCTCGAGCGCGGGGTGCTCGACGGACAGCACGGTGTCGGCCGCGAGGTCGGCGGCCGCTGCGGACGCGCCGCTGTGCAGCAGGCAGGCGACGGTCTTGCCACCGGCCTCGCCGGCCAGCTCGGCCGCCTTGCCCAGCAGCTCCTGGGAGCTCTCCTCGACCTGGCCCGCCGTGTGCTCGACGAGCACGAAGACATCGTTGCCCATGATCAGCTTCCTCCCTTGACAAGGCCGCGCTCGCGGACGATCTCCATGATCCGGGCGGCCACCTCGTCGGCGCCGCCCTCCAGCATCTCGGCGTGCGACGTCGACTCCGGTGCGTACAGCCGGCGCACCACCGTGCCCGTCGGCGCGTCCACATCGGGAGCCGCCGTCTCCTCGAGGCCGCCCTCCTGCATCGCCGCCCGCACACGTGAGATCGACACGTAGCGCGGCGACTGGCGAGCCGCCTGGATGCCGACGACGGCGCGTCCGCTGAGCGCCAGCTCGTGCACGACGCCGCCGCCGAACTCCTGGCTGACCTTCACGCCGCCGTCGTGGGGCTCGACGCCGATGGCGACCGAGACGTGCGCGACGTCGAGCAGGTTGGCGAGGATGACGCCGGTCTGGCCGTCGAGATCCTCGGGGCTCTGGACCCCGACGAGCACGAGGTCGAAGCTCTCGTCGCCGAGCCAGGCCGCGAGGATCGCCGCCCGGCGGTGGCTGGAGACACCCTCCTCGAAGTCGCCGCTGAGCTTGACGGCGCGGTCGGCGCCCTTGGCCAGTGCCGCGAAGAGGGTTCCGTCGACGTCGGTCTCGTCGATGCCGACGACGGTCACCGTCCCACCCGTGGCCTCCTTGAGCAGCAGCGCCTCCTCGAGCGCCTGCTCATCCCATTCGTTGGCGACGAACTTCAGGTACTCGCGCTCGACGTCGGTCCCGGCGTCGTTGAGCTCGAGCTCCTCGACGAGGTCAACGGTCTGCTGCATCGGCACGACGATGTCCATGGCATTCCTCCGTTTCAGGGTTGAAGCGTCCCGCGGCAGGCGGAGCGCACAGCGCGGGGGGACGCCGTGGGCCGGGCCCCGGCTCCACGAGGTCGTCGAGTGACAGCTGTGCGCGAATCGCGCGCTCGTCGTCGGCGGTCGGACGCCAGGGGTAGTCACGCGGGTCCTCGCTCGGACGCCAGCTGCCCATCGGCCGCGTGCAGCCCGGCTCGCCGCCGGTGCTCGGGCAGCCGTTGGTCATGAAGGCGTAGCCGTCGGCGACGACCTCGTCGACGAGCTCGCGCGGCGCGCGGATGCGGGCGATCGAGCCGTCGTCGTCGTAGGAGAACGCCGCGGGATCCAGGCCCCGCTCCTCCAACAGGAACTTCGCGAGCTGAAGGCGCCGCCAGCGCTCCACGGGCGTCTTTGGCTGATCTCCCATGCGCGAATCGGGCTCGGGGTTGAAGCAGAACAGGTACGAGAAGATCTGCTGGTCGAGCAGGCGCTCGAAGATCGACATGAGCTGTTGGTCGGTCTCCCCGAGACCGACGAGCGTATGGCAGTTGACGTGCCACGGCCCGTAGATGTCGCGGGCGTGGCCGACGATCTGCCAGTACTGCTCCCACTTCAGGCCGCCCTTGGGCACGTTCGTGCGCAACGAGGCGAACAGCTCCTCGGTCACCGCGTCCAGGCCGATCCCGATCATGTCCGCGCCGGCCGCCTTCAGCGTGCGCAGCCGCTGCTCGTTGAGCGTCGGCGGTGCGACGAGCAGCGACAGCGGCGCCCGCACGCGGTCGGTGAGCCGCTTGGTGATGTCGAGGGTGTCCGGATAGGCGCGCCCGTGCGTGACCATGGAGATGCACAGCCGCGTGAGGCTCTCCTCGTGGCGAACGAGGCGGTCGATGAGCTCGTCGGTGCGGACGAGCGGCCACTCGACGCGGATGAACGACTTGTCCTCGTAATCGCCGGGGCGGTTGCGCGCGAGTCCGCAGTACCCGCAGTCCGACAGGCAGCCGCGGTCGTAGGAGAGCAGCAGGTTGATGCCGCCGAACGGGAACTCGCGGCTGAAGCGCCCGGAGCGGAAGCGCAGCGCGACCGCGCTCGCGTAGCTGATCCGCACCCACTCCGGGCTGTTCTGGCTCAGCGGCGGTGCGGGCGCCTCGGCGGGCGACGTGATGCTCACAGGACGGCCTCCGGAGTCTCGACGGCAAGGGCGGGGGGCGCTGCGGGGGGCGCGGCATGCTCGGGGAAGTAGCAGGAGCCCTCGGGGCGGACGGGGTGCGCACCGGCGGCGCGTTCGATCGCCCGCGTGGTGGCTTCCCAGATCTTCTCGGCGACCGCCGTCGGCGACACACCGAGGTCATCGCTGCGCAGGGTCGCCTCGGTCAGCTCGCCGATGCGCTCGCGCGTCGCGGGACACCACCGCAGCGCCGCCTCGAGATCTGCGAGCCGCGGCGGGATGGCGTTGAAGTCGCCGGCGATGAGCGTGCTCTTGACGGTCGCGCCGTGCGTGGCGACGTAGATCCGGACGAACCCCTCCGGCGTCTTCAGGACTGCTGTGCCACGCTCGTCGCGCAGCCTCGTGTGCTGCCCGATCCAGTCCTCGCTGCCGTAGCGCTCGGCGATCAGCTCGTCGCGGCGAGCCTTCTCGGCGGGGTACAGCGGGGTGGCACGGGGGTCGATGCCGAGCGCCTCGACGAAGCCCGCGGCCACGGCGTCGCGCACCGCGCCGGTGGACAGGGCCGCGCCGGCCTCGCGGCGCACGGTGGTCACGCGCTCCTGCACGCGGGCGATGCCCTTGTCCGACAGCTTGGCGCCGGGGATCTTCAGCACCCGCAGCATGAGCGCGACATCGAGATCGACGAGGACGCTGGCGTGAAACAACAGCGCGCCCCGGTCATCGACGTACAGGCCGAGCCCGGCCACCTTGCGCCCGTCAACCTCGAGGTCGTTCTTGCCGCGGAAGCGCGCGTCGATGCCCAGCCGCGCGAGGCCCGCGACGACGCCGTCGGCGTAGCGCTCGAGCAGCTCGCGCGGAGCCGTCGCCGTGGGCGCCCGCGTCACGACCGCGACGCCGAGTTGCCCGTCGCCCATGATGATCGCGCCGCCGCCGGTGGGGCGCCGGCCGACCTCGATGCCCAGCTCGCGCGCGGCGTCGAGGTCGACTTCGTCCTCGAGCGACTGGAAGCGTCCGACGAGCGCGCAGTGGGGGCGGTACGTATACAGGCGCAGTGTGGCCGCGCACGTCGGCTCGCCGCCGCGCCCGTGTTCGAGCATGAGCGCCTCATCGGTCGCCAGCCCGGCTGCGGCGCCGGCCCCGTCGTCCTCGATCAGTCGCCAGCGGGTCATGCGTTGGCCCAGGTCAGCGAGCAGCAGTACTCGAAGAACTCCGGCTCCAGGCCCTGCTGCTTGGCATAGGCGACCATGCCGTCGGCCGGATAGGCGATGCCGTTGAGCCCGTGGTCGATCGCCGCCCGGTCGAGCGCGACCTTCATCGCTCCGCCCGGCCGTCCGCATCCAAGGTTGACCTTCGTGTCGGGCATCGTTACCCGCGCGAGCGCGAAGAAGTCGGTGACGTCCTCCAGCGGCGGCGGCTCGAGCTCGCCCATCGGGGTGCCGATCAGCGGCGTCAGGACGACGAGGATCAGCGTCGAGACCGGGTAGCGCCCGATCATCTCCAGCGCATGCCACTCGCCGAGGAAGCGGCCGTAGTGCAGGCCCAGCACGATGTGCGGGATGATCCGCATCTCGCGCTCGGCGAGCAGTTGCAGCGACCGCTCGAAGTCGGCAGGGGTCAGGTCGAGGTGGTAGACCTCGCGGATCGTCTCCTCGGCGCCCATGATGTCGAGCATCACGCCGTCGACCTCGGCTTCGGCGAGGCCCGCGGCGAGCTTCGGCGAGACGGCCCCGGAATGCACGATGACGCGCATGCCGAGCTCCTCGCGCACGCGCCGCATCGCGTCGACGTGCGGTAGCAGCGGGACGCCGCCGCGCCTCGTCGATCCGCCGGAGACCAGAATGCCCTCGGTCCCCTGGGCCTTCAGGCGCTCGGCGGTCGCGAACAGGTCGGTGTCCTTGGAGATCGTGATCATCCCCTCCAGGACCTTCGTCTTGCAGTGGTCGCACTGCAGTGCGCAGGCGGTGCCGGTGACGCTGACGGGGAGGAAGCGGTTGGCCTTCTCGGGCACCCACTCCGAGCTCTGCCAGCGCTTCAGCCCGGGGGCATAGAACTCGATCGCGTCGCCGAACGTCGCGCGGCGTACACGCATCGCCTCGGCGGGCTCGACGAGGGCGGGGGTGCTCATTCGGCGATCGCCCCGTTGGTGCGGAAGCGCTCGACCTCCGCGGCGAACCAGTCCGCGACCTCGCTCTCGCCGCGCAGCATTCCGTCGAGCTCGGCGGCATCGACGACGTCCAACGCCACGAGCCAGTGTTTCGCCGGATCGACGTTCAGGACGCCCGGCTGAGCGAGCACGCTCTCGTTGCACTCGACGAGCGTCCCGCTCAGCGGCGTGATCAGCGGCCCGACGAACTTCGCCGCCTCGAGGTCGCCGAAGGACTCGCCACGCCGCAGCGTGATCCCCGGCTCGCGCAGCGACACGGCGACGACGTCGCCCGACGTCTCGCGCCCAAGCGGATCCAGACCGATGAAGGCCCGTCGTGTGTCGCTGTCGAGGTCCACCCACATGTGGGTCTCGGGGTCGTAGCGGCGGTCGGCGACCAGCTCGTAGCCGGCCACATTGAACGTCAACATCTCGCCTCCAGTCCTGATACCACCGCGGCCAGTACGTGCTGCCCGTCGTCACCGAAGTCGGCGAGGCGGGCCGCCAGAGCGCGTGCATCGGCGCACGGCCCCACGAGCGCGCGTTCGAGTGCGCCTGCCGTGCCGTTGAGGCGCGCACAACCGACGCTCGCCCGCTCGATGCTGTCGCCGACGACGGTCGCCATGACACGCACGTCCGCCCGCTCGCCGTGGACCACGAAGACGTCGGCGCGGACCTTCACCCCGCGGCCACGACGCACGTTTGCGACGTTGGCCGGACCGAGCGTCCAGGCGTCGTCGGCCAGACGGTCCTCCCAGCGGCGCACCTCCGCCTCCTCGCGCTCGGTCAGCGGCGCATCGACGATCGTCATCCCGAGCGCCGTCGCGTAGGCGTCGCGCAGAGCGGCGGTCGCGTCGGCCGCGGTCACGCCGGGGAGGCCCTCGTCCTGCAGCGAGCTGACGTGCCGGCGCATGAGGCGCAGACATTCCGCGCGCATCGCCGCGCCCGGGACGTTCAGCACGCGCGCCATGCGCTCGTGATCGAAGCGCAGGATGATGTTGCCGACCACGACGACGCCCTCGTCGAACTGGCCGGCTCCGGTCCCCGACACCTTGCGCGGACCGACCGCGATGTCGTTCATGCCATCGATGCGCGCGTCCAGCCCCAGCGCCCGGAACGCGGCGGCCGCCGGCTCGAGCAGGGTCGCGTAGAGCCGGTCCACGCCGGCCGGGGCCTTGCCCACCGGCAGCGTGAGCCCGAAGAAGAGCTGGTCGGAGTCGATCAGCACAGGACCGCCGCCGATGCGCCGGCGCAGCACCGGCAGGCCCTCGGCGCGGCAGAACTCGCGGTCGATCTCCGCGATGCTGCGGTGGTAGCCGATCGACACGTACGCCTCGCTGGGACGGCACAGCGACAGCGTCGGGCCGGCGTCGGGCTCGATCGCCGACGCGATCCCGTGCCACAGCGCCTGGGAGCGCAGCGCGCCCACGGTCCCCACGTCGACGACGCGCAGGTTCGTCACGCCGCCACGGCGTCGCCGCCGCCCATCGCCTCGTCCATCAGCTCGGCGATGTCGAGCACCTTCAGCTGGCCGTCGAGGTTCGTCGACTTGGCGGCGTCCTCGAAGCGCGAGACCTCGTACGGGCAGCAGACCGCCAGCACGTCGGCGCCCGACTCCACCGCCTCCTTCACGCGCCGCTCGGACAGCCGCTCGACCGTGTGGTTCTGCGTGTGCGCGTCGAGCCACATGCCGCCACCGCCACCACCGCAGCAGTAGCCGTTCTCGCGACAACGCATCATCTCGGTGAGCTTCACGCCCGGGATGGCTTCCAGCAGCGTCCGCGGCGCGTCGTACTCGCCGTGGTGACGTCCGAGGTAGCACGGGTCGTGGAAGGTGACCGTGTAGTCGAGCTCCTTGGTCCACTGCAGCTTGTCGACGAGCGGCGCCAGCAGCTGCGTGTAGTGCACGACGTCGAACGTGTGCCCGTACTTCGGATACACCGTCTTCAGCGCGTTGAAGCCGTGGGGGTCCGGCGTGACGATCTGCCCGAACTCGTACTTCTCGAGCGTCTCGACGACCTGCTCGACGAGCATCTCGAAGAGGCCCTTCTCGCCGGCCAGGCGCTGCGAGTCGCCGAGCGTCTTCTCCTCGTGGCCGAGGATCCCGTAGTCGATGCCGAGGGCGTGGAAGATGCGCGCGCACGCCTGCGCGGCATCGTGACCGCGCGGGTGGTAGGACCAGTAGTCCTCGACATAGAGCAGATACTCCACCGGGCCCGGCTCCTTGGGCAGCTGGCGCACCGGCACGCCGGCGCCCTTCGTCCAGGCGGCGCGCTTGCGCGCGCTCTGACCCAGCGCGTTGCCCTGCTTGAACGTGCTCTCGAAGACGCCCTGCAGCTCGCTGGGCACGGGCTTGCCCTGGCTGATCGCCTCCTCGCGGGCGGCGGGCATGATCTTGATCATGTCCACCTCCTTGGGGCAGACGCGCAGGCAGTTGCCGCACGTCGTGCACAGCCAGAGGTCCGGATCGTCGAGCAGGTTGAAGCCGGTCTGCAGCTTGCGATGGATCTTGCGCGGTCCGTACTCGCCGACGACGTCGACCGGGCATACCGGCACGCACTTGCCGCAGCCGTAGCACCACTCGATCGACTCCGCCTCGGGCAGCTCGGCGATCGCGAACAGGCCCTGCGTGTCGTAGTCGTCGATGACGCGCGACTCGAGCTGGCGGTTCCAGTCCGCTGTCAGCTCGACGCCCTCCACCATCGCGCTCTCGAGCTCATGGACCACCGGCTTCTGCTTGTGTCCGCCGATCGGCATGCGCGCTAGACCTCCATCTTGTGCACGCCGAGCAGGCGGCGGGCGAGTTGTGGCAGGGGCGGGATGAGCGAGTTGAACTCCTGGCTCATCTTCAGCCCCAGGACGGTGTTCATGTAGACGCCGTAGACACAGGCGAGGAAGACGTCGGTGGCCAGAGCGCCGCCGCCGCGCGGGCGGAAGCTCGACGCCTCCGCCGAAGCATCCAGCGCGCGGATCGCGGCGCCGACGCGCTCGTAGCTCTCGCCGATGCCGTCGCCCTGCAGCTCGTAGTCCTCGTCGACGAGCAGCGGCAGCGCACCGGTGCGCGTCTCCGGGTTGTAGACGAAGCGCGAGCACAGCCAGCGCTGCTCGGGATCGTAGAAGTGCAACAGCTCACCGGCGAGCTCGGCCGCCGCCAGCTCCGGCAGGTCGACCTGCCCGCAGAAGCTCACCAGCCGCTGGCCCACCGCGGCGTCGCCGTGCAGCAGCTCCGCGATCATGTCGCGAACCTCGTCCGCCGGTCGCACACCGAAGATCGCGCCGACCCGGCGGCGGCTCACGAAGATGCTGCGCAGCACTTCACGCAACGTCGTCTCGTCGGCCGCGCCGATCACCTCCGGGTCCAGGCGCGCGCGGAAGCCGCGCGCCTTGCGCTCCAGCAGCGCGACCACCTCGCCGATCTCTTCGCGCGTGATCCTGGAGTGGACCTCCTCGAGCAGCTCGCGCGCGGTGGGGGCGTCGACCCCGACATCGCCGGCCCCCATGGTCAGCGGTCCGGCGCCGCCTGCCATCTCAGGCGACCGCCGGGGCTCCGCGGCGGATCAGCGCAACGGCCTTCGTGGCCGCGGCACCCGCCGAGGAGATCGTGTCCTCCAGATCGGCCGGCCCCAGCGCAGCGCCGGCGGCGAAGATGCCCGCGCGCGTGGTGGTGACCGTGTCCAGCGGCGCATGCGCCACCTCGATGAAGCCGTACTTGTTCTGCTCGACCCCGAGCACGCCGGCCATCGTCCTGGTGCCCAGCGAGGGCTCCATTCCGACCGACAGGATCACCATGTCCATCGGCACCTCCATCGGCCGGCCCATCGTGGTGTCCTCGCCGCGCACCACGAGGCCGTTGTTGGGCACCTCGAGGATCTCGGTGATGATTCCCTTGATGTACTGGACGTGGTAGTCCTCCTGCGCGGGCCAGTAGATCTGCTGCTCCCAGTAGCCGTACATCCGCATGTCGATGTAGAAGATGTAGGCCTTCGTCTCCGGGCTGATCTTGCGCACCTCGATCGCCTGCTTGGAGGCGACGCCGCAGCAGACCTTCGAGCAGTACTCGTTGCCGATGTTGCGGTCGCGCGAGCCGACACACTGCACCCAGCAGATGCGCTTGGGAACCTCGCCGGTCGACGGCACCCGTACGTCGTGGGCCTTGAGCTGGACCTCGAGGTCCTGCAGGGCCATCACGTCGGGGTACTGGTAGTAGTTGTAGACCTGCCGCTCACGGCCGGGATCGAAGTGCGTGAAGCCGGTGCACACGACGACCGCGCCGGCGTGCACGTCCTCGGAGCCACCGGCCCCTTCGACCGTCACCGTGAAGTCGCCCACGTCGCCGGCGAGGGCGGTGACGCGGGAGTTCGTGCGCACATCGGCGAGCTCACGCTCGCGCAGGTCCGCGATCATGGAGTCCATCGCCGTCTCGGCATCTTCGAAGTACGGCGTCAGAGCGGCGTAGGACTCGAAGATGGGCGTGCCGCCGAGTCGCTCGCGCTCCTCGACCAGCACCGCGCGCACCCCGAGGTCGGCGATGTTGCGCGCCGCCTCGATCCCCGCCGGTCCGCCGCCGATGACGACGACGGTGTCGCTCATCGCGTCACCGCCACCGGCTCGGCGTCGACGTCGTCCCAGGTCAGGTACTGCTGCTCGCCGCGCTCGAGCTTGGCGCAGGCTTCCTCGAACTCCGCCCACGCCTTCTCGTGGTCGATGCCCATCTTCTCCAGCATCGGCTTGTAGTCCGCGGCATGCCAGTGCAGCTGGCAGACCTTGTAGGGGTGCGCGCCCATCGCCAGCGCCGCGAACTGCGCCTCGGACAGCACCGGGATCGTGGCGAACTCGGGATCCTGAGCCTTGGCCGCGAACTGGCTCTTGTCGAGGGTCGTGACGCAGCCGGTGTCATGCGTGAGCGTGACGTCGGGGTCGGCCTCCTCCTTCATCCGCTTGATCTTGCGCTGGGTGGCGAAGGACCGGCTGAAGTCCCGCTGCACGAGGATGTGGCGGAAGCCGAAGCCGCAGCAGTCAAACCACGTCGAATAGTCGCGGACCTCCGCGCCGAGAGCGGTGGCGACGCCCGAGACGACTGCGGTGCGCTGGCCGCCGTAGACCTCCGGGTCGTAGATCGCGTCGCCCTCGACGAGCTTGTAGTAGTGGCACGCCGGGTGGACGGTGACCGAGATCTTCGAGAAGTCCACCACCTGCAGCTCGGCGATCCGGTCGCGCATCGCGTAGAACCACTCGGAGTAATGGATCATCTCCTCGGGCATCACGAGCGGCTTGTTCATCGACTTGAGCACCTCGCGGACCTCGGCACGCAGCTTGTCGTGGGCGAGGATCT
Organism: uncultured Actinomycetes bacterium; assembly: GCA_963742745.1. Classification (GTDB taxonomy): domain Bacteria; phylum Actinomycetota; class Thermoleophilia; order Solirubrobacterales; family Solirubrobacteraceae; genus CADCVQ01. Next base: position 68,858 of record CAVUND010000029.1, read on the forward strand.
CGTGGCGCACCTCCTTGTAGTGCCCGAAGGAGGTCCCGCAATGGATGATCGGGAAGTGGTCGGACTCGTAGGCGGCGGCGAAGTTGCGCATCGCGACTGACGCCTGCGCGGCCGCGTTGGACGTGGCCGAGGCGTAGTAGTTCCACGCCGTGCACGACGTCTGGTCGGTCGGGTCCTCGTACTCGATCCCGAGCTTGCGGTTGACCCAGAAGATCGACGTCGAGTAGCCGGGGATGTGCCCACACTGCCCGCACGACTTGTGGTGCCAGGTCTGCCCGATCGGCACCTTCTTGCTGCGCCCGTACTTCACCGGCACCTCGATGTAGGGGCCCGGCACGCGCTGGACGATCAGCTCGCCGGCGTCCTCGAGCTCGAACAGCCGGTCGTGAAAGTCCTCGGGCGCGTACTCGTCGCTGAACGAGAACTCCTTCTTGTTCTTGCGTGCCGGCCCGTTGACCAGCTCGACGGGAATGGTCATAGCTCGTAGCCCTCCTCTTCGAGTAGGTCTTCCATCACTTCTTCCAGAATCGAGTGCAGTCCCTCGTCCAGCTCGGAGATGAGGTCCAGGGCACCCGTCTTGTGCCAGATCAGGTACAGCTCGACGAGCGTCTTGGTGGAGATCTCCCACCCAGTCTTCGTCGTGTGGTGCGTGTCGGGCGGCAGCGCGCGGCGCCACAGCTCGAGGTTCGCGGACGTCGCGGCGACGCTCGGCCCCCAGTCGGGGAAGGCGTCGGCCTGCAGCATGTCCGGGGACACCTGGGTCCCGGTGGACATGATCTTGTAGATGATCCGCGTGTAGCCCTTGAGGGCCTCCTTGGCGCTGTCGAGGCCGTTGTTCACGGCGACCTCGCGCATGATCGTGATGATCCCGCCGGGGTTGTTGCCGCGGGGGCAGCGCAGGCAGGAGAAGCACTGCGAGCAGTCCCAGATGTCCTCCTGGATCTGCTCGAAGATCAGCTCCACGTCCTCGCGTGCGGCCGCCTGCGCGATCCGTCGCGGCGAGAAGTCGTAGTAGCGCGCCGAGGGACAGGCCGCGACGCAGATCCCACACTCGTAGCAGCCGTAGAGGTAGTCGTCGTAGCGCGCGTCGGCCTTGATCTCGGCGAACAGGCGCTCCTTCTCCTCCAGCGAGACCTCGGGGTAGGACGGCGCGAGCTTGTATGCCGAGCTCTGCGGCGTGGGCGTTGCCTCCGGGGCGGTTCTGGCCTCCGGGTGGGCGAAGGCCTCCATCAGAAGGTCACCACCGCGCTGGCCTCCATGGCCATGTCGTTGAACGCCGCTCCTCCGATCATCTTGACGCCGTCGATGAGGTCCTCGGCGGTCAGGTCGTTGAGGTCCAGGCTGGGCTGGCAGACGTAGAGGTTCACGCCGCAGTCCAGCGCCTGATCGATGAAGAACGCCAGCTTCTGTCCGTTCTCCCCCTTCGGCCCCATGGACTCCGGCGTCCCCTTCTTGAGCAGTTGCGGGCCGTTCATCGTGAAGTAGATGCCGGTGTCGACGTCCATCGCGGCGGCCGACGCGGCGAGGAAGAACGGCGTCGCGCAGCGCTCGGGCGACTCCGTGCCGTGCGTCATGACGTAGAGGACGGACTCCTCGTCGTTTGCGTCTTCGCTCATGTCAGCTCTTGCGCACGACGACGCGAAACACGCCGCCATCCTGGCGGTCGATGGACACGAGCTCGTTCTTGGTCTGCTTCGTCCACGCCTTCATGTCGGGCTCGACGCCCGGGTCGGTGGCGAAGATCTCGAGCATCTCGCCGGAGCTCATCAACTTCATCGCCTTGGCGGTCTTGACGACGGGGATCGGACAGGCCGCACCCTTGACGTCGAGGGTTTGAACCGGCGCGTCTGACACGGGCCCTCCCTTTGGGGATCGAAATGCCGGCGTCTTTTTGGCCGACTCACGGGGTTCTAGCGGCACCACCGTCCATTGTCAAGCTTGCGGATATGCTCAAAGAAGCTATATTGCGCTTGACCAACTCCGCAAATGCGAAGTATTTTGGAACGTATGACGAACACCCCACCACCCGAGCCCATGACGAACCCCTCACCCGAAGAGGAGTCGGCGTTCCCGGTCTTCTCCAATCAGGAGTTGCCGCCGGCGGTCATCGAGCGGATCGCGGATCGGTTCCGTCTGCTCAGCGACCCGAGCCGGCTACGGCTCGTGAACGCGCTGCACGTCGACGGCGAACTGTCCGTCGGCGAGCTCGTCGAACATGCCGGAGTGACGTACGGCGCGGTGTCCAAGCAGCTGGCTCTGCTGCGCTCGCACGGCGTGCTCGCGCGCCGGCGTGAAGGCACGCGCATCTACTACCGCATCATCGACCCCTCCATGTCTGATCTGTGCGACGCCGTGTGCAAGGGCATCCGCGACGACTGGGCACGCTGGGGGGCAGCGCTCGAACAGGACCTGGACCGCTGATCCGGCCCGAGGGCCGAGAGGAGAGAGCAAGCGATGGCTGAGATGACCAAGCGTGCCGCGACCAACGGGCTCGTGTCCGACATGAGCCGCGGAGAGCTCGAGGAGCTCGTCGGCAAGATGATCGCCGAGCGCGATGACCGCGACCCGAACATGATGACGCTGGTCGCCTTCAGCGGAGACCTGGACCGCATCTGGCCCACGACCATCCTGGCCACCACGGGCGCGGCCGGAGGGATGGACGTCGCTGTGTTCTTCACATTCTGGGGGCTGTTCTCGCTCGTGAAGGAGGAGCGGCGCCTGACCGGCGACAACTGGATGACCAAGGGACTGTCGCTCATGAACCGCGGCAGCGCCGAGCACGCCGGCCTGTCGAAGCTGAATATGGGCGGGGCGGGCGCGATGATGATGCGCAAGCTCGCCAAGGAGCACGGCGTGGCTGCGCCCGAGGAGCTGATGGCGCTGGCCCAGGATCTCGACGTGAAGCTGTGGCCGTGCCAGATGACCATGGACCTCATGGGACTCAAGCGTGAAGACATGATCGACGGCCTCGACGAGCCCGCCGGCGCCGCGACCGCGCTCGCGCGGATGCAGAAGTCGGCCGTCAGCCTGTTCATCTAGCGTCGGTGGTCAAGGCCCCCCTCCGGAGTCCGGCGTGACCCGGTTCGGTTTCGTGATCGATCAGCGCCGGTGCATCGGCTGTCATGCGTGCACGGTGGCCTGCAAGGCGGAGCACGGCGTCGAACTGGGTGTCTTTCGGACCTGGGTGAAGTACATCGAGCAGGGTGAGTTCCCTGACACGCGGCGCCACTTCTCCGTCCTGCGCTGCAACCACTGCACGGACGCTCCCTGTGTCGAGGTGTGTCCGGTCACCGCGCTGTACAAGCGCGAGGATGGGATCGTCGACTTCGATCCGACGCGCTGCATCGGCTGCAAGGCGTGCATGAACGCCTGCCCGTACGACGCGCTCTACATCGATCCCGATTCGCAGACCGCGGCAAAGTGCAACTTCTGCGCGCACAAGGTCGAGGTCGGTCTCAAGCCCGCGTGCGAGACGGTCTGCCCCGCAGAGGCGATCATCTCGGGTGACCTCGACGACCCCTTGTCGGAGGTCAGCCGCCTCGTCGACACTGTCCCCTCGCACGTACGCGCGCCCGAGCAGGGGACCGGGCCGAACGTCTTCTACCTCGGCGCCGCCGAAGCAGCGCTCAACCCGCTCATGGTCGGCGGCGACGGTGCCTACGTCACGACCGAGATGCCTGCCTCCCAGCGGGAGAAGCTCGCGCCGCTGACCCCGAGGGCGACGGCTCGCGGGATCAGCGACATCGCCCATCCCCCGCCCTGGGGCTGGCGTGTCTCCAGCTACTTTTTGTCCAAGGGCATCGCCGCGGGAGCGATGATGCTTGCGGTCCTGCTGCTCGTCGTCGGCGCCGAGGGGTCGGCGCTCGCCGATGTCGTCCCGGGGCTCGTCGCGCTGGCGGGCATCGCCGTGACCGGGGTCTTCCTCGTCTGGGACCTCAAGCGACCCGATCGCTTCTACTACCTCTTCACCAAGCCGCAGTGGCGCTCGTGGGTGGCGATCGGGGCGCAGTTCATCAACCTCGCGGCGCTCGTGTCGGCGATGTTCACGGTCGCGGCGCTGCTGGACCAGGACGGCCTGCGCGACGCGCTGCGCTGGGCGATGGTTCCGGCCGGGGCGATGCTCGCCGGCTACACCGCGTTTCTGTTCAACCAGTGCGAGGGCCGCGACCTCTGGCAGAGCCCGCTGCTGTTTCCCCACACGATCGTCAACGCGATCGTCGCCGGCGCCGGTGTGCTGGGGATCGCCGCGCTGATCGTCGACGCGCCCGCGGACGTCGAGCGAACGCTCGGCTGGGCGCTCGTCCTCGGCGTCGCGGCGAGCGCGGCGATCGTCGCCCTGGACACCTTCGGCAAGCACCCCACCGCCCAGGCTGCGCGTGCCGCCCACAACATGTGGCGCGATCTGTACGCCCGGCGCTTCTGGCTCGGCGGCGTCCTCACCGGGCTCGTCGCGCCGCTGGTCCTCGGCGCCGTGTTCCTGGCCACCGGCGGACTCGGCTGGTTGGCCGTCGGCGGCGCGCTCGCGCTCGTCGGCCTGTGGTTCTACGAAGACGCCTGGGTCCGCGCCGGCCAGAGCGTTCCCCTCAGCTAGGAGTGCAGAGATGAGCGAAGGCATCGACCGCAAAGGAGCGCGTCGCCCGACCGGCTACGGCGCGCGCGACAAGCTCCTGCAGAGCTTCCCGCCGATCGAGCAGTGGGATCGCTGGACCGAGTACGACGTGGACGCCTGGCCGAAGAAGGTGCCGCGCGAGTACATGATCGTTCCGACGGTCTGCTTCAACTGCGAGGCCGCGTGCGGGCTGACGGCGTTCGTGGACCGCGAGACGTTCGAGATCCGCAAGCTCGAGGGCAACCCGCACCATCCCGGCAGTCGCGGCCGAAACTGCGCGAAGGGCCCGGCGACGATCAATCAGATCAAGGACCCCGAGAGGATCCTGTACCCGCAGAGGCGCAAAGGGCCGCGCGGGTCAGGCGAGTGGGAGCGCTGCAGCTGGGACCACGTGCTCGACACGTTCGCCGAGCAGATGCACGAGGCGTTCAGCGCCGACCGCCCCAACGACGTCATGTACTTCGTCGGCCGGCCCGGCGAGGACGGCTTCGCCGACCGGTTCCTCGAGACGTGGGGGTCGGACGGGCACAATTCGCACACGAACATCTGCTCGTCGGGTGGGCGCACCGGCTACGGCTTCTGGGCCGGAACGGACCGCCCGTCGCCGGACTACGCCAACGCGCGCTTCATCCTGCTCATCTCCGCGCATCTGGAGTCCGGCCACTACTTCAACCCCCATGCCCAGCGGATCGTCGAGGCCCAGCAGCGCGGGGCCAAGGTCGCCGTCATGGATCCGCGGCTCTCCAACACGGCCTCGATCGCCGACCACTGGCTGCCGACGTGGCCGGGGTCCGAGGCCGCCGTGCTGCTCGCGATCGCGAAGATCCTGCTCGACGAAGGGCTCTACGACCACGAGTTCGTGCGCCGCTGGGTCAACTGGAAGACGTACCTGCACCACCGCTCGCCCGGCAGCGAGCCGACGTTCTCGAACTTCATCCGCGAACTGCGCAGCGAGTATGCGCAGTACACGCCCGAGTTCGCCGAGCAGGAGAGCGGGCTGCCGGCGGCGACCGTCGTGCAGATCGCCCACGAGATCGCCGCCGCCGGCACCGCCTTCGCCTCGCACATCTGGCGCGCCGCCGCCGCCGGCAACCTCCACGGCTGGCAGGTCACCCGCGCGCTCATGCTGCTCAACGCCCTCACCGGCGCCGTCGGTGCCGTCGGCGGCACCTCGCCCAACGCCTGGAACAAGTTCATTCCCGCGCCGTGGAAGAAGCCGAACGCCAACGAGCAGTGGAACGAGCTCAACTGGCCGCGCGAATATCCCCTCGCGCACAACGAGATGAGCATGATCTACCCGCACCTGCTGCTCGACGGGCGCGGGACCCAGCCCGTGCTGTTCACGCGCGTGCTCAACCCGATCTGGACCTATCCCGACGGCTACTCGTGGCTGCGGGCGCTGCGCGACGAATCGCTCGTCGGGCTGCACGGGGCACTCACGCCCACCTGGTCTGAGACGGCGTGGTGGGCGGACTACGTCCTGCCGATGGGCCACGGCCCCGAGCGCCACGACACCCATTCCTACGAGACGCACTCCGGCAAGTGGCTCGGGTTTCGCCAGCCGGTACAGCGCGTCGCGATGGAGCGCATGGGCCGGGACATCGAGTTCACGTACGAAGCCAACCCCGGGGAGGTCTGGGAGGAGGGCGAGTTCTGGATCGAGGTCTCCTGGCGCGCCGATCCGGACGGATCGCTGGGCATCCGCCAGTACTACGAGTCGCCCTACCGTCCGGGCGAGAAGATCAAGCTCGAGGAGTACTACCGCTGGATGTTCGAGAACTCCGTGCCGGGGCTGCCCGAGAAGGCGGCCGCGGAGGGGCTGGAGCCGCTGGCCTACATGCGCAAGTACGGGTGCGTGGAGATCTCGACGGAGGAGTACGCCCAGCACGAGACGGAGGTCGAGGTTCCGGACGACAGCGAGGTGCGTGGCCGGGAGGCCACCGTCACGACGCCGTCCTTCGATCCCGGCCACCTGCCGCTGACCGGCCGTCCGGACACGAAGGCGACGATCGTCGACGGTGTCGCGCGGCTCGGATTCAACTCCCCCTCTCGCAAGCTCGAGCTCTACTCCGAGACGGTCGCAGAGTGGGGCTGGCCGGAGATGGCGACGCCCGCCTATTGCCGGAGCCACGTGCACCCGTCGCTCATCGACCACGGTCGCGGCGAGTACGTCCTGCTGCCGACGTACCGGCTCCCGACGATGATCCATTCGCGCTCGGGCAACGCCAAGTACCTCAACGAGCTCTCGCACAGCCATCCGCTGCTCATCTGCCCCCAGGATGCGGAGCGCATCGGCGTCGTCACCGGCGACCTCGCGCGCGTCGAGACCGAGATCGGCTGGTTCGTCATCAAGGCCTTCGTGACCGAGGGCATCCGGCCCGGGATCGTCGCCGCGTCGCATCACATGGGCCGCTGGCGCCTGAAGGAGCAGACCGGCGGCGAGCGCTGGTCCTCGGCGCTCGTCGACATGATCGAGACAGCCGACACGGTCACCTTCCGCCAGCTGCACGGGGTGCAGCCATGGGAATCGGAGGATGCGAGCTCGTCGCGCGTGTGGTGGTCGGACGCCGGCGTGCACCAGAACATCACGTTCCCGGTCCACCCCGACCCGATCAGCGGGATGCACTGCTGGCATCAGAAGGTGCGCGTGCGCGCGGCGCTACCGGGAGATCGGTACGCCGACATCCATGTCGACTTCGGGAAAGCGCGCGAGGTCTACCGCAAGTGGCTCGCCGTTGCGCGTCCGGCCAGCGGCGAGCTGCGACGGCCGATCTGGCTGTTCCGGCCCGTCAAGCCGGTGCTCGACGCCTACGCGCTGCCCCAGGACGACGCGACGGCCGAGGCGCGCGCGCGCGCCGAGCGCGGGGACCTGCCCGAGGCCGACCGGCTGTGCGAGCAGCTGGACTGGTCCCCGAGCCGACGTCTGGGACTCCCACCAACAGACGCTCCTCGTCCCTTAGCGGTACCCGTGGACGTCGCCGCCGCTCGAACCCGCGGCCTGGCCAGGCGACGGCTCGTACCCCGTCTGCCCGGCTTCGCGGCGGGGGACGTCGTGGCGGGCGTGAGCGTCGCGCTCGTGCTGATCCCGCAATCGCTCGCCTACGCCGACCTCGCCGGGCTGCCTCCGGTGGCCGGGCTGTACGCCGGCGCGCTGCCGGCGATCGTCGCCGCCGTCTTCGCCTCCTCGCCCTGGCTCGCGACCGGCCCGGCGGCGATCGTGAGCCTGCTGACCTTCACGTCGCTGAGCGGTCTGGCCGAGCCCTTCAGCGAGGAGTACGTCGGGCTCGCGCTGCTGCTGTCGCTGATGGTCGGCGCGATCTGGCTGGCCGTCGGCCTCCTGCGCGCCGGGGTCGTCGCCTACCTCATGTCCCAGCCGATGCTCATGGGCTTCATCCCGGCCGCGGCGCTGGTCATCCTCGGCTCGCAGCTGCCGGCCGCGCTCGGGGCCTCCCCGCCCGACGGCACGACGATGACCGAGGCCGCGTGGGCGTTGGTACACATCGACAGCTGGGCCTTGGAGCCGGTGCTGCTGACGATCATGGTCCTCGTGTGCATGTTCGGCGGCAAGCGCGTCCACACGATCTTTCCCGGCGTTCTGGTGGCCGCCGCGCTCGGCATCCTCTTCAGCCACCTGACGGGCTACTCGGGTACGACGGTCGGAGAGATCCCCGTGGGCCCGCCACCGGTCAGCTTCGATTTTCCGCTGGCAACGCTGCCGTCGCTGCTCTTGCCGGCGGTCGTCATCGCCCTCGTCGGCTTCGCAGAGGCCGGCTCGATCGCGCGCACCTTCGCGGCGCGGGAGCGCCGTCCGTGGAACTCCAACCGCGAGTTCGTCTCCCAGGGGTTGGCGAACATGACGGCGGGCGTGTCGGGCGGATACCCGGTCTGCGGCTCGTTCTCGCGCACCGCGGTCAACCACCTCTCGGGGGCCCAGAGCCGCTGGTCGGGGGCCGTCACCGGCCTCGTCGTGCTCGCCTTCCTGCCCGCCGCGACGGTGCTGGAGTCCCTGCCGAAGGCCGTGCTGGCGGGGATCATCATCGGCGCCGTCTCGACGCTGATCAGGCCAATGCCGATCCTGCGCATGTGGCGCTACTCGCGCCCGCAGTTCGTGGTGGCGGCGACGACCTTCGTGTGCACGCTCGCGTTCTCCGAGCACGTCGACTACGCGCTGCTCATCGGTATCTGCCTCGCGATCTTCGTCCACCTGTGGCGCGAGATGCGGATCGATCTCGACGTCCGGCCGGAGGGTGAGACCCTGCATCTGACGCCGCGCGGCGTGCTCTGGTACGGCGGCGCCAAGTCGCTGGAGGAGGCGCTCGGCGCAGCGCTCGCGACCCACGCGGAGCTGCGCCGGCTCGAGCTGCACCTCGAGGGCCTGGGCCGGATCGACGTCACCGGCGCGCTCGCGCTGCGCGACGTCGTGACCGAGGCGAAGCACAGCGGGCTGTCGGTGACGATCGACGGCGTTTCCGACCACGCACGCCGGCTCGTCACGGAGATCGTCGAGCGCGAGGAGCACCCGTTCGGTGGCGGACACTGAGCGCAACCTGCGCGGTCATGTGGTCGTGAAGCGCGACGGCGCGCAGCCGTCGACACGCACCGGCTACGCCGCCCGGCGCTTTCGGTTCGCTGACGTCGTCGCCGGCCTGTCGGTCGCGCTCGTGCTCATCCCGCAATCGCTCGCATACGCGGCGCTTGCCGGCATGCCGCCCGAGCGCGGCCTGTATGCGGCTGCGCTGCCGCTGCTCATCGCCGCGCCCCTGGCCTGTTCGCCCTACCTGCAGACCGGGCCGGTCGCGGTCACCTGCCTGCTGACGTTCGGCGCCCTCAGCTCGATGGCGACCCCCGGCAGCGACGAATACGTCGCGCTCGGGCTGGCGCTCGCGCTCGTGGTCGGGGTCGTGCGACTGGCGATCGGCCTGGCGCGCGCGGGCATCATCGCGTACTTCATGTCCCAGCCGATGCTGATCGGCTTCATTCCGGCGGCGGCGACGCTCATCCTCGCATCGCAGGTACCGGCGGCGCTCGGCGCCGACCCGCCCGACGGCCACCTGCTCGTCCAGGCGGCGTGGAGCATCGTGCATCCGGGCGCCGTGGAGCTGACCTCCGTGCTGCTGACGCTGGGCGTGCTGATCGCCGTCTTCGGCGGGCGGCGGCTGCATCCCCTGTTTCCGGGCGTGCTGATCGCCGCGGTGGGCGCAATCGCGTACTCGAAGCTCAGCGGCTACTCGGGCCCCGTCGTGGGCGAGCTCGGCGCTGGGCTGCCGCCGGTGTCGCTGGACCTGCCGTGGGGAGAGCTGCCGGCCCTGCTCGTCTCGGGCACGATCATCGCCGTCGTCGGCTACGCCGAGGCCGGATCGATCGCGCGTGCGTTCTCCGCCCAGGACCGCGAGCCGTGGAACTCCAATCAGGAGTTCGTCAGCCAGGGCGCCGCCAACGTGGCGGCGGCCTTCTCGGGGGGGTTTCCCGTCGGCGGCTCGTTCTCGCGCAGCTCGCTCAATCGCATGGCTGGGGGCTACAGCCGCTGGAGCGGCGCCGTGACCGGCGTCTTCGTGCTGGTCGCCCTGCTGTTCGCGGGGCTGCTCGCGCCGCTTCCCGAGGCCATCCTGGGAGCCACGGTCATCGCGGCCGTCATCCCGCTCATCCGTCTGGGGCCGATCGCGGCGCTCTGGGGACCGTCGCGACCGGCCTTCGCGACCGCGGCGGTCACGTTCGCAGCGACGCTCGTGCTCGCGCCGCACGTCGAACGGGGCGTGCTGATCGGCGTCGCGCTGTCGATCGCCGTGCACCTGTGGCGCGAGCTGCGGATCGACACCGAGCTGTGGGTCGAGGGCGACGCTCTGCACGTCAGGCCTCGCGGCGTGCTGTGGTTCGGATCCGCGCAGGCTCTGCAGGACAAGATCCTGGACGAGCTGGCCACCCAGCGCGGCGCGGGGCGCCTCGTTCTCCACCTCGACACCATCGGGCGCCTGGACATCACGGGGGCGATCGCCCTGCGAGCCGTGCTCGAGGGGGCGCGCCGCTCGGATATCGTGCCGGAGATCGTCGGCGTCCAGCCGCGGGACCGCCGCTTCGTGGACAGCGTCGTGAAATCCGAACGGGCGATACAGGCGTGACAACCGCGCCGCGCCGAGCTCGACGGTGTAGCGTGCGGTTGAGCCTTGACGAACGATTTCCCATTTGAGAGAGTGGGAAAACGGGGCATCGGGAGGAGAGCGGTTTCTGCATGGCGGCAACGGGGAGTGTTGTCCAACGGCGCGGCGACGCGCCGGCGCCACCGGTCAAGGGAGGCCCTCCGGGCCACACGGTGGGGACGCGCATAGGTCGCATCGGCGGCATGGCCGCGCTGGCGGTCCGCGCGACCGCGGCCCTCGTGCGCCCGCCGTTCGTCTGGCGGCGGGAGTTCGTGCTGCAGTGCATCTTCATCCTGAAGGTCACGTTCATCCCGATCGCGCTCTCGATCGCCGCATGGGGTTTCTCGGGCCCCGGCCTGCAGGCCGGCAACTTCCTCGTCACCTTCGGGACGATCGATCGCGCCGGCGGATTCATGGTCGTGGCGATCGTGCGCGAGTTCGGGACGTTCGTCACCGCGACCGTCGTCGCCGGCGTCGTCGGCACGACGATCACGGCCGAGCTGGGGGCCCGCAAGATCCGCGAGGAGCTCGACGCACTGGACGTCCTGGGCATCGATCCGATCGCCCACATGGTGGCGCCGAGGATCCTTGCGCTGACCGTGATGATGATGGCGCTCGACGTCTTCGCGCTCTTGTTCGGCGTGCTCGGCGGCTATCTCGCGGCGGTGGGCGTCCTGGGTGGCACGACGGGCGGCTTCCTCGTCAGCTTCTATTCGAACACGACGTTCCTCGATCTCGCCGCGAGCGTCATCAAGGTCGGGATCTTCGGCTTCCTCATCGGCGTCATCTGCTGTTACAAGGGGCTGAACGTCAAGGGCGGCGCGGAGTCCGTCGGGCGCGCGGTCAACGAGGCCGTCGTCGGCTGCCTCATCGCGATCTTCTTCGTCAACCTCGTCTACACGCAGTACTTCCTGGCCGTCTATCCCGACGTCGGGGTGTTCAGGTGAGCAGCCGTCGCGCGTCGCCGCAGGACGCCGTTGCGGGGTCTTCGCTGCCGCAGAGCGTTCCCGGCGTGCCCCCCGTCGGATTCTTCGCGCTTGTCGGCGACATCGCCCTGTTCACGTGGACGGCGCTGAAGGACGTCCGCCGTGTGCGCGCCTACAGCGGCGAGGTCCTGCGACAGGCCGCCATCCTGGCCACCGGCAGCGTCCTGGTGATCATGGCCATCGCCTTCCTCGCCGGGGGCAGCTGCGGACTGGAGTCCACGGCACTGGCGCGGTCCTTCGGCGTCGACCCGGTCGCGGGCGGGTTCTCGACCTGGTGCACGATGCGCGAGGTCGTCCCGTTCGTCTTCGGCTACATCCTCGCCGCCAAGGTCGGCTGCGGCATCGTCGCCGAGCTCGGGGCGATGCGGGTCGCCGAGGAGGTCGACGCGCTCGAGGTCCTCGGAGTGCGCTCGATCGCCTACCTCGTCACGACACGCCTGCTGGCGTCCGCGATCGTCCTGCCGTTCGCCTACCTGCTGGCCGTGGCGAGCTCCTACCTCGCCGCGTTCCTCATGTCCGTCAAGCGCTTCGGCGACGTCTCGACCGGTACGTGGAACCTGTTCTTCTACAACTTCCAGGATCCCCTCGACCTGCTGTACTCGATGACGAAGGGGCTGGTCATCGCCGGCTTCGTCATCAGCACAGCCGTGTACTTCGGCTACAAGGTTCGCGGCGGCCCGATCGAGGTGGGGACCGCGACGGCCCGCTCGATGGCTGTCAACATCATCGGGGTGACCCTCATCAGCATGGTCGGCACCCTGATCTTCTGGGGCGCCAACCCGCGGATTCCGATCGGCTGACGATGCAGGGAAGCACGCAACGGATCCTCGCCTTCTCCGCCCTCGCGCTGGCTGTGGTCGTCGTGGCCTTCATCGCGCTGAGCAACGGGGGCGGCTACACCCTGACCGCGACGTTCGACCAGGTCAACGGGCTCGTCGAGGGCGCCGACGTGCAGGCGGGGGGCCTGAAGGTCGGCTCGGTCGAGCACATCGATCTCGGTGAGCACGGCTTGCCGGAGGTGCGCATGCGCATCGACGACGGCTTCCGGATGCATCGCGGCGGTCGCGTGAACATCCGCTTCTTCTCGGTTTCGGGCGAGGTCAACCGCTACGTCGCGCTCGAACAGGGCGCGGGGCCCGAGCTCGCCGACGGAGCCAGGCTCGCGGGCGATCAGACCGATCAGCCCGTCGAGATCGATCAGGTCCTCTCGACGTTGGATCCCCCGACGCGGCGCGACGTCCGGTCGCTGCTGAGCCGGCTGGACGCCGCCACCGACGGGCGCGGGGCCGAGATCGAGCAGACCCTGCGCCACAGTGCCCGGGCACTGCGCGAGACCGCGGCGCTCACGGCGGACGTCCGCGGCGACGGAGACGCGCTGCGCGCGCTGCTGCGCGACTCCCGCCGGGTGGTCGGCACGCTGGCTTCCGATCCCGGGGCGCTCGGATCGACCGCCGACGAGCTGGCCGGGCTGCTGCGCACGACGGCGGCGCGACAGTCCGAGCTTGCCGCGGGCGTGCGAGGGCTGCCCGGCGGCCTGCGCTCGCCGCGCCTGGCGCTGGAGCGCACCCGCAGCGCGGTCGGCGAGCTGCGCAAGGTCGTGGCCGACGCGCGCCCGGGCGTTCAGCGGCTGGTTCCCTTCGCCCGCGACCTGCGGCCGACGTTGCGCGCCGCCGTCCCGGCGCTGGGCGAGGCGCGCTCGCTCGTCGGCGACGGTCCCCGCGACCTGCGGCGAATCGACGGTCTGCTGCGCACCGCCGGCCCCGTGCTCAAGGACCTGACGCCGGTCCTCGCGCACCTCAACCCGATGCTCGACGAGATTCGCGTCCGGCTGCCCGATGCGTTCGGCTTCTTCGCCAACTGGGCGGATTTCGCCGCCAACTACGACGCGAACGGCCATGCCGCGCGCGTCGGACTCGTGCTCCCGCCCGCGCCGACGAATGCGATCGGGCCGTCGGACTCGGGCGCGGGCCAGCTGAAACGCCCCTTCGACCGGACCCCCGGGGTGCTCGAGGGCGAGCCATGGACGAACTATCGCGACAGCTTCGTGGGCGGCAAGGCGCCGTGACCGCGCGCTCGCAAACCGCGATCGCCCTCGCCGTTGTCGTGCTGCTCGCGATCGCGATCGCGCTCTTCGTCGTCAGCCGCGATGCCGGCGGCACGACCGTGCGGGCTGAGTTCACGAGCGCCAGCGGCCTGCTCGAAGGCAACGAGGTGCGTGTCCAGGGCGCTCCGGCCGGATCGGTCGACCGCATCGAGCTCACGAAGCGCAACACGGCGCTCGTCACGCTGCGCCTGAAGGACGGCATCGACTCGCCGCGCCGCGATGCGACAGCGGCGATCCGGCCGGTCGACCTGCTCGGCGACAACTACATCACGCTGTCGCTCGGCGAGGCCGCGGCCCCGCTGCGCGGGACGATCAAGCCGGCCTCGACGAGCAACGCGCCCCGGCTCTCGGACCTGCTGTCGGTGTTTCGCCCGTCCGTGCGGCGCGGGCTGCATGCGCTCATCGTCGAGCTGGGCAAGGGATTGGACCGCCGCGGCGACGACCTGGGCCGCGCGGCCGTCGCGCTGCGTCCCGGCATCGAGGCGACCGACGAGCTCATGCGCGAGCTCGGGTCCCAGCGCGCCTCGCTGCGAGACCTCATCGAAGACGCACACCGCACGACCCGGCAGCTCGCCAGCAGCGATCGCGCCCTCGGCGGTCTGGTCGACAACCTGGGCACGACCCTGCAGACGACCGCCGACCACCGCCGCGCGCTGGACGAAACGCTCGAGGCGGCCCCCGGCCTGCTCGTCCGCCTCGGCCGCACCTCGCGCGGGCTCAGCCAGACGGCACGCGCCGCGACCCCGCTGGCTCGCAGCCTGCGCGTCGCGGCGCCCGACCTGAGCCGTGCGACGCGCGATCTTCCCCCCTTCCTCGACGAGACGAAGCGGGCGATCAAGCCGACCCGGCCGCTGCTGCGTCGTCTGCGGGACCTCCTCGTCGACGGGCAGCCGACGTTCACGCAGCTGCGGGCCGGTCTGGGGGAGCTGCGCAGCGCCGCTCCGGACCTGCGATCGCTCGTCTCCGCCCTGATCCCCGCGGCCGAGCCGGTCTCCGAGGGGTTCTTCGTGAACTTCGCCGACCAGGGGGCGGAGCCGGGCACCCAGCCGCTGGACCCGACCGCCGACCCTGCGCGCCGCTACTGGCGCGGCGCAGCCGTGTTCAGCTGCGAGTCCTTCGGAGTGAAGATCGCCCCCAACTGCCTCGACCAGTTCCTCGACAGCCCATCCAAGTCGAGCCGGGCCGAGAAGAAGGCGCGTGCCGAGCAGGCGCCCGGTCCTGAGCAGGCACCCGCGGATGCCACGCCGCCACCCCCGCGCGCGCGCAAGCTGCTGCCCGACGTGCGTGAGATCGTGCCCAAGGTGCGTGACATCGTGCCCAAGGTGCTCAACCCCGCCGCCAAGGCGCTCGACGAGCTCGCCGACGCCCTGGCGCCGCGCCCGCGCCAGGACGGCGGGCAAGAGCGACCGCAACCTCCTCGACTACCTCCTCGGCCCATGACACGCGGGCGCAACACCAGCCAGAGGTCCTTCGGCCCCGGCGAGTTCCTCGAGCGCCACACGATCGCGATCGGCATCGGCGTCCTGGCGATCCTCGCGGTGCTCACGTATCTGTCGATCATCGCGATCAACGGCGTTCCGTTGCAAAACCCGTACCGGGTCATGGCGGAGGTGCCCGGCGACGCGCCGCTGCTGAAGGACGGCGACGAGGTGCGCGTCGCAGGACAGCGTGCGGGGCAGGTCCGCAAGGTCGAGTTGGGCCGCAACGGCGGCGCGCTGGTGTCGATGGACCTCAAGGATGGTCCGGTGGGCGCCGACGCAACTGCAGCGGTGCGCCTGCGCGGTCTCGCGGGGGCGACGTACGTCGAGATCCGCCGCGGCACCACCTCGCGCCCGCTGCCGGAAGGCGGCCTCATTCCCCTCGAGCGGACCTCCAGCGGCGTCGAGTTGACCGACGTCGTCGCGGGCTTCGACCGCGACTCGCGGCGCGCGATCGCGCGGACGCTGCGGGCCTACGGCACCGGACTTGAGGGCCGCGGGCGCGACATCAACCAGGCGCTGGGCGACCTGGCGCCACTGCTCGAGGACGGTACCCCGCTGTTGCGCGCCGCGACTCCCGGAGAAGGCGAGCTCAGCGGGATGCTGTACGAGTTGCGGCGCACGGTCCGCGGCGTGGCGACGCCTCGCGGTCAAGACCTGCAGGGGCTCCTGCCCGCCGCGGATACCGTCGTCGACACGCTCGCGGAGCGGCGCGACGACCTGACCGCGACGCTGGAGCGCGCGCGGCCGGTCGCCGACGAGGCGCGCCGCACGCTGCCGATCGCCGACGCCCTGCTGGCGGAGGCCATTCCCGCGGCCACCCGCCTGAGCGCGACGACGGCGGCGCTGCGGCGGGCGCTGCCCGACGTCAACCGCCTGCTCGCCCGCGGCGACAACCTGCCGGCCCTCTCGCAGATCGCCGAGAAGGGTGAGCCGGTGCTGTCCGCGGCCCAGCCGCTGGTCAAGGAGCTGTACCCGTCGAGCGCGGCCCTCCCCCCGCTCGCAGAGCCGCTGGGACCCTTGAGCGCCTACCTCGCCCCCTATCGCGAGGAGATCCTGCTCGGCCCGACCGGCTTCACCCGCTGGGGCGGCTTCAGGTATCCGGACGGCCAGGCGCCCGGAGCGCGCGCCGTGCGCTTCGCCCCCATCTTCACGTGCGTGCGGGCGCGCGATCCGTACCCGGCGCCCGGCGAAGCGCTCCGACAGGAACAGCCATGTCGCGGATGACCCGCCGACCGCCGCCATCGCCGCAGCGGCTCCGCGCCATCGGGATCGCCCTCGTCGCCGGGGCGATCCTCCTCGCTGTCGTCGCCTATGTGAAGCCGAACCCGTTCGCCGGCGAGCTGACGGTCCGCGCGAACTTCAAGAACGCGGCGACGATCGGCGTGTCCGGTGCCGAGGTGCGGATGGCCGGTGCCCGTGTCGGAGAGGTCACCGACGTCAAGCGCGCCGGCGACCACGCCATCGTCGTCATGGGCATCGATCCGGACGCCGGGCCGATCGGCCGCGACGCCAGCGCCCACCTGCGGCCGCGCACGGCGTTCGAGGGAGCGGCGTTCATCGACCTGGATCCCGGCAGCGCCGGCAGCGGGAAGCTCGGCGACCGGGTGATCCCACGGGCACGCGCGTACAACTTCGTCGCGCTCGACGAGGCGCTGCGATTCGCCGTGCCCGACGTACGCGAGGCGATCTCCAGCGACGTCGAGTCGCTGTCGAGGATCCTGCGCCCAGAGGGACAGGACGGGTTGCGCCGCACGCTTGACCGAGCGCCCGCCCTCACCCGCGGGCTGGCCGTCGGCGCCCGCGCCGCGCGCGGGCGCACCCAGACCGAGCTGCGCGGCGCCGTCGAGGGCTTTGCCGACACGGTCGCCGCCGTGGCGCAGGAGCAGGAGAGCCTGACGCCGCTGCTGCACGGCACCAGGCGCACGGTCGCGGCGCTGAACGCAGACGGGGGGGCGCCGCTGGACCGCAGCCTGCGCAGCCTGCCGCGCGCGCTGGCCGACCTCGACAGTGGCGGACGCGCGCTCGTCGGTCTCGTCGACCGCGTCGAGGTCGTCGGCGGCGAACTGCGTCCGGGCCTGCGCGAGCTGGAGCCCGCGTTGGACGAGGTGACGCCGCTCGTGCGCTCCGCGCGACCGGTTCTGGCCCGCGCCGAGCCGTTCCTGCACGACCTGCGCAGCGGCCTGCACGCCGGCGGCACCGGCTCGCCGGCGGCGTCACGGCTGCTGCGCACGTTGGATCCCACCATCTCGCTGCTGGACTCCTCGCTGCTGCCTGCGCTCGAGAAGCCGACGAACCTCGGCATGGCTTCCTACCTGCAGTTCATCACGATGTTCCAGGGCGGCGCCGGCGCCTTCCGCCCGTTCACGAAGGAACCGACCACCCCGCTGCTCAATTCGGGGCCCGGCCACTTCACGCGCTTCAGCGCGCGCTTCTTCACGGGAATCGGCGCGCCGTTGGTGCCGTGCTCGTCCATCGCGCGCATCAGCGAGCAGGCCGAAGTCCTGCTCTCGCGAGACCAACCTGTGCAACCCATGACGAGGACCCCGCCGCACATCACGTCTGGGCGTTCGCGCCATCCCGTTCGGGCGCACCACGATCGTCGTGCAGGCGCTGGCCGCCCTCGCCTTCGTCGTGTACCTGTTCGCCAGCGACAACGTCACGATGCCGCTCGTCCACCAGTCCTACGTGCTCAAGGCCAGCTTCACCGACGCCGGCGGGCTCAACGGCGGGCGGGAAGTCACGATCGCGGGCGTGCGCGTGGGCAAGGTGACCGGGGTGCGCTACACCGGCGGTCGCGCCGTCGCCGACCTCGAGCTCGACAACGACGCCGAGGGTCGCGTCCACCGCGATGCCCGCGTCGCGATCGTCCCGCGCTCGGCGCTTCAGGACCAGACCGTCGAGATCACGCCGGGGTCGCGCGGGGGCGTGCTCGAGGACGGCGACCACATCGTCGCGTCGGCGACCGCCACCCCCGTGCAGCTCGACCGCGTGCTCGAAACGCTCGACGCGGACAGTCGCGCCCAGCTGCAGATCCTGCTCCGCCAGCTGCGCACGGGCCTGCGCGGTCGGGAGACGCCGCTGCGCGAGGCGCTCGGGCGCCTGGACGACGCCGTGAGCTCCAGCTCGCAGGTCGCCGACGCGCTCGCCGACCGCCGCAGAGCTGCTCGCCGGACTCGTCACCGAACTCGACACCGTGTTCACGACGCTCGGCGAGCGTGACGCGTCGCTGCGCCAGGTGATCACGGCCGGCCGCCGGACGCTGCAGACGACGGCCGAGCGCGACGCGGAGATCGCCGCGAGCGTTCGCGAGCTCCCACGCACGCTGGACGGGATGGGCGACGCGCTCGCCGACGTGCGAGCGCTCGCGCAGCCGCTGCAACCGGCGCTCGAGGAGCTACGGCCGGCGGCCAAGCAACTTCCCAAGACGCTGCGCAGCCTGCGCGATTTCGTACCGAGCGGCCAGGGACTGGTCGACGACCTCGGCCGGCTCGTCAGCGACGGGGGCGAGTCCACGGCTGTGTTGCGCGGTGTTCTCAGGGAGCTCGGTCCCACCTCCGAAGCGCTCCGCGAGCCCGTCGCCGGGCTGCATCCCATCCTCGCCGCCATCGACAAGAACAAGAACGGCATCGGCCTGCTCGGCGAGCGCTTCAGCGGCGTCTTCTCGACCAATGACGCCAACGGCATCATCCTGCGCGGGCTCGGATTCTTCGAGAAGCCCGATCCGGCCAACCTCGGCGTCCCGGGCGCGACCGGTGCCGAGCTGCGCAGCCTCCAGCGCAAGTCGGTCCGCGCCCTGCTCAAGGCGTGCAAGGACAACGCGATCGCGTGTCTCGCGCGGTACCTCATCCCAGGCCTGCCGGGCGCCACGCGCGCCGCCGGCGATCCGCTGGCAACGGCGAAGGCCAAGTCCGGGGGCCGACCATGAACCTGCGGGTCTCGCGCACGGGCGTCCTCGCCCTCATCGTCTTCCTCGGCCTGGCCGTCGCGCTGTTCATCTTCCTCATGGGGCGCTTCGGAGGGCCGTCGATCGGCGGCGGAGCCGACTACCAGCTCCACGCGTCGTTCCCCGACAGCCAGGGGCTCGCGCAGAAGTCCGACGTCCTGATCCGCGGGGTGAAGGTCGGAGAGGTCGGCGCCATCGACGTCCGGGGAGACCGCGCCCGCGTCCAACTGGACATCGAGGGCCGCTACGCGCCGATCGACCGGGCGGCGACGGTCCGCGTCGGCCAGAAGACGGTTCTCGGCGAAGCCTTCGTCGACGTCGTGCCCGGCAGCTCGCGCGCGGGCACGTTGCCCGACGGAGCGCGGATCGCGCGCAGTCAGGTGCGGCCGGGCGTCGAACTCGACGAGGCGCTGGAGGCGCTGGACGACAGGTCGATGACGAGCCTGCGATCGCTCGCCGACACGTTCGGGCGCGGCGCCCGCGATCCCGCGACGCCCCGCCGCGTGAACGCCACGGTCGGAGAGCTTGCGGCGCTCACCCGGCAGTTGCGCGGGCTGACCGCGACGCTGAAGGGGCAGGAATCGACGATCGCCGCAACGATCCAGGATTCGCGCACGGTGCTCGGCGAGCTCGGCCGCCGCGAGGCCGCGGTGTCTGAGATCGTGTCCGCGGGCCGCGCCACGCTCGCTGCGGTTGCATCGCGCGACGCGGCGCTGGACGCCGGGCTTCGGGAGCTTCCCAAGCTCCTGTCGACCGCCGAAGCGACGTTGGCCGAAGCCCGCCCGCTGCTCGTCGAGGCCCGGCCGTTGGTGCGCGACCTCAGCGCCGCAGCGCCGGCGCTGACGCCGGCACTGGACGATCTGCGGCCCGTCGCGCGGGACGCTGCGCAGGTGCTCCGCGGCCTGCCCCGCCTGCGAACCGCCGCGCTGCCCGTCCTCGATCGTGCCGAGGGCGTCATCGAGGTCGCGCGACCCGCAGCGCGAGGCCTGGAGCCGGCGCTCGCCAACCTCGTGCCGATGGTGCAGTACCTCGCGCCGCGCAAGCGCACGCTCGCCGCGTGGTTCTCCCAGACCGCGGCGCTGGGCAGCCACGGCGACGCCAAGGGCAAGTGGGCACGCTTCAACATGTTCGTGGACCCGTCGACGGCGTTCGGCATTCCCGGCGGGGTGGATGGCAACTCCTACACGCCTCCGGACGACGGCTACGCCCCCCAGGCCTACGTGCCGGGCAGCTACCCGCGGTTGACGCCCTTCAAGCCATGACGACGAACGCGTACACGCAAGCGGCCACGACAGGGATCGAGTTCGCCGACGTCCACAAGTCCTTCGACGGACACGCGGTGCTCGACGGCATGAACATGCGGCTGCCGAAGGGCGAGATCTCCATGATCCTGGGGCCGTCGGGCACGGGGAAGTCGGTCTGCATGAAGCACATCGTCGGGCTCATGCGCCCCGACCACGGCGACGTCCTCGTGCACGGCATGTCGATCCCGAGGCTCAGCCGGCCCGAACTGCTGGAGGCTCGCAAGCGTTTCGGCGTGCTCTTTCAGGACGGCGCGCTGTTCGGCTCGTTGACGCTCTTCGACAACGTCGCCTATCCCCTCAGGATCCACAGCGACAACACGGAGGACGAGATCGAGCACCTGGTGATGGCGCGCCTCGCCGAGGTCGGCCTCGAAGCCGCCCGGCACAGGCTCCCCAGCGAGCTGTCGGGCGGGATGCGCAAGCGTGCGGGGTTCGCGCGGGCCCTCGTGCTCGAGCCGGAGATCCTGCTGTTCGACGAACCGGACTCCGGGCTGGATCCGGTTCGCACAGCGCTGCTGTGCGAGCTCATCGACGAGATCCACGAGCAGAACGGCGGCACGTACGTCATCGTCAGCCACGACATCCTCAGCGCCCGCCGCATCGCGCGGCACATCGCGATCATGTGGCACGGCCGGGTCGTCGAGGACGGGCCCGCCGACGAGGTGCTGGCCTCCGAGCACCTGTTCGTGAGTCAGTTCATGGCCGGCGAGGCTGCGGGTCCGCTGACCATGGAGTAGCCCGTAGCCCGGGTCTACGCACCCGCACGGTCGATCGCGCGGCGAAAGCCGAGCCGGCGCATCAACAGGCTCGCCGGGCACCATCCGATCGTGGCCTGCGCGACGAGGTTGGTGGCGATGAAGCCGGTCATCAGGCGCCAGCGCGGATTGTGGTGGCGGCCCAGGAGCAGGGTCAGCAGCGTGACACCGCCGGCCAGGAGGACGACCAGACGCTCGATCGGCCAAGCGCGAGTGTCCAGCCCGAGAACCGTGGCTGCCGGCGGGGCCGTTGCGTCCGCGGCTGCGGCGCCGTCGGTCGAAAGCGCCGGGGTGGTGGGCGACGGATCGCCCATCTTCGTTGTTGTCATGTCGCTGTGTTCACCGATCCTCATGTGTTCGTGATTCGTGCCCGGTCCGTACAGGAGCCTACGATCTGGCCGCCCGCGGCGGGATTTCGCTGCCTCCAGCCGCCGGCCGTGCCACAACGCACTACTACTCCAACGGCGGGGCGCGCAGCCCCTCCGTCACCCCCAGCGGCACGGCCGACGTCACCGTCCAACTGCCCTGCGGGAAGTACTCGGTGTCCTTGGCCTCGCCGCCGAACGACGTCGGCACGAGCGTCGGCGAGAGGAACTGCGGCTGCAGCGCGACCGCGAACTGCGAGCCCGCGCCGGGCTGCGCCGTGTCCCACGGGGCGAGCAGCGCGTTGCTGAACACCCGCGGGCGGCGCAGGCGCGCGACGATGTCGTCGCGACCGGTGCCGCCGCGCAGCGCGTCGCGCAGCGCCAGGCCCGTGATGTAGCCGCGCAGCCCGTCGACCGACGCGATCTCGCCGCGGAACAGCAGCGGCACGGCGGACTTGTACAGCTCGGCGTCGGCGGTGTTCGTGGCGACCTCGCTGATGCCCTGGATGGCGCCGATCCGCCCGAGCGGGCCCGCCGTGCGCACGTAGGTCTCCGACAGGACGCGCTCGGAGAACAGCAGCGGCGCGGGCGCCAGGCGCGCGCCGCGATCGACACCCAGGCGCGCGATCGCGCGCGCGTCGGCGCCGCCGCCGGCCGGCGCGTCGAGGACGAGCGCCGTCGTCCGGCGCCGGTCGAGCCGGCGCTCGAGCGCGTCGAGCGAGAGCTTCGCGAGCGTCCCGGGCGCGACGACGTCCAGCCGTGGATCGGGTCCCGGCGCCGCGGGCGCGCCCTTGGGCGCCGACGACGCGCGCAACCCGAGCCGCAGGCCTGCGAGCAGGCGCTGTGACTGCGCGTCCTCGCCGATGTCGGCGAGGACCGTGCGGACGCCCGGCTCGCCCGCGGCCAGCACCCGGCTGCGCACGACCTGGCCGAAGGCGACGCCCTGCGCGAACGGGTCGGTGGCAAGGCGGAAGACGTCCTCTGCGGCCGTCGGGTCGACGGCCGGGTCGCCGACGATGGCGGGCACGCCCGCACGCGACGCGGCTTCGACCGCCGCCACGCCGCCGGTGCCGCAGCTGCCCGCCGACGCGATTGGATCGGCCGCCAGCCCACGTCGGGCCGCGCGCGCCGCGCCCGCCGCCGACCCGCCGCTGTCGAGCACGAGCGGCGCGACCTTGCGTCCGCCGTCGAGTCCGCCCACGGCGTTGAGCCGCGCCAGCGCGAGCGCGATGCCGATCACGTGCGCGCGACAGCGCTCGGCGTACGGGCCGCTGAGATCGGCGACCGCGAGCACGTGCACCGGCGGCGCGCCGTCGGCCGCGGGGATGCCGACGGCGAGCCCCACGGGCGGGGCGCTGCCGCCGTCGATCGTGACGTAGGCAAACCACGTGCCGTCCGCGGGCAGGCGCACCGGGGCCGACCACGTCAGGCCGCCGCGGCGGCGCAGTGTCGCGGCCACCGGCGCCACACCGCAGTCGTTGCAGACCAAGCGCGCGCGCACCGACCGCGGCGCGGCCTGCTCTGGAGCGATGCCGATCGTGAGGACATTCGCGCCGCGGCGCGCCGGCGCCAGGCCGACCGAGGCGTTGGCCTTCGCCAGCAGCGCCGTGCCGAACGCCGGCCCGGGAAAGAGCGTGCCGCGCTGGGCGGGCAGCGGCTGGCCGCGCCCCTGAGCGAGGCCCGACAGCGTCGCGGCCAGCACGAGGATGCTCAGGACGCCAAGCGTCTCGGCGCGGAGCAGCAGCGGGCGCGGCCCGGGACCGTCGGCGCGGCGCGCCCGCCACCAGGCGAAGGCGGCGCCGAGCGCCACGAGCGCGACGAGGATCGCCTTGACGATCACGATCCGCCCATAGTCCGACCAGCGCAGGAAGTACCAGCGGTCGACCTCGCGCACGGCCGCGAGGACGCCGGTCACGATCGCCACGCCAAGCGCGGTGCCGGCGACGGGGGCGAAGGCGCGCGCGCCGTCGCGCAGCGCGACGCCGCCGCGCAGCGTCACGAGCGCCAACGCGATCACCCCGCCGAGCCACAGCCCGGCGGTCAGCACGTGCACGCCGATGTCCAGCAGCGCCCAGAACGAGGGGAGGGCGAGCGCGTGGCCCGACAACGCGTAGGTCAGCAGGACCGCGGCGCCGCCGCCGAGGTACAGCGCGTCGCGCACGCGGCGACGGCGCCGGGTCGCCGCGAGGGCGAGTGAGAGGAGCACGACGACGACCACGCGCACGAGGTCCGACACGCCCGACGCGCTCGCCGTCAGCAGGCCGAGGTCGAGCTCACCGGCCGTGCCCGAGGTCGCGCCCGCGAGGGCGCCCTCGACGGCGGCCAGCACGACGAGCAGCCACGCGACGGGCGCGAGCCCACGCAGCGTGGCGGCGCCCGCGACGTCGTTGTCGGAAGCGGCGTCGGCGTCGCCGAGGCGGCGGCGCAGCTGCGCCAGCAGGACGAAGCCGCCGAAGAGCACCGAGGCCGCCAGGATGCCCAGCCAGCGCCCGAGGATCTTCACGACGCCGTCGGCGGCGGCGTCCTCGCCGCCGCGGCCGCCGCCTCCGCTGGAGAGCGTCTCGACCCCGCGCGGTGCCGCCCCCTTCGCCCCGGCGACGCCGAAGTCGAAGGTGCCGCTGACGACGTGACCGTCGTCGCCCAGCACGCTCCAGCGCACGTCGTAGACGGCGCTCGGCAGTGCCCTCCGCGGCCGGACCGTCAGCGTGCGGCCGCCCCCGGACGCGCGTACGGGGCCGACCGCGACCCGCGCGCCGCCGGGCCCGAAGACCCTGATGCGCGAGCCGCGCGCGACGGCGTACTCGGTCAGCGCGACGCTGATCGACCGGGGTGCGGAGCTGGCCACGACGCCCGGCTGGGGCGTCGCCTGGATGAGGAGGGGATGCGCCCAGGCGGCCGTCGCCCCACCGCCCGCGAGGGCGGCGAGCGCGACGGCCGCGCCGAACAGGACGCGACGCAAACTGCGCCTACGTCGTCTTCTTCTTCGTGGACGCCTTCTTGATCGGGCAGCGGGTGACCGACGAGCGGCGGGTCACGGCCTTCTTGCGGCCATTGACACGGATCTTCTTGACGACCTTGAACCGGCTCGCCTTGACCTTCGTCAGGTTGAGCTTCGCGGTCCAGCGGCCGGTCTTCTTGTTCCTCTTTGCCTTGACGGTCTTGCCGGCGTACGTGACGTTGCCCCCGGTGATCTTGCGGCCCTTGATCTTGTTCAGGGTCACGGTCATCGAGGTGCGGCACGTGGACGCCGCCACCGCGCGGACCGCGGGCTCGGCGTCCTTCGGGCAGATGCCGGGCGGGCAGACCCACAGCTCGGAGTGCGGCTTGTAGAAGCCCGCATCCGGGTTGCCCGGCCAGTTGCGACGGTTGAAGTTCACGCCGATCGAACCGGTCTTCTCGTCGCGGAACGTCTCGTCGTAGCTCATCTTCCCGTCGGGCGCCACGTTGACGTTGTAGAAGCGATGGTCTCCGTCGACCCCCGTGCGTGACACGAAGTAGTTGGAGAACGTCAGCCGCCACGGCACGCCGTTCTGATCGAGCGTGTGGTTGTCCAGCGCCCCCCAGTGCGGGCCGCCGCTGGTGATGTCGTTCACCGGCAGCGCCGAGATCAACGTCGGGCAGTCGGCGACCGTCTCGCCCTGCGACAGCTTGTGGAACAGCTGCAGGCCGGTCATGTTCAACCCGCCCGTGTGGATGCCGCGCGAGAGGTCGCAGTCGACCTTGCCGTCCTGCGCGCTCTCGATGAGCGGCCCGATGTCGATGTTGTAGACGAGCTTGGCCTGGCCCTGGTCGAAGTAGTTCGCCGACCCGGGGTTGCGGCCCTGCACCGCGCGGAACAGCATCCGGTTGTTCGGCGATACCTGGTGCCAGGCGCCACCGGCGCAGCCGCCCGGCTCGTCGACGCCCTTGCCCTGCGGCGTCTGGGCGATCGACAGGCCGTCGTTCCAGACCTGCACGATCTGGTCGGAGAAGTCGCCCTTGGCCTTCGTCATGTCCGGGACGAAGAAGACGCCGCCGCCGCACATCGAGCCGGCGAAGATGCCCTTGGACTCCGGGCCGCCGTACTTGCTCGCGTTCGGCCACGTCTTGGCGTCCTCCATGATCCCGTACTGCTCGTGCGCGCGCTGGGCGGGCTCGAGCGGGCCGTTGGGCACGTGACCGACGCCGATGAGCTTCGGCTTGCCGGCGTTGGCACCGGAGATGTCCCACGTACGGACCGTCGGCCGGAACGCGTACTTGTCGAGCGTCTTGACCGGGTCGAGCACGATCTCGCGCGGCTCGGCGTAGTCGGCGGTCATGCCGACGCCGAGGTCGGGCCGGAACTGGATCCCGTGCGGGTTGGCGCACGTGCCCACCGGGCGCGACTCGCGCAACGAGCAGGGCTCAGGCACTCCGTTGGGGTTCTTGCCGAGCTTCGTGCCACCCGCGAGCGCGGTGCCGGCCGGCGATACGGACTCGACGACCATGCCCTTCGCCGCGTCGGGCTTGAAGGTGGCGATCGCACCGGGAGAGCCGCCGAAGTCCGTCATCGGGCCGCCCATGAGCGTCAGGTAATAGCGCCCGCCGGGGCCCTTCTCGTAGGCGTCGGCGATCGTGCCCTGGGGCGTCGCGGTGTTCGGGATCTGGTTGAGCAGCTTGAGGTTCGGGATGTCCGACGGGTCGAGCACGTGCGTCGTGCCCGTGTACAGGCCGCCGGCCAGGATCGGGTCGCCGTCCTCCCACTCGTACTGCATGTGGTGCGCCTCGTTCTCGATGCCCCACGGCAGCGGCAGCTGGACGAAGTTGACGACCTTGCCGTAGTCGATGTTGTCGCTGCCGTCGAGGTTCTTCGCCCGCAGGTCGATGACCTGGAAGCCGTCCAACCCGGGCAGGAACTGTGGGTTGAGCATGTCGGCCAGACCCTGCGGGTTGACCGTCGCCGCCTGGATGAACTTCGAGATGACGTCAGCGTGCACGTCGGCCACGTTCTGCTTGGAGGCCCAGACGACGTTGTAGGCGGGCTTGGCCAGCGGGTTGGGCTGCGCCGCGGTGCCGGCCTTGAAGGCGGCCTGGGCGGCCTTCCATTCCGCGACGGCCTTGTCGCGGTTGGCGAGCGCCCCGTCGGTGACGTTGTTCTTCACGCCGCCGATGCTCGTGGCGTTGCCGAGCGTGTTGGCCAGCCAGGCCGGGTTGATCGGCAGGTCGCCGAGGCCCGTGTCGCCGTTGGCCGGATCCTGCGCCGATGCGCTGCCGACGGCGCCGGCAGCGATCAATCCCGTGATCAGCACGCCGGCCCACAGGCTGCGGCGGGTACGAGTCGCCTCGCGTCTGGTCATGCGTTTCCCCCCTGAAGTCAGTTCGCCGGACGTCCCCGTCGGCTTCGTTCCGATGCGCTCCCGATCGAGATTTCTCATATTCCCGATCCGATTACCGGTATTATACCGGCTGCGCGGCCGTTAGACCGCTCATTATCCCTGCGGACGCCACCGCCGCTGCCAGTTGTCGCTCCGAGCGCGAGGCGCTTCGAGCGACCGCCGCCATCGCGGCAATGCGCGTCATGCATGGATGCTCCTCCCCGTGGCCTATCCCCGGCCGTTGTCCTAGACAAAGCAAGTTGCCAAAGACACAGCTAACTCGACGGCATAGGTGCCGACAAGGGTCTAAACGGACATCCGTTTCGCCACTGGCAGAACGGGACCGAAATGTTCCTGTTCTGACACTCCGGGCGAAGGACCATCGTGATCTCCTCTGGCATGTGCGTGGTGCCGGCGCTGCGCCTTGCGATCCCGATGTGCTTGCGGACGGCGGGCCGGTCAGCCAGGCCTCGACCCCCCTCCCGCCACCCCCATACCGTCCGGGGAGGGCCGGCGATTTGGGGGTGAGCGGGATCAGGGTGGGAGCGACCGGCCTGGCGCGGTGGGCCGCCACAGACCGTCGCCCTTGGTCCAGCGGCACGCTAGCTCGACGACAGGCGCCACGGCAAGGGTCGAAACGGACCGCCGTTTCGCCAATGCATGAACGGGACCGGTCGCGTCCTGTTCTCATACGTCAGAGGATGCCGGAACGAAGGGCCATCGCGATCGCCTCCGGCCGTGTGCGTGCATGCAGGCGCTGCTCCGCCATCCGAACATGCTTGCGGACGCAGCTCGCGCTGATCGACAGGGTCGCGGCGATCTCGTTGTCGTGCTGGCCGTCGGCCAGGCAGCGCAGGACCTCCACGCAACGGTCGCTGAGGATCGACGGGCCCGTGCGCCTTCGGCGGCTGCCTGCGAGCTCGGGTGGCAGGGTACGCTCGCCCGCCTGCACCGCCGCAATGAGATCGACGATCGCGTCGCTGTCGGCGAGGTCGATGAGGAGGTAGCCGTCGGCGTCTGCGGCGAGTGCCGCAGCGACGAGGTCGGGGTCGTCGCAGAAGAGGGCGCAGGCGACCGGCGCCCCGAGCAGCTCTCGCGTCTCCGCGACGAGCGTCACGGGGTCGTCCCCGGTCGCGAGGCCCAGCAGCACCACGATCGGCGAGATCCACGGAACGGGGGCGGCCGGGAGCGCCGAAACCCCATGGACGCCTCCTGCGTCCGCGCCGGAGGCCACAGCCATCAATCCTTCGCGCACGAGCGGCCGCCGATCGACGACGATGATCGCCGGCCCGTCCTCGACGAGGCATAGCTCCCTTCGGGCCACGCTATCGGCGATAGCCCTCACTGCACGTGGCCTCGGTCCATCGCCCTGACGATCGCCTCGCAGCGAGTCCGCGCCCCCAGGCGCGCCACCGCCCGCTGGACCAGCTTGCGGGCGGCGCTCTCGCTCAGGTTGAGCTTGCTCGCGATCTCCGCGTCGCGACAGCCGGCCGCCAAGAGCGCGAGCGCCATGTCCATCCGATCGGGAGGTGGGTCGGGGCGGGTCGATGACGCCGCGGCCATGAGGTCGATGGTTTCGGGGAACAGTCGCAGTCCCCGCAGGGCGGCGCCGACCGCGAGACGCATGGTCTCGCGATCCAGATCCTCGGTCAGCAGAACCGCGTTTGCCACGCGCAGCATCTCGGGCGCCACCCGCGCGTCGGCATGGTCGAGGAGCACGATGAGCGGCACCGCGGCGGCCGCGGTCAGCTCGGCACATGTCTGAGCGCCGCCGGCGTTGGCATCGATGAGCGCAAGTTCCGTGGATTCGCTCAGCGCGCCGACAAACGAATGAAGTTCTGCGTGCCGGGCGGCGGATCCGCGCCATTCTTCAGGCAGCAGCCCGACGACACCGCTGCAGATGATCGGGCGATCGCAGAACACCAGCAGCTCGCGGTCGATCGCGGCGCGCGGCGCCGGTGCGTCCACGGCGCTCCATGCACTCGTGTGCGCAGCCTCGACCACCTTTGCGCTTCCTGCCGCAAGGGGTCTTGTAAAAGCTCTCCCTAAAGCATCACGCTTCACGACGAACATGTATCACGTCTTGCCTGGTTGAGCAACAAGGCTTACTATCGCCGCGTGGCAGCGGAGGACGCACGAGCGGCAAGGGGGCCTGCAGGGCCGCCCACGCGCGGGCCCTCGATCTTGGCTCTGCGCGCCCAGCTGTGGCGACTACGGGAGGGCTTGGATCGACTGGACGCCGAGCTTGCTCGGCTCGTCGAGGAGGACGAGGCGCCCCCTGCGCGGCTGCGGCCCGAGCGCTACTACCTGGTGCTGCTCGCGGTGTACGAGCGCGGTCCGCATGGCGCGTCGACAGACGAGCTGGCGACGATCGGGGCCGAGTGCGCCTACGACAGGCGCGGGCTGGGGGGCTACTTCGCCGGCAAGCGCGCGCCCCTGAGGTCCGAGGGCGGACGAGTCCGGCTGACCGTCGAGGGTCACCGGCTCGTGCACGAGTACCTGGCTCGGTCGGTGCCGTGAGCGTCGACGACAGAGCGCCCTTGGCGCCCGGCGTTCTGGTCTCGTGCGACTGGCTTGCCGCAAACCTCGGCGCGCCGCACCTGGTGATCGTCGAAGTCGACGAGCAGCCGCTGCTGTACCGGCTCGGCCACATCCCCGGGGCGCACGGAATCGACTGGCGGGCCGACCTGCAACACCCGCTCGTCCGCGACATCCCCGACGAGGACGCTGTCCGACGCCTATGGCGACGCCTGGGCATCGACCGCCAATCCGTGGTCGTCCTCTACGGAGACAAGAACAACTGGTACGCATGCTTCGCCTACTGGCTGTTCTGGCTCTACGGCCTGCGGAGCCTGCACATTCTCGACGGTGGACGGCCGATGTGGCTGAACCGAAGCCTGCCGATGACGCGAGATGAACCGCTGGCTGCGCCGGGCCAGACACCGCGCCCGCGCCTGGATGGAGCGACACGCGCAGGATTCTGGCACGTGCTCGCCACGCGCGGGGCCGGCGCCCAGCTCATCGACGTACGCTCGCCTGAGGAGTACCGCGGCGAGCTCCTGACCGAGCCGGGCTACCCGGAGGAGGCGGCGCAACGCCCTGGGCACATCCCCGGGGCGGTCAATGTTCCGTGGGCCCTCGCCACCCAGCACGACGGCCGCTTCAAGCCGGTTGACGAGCTGCTTTCCCTCTATGGCGCGCTGGGCCGCACGGACCGCACCACGATCACGTATTGCCGGATCGGCGAGCGCAGCGCCCACACATGGTTCGTCCTGTACGCGTTGCTCGGCTTCTCCGACGTGCGCAACTACGACGGTTCGTGGACCGAGTGGGGCAGCATCATGGGCATGCCGATCGAGCTCGGAGACGCAGTGGGTGAGCTGTCCGTACCCGGGCCCGCGCCGGCCGGCCTGGCGGTCCCATCCGATCTGCGCCGGCCATCGGCGGTGGAGGTCTGATCGTCGATGGGTGCGGTCGTGGGTGGCGACGCGGACGCAGGGCGCGTCGGAGCTAGCTGCGCTCGACCGGGAGGCCGGCGTCAAGCCACCCCTGCCAACCGTCGCGGACCTCGCTCGCGCCGCGGCGGCCGGTGAGCTTGGAGCGGTTGGCGTGCTGACAGAGGTAGATCGTGTCCGGGCCGCCGGGCCGGACGACGTGCTGAGCCAGCGCTACGCGCCGAACGCCAGGTGGCCAGCCGTAGCGCCGTCGCTCGAGCTCGGTGCGCAGATCCAGCAGCCGCGCCTCGCCGCGCTGAACGCGCGCCCACGCCTCGGCTGCGGGAATGCTCGGCACGGGGCTCATGAGTTGGTGTCGATTATCACGTCGAGGGCGAGATCAAGCGACCGCAGGACTGCGAGTCCTCGCCTGAGCGAGGAGATCCGGTCAAGCCCTCCATCGGACTCGAACCGATGACCCCTTCCTTACCATGGAAGTGCTCTACCAACTGAGCTAGGAGGGCAGACGCGAAAGCCTAGCGCCCGGGACGATCGCGGCTCGGCGGATGAGGGCGTGCCGCTGGCGTCGGCCCGGCATGGCCAGCCTGAACCCCGCGCTCGACGACGCCCGCTCGAGACGGAGATCGCGCTCGGCGACCGCGTCGGGGTCTGCCTGCAGCTGGCCCTTCTGGTCGACCACCCGGGCGCTGCGCGACGCGCCCGCCTGAGCTACGCCCGCGCGGCCTTGGCGGACTTCGCCGTCACGGTGGTGATCGGCAGGCCCAGCGGCGTGAGCTTGCTCGGGAGGTTGAGGTGCATCCAGCGCGACACGCGCGCCGGCAGCGTGGAGATGATGATCTCGTCGTAGCCGTCGATGTTGACCGCGTCGTTGATCGCGTCGACGGGGTTGGGATCGCCGATCTTGCCCTCGACGCTCGCGCCGGCGGCCTCCTCGAGCAGCGGCAGCGCGAGTTCGAGCACGGCCTGCGCCTCGCTCTCGTCGGTGTCCTCGGGGTCGATGACGCGGTGCAGCCCGCGCGCCGCGCGCGGGACGAGCAGCGTGAAGGTCGCCGGGCCGGCGGCGGCGCGCGCGGCGACGGCGTCGAGCAGCGCGGGCGTGGCGGCGGTCCGGTGTGCGACGACGAGGACGCGCGCGGGCGCGGAGGATTCCATGTCGACTCCTTCGGCTCGGGGACGCGCTGGATCCTGCCAGGTTGGCGCGTCGCCGCAAAACGGCGTCGACGGCGCCCACGTCAACCGTCGAAGTTCGGCGCTGTCGGGACCTCAGTGGCGGGGGCAGGATTCGAACCTGCGAAGGCAGAGCCACGTGGTTTACAGCCACGCCCGTTTGACCGCTCCGGAACCCCGCCGGGGCGGGCCAGTGTACCGATCGCGACCGTTCGCCAGAACGGTCAGCGGACGGTCCGGCTCGACCTCGTACATGTCGTACTTCGGTCCGCCCAGGAGGATGCCGGTGCCACCCGCCACGGCCTCGGACGGGATGAACCAGCGCCGGCCATCGCCCACGTGAACGAACAGGTAGTCGCAGCGCGCCGAGATCGAAGTGCTTGACGAGTCCGCTCCAGCTGCGATTGCCGCCGCGGGTGGCGAGCGTCACCTCGTATCGAGCCTTATGAGCTGACCGTCGAGGTCTTGACCTGGACGCTGACGAGGCGGTCGCCGAGGTCTGCGACAAGATCGACATCCGCGCTGTGGCCGAAGCGGCAGGAACATCCTTTGCGCCGTGATCGATCAGCCAACCGATCGCCGACCA
Source organism: uncultured Actinomycetes bacterium (assembly GCA_963742745.1). Lineage (GTDB taxonomy): Bacteria > Actinomycetota > Thermoleophilia > Solirubrobacterales > Solirubrobacteraceae > CADCVQ01. Next base: position 101,080 of record CAVUND010000029.1, read on the forward strand.
CTCGCCGATATCGCCCTGCGTGCGCGGTGAGTATCCGACCGTCCATGCACCGGAACATACGTTCGGGTCCGGACGGAATCAGAGCAGCGCCTCGACCCGCCCCACGAGCTCGTCCGAGTCCGGCTCCGCCCCCGCTCCGTACCGCGCGACGACCTTGCCACGACGGTCGACGAGGTACTTGTTGAAGTTCCACTCCGGCGCCCCCACCGCCGCGCTCAGCCGGCGAAACAGCGGATTCGCGCCCTCGCCCGTGACGACCGACTTGGAGAACATCGGGAACGTCACGCCGTAGTTGGCCTTGCAGAACTCCGCGATCTCCGCGTCCGAGCGCGGCTCCTGGGACGCGAAGTCGTTGGCCGGAAAGCCGAGCACGACGAGCCCGTCGCCACGCCGCTCGCGGTAGAGCGCCTCGAGGCCCTCGAGCTGCGGCGTGTAGCCGCACGCCGTCGCGGTGTTGACGACGAGCACGACATCGCCGCGGTAGCGCGCGAGGTCGTCGCGCCGGCCGTTGAGGCGCGTATACGTCCCGCGCAGCACCCCGCCGCCGGGAGGGCGAGCGCCCGCATCCGCATCCGCATCCGCATCGGGGTCCGCCGCCGCCGGCTGCATGCTCGCATCGCGCGCGGCCGCCGGCTCACGCGCCGGCGCAGCGTCATCCGACGTGCCGCACCCCGCCAGGGCACCCACGACCAGCACGACCGCAACCACAGCAGCCAGGACCCACGACGCCCGCATGCCAACCACTACGCGAGCGCCCGCCCTTCGGCTCAGGACGCGTCGCGCAGCGTCTGCGCCTCCGGCAGCGACTCGAGCTTCTTCAGCGTGTGGTTCTCGATCTGGCGGATCCGCTCGCGCGTCACGTTGAACGCGCGCCCGACCTCCTCCAGCGTCCGCGGCCGCCCGCCGGTCAGGCCGAAGCGCATCTCGATCACCTCGCGCTCGCGCTGGGGCAGCGCCGCCAGCGCGCGGCGCACGTTCTCGCAGCGCAGGTTGTCGGAGGCCTGGTCGAACGGCGACACGGCGGCCTCGTCCTCGACGAAGTCGCCGAGCTCGGACTCGTCCTCCTCGCCCACCGGCCGCTCGAGCGAGATCGGCTGCTGGGACATGCGCAGGATGTCGCGCACCTCGCGCGGCGTGCACTCGAGGTTGTCGGCGATCTCCTCCGGCGTCGGCTCGCGGCCGAGCGACTGGACGAGCTGGCGCTCGACCTGCACGACCTTGTTGAGCTTCTCGACCATGTGCACCGGGATGCGGATCGTGCGCCCCTTGTCGGCGATCGCCCGCGTCACGGCCTGGCGGATCCACCACGTCGCGTACGTCGAGAACTTGTAGCCGCGCCGGTAGTCGAACTTCTCGACGGCGCGGATCAGGCCCAGCGAGCCCTCCTGGATGAGGTCCAGGAAGGTCAGCCCGCGGCCGAGGTAGCCCTTGGCGATCGAGACCACCAGTCGCAGGTTCGCCTCGACCATGTGCTGCTTGGCGTCCATGTCGCCGCGCTCGATGCGCTTGGCGAGCGCGATCTCGAGCTCCGCGGTGAGCAGCGGGACGCGCCCGATCGACCGCAGGTACAGGCGCAGCGAATCCAGCGAGGGCTCGACGGTCAGGTCGAGCTCGGGCTTCTTCGGCGTATCCGGGTTGCCGCCGGCGGCGCCCTCCTTGCGTGCCTGCGCCGCCGCCTCGACGCGGGCCCCCTCCGAGGAGACCTGGCGTCCGTCCGCGCCGACGACGTCGATGCCCTGCTCGGACAGATATCCGTGCAGCTCCTGGACCTGCTCCTTGGTGACGTCGACCTCCTCGAGCGCCGTGGCGATCTCGTCGAAGGTCAAGAAGCCACGTTCCTGGCCATCGGAGATCAGACCGCGGAGCTCGTCGAGCTCGTAGATCGGAGCCTCGTCCGCCAGCAGAACCTCATTCTTGATCGTTCGGCCCCCCTCGGACCTTGAAACCCGCCGCGTTCATTCGCGCCCTATCCCCATATCCGTTCCCCGTCGAGGGGGCTTGTGAGTGATAGCACATGCATAGCGCTCCGCAAATGCGTTTTTCACGGAGCGCTCGATACGCTGCCCGGATGTCGCAGAGCCTGAGCGCCGCAGGCCCCGACGTGCAGGCCCAGACGCCGGGCCTGCGCGTCAGCCTCTCGCGGGTCGGAGTGACCGGAATCGAGAAGATCGTGCGCATCCGCCAGAACGGGCAGGAGCAGCTCTTCTCGGCGCGTCTGCAGTGCTTCGTCGATCTCGGCGCCCAGCAGAAGGGCGCGCACATGTCGCGCTTCGAGGAGGTCGTCAACGAGGTCATCGGCGAGGTCGTGCTCGGCGAGGCGACGTTCAAGGCCGAGGCGCTGGCGACGCGCATCGCCGAGCTCGTCCGCGATCGCCAGAACGCCGCCCGGGCGGAGGTGACCGTCGCCGCCCGCTACCCCGAGCACAAGCCGGCGCCGGTGTCGGGCATCCCGACGCAGGAGATCTACACGCTCTACGGCGTCGCCGTGGCCTCCGCCGCGGGCACGCGCCGGCTCGTCGGCGTCGCCGCCCAGGGCATCACCGCCTGCCCCTGCGCCCAGCAGCTCGTCAAGGGCACGTCGCGCCGGCGCCTGCTCGACGACGGCTTCAGCGAGGCCGAGATCGAGCGGATCTTCGATCACGTGCCCGTCGCGACGCACAACCAGCGCGGTCTCGGGACGTTGCACATCGGCATGCCCGAGAGCTGCACGAAGGACATCGATGCCCGCACGCTGCTGGACATCGTCGAGGGCTCGATGTCCTCGGAGATCTACGAGCTCATGAAGCGCAGCGACGAGGGCGCCGTCGTCGAGAAGGCCCACCGCCGCCCGCGCTTCGTCGAGGACTGCGTGCGCGAGATGATCGGCGGGGTCGTCGAGCAGCTCAGCGATCTCAGCGACGGGCACTTCGTCAGCGCCCGCCAGGAGAACCTCGAGACGATCCATCAGCACAACGTCGTGGCCGAGCGCTTCGGCCTGCTCGGCGAGCTGCGCCACGAGCTCGCCACCGGCGAGCACGCGCTGCATCACGTGTCGATGCGCGACTGGCTCGACGCCACCGGCCACTGAGGCCGGCGGCGCGGGTCAAGCCCTACGGCGCGGTCGGCTTCGTCGGCGCCGGCGCCGCCGCGCCGGCACCGGCGACCTCGCGCCGCGCCTCGGCCTCGCGCAGCACGCGGCGCAGGCCGAAGAAGTAGTCCATGCCGCTGACGATCGTGATCGCCACGGCTCCGTAGACGAGCCCGTCGACCCACGCCGGCGAGGGATCGCCCGCGGCGATGAGGAAGAAGATCGCCGCGACCTGCACGATCGTCTTCGCCTTGCCCCACCAGCTCGACGCGATGATCAGGCCGTGCTGGGTGGCCTGCATGCGGGTCACCGTGACCGACAGCTCGCGCGCGATGATCACCATCGCCACCCACGCCGCCAGCCGGTCGAGCGAGACCAGCGCGACGAGCGCGGCGATGATCAGCAGCTTGTCGGCGATCGGGTCCATGAGCTTGCCGAAAGACGTGATCGCGTTGCGCGACCGCGCGAGGTAGCCGTCCATCGCGTCGGTCGCCGACGCCAGCCCGAAGACGATCGCCGCCCAGAGGTCGCCGTTCTCGCTCTCGCCGAGCAGCACGACGACGAGCACGGGGACGAGCAGGATCCTGATCACCGTCAGGATGTTCGGCAGGTTCAGCGCGAACATGCGGTCCTCACCTTTTCAGAACGGCCGCCACACCGTCCGCCGGGGGCGACCCAGCGAGCCACTAGGCCTTCAGCCGGCGTCCGGAGCGGAACATCGCGACGCTCCAGGCGACGCACGCGGCGGCCAGCGCGGCCGTGACGCCGAGAGCGAGCCCGATCGGCACGTCGCTCGTGCCGAGGAAGCCGTAGCGGACCGCGTTGATGAGAAAGAAGATCGGGTTGACGTGGCTGACCTCGTTCCACGGCGAGGGCAGCAGGTCGACCGAGTAGAAGACGCCGCCGAGGAAGCTCAGCGGCAGGATCACGATGTTGTTGACGAACCCCGCCTGGTCCCACGTCTCTGCGTATACCCCGACGACGACGCCCAGCGCGGCGAATAGGACGAGCAGGATGGCGACCGCCAGCACCAGCACGAGCGGATGGCGCACGGGGACGTCGGTGACCGCGAGGGCGAGCACGAACAGCGCCCCGCCGATCGCCAGCGCGCGCACGATGCCGCCGATCGACAGGCCGAGGTTGACCTCCCAGGAGCGCATCGGCGCCGACAGGACGTCGTTGATGTAGCGGTCCGCTCGCGACTGGTAGACCGACGAGGAGTTGTTGGAGTACGCCGCCTGCGCCATCGCCATCGCGATGAGGCCGGGCACGATGAAGACGTCGTAGTCGACGCCGTCGATCTGGCGGATGCGCCCGCCCAGCGACAGGCCGAAGACGAGGATGAACAGAAACGAGGCGAGGACCGGCGCGGCGATCGTCTGCGACCAGAGCTTGAGCACGCGATCGGTCTCGCGGGCGGCGAGTGCGAGCAGCCCGCGGTGGCGATCGAGCAGTGCGGTCACCGCTTCGAGGCTAGTACCTCGCGCCCGGGCGCCAGCGTCGTGACGCTAGATCTTGCGCGGCTTGCTGACGTTCACGGTGCCGAGGATCGTGCGCGCCTGCGAGAGCGTGCGCTTCGACGGGTTCTGACCCGTGAGCATCGTGATGACGTAGGTGCGCCACTTGGTGGCGGTGACGTACACGAGCGCGCGCACGAACCGCTCCTCGCGTTCGCCGATGAGCTCGAAGCTGCGCACGTTGCCCGCGCGCCCGAGCGGCGAGCGCCCCTCGTGGACGATCTTCGCCGGCCCAAAGCGCTTGAGCAGCTCGGTCTTGGCCTCGTGCTTGGCGAAGGCGGCGCCGGGCCGGTCAAACGGCGAGGAGAAGATGAGGATGAGCGAGTTGTCCGGGCTCGTGAGGCGAATCGTCTCGCCGCTGACCTTGCGGCTCCACTCGCGCGGGTGCGCAAAGCCGAGCCCCAGCGGGGGTACGGAGACGATGCGAACCGGCAGCGGCTTGATCGCGTCCTCGTCCGATCCGCTGGGCCACAGCACGATCGCGGCGACGATGAGGCCCGCCAACAACAACACGGCGCCGCCGAGGCGGCGCCGTGTCAGCGCTGCGGTGATGCGTTGGGGCATCTACCGGACGGTACGCACATCCTCCCGGCGACGCAGCAGCAGGCCGCCCGCCAGGACGAGCAGGCCGGCCAGCGAGATGCCGATGACGTCGGTGCCGGTGAACGGCAGAGCGCCGCTGTCGAGGTCGCCCGAGCCGCGTCGCCGCCGCCGCCGGCGCCGCCGTCGCTGCCCTCGGAGTCATCGTCCGGGTTGTACGGGTTGTTGATGTCGTTGCCCTCGTGACAGCCCGGATCGTCGGCGTCGATGACGCCGTCGCCGTCGTTGTCACGGCCGTCGGCGCACTGCGTGTCGCCGCCGTCGTCGCCAGCCACCGCCGCCGCCGGTGTCACCGGAGCCGCCCGTGCCGGCGCCGCTGTCGCGCTCGTCGTCGTCGGTCGCGACGTAGGAGGCCGTGTTGGTGGCATCGCCATCGCTGTGACAGCCGGGGTCGTTGGCGTCGATGACGCCGTCACCGTCGTTGTCTTCGCCGTCCTGGCACTGCGGGCCGGCTTCGGGGGCCACGCTGAGCGACTCGGATGCCGCGGTGGTCTCCTTCAGCAGCGAGTTCGTGCCGACCTGCAGCGCGAAGACGTCGAGCGCCTCACGCACGGCGGCGTTGTTGCCCACCAGCTCCTCTGCGTTGCAGATGATCGGCAGCAGGCCGGGCAGCCCGGTCTGCGTGTCCGGCGTGCCGTTGGCACAACCGGCGGCCGGCAGCGGCACGCCCGTGCCGCCGAGGCCGATGACCTCGGAGGTGTTCGTGACGACCGGCGCGACGCCGCGGCAGGACCTCGAGGTGCTGCTGGACTTCGCGACCTGGGCGATCGCGGTGCCCGCGCTGGAGCTGACGTTCGCGGTGTTGGCCGCGCCGCCCGCTGCCTGGCAGGGCTGCTGGGTCGCGATGACGCCCTGGCTGTCCGCCGCGCCGACGCCGAGGCCGAGCAGCGATGCCCGCGCGACGGCGAAGTCGTTGGTGGAGCCGGAGGCCGTCGTCTCGCTGTGCATCCGCAGGACCGTGAGGCAGACCTGCTGGTTGGTGTTCGTGCAGAGCGGGTCGAGCACGTTGGCCTGCAGGCTCTGCAGCGGGCCGTCCTTCGTCTCGCCCTGGGCGGTGTCGACCGGGATGACGTCGTTGCCGAACAGTCCGACGGCCGAGATGTGGCCGTGGTACGTGCCGTCGGCGTTCTGCTCGCCGCGGGCGCGGCCCACGACGACGTCCTCGCCGGAGTCCCCGCCGTCGGGGTCGGCGGCCAGCGGACGCTCGGAGCTCGGGTCGATGTCGACGACGGCGACGGTGCCCTGACCGTGCGGGTTCGTGCCGTGCGTCGGCGGCTGGGTCGGCGGGATCTGTCGCGGTGGCGCGCGTCTTGCCCGATGTCGCCTGCTTCGTCGCGGACTTGGTCTTGTTGATGAGACCCGCCGTGGCCTCGCCGGTCTTCTGGACGGTGCTCTCAAGACCGGCCTGCAACTGCTGACCCGCCTTCACGAGCGCTTCGCGCGCGGCCTTCAGTTCGGCACTCGTGCTGCCAAACGAGCCGGCGGGCAGAGCAAAGATGATGAGGCTGCCGATAACTAGCGCAAATGCCCCGAGCTTCTTACGGGTCATGCGGTGTTCCCTCCCACTCGTGTTGCACTCGCGCCCACCGATCCCTGTCGCGAATGCTGGATCCAACCCCGACCGTACCCTGGTAAAGGTAGTCGAAACGTACCCTAAAGTTCGGCGGTGCGCGGTCAGTTGTTTGCAGGAGCGGCGCCCATCGCGCGTACGTACGCGTCGGCGAGCGAGTCGACGCCGTAGGATGCGCGCAGGCCATCGGCCGAATCGCGGGCGATCAGGCGCCCGCCGCGGATGAGCGCGATCTCCTCGCAGAGCTCGTCGGCTTCCTCCAGGTAGTGCGTCGTCAGCAGGATCGTCGTGCCCTCGTCGTGCAGGCGGTGGATGTAGCGCCACAGCTCCAGGCGCAGCTCGAAGTCCACGCCGGCGGTCGGCTCGTCGAGGATGACCAGCCGCGGCTCGTGCATCAGCGCCCGCGCGAGCAACAGGCGCCGGCGCATGCCGCCCGACAGCTTGGGTGCCCGCACGCCGGCCTTCGCGCGCAGGTCGAAGACGTCCATCATCTCCCGCGCGCGGCGGCGCGCCTCCGGTCGCTTCATCCCGAAGTAGCCGCCGTGGTAGAGCAGCGTCTCCTCGACGTCGAGGAAGCGATCGAGGTTGACGTCCTGCTCGGCGAGGCCGAGCATCCGCCGCGCCGCCATCGAGTCGTGCGGCTCGCCGAAGACCTCGATCTCGCCGCTCGTGACCCGGATGAGGTTGCAGACCGCGCTGATGAGCGTCGTCTTGCCGGCGCCGTTGGGGCCCAGCAGACCGAAGAAGCTGCCGTCCTCGATGTCGAGGTCGAAGTCCTGCACGGCGAGGAACCCGCCCTCGTAACTCGCGCCCGTGCCCTCGCCACGGCGCAGCGGCCACGGCGGTCCCACACGGTGCGCGTCGTAGCGCTTCGTGAGACCGCGGATGCTGAGGGCGTTGGTCACCCGGTCCAGGCTAGTGGGGGCGGCTCACTAGGATGCCCGCATGCCTCTGATTCCCTCGGTCGTTCAGCGCAGTGCGCGCGGCGAGCGCGAGTACGACATCTACTCGCGCCTGCTCAACGAGCGCATCATCTTCCTCGGCACGCCGATCAACGACCAGGTCGCGAACCTCATCGTCGCTCAGCTGCTGCATCTCGAGTCAGAAGACCCCGAGAAGGACATCTCGCTGTACATCAACTCGCCGGGCGGGTCGATCTACGCGGGTCTGGCGATCTACGACACGATGAACTTCGTCAAGCCCGACATCCAGACGATGTGCATGGGCGTCGCGATGTCGATGGGCTCGCTGCTGCTGACCGCCGGCGCGAAGGGCAAGCGCTTCTCGCTGCCCAACAGCCGCGTGCTCATCCACCAGCCGTCGGCCGGCTTCGAGGGCCAGTCGACCGACATCGAGATCCACATGAACGAGATCCTCAAGACGCGCAAGCGGATGGACGAGATCTACGCCCACCACACCGGCCAGACCGAGGAGCAGGTCCGCGCCGACATGGAGCGCGACCGCTTCTTCAAGCCCGAGGAGGCCGTCGAGTACGGCCTCATCGACCGCGTGCTCGAGCAGCACTGAGGACCGGCGCCCGCGTCCGCGGCGCGAAGACGGGTTTCGAGGGCGGTCTACAGCGCGTACAGCGCGCCGTACTTCGCGCGCAGGTGCTCGAGCATCGGCTCGGGATCCAGCGGCGCGCCGACGGCGTGCTCGACGAGCTCAGGCGGCGACAGCAGCCGCCCGTGGCGGTGGACCTTCTCGCGCAGCCAGACGCGTAGCGCACCCAGCTCGCCGCGGCTGATCTCCTCGTCGAGCTCGGGGATGTCGGCGTGCGCGGCGCGCCACAGCTGGGCGGCGAGGACGTTGCCGATCGCGTAGGTGGGGAAGTAGCCGATGATCCCCTCCGACCAGTGGATGTCCTGCAGCACGCCGCGCAGGTCGTCGGGCACGTCGACGCCGAGGAACTGCTTCATCTTCGCCGCCCACGCGGCCGGCAGGTCGGCGGTGTCGAGCGTGCCCTCGACGAGCGCGAGCTCGAGCTCGTAGCGCAGGATCACGTGCAGCGAGTAGGTCACCTCGTCGGCCTCGACGCGGATGAGCGTCGGACGCACGATGTTGACCGCGCGGATGAACGTGTCGAGGTCGACGTCGCGCAGCGTCAGCGGGAAGCGGTCGCGCATCCGCGGCAGCCAGTGCGTCCAGAACTGCGGGCTGCGGCCGACGAGGTTCTCCCACAGCCGGCTCTGGGACTCGTGCACGCCGAGCGACACGCCGGTGCCGAGCGTCGTGCGCTCCAGGTCGGGGTCGATGCCGTGCTCGTAGAGGCCGTGGCCGACCTCGTGCATGAGCGCGAACAGGCCGGTGAGGGTGTGGTCGTCGAAGCGCGACGTGACGCGGATGTCGCTGCGCGCCGGCGAGGCGGCGAACGGATGCACGGCGTCGTCCAGGCGCCAGCCGTCGGTGTCAAAGCCCATCGACCGGATGATCTCCATGCCGATCTCACGCTGGCCGGCCACCGGGAACTCGCCGGTGAACGCCTGGCGCGCGGGCTGCATCGCGATCTGCGACAGCAGCGGGACGAGGCCCTCGCGCAGGCGCACGAAGAGCGCCGTGACCTGGGCCGCGGTGGTGCCCGGCTCGAAGCGGTCCAGCAGCGGGTCGTAGGGATGCTCGGCCTCGGGAAAGCACTCCGCGTAGCGGCGGGAGAGCTCGATGTTGCGCCGCAGGGCCGGCTCGAACGTCGCGTAGTCGTTGTCCTCGCGCGCCTGCAGCCAGGCGGCGTAGCCGTCGGAGCCCGCCCGCGACATCTCGGAGGTCAGCTCGCCCGGGACGCGGCGCGCGACGTCGTGGTCGCGGCGGATCGGGCGGACCATCCGCGGCTCGGTCGCGGCGGCCGCGTCGAGCAGCGTCCCGAGCTCGGGCGACACGAGCCGGTCGTGGTGCAGGCGGGTGATCGTGGCCATCGCCTCGGCGCGGGCCGGACCGCCGTCGGACGGCATCATCACCTGCTGGTCCCACGCGAGCACGTGGCCGACGTGGCCGAGGTCCGCGAGCTCGCCGAGCAGCTCGCTCAGCCGCGGATCCAGGCTAGGCAATGACATGCTCGATGGCGCCGAGCGACTCGATCTCGATGCGAACGACGTCGCCCGACGACAAAAACTGCCGCGGGTCCATCGACATGCCGACGCCGCTGGGCGTCCCGGTGAGGATGAGGTCGCCGGGCTCGAGCGTGCAGGTCTCGGCGATGAAGTCGACGATCGCCTGCGGCCCGAAGACCAGGTCGCTCGTCGAGGAGTCCTGGCGCAGCTCGCCGTTGACGTGCGTCGTGATCTGCAGGTTCTGCGGATCGGGCACCTCGTCGGCGGTCGTGATCCACGGTCCCCACGGGCAGAAGCCGTCGGCGCCCTTGGCGCGCGTCCACTGCGGCTCGCGGCGCTGCAGGTCGCGCGCGCTGACGTCGTTGGCGACCGCGTAGCCGGCGATCTTGCCGCCCTCGCCGATGACGACGGCGAGCTCGCCCTCGTAGTCCAGGCGCTTGACGACGTCCGGGCACGTGACGGCGCCGTTGGGCGGGGCGCTGGAGCTCGGCAGCTTCATGAAGACGATCGGGAACTCGGGCAGCTCCTTGCCCTGCTCCTTGGCGTGCGCGGCGTAGTTGAGGCCGATGCCGAAGATCGCGCGCGGCCGCGGCACGGGCGCCAGCAGCGTCACGTCGGCGATCGGATAGGGCTCGCCGAGCGCCGGGTCCAAGTCGCTCGTGCGCAGGCGCTCGAGGACCGACTCGCGCTTGAGGACGAACGAGATGACCTCGTCGTCGCGGATCTGGCCGGCGCGCGGCTTCTCGGAGCCGGGCGGCAGGAAGGTCGTCAGGCGCATATGCGCGCAGGTTATGCGTCGGCGGCCTCACGTGAGCAGCAGGGTCTTGCCGATCGTCCGGCGCGACTCGATCGCGGCGTGGGCCTGGGCCGCCTGGTGGAGCGCGAACGTCTGGCCGATGGTGGCGACGAGCCGGCCGGTCGCGGCGAGCGCGAGCGCCTCGCCGCTGAGCGCGCGCGAGCGCTCGGGCGTCAGCGGCACGCCGCGCACGAGCGTGACGCCGGCGCCGTCGGCGTCCTGCGCGCCGACGAAATCCCCGCTGGCCATGCCGAACGCGACGAAGCGTCCGCCGCGCCGCAGGCGCCCGAACGCCGCGGCGGCGATCGCGCCGCCGACGCCGTCGAAGACGACGTCCACGCCCTCGGCGCCGGTGTCCAGCTCCCAGCCCGCCCGCGTGTAGTCGACGGTGACGTGCGCTCCGAGCTGCGCGGCGTGCGCGAGCTTGCGCTCGCCGCCGGCCGCGGCGACGACGCGCGCGCCGCTGTCGCGCGCGAGCTGCACGAGCAGCCCGCCGACCCCGCCGGCGGCGGCCTCGACGAGCACGGTATCCCCCGGGCGCGGCGCGGCGGCCCGAAAGAGCGAGAGCGCCGTGCGACCGTCGGCGAGCAGCGCGGCGGCCGTCGTCAGCGCGACGCCGTCGGGCACGGCGATCGGCAGGCCCGCGTCGACGGCGACCCGCTCGGCGTAGCCGCCGGTCCCGCCCGTCGTGGTCACGACGCGACGGCCGACCAGCCCGGCGTCGACGCCCGCGCCCGCCGCGCCGATCACGCCGGCGACGCCGTTGCCCGGTACGGCCGGCAGCGCCGGTGCCATGTGCGCATGCGGCGGCCGTCCGGCGCGGATCTGGGTCTCGACGAACGTGATGCCCGCCGCCGCGACGTCGACGAGCACCTGCCCGGGCCCGGGCTGCGGGTCGGCCACGTCCTCGGCCACGAGCCGGTCGGGCGGCCCGAAGGCGCGCAGGACGACGGCTCTCACGCCAGCAGGAGGTGCACGTCGCCGAACTCGTGCCAGAGGTAGCCGTGCTCCACCGCCGCGCGGTAGGAGTCCTCGACGAGCGTGCGGCCGGCGACGGCCTCGAGCATGAGCAGGTGCGTCGCCTCCGGCTCGTGCCAGCCGGTGAGCAGGCCGTCGATCGCGCGCACGCCGGTCTGCGGCGTGACGACGTGGCGCGTCCAGCCCGCGCCGCGCGCCACCGTCCCGTCGGATCGGGCCACGGTCTCCAGTGCACGCACGACGGTCGTGCCCACCGCGACGACGCGCCCGCCGCCGGCGCGCGCCGCGTTGATCGCACGGGCGCTGGCGCGCGGGACGGCGAAGCGCTCGGGGTAGGGCAGCTCACCGGCCTCCTGCGACGACACGCCCGTGTGCAGCGTCACCCGCGCTATCGCGATCCCGCGCGTGTCGAGGGCGCCGAGCAGCCGCGGCGTGAACGGGCGGCCGGCGCTCGGCATCTCGGCGCTGCCCGGCTGCGTCGCGAACACCGTCTGGTGGTCGGCCAGCGGCCACTCCCGCGTCATGTACCCGTAGCGGATCGGCGCGCCGTGGCGGCTCAGGTAGTCGAGCAGGGGCGTCCAGCCGGTGTCGAGCTCGGCCAGCCACAGCCGGGCGCCGGAAAGGTAGGGCGCGAGCAACCGCGCCCGTGCACCGCCGGGCAGCGCCAGCCGCTCTCCCGCGCGCCCGCCGGCGAAGCGCTCGCCGCCCGCGCGCAGCTCGACGACCCAGCGCCGCTCGCCGCCCACCCGCGTGGAGAGGTGCAGGCGCAGCGGGGTGCCGTCGGCGCGCTGCGCCGGCAGCGCGGCGGGCAGGGTGGCCGACGTGTTGACGACGAGCACGTCGCCGGCGCGCAGATGGTGCGGGAGGTCGCGGGCGCGGGCGTGCGCCAGCCCGTCGCGCGTGGCGACGAGCATGCGCACCGCATCGCGGGCCAGCCCGCGCGCCTCGGCGGGCTCGCCGGCCTCGCGCCGCCGGGCGGTCGCGGCGACGACCGCGCCGGCGCCGTCAGGCATGGAGCGCGTGGGCGAGCTCGGCGGCGCGGTGGCGCCCGCTCGGCACGTCGCCGTCGACGAGCGCGAGCAGGCCGGGCACGCTGGCGCTCGGCGGCGGCCGGTCGGAGATGTCCTCGCCGGGGAAGGCCTCCTGGTGCATGCGCGTGTTCATGTCGCCGGGGTCGACGGAGTAGACGCGCAGGTCCGGCCGCTCGACGGCGAGCACGCGGGAGAGCTGCTCGAGCGCGGCCTTCGACGCGCCGTAGCCGCCCCAGCCCTCGTACGCCTCGACGGCGGCGTCGGAGGTCACGTTGACGACGCGGCCGCCCACCGCCATCCGCGGCAGCGCGAGCTGGACGAGCGCGAGCGGCGCGAGCACGTTGACCTCGAACGCCTGCCGCAGCACGTCGAGCGGGTAGTCGGCGAGCGCCGGCAGCGGGCTGGCGCCGAGCGTGCCGGCGTTGTTGACGAGCAGGTCGATGCGCTCGCCGGCCAGCCACAGCAGCCGGCCGCGGTGCCAGGCGTCGGCGACGTCGCCGGCGACCGCCAGCACCTCGGTGCGCTCGGCGAGCCGCGCGCGGGCGGCCTCGAGGTCGTCGGCGTTGCGGGCGTCGATGACGAGGCGCCAGCCGCGCTCGGCGAGCGCCTCGGCGAGCGCGAAGCCGAGGCCGCGCGAGGCGCCGGTGAGGACCGCGGTCGGGCTCATGCCGCGGCCGCCTCGCGGTGGCGCTCGCGCTCACGCTCGCCGTGCGCCGCCCGCGCCCGCTCGTAGCTGAGCGCGAACAGCTCGACGATCGCTGCGACGTCCTCGGGTCCGCGGACGCCACGGGTCACCCAGCCGGAGTCCGGCAGCGCGTGGTGGGGCTCCGCGCGCCCTTCGGCGACGAGCCGGTCGCGGACCGGGCGGGGAAACGGGAGGTCGGCCATGCGGTCGCCGTGCAGGTGGCCGAGCTCGCGGCGGCCGAGGCGGAACTCGATGCCGCCGAAGCGGTGCCTGCTCTCGGTGACCTGCGAGCGGACGAGCAGCTCGCGGCGCACGGCCTCGGTCAGTGTCGGTGTGTGCATGGCGGCGACGCTACGTGCGCCGCCGCCGAGATCACCATCGGCAATTGGTCCTAGGACCGGCCGGGGCGGTGTTTCGAATCGTGCACGCGGAGCGACACGGATTCGACACACCGGCCCGGCAACGGCCTTGGCCTGAATCTCAGGCTCAGTCCAGCCCCTCGCGCACGGCGTACAGCGCGGCCTGCGTGCGGTCCGACAGGCCGAGCTTGGCGAGGATGTTGCCGACGTGCGTCTTGACGGTCTTCTCGGCGACGCCGAGGTCCAGGGCGATCGCCTTGTTCGCGCGGCCGCGGGCGACGAGCGCCAGGACTTCGCGCTCGCGCGCCGTCAGCGAGTCGGCCGCCGCGCGGCGGCTGCCGTCGGCGGTCAGCTCGCGCAGGACGCGCGCCGCGACCGCCGGGTGCAGCAGGGCCTCGCCGCCATCGACGGTACGGATCGCGCTGACGAGGTCCGCCGGCTGGACGTCCTTGAGCAGGTAGCCGGCCGCGCCGGCGCGGACGGCGGGCAGCACCTTGTCCTCGTCGAGGAAGCTCGTCAGGACGATGACCCGCGCGGCGGACCCGCTCGCGCGCAGCGCCTCGATCGCGCCGACGCCGCCGATGCCCGGCATGACGAGGTCCATGAGCACGACGTCGGGCTCGAGCTCGGCCGCCGCGATCAGCGCCTGCTCGCCGTCGACCGCCTCGCCGACGACCTCGATGTCCTGCTGCAGCTCGAGGAACGTCCGCAGCCCCTGGCGCACGACGGCGTGGTCGTCGGCGATGAGCACGCGGATCACGGCGCCGCCTCGACCACGAGGCGCACGGCCGTTCCGGCCCCGGGCGCGGCGTCGATCGTCAGCGTCCCGCCGGCCGCCCGTGCGCGCTCGGCCATCGTCGTCAGCCCCAGCGAGCGCGAGCGCGCACCGGGTGCGGCGGGCGCGAAGCCGGCGCCGTCGTCGCGCACCTCGAGCTCCACACGGCCGGGCCCGCAGCGCAGCGTGACGTCGATCCGCGCCGGGCCGGCGTGGCGCAGCGCGTTGTGCAGCGCCTCCTGGGCGATCCGAAAGACGTCGCCCTCGATCGCCGCCGGCACCGGCGCGGCGCCCTCGACCGCCAGCGCGATGTCGCGGCCGTGCACCCGGCGCAGCACCTCGACGTGCTTGCCGAGCGCCTCGGCAAGGCCCTGCGACTCCAGGGCCGCGGGACGCAGATGCACGATCACCGAGCGCAGCTCCTCCATCGCCTCGCGCGCCAGCTCGCGCACGAGCACGAGCTGGGTCTCGGCGCCGGGCCGGTCCTGGCCGAGCAGCGCCGTCCCGGACTCGGCGGCGAGCACGACGCCGAAGAGCTTCTGCGTCACGGCGTCGTGCAGCTCGCGGGCGAGGCGGTTTCGCTCCTCGACGATGCTCAGCTCGCGCGAGCGCTCGTGCAGCCGCGCGTTCTCCAGCGCGAGCGCGGCGTGGGCGGCGAACGTCTCGATGAGCCGCTGGTCGTCGTCGGAGAACTCGGCGGCGCCCTCCTTGTCGGTGAGGTAGAAGGCGCCGGCGACGTCGCCGCGGCCGGACACGATCGGCACGCCGAGGAAGGAGCTCATCGACGGGTGCGTCGCCGGCCACCAGCCGCGAAAGCGCGGGTCCTCGCGGATGTCGGCGGTGCGGTAGGGCGTGGCGGACTCGAGCATCGCGCCGAGCAGCCCGTGCTGGCGCGGCAGCTCGCCGAGCGAGGCGATCAGCGCGTCGCTCATGCCCGACGTGATGAAGCGCGCGAAGCCGCCGGCGCCGTCGGGCACGCCGATCGCCGCGTACTTCGCCCCGGCGAGCTCGCGCGCGGCGTCGACGAGCTTCTGCAGGACCGGCTCGACGGCGTGCTCGGCGGCGATCGCCAGGACCGCGTCGCTGAGCGCCTCGGTGGCGGAGGCCATGGTCTCGATGGTAAGCCGCGCGGTACGTGCCCTGGGCGGCTTACGCCGGCTGGTAGTGGTTGACCTGCACCCCGTCGTCGAGCGCCTCGGTGTGCGTGAGCCGCAGCGACGTCTTCTTCTCTGTCTTCGGAAAGACGCGCATGCCGGAGCCGATCGCGACGGGGAAGACCATGAGCCGCAGCTCGTCGACGAGGTCGTGCTCGATGAGCGTGTGCACGAGGGTGCCGCTGCCGGCGACGAGGATGATGCCGTCGACCTGCTCCTTGAGCTGCGTCACCGCCTCGACGACGTCGCCCTCCAGTCGCGTCGAGTTGTTCCAGTCGAGCGCGTCGAGCGTCGAGGAGACGACGTACTTGGGCATCGCGTTCATCTTCGCGGCGAAGCCCTGCGGGTCGTCGCGCTGCGGCCAGGCCCCGGCGAAGCTCTCGTACGTGACGCGGCCGAGCAGGTGTGCCTCGGCCTCGAGGATCTCGTTGAGCTTGTACTCGCCCACCTGCGGGCCGAAGTGGTCGCCCACCCAGCCGGTGTGACGGTGCGTCGGCTCTCCGCCCGGCGCCTCCATGACGCCGTCCAGCGTGACGAACTCCGTAACGACGATGGTGCCCACGTGCGCCTCCCGGCGATCGGTTGCTTGTCCCTTCGACGGCGCGCCGCCCCGAAACTCATCGCTACCGTCCGTCGGACGATGGATGCCGTCGTCTGCCTCGTCACGACCCCGCCCGACCAGGCGGGCCCGATCGCCGAGGCCCTCGTCGCGCGCGAGCTCGTCGCCTGCGTGAACATCGTCACGGGGGTGCGGTCCGTCTACCGCTGGCAGGGCGCCGTCGAGCACGACGACGAGGCGCTGCTCGTGATCAAGACGACGCGCGGCGCGATCCCGGCGCTCGACGCCGCGCTGGGCGAGCTGCATCCCTACGACACCTTCGAGCTCGTCGCGCTCGACGTCGCCGGCGGGTCGGCCGACTACCTGGCGTGGATCGGCGAATCGGTCACGCCGCCGGCGGGCTGACGGCCGACGCCGCGACGGCGCGCGGCGCACCGCCGCCCGGGAAGCGGCGGTCTGACGGCCGCCACCCGAGCGCGCGCGGCGCACCGCCGCCCGGGCCCGGCTGAGTATGCTTGCGCGCGCAATGCTCGCCGCCATCATCGCCGCCTCCGACGGAGCCGCACGCGGGATCTGGACCGACACCGTCGGCCTGCTGTTCACGTTCGGCATCTTGATGCCGGCGCTCGCGACCGGCCTCATCATCGTCGCCATCGTCTCCGGCCGCGGCGACAAGAAGGACGACGACGAGATCCGCGCTCGCTGGGCCCGCAAGCGCCCGCCCGGCGGCTCCTGACCCACACGCTCAGGCCGGCCGCCGCGCCACCTTCGTCGCACCCGGCGACGCGCCCAAGGTGGCGTAGACCGTCGCCGTCTGCTCGGCCACGTCGGCCCAGTCGAAGCGCAGCACGTGCGCCGAGGCCTCGGCGACGAGGCGCTCGCGCAGGGCGCCGTCGGTCAGCACGCGCTGCATCATCCGCGCCAGCGCGCGCGGGTCGCGTGAGCGGAAGCGCAGCCCGGCGTCGTTGTCGGGCACGACCTCGCGCAGCCCGCCGGTGTCGGCGACGATGCACGGGCAGCCGCTCGCCATCGCCTCCAGCGCGACGAGGCCGAACGGCTCGTAGATGCTCGGCACCACGCAGAGGTCGGCGATCCGGTACAGCGAGTGCAGGACGTCGTCGCCGATCCAGCCCAGGAACGTGCCGTGGCGCATGAGCCCGAGGCGGCGCGCCTGCTGCTCCAGCTCGGCCTGATGGGTGCCGGAGCCGGCGATCAGGAACCGCACGCGGCCGGCGCGGCGGATGACCTGCGGCAGCGCGTCGAGCGCGATCTGAAAGCCCTTCTCGTAGACCAGGCGGCCGACGAGCAGGACGAGCCGGTCGGCGGGCGTGGCGAAGCGCGCGCGCAGCTCGTCGAGGTCGGCGACGGGCTGCAGGTCGGCGGGATCGATCCCGTTGGGGATCACCGTGACCCGCCGCTCGTCGATCTCGTAGACGTCGGCGACGTGGCCGCGCATGTAGTGCGAGCACGTGATGACGTGGTCGGCGCGGCGCGCCATCCACGTCTCGATCCCGTGGATGTAGGACTGCGGGTGCTTGTCGACCCAACCCTGGTGGCGGCCGTACTCGGTCGCGTGGATCGTCGTGAGGTACGGGCAGCGCAGGCGCTCGGCGAGCCCGGCCGCCGCGCCGGCGACGAGCCAGTCGTGGCCGTGGACGACGTCGAAGGCCAGCCGCTTGCCGAGCTGGCGCCCGGCGGCGTGCATGTGCGAGTTCATCCCCTCGACCCATGCCACGAACGCGTCGAGGTCGCGCGGCATCGGATCCTCGGCGACGCGGTGGATGTGGACGCCGCCGCGCAGCTCCTCGGCGACGTGGTCGCGCGCGCCGCGCGTGAGGACGTGGACCTCGACGCCCTGCGCGGCGAGCGCCTCGGAGAGCTTGTGGACGTGGCGCGCGAGGCCGCCTGCCACGATCGGCGGGTACTCCCACGAGAGGATGAGGATGCGCGGGGTCACGGGCGCGGTGGGGCCGGTGGGCCCCGGCGCGATCCTAGTGGGGCTCGCATGAACGCTGCACGTTCACGCGAGACCCACCGATGGCGCACGACCGGTGGCGGCGCGCGACCAACCATCTAGTCTCGCGTTGCACCAGGGATGCTCCGCCGCCTCCTTCCAGCCGCGCTGCTCGTCGTCGTCGCCTGCGCGGTCGCGCTCGTCGTCGCCCTGCCCGGCGAGGATCCGCCGCGGAAGGGCGCGCGCGGCGGCGCCACCGCGGCCCTCGCCCGGACCGGCGACGGGCCGGCCGGCAGCGCGGTCATCAGCCTGCGCGACTGGCGCTACCGCGCCGACCCCGGCGATCGCGGGCGCCAAGGCGGCTGGGCGCGCGGCGACTGGGCCGGCCGGCCGGTCCGCGTCCCCCACTCCCCGAACGCCGGCGCCTACGGCGGCGCCGCCGGACGGCGCGCCTACAACGGCTCGGTCGGCTGGTTTGCGCGCGAGATCCAGGCGCCGGTGGCGGGCCGCTACGCACTGCGCTTCGAGTCCGCGCACCACCGGGCGACGGTCTACGTCGACGGCGAGCGGGTGCGCGAGCACGTCGGCGCCTACGAGCCGTTCACCGCGCGGACGGCGCTGCGGCCCGGTCGCCACACGGTCGTCGTGCGCGTCGACTGGCGCGGCCCGCAACGCCAGGCCGACACCGGCTGGGCGCGCGCGTGGTTCAACTACGGCGGCCTGAACCGGCCGGTCACGCTCATGCGGCTGGGCCCCAGCGAGCTCGGCGCGCTGACGGTCCGCACGCGCCTGAGCGACGCCGGCAAGCGCGCCCGCGTCTCGATCGGCGTGCGCGTGCGCAACCGCGGCGCGGCGCGCACGGTGAGCGTGCGCGGCGTCATCTCGCGCGCCGGGCGCACCGTGCGCACGCTGGACTTCGGCCCGGCCGGCGTCGGCAGCGGCACGTCGCGCAGCGTCAGCGCGTCGGTCGTGCTCGACGACCCGCGGCTGTGGTCGCCGCGCCAGCCCGAGCTCTACGACCTGCGCATCGTCGTCGCCGGCGAAGCGACGCTGGACCGCCGGATCGGGCTGCGCGAGCTCGCCTGGGACGGCGGGCGGCTGCGGCTCAACGGCGCGCCGCTCGTGCTGCGCGGCGTCGCGCTGCCGCCCGACGCGCGCGGCCACGGCGACGCGCTCACCGCGATCGACGAGGAGCGCATCGTCGCCGGCCTGCGCGCCGCCGGCGCCAACGCGACGCGCTCGCAGCTGCCGCTCGCCGACAGCATGCTCGCGCGCCTGGACGCCGCCGGCATCCTCGTCTGGCAGGAGGTCGGGCCGTGGGAGCCGGGCGGGCGCTGGCGCGCCGACACGCCGGCGGAGATCGCCGCGGCGCGCGAGCGCGCGCTGCGCGTGGCCGAGGCCGGCCAGGCGCACCCGTCGATCCTCGCGTGGACGCTGACCAACGAGGTCGCCGGCAACGGCCAGCCCGGCCAGCACGACTACATCCGCCAGACCGCGCCGCGCCTGCGCGACCTCGACCCGACGCGGCCCGTCGCCGCCGACCTGTGGGGCCGCGTGCTGCCCAACCGCACGGGCGTCTTCGGCGACGTCGACGCGATCGGCGTGACCGACTACATCGGCTGGTACGAGGGGCTGGACCGCGACGCGGCCGGGCAGGCGGCGCTGACGGCGGAGCGCCTCAGCAAGCTGCGCGGCCTGTTCGCCGGCAAGCCGATCGTGATCACCGAGCTCGGCGCCGCCGGCAGCACGCGCACCGCGGGCGCGGGCTTCGGCGGCCTGGACTACCAGGCCGACCTGCTCGGGCGGCGCCTGCGCGAGCTGCGCGACGCCCCGGGCCTGAGCGGCACGATCGTCTGGAACCTGCGCGACTACGCGCTGCGCCCGGACTTCCGCGGCGGCTCGGTGCTCGAGCTGCGACCCGGGCTGAAGCTCACGCCGGGCCTCAACGAGAAGGGGCTCTACGACTTCGCGGGGAAGGCCAAGCCCGCCCTCGCGGCGGTGCGCGCCGCCTACGCGGACGCCGCCCCGTAGCGCACCGCGCGCCCGCACCAAGCGGCGGCAGCGACGCTCGGTCTCAGCTCTGCGAGGAGCCCTCGGGCGCGACGTAGTTGTCGTCGGCGTGCAGCGATGCGCCGCTCGGGGAGAAGACGGTCGTGATGCCCTCGTCCCACTTGATCTCGTAGCGCGGGTTGGGATCGCCGCGCAGCACCCTCACGACGACGCCGTGGCGCCCCGGCCGCATCGGCTGGCGGGCGGTGCGCCGCCGGCGGCCGGACTTCTCTGCATAGACGCGATCTCCAACCTCGAAAGCCATGTGTTCTCCTCCTGCGTCAAGAGCGGGTGATGCGCTGCGCGGCGATCCCCGCCGTCGCGCGCGTGTAGCGGTGCGAATGGTAGTCGTCCCGCTACACGTCCGGCTCGAGGCCGGCGAGCTCAGCGGCCGGGCGCCGCTGTGCGGGCCCGCCTGACGCGCCACTCGGGCTCGAGCACGGAGAAGACGTCGAGGTCGGCGTAGCGGGTCTCGAAGCGCTCGGCCTCGCGCAGCACGCCCTCGTGGACGAAGCCCAGGCGCTCGGCGACCGCGCGGCTGCGCACGTTGCCGACGGCGGCCTGCAGCTCGACGCGGTGCATGCCCCAGGCGGTGAAGGCGTGGTCGACGAGCGCGGTGAGGGCGAGCGTCATCGTCCCGCGGCCCTGGGCGTCGGCCGCCAGCCAGTAGCCGATGCTCGTGGCGAGGTGCAGCCGGTTGACGTAATGAAAGCCGACGACCCCGACCATCTGACCGGCGTCGGTGATCGCGCACTGCACGCCGTCCCGGCGCGCCGCCTGCTGCTCGGCCTGGCCGAGGAAGGCGGCCGTCTGGTCGCGGTCCAGGCGCTCGGCCCACGGCATCCACGGCGCGAGGTGCTCGCGGTTGGCCAGCTGCAGCGCGTAGAGCTCGTCGAGGTCGCCGGCGCTGAGCTGTCGCACGGCGCGCTCGTCGGCGAGCGCGAGGTGCAGCGGGTCGCTCATCGCGGCTCGGGCTCGGCCTCGGGCCCCGTGAACGCGCGCCGGGCGAGCGCCGAGCCCGCGCGAGCCGGTGCGATGAACGAGTACGTACCGTCCTCCTGCAGCTCGCGCGCCGCGCGCGCGACGGCGTCGATGGCCACCATCGCGAAGTGGCCGCCGACCGAGATGCGCTTGACGCCGGCGTCGGCGAGCGCGGCGACCGCCGGGGCGCCCGCGACGGTGAGCACGTTGAGCGGGCGCCCGACCTCGGCGACGACGCGGCGGATGTCCTCGAGCCGCGTCAGGCCGGGCGCGTAGAGCACGTCGGCGCCGGCCTCGCCGTACGCCCGCAGACGGGCGATCGTGTCGTCGAGGTCCGGGTTGCCGCGGATGTGGTTCTCGGCCCGCGCGGTGAGGACGAGGTGCACCTTGCCGGCGTGCGCCGCCTCGGCGGCCGCGGCGATCCGCGCCACCGCATGCTCCATGCAGTACATCGGTCCGGCCGGATCGCCGGTGTAGTCCTCGATGGAGCAGCCCACGACGCCCGTCTCGATCGCCAGCCGCACGGTCTCGGCGACGCCGTGCGGATCGTCGGCGAAGCCGTTCTCGAGGTCGGCCGTGACCGGCAGGTCGGTGGCGGCGGCGAGCGCGGCCGCGTGCGCCAGCGCCTCGTCGCGGGTGACGGATCCGTCGAGGCGCCCGAGCGTCGCCGCGAAGCCGCTGCTCGTCGTCGCGAGCGCCTGAAAACCGAGCTCGCGCAGCAGCCGCGCCGAGCCGACGTCCCACGGATTGGGCAGCAGCAGCGGCTGCGCGCCGGCGTGCAGCTGGGCGAACCAGCGCGCCAGATCGGCCTGATAGGACATCGCCGGATGATCGCGCTTCGGGATGAGCGCAGGCGCAATCGACCGACCACGCCCCGGGAACGCGCTGTCAAAGATGCGCGAAATCGGGGACGATGCACGGTGATGCCGACCCATTGGGGCCAGTCCCGCACGACCGCCGAGACGATCAGCCGCTTCGACGAGCTCAGCGAGCACGTCGGCGATCCCGCCGAGGCCGCGAAGGCCTGGACCGACGCCGGCTTCGACGACGAGCAGACCGCGAAGTGGCTCGAGGCCCGCTGCTTCGATCCGGAGGCCGCCAGCGAGCTCGACGAGCTGCGCGTGACGCCGGGCCAGGCGGCCAAGCGCACGCGCGACGGCAAGCGCGACTACCTCGACACGATCGCCTTCAAGGTGGCCAGCGGCGACCTGTCGCCGCGCCAGGGCGCCGCGCGCGCCTCGTCGAGCCGATGACCCCCGCGGCGCCGACGCCGGAGGGGTGGCCCGATCCCAACGACCGCACCTGCGACGACTGCGGCCACGTCTGGTTCGCCGGCGAGCGGCGCCACGAGTACGCCGACGTCGAGGCCCCGTCGCCCGAGGACTCCGACGTCGTCTGCGTGCTGTGTCGCCGCCAGCGCGAGCGGCCGCGCTCGGAGGAGCGCTATCCGGGGTTCTGACGGGGGCCGGCATGCACGTCTGCCGGATCGGCGTTCGCGCCGCGCCGCATCGTCGGTTATGCGTTGAGACGCATGCGGTTCTGCCGCCGACCTTGCGGGGACCGATCGATCCGGCAGTCGCGCACGGCGTGCCTGCACCGTTTGACGCACCCGAGCCGAACATCGTTTCGGACGGCTCGATCGGGACGTGCCGGCGATCGGAGGCCAAGGGACCGGCGCAACCGCCTCCACCGGTGAAGACGGCTTGGAGTCACGCCTGGGCATCCGCATCGGTGGGGGCGAGTGCGAACGGGGTAGTGGCGCGCCGAGCGCGCATCTCGCACCTGGAGCGCCACGTACCCAAGTGCGGAGATGGCCACGAGCGCGAGCAGCCCTCGGACGGACACCATGAGCGGACGGTGCCGCTACAGAACCGTGACCGCTGGATCGATGCACGGCCGGCGCTGCTCGCCGTTGTCCCGACCCAGGAGAAGTCGAGGCGCGCGGATGTCCCGCTCACCGTTGCACCTGTGAGATGGGCGCCACAGCCGTGGCGGTCCGGCCTATGGTGGCCGGATGCCTTGGCGCATCGTGGCTTACGGGGGAGCAGCCATCGTGATCTTCGACGCGATCGCCGCCTCGGCCGCGAAGGCCTTTGACTTCGACTACGCGCTCGCGGTCTTCGGCTCGTTCTTCATCTATGGCGTCGTGGGCCGCCTTATGAGCAGCACGGGGGGCGACCTTCGCGCCTCTGCTTTCGCGGGCGCCGCTGTGGCGCTTATCGAAGCGACGGCCGGGTGGGCGGTGTCAGCCGCGATCGGTCCAGGCCGGATAGAGGATGTCAACGCCGCAGAGATCGTCGGCATCCTCCTCGGAATGGTGCTGCTCGGTGCGCTGTTCGGCTGGGTCGGTGGCCGACTCGGCAAGCGACCCGGCACCACGCAAGCCTGATGCCCCGGCGTCCCCGGTTGCCCTCCGTCGCCGTACGCCGTCGACCGCGTACCGCGTTAGCTCCAGCGGTCCCAGGCGTGCAGCTCCGGCGCGGGGTCGATCGGGCGGCCGCGGGAGTGGATCTCGAAATGCAGATGGCAGCCGATCGTGCGCGCGTTGCCGGTGTCGCCGACGCTGCCGATCCGCTGCCCGGTGAGCACGCGGTCGCCGGCGCGCAGCCGCGTGGTGTGCTTGAGGTGCGAGTACCAGTAGTCGCGCTGCGTGCGCTCGCCGCGGACGATCACGAAGTTGCCGTAGAGCACCGGGTCGTAGCCGGCGCGCACGACGCGCCCGCCGCGGGCGGCGACGATCGGCGTCCGGCAGGCGGCGTTGATGTCGAAACCCTCGTGCCGGCGCCCGCCGTTGCGCCCTACGCCGAACGCGCCGGCAGCGCCGCGATCGGCGTGCCGGCCGCGGACCGGGTAGGTGTGGCTGCGCAGCCTGAACGTGCCACCGCGGCGCACGCGTCCGTCGGCCGCGCGGATGCGGACGCGGTAGTCGCCGTTGGCAGCCACCTTCCCGCCGCCCGTCAGGCCATCCCATTCGACGAGCTGACTCACTCCCGGTGCAGCGGCGGGCAGCGCGAGGCGCCGGACCGGCTGGTCGGTCTTGTCGCGGACGATGTCGATCTCGAGCGCCAGCGGCGCAGGCGCCGCAACGCTGAAGCTGATCTGCGCCGGGCGCCCCGCGAAGTACGCGTGGCGCGGGCTCACCCGCGCGTCGATGATCCGAAACTCCGGCGGGAGCGGCGGTGGCGCATCGGCCGGCACGACACCGCCCGACGTCGTCGCGGAGGCCACCACGACCGCGGCCCCGGCGGCCGCGGCCACGGCCAGCGCCGCGAGCAGCAGTGCGGCGCGGCGACTCACTAGGAAGGCGCGGACGGGCCCTCGAGCTCGAGCACGTCGAAGGACCACAGCTCGCTCGACGTGCCGACCGGGCCGCCCGTGCGGTGCTGCGCGTGGCCGGCCTTGAAGTCCGGCCCGTTGAGCCAGCCCTTGAAGTCCTCCTCCGAGCGCCAGCGGGTCACGACGAGGCAGACCTCGCGGTCGTCGTTGGGGCGCAGCAGCTCGAAGGCCTCGAAGCCCTCGGCGCTGGACACCTTGCCGGCGCGCGCGGCGAAGCGCGCGGCGAAGTCGTCGAAGCGCTCGCGCGGGACGGTGATCGCGTTGATCTTGACGACGCTCATGCCGGCAGCGTGCCGTACTGCTTGCGCGACAGCAGGCCGCCGCCGGGCCCGAGCAGCTCGACGAGGTCGCCCGCGTCGTCCCACACCTCGAGGGAGCGGCAGGCGTAGTAGCTCGAGCCGCGCCGCAGCGCCTTCCTGTGCCCGCTGCGACAACCGGTGATGACCTTCAGCCGCGCGCCGCGCTTGAGCTTCGTGGAGCGGAACTTCAGCACGTGGTCGGTGCTGTCGCGCAGCGCGTAGTTGCGCAGGTCGACGGTCTTGCCGGCGAGGTTGCGGATCGTGACGTACTCCTTGCCCGCGTCGCCCGTCCCCCGGACCTTCGTGATCTGCAGCTTCGCGCCGCCGCGCTTGCCCTTGCACTTCCCGTCGCTCCAGCGCTTGAGCTCGCGGTTGATCGCGGTGCGGATGCCCTTGCCGTACGTGTCGATGTCGGAGGTGATCTGCGTACGCGCGCTGTTGAGCTGGTTCTTCGTGAACCGGCAGGGCGTGAGCTTGTCGTCGCGAGCGTGGTCGCGGATCATCGCGGTGAGGTCGGCGGCAGGGGTGGCGGCGGCGCTGGGCGCCAGCACGGGGGCGACGAGCAGCGCGGCGAGTGCGAGCAGGAGAGGAAGTTTCACGGCCGCGAGTATGACGAACGGGGTGCCGCGACGATCCCGGCCACTACGGCGCCGCCGACGAGCTCAGATCCTCGACTTCTGCTTTTCGGCCTGCTGGCGGACCCGGTCCGGGAGCGAGGGCTCGTTCACGGCGGGGGGAAGGAAGCACCTTGAACGGCAGCTTGATGTGGGTGCTGGGATTCTCGTCCTCGCCGCCCTCGACCGTCCAGCCCTGCATCTGCTTATTTCGTCGTAGGCCTCGATCCTAGGCGCCGCGCCCGGCGCCGGCGCGATTACGTCGGGCGCACCGTGAACGCCGCGCCCGACGTGGCCTCCTCCAGGCCGTAGCGCAGCCGCTGGAGGCCGAGCCGGATGCGGCCCTTGACCGTGCCCAGCGGGGCGTCGGCGTGGGTGGCGATCTCCGCGTGGGTCATGTCGCCGAAGTAGGCCAGGAAGACCGCCTCCTTCTGCAGCTCCGGCAGCTCGGCGATGAGCGACAGCGCTGCGGCACGCTCGGGCGCGGCCGGCTCGTCGTGTGTCGCGGCGCGCAGCTGGGCGGGCCCCTCCTCGAACGCCTCGACCTCGACCGGGCGCACCGAGGCGCGGCGCCAGGCGTCGATCGCCCGGTTGCGCACCATGCTCGACAGCCACGTGCTGACGCTGCCCGCGCTCGGACGGTAGGCGTGTGCGCCGCGCCACAGCGAGATGAACGCCTCCTGCGTGACCTCCTCGGCGAGCTCCCGGCTGGAGCAGAGCTTGCGCGCGAGCATGAGCGCGCGCTGGCCGTGGCGGCGGTAGAGCTCGTCGAAGGCGGCGCTGTCGCCGTCGGCGACACGGATCATGAGGATGCTGTCGGGCGCGGTGGCGGTGACGCCGTACTTCTGCGGTGAGTGAGAGGCGGTGGGAGTCGGCATGGAAGTTGGCATACCCGCACTGTACAAAGATTGCACAAGGTTTGTCAAAGGTTTGTTGAACCTGCGATACTGCGCGCGTGGCCGAGCCCTCAGACCGCTGGCGGATCAAGGAGTTCGCCGCTCTCGTCGGCGTGCAGGGGGAGACCCTGCGCGCGTGGGAACGCCGGTACGGGCTCCTGCGGCCGGAGCGCAGCACCGGCGGCTACCGCCTGTACTCGCCGGCCGACGAGCGCCGCATCCGCTCGATGCAGGCCCACATGACCCGCGGCCTCGCGGCCGCGCAGGCCGCCGCACTCGCGGTCGCCGAGTCGGGGCGCGAGATCGTCGCGCCGGCCGACCCGGGGGCGCTGCTCGAGGCGCTCGTCGCCGCCGCCGAGGCGTTCGACGCCACGCGCTTCGACGCCCTGCTCGACGCCGCCTTCGCGCGCGGCGCCGTGGCCGGCATCGGCGACGTCGTCCTGCCCCTGCTCGGCGAGATCGGCCGGCGCTGGGAGCGCAGCGAGCTCACGGTCGGCCACGAGCACTTCGCCAGCCACCTCGTCGAGCGGCGCCTGCTCGCGATGGCGAAGGGCTGGGAGACCGGCGCCGGGCCTCTGGCGCTGCTCGCCTGCGCGCCGGGCGAGCGCCACACGCTCGGCCTCGTCTGCTTCGGCCTCGTGCTCGCCGACCGCGGCTGGCGGATCGCCTACCTCGGCGCCGACACCCCCGTCGACCAGGTCGCCGACATGAGCGCCGCGCTCACACCGGAGGTCGTCGTGCTCTGCGCGCTCGACGCGCGCCATCTGACCGCCGCGGGGGACGCGATCGCCGCGCTCGGCCGCGAGCACCACACGATCATCGCCGGCAGCGCCGCGACCGCCGAGCTGGCCGCGCGCCTCGGGGTGCATCCGGCCATCGGCGATCCGCTGGTCACCGCAGAGGCCCTCGCCGCTTCGTGAGGATTGCGTCCGTCGGCCTGCTGCCTCAGACGCGCTCGAGCAGCGCGAGCCCGTGCGGCTCGGTCACCGCCTCGGCGCAGACCGAACCCGTCGCCACCGGTCGCTCGCCGTCGAGCACATGGCGATACTCGCCGGGTGGCAGCGCGATCGACGCGCTGCCCGCGCCGGAGCGCAGGGCCACGATCGCCACCACGGCCCCGTCCCCGCGGCCGAACGCCACGACGTCCGGTCCCGCCTGGATCGGCTCGTAGCCGCCGCCGGCGGCGAAGACCTCCGGCCGGCGCCCGCGCAGCTCCAGCGCTCGCGCGATGAGGTGCAGCTTCATCGTCTCCCGCCTCGGCGCCGCCCCGCCCTGCAACGCGTCGAGCGCCGCCCGCCGCGCGTCCCAGTCCACCGGCCGGCGGTTGTCGGGATCGACGAGCGAGAGGTCGATGAGCTCGTCACCCTGGTAGACGTCGGGCACGCCCGGCACCGTGAGCTTGAGCAGCAGCTG
This sequence comes from uncultured Actinomycetes bacterium, assembly GCA_963742745.1. GTDB lineage: Bacteria > Actinomycetota > Thermoleophilia > Solirubrobacterales > Solirubrobacteraceae > CADCVQ01. Next base: position 128,757 of record CAVUND010000029.1, read on the forward strand.
CCCCAGCGCCGACCGCTCGCCGGCCGCCGCCACCTCGGCGACGAAAGGCGCGAAGGACTCGACGAAGGGCCCGTGCGTCAGCAGCGCGACGGCGAAGCGCTTGACGCGCTGCTCCCAATCGTGGTTCTGGTCGACCCAGTTCGTGTTGCGCTTGGCCTCGCGCAGCGCCTTCTCGACGTAGCCCGCGAGGCGATCGGGCGTGATCGGCCAGACGCCGACGAGGGTCTGGAAGATGAGGTAGCGCTCCTGGCCGTCCGGCGCGCCGTCCTCGACGAGCTCGTCGGTCAGCTCATACCAGCGCCGCACGCAGGTCGCCCACCCCTCGGCCATCGCGCTGAGCGCGCCGATCCGGGCGCGGGCATCGCCGGAGCGCTTCGTGTCGTGCGTCTGCGTGACGAGCAGGTTCTCCGGGAAGCGGCCGGCGCGCTCGAGGTTGCCCGCGTGGAAGTCCTCGACCGACACGCCCCAGCGCCCGGGGTCGCCGCCGACGTCGTTGAGCGCGAGCAGGCGCACGTAGCGATAGAAGGCCGTGTCCTCGATGCCCTTCGCCGTCACCGGCGGCGAGGTCTGCTGAAAGCGCGAGACGAACTCGTCGGGCGCGCCGTCGAAGAGCTCGGGGCGCCCGGCGGCGGCCAGCGCGGCGCGGTCGGCCTCCTCGAAGACGCCGTCACGCACGTACGTGCGGTAGACCGGCAGCCGCGCCAAGGCCGTCTCGAGCCCGCCCGGATCGTGGATCGCGCGCAGGCGCTGCACCTCGCGATCGAATGTCCCGCCGGCCTGCTCGAGCTGCGCCTCGAGCGCGACCTCCGCGAACGAGCGCGCCTCGCCGGTCAGCTCGTAGGCCAGCTGCGTCAGGCACTCCTCGCCGTCCGGATCGACGAACAGCCCCTGAACGTCGTTGAGGAACTCGTAGCCGACGGTCCCGCTCACGGGCCAGTCGCGCAGCGACTCGGGTGGGTGGGAATGGCTCAGGATCTTCTCGACCCAGATCCGCGGCGGGTGGGCGGGGTCGGTGTCAGCCAGGCGCTCGAGGTAGCCGGCGGGATCGGCGAGGCCGTCGGGATGGTCGATCCGCAGGCCCTCGATCACGCCGTCGGCCAGCAGCGAGAGGACCTTGCGGTGCGTCAGCTCGAAGACCTCGGGGTCTTCGACGCGCACGCCGGCGAGGTCGTCGATGTCGAAGAAGCGCCGGTAGTGCCCGGTCTCGGGGTCGACGTCGAAGACGCGCGGGCGCTCCTGCTCGTCGGCCCACCAGCGGTTCTCGTCGCCGGTGCCCATGTGGTTGGGAACGATGTCGAGGATGATCCCGAGCCCCGCCTGCGCGAGCTCGCGCAGCCCTTCTTCCCCGCCCAGGTAATCCGACACGCGCGTCGGATCGACGACGTCGTAGCCGTGCGTCGAGCCCGACCGCGCCTGCAGCGACGGCGACAGGTACAGGTGGCTGATGCCCAGCGAGCGCAGGTAGGGCACGAGCGCCCGCACGTCGGCGAAGCGCATCTGCGGCCCGAGCTGCAGGCGGTAGGTGGCGCGCAGCGCGCTCACCGGCGCTAGGCCCCGCCGACCCGCTTGAGCACCGTCACCGAGCGCGCCTTGACCTCGTGCGGCTCGCGCGTGCCGGTCGTGATCGCGCCCGCGGCGGCGTCCGGGTCGGCGGTGCTGAGCTCCAGCGCCCACGAGGTGCCGAAGCGGCGGCCCGGGAGCACGAACGTCATGTCCTCGTGGTGGCCGTTGATGAGCAGCAGGAACGAGTCGTCGACGATCTGATCGCCGTGGCGGCCACGGTAGGGGAACTCCTGGCCGTTGAGAAACAGGCCGATGACGTGCCCGTTCTGCTGCCAGTCGCGCTGCGTCATCCGGCGCCCGTCGGGCCGAAACCACCACGCGTCGGGCAGCCCCAACCCGGTCGTGCCGGTGGCGTCGCCCGTGAGGAAGTGGCGGCGGCGGAAGACCGGGTGATCGTGGCGCAGCCGGATCAGGCGCTTCGTGAACTCCTGCAGCCGCCTGCCGTGCTCGTCGATGTCCCAGTCAAACCACGAGATCTCGTTGTCCTGGCACCAGGCGTTGTTGTTGCCGCCCTGCGAGCGCGAGAACTCGTCGCCGCCGAGCAGCATCGGCACGCCCTGGGAGAGCAGCAGCGTCGTGAGGAAGTTGCGCTGCTGGCGCTCGCGCAGGGCGATGATCTCGGGGTCGTCCGTCGGGCCCTCGTGGCCGTGGTTCCACGAGCGGTTGTCGTCCGTGCCGTCCTTGTTGTCCTCGAGGTTGGCCTCGTTGTGCTTCTCGTTGTAGGAGACGAGATCGGCGAGCGGGAAGCCGTCGTGCGCGGTGATGAAGTTGATCGAGGCGAACGGCTCGCGGCCGTCGGCCTTGTAGAGGTCGCTGGAGGCGGTCAGGCGCTGCGCGAAGTCTCCGACGCTCGCCTGGCCGCGCCAGAAGTCGCGCATCGTGTCGCGGTACATCCCGTTCCACTCGGTCCACAGCACCGGGAAGTTGCCGACCTGGTAGCCGCCGGGGCCGACGTCCCAGGGCTCGGCGATGAGCTTGACCTGCGAGAGCACCGGGTCCTGGTGGATCGTGTCGAAGAACGCGCTCAGGCGATCGACGTCGTAGAGCTCGCGGGCGAGCGCGCTGGCGAGGTCGAAGCGAAAGCCGTCGACGTGGCACTCGATGACGAAGTAGCGCAGCGAGTCCATGATCAGCCGCAGGACGCTCGGGTGGACGGGGTTGAGGCTGTTGCCCGTGCCGGTGAAGTCCATGTAGAAGCGCTGGTCGTCGGGCTCCAGACGGTAGTAGCTCTTGTTGTCGACGCCCCGGAAGGACAGCATCGGGCCGAGGTGGTTGCCCTCGGCGGTGTGGTTGTAGACGACGTCGAGGATGACCTCGATGCCGGCCTTGTGCAGCGCCTTGACCATGCCCTTGAACTCGCGCACCTGCTCGCCCTTGAAGCCCGTCGCGGCGTACTCGGCGTGGGGCGCGAGGTAGCCGATCGAGCTGTAGCCCCAGTAGTTCGACAGGCCCTTCTCCACGAGGAAGTGCTCGTCGGCCTTGTGGTGGACGGGCAGCAGCTCGACCGCGGTGACGCCGAGCTCCTTGAGGTACGCGATCGCCGGCTCGGAGGCCAGCCCGGCATACGTCCCGCGCAGGTCCTCGCGCACGTCGGGGTGCAGCTTCGTCAAGCCCTTGACGTGCGCCTCGTAGATGATGGTCTCCGTCCACGGCGTGCCGAGCAGGCGATCGCCCTCCCAGTCGAAGCCCGTATCGACGACGAAGCCCTTCGGGATCGCCTCGGCATCGTCCTCGTCGTCGGGCTCGAGGTCGGCGACGTCGGTGTCGTCGGGGATGTACGGCAGCGTGCTCGCCCGCTCCCAGAGGATCTCGGCCTCGATCGCCTTCGCGTAGGGGTCGATGAGGAGCTTGGCGGGGTTGAAGCGGTGGCCGTCCTCGGGCTCGTACGGGCCGTAGACGCGGTAGCCGTAGCGCTGGCCGGGGCCGACGCCGGGCAGGTAGCAGTGCCAGTTGTAGGCCGTGCGCTCCACCATCTCGATGCGCCTCTCGACGTCATCCGGACCGTCGAAGAGGCACAGCTCGACGCGTTCGGCGTGCTCGCTGAAGATGCTGAAGTTCGTGCCGCGGCCGTTCCACGTCGGGCCCAGCGGGAACGGGTGGCCGGGCCAGACCTCGGGCTTGCCGTTGTCGTCGCTCACCGGACGAGCGCCCCGGACAGCGCGGGCAGGAGGACCTGGCCGTCGCCGAGCTGCAGGCCGCTGCGCGCCGTCGCCAGGACGAGCTCGCCGTGGGCGGCGCCGAGCGGCACCGCCTGCTCGGAGTCGGCGAAGTTGCAGGCCAGCCGGTACGGGCCGCGATCGACCGTCAGCCAGCGCGCGTCCTCGTCGAATTCGGTCATGGTCTCCTCGTCGGGCAGTTGAAGGCGGGCGCGCAACAGTCTGGCGAACAGCTCCGCGAGCTCCTCGTCGCGCTCGCGCGTCAGCTTGGAGCGCTCGAAGGTCTCGGGATCCTGCGGGTCGGGGACCGCCTGCCCGGCGAACTCGGCGAAGGCGGCAAACTCGCGCCGGCGCCCGTCGCGCGTGGCGATCGCGATCTCCTCGTCGATGTGGTCCGAGAAGAACTGAAACGGCGCCGGCTCGCCGTACTCCTCGCCCATGAACAGCATCGGCACGAACGGCGACAGCAGCGTGACGAAGGCCGCGAGCGGGCGGGCCTCGGCGGGCAGGCGGTCGCCGAAGGCGCGGTTGCCGACCTGGTCGTGGTTCTGGTCGAAGACGACGAACTGGTGCGGCGGGCGGTCGGCGGCGGGCGCACCGAAGCGCCGCTTGCGAAAGGTCGAGTACCGGCCGTCGTGGACGAACGGCCGCGCGAACGCCTTCGCGAGGTCGGCGACGGCGCCGAACTCCTCGTAGTAGCCGCCGCGGTCGCCGGTCAGCAGCACGCGCAGCGCGTGGTGGAAGTCGTCGGCCCACTGCGCGTCGTGGCCGAAGCCGCCCAGCTCGCGCGGGCGGATGACCTTCGGGTCGTTGAGGCCCGACTCGGCGATGACGAGCGCGCCGTCTCGCGCGGCGTGGACGCGCTCGGCGAGCTGGGCCATGATCGGGACCGCGCCGGTGTCGTAGACCGCGTGGATCGCGTCCAGGCGCAGCCCGTCGACGTGGAAGTCGCGCACCCAGCCCTCGGCGGACTGCAGGACCCACTCGCGGACGGGGTCGGAGTGCTCGTCGTCGTAGTTGATCGCGTTGCCCCAGAACGTCGAGTAGCGATCGGTGAAGTACGGGCCGAAGGCGGCGAGCGCCTGGTTGCCCGACGCGCCGACGTGGTTGTAGACGACGTCGAGGATGACGCTCAGCCCGCTGGCGTGGGCGGCGTCGACGAGGCGCTGGAAGCCGAGCGGGCCGCCGTAGGTCGATTGCGCGGCGCTGAGGTACACGCCGTCGTAGCCCCAGCCGTGGTTGCCGGGAAACTCGGCGATCGGCATGACCTCGATCGCGGTGATGCCCAGCTCGGCGAGCGCGGGGAGATGCTCGATCGCGGCCTCGAACGTGCCCTCGGGCGTGAACGTGCCGACGTGCAGCTCGTAGATGACGTGCTCGTCGAGGGGACGGGTCTGGAAGTCGGCGTCGGTCCACCCGAACGCCTTGGTGTCGACGACCCGCGAGGGCCCGCGCAGGCCGCCGGGCTGGTGGCGCGAGGCGGGGTCCGGCAGCTCGACGGACTCGCCGTCGCGCTGCAGCATGAAGACGTAGTCCTCGCCGCCGTGGGCGTCGACGCGGCCCTCGTGGACGCCGCCGCCGACGTCGGTCAGCGCGTGCTCGTCGTCGCCGACGCGGACGCGGACGTTGTCGGCGCCGAGCGCCCAGACGCGGAACTCGACGGCGCCGTCGTCGAGCGGGGTGGCGCCGAGCGGGCGCTCCCACGGGAGCGTCTCGGTGATCGTGGCTGCGGGCATCCGGGCCAAGGTACCCAAGGCCCGCCGCGCGGAACCCGGCCTGGACAGCGCGTGCATGATTCGCCACACCCCCGCACAATCAGGAGGCACCGATGACGATCACCCCCTATCTGCTCTACGAGGACGTCGATGCGGCGATGGAGTTCCTGGCGCGGGCGTTCGGCTTCGAGGAGGTCCTGCGCTATGCCGATCCGGACGGCACGGTCAACCACGCGGAGATGCGGCTCGGCGACGACGTGATCCACCTCGGCGACCCCGGCGCCGACTACCGCAACCCCGACAAGCTCGGCGGGCCGACGGTGCTCGTCGGCGTCAGCGACCTCGAAGACGTCGACGTGCTGTGCGAGCGCGCCCGCGACGCCGGCGCGCAGATCACCCAGGAGCCGGCCGACCAGGCCTACGGCGAGCGGCGCTTCGGCGCGTCGGACCCCGCGGGCCATCACTGGCACTTCTCGCAGCCGATCGCCGACGTCGAGCCGGAGGACTGGGGCGCGACGACACCCGGCTGACCTGGTGGGATTCGAACGATCCCGGCGCGCTCGGTGCGATATCCGTACCCGCGTTTCGCCGATCAGCGTGTCGTACCCGAGCGGCAGCCGCTCGATGAACTCGGCGGCGTTGGCGATCTCCGCGGCGGCGCGGATGGCCGCGAGGTCGGGCTTCGCCTCGCCGAGGGCGATGTTGCCGGCGATCGTGTCGCTGAAGAGGTAGGAGCTCTGCAACACGAAGCCGATCCGCCGGCGCAGGTCGGTGAGGTCGAGATCGCGCAGGTCGACCCCGTCGAACTCGATCGACCCGCGAGCTCGGCAGCACCATCCCCGCGATGCATTTGGCGAGCGTCGACTTGCCCGAGCCGGAGCGTCCGACGAGCGCGACGGTGGTGCCGGGCTCGATGTCGAGGGTCACGTCCTGGACGACCAGCCGGTCGGGCGTGGTGGGGTAGGCGAAGCTCACCCGCCGCAGGCGCACGCGGCCCTCGAGGTTCGTCACCGGACGCAGCTCGCGGTCGTCCTTGCGCTGTTCGGGTTCGGCGTCGAAGACGTCCTGGAGGCGGTTCATCAGGACGTCCGCCTGCTGGAGCTCCTCCCAGAAGCTGAGCAGGAGCTGCAGCGAGGGGGTGGCGAGCAGGATCGAGCGTGTTGTAGGCGACGAGCTCGCCAACGGAGATGCTGCCGGCCAGCACCTGCAGCGCGCCGACCCACAGCAGCACCGCGTACAGGCCCGAGCGTGGCGGCCTGGATCAGCGCCACCGTAGATCGCGACCGTCACGTCGGTCCGAAGGACGCGGTCGCTGCAGCAGTTCGAACTCCAGGCCCAGCGTCTTCCCCAGGCCGGCCTCCGCGCCCGTCACCTTGACGCTCTCGATGCCCTTGGTCGAGTCGATCTGGCGGAAGACGTAGCGCGCGAAGGCCTCCTCGAGCAGCGCGTACGCGGGACGGATGCGGCTGTGCGAATAGAGCATCAGCAGGCCAAACAGCGGGAAGGCCCGCCACGAACGCGAGCCCGAGCACCCACGAGTAGACGAACATCATCGCGATCAGCGCCACGACCTGGGTCATCGCCGCGATCGCCACGACGCCGTCCTTGATGAGGATCTGGCGGACGAGACGCACCCCCGACAGCCGGCGCTCGATGTCGACGGAGGTCCGCCGTCTGGAAGTAGTCCAGCGGCAGCGCCAGCAAGCGCTCGGTGAGGATCTCCAGCGCCTCGCCGTCGATCCGCGCCGCGAGCCGCGCGATGATCAGCCGCTGCAGCAGCAGGGCGCCGACGCCGACCACGACCGCTGCCGAGCATTCGCGAGCGTGACGACGTGAAGCTGCCCGTGGTCGCCGCTAGGCGAGCGCCTCGTCGAAGACCACGCCGGTGAGGATCGGGATCATCAGCAGCACCGCCGAGGCGAGCAGTCCGAGGAGGATCGCCAGGCCGAAGGTGCGTCTGAGCGGCTTGAGAGACCGGCCGCAGCCACGTGAGATCGATGCGCTGCCTGCGGAGCGTCGGCCAGCCGCTCGGTCGGCGTGGGCAGCGCGGCGTAGCCCGTCCACTGCTCGGCCAGCTCCGCGCGCGTGACGGTGCGCGTGCCGGCGGCCGGGTCGGCGAGCCGGACGCGGTCGCCGTCCAGGCGCGTCAGCACGACCCAGTGACGCGCTTCCCAGTGGAGCACCGCGGGCAGCGCTAGCCGGTCGACGTCCTCGGCGGAGCTCTTGACCAGCCGCATCTCGATCCCGATCGCCGCGCCCCCGCGCCTGCAGGCCGCCGAGGCTCGTGCCGTCGACCGACGTCCCGGCGGCCTGCCGGATGAAGCTCATCGACACGTCGTGGCCGTAATGCCGGCAGAGCATCGCCAGGCACGCCGCGCCGCAGTCGCGCTCGTCGACCTGGCGGATGATCGGAAACCGGCGCCGGCGGCGCACCGGCGGCTCGGTGGCGTCGGCGGGCCCGAGCGCGTCTGCGTCCGCCGCGGCGGCTTGCGCAAGCTCGGCCACGGGGTCGAGCTCGGTCGCGGCGGCCGAGGCGGCGGGGGCTCCCGACCGCTCCGGCGTCCGGCGCTGGTCGTAGATCCGCAGGCGGGCGTCGACCTGGGCCCGCAACGCGGGATCCTCGTCGATCAGCCGCTTGAGGCGCGGTCCGTCGATCCGCAGCAGCCGTGCCGGCTCGAGCGCCGTCACCGTGCCCGTGCGCGGCTCGTCGAGCAGCACCGCGCGCTCGCCGAAGATGTCTCCGGGGGTGATCGTGACGTGGTTCTGAGCCGGCGCTCACGCTCAGGCCGGCCTTCGCGCACCAGGAACGACGTCGTCGGCCGGATCGCCGCCTTCGAACAGCGTCTCCCCGGCACGAGCTCGACCTCCTCGGCGCGCTCGATCAGCGGCGCGAGCGCCGCCCGCGGCAGCGACGCGAACAGCGAGCTCGTGCGCAGCACGTCCGCGAGGGCGTTCTCGCGCGCCGCGGCCCCGAAGATCTCCTGCAGCTCCGGCTGCAGCCCCACCAGGGCGCGCAGCAGCGCACCGTCGAGGCGCAGCAACGTCAGCACCGGCGACGAGGCTCGCACCGTGGCCGAGCGGGGCGTCCCGGCGAGGACGGCCGCCTCGCCGAAGGTCGAGCCCGGCATGAGCAGGTTGAGCGCGACCTCGTTGCCGTCCGGCCCCTCGCTGACGACGCGGCCGCGGCCGGCGAGCACGGCGTAGAACGCGTCGGGCGCGATCGCCCTCCGTGAACACCGCGTCGCCGAACGCGTAGGTGCGCGTCTCGAAGCTGCCACGGACGAGCTGCGCCGATTCGCCGCGCAGCGCCTTCGAGGAACGCGAGCGAGTCCAGCAGCTCGCTCGGGCTGAGCTCGCCCGCGGCCGGCCCCCGCGCCGGCGCTTCAAAGGGCCGCGAGCTCACGCACCTGTCCGGCCTTGACGCGCTCCCGCGCGCTCTGAACGATCGTCGCGGTCGCCCGCCGCAGCGAGCTCGGGATCCTCGCGGCTGCGGCGCGACCCGCGCTGTTGACGACCAGCACCCGCCAGCCCTCGTCGCCCGCGAACGGCCCGATGGGGTCGCCGATGGCGGCCGATGCCAGCGCAGGGCCGGACGCGTCGTGAAAGTCGCCCACAGTACAGCTCGCGCAGATGCGGGAGGATCTGCAGTTGCTGCGACAGGTCGGCCAGCGGCGTGCCGTCCAGGCGCAGACACAGCATCGACTCGCGCGCCGCGCCCTCGTTGGCGAGCGTCAGCTCCAGGCACTCGACCCGCAACCAGTCGACGCCGTGCTCGGCAAAGCAGCTCGCCACGGCGCGCGGTGTCGCCACGCGCGCCACGAAGGCGGCCTCGGCCCCCAGCAGCGAGAGGATCCGCCGTGCGCGGCGCTCGAGCTCGGCGTCGCCGAGCTCACCCAATCCCGCAGCCGGATGCGCTGCCACCTCGACGAGGAGCCCGGCCAGGCCCGCGGCAGGCAGTTCGGTGTCCGTGTCCGTGCCGGCGCCGGCCGTCATCGCGGCGAGATCACCGAGCCGCGCGGCCGCCGCGCTCAGCGTCCGCGAGATGATCGCCTCGGCCATCAAGACCTCCGCCAGCTCACTCGGCGCCACCCGCTCGCCCTCACCGCCGTACTCCTGAAGCAGCACGTTGCGCACGCTGTGAAGGCGCACGTCCTCGAGTACGAGCGAACGCGCCGCCAGCCACTCCCGCAACTCCTTGCCGGAGATGAGCCGGCGGGCGTAGCGCAATCGCTTCACGTCCTCCGCGACACGGTCGGGCGCGGCGTTCCTGCCGTGCTCGCGCGCCAGCGCCAGGCCGCGCGCCAGGCGTGCCTCGAGGCGCTGCCACTGCCCCTCCGCCAACGCCAGCAGTACGAGATCGGCGACGTCGAATTCCTCGTCGTCGAAGCGCACCGCCGCGCTCATCAGCGAGAGAGGAGCCACCCGGCCATTCTCTCCGATCCCGTCAAGTGCCCGGTCGGGAGCCCGATGCGGGGCAGTTACGCTCCGAGCGTCCCGCGAGGCGCCGGCTTCGGCGCCGGGCGCTCCTCGGGCACGAGCCACACGACGCCCAGCGGCGGCAGCGTGACCAGGGCCGAGCAGGGCTGCCCGTGCCACGGCAGCGCCTCGGCCTCGACGCCGCCCAGGCTGCCGGTGTCCGTGCCGCCGTAGAACGACGAGTCGGTGTTCAGCGCCTCGACCCAGCGTCCCGAGCGCGGCAGGCCGAGCCGGTAGCCATGGCGCGGCACGGGCGACAGGTTCGCCACGCACACCACCACGTCCGCGGACGGGTCCTCGCCGACCCGCGCGAACGCGACGACGTTGGCGTCGGCGTCGTTGGGCTCGATCCAGTAGAAGCCGCGCGGGTCGAAGTCGATCTCGTAGAGCGCCGGCGTGGAGCGCAGGACGCGGTTGAGGTCGCGCACGAGCGCCTGGACGCCCGAGTGCTCACCCTGCTCGAGCAGATGCCAGTCCAGCGAGCGCGCGTGGCTCCATTCGTCCTCCTGGGCGAACTCCTGGCCCATGAAGAGCAGCTTCTTGCCGGGGTGCGCCCACATGAACGCGTACAGCGCGCGCAGGTTGGCGAACTTCTGCCAGCGGTCGCCGGGCATCTTGGCGATGAGCGAGCCCTTGCCGTGCACGACCTCGTCGTGTGACAGCGGCAGGATGAAGTTCTCGCTGAACGCGTAGACGAGCGAGAACGTCAGCTCGTGGTGGTGGTAGCGGCGGTGGATCGGGTCCTGCTGGAAGTAGCCCAGCGTGTCGTGCATCCAGCCCATGTTCCACTTGAAGCCGAAGCCCAGCCCGCCGAGGTACACCGGGCGCGAGACGCCCGGCCACGCCGTCGACTCCTCCGCCGCGGACACCACGCCGGGCTCGTCGCGGTGCAGGACCTCGTTGAGCTCCTTGAGGAACGCGACCGCTTCCAGGTCCTCGCGGCCGCCGAACTCGTTGGGCACCCACTCGCCGGCCTTGCGGGAGTAGTCGCGGTAGAGCATCGAGGCGACCGCATCGACGCGGATGCCGTCGCAGTGAAACTCGCGCGCCCAGAACAGGGCGTTGGCCAGCAGGAAGTTGCGGACCTCGTTGCGCCCGTAGTTGAACACGAGGGTGCCCCAGTCGGGATGCGAGCCCCGCCGCGGGTCCTCGTGCTCGTAGAGCGCCGTGCCGTCGAAGCGCGCCAGCGCCCAGGCGTCGCGCGGGAAGTGCGCCGGCACCCAGTCGAGGATCACGCCGATGCCGTGCTCGTGCATGCGGTCCACGAACGCGCGGAAGTCGTCGGGCGAGCCGAAGCGCGGCGTCGGCGCGTAGTAGGAGGTCACCTGGTAGCCCCAGGAGCCCGAGAACGGGTGCGCCATCACCGGCATCAGCTCGACGTGGGTGAAGCCGAGGTCGGCGACGTAGGAGGCCAGCTCGTCGGCGAGCTCGAGGTACGTCAGCGAGCGGTTGTCCTCCAGCGGGTTCAGCCGCCACGAGCCGAGGTGGACCTCGTAGGTCGTCATCGCCTTGCCCAGCGGCGTGCCCTGCGCGCGCGCCGCGAGGTAGCCGGCGTCGTTCCACTCGTACGTCGAGGCGTGCACGATCGACGCCGTCTGCGGCGGCAGCTCGGTCTGGAAGGCGAACGGGTCGGCCTTGAGCAGCAGCTCGCCGGACTGCGCGCGGATCTCGAACTTGTACCTGGCGCCGTCGCCGACTGCGGGGATGAACAGCTCCCAGATCCCCGAGCCGCCGAGGGCCCGCATCATGTGCAGGCGCCCGTCCCAGAAGTTGAAGTCGCCGACGACCGACACCGAGCGCGCGGCCGGTGCCCAGACGGCGAACGACGAGCCCGTGACGCCGTCGAGCTCGCGCACGTGGGCGCCCATCTTCGACCACAGCTGCTCGTGGCGGCCCTCGCGGAAGAGGTGCTCGTCCATGTCAGACAGCGTCGGCGCGAAGCGGTAGGGGTCCTGCGTGACCCAGGTCGCGCCGTCGGGGTAGCGCACCTCCAGCTCGTAGGCGTGGGGCAGCGCGACGCCCGGCAGCTCACCCGCGAACAGGCCGGCGGGATGGACGCGCTCGAGCTCGACGCCGTCGGGCTGCACGACGACGGCTTCGGCCGCCGGGTGCAGCGCGCGGACCATCACGCCGCCCTCGGAGGCATGCGCCCCCAGGATCGCGTGCGGGTCGTGGTGGTCGCGGGCGACGACCCGGTCGAGCTCGGCGGTGGTCGGTCCAACGGGGGCGGGCTCAGTCATCGTGGTCCTCTTGCAGCAGTCGTGCGATTCCGGCAACGGGAATCGGCACCCAGTCGGGGCGGTTGTTGAGCTCGTAGCGCAGTTCGTAGACCGCCTTCTCGAGCTCGAAGATCGCCAGCAGCTTGTCGGTCGCGGGGCGCCCCGCCGGCAGCAGCGTCGGCTCGACGGTCTCCAGGTAGGCGTCGAGGAACCCGCGCCGCGCCTGGTCCTCCCAGCCCTCCGGCGCGGGCACGCCGCGCAGCAGCTCCGACGCGGACGCCGCGTAGGCGAACGAGCGCAGCATCCCGGCGACGTCGCGCAGCGGCGAGCGCTTGCGGCGGCGCTCCAGCAGCGAGCGCGCGGGCTCGCCCTCGAAGTCCAGGATGATCCAGCCGGCGTCGCGCAGCATGGTCTGGCCGAGGTGGTAGTCGCCGTGGTGGCGGATCAGCCGCCCGCCGACGCCGACGTGCGACATCGACTGCAGGCGGTCGCGGATCTCCTCGCCGCGGCCGAGGATCGGCGCGAGCGCGGGGTTGCCGTCGGGCAGGTCGAGGAAGACCTGCTCGATCTGCTCGTCGATCGTCGCGGTCAGCAGCGACAGCGCCTCGGCGCTGGGCTCCTCGGGCGTGAACGCGTGGTCGGTCGCCTCGGAGGCCAGCACGCTGTGCATCTCGCCGGTCGCCGCACCGAGGTCGGGGATCCGCGCCAGGACGCCGCGCGGGTCGTCGAGCGCGAGCTCCCAGCCGTCGCGCGCCTCGCCGATGAACTCCTGCATGATCCCCAGCGTCGCCTGCATGAGCTCGCCGGAGTAGTCGTACCAGCCGGTCAGCGTCGCGATGTTCGGAAAGCCGCGCGAGGACAGGAAGCGCAGCATCTCGAGCTCGGGGTTGATGCCGGGCTCGACGCGCCGGAAGATCTTCAGCACCTGCTGCTCGCCGAAGACGATCGACGAGTTGGACTGCTCGGCGCCGATCGGGCGGATCTCGCCGGTCGGCTCCAGGCCGCCGTGGAAGGAGACGCCGTCGACCGTCGCCTCGGAGCCGAGCATCGCGGCGAGCCGTCGCAGGCCGCCGGCCTCACCGGGCAGCAGCTGGTAGAGCTCGTGCGTGCCGGCCTGAAAGCGCGTCTCGACGAGCTCGATCTCGAGCTTCGGCGAGGCGCTCAGCGCGATCGTCTCGAGCACGTTGACGGACGCCACCTCGCGTGCCTTGGAGGCAAACCAGCGCTGCTCGGTGACCCATTCCTCCAGCGGCCGGTCGATGTGGTCAGGCAGACTCATCGGTGTCCTCCTCGAGGCGAAACCAGAAAAAGCCGCGGGGGGCCAGGGTCAGCAGGTAGGGCAGCTCGCCGATCCGCGGAAACGCGGTGCGCCCGAACATCTCCACCGGGCGGCGGCCGTTGTACCAGCTCAGGTCCAGCTCGACGGCCTGCGCCGACCGCGCGACGTTGTGCACGCACAGCACGACGTCGTCCTCGTACGTGCGGATGCAGGCGAAGATCTTCGGGTTGCCGGGCGTCAGCGCCTCGAAGGAGCCGAGGCCGAAGACCGGGTGCTCCTTGCGCAGCGCGATGAAGCGTCGCAACCACCGCAGCAGCGAAGACGGGGTGCGCAGCTGGGCCTCGACGTTGACGGCCTGGTAGCCGTAGACGGGGTCCATCAGCGGCGGCGCGTAGAGCTGGGCGAAGTCCGCGCGGGAGAAGCCGCCGTTGCGATCGCCGGTCCACTGCATCGGCGTGCGCACGCCGTCGCGGTCGCCGAGGTAGACGTTGTCGCCCATCGCGATCTCGTCGCCGTAGTACAGGACCGGGGAGCCGGGCAGGCTGAAGAGCATCGCGTGCAGCAGCTCGATCTCGTCGCGGCCGCCGTCCATCAGCGGCGCCAGCCGCCGGCGGATGCCGACGTTGAGCTTCATCCGCGGGTCCTTGGCGTACTCGGCATACATGTAGTCGCGTTCCTCGTCGGTGACCATCTCGAGCGTCAGCTCGTCGTGGTTGCGCAGGAACAGGCCCCACTGGCAGTTGGCCGGGATGTGCGGTGTCTGGGCGAGGATCTCGAGGATCGGCGTCGCCTCCTCGCGGCGCAGCGCCATGAACATCCGCGGCATGACCGGGAAGTGGAAGGCCATGTGGCACTCGTCGCCGTCGCCGAAGTAGTCCACGACGTCGGCCGGCCACTGGTTGGCCTCCGCCAGCAGCACCTTGTCGGGGTACTCGTCGTCGACGACCCGGCGCACCTCGCGCAGGAACGCGTGCGTCTCGTCGAGGTTCTCGCAGTTCGTGCCGTCGCGCTCGTAGAGGTAGGGAACCGCGTCGAGGCGAAACCCGTCCAGCCCGGCGTCCAACCAGAAGCGCAGGACGTCGATCATCGCCTCGCGGACCTCGGGGTTGTCGTAGTTGAGGTCGGGCTGGTGGTGAAAGAAGCGATGCCAGTAGTACTGGCCGGCCTTGTCGTCCCAGGTCCAGTTCGACGTCTCGGTGTCGACGAAGATGATCCGCGCCTCGGCGTACAGCGTCGGGTCGTCGGACCACACGTACCAGTCGCGCTTGGGGTTGTCGGGGCTCGAGCGCGCCTCCTGAAACCACTCGCAGTCGCTCGACGTGTGGTTCATGACGAGGTCGGCGATGACGCGGATGCCGCGCTCGTGGGCGGCGACGATGAACGCGCGGACGTCGTCCATCGTCCCGTAGTCCTCGTGGACGCCGTAGAAGTCGGCGATGTCGTAGCCGCCGTCGCGCATCGGCGACGGGTACATCGGCAGCAGCCAGATGACGTCGACGCCGAGCCACTGCAGGTAGTCGAGCTTGTCGGTCAGCCCGCGGAAGTCGCCGTGGCCGTCGCCGGTGCCGTCGTAGAAGCCGCGGAGGTGGATCTCATAGAAGAGCGCCGTCTTGAACCACAGCGGGTCAGACTCGAACCAGTTCTGTGCGACTGTCATGTGACGCGGAGCAGGTGCGCGACGCGGTAGGGATCCAGGCGCACGAAGTTGCGGCCCATCCGCCAGTCGAAGCTCTCGCCGGAGAGCAGGTCGGTGACGGTGAAGACCGGCGCGAGGCCCAACCCGTAGGGCACGACGACGACTCCCTCCTGGGCGGCGACCGGATCGAGCGTGACGACGGTGATGACGGTGTTGTCGCCGGTGCGCTTGGCGTAGGCGATGAGCGCATCGTTCTCGGTGGTGAGAAACTGGATGTTGTCGAGCTGCTCGAACGCCGGGTTCTCGCGCCGGATCGTGTTGATGCGCTCGATGAGCGACAGCAGCGGCCCGTCGAGCGTGCGCTCCTTGACCTCGTACTTCTCGGAGTGGTCGTACTCCTCGCTGCCCGGCCGGACCGGTACGCGCTCGAAGCTCTCAAAGCCCGAGTAGATGCCGTAGGTGGGGCTCAGCGTGGCGGCGAGCACGAGCCGGCTGGCGAACTTCGGCGGGCCGCCGTGCTGCAGCTCCTCGGTGAGGATGTCGGGCGTGTTGACGAAGAAGTTGGGCCGGTAGTAGTCCTGCATGCCGCTGGTCGCGAGCTCGGTGACGTAGTCGGTCAGCTCCCACTTGGAGCTCTTCCACGTGAAGTACGTGTAGGACTGGTTGAAGCCGACCTTCGCGAGCTGGCGCATCATCGCGGCGCGCGTGAACGCCTCGGCGAGGAAGATGATCTCCGGGTACTTCTTGCGCATCTCGGCGATGAGCCACTCCCAGAACGCGAGCGGCTTGGTGTGCGGGTTGTCGACGCGGAAGACCTTGACGCCGTGGTCGGCCCAGTGCATGACGACGCCGAGCAGGGCGTTCCAGAGGCCCCGCCAGTCGTCTGACTCCCAGTTGACGTTGTAGATGTCCTGGTACTTCTTGGGCGGGTTCTCGGCGTACTTGAGCGTTCCGTCCGGGCGGCGGTTGAACCACTCGGGGTGCTCGGTCAGCCACGGGTGGTCGGCCGAGCACTGGATCGCGAAGTCCAGCGCGATGTCGATGCCATGCGTTCCGGCCGTGTCCACCATGGCGTCGAAGTCCTTCAGCGTGCCGAGGTCGGGGTGGATCGCCTCATGCCCGCCCGTCCGGTCGCCGATCGCCCACGGTGAGCCGGGATCGCCGGCGGCGGCGGTCAGCGCGTTGTTGACGCCCTTGCGGTTCGTCAGCCCGATCGGGTGGATCGGCGGCAGGTACAGGACGTCGAAGCCGAGGTCGGCGATCTCCGGGATGACCTTCTCGACGCCGCGAAAGCCGCCCCACGAGCGGGGAAAGAGCTCATACCAGGCGCCGGCGCGCGCCCGCACGCGGTCGACGTCGACGGCGAGCGTCTGGTCCATCGTCGTCGCGCGGCTGCGGTCGGGGTTGCGGCCGACGATCTCGAAGAGCTCGGGATCGAGCGCGATCTCGGGGTTCGGCGTCGCCTCGCGCAGGCCGGCCAGGGCGCGCTCGATGCGCTGGCGCTCGGCGCCCTTCTTCGCGCGGGCGGCGGCCTGCTCGAGCAGCACCTGGCCCTCGGAGAGCTCACCGGAGAGGTCGGGCTGGCCGGCGTCGAGCTTGCGGCGGATCTCCTCGCGCCAGCTCGCGAACGCGTCGGTCCAGGCCTCGATCGTCCACTGGTGGCGGCCCAGCCGGTCGACCGTGAAGGTGCCCGCCCAGCGATCGCCGTCGACGTGCGCGTCGGTGCGGACCATCGGGCTCTCGACCCACTTGCGCGACCCGGGGGCCTGGGAGCGCACGACCGCGCGCAGCACGTCGTGGCCGTCGGCGAAGATGTCCGCGCTGACCGCGACGGCGTCGCCAACGGTCCGCTTTGAGGCGTAGCGGCCGCAGTCGATCATCGGCGCCGGGCTTCCGATCTGGATCCGCGGCGGCGGTTTGGCGTTTCTCGGCAAGGGCATTCCCTGACACTCTCTCCGTTTCCGGCGGTTCGTAACGTGACGTCACAGCTTCCCCAGCGCTCCGCAGGCGTCCAGTTGCACCCGACCAGCCTCCCGGCGGGAAGGCTCGGCGACGAGGCGTATCGCTTCGTCGACTGGCTCGCGGAAGCCGGTCAGTCGTGGTGGCAGATGCTGCCGCTCGGTCCGCCCGATCGCGCCCGCTCGCCCTACAAGGCGGCATCCGCGTTCGCCGCCTGGCGCGGCCTGCTGGCCGATCCGGCGGCGCCCGTCACCGATGACGATATCGAGGCCTTTCGCGCGGCCGAGTCGTTCTGGATCGCCGACTGGGAGACCGTCGCCGGTGGGCGCCGGGCGGTCGCCGACCAGGTCCGCTTCGCGCGCGAGTGGGGCGCGCTGCGCACGTACGCCCACGAGCGCGGCGTGCGGCTCATCGGCGACGTGCCGATCTACGTCGCGCCGGGCAGCGCCGACCACCGCGCGCATCCGGAGATCTTCCGCGGCGGCGAGGTGGCCGGCGTGCCGCCCGACGCGCTGAGCGAGACCGGGCAGCTGTGGGGCAACCCTTTGTACGACTGGCCCGCGCTGCAGCGCCGCGACTACCGCTGGTGGACCGAGCGTCTGCGGCGCACGTTCGCGATGTTCGACGTCACCCGGATCGACCACTTCCGGGGGTTCGTCGCCTACTGGGCGGTGCCCGAGGGCGCGTCGGACGCGCGCGGCGGGCGCTGGCGCCGCGGCCCGGGGCGCGCGGTCTTCGACGCCGCCGCTCGCGATCTCGGCGACCTGCCGGTGATCGCCGAGGACCTCGGCGTGATCACCGCGCCGGTCACGCGCCTGCGCCGCGCGCTCGGCTTCCCCGGCATGGTCGTCATGCAGTTCGGCTTCGATCCCGACGACCCCCGCGGCCCGCACCGCCTCGAGCACCACGAGACCGACAGCGTCGTCTACACCGGCACGCACGACACCGACACGCTGCGCGGCTGGTGGGAGGGCCTGCCGGACGCGACGCGCGCGGCCGCCCTGGCACAGATCGAGGACGCCGGCGTCCAGGAGGCCGACCCGTGGTGGTCGATCATCCGGCTTGCCTACTCATCCCCGGCGCGGCTGGCGATGATCCAGGCCCAGGACGTGCTCGGCCTCGGCAGCGAGGCGCGGATGAACATCCCGGGCCGCGCGACGGGGTCGTGGCGCTGGCAGATGGCGCCCGGCGCGCTCACCGCCGAGCACGCCAAGCGGCTGCGCGCGGCGACGGAGGAGGCGGGCCGGATCTAAGCGGGCCAGTGTCGCGACGCTAGGGCGACGTGCGCCAGTCGCCGGCGCGCAGCCGGTAGAGCACGTGGCGGCGCAGGTGCGGCGCCCCGACGAGCGGGTGGTCGAAGTCGCCGTCGGGGTCGTGGCGCATGCCGATGCGCCGCATGACCGCGCGCGAGCGCTCGTTGGCGACGACCGCCAGCGAGACGATCTGCTTGAGCTCGAGCCCCTCGAACGCGAACTGCGCGGCGGCGAGGGCGGCCTCGGTCGCATAGCCCTGCCCCCACGCCGGCCGGGCCAGGCGCCAGCCGATCTCGATCGCGGGCATGAACGGCGCCTCGAAGCCGGGGCGCGCCAGGCCCGTGAAGCCGACGAAGGCACCGGACGCGCGCACCTCCATGGCCCACAGCCCCCACCCCTCGCGCTCCATGTGCGCCTCGATGCGGTCGGCGAGGACATCGCTCTCGCGCCGCGTGAGGAGACCGGGAAAATGGCGCATGACCTCGGGGTCGGCGTTCAGCGCGGCGAACGGCGTGCGGTCCTCGGGGCGCCAGCAACGCAGCAGCAGCCGCTCCGTGGCGATCTCGTGCATCGCGGCATTCTCCCAGCCGCGAGCCGGCGCCGGTCGACGCCGCCGTCGACGCGCTGCACGCGGTCGCCGCTCGCCCGAGCCCGGCGTAGGTGCCCGGTCGCTCGGCGCGCGCTGCCGGCGCCGAACGGGTATCGGGCGCGCATGGCCTTCTCCACGGCAATCGTCACCGGGTCGGACTCGGGCATCGGTCGCGCGACAGCGGTCGCGCTCGCCGGCCGCGGCCTGGACATCGGCATCACGTGGCACAGCGACGAGGAGGGCGCCTGCGAGACGGCGCTGGAGGTGCGCGCCCTCGGACGCAACGCGGTGGTGGCGCACCTGGACGCGTCGCGACCCCGGGACGCCGCGATCGTCGTCGAAGAGCTGGCCGACGAGCTCGGTGGCGTTGACGTCCTCGTCAACAACGCGGCCACGGGGCACGACAGCTCAGTGCTCGACGTCACGCTCGACGAGTGGCGCACGGTGCTCGACACCGACCTGCTCGGCGCGTTCTTCATCGCCCAGGCCGCCGCTCGACGGATGGTCGCCACGGGCCGCGGCGGACGCATCATCAACGTGACGTCGGTCCACGAGCACGTCCCGCTGCGCGGGGCGGTGGCCTACGTCGCCGCCAAGCATGGCCTCGGCGGGATGACGAAGGTCATGGCGCTCGAGCTCGCCGAGCACGGGATCACCGTCAACTCGGTGGCGCCCGGCGAGATCGCGACGCCGATGACCGGCAACGAGGACGTCGACCCCAGCTCGCGCGACCGTCCCGACATCCCCGCCGGGCGCCCCGGCGACGCCCGCGAGGTCGCGGAGACGATCGCCCACCTCGCCTCGCCGGAGGCGTCGTACACGACGGGCGCCTCGTTCGTCGTGGACGGGGGGCTCCTGCTCATGGCCGCGATCCCCAACCAGGCGGCGCTCGGGAGCTGAGGCGGAGGCTGAAGGCGCGGTTCCCGCGGGGAGTCGCCCACTAGACTGGCCGCCGCGATGGCTGCTCCCGCCAGCGCGGAGGCGATCCGCGACGTCAACACCCGCTACCACGACGCGGCGGCCGAGCACTACGACACGAAATGGGGCGTCGACTACGGCGAGGTCGGCCGCCATCAGGTCCGCGGCAAGCTGCACAAGCTGCTCGGCAAGCCGCTGCCGACGTTCGGCCGCTCGCTGGAGATCGGCTCCGGGACGGGCTACTTCACGCTGAACATGCTGCAGGACGGCATCGTCCGCGCGGCCGTCGCCACCGACATCTCACCGGGCATGCTCGACGCGCTGCAGGCCAACGCGCGGCGTATCGGGGTGGACGTCGAGACGCTCGCCTGCGACGCCGAGGACCTGCCGTTCGACGACGACTCCTTCGACCTCGTGCTCGGCCACGCGGTCCTGCACCACATCCCGCACCTGGACCGCGCGTTCGCGGAGTTCAAGCGCGTGCTGCGCCCCGGCGGCGAGTTCGTCTTCGCCGGCGAGCCGTCGCAGACCGGCGACCGGATCGCCGCCTACCCCAAGCGCGCCGCGCTGGCGGCCGCGCCGCTGTGGCGCAAGCTCATGCGCGCCCGGCCGGCGGAGGGTCACGACTTCCCCGACACGCAAGACCCGTGGCCGCAGGAGCACGGCGAGCTCGACGGCGAGGCGCTCGAGGCGTTCGTCGACGTGCACGCCTTCACCCCGGAGGAGGTCGAGGGGTGGGCCCGCGGCGCCGGCTTCGAGGACGTGCGCGTGCGCGGCGAGGAGCTGCTCGCCAACTGGTTTGGCTGGATGAACCGCACGCTCGAGGCGACCGCGCGGCCCGAGGACATCCCGTGGCTGTGGCGCCAGTACGCATTTCGCGGCTACCTCGCGCTGCAGCGCGTCGACGTCGCGCTGCTGGAAGGGCGGCTGCCGCCGAAGGTCTTCTACAACCTCATGGTCGCCGGGAGCAAGGCGCGCTGAGCGCTCCGCCGCCTGAGTCGCCGCCCTGTCGCAAGGGGCTCGTCGCGCTCGGCGACAGCATCACCGTGGGCGAAGGCTCGATGGCGCTCGGCATCACGCCGCTGTCGTGGGCGCAGTGGCTGGCCAAGGCGCTCGACCTGCCCTACACCTCCTACGCGTTCAACGGCGCGACGGCCGCCGACGTCCGCCACGAGCAGCTGCCGCGCGTGCGCTGGCACTACGACCTCGGGACGCTCTACGCGGGCGTCAACGACGTGCGCTCGGCGGACTTCGACGCCGCCGCCTACGAGCGCGACCTCGACGCGGTGGCCCGCGGCCTGGCCGCGCGCTGCGCGCGCGTGCTCATGCTCACGCTGCCCGAGGACCTCGGCCGCCCGTCGTGTGCGCCGAAGGCCGCCGCGGCCGGGGCGATCGTGCGCCGCGTGGCGTCCGCGCACGGCGCGGTGGTCGCCGACATGGCGGACTTCGGCGGCTGGACGCACGTCCTGCCCGACGTCGTGCACCCCACCCCGCTCGGCCAGGTCGAGATGGCCGACCGCGCGGCGCGCGCCCTCGGCGGCGCGATGGCCCCCTCCGAGCTCGTCCGCGACCGGCGCGGCCACGACGCCGGCTACGCGCCCGCCCACGCGCGGGCGCTCGCCCGCGACCTCGCGCGGCGCGCCCGCGAGCGCGTGATCCGCCCGCGCTGAGCGCGGCGCCGCGCCGGCGCGGGCGTGGTCGCCTGGTTGTGCGCCCACCCGCGCGCGGGCGCGGTGGGCCGCGGCGGGAGGCGCGTAGCATGCGGGCGATGGCGCTCCTGCGATCCGCGCGCGGCGTGCTGCGAGCCCCCGGGGTCCGCGCCGGGCGCGACGTGGCGGTCGGCCGCAACGTCGAGTTTCAGGTCGGGGCCGGCGCGCAGCTCGTCATCCGCGACGGCTGCCGGATCGGCGAGCGCACGCGGATCGTCGTGCAGCATGCAACGGTCGAGATCGGCGCCGGCGCGCGGCTGGGCGAGCGCTGCACGATCGTGGCCCACGCCGGCGTGAGCATCGGCGCGGGCGCGTGGCTGGAGGACGGTGCGGTGCTCGTCGACTTCGACCACGTCGTCGACGACGTCGAGCTGCCGATCCGCGCGCAGCCGCTCGTCGCGACGCCCATCGTCATCGGCGATCGCGTACGCATCGGCCTCGGCTCCGGCGTGCTGCGCGGGGTGACGGTGCACGACGACGCGGTCGTCGGCCCGCACGCCGTCGTGACGCGCGACGTGGCCGCCGGCGCGCACGTCGGCGGCGTGCCCGCGCGCCCGCTCGCCGACGCCGACGCCGACACGGACGCCGGCGCCGACTAGCGGCGTGGACGCCGGCACGGCCGCCCTCCTCGCCGGCGCGGGCTTCGGCGCGGGGGTCGTCAACGCGGTCGCCGGCGGCGGCTCGCTCGATCACGTTCCCGGCGCTGCTGGCCGCGGGCTATCCGAGCGTCACGGCGAACGTGACGAACTCCGTCGCGGTGCTGCCGGGCTACGTCGGCGGGTCGCTCGCCTACCGCCGCGAGCTCGCCGGCCAGGGCCGGCGGATCCGCGGGCTCGCCGCCACGAGCGCGGCCGGCGCGGCGACCGGCGCGGCGCTGCTGCTCGTCGGCCCGGCGAGCGTCTTCGAGGCGATCGTGCCGTGGCTGATCCTCGCCGCCTGCGGGCTGCTGGCCGTCCAGCCGCGCGTCGCCGCCGCGACCCGCCGGCGCCATACGTCGCTGCCACCGCTCGCCCTGCACGCCGCGCTCTTCGCGGCGACCGTCTACGGCGGCTACTTCGGCGCCGGCCTCGGGATCATGCTGCTGGCGATCCTCGGCGTCTTCGTCGAAGACGGCCTGCAGCGCCTCAACGCGCTCAAGGGCGTCCTCTCGCTGCTGGTCGCCGTCGTCGGCGCGATCGGCTTCGCGATCTTCGGGCCGATCGCGTGGGACGCCGCGGCGGTCGTCGGCGTGACCTGCCTGCTGGGCGGCGCGGCCGGCGTCGGGGTCGCGCGGCGGCTGCCGGCGGCGGTCCTGCGCGGGCTCGTGATCGCCTACGGCGTCATCGTCGCGGTCGTGCTGCTCGTCGCGCCGTAGCCGGCGCTGGGCTGGTTACTGATCGGCGCCTGAGTCGGAGTCGCGCGCGCGCGGCGGGCCGCCGTGCCAGTCGACGCACATCGCGGTCGCGTCGTCCTTGAGCTCGCCGTCGGCGGCCTTGAGCAGAGCGAGCACCACGTGCTGCACCGCCTCGCGGGGGTGCATCTGCGCGCCCTCGACCATCAGCTCTCTGATGTTCAGCGACGACGCGTTGCGCTCGAGCATGCCGTCGGTAAGAAACAGCAGGCGGTCGCCCGGCTGCAGCGGCAGCGGCTGGACGCGATAGTCGTGGTCACGGATGAGCCCGAAGGGCGGATCGGCGAGCAGCTCGATCGCCTCGACGCGGCCGTCGCGCAGGCGCAGCGGCGGCTCGTGGCCGGCGTTGACGATCGTCGCGGTCCCGCTGCGCAGGTCGATGCGCGCGATCTGCCCGGTGACGAAGTCACTCCAGTCGACGTGCTCGCCGAGGCCGGCGTTGGCGCGCGCGGCCTGCTCGGCGATCCCGACCCCGGCCCGGCGCCCGTTGCGCAGGGCACCGACCAGGAGCGTCGCCAGGATCGCCGCGCCGACCGCGTGACCGCGGGCATCGGACATCGAGAGGTGCAGGGTGTCGCGCTCGATCGCGAAGTCGAAGCTGTCGCCGGCGATCTCACCGGCCGGCTCCAGCCACGCCGCGAGCGTGAACTGGCCGCCCTCGCAGGTGAACGCGCCGGGCAGCAGGCGGTGCTGGATCTCGGCGGCGAGCGACAGCCGGACGGAGCGCTGGCCCCACTCGAAGAGGTCGGTGAAGCGGCGGTTGGCGATCACGACGTAGGCCAGCGCGTGGGCGGCCAGCGCGACGTCGGCCACGGTCTGCTCGCCGGGCGCCCGCGGGAGGCTGAGCTCGAGCACGCCGATCGCCTCGCCGCGGTTGGTCACGGGGGCGAACAGCTGCGCCGCGCCGCCGGGCGCGGGCTCGACCTGCATCGTCTGCTGCATCAGCGCGCGGCCGTGCGGCGTGCCCGCGAGCGGCACCCGGTCGCCGGTCTCCCGCCCCTGCGTGCGCGTCTCCGAGCCGTCGCCGTCGTGGCCGAGGCGGATCAGCGCCCGGCCGCTGAAGTCCACGACGAGGAACGCCACCTCCGTCGCGCCGATCCCCTCCTGCAGCCAGGTGCCGAGCACGTCGGCGGCGGACACGGGCGGCGCGTTCTCCACCGCCGCGAGCAGGCCCGCGAGGTCGAGCCGGCCCGCTGCTTCGTCCGGCATCGCACCAGCCTACGGCGCGAGCGTCACGCGTGGGTTACGCGCGGCAGTTCGACGTGCTCCTGCGCACCTCCGTGTCGCCGTTGGAGTACGTGTAGGTCGCGCTGCTGCGCCACTTGCCGCCGCTGCACTTCGCGGGCGTCGTGATGAGCCGCTTGAGCTTGGATCCCGAGCCCTTCGTCTTGGCCTTGAGCGTGATGTCCAGCCCCTTGAGGACGATGTCGCCGTTCGCGCAGCCGTTGGCGGCGTTGCCCGGCGGACGGCAGACGCGCGGCAGGACGGCGGTGATCTTGTTGTCCTTGAGCTTGAGCGGGAGGACCGCCGTCTGCAGGCCCGTGAGGATCGCGGCCAGGCCGGTGCTCGTCGCGTAGACGGCGACCTGCTGGCGGATCGGATCAAACGGCGTGCCGGTGATCGCCTGCGCGCTCCCGCCGCCGATCGCGCTGTTGGGCGCGCAGCCCGCCGCGCCCTGCGCCTGCAGCACCGCGACGCTGCAGCGCGTCGCGGCGGCGGTGTTGAACTTCGTCCCGGACGGCAGCGCGAACACGATCTTCGTGACGAGCAGCGCCGGGGCGCCGGCGGCCGGCGGCGCGTAGTTGCGGTCGGTCGTGATCGTCGCGCCGGTCGACTTCTTCGTCGTCTTGGCCGACAGCTTGAGGGTGAGCGTGTGCTCGCTGCGGACGGCGGCGGCGGCGGGGATCGCGGCCAGCAGGAGCGCCGCGATGCCGGCCGCGATGAGCAGTCGGGCGCGCGGCGCGCGGGGGCAACGGCGGGGGCTGAGCATGTGGACTCCTTCGCGCTGGGGCGAGCTGACGGCAGGCGCCCTCGGGATCCGCAGCATGACATCACCGCGTGCCGTCCGGCGTTCTGCCACGGCGCGGGCTGCGTGTCGCGTAGGCTCGGCGGCGAGCATGGAGGAGGTCGATCCCACCGCGTTCTTCGAGCCCATCTACGTCGCGGCCGCGGCGGGCGCCAGCGCGGTGCCCTGGGATCGCGGCGGGCCGCACCCGCTGATCGAGGAATGGGCGCGCGACGTCAGTGGGGCGGGGCGCTCGGCGCTCGTCGTCGGCGCCGGCCTCGGTGCCGACGCCGAGCTGCTCGCCGAGCGCGGCTTCGACGTGGTCGCCTTCGACGTCTCGCCGACCGCGGTCGCCACCACCCGCGAGCGCTTTCCGGGCTCGGCGGTCGAGTATCGCGTCGCCGATCTGCTCGACCCGCCGCCGGAGTGGTCCCACGCGTTCGACCTCGTCGTGGAGAGCCTCACGGTGCAGTCGATGCCGGTCGAGTTTCACCTGCCGGCAATCGCCAACGTGGCGGCGATGGTCGCCCCCGGCGGCATGCTGCTCGTGGTCGCCACGGCGCGTGACGAGGCCGACGGGCCCGTCGACGGGCCGCCCTGGCCGCTGCTGCGCCGCGAGGTGCAGGCCTTTGCCACCGGCGGCCTGCAGGCGGGTCGCATCGAGGCGATCCGCGCGCCGGAGACACCGCCGCGCTGGCGGGCCGAGTTTCACCGGCCGGCGGCCGCCCCGGCCGCGCCCGGCTCCGGCACCTAGCCCTGGCCCGGCCGCTGCGCCGCCAGCCGCTCGAGCAGCTCGGCCTGCCCGCGCACGATCATCGCGGCCGCCGTCGCCAGATCGAACCAGGCGACGCGATCGACCTCGGGGAACGTCTGCGTGCGCCCCGAGCGCGGCGGCCACTGCATGTCGAATGTGCCGGGCACGATGTCGGCCGGGTCGAAGTCGCCGCGCACGGCGAATGCGATCACGCGCTTGCCGGCCTTCTGGCGGATCTCGCCGAGCTCGAGCGCGCGCCCCTCGGGCGGCGGGTGGCCGAGCTCCTCGGCGAACTCACGCCGCGCGCCCGCCAGCGGGTCCTCGCCCGGCTCGAGCTCGCCCTTGGGAATCGACCACGCGCCCTCCTCCTTGCGCGCCCAGAACGGCCCGCCCATGTGGCCGAGCAGCACCTCGAGCGTGCCGTCGTCGCGCTCGCGGAAGAGCAGCAGGCCGGCCGAGGTCGTCATCGCGGCGAGTGTGGCAGGGGCCGCCGCCGTCACGCGGTCGGCGCGGGCGCCGCGGCGCCCGGCTGCGGATAGACCGTGTCCTCGGCGAGCTCGTCGTAGTCGGCCGGCTGCGTCTCGTCCTCGTCGGCCGCCGGGGTGCCGCGCCGCAGCAGCGCGGTCAGCGCGAGCGTCACGACGAGGTTGGAGAGCAGCGCGAAGATGCCCGTGTAGGCGTTGATCGTCGTGCCGAAGATCTCCAGCGGATAGGTCGGCGCGAAGTCCTGGGACTCCGCCATCAGCGTGCCGACCGTCATGCCGACGAGCCAGCCGGCCACGAGCGCCCACGGATGCAGCCAGCGCGTGTAGAGCCCGATGACGATCGAGGGCAGCGTCTGCAGGATCCAGACGCCGCCGAGCAGCTGCAGCTCGATCGCGTACTTCGTCGGCAGCGTGACGATGATCACGAGCGCGCCGCCCTTGACGAGCAGCGAGACGATCTTCGCCATCCGCGCCTCGTCGGCGTGCGACGCCTGCGGGCGCAGGTACTCCTTGTAGATGTTGCGCGTGAAGAGGTTCGCCGCCGCGATCGACATCACCGCGGCCGGGACGAGCGCGCCGATCGCGATCGCCGCGAACGCCACGCCGACGAACCACGACGGGAAGACGTTGAGGAAGAGGTCGGGGATCGCGAAGTTCGGGTCGCTGGGCTCGATTCCGCGCGCGATCGCCATGTAGCCGAGCAGCGCGATGAGGCCGAGCAGGAACGTGTAGGCCGGCAGCAGAGCGGTGTTCCGGCGCACGGTCTGCGCGCTCTTGGCGCCGAGCACCGCGGTGATCGCGTGCGGATAGAGAAACAGCGCGAGCGCCGAGCCGAACGCCAGCGACGCGTACGCGACCTGCGCGTTGGCGTCCGCCGGGATCAGCGAGCCGGGCGGGTCGCGGTCGGGCAGCGCGGTGTCGGCCGCGTCGAAGATCGCGCCGAAGCCGCCGACCTTCGACGGGATGTAGATCACCGCGACGAGGATCGTGATGTAGATGAGCAGGTCCTTGACGACCGCGATGAGCGCGGGCGCGCGCAGGCCCGACTGGTACGTGTAGGCGGCGAGGATCGCGAAGGCGATGATCAGCGGCCAGTCGCCCTCGATGCCCAGCGCGCCGAGCACGATCTGCATGCCGACGAGCTGCAGCGCGATGTAGGGCATCGTCGCCAGCAGCCCGGTGAGCGCGACCACGGTGGCCAGCGGCCGCGACCCGTAGCGCCCGCGGACGAAGTCGGCGGGGGTGACGTAGCCGCGCGCACGGCAGACCGTCCACAGCCGCGGCATCACCATGAAGATGAGCGGATAGACCATGATCGTGTAGGGCAGCGCGAAGAAGCCGATCGCGCCGGCGCCGAACACGAGCGCGGGCACCGCGATGAACGTGTAGGCCGTGTAGAGGTCGCCGCCGAGCAGAAACCACGTGATGACCGTGCCGAAGCGCCGGCCGCCGAGGCCCCACTCGTCGAGGTGGTCGAGCTTGGCGCGCCGCCAGCGCGCGGCGACGAAGCCGAGGACCGTGACGAACGCGAACAGCGCGATGAAGATGACGAGCGCCGTCGTGTTCGTGTCGTGCGCCTCCTGGATGGCGGCGGCGATCACGGGTCTCGCTTCGTCGCGAAGTAGACGACGAGCGTCAGCACGACCGCGCCGAGCACCCAGGCGAACTGGTACCAGTAGAAGAACGGGATGCCCGCGATCTCGGGATCACGGTGCGCGTACAGCGGCGGGTAGATGAGCCCCAGCACGGGGAGCGTCAGCAGCGCGTACCACCAGCGGCTTGGCCGTCCCTCCATATCGATCGCGCGCGTACCCCGATCCTCGGCTTGATCAAACGCCGCCGTTCGCCTGCCGAAACGGGTACAAGTTCGTCCATCGCATCGCTCAAAGGACAGCTCTTGATCGCCGGGGCCACGCTCCCGGACCCCAACTTCGCCCGCACCGTCGTGCTCGTCTGCGAGCACTCCGACGACGGTGCGCTCGGCCTCGTGCTCAACCGGCCCGGCGACCTCGTCGTCGGCGAGTCCGCGCCGGAGCTCTCCGATCTGCTCGGCGACGAGGCCGTCATCGACACCGGCGGGCCGGTCCAGACCGACGCCCTGCTCGTCCTCGCCGAGTTCGAGGATCCCGAGCAGGCGGGCATCCGGATCGTCGAGAACGTCGGCCTCGTCGGCGACGGCAGCGAGATCGACGACCTCGTCGAGGAGACGATCCGCGCGCGCGTCTTCGCCGGCTACGCGGGCTGGGGACCGGGCCAGCTCGACGCCGAGCTCGAGCGCGAGGACTGGTTCGTCGCCCCCGCCGGCGTCGACGACATCTTCAACCCCGACGCCGACGAGCTGTGGGCGCGCGTGCTGGCGCGCAAGGGCGCCCACTTCGCGCTCGTCGCGCGGATGCCGATCGACCCCAGCGTCAACTGACGCGGTCTAGGCGCCTGTCGAAAAGACAGACTCCTAGGCGCCGGCCTCCGGCACGACCCAGCCGATCATCGCCACGTAGTGCGCGGCGGCGGCGAGGATGACGAGCGCGTGGAAGACCTCGTGGAAGCCGAAGGTGCGCGGCCACGGGTTCGGGCGCCGGCGCGCGTAGACGACGGCACCGGCCGAGTAGAGGATGCCGCCGGCGACGAGGAGCACCACGGGGACGACGTCCAGCGCGCTCGCGAGCTGCGGCGCGGCGATCACCGCCAGCCAGCCGAGCGCCACGTAGCTGCCGGCGACGAGCGGGCGCGGCGCGTCGATCCAGCCCAGCGAGAAGACGACCCCGGCGATCGCGCCCGCCCAGGCGCCGACGAGCAGCACCCAGGCGATCGGCCCGTCCATGACGATGAGCGCGACCGGCGTGTAGCTCGCCGCGATGAAGACGAAGATCGTGCTGTGGTCGATGCGGCGCAGCAGCGGCTTGAAGCGCCGCGGCCCCGGCCAGCGGTGATAGAGCGCCGAGCCACCGAACAGCGCGACGAGACCGACCCCGTAGACGACCACGGCGACCGTCGCGCGCAGGCCGTCGGCGAGGACGAGCAGCACGATCGCGGCGGCGACCGCGAGCAGGCAGGCGGCGGCGTGCGAGACGCCGCGCAGGCGCGGGATGAGCTCTTCTTGGGCGTCGTGCGACATGGTCAGTTGAAGGGTAGGGCCGGCCGGCGGTGGCGGAGCCATCTCTGACCGCATGAGCCGGGGAGGCGACACCGTCTCGGCCAGGGCTCAGGCCGTCGGGGGAGGGGTTCGGCACCTCCTCCGCGCTTATGCGCGTACAACGTGACGTAACCCCCTGAAACCCGGGACCCGATGCCGGCCCGACCCGACTCACACCCTCGGTGATGGCGTTCAACCGCGTGATCGCGACGCCGACGCGCCGCGAAGCGCACCCGGCCGGCCAGTGGGCAGGTAGGGTCGCGCCATGGCCGAGACGACGAAGTTCCTGCTGTCCGAGGACGCGATCCCGACCCATTGGGTGAACCTCCTCCCCGACCTGCCGGGCGAGCCGCTGCCGCCGCTGAACCCGCAGACGATGGCGCCCGCCGGGCCCCCGGATCTGACCCCGATCTTTCCGATGGAGCTGATCGGCCAGGAGGTCTCGGGCGAGTCCCAGATCGAGATCCCCGACGCGGTCCGCGAGATCTACCGGATGTGGCGCCCGACGCCGCTGTTTCGCGCGCGGCGCCTGGAGCAGGCGCTCGGCACGCCGGCGCACATCTACTACAAGTACGAGGGCGTCTCGCCGGCCGGCTCGCACAAGCCCAACACCGCCGTGCCGCAGGCCTACGCCAACCGCGAGGCCGGCATCCGCAAGCTCACGACGGAGACCGGCGCCGGCCAGTGGGGCTCGTCGCTGGCCTTCGCCTGCTCGCTGCTGGACATGGAGTGCGAGGTCTTCATGGTCGGCTCGAGCTATGACCAGAAGCCCTACCGTCGCTCGATGATGCAGACGTGGGGCGCGACCGTGCACCGCTCGCCCTCCGACCTGACCGAGTCAGGCCGCGCGAACGCCGGCTCGCCGACCGGCTCGCTGGGCATCGCGATCTCCGAGGCCGTCGAGGTCGCCGCGCAGAACGAGGACACCAACTACGCCCTGGGCTCGGTGCTCAACCACGTGCTGCTGCACCAGACGATCATCGGCCAGGAGACGATCGCCCAGATGGAGATGGCCGGCGAGGAGCCCGACGTCATCATCGGCTGCGTCGGCGGCGGCTCGAACTTCGGGGGGCTGACGTTCCCGTGGCTGCGGCGCAAACTGCGCGCAGGCAGCGGCCCTCGCTTCCTCGCCGTCGAGCCCGCCGCCTGCCCGACGCTGACGAAGGGCGTCTACGCCTACGACTTCGGCGACACGGCCGGGCTGACGCCGCTCATGCCGATGTACACGCTCGGCCACGGCTTCGTCCCGCCGCCCGTGCACGCCGGCGGCCTGCGCTACCACGGCGACGCGCCGATGGTCTGCGCGCTGCTGAAGGCCGGGATGATCGACGCCCGCTCCTACCGCCAGAACGAGACGTTCGCGGCGGCGCTGCAGTTCGCCCGCGCCGAGGGGATCATCCCCGCGCCCGAGCCGGCGCACGCGATCCGCGGGGCGATCGAGGAGGCGCTTGCCGCCAAGGAGGCCGGTGAGGAGCGCGTGATCCTGTTCGGCCTGTGCGGGCACGGCAACTTCGACCTCGCCGCGTACGACGCCTACCTCGCGGGAACCTTGGAAGACCCCGAGTTCTCACAGGGCGACATGGACACCGCGGTGGCGCAGCTGCCGGAGGGGGCGCCTTCGCTGGTGTAGCCGCCATCGATGAAGGGATCAGTCCGTCGGGTGATGGCGTTCGTTCCGGAGCCGGCGCGGGGGTCCCCCATGAAACGTCCAACATATGGACGATTTCTTGAGGACCCCCGACACTTGCCGAGCGACGACGTCGGAGACAAACCGACGCCGCGACGCCGAACCCTCAGGCGGCGCGCTGCTGCATGCCCACGTCCCAGCGCGGCACCGGGTTCTTGCCCCAGCGCGCCTCGCGGGCGTAGCGCATCAGCGACGGGAAGTACTGCTCCAGCGGCGGCGGGGTCGCGCCGAGCAGCTCGCGCGCACGGCGCGCGTCGAACGTGCAGCGCACGCTGAAGTACGGCACGAGCGCGCCGGCCAGCTTCTCGGCCTCCGCGTCCACGCCGGGCCCGACGAACACCGGCGGCGCGGCGTCGAAGGCCTCGGCGGCCATCGTCGCGAGCTCGGCGTTGGAGGGTGCCTCGTCGCCGGCGACGACGTGAAACGCGCCGCCGCGCACGGGCCCGCACAGCAGCTCGAGCAGGGCATTGGCGACCGTGTCGACCGGCACGATGTCCAGCGACGCGCCCGGGTCGCCGGGCACGGTCGGAAACAGCCCGCGGGCGAACGCCTGCAGCGGCCAGTAGATGACGTTGAAGGCCTCCGTCCAGCCGGTCTGGCTGTCGCCGACGATGACGCTGGGGCGCACGATCGCGGCGGGCAGGCCGCTGTCGGTGACGATGTGCTCGGCTTCGAGCTTCGTCTGCTCGTACGTGTTGCGAAAGCTCTGACCCAGGTCGCCGTCGTGCTCGCTGATCAGGCCCGTGCGGTCGCCCGCGACATAGGCGGTCGACACGTGCACGAAGCGCTCGAGGTTGCCGCGCGCATGGGCGCGAGACGCCAGCTTGACGACCTCGCGAGTGCCCTCGACGTTGATCCGGCGCGCCTCGTCGAGCGGCAGCGTGAAGCTGATCGACGCCGCGCAGTGCACGACCGCCGTGAGCGCGCCCGCCAGCCGCTCGCTCGCGAGCGCCGACAGGCCGAGACCGGGCGACTCGAGATCCGCCGCGAGCGCCCGCACCCGACCGCGATGCGGCCGCGCGCCCGGCGCCACGAGCGTCGCGAGCAGCTCGTCGATGCGCGCCTGCGCCGCACGGTCGTCGTCGGCGCGCACGAGCGCGACGACGTCATAGTCCGTCTGCTCGAGCACGCGCGCGAGCAGCTCCATCCCGACGAAGCCGGTGGCCCCCGTCAGCAGGAGCGTTCCGTCCGACGAGGTCATGCGGCCTCCAGGCACAGCGTCGCGTTGTGGCCGCCGAACCCGAACGAGTTCGACAGCGCGACGGGCGGGCGCCCGTTGGACATCGGCAGCGGCCGGGCCGTGCCCGGGACGTAGTCGAGGTCCATGCCCTCCTCGGGCTCTTCGTAGCCGATCGTCGGCGGGGCGACCCGGTCGCGCAGCGCGAGGATCGTCGCGACGGCCTCGACCGCGCCGGCGGCACCGAGCAGATGGCCGATCGCCGACTTCGTCGAGGAGATCGGCACCTGCGTCGCGCGGTCGCCGAGGACGTCCTTCACCGCGCGCGTCTCGGCGCGGTCGTTGAGCTGCGTCGAGGTGCCGTGCGCGTTGACGTAGTCGACGTCCAGCGCCTCCAGTCCGGCGTCGGTCAGCGCGACCTGCATCGCCCGCGCGCCGCCGCGGCCGTCGGCGTGCGGCGCCGTGATGTGGTGCGCGTCACCGCTGGCGCCGTAGCCGCGCAGGGTGCCGAGGATCGTCGCGCCGCGGGCGCGGGCGCTGGCGCCGGCCTCCAGCACGAGCACGCCCGAGCCCTCGCCCATGACGAAGCCGTCACGGCGGTTGTCGAACGGGCGCGAGACGCCGGTCGGCGAGATCGCGCCCATGCGCTCGAACGCGGCCCGCGAGAGCGGGGTCAGCGGCGCCTCGGCGGCGCCGGTCACCATCGCCTCGGCCTCGCCGTGCTGGATCATCCGCAGGGCCGTGCCGATCGCGTGGCTGCCGGCAGCGCACGCCGAGACGACGCTGAAGACCGGGCCGCGCAGTCCGTGGCGCAGCGAGAGCGCGGCCGATCCGGCGTTGCTCATCATGAGCGGGATCGCCAGCGGGGAGACGGCGTCGGCGCCGCTGTCGCGCAGCGTGTCGTGGTTGTCCTCGAGCGTCCCGATCCCGCCGATGCCGGTGCCCAGCACGCAGCCGATCAGCTCGGGGTCGTAGGGCAGCTCGTCGGCCCAGCCCGCCTCGGCGAGCGCCTCGTCGCCGGCGGCGATCGCCAGCTGCGTCGAGCGGTCCGCGCGGCGGGCCTGCTTGGACGTCATGAACCGCGTCGGGTCGAAGTCCGCGCACGGCGCCTCACCGTCGCGGATGCCGCACGCGCCGCTCGTCCAGCGATCGTGCAGCGTCCGGGCGCCGACGCCGAGCGGCGTGACGGCTCCTACTCCGGTGATGACGACGTCGCGCAAGGTCACCCCTGGACGCGCGCGACGACGAGGTCGACGACGTCGCCGACGGTCTTGATCTGCTTGAAGTCGGCGCTCTCGAGGTCGATGTCGTAGCGCTCCTCGACGACCTGCGTCAGCTCGACGAGGTCCAGCGAGTCGACGTCGACCGACTCGAGGGTCGCGTCACGCGACAGCGCGTCGGGGTCGGCGCCGAACGTGGCGAGCGACTCGATGACCATTGCTTCGATGTCCTGCGGCTGTGTCTGGGTGGTAGCCATGATTGGCGTCTCCTTGGTCGAAGTTCGGATGGGGGAAGGGGGTTCAGGCGGCGCGCTGCAGGGCCACGCCGTGCGCCGCGGCGTGGGCGGGCGCATCGCGCATCCCCGGTACCTGGCTGCCCTGGCCGGGGCGGAGTACGGCGGTGGGCGTCGTTTCGAACACGCTTGCAGCCTCGCCCTCGCGCGCCATCCTCACAACGCCTTCCCCCCACCGGTGGGAAGGGGCACCCCCCGGGTGGGGGGTGCATAACGAAATATCAGTGGGTCGGCCTCGACACGTTGGCGAAGATCTCAGGTTCGACCTGGCCCGGCGGGCGGGTCTGAGAGAGATGATCGATCCCGCGGCCGGCGGTGCCGGTCGCGGAATCAGCCATCAGTGTCTGAGTCGGAAGTTCGTATGCAGCTGAGGGAGCCGGGCGCGTGTGCCGGTGACCGGTGTCCACAGTCGTACTGGTGGTACGGCCGTGGATGCCGGGTGCGGCAGACGCGCCCGGCGCCGTCGATCGTGCGACTCACACACTAGTTCAGAAGGCCCGTGCGCTGCGCCTTCTGCACGGCCTCGGCGCGGTTGCGCACGTCGAGCTTGCGGTACAGCGCGCTCGTGTGCTCCTTGACCGTGTGCGGCGACAGGTGCAGCGCGACCGCGATCTCGCGGTTCGTCGCGCCGTCGGCGATCCGCTCGAGCACCTCGCGCTCGCGCCCTGACAGCGTCAGCGCGCCGCTGGCGGGCGCCGCGGCCGGCTCGAAGAGCGCCATGCCCAGCGCCACCATCCGCACCGCGCGGGCGACGTCGGCGGCGGGCCAGTCCTTCGGCACGAAGCCGCTCGCGCCGCACGCTCGCGCCGTGGCGGGCGAGATGCGCCCGGCGCCCGAGATGAGCAGCACGCGCATCTCCGGGCGCGCGCTGAGCAGCCGCTCGCAGACCTCGGGGCCTGACTCGTCGCCGAGGAAGAGGTCGACGAGCGCCACGTCCGGCGCGTGCTCGCGGGTCAGCGCGAGCGCCTCGTCGCCGTTGCTCGCCGACAGGCAGCTTGCGACCCAGTCGAGCTCGCCGAGCATCGTGCGAAAGCCCCAATGCACGACGTCGTGGTCGTCGACGACGAGCACGCAGAGCCGATCGGCGTCGGCCTCGCTCACGACGAGCCGCTGCCTCCGGGCAGCGGAACGACGAGCCGCACGACCCACGTGCCCGGCGCGCGCTCGCCGAACTCGACGAGCCCGCCCGACTGCAGCGCCTCGAGCGCGGCGAGGCGCAGCCCGACGCCGGTCGAGCCGGGGCGCTCCAGCGGGACGCCGTCGTTCTCGATCTCGACGACGAGCGTGCCCTCGCGTGTGTGGGTGCGCACGACGATGTGCTTGGCGTCGGAGTGCTTGCGCGCGTTGCGCACGGCCTCGGTGAGGACCGACTGGGCGAGCGGCTCGAGCGCCTCGGGGACGTCGACGATCGGGCCCTCGACGCTGAGGCCGAGGTCGACGTGCTCGGCGCAGAGGCGCTCGAGCTCGGCGCGTAGCGTCGTGCCGGTCGGCGCCGACGAGCGCCCGAGCGGGCGCTGCAGCGCCGAGCGCAGCTCACCGAGCGCCGCGCTGACCTCGCGCGCGCAGCGGGATCGCGCCTCCGGGGTCAGGGGCTGCTCGGAGGACAGCACGAGCGAGACCCCGAAGAGCCGCTGCACGACGCCCTCGTGGATGCCGCGCGCGAAGTCGATGCGCTCCTCGAGCTCGCGCGCGCGCTCGCCGACCGTCGTCGCGATGCGCGACGTGGAGGCCAGCGCCAGCGTCTTGCCGAGGATCCACAGCAGATCGCGGTGGCGCTCGTCCAGCGGCTCGGCGCCCCGCTCGGGCTCGGCGATGATGACGCCCAGCCAGCGGCCGGCCGCGACGATCGGGACGTAGACGATCGGGTGCGCGCCGACGAGCCCGGCGAAGTCGTCGGAGATCTGGTGGCCGCTGTCGCCGAGGACCTCGATGACGCGATCCTCGGTCAGCGCCTGGCGCGCGACCGGCGCCGACTCGACGGTGATCTCTCCGGGGGTCACCTCGTCGAGGCCGATGCCGTGCGCGCCGGCGGCGTGCACGCGCCGGCGGGCATCGTCGTAGCGGAAGATGACCGCCCGGCGCATCTGCGCCAGGCGGCAGACCGCCTCCGCCAGGCGCGAGTAGAACTCCTCCGAGCCGTGGTCGCCGTCGACCTGGGCGAGGACGTCGTTGAGCAGCTCGAGCGCGGCGATCGAATACGCGGGCTGGGGCGCGGATTGCACCCACCCATCGTGGCACGCTGCGTCGATCGTGGCTAAGGCTGTGGCGCGCGCAAGACGAAGGCGCTGCGCTTGAGCTCGCGCAGGACCTTCCGGCACACGTACGTCGACGCGCTGACGGTGCCCGGGGTCGCGCGCGGGGAGGAGACGCCGGTCGTGCGCGGGACGGTGGGGCGCACCCGGGCGTCGGGCAGCTTCCGGGCGACGGTCGTGGGTGACGCAAGGTGCCGGTGCGGTGATCAACCGCTGCGACACCGGCACAATCACGTAGCGCGCGGTGGAGTAGCGCGGCGTCTGCTGCCTTGCGGTCCGCTCGTGCTGGCTGGGCAGGCGAGCAATTGTCTTTGAGGGAACGTCCTGCGCCTGCGAGTGAGCGCGTCGGTGCGGGCAGGGGGCCGGGTGGTCCTAGGCGCGGATCGCTCTCGTCGGAGAGGCCTGGTCGGTTCGTTCATGTCGGTGCATGAACAAACCGACAGGCTTGTCGGGTTATGCCCCCACACGGGGCCTAACTCGACAAGGCCCCCGACGCGAGCCCCGGACCAGACGGCGACACCCGCACCAACTCACACCTCGGCGATGCAGTTCTCGCCCCGCTGCGGCCGGCCCAGCCGCGACGACAGGCCGCCCCCGGCATCGCTGCGCGGCGCCTACGCCCGCGCGCGGCCCGCGATCCAGCGCGGCAGCACGGTGCGCTGCGGCCGGCGCGCGGACTCGCGCATCTGGGCGACGCGCAGGCGCAGCAGCTCGACGGCCGGCGCCGTCGGCAGGAACGGGTCGGCGATGACGCGATCGCCGTCGAGCGCGAGCGCGGCCCAGATGCGCCCCTCGACGACGGCGACGAGCGCCGGCCCGTCCAGCGGCGCGGCGGAGTCGACCTCGGCGAGGTCGTGCAACAGCGGCATGTCGCTCTCGCGGGCGTGGCGGATGGCGATCGGGTACTGCGCGCGGCCGGGCTCGGCGAGCGCGACCGGCTGCAGATAGAAGCGATTGATCACGTACTCCAGATGATGCATCATGTTGGACCTCGTCCCGGTGTTGTGCGACAGCTGGGACTACTGTACGATCACACACCGGTATGTCAATGTCACACAAGTTGAAGATGTTTGACCTCGAGCGCGACGGCGAGGTTTCGATCACGCAGCAGCTCGTCACGCTGTTCGCGACGCTCATCGACAGCGGTGAGCTGGCGCCCGGCGAGCGCCTGCCGGCGACCCGCGCGCTTGCCGCCGACGTGTCGGTCAACCACCTGACGGCCGTGCGCGTGTACCGCCGCCTGGCCGAGCTCGGCTACGTCACGGCGGCGGTCGGGCGCGGGACGTTCGTGCGCCGGCGCGTGCCGGTGGCGGCGAGCGCGACCGCCGGCGCCACGGGCGGGCCCGGCGGCACGCGCGCCGACGACGACTGGCAGGTCGGCATGCTCGCCGCCCGCCCCGTCACCTACGCCGACGAGATGCTGCGCGACTCGCTGCACGCGCCGCTGGCCGGCGACGCGATCCCGCTCGGCTCGGGCTATCCGGACCCCGAGCTCTGTCCCTCCCAGGAGCTCGCCGCGCTCGCCGCGCAGATCACGCGCGCCAACCCGCGCGCGATCACCGACTACCTCCAGGTCGAGGGGCTGCCCGAGCTGCGCGACCGCCTCGCCGAGCTCGGGCGGGCGGCGGGCTACGCAACGAGCGCGGACGAGATCCTCGTCACGACCGGCGCCCGCCAGGCGATCGACCTCGTCGCCCGCGCGCTGCTGGAGCCCGGCGACGTCGCGGTCGTCGAGTCGCCGACGTTCGCCGGCGCGCTCGGGTCGCTGCACGCCACCGGCGCCCGCGTGCTGCCGATGCCCGTCGACGACGACGGTGCCGACATCGGAGCGCTGGAGCGCATCCTCGCCCGCCACGAGGTCAAGCTCGTCGTGATCCAGGAGGCCTGCCAGAACCCGACCGGCGCCGACCTCTCGCCGCCGCGCCGCGCGCGCCTGCTCGAGCTCGCCCGCACGCGCGGCTTCTTCGTGCTCGACGACGGCGTCTACGCGACCATGCGCTTCGACGGCCCGCCCCGAACCCGGCTGCGCGCCGACGCTCCCTCCCACGTCATCTACGTCGACTCGATGTCCAAGACGATCGGCGGCGGGCTGCGCCTGGGCTGGATCGCCGCGAGCGGGCCGGTGCTCGAACGCCTCGTCCAGCTGAAGATCGACGCCGACATCCACACGTCGGCGCTGCCGCAGTACCTGGCGGCCGCCTACCTGCAGGGCGACCGCCACGCGGAGCTCATGCGCGGCGCGCTGCCCGTCTACCGGGCGCGCCGCGACGCGCTCGTCGCCGCGCTCGAGCGCCACCTCGGCTTCGACGCGACGTGGACGGTGCCCGAGGGCGGCAACCACATCTGGGTCACGCTGCGCGAGCCCGTCGACGAGCGCGCGCTCTACGTCGAGGCCCTGCGCGCCGGCACGACGTTCCTGCCCGGCGGCGCGGTCATGGCCGAGAAGTCCTCGCGCACGAGCATGCGCCTGTCGTTCGGCCTCGTCGAGCCGGCGCTGCTCGACGAGGGCGTGCGGCGCCTGGCGGTGGCCTTGCGCGAGGTGCGCCGGCGCGGTCGCGGGCGGGTCGGCGCCACGGGCGCGCTCTCGTAGCAGGGGCGCGCGGCCGAACGGGCTGGCGGAGCCCTACGCTTGCCGCCGTGACCCGCGCCAGCGCCCGCAAGCTCGCCGAGCGCACGCTCGTCACCACCCGCCGCGCGACCGTGGAGTTCGTCGAGGACCGCGGGCACCGCTCGGCGGCGCAGATGAGCTTCTTCGCGATCCTCTCGTTCATCCCGCTCATCCTGCTGCTGTCCGCCGCGTTCGGGCTGCTCTTCGACGACGGCGCGGTGCAGGAGCGGATCATCCAGACCGTCTTCGACAACGTCCCGTTGTCCAGCGGCGACGATCGCCCGCAGCTCGAGAAGGCGGTCGGCGACGCGCTCGACCAGACCGGGAACCTCGGCATCTTCACGACGCTACTGCTGCTCGCGGCCGCCAGCGGCGTCATGGGCGCGCTGCGCCACTCGATCAACGAGGCGTGGGACATCGAGCAGCGCCCGCCGCTGCTGCAGCGCAAGGCGCTTGACCTCGCGCTCGTCCTGGGCGGCACGTCGATCCTCGCGCTGAGCGTGTCGCTGACGGTCACGCACCGGCTCGCGGACATCCTCGACGACGAGGCCGGTGGCGGCTGGCTGCTGGCGGCGCTGCTGGACGTCGCCGGCGACGTGCTGCCGCTCCTCTTCGTGGCGGCCGGGCTGCTCTTCCTCTACCGCGTGCTGCCGATGAACAAGGAGCCGCTGCGCGCCATCTGGCCCGGCGCCGTCGTCGGCGCGCTCGGGCTGGCGGTCGTCAAGCTCGGCCTCGAGCTGTACTTCGAGCAGTTCGCCGACTTCGGCGCGATCTACGGCTCGCTCGGCGCCGCGATGGCGCTGCTGCTCTTCGTCTTCGCCGCGGCCAACGTCATCGTCTTCGGCGCCGAGTTCGCGTCGGAGTGGGCGCGCGCCGACGACGGCGAGGCGGCGCGCGCCGCCGAGAGCGCCTAGCCCGGCGCGCGACACGCGGTCCAGCCCGTGCGACGGATCGTTGTACAGCCGGGCCATAGACCTCACTGGATCTTTGGCCGAGGGGACAAAGCCCCGAGCGGACGCGGCGGCGAGCCTGCAGAGCATGAAGCTCGTCATCGGCATCGTCCGCCCGGACAAGGCAAACGACGTACTGGAGGCGCTGTACCGCGCCGAGGTGCGCGGCATCTCCATGAGCCGCGTGCAGGGCCATGGCGGCGAGCTCGAGCGCGTGGAGACCTACCGCGGCACGCGCGTGCAGATGGGCCTGTCGGAGAAGGTCCGCTTCGAGATCGCCGTGTCCGACGAGTTCGTGCAGGTGACGATCGACGCGCTCTGCGAGGGCGGCCAGACGGGCGAGGTCGGCGACGGCAAGATCTTCGTGCTGCCGCTCGAGCGAGCGGTCCGCATCCGCACCGGTGAGAAGGATCACGGCGCCGTCACGCCGGTGGCCAAATGAGCTCGCTGCTGGCAGCCGCCACCGCGGAGGTCAACACCGGCGACACCGCCTGGATGCTGATCGCGACCGCGCTGGTCATGTTCATGACGATCGGGCTGGGCGTGTTCTACGCCGGCCTCGTGCGGGCCAAGAACGCGCTGAACACATTCATGATGTGCATCGCCGCGCTGGCCGTCGCGACGATCACGTGGGCGCTCGTCGGATACTCGCTGGCCTTCGACGGCGACGCCGCGATCCTCGGCGGCCTCGGCCACGCGTTCATGAGCGACGTCGGCTTCGCGCCGCGCGACGGCACGACGATCCCGCACCTCGTGTTCTTCGCCTTCCAGGGGAGCTTCTGCATCATCACCACCGCGCTCGTCTCCGGCGCGGTCGTGGAGCGCATGCGCTTCGTCCCGTTTCTCATCTTCGCCGCTTTGTGGTCGATCCTCGTCTACGCGGTCCTGGCGCATTGGGCATTCGGCGGCGGCTGGCTGGCCCAGCAGGGCACCCTGGACTTCGCGGGCGGCGTGCCCGTCGAGATGGGCTCGGGATTCGGCGCGCTGGCCGCCGCGCTCGTCGTCGGCGCCCGCAAGGACTACGGCCGCCAGGCGCTGCTGCCACACAACGCCGTGTACTGCCTGCTCGGCGCCGGGATCCTCTGGTTCGGCTGGTTCGGCTTCAACGGCGGCAGCGGCTTCACGACCGGCAACTCGAGCGTCCTCGCGTTCACGAACACCCTGCTGACGCCCGCCTGCACGCTGCTGACGTGGTTCATCCTGGACCTCCTGCGCAGCCGCCAGATCACGGCGATCGGCGCCGCGACGGCGATCATCGTCGGCTGTGTCGGGATCACCCCGGCCGGCGGTTTCGTCAGCCCGATCTGGGCGATGGTGCTCGGCGTGCTCGTCACGTTCCCCTGCTACGCGGTCGTCGCCCTGCGGCCGCGGACCCGCGTCGACGAGACGCTCGACGTGCTCGCCGCACACGGCGTCGCCGGCTTCACCGGCATCCTCTTCATCGGTCTCTTCGCCCAGCAGAGCTGGAACGGCGTCGCCGACGGCCTGTTCTACGGCGACGCGGGTCAGTTCGTCTCGCAGGCGGTCGCGGCGGCGGCCGCCCCGGCGTACGCGTTCGGCATGACGTACGTGCTGCTGCGCGTGCTCGGCGCGCTCATGCCACTGCGCGGCAACGACCGCGACGAGGCGATCGGGATGGACATCGTTCACCACGGCGAGGAGGCCTACATCACCGGCGAGGGCGCGATCCTGCTCAGCCCCGAGGCCGGCGACGCGGAGCCGCGGCCGGTCGCCCAGCCGGTCTGAGCGGCGTCGCCCCCGTCCCCGGCGCGCAGGCCGGTGGGGTACGGTGGCCATGTGCCCTCGACGTGCTGCCGCGCGCAGCATCCCGCCCCCTTCGTCCTGATCTTGAGGTGACCGCATGAAGATGGTGATTGCCTACATCCGCCACGAGGCGTTCGAGCCGATCCGCGCCGACCTGCTCGTGAAGGGCTTTCCCTCCCTGTCGGTCAGCGAGGTCAAGGGCTCGGGCCGTCAGAAGGGGATCACCGAGCGCTACCGCGGCGCCGAGCTGACGAACTACCTGCGCCCGAAGGTGAAGATCGAGTGCGTCGTCGCCCAGAACGACGTGCGCCTCGTCGTCGACACGATCCTCAAGCACGCCCGCACCGGCGGCGTCGGCGACGGCAAGGTCTTCGTCCTGCCCGTCGAGGAGGCCTACCGCGTGCGCACCGGCGAGGCCGGCGAGGAGATCCTGCAGTCGCATCCCGACGCGTCGAGCGCGGTCAAGTAACGCCCCCTCAGCGCAGGTCGCGGTACGTCAGCACGACGCGACCGAGCGTGACCACGTCGCCGTCGGCCAGCGCGGACTCCTCGACGCGGCGGCCGTTGACGAAGGTGCCGTTCGTGCTGCGGTCGTCGAGGATCCGCAGGCGGTCGGCACGCACCACGACGATCGCGTGGCGCGCCGAGACCGTGTGGTCGTCGAGGCGGATGTCGGCGGTCACGCCGCGGCCGACGTGCGTGACGTCCGCCGTGAGCGCGAAGGCCTCGTCGCCGCAGACGAGATAGCGCCCGCGCTGCAGCGGCGGCGGCCCGCCCCGGGGCGCGACCTCGCCGCGGGGAGGTACCGCGATGGCGGCGGTGGGATCCTCTATCGCACGTGTCTTCTGGGTGATGTGATCACCTCGCGTGCACTCCAGCGCGCGCCCCTCAAGCGGGGCTTAAGACGCCCGCATTCTCAGCAAGTTCGTACACGCCTCTTACATTCGGTTGCCATCTTCTCGGCACGAGACCGAAGGAGGATGCCGGATGAGGACACGACGGATCGCAGCACTCGCGCTGAGCGGCGCGCTCGTCGCCGGCGGCGCCGGCGCGGCCATCGCCGGTGTGACGAAGGACGACGCCAAGAAGACCGAGCAGGCGATCCTCGACGACGCCGCCAAGCGCCTCGACGTCACGCCCGACAAGCTGCGCGACGCGCTCTCCTCGGCGCAGGACGCCCAGCTCGACCAGGCCGTCAAGGACGGTGACCTCACGCAGAAGCAGGCGGATGCGATCAAGGAGGCGCGCAAGGACTCCGGTCGCGTGCTCGGCGGTCCCGGGCTGCGCGGCCTGCACGGCCCCGGCGACGTCATGAAGCTGCGCGGCGGCCCGGGTGGTCCCGGCTTCGGCAAGCACGGCGCCGGCATCCGCTTCGACATCTTCGAGGATCTCGCCAAGGCGCTCGGCACGACCGACGCCAAGCTCAAGGAGCAGCTGCGCGACGGCAAGTCGGTCGCCGACATCGCCAAGGCCAACGGCAAGTCGCTGGCCGACGTCCGCTCCGCCGTCAAGGCCGCCGCGAAGACGCGCCTGGACAAGGCGGTCGAGGACGGCGACCTGACGCAGAAGCAGGCCGACGCGATGCTCGATCGGCTCGCGGAGAAGGTGACCGCCATCGGCTCGGCCAAGGGCCTGCGCCTGCGCGGCCGCCATCACCACTTCCGCGGCGGGCCAGGGCCCGACGAGGTGCGACCGGGCGCGTTCGTGCCCGGGGAGCCAGGGGCCGTCGACGTCGCCCCACCGGGCGCCATCTTCGACTGACGGACGCAGCGCACCAACGCCGCCGGGCGGATCTTCCCCCTCCTCACGCCCGGCGGCGCGCGTCCGCCGCAACGAGCACGCACAGCGTGCAATCAGGAGGCTCTCAGCCGGCTCCCAGCTTTCGTGCCGACAATGTCCGCATGCCCGTCCTCGCCCCCACCGCCGAACAGCACCGCGTGCTCGTCGTCGACGACGAGCCGAACATCGTCGACGTCATCTCGATGGCGCTGCGCTTTCAGGGCTTCGCGGTGGAGTCGGCCGGCACCGGCCGCGACGCGCTTGCCGCCGTGCGCAGCTTCGATCCGCACCTCATGGTGCTCGACATCATGCTGCCCGACATGGAGGGCTTCGAGGTCGCCGAGCGCCTCGGCGCCCAGCGCGCGCAGGTGCCGATCATCTTCCTCACCGCGCGCGACGCGACGCAGGACAAGATCCGCGGCCTGACGAGCGGCGGCGACGACTACGTCACCAAGCCCTTCAGCCTCGAGGAGCTCGTCGCGCGGATCCGCGTGATCCTGCGGCGCACGGGCGCGGCGTCGCCGTCGTCGTCGCGGCTGACGTTCGAGGACCTCGAGCTCGACGAGGAGACGCGCGAGGTCACGCGCGCCGGCCGGCCGATCGAGCTGACCGCGACGGAGTACCGGCTGCTGCGCTACCTGCTGCTGCACCCGCGCCGCGTGCTCACGCGCGCGCAGCTGCTCGACCACGTATGGGAGTACGACTTCGACGGCGACTCGCGCATCCTCGAGACGTACGTCAGCTATCTGCGCAAGAAGCTCAACGAGCACGGCCCGTCGCTCATCCAGACGGTGCGCGGAGTCGGCTACGCGCTGCGCCTGGCGCGGAGCTGAGCTGAGCGCCCGTGTCGCTGCGCGCACGGCTCATCATCGGGGTCGTGGCGCTCGCCGCCGTCGGGCTGCTCGTCGCCGGCGGCGTCACGTACGCCGAGACGCGCCGCTCGCTGCTGGATCGCGTCGACCAGCAGGCCGACGCGGCGCTGCCGGTCGTCGAGCGCGCGCTGCGGGCGAAGGGCGTCGGTGGCAGCGGCCCGCCCGATCCCCCGGGCGGCCGCCCCGGTCGCGGCGGCGCCGATCCCCGGCCGTCCGACGGCGACGGCGATCGCGGCCCCGGCGGGCCTGGGGGCGCGGGGCTGCCGTCCGCGGTCTACGGCGAGGGACGCGACGCCGGCGGGGCCGTCCTCGCGCACGTCACGCCCGGCCTGCCCGCGGGCGAGACCGCGCCCGCGGCGCCCGCGCTGCCCGCCGCGATGAAGGCCGGCGAGCGGCGCACGGTCGGCGCGGCGCAGGGCAGCGACCTGCGCTACCGCACCGTCGCCGCAGCCACCCCGGGCGGCGG
Source organism: uncultured Actinomycetes bacterium (assembly GCA_963742745.1). Taxonomy (GTDB): domain Bacteria; phylum Actinomycetota; class Thermoleophilia; order Solirubrobacterales; family Solirubrobacteraceae; genus CADCVQ01. Next base: position 173,064 of record CAVUND010000029.1, read on the forward strand.
ACTGACGATCGCCGCCGTGCCGCTGTCGGATGTCGACGCGACGCTCTCGCAGCTGCTGCTCATCGAGGCGCTCGTGTTCGGCGCGGTCCTGCTCGCGCTCGGCGCGGGCGCGTGGTGGATCGTGCGGGTCGGCCTGCGCCCGCTCGACGCGATCGGCGTGACGGCCGGCGCGATCGCCGCCGGCGACCTGTCGCGCCGCGTCGAGCACGCCGAGCCGCGCACCGAGGTCGGGCGGCTGGGCCTGTCGCTCAACGCGATGCTCGCGCGCCTGGAGACGGCGTTCGCCGAGCGCCGCGCGAGCGAGGACCGCCTGCGCCGCTTCCTCGCCGACGCGTCGCACGAGCTGCGTACGCCGCTGGCCTCGATCCGCGGCTACGCCGAGCTCTTCCGGATCGGCGCCGCCGCGCAGCCGGAGGACCTTGCCAAGGCGATGGCGCGGATCGAGGACGAGTCCGCGCGGATGGGCGTGCTCGTCGAGGACCTCCTCGTGCTCGCGCGCCTCGACGAGATCCGCGAGCAGCGGCGCGAGCCGGTCGACCTCGCGGCGCTGGCGGGCGACGCGGTCGACGACGCGCGCGCGGTTGCGCCGGACCGCGCGATCGAGCTGGACACGGCCGACGGCACGGTCGTCGTCGACGGCGATGCGGGGCAGCTGCGCCAGGTGCTGGCGAACTTCATGCGCAACGCGCTCGTCCACACCCCGGCCGGGACGCGCGTCGAGGTGTCGGTGGCGGCGGGCGACGGCCACGCGACGCTGGCGGTGCGCGACTTCGGCCCGGGCCTGCCGACCGGCGAGCCCAGCGAGCTCTTCGATCGCTTCTGGCGGGCCGATCCCGGCCGTGGACGCGGGCGCGCCGGCGCCGGGCTCGGGCTCGCGATCGTGGCGGCGATCGTCGCCGCGCACGGCGGGCGCGTGCAGGCCGCCGACGCCGCGGGCGGCGGAGCGCGCTTCGAGGTGACGCTGCCGCTGGCGGGCGCGCGCGCCGACGCATCAACGCACGTGGCGCACTAATCTGCCGCCGGTGCTGAAGAAGGTTCGGCGGCTGCCGTCGGTCGCATGGAACGGGCTGCGCCGGCGCGGCGCGCCCATCATCGGAGGGGTGCTGCTCCTCGCGGGCGGCGCGTACGCCGTCAAGACGCTGCTGCTCGACGACGACGAGAAGGCTCCCGCCGCGCGGGTCAGCGTCCAGGTCCTGCCCGCGGGGACGTTCGCCGCCGCGCACCCGTACGCGCCGTACTACGTCATCCCGCGCAAGCGCTTCACCGACCCCTCGAAGCTCACCCGACTGGCGCGCAACAACCTCGTGACGAAGCCCGAGAGCGCCGTGAGCAAGGGCGCGCTCGCCGGCAGCCCGCAGATCGTGCGCCTGTCCCTGCGCTCGGAGTCCGACGGCCCGGTCACGGTCGACGCGGTCCGCGCGCGGGTCGTCAGCGACGCGCGCCCACTGCGCGGCTGGTTCACCGCGCTGGCGAGCTGCCAGGTCGAGCCGGTGCAGCGAGCCAGGCTCAACCTCGACAAGCCGAGCGCCGCGGCGCGCTACGTCGGCACCGACGACCGCAGCGCCAAGACGCTCGCGCTCGAGGTCGGCCGCGTCGGTCCGAAGGTGATCGAGCTGCAGGCGGCGACCAAGCGCCACCGCGTGGCGTGGGTCGCCGAGCTGACGGTCCGCAACGAGGACGGCGACCCGACGACGATCACCGTCGACGACGGCGGCAAGCCGTTCCGTGTCACGTCCGAGCGCTCGAGCCAGTCCTACCGGCCGATCTACGGGCAGTCGGGGATCATCGGCTACGCCCGCCAGAAGCCGGGCTTCGAGGCCTGCTGACCCGCCACCGCTTCAGCGTGAACGCTCCTGCCAGCGCAGCAGGCCGAGCAGCAGGTCGACGTGGCCCCGAGCGTCGTTGAGCGCGTGGTGCGTCTTTGAGTCCTTCGGGCCGAGCAGGGCGCTCGGCATGCGGCGCTTGATCGCGTCGCGCACCGCGCTGTGGGTGAGGGCGGCGTAGGCGCTCTTCATGTCGAGGTGCGCGGACTGGCCGAACGGGCTGCGGCCGGCGAACTCGTGCAGGTAGTACTGCGTGAAGTGCCAGACGAAGCCGAGCGGGTAGGCGGCGAGCACCGGCAGCGCGTCGTGCTCGGCGGCGAGGCCGTCGATCCAGGCCGCGAGCTCGGGCACAGCCTCCTCGGGCGGGCGGCCGTCCCGTTCGAGCTCCTCGCGTGTGAAGCCCGTCACGCGCAGCGCCTTCTCGACGTAGCTGTCGGTGATCGGCCGCAGGACGGCGTAGAAGCTGTGGCCGTCGGCGTCGGGGTCGAGCGGCTCGACGTTGCCGTCGTCGTCGCGGATCGCCGCGGCGCAGGCGCCGATCGAGACGATCGAGCTCGTCCCGGGCACGTGGCCGTCGGGCTCGACGTCGACGGAGATGTAGAGCTCGCGGGTCATCGGCGTGGAGCCTGCCAGATGGGCACCCGCGATCGCGCGCGATATGAGGGATCACCCCCCATGCGCGCTCCCCGGGCGGTGCCGATGCTGTGGTCACACACCAACTCGAGGAGCCACCATGAGCAACACTCAGCAGACCACCGGCATCACCGTCACCACCGCGATCAGCGCGGGCGGCCTCCAGTTCAACCACGCCGAGGGCGTCGTCGTCTCGACCGCGATCACCGCGGGCCCCGGCAGCGGCGCCGGCGGCGTCTGGCTCAACCACGCCGAGGGCGTCGTCATCTCGACCGCGATCACCGCGGGCCCCGGCAGCGGCGGCGTCTGGCTCAACCACGCCGAGGGCCTCGTCGTGTAGCGACGGCAACCCCGGCGTCGATGGGCATACGATCGGCCGATGCGCGACGTGGCCGATGGCGTGCAGCAGCTCAAGGGCACACCACCGCACGCGATCAACGTGTACCTCGTCGGTGACGTGCTCGTCGACGCCGGGACGCCGGGCGCGAGGAGGCGCATCCTCAGGCAGCTCGCCGGTCACGACGTGCGCACCCACCTCGTGACGCACGCGCATCCCGATCACTTCGGCTCGAGCGATGCCGTGTGCGAGGCGCTCGGCCTGCCACTGTGGACCGGCGCCGGCGACGCGGACGCGATCGAGACAGCCACCCCGGCGCCGGCGCAGGGCCGCGTGCCGGCGCTGCTGGCGAAGCTGAGGACGCCGCCGGCGCATCCCGTGGCACGGCGGCTGCGGGAGGGCGACGAGGTCGCCGGCTTCGTCGTGCTCGACGTGCCCGGCCACTCGCCCGGGCACCTCGCGCTGTGGCGCGAGTCCGATCGCACGCTCGTCTGCGGCGACGTGTTCTTCAACCTGCCGTCGCTGCGACCGCCCCCGCGGATGCTCACGTTCGACCCTGATCTCAACCGCACCTCGATGCGCCGGCTCGCCGAGCTGCGGCCGGCCGTCGTGCTGTTCGGCCACGGCCCGCCGCTGCGCGATCCGGACGGTCTGCTGCGCGTCGCGCGGTAGCCTCGCGCCGGCGATGGCCCGCGCGGCAGGACACGGATGAGCAGGCGCGCCGCCGGCCCGCGGCGGCTGGTCCCCGAGACGGTTCAGACCTCGGGCATGGACTGCGGGCCGGCGGCGCTGCGCTCGCTGCTGGCCGGCTTCGGCCTCGAGGTCGCCTACGGGCGCCTGCGCGAGGCCTGCCAGACCGACGTCGACGGCACCTCGATCAACGCGCTGGAGGCGTCGGCGCGCGCGCTGGGCATGGACGTGGCGCAGCTCATGCTGCCCGCCGACCACGTCGCGATCCCCTGCGCCAGCGCGCTGCCGGCGATCGCCGTCTCGCGCCTGCCCAGCGGCATGCCGCACTTCGTCGTCGCGTGGCGCCGCCACGGGCGCTGGATGCAGCTCATGGACCCGGCGACGGGCCGCCGCCTCGTGGGGGCGCGCGCCGTGCCCGACTTCCTCTACATCCACGAGCAGCCGGTGGCGATGGCCGCGTGGGAGGGGTTCGCCGCGGCGCCGACCTTCCAGGACGCGCTGCGGGTGCGGCTGCAGGACCTGGGTCTGCGCGAGCGCGACGCCGCCGACCTGATCGAGCGCGCCGCCGGCGCCGGGCCGACCGCGATGGCAGCGCTCGACGCGCAGGCGCGAACCCTCGCCGCCGTCGAGCGACGCGCCCGCGGCAGCGTCCGCCCGCCGCTGGAGGCGGTCGTCGACGATCCCGCGGCCGCGCTGTCCGCGCTGCCGGCCCAGGCCTGGTTCGCGCGCCCGCTCGACGGCGGCGAGGAGGTGCTGTTGCGCGGCGCCGTGCTCGTCCGCGCCCGCGGCCTCGCCGAGGAGCCGCCCGATCCTGCACTCCTGTCCGAGGACCTCGCCGCCGCGCTGACCGAGCCGCCTCCGCAGCCGGCGCGCAGCCTGCTCGCCGCCGCCCGCGCGGCGGGGCGCGTGGCGATCGCGCCGCTGCTCGTGGCGATCGCGCTGCTCGCGGCGGGGACGGTCGCCGAGGCCGCGCTGCTGCAGGGATCGCTGGGCGACGGCGCCGCGCGCACGACGCTGCTGGCCGTCGCCGGCCTGGCGCTCGTGCTGGCCGGCGTCGAGACGCTCACGTCGTTCGCCGGCCTCGGGATCGGACGGCGCCTGGAGGTCGGGCTGCGGCGCGCGCTCGCGCGCAAGCTGCCGCGCCTGCCCGACCGCTACCTGCGCTCGCGCCCGCCCTCGGACCTCGCCGAGCGCGCGCACGTCCTGCACGAGCTGCGCGTCCTGCCGCTGCTGGCGACGCAGCTGCTCGCTGCCGCCCTGGAGACGGTGCTCGTCGGAGTCGCGCTGTGCGTGCTCGTGCCCGCCGTGGCGCCGCTCGTCGTGCTCGCCACGGTCGGCGCGCTCGGCGCCGCCGCGGCGGTGCAGATCCCGCTGCGCGAGCGCGAGCTGCGCGCGCGGGAGCATCTGTCCGCGGTCGGCCAGACGAGCCTCGACGCGGTGCTCGGCGTGCTGGCGATCCGCGCGCACGGCGCCGAGGACGCGATCGCCGCGCAGCACGAGGAGCGGCTGCGCGGCTGGGTCGCGTCCGCGCGCGCCGCGGTGCGCGCCCGGACCGCGGCCGCGTTCCTGCAGACCGCCTGCGGGATCGGCCTCGCGATCCCGGTCGTCGTCGCCGGCCTGGACCATCTCGACAGCGCACCGCAGCGGCTGCTGCTCGTGCTGTGGGCGATCACGATCCCGGTCGCGGCCGAGCGCGTCGGGCAGGTCGCGCTGCAGTGGCCGGGGCTGCGCACGCTGGCACTGCGCCTGGCCGAGCCGCTCGACGCGCCGGAGGCGCCCGGGGCGCCCGCGCCCGCGCCGGCGCCGGCGCCGAGTCCCGCCGACGATGGCGGAGGCGGCCGGAGTGACGGCGGCGGGGTCGAGATCGTCCTCGACGGCGCGAGCGTGCGCGCGACCGCCCGCGAGCTGCTCAGCCCGACGACGCTGCGGATCGCGCCGGGCGAGCACGTCGCGCTCGTCGGCACCTCGGGCGCCGGCAAGTCGACGCTGCTCGCGCTGGCGCTCGGCCTCAACGACCCGTCCGAGGGACGGGTGACGGTCGACGGCCGGCCGCTGGCGGGCGGCGCGGCGCACGCGCTCTGGCCGCAGGTGGCGTGGGTCGAGCCGCAGGTGCGCATCTGGAACCGCGACCTGCCCGCCAACGTCGCCCCGCTCGCCGACGACGCGCGCGTGGCCGCGCTCGTGCGCGCGGCCGAGCTGGACGCGGTCGCGGCGCGGGTGGGCGACGAGCGGCTGGGCTCCGACGGCGGTCTGCTGTCCGGCGGCGAGGGCCAGCGCGTGCGCCTGGCGCGGGCGCTGGACCGCGACGGCGTGCGCCTCGCCGTCCTCGACGAGCCGCTGCGCGGCCTGGACCGCGGCCAGCGCCACCGCCTGCTCGCCACCGCGCGGGCGCGCTGGCGCGACGCGACGCTGCTGTGCGCGACGCACGACGTCGGCGAGGCGTTGACGTTCGACCGCATCCTCGTGCTCGAGGACGGCCGCGTCGTCGCCGACGGCGCGCCGGACGAGCTGCTCGCCGAGCCCGGCGGGACGCTGCGGGCGATGCTCGACGCCGAGCAGGCGCTGCGCGACGAGCTCGACGCGGGCCGCGGCTGGCGGCGCCTGCGCGTGGCCGACGGGACGCTGAGCGAGGCCGGCGCCGAGGGGTGGGCCGAGCCGGACTCGCCCGACGAGGCTCATCCGGCCCACCCTTCGCCCGCCCGCCGGGGGCGTGGCGAATCGCGCACGCCGAGCGACGCGGATCCGCCCCACCCCCCGCGCGACCGCGACCGCGACCGCGACGGCGCCGGCCCCGCGTTCGCGGTGTTCGGCGCGGCCACGATCCTGCGCTACGTCGCGTTCGCCGCGTCGTGGTCGGTCATCGGCACGGCGATCTTCGGCGGCGACGACGCGGGCCTGACGACGTGGGCGCTGCTGCTCGCCGCGACCGTGCCGCTGGCGGCCGTCGCCGAGGCCGCCGAGGGCGCCGTCGCGATCGCGCTCGGCGCGCGCCTGCGCCGCCGGACGCTGCGCGGCGCGCTCGCGCTCGACCCGAGCTGGGTGCGCCGCGAAGGTCCCGGCCGCACCCTCGGCCGCGCGATGGAGGTCGACGCGATCGCGAACCTGGCGGCCGGCGGCGGGCTCGGCGCGGTCACGCTGCTGATCGAGCTGGGCGTCGCGAGCTTCGCGCTGGCGTCGTCGGCGCCGGGCCGAGCGGCCGCGCTACCGCTGCTGGCCGTGCTCGTCGCCGCCGGGATCGCGTCGGCGCTCGCGGTGCGCCGCCGCGTGGCCTGGACGGCCGCGCGGCTCTCGCAGACCGACGAGCTGCTCGAGGCGATCGCCGGGCAGCGCACGCGGCTCGTCCAGGGCGACGACGACGCCGCGCGGCGCAGCCGCGAGCTGACCGCCTACGCCGAGCTCGGCGAGCGCGCCGACCGCCCGTTCGCGGCGCTGGCCGGGACGCTGCCGCGCCTCGCGCTCGCCGGCGGACTGGCCGGGATCGCGCTCGCCGGCGACCTCGCGCGACCGGGCGACCTCGCGCTCGCGCTCGGCGGCGTCCTGCTGGCGGCGCAGGCGCTGCGCCGGCTCGCGGTGGCGGTCGAGACGCTGACGAGCGCCGCGCTCGCCCGCAGGGCGCTCGAGCCGATCCTGCGGGCGCGGCCGGCCGCGCCCGCGCCCGGTCCACCGCAGCGTGCCGCCGACGGCGGCGAGCCGGACGCCGATGACGGCGCCGGCACGCTGCGCGTCCGCAACCTGAGCGTGCGGCGCGGCGGGCGCAGCGTCCTGCGCGACGTCGACCTCGACCTTCAGCCCGGCGACCACGCCGTCCTGTCGGGTGCATCGGGCGCGGGCAAGTCCACGCTCGCGACCGCGCTCGCGGGCATCCTGCCCGCCAGCGCCGGGCAGATCGGCCTCGACGGCGCGCGCCCGGCCGACGCCGGCTGGCGCGACCGGGTCGGCCTGGTCGCGCAGCACGGCGACAACCACGTCCTGCTGGCGCCGGTGGCCTTCAACGTGCTCATGGGGCGCGGCTGGCCCGCGAGCGACGCGGACCTCGCCGACGCCGTCGATGTCTGCACCGAGCTCGGCCTCGGGCCGGTGCTGCAGCGCATGCCGGCGGGCCTCGGTCAGACGATCGGCGAGACCGGCTGGCGCCTGTCGCAGGGCGAGCGCGCGCGGGTGTGCCTCGCCCGCGCGCTGCTGGCCGACCACGATGTGCTGATCCTCGACGAGCCGCTCGGCGCGCTCGATCCGCAGACCGCGCGCACCGTGCTGGCCGTCGCGCGCCGCCGCGCGCGGACGCTCGTCGTCATCTCCCAGGAGTAGCCCCGGAACGACGAAACGGCCGCCCTCCGATCAGGAGGACGGCCGTGTCACGGGCGAGGCGAGGCGTCTCAGGACAGTCCGCCGATGAAGATCTTCTTCGGGCCGCCGACGATGCCGGTGGCGACGACGATGCCGGCGGCGGTGGAGATGCTGGGCTTGGCGTTCATGGTGGGCTCCTTGATGAGGGCTTGACGGGCGATGAGTCCAGTCTGCTCGCACACCCCCCGCGGCGCATGAGGGGTGATCCCTCATATCGCGCAGCCCGCCGACGAGCAGCCGAACGTGAGCAGGGAGCCGGCCAGCGGCGGCAGGAGCGCCACCTCGCTCGCAACGGCGCACCGGCGGGCGCGGCTACCGCGTCCAGAGCTGATCCACTTCCGCGCGGGGTGCGTCCGCGCGCGTGTCGCCGGCGCGGGTAGACACAGGCAACGGCGGGAGAGGTTGGCGGACCCAGGCGGCACCGAGCGGCGTGCGTGGTGGGCGGGGGCGGCGTGGGCGCTGCCGCTGGTCGTCGTCGTCCCCATGCTGGCGCTCGCGTCGGCGCTCGGCACGCACGCGATCATCTTCCCCGAGGGCGCCGCGCTCGCAATGGGGATCTGGGTCGTCGGCCTACCCGGCTGGTCGGCGTCGCGCTGGCGCGTCGCGCTGCTGCCCGCGCTGTTCGCCGCGGGAGGCGTCCTGCTGCTGCGGGTCGGCCTGGCGCCACGCGATCCTCGCCCCGGTGCCCGCGGAAGGCGTGCGCCGCTACGCATGGCGCACGCTCGCCGGCGCGTGGCTGGTCATCACGCTGTGGATTCCACCGGCGGCGAGTGGCTCGCATTGTCGAGCGTCGCGCTCGCGCCGCCCCTGTTCGTCTCGGCGCTCGAGTGGCTCGCGCGCGGAACGCTCACGACGGCCGAGGGCGCGCGGCGCTGGACGCTGCTCGTCGGCGCCGGCCTCGCCGGCTCCAGCGCCGTCGCACTGGTGCCGCTCGCGTGGCTGGCGGGCGCGCTGGCGATCATCGCGACGATCGCGCTCATGCGATTGCTCGCGACACCGCACCCACCGGCGCTTGCGATTGCGCTGATCGCGCAGATCCTCGACGCGAGCGCACCGCTGACGTTCACGCTCGCCGTCGCCGCGGGCGCCGGCGCGCTGTATCTCGGCGTCTACGCCGTCGGCAGGCTGCCGCAGATGGCGCGCGTACCGCACGCCACGGCTGCCGGCTCTGCCGCGCGGGCGTAAGCCGGCACGCGATGCCGACGACGAAGCAACGTGCCCGCAGCGACAACGCTGACACGTTACGATGACACATCAACCTGCGCGAGATAGGCCGGGATCCGGCGGGAGGAGCCGAGATGACTGGGAAGATGCGTCCCACGTTCGCCGTGCTGGCGGTGCTCTTGAGCGCGGCGTCGCTCGCCGCGTGCGGCGACTCGAGCGACGGCTCCGGCGATTCGGCAACGAGCGGCGCGGCCGACCGTGCGGCCGCCGACAAGCTCATCGCGCAGGCGATCGCGACCAATCCCGCCGCTGACGCGGCGCGGATCAGCGGCAGCGTCGACGTCAACGTCCTCGGCGGCCGTCAACCGCTGACCGGCGACACCAAGATCACCGCGGACGGCACCTACAGCCTGCCATCCGGCGCCTCGGTGCCCGACCTCGACATCGACGTCGGCCTCTTCCACGCCGGCCAGGCGCTCGGCGGCGCGATCGTGCTCTCCGACAAGACCGGGTTCATCCGGCTCGGCCCGGCCGGCTACAAGATCCCCGACTCGATCTCGCGCAGGATCGTCGCACCCGCGGAGCAGGCCAACAACGGTCTGACGAAGACGGGCGCGATGTTCTTCATCAACCCGCATGACTGGCAGCGCAACGCGAAGGTCGTCGGCGAGACGACCCTCCGCGGCGAGCGCGTGCAGCACATCACCGCCGACCTCGACGCGAAGGCCTTCTTCCTCGACCTGTCGCGGATGGTGCGCTTCCTGCGGCGCCTGAACATCACGGAGGCGCTCGGGCTGCCCAACGCGCTCGGTCCGAAGATGGTGGCGGCGCTGACCCGCTCGGTGACGGTCGCCCGTGGCGAAGCCTGGATCGGCAAGGACGACCACGTCCTGCGCAAGGCCAAGGCGCACGGCGAGCTCGTCGTCGCCTCCCGCGACCGCAAGCTGCTCTTCGGGATCCGCAGCGCCAAGCTCGACGCGAACCTGGACATCACCGAGCTCGGCGACGTCGCGCCGATCAGCGCGCCCAAGCACGTGAACTCCTACAGCTCGCTGCAGCTCGCGCTCGACGCGCTCGGCGAGTACGTCCGCAAGCTGATCCGCGGGACGTAGCCCGCGCGACTGCGCGCGACGTCCCGCAGCGGCGTCGCGCGGATCGTCAGCGCGCGACGCCGGTCAGCGCCTCGATCGCCAGCTCGAGGTGGCGCTCCTCGAGGCGGATGTGGCTGTGCTGGCTCATCGAGCGCGGCGCGACGCCGATCGCCTCGACCGGCGGCGCGTTGGAGAGCACGGGCACGGCGAGCAGCAGCTCGACGCGCACCGACCACGGCCAGCGCGCGGCCATCGGGTCCTCGAGCGTCGGGTCGGAGATGACCTCGGCGACGCCGAAGACGCGCTGCCAGACCGACGCGTAGAGCACGAGCCGATCGCCGGTCGCCATCCGCGGCCGGCGCGGGAACGCCGTGCGGCCCGGCGCGACGAGCCAGCTGCCCGCCGCCAGCCAGTGGTCGGCCATCGGCGCGTCGCCCGTCCCGTGTGCCTTGAGGAAGACGGCGCGATTCACTCGGTCGGCCCGACTCCCCGCACAGCGACGCTCAGCGCCAGGGCACGAGCGCGCGCAGGCGGCGGCCCGTCCGGGCCGCCGCCCCGCGCAGCCCGCCGCCGGCGTCGCCGCCGGCGATCGAGCGGTGCAGCAGCTGCATCGGGTGATACAGCGGCAGCGGGCGGCCCTTGCGCTGCAGGTGCGCGGAGATCTGCAGCGTGCAGCCGGGGTTCGCGGCGGCGATCGCCTCCGCCCCGGTCGCCAGCAGGTTGTCGGCCTTGCGCTCGCCGAGCCGGCCGGCGGGCTCGGGCCGGGTGAGGTTGTAGATGCCGGCCGAGCCGCAGCACAGCTCCCACTCGGCGGGCTCGACGAGCGTCAGCCCGGGGATCGTGCGCAGCAGCTGGCGCGGCTGGGCGCGGACGCCCTGCGCGTGCGCGAGGTGGCAGGCGTCGTGGTAGGCGACCGTCAGCTCGACGGGGTGGCGCTTGGCGCGCGGCGCATGCTCGGCCAGCAGCTCGTGCACGTCGCGCGCGCGCGCGGCGAGAGCGGCGGCGCGCTCGCTCCACTCCGGCTCGTCGCGCAGCAGGTGGCCGTAGTCCTTGATCGCCGAGCCGCAGCCGGCGGCGTTGACGACGACGTGGTCGTAGGTCTCGAAGGCCTCGATCGTCGCCTTGGCGAGCGGCAGCGAGTCCTCCTCCTGGCCGGCGTGCAGCCCGAGCGCCCCGCAGCAGCGCGGCGACCGCGGCGCGTGGACCTCGAAGCCCTCGGCCGCCAGCACGGCGACGGTCGCGGCGTTGACGTCGCCGAAGTAGGCGCGCTGGACGCAGCCCTGCAGGAAGCCGACGGTGCCGCGCTTCTCCCCCGCCGCGCGCGTGACCCTCGGCAGGCGATGCAGGCCCTCGCGCAGCGTCACGGGCGGCGCGAGCTCGGTCAGCGTGCTCACGATCGGCCAGCGGCGCAGCAGCTTGGAGCGCTGCGCCCACGCGGCGAGGCCGGAGCGGCGTCCGAAGACGAGCAGCGGCACCGTCGCGCGCAGCCGCGCCGGGTGCGGGAAGGTGGCGAACAGCATCCGCCGCAGCATCCGCTCGCTCGGCGTGCGCGGGTGGTTGCGCTCGACCTGCTGGCGCGTGTCCTCGATGAGCAGGTCGTAGCGCACGCCCGACGGGCAGGCCGTGACGCAGGCCATGCAGCCCAGGCAGTTGTCGAAGTGGCCGACCATCGTGTCCGACAGGACGCTGTCTTCCTGTAGGCCCTCGCTCATGAGCACGATGCGCCCGCGCGGCGAGTCCATCTCCTCGTTCCACAGCACGTACGTCGGGCACGTCGGCAGGCAGAAGCCGCAGTGCACGCAGTCCTCGATGAGCTCGACCTGCGGCGGCTTGTGGGTGTCGAAGGCGGGCATCTGACGTGTCCGTCCTCAGATGCCGCCGACGAAGATGCCGGGATTGCAGGTGCACGTGGGGTCAAAGCGCTGCTTGACGCGGCGCATGAGCACGACGGCCGGATCCTCGACGTGATCCCACGGATCGAGGTGCGCGCGCACGGAGGAGGGCGCGTCGAGCACGACGCACGGCGAGGGCGCGAGCACCTTGCGCAGCCGCGCGATCGCGGTGACGAGCTCGCCGGGCGCCATCGCCGGCATCGCGATCCACGAGAGACCGAGCGCGGCTCTGCCGACGAGCGTCGCGCCCGCGATCTGCGCGGCGACGCACACGTCGGCCAGGCCCGTGGGCCGGCCGGAGACGCGCACGACCGCGCCGCCGTCGGCGCTGCGCTGCGCGGCGCGCTGGCGCGCCCAGAGCTCGTCGTCGTCCTCGGTCGCGGCGGCGTCGAGGCCGAGCTTGGCCAGCACGCGCTCGGCCGCGGCGGCCTGCTCGACCGCCGCGATGCCGGCGAAGCGCGCCAGCAGCCAGCCGCCCTGCGCCTCCCAGCGGACGTCGAGCGCCTGCGCCTCCAGCGAGCTGGACGCCAGCGCGATCGCGCCGCGCTGCAGGCTCGCGGGGTCGTCGGTCGTGGCGGTCGCCGTCGCCTGCGCGGGCGGGCGCGGGTGCAGGCGCACGGCGATCTCGGTGATGAGTCCGAGCGTGCCGAACGAGCCGCTGTAGAGCTTGGCGAGGTCGTAGCCGGCGACGTTCTTGATGACCTTCCCGCCCGCCCGCGCGAGCGAGCCGTCCGACAGCGCGACGCTGATCCCCAGCGCGAGGTCGCGCGCCGCGCCGTAGCGGTGGCGCAGCGGGCCCGAGTCGCCGGTCGCGATCAGGCCGCCGACCGTCGCGCCGTCGCCCTCGCCGAAGGGCGGGTCGAGCGCGAGCATCTGCCCGCTGGCGGCGAGCAGCTCGTCGAGCTCGCGCAGCGTCACGCCGGGCTGCACGACCGCCGTGAAGTCGCCGACGTTGTGCTCGAGGACCGCGTCGAGCGCCGCCGTGCGCAGCTCCACGCCGCACTCGACCCCGGGGCTGCCCCACGGCTTCGTGCCCGCGCCGGCGATCCGCACGCAGACGCCGTCGGCGGCGCACGCCTGCAGCAGCGCCGCCGCCTCCTGCGCCGTCTCGGGCGTCTGGCTGCGCACCTCCTGCGCCCTCAAAACCGCTCCGCGATCCCGTCGCGCTCGAGCGGATGCACGCGGTAGGGGCCGGGCACCTCGCCGCACAGGCGCGGCGTCGGCATGACCTTGCCGGGGTTGGCGAGCCCGCGCGGATCGAACGCGCAGCGCAGGTGCTGAAACGCCGCGAGGTCGGGCTCGCCGAACATGCTCGGCATGTAGTGCTTCTTGTCGACGCCGACACCGTGCTCGCCGGTGATCGAGCCACCCGCGTCGACGCAGGCCTTGACGATCATCCCCGCCAGCTCCTCGGCGCGCTCGGCCTGCTCCTCGCCGTCGTAGAGCACGAGCGGGTGCAGGTTGCCGTCGCCGGCATGGAAGACGTTGGCGACGCGCATCCCGTACTCCTCCGAGAGCGCGGCGATCCGCGCGAGCACCTCGGGCAGCTTCGTGCGCGGGATGACGCCGTCCTGGACGTAGTAGTTCGGCGCCAGGCGGCCCATCGCCGCGAACGCCGCCTTGCGCGTGCGCCAGATGAGCGCGCGGTCGGCGTCGTCCTGCGCGATCCGGATCGAGGTCGCGCCGTTGTGCTCGCAGATCGCCACGACGTCGTCGAAGCACGCGTCGCACTCGGCGATCGAGCCGTCGAGCTCGATGATCAGCGCGGCGCCGGCGGCGGTGTCGAAGCCCGCGCCGACGGCCTGCTCGGCGGCCTGGATCGTGAGGTTGTCCATCATCTCGATGGCGCCCGGGACGACGCCGCCGGAGACGATCTCCGAGACCGTCTCGCCGGCGGTGGTCGTGGAGTCGAAGAAGGCGACCATCGTCTTGACGGTCTCGGGCTTGGGCACGACGCGGAGCGTGATCTTCGTACAGATGCCGAGCGTCCCCTCCGAGCCGACGAACGCGCCGAGCAGGTCGTAGCCGGGGACGTCGAGCTCGCGGCCGCCGAGCGTGACGACCTGCCCGTCGGCGAGCACGACCTCGAGGCCGGTGACGTAGTTCGTCGTGAAGCCGTACTTGAAGCAGTGCGCGCCGCCGGAGTTCTCGGCGACGTTGCCGCCGATCGAGCAGACGATCTGCGACGACGGATCGGGCGGGTAGAAGTGCGTCGGCCCGACGGCGAGGCTGACCTCGGTGTTCGTCACGCCCGGCTCGACGACGACGCGCCCGTTGTCGAGATCGACCTCCAGCACGCGCCGCATGCGGGTGACCGCGATGAGCACGCCGTCCTCGACGGGCAACGCGCCGCCGGACAGACCCGAGCCGGCGCCGCGCGCGACCCACGGCACGCCGGCCTGCGAGCAGGCGCGCACGACGTCGCGCACCTCGCCGGCGCTGCCGGGCAGGACGACGGCCCCCGGCGCCACGCGGTACTGCAGCAGGCCGTCGGACTCGTACGTGCGCAGCTGGATGGACTCGGTGAGGACGTGCTCGGCGCCGCAGATCGCGCGCAGGCGCTCGAGCAGCGCGGGGCCAAGCGGGGCGGGCGCGGGGGGAAGGATGTTCTCGGCGAGCTCGGGCACGGATGGCAGCCGGCGAAGGGTAACGCGACTGAAACTCAACGCCGTTGAAGGTGTTCTCTCTTGCGTTCCGTCTTACATAGCGCGTACGGTCGCGCTACCTACCCGGACGAGAGGACCGAGATGCCGCAACAGACCTACGTGTTCAGAGCCGAGCTCGTCGGGTTCGAAGGCGTACGCCGCACGGTGACGGTCCACGACGACCTTACGCTCGTCGACCTGCACTACGCGCTGCAGTCGGCGTTCGGCTGGGACGACGACCACCTCTACTCCTTCTGGCTGGACGGCGCGCTTCTGGGGCGACGAGGTCGGTCACTACATGCATCCCTTCCACGCCGCCTCGGTCGATCCGCCGGGCAAGAGCGCGTGCGCGCGCCTCGACGAGCTCGCGCTCGCCGAGGGCCAGGCGATCGCCTACGTCTTCGACTTCGGCCAGGAGTGGCGCGTCGCGCTGACCCTCAAGGAGAAGCGGCCGGTGGAGGGTCGCGCGGTCGCGCGCTGCATCGAGAAGGTCGGCACGGCGCCGCCGCAGTACGCGCGCAGCTGACGGACCGCGCGCTCGTGTGACGGACGCCACAGTCCGGACGCGCGGCGCGCGCGAGGATCTCCCCGTCGAGTCACCGCTTCACGGGAGGCAGCACCCTATGGCCGAGCAGAAGAGCATCCGTCCGACGGTCGGCATCGTCGTGTCGACCGCGATCCGCGCGCGGCGGCATGCGGGCCCAGCACTGCGAGGGGGTCGTCGTGTCGACGGCCATCGCCGCGGGCGGCACCGATCTGCAGCACTGCGAGGGCATCGTCGTCTCGACCGCCCTCGTCGCCGGCGGCGTCGATGCGCAGCACTGCGAGGGCATCGTCGTCTCGACCGCCGTCAGCGCCGGCGGCCTGCACGTCCAACCATGTCGAGGGCGTCGTCGTCACGAGCGCGATCGCCGCGGGCGGGATCGCAGTCAAACCACGGCGAAGGCGTCCTGGTATCCACGGCGATCGCCGCGGGCGGGATCACCGCAAACCATGCCGAAGGCGTCGTCGTGTCCGGCGATCGCGGCGGGCGGATCGCCGATCATACACACGGCGACGGGATCGTCGTGTCGACCTCGATCCGCGCCAGCGGCGTGTCCGCTCAGCACTGCGAGGGGATCGTCGCGCGCGCCTACTCGGGCGCGACGAGCGCGGCGGGCGCCAGCGCGTAGAACGTCGCGGCGGCCGGTCCGCCGCCGGGCGTCGTCCCGCCGATGACCTCGAACAGCGGCTTCGTGCCGATCAGGCCGCCGTTGGCCTGCACGAAGGCGTCGGCCTCCGCGCGGCGATCCTCTGGGACCGCGCCCGCGTTGAGCACGATCATCCCCTCGGGGCGGTCCTCGGTCTGCACGAGCGGGAGGTCGAGCAGGATCTCGCGGATGTCTTGGGACATGGGCTGTCTGGCCAGCGTAGCGGGACGCGTCATGGCGTCCGGGCGATGCGACAGCCGCGCGCCGGCTCGACGCGCGCCGGCTCATCGGGCCGACCACGCGCGCCGCGCGCGATCTCGCGGCCGAGTTCGACTGTGGCGTGCGGCGTGATCGAGCGCGACGGCCGCAGCCTGCCGCACAGGCAGGACCTGCGCCGCGACCGCATCAACGTCGACGACAGGGACGGCTACGTGCTTCGGGCGAGCGTCGGCTGAGCGTCACGAGCCGGCGTCGCCCGACGCCCGATCGCGCACCGGGCGCGCTTCGCCAGCCGGCCACGCCGGCCCGGGCGTGGTGTTCGTGCTTGCGGCTGGACATTCCCGCGCGCGTACCCGCGCCGGCTGCGGCTCTATCGCGGCCGGTCAGCCTTCGGTCGCGTCCGGCATGGCGTGCCGGATCGCCGGGTAGCCGCCCGTCCGTCGGCGCGGCGGGTCTTGCGGCGATTCGTCCACTTCTGCGGAGGTCTTCCATGTCAGCGTTCGGTCCTGTTCCTCGTCGGCTGGCGAGCGTGTTCGTGCTCGTAGCCGCCGGCTTCGCGGCCCCTTCGACCGCCACTGCCCAGGCGCCCCAGCCGTGTCCCAACGAAAGCGTGGCGGCCATCCTCGGCAACGACGACCCGAACACGCTCAACGGGACCTCCGGCAGCGATCGCATCATCGCGGCAGGCGGCGACGACACCGTCAACGCGCTGCAGGGCGACGACTGCATCCGCGGCGGCGACGGGTTCGACGAGATCCAGGGCGGCGCCGGCGCCGATGTCGTCCTCGGCGAAGGCGGCCCCGACGACCTCAGCGGCGGCGCCGACAACGACCGTGTCTACGGCGGGGACGGCTTCGACTTCCTGTCCGGCGGCCTCGGCGACGACCGGCTGATCGGCGAACGCGGTCCGGACGACCTCAACGGGGGCCGCGGCAACGACTTCCTCAGCGGCGGCAGCGGCATCGACTATCTCGAGGGGGGCCTGGGCCGCGACAACCTCGGCGGCGGCAACGACAACGACCGGCTGTCGGGCGGGGACGGCGCCGACACCTTGCGCGGCGGGGACGGCAACGACCGTCTCGCCGGCGGCCTGGACGGCGATAGCCTCAGCGGCGGCGCCGGCAACGACCGCATCGACGGCGGCGACGGACGCAACCGCTATTACGGCGGGAGCGGCAACGACGTCATCGACGCCGCCAACGGCAGCGTCGAGATCGTGAACTGCGGCCCCGGCCGCGACACCGTCCGCGCTGACTCCAGCGACCGGCTGATCCGCTGCGAGCGAGTCCACCGGCTGACGCTCGTCAGCCGGTGACGCGCAGCGGCGGGCGGCCCATGCCGCCCGCCGCCCCGCGTCGTCGCGGGCGACGTGTCATCGCGCGGACACCGGGTCTCGCGTCGCCCACGCGGACGTGCCAGCGCCCACCGAGCAGGTACTCGTGCGGTAATGGCTTCCACGATCGTCTGCGCGCTCGACCTTGCCGAGGATGCGTCAGCCCGGCCCCTCGAGGTCGCCATCGATCTCGCCGAGCGGCTGGGGCGGCCACTGGTCGTCGCACACGTCGCGGCGCCGGGCTTCGCAGCGGCCGGGGCCCCTCCGCGGCCACCCAGGACGTCGTCGTCGGACCGGCTCCGTCCGTGCCGTATCCCTATCCGCACGTCGCCGCAGGGGAACTCGAGGCGATGCGCGACGAGGCGCGACGACGGGTCGAGCGCCGGCTCGCGCAACGGGGCATCGACGACGCGCAGGTCCATGTCGCGCTGGATGCCAGCGTGGCCGAAGGACTTCGCCGGATCGCCGGCGACAACGATGCAGAGCTGATGGTCGTCGGCTCGCGGGGGCGCGGCACCGTACGGGCAGCGCTGCTCGGCAGCACGTCGACGCGCTCGCCGGCGATGCCCCGTGTCCGGTGGTCGTGGTGCCCGCCTCCGACTGACCGCCGCCGCGGTCGCCGAAGGCAGGCAGGGTCACGAGCGTCAGCCGGGCGCCTGCACGCCGATGCGGTCCAGCGCGTCGCGGAAGCGCTCCTGCGCCGGCGTGTCGAGCTGCTCTCTCACCGCGTCGTACGTCGAGCGGGCCTCGTCACGCAGCGCGTCGATGCGCTCGCCGATCTCGTCGCGGCTCGCGTCGCGGCCGGACTCGACCAGCCGCGAGACCTCGGTGGTGGTGCGTGAGATCTCCTCGTTCAGCGACGCCAGGCGGCCGCGAGCGCGGTCGGCCGCGGGCAGCTTCTCCGCACGGTCGCGCAGGTCGGCCGCACGATCGCGTGCCAGCTCGAGGCGCGCCATCGCCTCGTCGTCGTCGATGCGCCCCGCGGTGAACTCCTCGGCGGTCGCGCTCACGTCGGCGGCGAGATCCTCCGTCGCGGCGAGCACGGCGCGTCCCTCAGGCGACAGCTCGTTCTCGGGCCTGTCACCGGCATCGGCGGTCGTGGTCGTGGTGGCTTCGTCGGTTGTCGTCGTGTCCTGTGCGACGGCGGGTACCGTCGTCGTCACGGTCGGCGCCTGCGCGTCGTCGTCGTCGTCGTCCGATCCACAGCCGGCCACGCCCAGCAGCGCGGCGGCGGCGATCCAGGGAAGTACGCCTCGTCGTGTCATAGATATGACAGTTCCCGCGTTGCCGATGGCCGGTCAACTGCCGTCAGCGCGCTGACGCCCAGCCCCGCAGGCGGGCTTGCGAGACGTGGCAACGTTGTCATCGCGCTCACGCGCCATGTGCGCACGGCCCGCTCCGGAGGTAACGTGCTCCGCGTCGACGTCGATCCGGAGGAGCAGCGATGCCGGGCAGCCGGTCCCGCAGGCCGACACGGTACCCCGCGGCTTCGGCCCGGGTGCTCCCAGCATGAGCTGGCCGCGCGCCGGCGCGTGGGTCGGCGCGGTCGACATCTTCGTCGTGGTGTGGGTCGTCGCCTGGTTGGCGCTGGGGCTGCGCGTCCACGCCGAGGTCGAGGGCCTGACCGAGCTCAGCAGCACGATCTCGCGAGCGGGCGGCGCGGTCGAGGAGACCGGGCGCGCGCTCGGCGACCTGAACATCCCGTTCGTCGGCGATCGCATCGAGCGCAGCGCCGCGGAGTTCGCGGCCGTCGGCCGCGAGACGCGGATCAGCGGCCGCACGGCGCGCGACAGCATCGCCGACCTGAGCACGCTGCTTGGCCTGTCGGTCGCGCTCATACCGTCCAGCGCGATCCTCCTCGTGTACCTGCCGGTCCGCGTCGCGCGCATTCGCGAGCGGCGCGCGCTGCGCCGGCTGCTCGCGCGCTTCGGTGACGACGCCGGATTTGACCGGCTGCTCGCGCACCGCGCCCTGCAGACGATGAGCTACCGCCGCCTGCACACGGTGGTCGGCGACCGCTCGTGGGCCGATCTCGCCGAGGGCCGCTACGGGGATCTCGCCGCGGCGGAGCGCGCCCGGCTGAACCTCGAGCACGGCGCTCGCTGAGGCGCGATGGCCGATCGCTTTGCTCGCGTTGTCGTCGCCGCGCGGGTGCCGATCGTCATCGGCTGGATCGTGGCGGCGGTGGCGGTGACGATGCTGCTGCCCTCGATCAACGAGGCGCAGGTGGGCGCCTGGGCGATCTGGTGCCGACCGGCGCAGAGGCGATCGAAGCCGAGGAACGCGCGGCGGAGCTCTTCCTGTTTCCGTTTCTGAGCCGGACGATCGTCGTCGCGCGCGACGCCGGCGGGCTGACGCTCGGCGACCAGGCGCGCGTCGGCATCCAGATGGCGCAGCTGAACCGCGGCGAGCTGCCGGCGCTGCGCGGAGACGCGCGGGTACGCCCTGTCCAACGGCGTCGGCGATGTTCCGCTGATGCGCGAGCGCTCGACGACGCTGCTGAGCCCGCTGCTATTCGCGCCCGACATCAAGCGCAACGGTCGCATCGACTCGGCCACGCGCTTCGCCGAGCATCACATGCGCCCGATGGTGGGAGAAGAGGCGTACGTCGGCGTCACCGGCGCGATCGCGGCGCGCGCGACACAGGCGGAGGTCATCACGGAGCACCTCCCGCTGTTCGAGATCGCGACGCTGCTGTTCGTGCTGATCGCGGTCGCCCTGTACTTCCGTGCGCTGCTGGCGCCGATCGTCAACCTGGTCGCGGTCGCCATCGCCTACCTCGTGTGGGTTCGGCTGGTGGCGACGTTCGGAGCGGCGCTGGGGGTCTCGGTGCCGAGCGAGGTCGAGCCCGTCATCGTCGCGCTGCTGTTCGGGGTGGTGACGGACTACTCGCTGTTCTTTTTGTCGCGCATGCGCCGCCAGCTGGAGAACGGCGAGCCACCGCAGGCGGCGGTGCGTGCGACGACGGCCGAGCTGACGCCGATCATCCTCGCGTGCGGGCTGGCGGTGGCGGCGGCGTGCGGGGCGCTGCTCGTGGCCGAACTGGGCTTCCTGAGGGCCTTCGGACCGGGTATGGCCCTCGCCGTGCTGATCGGGATGGCCGTCGCGATGACCTTCGTGCCGGCCTGCCTGGCGCTGCTGGGCCGCGGGCTGTTCTGGCCGCACCGGCCGCCGTTACGAGCGGCCGATCCCGAGGCGGCGGAAGGCGTCATGGCGCGCGTGATCCGCTGGACGGTGCGAAAGCCACGCACGGCGATCGTGCTCTGGCTGCTGGCGCTGGGGGCGCTGGCGGCGCCGATCGCGACGATCGATCTGGGCAACCCGCTGATCAGCGGGCTGCCGGAAGACAGCGAACCGCGTCGTGCATATACGCAGGCCTCGGAAGGCTTCGTGCCCGGGGTGCTCTCGCCGACCGTGCTGCTCGTCGAGGACACCGGCGTGACGCAGAACGGCGCTGCGCTCACGCGGCTACAGCGGCATGATGGGCGCTCAGCCGGGCGTCGCCGAGGTGCTGGGCCCGCCGTTCAACCCCACCGAGCGCGAACTCGGCGCGCTCCTCGCCCGCAACGGCGACGCGGCTCGCTACGCCATCGTCTTCAAGGCCGATCCGCTGGGCAGCACCGCGATCAGCCGCCTCGACGCGCTGCGCAGCCGGGTCGACGCGCTGCTCGCGCAAGCCGGGCTGCCGGAGGCGAACGTGAGCTTCGCCGGCGACACGGCGCTGTCGCAGGAGACGATCGAGAACACCGTGGACGATCTGTGGCGGGTGGTCCGGCCGTGCTGCTCGCGGTGCTGCTGGTTCTCGTGGTCTTCCTGCGCGGGCTGGTGGCGCCGCTGTATCTCATCGCCGCTGCGCCCCTCGCGCCGCTTGCGGCGATCGGCCTTGCCGTCGGTCTCTTCGAGTTGTTGCTCGAGGGCGAGGAACTCGTCTACTACGTGCCGATGACGGCGGGAGTGCTGCTCGTCGCGCTCGGCTCGGACTACAACATCCTGCTGGTCGGGCGCGTGTGGGACGAGGCGCAGCGGCATCCGCTGAAGGAGGCGACGATGCTGGCCGGCGCGGGCGCGGCGCGCGCGATCTCGGTCGCCGGGATCGTCCTCGCGTTCTCTTTCGGCGCTATGGCGCTCGTCCGCTGCGAACCTTCAAGCAGCTGGCGTTCATCATGGCCAGCGGGCTGCTGATCGACGCGTTTCTCGTGCGTACCGTGCTGGTCCCGGCGATGATCGCGCTGACCGGCTACAACAGCGAGTGGCCGGGACGGCGACTGCAGCGCAGCGCCGAGCGTGCGCGGCTGGCGCCGCACGTGGTTCCCACGGAGCTGTCGGCGCCGGCGCCGGCCGCCGGGGACGCCGCTATGGCCCGGCCGGCGCCCGCCGCCGCTACGGGGTGGCCGGCCGCTCGTCCCGCACGGCCGCCGCTGGTCGCGCTCGCGGCGGCGCTCGGTGCTGCGGTCGGTGCGGCCTTCGCCGCGTACGTACTGCGCCGGCGCACCAAACGACCCGGCAGCCGCCGGCGTCGCTGAACACGAGTCGCCGGCCCCGCTCAGGCGGCGAGCGCCGCTCGCTCGTCGACGTCGCTCTCGTGCGCGGGCGGCAGGCAGAACAGCATCTAACCGCGTTCGGACCGGCGCGCGATCAGCTCGGCGTTGACGAGGCGCTGCAGCGCAGTGTATGTAGTGGGGCGATGCAGGCAGGCGAGCTGTCAGAGCGACTCGTGCGTCAAGAGCAGAGGAAGGACGACTCTCTCGGGAGTCACCAGTCCTCAGCGCTCGTCGAGCTTCCAGAAGCGTATCATCAGCCTATTCTCCGCTTAACGCGTGTGACGAGATCGCCAGCTGGATCTCCAGTGCATGAAAGCGCTGCGTGCATCAGCGCGACCAAGGGAACCATGATGTTCGGCACGGTCGAGCAGGGCGTACAAGCGTTGGTCGAGGATCGCCAGCGTCGTCGCTGCAGCACCCGCCACTCGCTGCCCTCGTCGATCAGCGCGCTTCCCGCAGCTTCCGACGGCCGCAGCAGATCCCCGCGCCAGCAGCTCGGGCAGTCCGGCCGTGCGCGCAGATCGAGCGGCACAGAGCCCGTCGACGACGAGCAGCGCGAGACCGTCGCGCAGCGCGTTCCGGCGGGCGGCGACCAGGCCCGCACGGGAGGTCGAGGCGCAGTGCCACGGCGCCCGGCGCAGCTTCTCGGCGGTCGCGGGGTCGAGCCGGCCAGCAGGTCGGGGTCGTGCTCGAAGACCCGCACCGCGTCCAGCGGCCCAGCCATGACACAAGGTCGTCCAGATAGTGATCGTGCTGGTGTCGGCGGTCATCGGGCCTCTGCTACGTCGGGTGTCCGTATGGATGTAGATATCTCGAACGGCGCGCGCGACTCTGGTGGCCTTCCACATTTGCCCGCGGGTGGCGCCCCCATCAGCGGTGGGGCCGATGCCGATGTACCGCCGCGAAACAGACGGATCGCGTCGATGGCGGCATCGGTGAAGCGCGTGCACTCAGCAGCAGACGGTACGCAGCAACGGCGACCTCGAAGCGCATCCCGCGTCGGCGTGAGGATCGTGCCGCGCGGCACAGGGTCTGCAGCGTACGCAGCTGCGCTAGACGCTCGTCGGGGAGCTGGCCGGTAATGGATCGCGATATCCGGCTCGCAGCGCGGCGTGAGCAGTTCGGCGGGCGGCACCTCGTCGTAGACCCGCGGAAGCGCGGCGGCCGCGTCGCGGCACGTAGACGGAGGGGCGCAGCCATTAGGGACCCCGGGCGAGGCACAGCTACGCATGACAGCCGAGCATCGATGACCGCTGGCTGGAGCAGGAGCAGTTTTTTTTTTTTTTTTTTTTTTTTTTTTTTTTTTTTTTTTTTTTTTTTTTTTTTTTTTTTTTTTTTTTTTTTTTTTTTTTTTTTTTTTTTTTTTTTTTTTTTTTTTTTTTTTTTTTTTTTTTTTTTTTTTTTTTTTTTTTTTTTTTTTTTTTTTTTTTTTTTTTTTTTTTTTTTTTTTTTTTTTTTTTTTTTTTTTTTTTTTTTTTTTTTTTTTTTTTTTTTAAAATAGTAAGGTTGAGCCATGTTAGGGCGATACGTCCCGCTGTTCTGGCGCCTGTTCGTCCCGAACGCCACGGTGCTCGCGGTGGCCTTGCGCGTCCTGTTCTCGAGCCGGCCAACGGCCGGATCCCGGCGATCGTCGGCGGCCTGGCGGTCATGGTCGTCGTCAACCTCGTGCTGATCCGCCGCGCCGTCACGCCGCTCGTACGCCTGACGGACCTCATGCGCGACGTCGATCCGCTGCAGCCGGGCGAGCGCATGCCGCCGCCCCGCGCCGAGTCGGAGGTCACCGTGCTGGCGGAGACCTTCAACGAGATGCTCGACCGCCTGGAGACCGAGCGCCGCGAGAGCCGGCAGCGCGCGCTGTCGGAGCGCGAGGCCGAGCGCCGCCGCATCGCCGGCGAGCTGCACGACGAGATCGGCCAGACCCTGACGGCGCTGGGCCTGCAGCTCGACCGCCTGCGCAAGCGCTCCCCGATGACCTGCGCGACGAGGTCTACGACGCCCGCGACGGCGTCCTGGCGTCCGTCGAGGACGTCCGCGGCGTGGCCCGCGACGCTGCGTCCCGAGGCGCTCGACACGCTCGGCCTTCCGGCCGCGCTGACGAACCTCGCCAGCGCCTGACGCGGCGCACGGGCATCCGGATCCGCCGCGAGCTGGAACGCGACCTGCCGCCCCTCGACGACGGCCAGGAGCTCGTCCTCTACCGCGTCGCGCAGGAGAGCCTCACCAACGCGGTCCGCCACGCCGGCGCGAGCTGCATCGCGGTCGCCCGCGCGCCGACGGCGAGCAGGTCGAGCTGACGGTGCGCGACGACGGCCGCGGCATCACGGGCGCCCCGGCACGACCGTGGAGGCGGCATCCGCGGCATGCGCGAGCGCGCGCTGTCGATCGGCGGGCGACTCGTCGTGCAGCGCCGCTCCGACGGTCCGGGCACCGAGGTGCGCCTCGTGATCTCATCCGCGCCATGACCGAGCCGACTGAAGCGCCCGGGTGCTGCTCGCCGACGACCACGCGCTCGTCCGCCACGGCCTCCGGCTGATCCTCGACGCCGAGCCCGACTTCGAGGTCGTCGCCGAGGCCGGCGACGGCGCCGAGGCGGTCGACGCCGCGCTGCACGACGACATCGACCTCGCGATCCTGGACATCACCATGCCGCGCCTGACCGGCATCCAGGCGGCCCGCCAGCTCACCGAGCAGCGCCCCGACCTGCGCGTCCTGATCCTGTCGATGCATGACAACGAGCAGTTCTTCTTCGAGGCGCTCCGCGCGGGGGCGTCGGGCTACGTCCTGAAGTCCGCGGCCCACGAGCGACCTCGTCGACGCCTGCCGGGCGGCGATGCGCGGCGAGCCGTTCCTCTACCCGCGCGGCGTGGCGGCGCTGATCCGCGACTACCTCGAGCGCGGCGCGCCGACGCGACCGCGCCCGGACCCGCTCACCCCGCGCGAGTCCGAGGTCGTCAAGCTCATCGCCGAAGGGCTGCACCAGCCGCGAGATCGCCGCGCTGCTGAGCATCAGCGACAAGACCGTCGAACGCCATCGCGCGAACGTGCTCGAGAAGCTCGGCCTCAAGGACCGGGTCGCGCTGACGCGCTACGCGATCCGGCGCGGTCTCGTCGAGCCCTGACGCCGAGGCGCAGGACGTCATCAGGCGCGGCGCGCTCGGACGAGGTCGACGCGTAACGCGGTGGCCGTCCACCCGCCGCAACGCGCCGCATCCGAGGCGAATGCGGGGCGGCTGTGCGGATGGAGGTGGCGGCGGATCCGTCAGCAGGCGGCGTGCAGGTGGAAGCCGCGATCGGCGGCGTCGCCGTCGGCCTCGAATGTCCGCACGTCGACCGTCGTCGTCTTCTTGTCGGCCGCGACGTCCGGCGTCGCGGTGATGAACGCCGGCGCGGCGCCGGTCACGGTCGCCGACAGGGCGCACTTGGAGAGGTCGCCGGTGAACCGCACGTCGTAGTTGCCGGCGGCGCTGCGGCTGACGCCGTTGGCCTCGACGCCGCGAACCTCGACCGCGCCGCCGTCGGACCTGACGAGCGCGTACGGGGTCAGCAGCTGTGTTGCCGCGACGGCATCGTTGACGATGTCGGCGGCGTGCTTGCCGTCGATGCGGTCGGCGTTGAGGCCGGTTGCCACGCCGGTGGCGTTCGTGGTGAACGGCTTGCTGGCGTCGCCGGGCTTCGTCACGATCGTGCCCCCCAGCGCGCCGTCGGTCTTCATCTCGAAGGCCAGGCCGGTGTTGAGGTTGTTCGAGCGGATGCAGGGCTCGTTGTTGGCGGGGGTGCCGCCCGGCAGCGAGCGGCAGCCGTAGATCGCGCCGCCGCCGCTGTTGGACTTGTTGGACTGGCGGGTCCCGTAGGTCGAGTTGTTCGCGATGATCTCGGTCTCGCGGTTGTACTCGACCGCCGGGTTGATCGATGGGTTGCGGGTGCCGCCCTCCAGCGGCTCGCCCTCGCCGGCTCCGGCCGCGATCGCCGGATACAGCAGGATCGCCAGCGCGACGCCGATCAGCAGGGTTCTTGCGTGCTTGGGCACGATGTACCTCCTCGTTCGGACTCGCAGCAGACAAGCCAACCCCAGAGCCGGACCGCGGCGCGACGGTCAGCCGGGTGACAGACCGCCACCTCCGCCTGCTGCCGGCGCACGCGCGTTGTCAGCCGGATGACACCCACGTGTCACCCGTCGGCGGGCGGGGGTTCATAGTCAGATGCGGCGCTCCCTGCTCTGCCTGTCGGTCGCGTGCGCGACGGCGGCCGCGACGGCCCACCCGGCGTACGGCCGCTCCGACGCGGTGACGATCTTCGAGGCGCCTCGTGAGCTGCGCTCCGCCGATGCAGCGCTGCGCGCGGCGACGCTGGACGAGATACGCGATCTCGGCGCCGGATGGCTGCGGGTCGTCCTGTACTGGCGCGACGTCGCGCCGGCGCCCGAGTCCCAGCAGGTGCCGCGGTTCGACGAGCGCGACCCGGCCGACTACGACTGGGCGCTCTACGACCGCATCATCCGCGCCGCCGATGCCCGCGGGCTGAACGTCCTGCTCACGCTCAGCGGGCCCGTGCCGTTGTGGGCGACGCGGGCGCGGCGCGACCACGTCACCCGTCCCAGCGCCACGCGCTTCGGCCGGTTCGCCGAGGCCGCCGGACGCCGCTACGGCGCGATCGTCGACGCCTGGGCGATCTGGAACGAGCCCAACCACCCGAAGTTCCTGCGCCCGCAGTGGACCGGCTACCGCACGCCCACCTCGGGCACGCTCTACCGCCGGCTGTTTCAGCGCGGGGAGCGCGGGCTGGCGGCCGCCGGCATCGGCTCCGTGCCGGTGCTGTTCGGCGAGACCGCGCCGCGTGGCACGGGGCACGTCGTGCACCCGCTCGTCTTCCTGCGCCGCGCGATGTGCCTCGACGACCGCTACCGGCTGGGCCGCGCATGCCATCGCCTGCGCGCCGACGGCTACGCCCATCACCCGTACACCACCCGCAGCGGACCGTTCTTCCGCCCGCCCAGTCCCCACGACGTCACGATCGGATCGCTCTCGCGGCTCAATCGCGCGCTGGCACGCGCCGGTCGGGCCGGCGCCGTCCGTCAAGGGCTGGCGCTGTGGCTGACCGAGTTCGGGATCCAGTCCTATCCCGACCGCCAGGTCGGCGTCCCGCAGACCAGGCAGGCGGAGTTCCTGGCGCTGTCGGAGCGGCTGGCGCGCCGCAACCCGCGCGTGGTCAGCTTCGCGCAGTACCTCATGCGCGATTCGGACGCCGTCGGGGGCGGCGCGACCGCGGCGACCACCCGCCATCCCGGCTTCGAGAGCGGCCTGCGCACGAGCTCGGGCGAGCGCAAGCGGGCCTTTCGCGGCTTCCGCCTGCCGCTGGTGGCGCTGCGCGGGCGCGCGCGAACGTCGCTGTGGGGCTTCGTCCGGCGCTCGGGCGGCGTCACGCAGGTGACGATCGAGTACCGCAACGGCAATCGCGGCACCTGGCGCCGGCTCAAGCGCGACCGCACCGACCGGCACGGCGTCTGGTCGACGACGACGGCGTGGCGCCGCGATCGCCGCTACCGGGTGCGCTGGACCGACGGCACGAGCCGGGTCTGGGTCGGCTCTCCGACGCGCGTCTACGCCCGCTCGCAGTGAGGCCGCGTGCGATGGCCGCCGATCGCCTCTCCGCCGCCGCCCGTCGCTTCCTCGTCGAGGACATCCAGTCGGTCATGCAGCTCGAGCTAGTGCACCCGGCCGGAAGTTCGGCGAGGTTTTCCCGGATGCCCGGCCGTGATCTGACGGTCGCCGGTGACCCGCCTTCGTGCTGGCGGCACGGGGGCGGGCGCCGGCGGCCGTCAGGCGCGGATCGGGCGCCGGGAAGACCCGCCGAACTTTCGGATGGGTGCACGGGTCCTGCTGCTGCACCGCGACGCGGGCCTGGCCTGGAGCTCGGCCGCCGTGTCGCGTGAGCTGAGGGCGGCTCAGCCCTGGGTCGAGACGCAACTGGACGGGTTCGTGCAGCGGGGTCTGGCCGCGACGACGCCGCAGGACGATCGGCGCTACCGCTTCGACTCGACGGGACCGCGCGCCGCGGCCGTCGACGAGATCGCGGGGTGCTTCTCGCAGTGGCGGACGACCATCGTCGGGCTGATCCACCGCGCGCGCCCGGGCGACCTGCCCGCGTGATGGCGCGGGCCGCCGCCGCGACAAAAGGTCAGTCACCGGTGACGACGAGGCTCGCGAGCTCATCAGCGCCCTCCGCCGCGCTCCACAGCGCACGCCACTCGCCGGGACCCGCGGCGGGCGCGGTCCGGCTGGCCGTGTAGTAGCCGAGCGCATCGGTCGGAACGCGGTCGCCGACCGCCACCCACGGCGCCGAGCCATCCCGCGGCCGCCACTGGATCGCGACGGCGCCGGCCTGCCCGTTGGGCAGGAAGCGCAGCTGGCCCCACACGTTGACGGTCCCTCCGACGCCCGCGGCGTCGGGTGCCGTCCGGTTCGCCATGAACGGCATCACGTAGGCGTACGCCGCGAGCTTCGCCCGGCCCTGCTGCGTGATCAGGCCCGACTGGTAGGTCGACCAGTAGGACTTCGTCCCTCTGCGGTGCTTCTTCAGCGGGGCGACGTCGGCGAGCAGGAACTGCGACTGCGCGGCGATCCGCGGATCCGCCCACGCGAGGTACTCGCCCAGCGTGTTGAACTTCGCCTGCACGAGCAGCGGCACGCCGGAGAAGCGGTCCGGCGGCGAGGTCTCGTAGCCGAACTCCGTCATGTACAGCGCCAGCCCGGCCGGCAGGTTGCCGGTCGTCGTGGCGAGCTCGTCGAGCAGGACGCCGAGCTCTGAGACGTTCGCCATCGTCAGCGCGTCCGCGGCACGATGGCGCTGCGTGGGGGCCAGGTTCTTCGTGTAGGGATGGTGCGCGTAGCCGCTGGCCCGCAGCGGGCCCTTCTTGCGAAAGTCGTCGCAGTTGCGCAGGCGGGCGGACCGCCCCGTATAGGCGCGGCCGTCGGATCGCACGCACATGAGCTCGCGCAGGAAGCGCTTGGGGTACATCGGCGCGCGCTCGCTGCGCCGGCCCGAGCCCAGCGGCGCGGTCTCCCCGAGCAGGATCAGGTCGTTGTCGGCGCGGTGGCCGGTGGCGACGAGCCCCTCGTAGCCCTGCTGCACGAGCCGGCGAAAGAGCGCCGGCGCCGCGGGCACCCAGCGGCCGTTGCGGCGCTCCCACTGCGGTGACAGCCAGCCCGCCTGGTTGGGCTCGTTCCACAGCGACCACATGCTCACCCGCGGCAGCACGTCGCGCACGCCGTTCTCGTCGCGGTACGTGCCGTCGAAGCGGCGCCCGACGGCCTTGACGAACTGCTTGTAGGCGCCGACCTTCGGCTTGTAGGACGCCAGCAGGCGGCGCAGGCGCCTGGGCGGCGTGCGCTGCGCCCAGATCGGGCCAGGCCCCGTGACGTTGAAGTGCACGCGCAGGCCGCGCTCGGTGGCGGCCTTGACGAGGTTGTCGTAGCGATCCCAGTTGCCGCGCGGATAGGTGCGGGGGTCGTCGGCATCGAAGCGACGGCGCTGGCGGATCGCGCGCGACCGCGCCTTGCCCTTGAGCCTCTCGATGTCGCGCAGCCGCGGGTGGGCGAACTCGGCCACGGTGCGCCACAGCACGGTGACGCGGACGGTGTCGACCCCCATCGCCTTCATCTGCGTCAGCGCGCGGGCGGCGACGTGGTCGGAGCGATACAGCAGCAGGTTGTCGTCCATCATCATCGACATCTGCGTCGGTCCGGCGTGTGCGGGCGCCGGCGCGACGGCCGTCGAGATGGCCGCCGCGATCATGAGCGCGGCCACGAGCAGTCGTCGTCCTGGCGTCATCGAGACCCCCGTCGGCGTGATGTACGGCGACCGGAGCGGCCGGCCGTGCCTGGCTTCGACACGGCCACGCGAGCCGAGTTACGCGTGGCGCCGCCCCGGACGGCGTCGCTCGTCTTGCGGATGACACACTGGTGGCGCCGGCGGCGCAACGTTCACCCCTTCGGCGGAGTTTGGAGTCTCTATGCCCGCAAAGATCCTCATGACGCTGCTCGCCCTGCTCGTCCTGGCGCCGGCCGCGCCGGCCGACGCGCGCAGCTCGATTCGAATCGGCGTCGCCGACCAGAGCCCGAGGATGTTCGAGTCGCCGTTCTTCCAGCAGCTGAACATCAGGCGCACGCGCTACTTCGTGCCGGCCGACGTCATGCAGAACTCAGCCGAGCGCCTGAAGGCTCGGACGTTCGTCCAGGCGGCGCGTCGCGCGAAGGTGTCCACGCTGCTGCACATCTCCACGGCGGACCTGCGCTCCAAGCGCGGCAGGCTCGTCTCGACGACCGCCTACCGCCGCAACGTCGGGCGGATCGTCGCGTACTTCCGCAAGCTCGGCGTGCGCGACTTCGGCGCCTGGAACGAGGTCAACCACAAGACGCAGGAGACCTGGAACCGCGTCGGCCACGCCGTCTCGTACTTCAAGAGCATGTACCGCACGGTCAAGCGGCGCTGCCGCTCGTGCGCGGTCGTCGGCCTCGACATCCTCGACCAGGCGGGCGCCGATCGCTACATCCGTTCGTTCTACGCGCGGCTGAGCCGGACCTGGCGCAAGCGGCTGACGGTCGTCGGCATCCACAACTACTCCGACGTCAACCGCAACCGCTCGCGCGGCACGAAGAAGATCATCGACACGGCGCGCCGCTACAACAAGCGCACGAAGTTCTGGTTCACCGAGACCGGCGCGCTCGCGAGCTTCGGCCGGTCCTTCCCGTACTCCGAGCGCCGCCAGGCGTCGCGGATCAAGAACATGTTCAGCTACGCCAGCCGCTACAAGAGCCGCGGCGTGCAGCGGGTGTACTCCTACAACTTCTTCGGCATCGAGAACGGCACCGGGTGCGGCAGCGGCTGCCGCTTCGACGCCGGCCTCGTCGGCCCCGACGGGACGCCGCGGCCGGTGTTCAGCGTCTTCAAGCAGAGGCTGGGCTCCTACTCGCGCTGACCGGGCGGCGGCGCGCAACGCGCCGGCTTGCCGTGCGCGAAGCACCGGCGGCGCTCGGGCCGCGTGGACCTCTGGCACCGCAGTCGAGGCGCGCCACGTCGATCCGTCGGCACGGCGCGCCCGCTCAGCGCGTCCCCGATCAGAACCTGCGCGCGCTACCGTCCACGCGCCTGGGAGCGCGAGTTGGCCCACTCTCGAAAGGGCTCTATTGCAGGATTTTGAGGAGAGCCGACGAGCGGATTCGAACCGCTGACCCCTTCATTACGAGTGGCTCCGGGGCGTTCTCGCTGTCCGGCGTTGGCGTGCGACACTCGTCCAAATCCCTGCTGGGAGGCGGTTTCTGACCATTCGGTACGCCGACGCTGGAACACCGGTCGACGCCGACCGCCAACCAGATGTTGGCCGAAATGCGGGCGGGGTTCGGCCGGCGTCCGCCCGCGTCAGCGGAGCTATAGCTCGACGAGCCGGCGGTCGCTGCGTGCCGCGGCCGCCAGGCCGCGATCGGTGGTCAGGACCCGGGCGTCGAGCGCCCGCGCCAAGGCCAGGTACGCGGCGTCATAGGCCGTGAGCCCGGCGCGGAGCGCCCACACATCACGCGCGAGCGGCGCCACCGGATGACGAATCACACGAAGCGTCAGCAGCAGGTCCAGCGCGCGGTCTGCCCGCTCAGGCGAAAGGTCGCTGCGTCGCAGCAGACCTCTCAGCGCTGAGATCGCCTCGACGTGGAAATGCTCGGGGACATCGAGCTCGGCGACGGCCGCAAGCTCGGTACGGATCGCCGCCGCGCGCGGCGCGCCCGTAAGCAGGTCGACTATCGCGCTCGCATCGGCGACCAGGCGCGTCACCGGCGGCGCTCGTCAGCGATGACCTCCGATGCCGGCGTCGGCGCCTCCGCAGGCGGCGGCAAAGCATCGACATCGCGGAGCCATTGGCTCATGGTGGGTCGACCGGCGGCGACCCGCAACTCATCAAGCACGTAGTCCGACAGCGTGCGCCCCTCCTGCGCGGCCCGGACCTTCAGCTGCTTGTGCAAGTGCTCGGGGACATTCCGAACCTGGATCGTAGACATGTGATTCACGCTAAGTGCATGCTCATCGCATGTCAAGGGAGTGGCACTGCGTAAGCGGCATCGTCGACCTGCTGGAGCGTGGCGCCGGGCGCCTGTCGACCTCGTTGACCAAGTCGCTCGTGGGCGGCGCAGATCAGCCTGTTTGCAGGAACTTCAAGAGAGCCGACGAGCGGATTCGAACCGCTGACCCCTTCATTACGAGTGAAGTGCTCTACCAGCTGAGCTACGTCGGCGGGCTCGCGAATGCTAGCGCGGGTCGCGCGCGCCGCCGAGCTCACATCAGGAACGCGACACCCGCCGCCCGATTGGGACATCATCGACCCGGTGCTGATCGACGACGATGGGGTGCCGCGCTTCGACCTGCAGTCGCATTCGTTGCGCAGCGACGGCGCCCTCGAGCCGGCTGCGGTGGTGGCGGCGGCGGCTGAGGCCGGCGTGCGGCTGCTCGCGCTGACCGACCACGACACGGTCGACGGCGTCGACGAGGCGGTCCGCGCCGGCGCCGAGCACGGCGTCGCGATCGTGCCCGCCGTCGAGATCTCCACGGTCGACGCGCTCGGCGAGGACTTTCACGTCCTGGGCTACGGGATCGACCCCGCCGACGCCGGGCTCGCCGCGGCGCTGGCCCGCTGGCGTCTCGACCGCGCCGACCGGATCGACCGCATGGCCGATCAGCTCACGCTGCTCGGCTTCCCCCCCGACCGCACCGAGATCGAGGCGCGCCGCGCGGCCGGGCTGCCGGTCGGGCGCCCGCACCTCGCCAACGCCGCCATCGCGGCGCACGGCGAGCGGCTGCACGACGACGGCCTGGACGAGTGCTCGGCGTTCCTGGAGGCCTACCTCTGCAAGGGCCGCCCCGCCTACAGCCGCCGCACGACGCCGACCGTGCCCGAGGCGATCGACGCGATCCACGCCGCCGGCGGCGTCGCCGTCTGGGCACATCCGTTCTGGGATCTCGCCGAGGACGACGACGTCCGCCTCGCGCTGGAGCGCTTCAGCGCCGCGGGCCTGGACGGCGTCGAGGCCTTCTACGCGACCCACGACGACCGGCAGACCCGCCTGCTGTGCGAGTCCGCCGACCGGCTCGGGCTGCTGACGACCGGCTCGGCGGACTTCCACGGCCCCCAGCACAGCCGCTTCTCGCGCTTTCGCGCGTTCGAGCTGCACGGCCTCACGCCGCGGCTGGGCCCGATCGCGCCGCCGGCCTAGGCGCGTGCGCTTGACGTAGGCCAGCCGCAGCGTCACGCGGGCCCCGGCCTTGCGCACGCTGCGCGGCCTGGGGTACTGCCGGACGACGCGCAGGACACGGCCCTGGGCCCGCAGCCGGCGGCTCGTGGCCAGATCGGGGCGGAACACGCTGCCCACGTTGCAGCCCGCGCGGCGGATGAGCTTGCGCGCGCCGAGGTACGTGCGGCCCTTGAGGGTCGGCACGACGCAGCGCTTCGCGCGCGGCGCGGTGCCGGTCACGCCGGGACCGGTGGGGTTCGTGCCCGCCGGCGGAGGCGGCGGCGCCGGACCGACGCTGAAGCCCGCCGACGAGGCGCTCGAGCCCTGGTTCGACGACGCGCCGATGAGGTAGGCGCAGACCGTGTGCGCACCCGCGACCGCAGGCGTGTAGGACTCCGAGTAGGAGAAGGCCCCGACGGGCTGCCTGGCGATGACCTCGGTCGCGCCGGCCGGGCTGCCCGTCGCCTCCACGATCGCCGACGACGCGCAGGCGACGCTGCCGGCCTGGATGTAGACGCGCAACGTGGCGGTCGGGTCCGCCGACCCCGACACGCTGACCGACATCGCCACCGTCGCCCGCGGATTGGCCGACACCGTGGGTCCGTTGAGGGTGTTGGCCTGCGCGGCGCCGGCAGCCGCCCCGAGCAGCACCAGCGCGAGCGCGAGGCTCAGCGCCGCCGGTCGGGCCACCCCCCTGCGGGCGTGGGCGAGGGTCGTCGGGATCCAGCGGTTCTGAGCGGCTCGGGTCGGGTCCATCGCGGGCTGCGCCTCCTCCAGATGACGTTGCCGCGGACGATAGACCTAACGAGCCGAAAGGAGGTCGATTGCCGCTCCGCGAGGCGGCTCGGGTCGCCCGCGTCCCCCCGCGTCAGGCCCGCAGCGTCCGCGCCAGCCGGGAGCCCAGCGCGTCGAGCGCGAGCTCCTCGCTGGGGTTGAACTGCAGCGAGGCGCGCGTCTCCTCGACGAGCCCCTGCGCGGCGCGCAGCCGCGCCGCGCCCTGCCCGACCGCGGCGTCATCGCGCAGCGCGTCGAGACGATCGGAGTTGTGCGCGAGCTCGGGCGCGCCGTCGGCGACGCAGGCGACATCGCGCAGCCACAGCCCGATGAGCGCCAGGCCGCGGTCGAGCGCCGCCGTCTGCGCGCGTCGTGCCGCGCGCTTGCCGCGCTCGGCCGCCTCGCGCCGCAGGCGCCCGTGGTCCTTGGCGATCGCGAAGCCGAGCTCGTCGTCGAGCGCGCGCTCGATCGCGTCGCCCGCCTGCGCGCCCGCCGCCCGCGCGCGGTCCAGCAGCGCCGTCCACGGCCGCCGCGCGATCTCGTCGCGCAGCGCGCCGCGCGCGACCGCCTCGGCGCCGGCGCGCATCGCCGGCCCGTCGCCGAGCGCCAGCGCCAGCGCGCGGGCGGCGTCGCCGAGGCCGAGCCGGGCGCACGCGTCGGCGGCGCCCGCCGCAACGCCGTGGCGCTCCAGCCGCGCGGCGATCTGCTCGACGGACGGTGCGTCGAAGCGCACGGGCTGGCAGCGGCTCGCGATCGTCGGCAGGACCTCGCCGGGCCGGCTCGTCAACAGGATGAGGTGCGCGAATGCGGGCGGCTCCTCGAGCGTCTTGAGCATGCGGTTGGCGGCCTGGTCGTTGAGCTCGTCGGCGTCCTCGATGACGAACACGCGCCGGCTGGATTCGAACGGCGTGCGCGCGGCGCCGGCGACGACGGCCTGGTCGACGTCGCCCACGAGGATCCCGGCCGCGCTCGCGGGCGCGACCCACGTGAGGTCCGGGTGCGCGCCGTGCGCGATGCGAGCGGCGGCGCCGGCCGGATCGGCGACGCCCTCGGTCAGCAGCGCCGTGGCGAACGCGCGCGCCACGGTGCGTTTGCCGCTGCCGGCCGGACCGCTGAAGAGGTACGCGTGGCTCGGCACTCCGCCGTCCGCGAGCGCGGCGCCGAGCACGGCGCGGGCATGGGGGTGGCGCTCGGTCCCGGGCAGCGCCGCGGAGGTCGTTAGGTCGGGCACGCCGGGAACGGTAGCGTCGGGTACGTGCGCGGACGGCTCATCACGCTCGAGGGCATCGACGGGGCCGGAAAGTCGACCCTCGCCGCCGCGCTGCACGACGAGCTCGCGCGCGATCGACCCGTCGAGCTGCTGCGCGAGCCGGGCGGCGTGGCGCTCTCGGAGCGCATCCGCGAGCTTGTCAAGGATCCCGAGCTGCGCTGCGACCCGCGCGCCGAGGCGCTGCTGTACGCGGCCGCCCGCGCGCAGCTCGTCGACGAGCGCCTGCGGCCCTGGCTCGAGGCCGGCACATGGGTGCTGCTGGATCGCTTCGTGGATTCCTCGCTGGCCTACCAGGGCGCCGGCCGCGGCCTCGGCATCGAGGCGATCGCCGAGCTCAACGACTTCGCC
This sequence comes from uncultured Actinomycetes bacterium, assembly GCA_963742745.1. Lineage (GTDB taxonomy): Bacteria > Actinomycetota > Thermoleophilia > Solirubrobacterales > Solirubrobacteraceae > CADCVQ01. Next base: position 208,628 of record CAVUND010000029.1, read on the forward strand.
ACCGGCTCGATCACGCCCGACCGCACGCTGCTGCTGCGCCTCGACCCGCTCACGGCGCTCGCGCGCCAGCAGTCGCGGCTCATCGCGCCCGACCGGCTCGAGCAGGAGGAGCAGACGTTCTTCGAGACGATCGCCACGGCGTACGACGAGCTCGCCGCCGCCGACCCGCAGAGATTCCGGGTACTGGACGCCGATGACACGCCGGAGAACGTCCTGACGCTCGCGCAGATGGCGCTCGCGGACCTACACTCTCCGCGACGTTGAGCGGTCGCGCCCCCGAATTCGAGGTTGAGCGCTTCGAGCGCGTGACCGCCGGCGGCGGCACCGTGCTGCTGCGCCTCGCCGGCCGCTGGCGGGCCGATTCGCGCGAGCGCCTCGCCCCGCCCCAGTTGCTGCTCGACGACGGGCGGCGCACCCGCCGCGTGACGGCGCTGCCCGGTCCCGACGACGCGTCGCCGCTGGCGGGACCCGATCCGCCGCCGTGGCGCGCGGCGTTCACGGCGCCCGCTGCCCTGCTCGACGACGGGCACGTCGCCTTCGCGCTGGAGACCAGCCGCGGCATCGTCGACCTGCCCCGGCCCAAGGAGGCCGCCGCGCGCGCGGCGAAGGCCAAGCCGGCGAAGGCGGCGCGCCCCGCACCCCCGCCCGCACCGCTGCCGATCGCCCCCGCGCCGAGCGCGCTGATCGACCCCGAGGCGCTGCGCGAGGAGCGCCGCCGCCGCGAGGTCGCCGAGCGCGCCGCCGAGCAGCGCCGTCAGGCGATGACCGCACTCGAGCAGCGCCTCGAGGCCGAGCGCCGGCTGCGCGGCGCCGCCGAGCAGGCCGCGCGCGACACCCGCGACGAGCTCACGCGCCTGCGCGCGCAGGCCGAGACCGCGCTGCGCAACGGCGACCGCGAGACGCAGGCGCTGGCCCAGCGGGTCGCCTTCCACGAGCAGACCCGCGCCGCCGCCGAGGAACAGGCCCGCGTCGCGCGCGAGGAGATCGCCGCCGCGCGCGCCGAGCTGGACCGCCGTAACGCCGCCGAGCGCGAGGCGCGCGCGCAGCTCGAGGTGGCCGTGGCCGAGCGCGAGCGCGAGGTCGCCGCCGCGCGGGCCGCGATCGAGCGAGCGCAGCGCGAGGGCGCGCGCGCCGTCGAGGAGCTGCGCACCGAGGCTCGGCAGCGGGCGGCGCAGGCCGAGGCCGAGCTGCGCGCCGCGCGCGAGCAGGCGGCGCAGGCCAAGGCGCAGAGCGAGGCCGCGCGCACCGAGAGTCAGGCCGCGACCAAGCGCGCCGACGCCGCGATCCAGGCCACGCGCGAAGAGGCGCGCGCGGTGGTGCAGCGCGAGCGCGACGCCGCGCGCCAGCAGCTCGCCGAGGCCAACGCCGCCACGAAGGCCGCCGTCCTGCAGTCCCGCGACGAGGGCCGCGCCCGTGCCGAGCAGGCGCAGGCTGAGGCCGAGTCGGCGCTCGCCGAGGCGCGTGCCGCCGAGGAGCGCGCCGCGCAGGCCGCCGCCTCGGCCGCGGCACTGCAGGCCACCGCCGAGGCGACGCAGCAGGAGCTCGCCCAGGCCCGGGCCCAGGCGCGCGCGCTCGAGGAGGCCCGCGCGGGCGCCGAGACGCTCGCGGCCGAGCGCGCGGAGGCGCTCAAGGAGGCGCGGGCCAAGCTCGCCCAGGCCAACGAGGAGACGCTCGTCGCCACCGCGCGCGAGACGCAGACCGCGCTTGCCCTCGAGGCCGCCCGCCGCGTCGAGCGCGAGCGCGACCAGGCCGTCGTCGCGGTGCGGGCGGCGACCGAGCGCGCCGAGCGCGCGACAAGCCGCCTGCGCCAGGTCGAGGAGGAGCTGCACGAGGTCCGCGCGCGCGCCGACGAGGGGGTGCTGGCCGAGCAGCACGTGCGCGACATGCAGGCTCGCATCGCCGAGCTCGAGAAGGCGCGCCGGCAGGTCGCCGAGGTCGCCGACCGCGTGCCGCAGCTCGAGGCCGCGCTGGAGACCGCCCGCACCGAGCGCGAGACGGCCGAGGACCTCGCCCAGCGCAACCGCCTGGAGCTCGAGGAGCTGCGCGACGAGCACGTGCGCGCGCTCGACGAGGTCCGTCAGCTCGACGAGGCGCGGACCGAGTCCGACCGGCTCGTCGCCCGCATCGCGACGCTAGAGCAGGCCGCGCAGGAGCGCGAGCGGGCTGCGACCGCGGCCGCCGAGGCGCACACCGCGGCGATCGCCGGCGAGCGCGAGCAGGCCCGCGCGGCGCTCGAGCAGGCCGCCGAGGCGCACGCCGCGGCGATCGCCGCCGAGCGCGACCAGGCCGAGGCGGCGCTGAGCGAGGCCGCCGCGCGCCTGCGCGCCGAGCGCGAGCGTGCGACGCAGATCGAGCGCAGCGCCGCCGACCGCGCCGCCGAGCTGGAGGCCCTCGCCGAGACCGAGGCGGCCCGCGCACAGGCCGCGGCCGAGCAGGCGCGCGCGCTCAATGCCCGCGCGGCCGACGCCGAGCGCCGCGCCGACGATCTGGAGGAACGCGCGAGCGAGCTCGTCCGCGCCGTCGAGCACACATCCGCCGGCGGCAGCGAGCTGCGCGCGCAGGTTGCCGAGCACGCCACCCGCGCCAAGCAGCTCGAGGCCGAGCTCGGCGAGGCGCGCCGGCTCGGCGCAGGCGTCGACGAGCTGCGCGCCGAGGCGCAGGCGGTCGCGGCGCGCCTCGAGCAGGAGGTCGCCGCGCGCGAGGCCGCGGAGCGCGCCGCCGAGGAGGCCGCCGGCGAGGTGCAGCGCCTGAGCGCGCTGACGCGGGCGACCGCCGCCGAGCAGCAGGCCGCCGGCGAGGAGGCGCTCGCGCTGCGCGCCGCCGCCGAGACCGCGATGCGCGAGGCCCGTGAGGCCATGGCGCAGGCCGAGGCCGAGCGCGAGTCCGCCGAGCGTGCGCTCCAGCAGGCCGGCGCGGTCCGCGAGCAGCTCGAGGCGCGCGTCGCCGAGCTCGAGCCCGCCGCCACGGCGCTGCCCGAGCTGCAGGAGCGCCTCGAGGAGGCGCTGGCGACGACGGCGCGCATCCCCGACCTCGAGGCCGAGCTCGACCGCGCGCGCGGCGACCGCGACGGCGCCGTGGAGGAGCTCGAGCGCGAGCTGCGCGCGCTGCGCCAGCAGGCCGGCCGCGCCGAGAAGCTCGAGGCCCAGCTCGTCACCGCACGCGCCGAGGCGGCCCGCGCCGCCAAGCTCGACGCGCGCGTCGCGAAGCTGACCGCCCGTGCGACCGCCGCCGACGAGCTCGAATCCCAGCTCGAGGCCGCGGCGTGGAAGGCGGCCAAGCGCAGCAAGGTGCTCGAGGAGCTGCGCGCGCAGGCCGAGGCGCTGCAGGGACAGACCGACGCGCTGAACGAGCAGACCGACGCGCAGGCCGTCGACCTCGCCGCGGCGCGCGCCGAGGCGGCCGCCACCGCGGCCGAGCTCGAGCAGGCGCGCGGCGAGCGGGCCGAGCTCGAGCGCGCCCTGGAGACGGCGCGCGCGCAGCAGGGCGACGTCGGCGAGGCCGCCCGCCAGGCCCAGGCGCAGGCCGCCGCGCTCGCCGACGAGCTCGCGGTCGCGCGGGCGCAGCGCGCGGAGGCGCAGGCGACGACGCAGCGCACGCTGGCCGCGCTCGAGCTCGCGCGCTCGCAGGGCGCGCAGCTCGAGGAGCAGCTGCTCGCGGTGCGCGAGGACTTCACCGCCGCCGAGGCGCTCCTGCAGGAGTCCGCCGAGCGCGGCGAGGAGCTCGAGCGCCGGCTGGCCGAGGTCGGGGGCAGCGCGGAGGAGCGCTCCGCCGCCCTGGAGCGCGCGCGGGCCAGGTCCGAGGCGGTCTCCCGCGAGCTCTCCGAGGCGCGCGCGCGGATCAGGGAGCTCACCGCGCGCGCCGAGCGCTCCGACGATCGCAGCGGCAAGCTCGAGCGCGAGCTCGAGGAGGGTCGCGCGCAGGCGCAGGCCGTCGCCGAGCAGCTCGCGGAGGCGCAGACGCGCGAGCGCGAGACCGCGGCGGCGCTGAGCGAGGTCCAGGCCGACTATGCCGCCCTGCAGCGCGAGCTCGAGTCGACGGGCGCGCAGGCGTCGAGCGCCCTGCAGAACCGCGACGTCGCGGGCCAGCGGCTGCGCCTGATCGAGGCGCAGCTCGCGCAGGCCCAGGAGGAGCGCGCGGTGCTGCTCGCGCAGCTGCGCACCGAGCAGGCCGAGCGCGCCGCCGAGCTCGAGCGCGCGCATGCCGCGGCCGACGACGCCGCGACCGCCCTCGCCGCGTCGCACGCCGACGCCGCGGCGGCCCGCGAGCGCGCCGACGCGCTCGCCCACGAGGTCGCGACGGCGCGCACCGAGCTCGACCGCGTCGCCGGCGAGCTCGCCGCGACCCGCGAGAAGGCGACGCAGACGCGTACGGCGCTCGACACGGCCACGGCCGCGCAGGCGCGTGCGCGTGCGCAGCTCGAGCAGCTCGGCGCCGAGCACCAGAGCGCCGCCGCCGCGGTCGATGCGCTGACCGGCGAGCGCGACCGCGCCCTGGCGAAGATCGAGCAGTTCAGCGCGCGCTACGCGGAGGCGCAGCGGCGCATCGAGACGCTGACGGCCAAGCGCGGCGACACGAGCGCCGAGATCAGGGAGCTCAGCGCCCAGCGCGACCGGGCCCTCGCCGAGGTCGAGGCGCTGAGCGCCGAGCGCGACGCCGCGCAGGAGGAGATCGCCGCGCTCGCCGGCGCACGCGACGCGGCGCTCGCCCGCGTGGAGGCGCTGACCGACGAGCGCAACGCGGCGGACGCGCGCATCCTCGAGCTCACCGCGCTCGAGGAGCGGGCGCGCGACGCCGGCGACGAGCTCGCCGACCAGCGCGACGCGACCCAGGCCGAGCTCGACGTGCTCGCCGCCGAGCACGCCCGCACGCTCACCCAGCTGCGCGAGCGCACGCTGCAGCACGACGCTGCGCAGGCCGACATCCAGACGCTCGCCGCCGAGCGCGAGACGGCGATCGCGCGCATCCGCCAGCTCACCGCCCAGCACGACGGCGCCCGCAAGCAGATCGCCGCGCTCGTCGTCGAGCGCGACGAGGCGCAGGCCGGCCTGCAGGAGCTGTCGGGCCTCAACGAGGACGCGGAGGCGACCCTGCGTCAGCTCAGCGGCGAGCGCGACAGCGCCCGGGCCGAGCTCGCGGAGCTCGGTCGTGATCAGCAGGACGCTCAGCGCACGATCGCCGAGCTGACCGCCCGCCACACCGCGGCCCAGGGCAAGATCGAGGAGCTGCAGGCGGCCGGCGAGCGAGCCCGCGCCGAGATCGACCAGCTCGCAGCGGCCCGCGACGCCGCGAACGCGCAGATCGAGGAGCTCACCGCGGCGCGCGACAGCGCGCGCGCCGACATCCGGTCGCTCAGCTCGCAGGGCAGCGACGCCCAGCGCGAGATGCAGAACCTCGCCGCGCAGCGCGACCAGGCGCACGCGGAGCTGCGCAATCTCGCCGCGCAGCGCGACGCCGCGAACGCCGACATCCGCGAGCTCACGACCCAGCGCGACCAGACGCTGCAGGAGCTCGAGGGACTCACCGGCGCGCTGCAGAGCGCGCAGCTCACGCTGCGCGAGCGCACGGAGGAGCGCGACGCCGCCCACGGGCGCATCGAGGCGCTCGAGGGCCGCCGGCAGGTCGCCGAGCAGGAGCTCCTCGCGCTGCAGGCGCGCCACCAGGAGGCGACGGCGGCGATCGCCGACCTGCGGTCCGAGCGCAACGAGGCCCGCGCGCAGATCGAGACCCTGACCGGCCAGCGCGACGAGGCGCTGGCCCGGATCCAGCGCGTCGGACGCGCGCGTGCCGGGGCCGCCGCGGAGGTCGAGGCGCTCAGCACCGAGCGCGCGGCGATCGTCGCCGAGCTCGCGGAGCTGACCGACGCCCGCGACTCCGCGCTGGGCGAGGTCCAGCGGCTGACCGACGTCCTCGGCCGGTCGCGCGCCGAGAGCGACCGGCGCGCCGACGAGGACGCCGAGATCCAGCGCGAGCTGGAGGCCTCGCTGAACCGCGCCGTCGCCGAGGTCGATCGCCTCGCCGCGCAGGAGAGCGCGCTCGCCGCCGACCTGGAGGAGGCGCTCGACGACGTCCGCCGCGCGACCGAGGAGATCGCCGTCCAGGAGCGCCACCGCCACGAGCTCGAGGAGCGCATCGACGCCGCGCTCGCCGCCGCCGACGAGGCCACGCAGGAGGCGCGCGCGGAGGCCGCCGCGCGCAGGGCGCTGGAGACCCGGATGCGCAAGCTCGCCGAGACGAGCGAGGAGGCCAAGCAGCAGGCCGACGCGGCGCGCAAGGCGGCGCTGCAGGCGGGCGCGCGGGCGGCGCGGGCTGCCCAGCAGCAGTCCGCGGCGGAGGCCGAGGCGCGCGCCGCGCAGCGCGCCGCCGAAGACCAGGAGCGCGCGGCCGAGCGCGAGGCCGCCGCCCAGGAGGCCGAGGCCCGCGCACGGCGGCGGCGCACCGTGGACGAGCAGCGCCTCGTCGACGCCGAGCGCCTGCGCCGCGAGCAGGAGGAGGCGCTGCGCTCCGCCGCCGAGCAGCGCCGCCGGGAGCGCGCCGCCCAGCGCGAGGCGGCCGCCGCCGCCGAGCGCGACGCCGCCGCGCGGCGGGCCGCCGAGGACGCGGACACCGCCGCCCGCCGGGCCGAGCGCCCGGCCGCGCGGCCGCGCACCCCGCCGCCGGGCGCGCAGCCCGAGCCCGAGCTCGTCGGCGCCGTGCCCGCGGCACCCCCGGGGACGGCGGCGCCGCGCCGGCGCGAGCGCGAGCTGCGCCAGACGCCGGCGCCGTCGCGTACCGCGTCGCGGCAGGTCAGCACGCTGCCGTCCTCGCGGCTGCGCGCGCCCTCGCACCGCCTGCCCTCCGAGCTCGTGGTCGGCATCGTGCTGCTGCTCATCGCCGCGACCGCGGCCGTCCTGCTCGTCCTCGGCATCCTCCGCGTCGCGGTCACCGGCTGACCGGCCGCCGCGCGCCCACCCAGCCCCGCTCCCGCCGCCATGAGCCTCCAAACCGCCCTCGCCGCCCTCGACGGGGCGGCCCTCGCGCGCGACGTCAGCCTGCTCGTGCAGGAGCCGAGCCTCACCGGCCGCGAGCGCTGCGCCGCTGCCCGCGTCGTCGATCTGGCGCGCGCCCTCGGCCTCCCCGCGACGCTCGACGTGTACGACCTCGACGCGCTGCGCGCCGACCCCGGCCACCCGGGCGAGGAGGCGCCGCGGACGGAGTGCGTCGGCGCCACCGTGACCCTGCCGGGCCGCGATCCGGGGGCGCCGCGGCTGTGCCTCAACGGGCACATCGACGTCGTCGCGGAGGGCAGCGAGCGCTGGACGCGCGATCCGTGGGCCGGCGAGATCGTCGGCGACACCGTGCACGGCCGCGGCGCGGTCGACATGAAGGGCGGCGTCGTCGCGGCGCTGCACGCGCTCGGCGCGCTGCGCGCGGCCGGCACAACGCTGCCGGGCGACGTCGTCCTGCAGGCGGTGCCCTCCGAGGAGGACGGCGGCCTGGGGACGTTCGCCGCGCTGGGGCGCGACGACCGCTTCGCCGCCTGCCTCATCCCGGAGCCGACGGAGCTGCGCATCGTCTGTGCCACCGGCGGCGCGCTGACGTTCACCGGCATCGTGCGCGGCCGCAGCGCGCACGCCGCCGAGCGCCTGCAGGGCGTCTCGGCGATCGACCGCTACATCCCGATCCACGCCGCGCTGCACGCGCACGAGCAGGCGGTCAACGCCCGCCCCCGCCACCCGCTGCTCGCCGATGGCGCGCTGCCCTACCCCTTGCTCGTCGGCCAGCTGCGCTCCGGCCGCTGGTCAAGCCAGGTGCCCGACGAGCTGACGTTCGAGGGCCGCCTCGGCGTGCCCGTCGGCGAGTCGCTGCAGGCGGCACGCGCGGGTCTGGAGCGCGCGGTCGCCGAGGCCGCGGACGACGCCGGGCCGCCCGTGGAGATCGTCTGGTCGGGCGGGCAGTTCGGGTCGGGCGAGACCGATGTCGACGACCCGTGGGTGGGTGTCGTGCGCGACGCCGCGACCGCCGAGCTCGGCAGCCCGCCGCCGCTCGTCGGCGTCGGCTACGGCGCCGACCTGCGCCTGTACCGCGATCGCGCGATCCCCTGCGTGCTGTTCGGCCCCAGCGGGATCCGGCTCGCGCACGCCGTCGACGAGCGCGTCTCGATCGCCGAGCTGCTCAGCGTCGCGCGCGTCATCGTGCGCAGCGCCGTCGCGTTCGCCGCGCGCGATCAGTGAAGCCCTTCGGCGCACCGCACGCGGCGCCCGGCATGAGGGCCGAGTGCCGGGCTACGGCGCGGCCGGCGGCGGCGGTTGGGCCGTCGTGCCCGGAGCGGTCGCCGTGCCCGTGGCCGGCGCCGGGGCGACCGCGGCGCCGCCGCTGTAGCGCGGGCTGAGCGGCGTCCCGGTGGCGGTCGGCGAGCCGGCCGCGGGCACCTCGAAGAGCACGAGCCGGCCGGCCAGCGTGCGGGTCCCCGAGCCGATCGGGTCGAGCTCGAGCAGGCGGCGCGCGGCGGACCGCGCGCCCTGCCGGTCGGCGGTCTTCAGCGCCAGCTCCAGGAGCCGCTGCCAGGCGACCGCGCTGTAGGGCTGGCGGTCGACGGCGTCCAGCAGGAAGCGGCGCGCGTCGAGCAGCCGGCCGCGGCCCTGCGCGATCGCCGAGGCGGCGAGCAGCGGCCGGATCGCCGTCGGGTCCAGGCGCGCCGCGAGGTCGGCCTCGGCGGCGGCGTCCTCGAGCTCGGCGGGGCCCGCGTTCTCGCTGACGGCCTGTGCGTCGGTCGCCTTCTGGTCGGCGAGCATCGGCAGCGCGGCCGACACGATCAGCAGGCAGGCGGCGACGCAGGCCAGCGCGAGCAGCGCCATGCGCGTGCCCGTGCCGCGGTGGATGCGGGGCTCGCCACCCGGCCGCCACGGCGTGCCGACGAGCAGGCCGAGGAAGATCAGCGCCGGCACCGTCACGCCGGGGATGTCCCAGTCCCAGTCGACGAGCCCGTGCACCACCCAGCCGACCGCTCCCGCGAACAGCGCGACCGCGACGTCGCGCTCGCGCCCGTGGGCCATCGCGCGCACCCGTTGCAGCGCGCAGAACAGCAGGAAGCCCAGCGCGCCCGTGATGAGCAGCGTGCCGACGATCCCGGTCTCGGCGAGGAACTGCAGCGGCATGTTGTGCGGCTGCACGACGGGCAGCTCCACGTCGCGGTACATCTTGTGCGTCACCGCGAACGACCCGGCGCCCCAGCCCTGCACCGGCTTGTCCGACCACGCGCCCGCGGCCTCCTTCCACCACACCCAGCGGTTGCCGGAGTTCGAGGAGACGATCCGCGCCGGATCGGAGGTGTCGTCCTTCTTGTCGGTCTGCGTGAACTTGTGCCAGGCGTCGTCGGCCCACTGGTCCGGCCCGCCTTCGTAGCTCGCGATGCCGCCGAGCAGCATCACGAGGAGAATCGCCGCGGTCGCGCCGAGACCGCGCCAGACGAGCTGCGTGCGCTCCTGGTCCCAGGCCGTGCGCTCCTCCAGGCGCAGCATCCCCCAGGCGGCGATCAGCAGCGCGAGGATGCAGCCGGCGCTGACGAGCCCGAGCAGGATGCCGTCGGGCACGCGCTCGTCGAGCGGGACGTAGAGGCCCTTCAGCGCCGGGCGGCTGAACGACAGCCCGAGCACGGGGATCGCCGCGACGATGACGACGCCGATCACCGCCAGGCCGCGCAGGCGCTGGCCGCCGAGCAGCGTGATGACCGCGACGACGGCGAAGAACGCCAGGATGCCGCCGCGCGAGTACGTCATGCCGAGGCAGACGACGAGCACGAACAGCGCGAAGATCCCGAACAGCCGCGCCGGGTCGCGCCGCGTCGTGTCGGTCGTCATCCGCAGCGCGATCGGGATCGCGAGCACCATCACGAGCGCCAGCGCGTTCCAGTACTCCAGCGGCGCGCGCAGGCGCGAGGCCTGCGAGGTGTGGTCGAAGCTCACGCCGAGGATCTCGACGCCGGGGATGATCTTGCCGGCGAGGCCGTAGAACGCGCACGCCAGCGCGACGGCCAGCCAGCCGTAGGCGAAGCGCTCGATCGCACGCGGCAGGCTCGACGCGAGCGTCAGCGCCAGGACGAGCACGAGCGTGTAGGCGACGGCGCGGTTGATGTGCGCCCACGTGCGCTCGGGCGCGACCGACCACAGCAGCGTGACGCCGCACCAGACCGCGAAGCCGGCGAGCAGGCCGACGGCGATCCACACCTCGGCGGGGGCGCGCAGCGACAGCGTGCGCGTCAGCAGCAGCCCGATCGCCGCGCCGACGCCGACGAAGGCGAGGCCGATCTGCAGGCGCGGCTCCTCGGGCAGGCCGACGGCGCCGTGGGCGAACACGGCGTAGGCGCAGACGGCCACGAGAGCGGCGAGCAGCGCAACGCCCGATCGCGGAGTGCGCACGCGCGTCGCGGGCACGCCCACCTGCGTGGCGACCCGCGGGCTGGCGGGGCTGGCGGGGGTCGTGACGGCCATGGAACCGGCCGCCGATGCTAGTGGTTCGGAGGTGCGCGCGGCGCGGCAACGAGCGCGCGCGAGGGCGCCGCCGCGCCGGTTCCCGGTGGAACGATGGAGGCTGACCGACTACCGTGGGGGGTCGTGCTTCACCGCATCTCGCTCTTCCTGCTCGCGTGCGCGCTGAGTCTGGCGTTCACCGCGACCGCTTCGGCGAACCTGCTCGACGTCATCGTGGCCGACTACGCCGACGACGGCCGGCTGAACGCCTGCAAGTACACGCAGAAGCAGCTGCAGACGCTGAAGGCCCTGATCCCCAACGATCTCGCCGCCTACGACGCCGGCTTCTCGCCCGCCATCGACGACGCGCTCGCGCGGCGCGCCGAGGGCGCCTGCAACAAGAAGAAGGCCCAGAGCAGCGGCGCGGGTGCGACCAGCGCGCCCGCCGGCGGCGGGACGGCGCAGCCGCCGACGTCGTCGGGCACGACGAGCAAGGCCACGGGCCAGCAGGCGGGCGCCGCCGCGCCCGAGGCACCGGCCGCGGTGAAGGCGCCGCCGACGCCGACCGCCGATCCGACGCCGGCCCCCGCCGTCATCGCGGGGGATCCGATCTCGGTCGCGGCGACCGCGACCGACCCCGCGACCGACGCGCCGTTTCCCGTTCTCGCGCTCGCGATCCTCGTCGGGCTGTTCGCCCTCGCCGGCCTGATCGTCGCGCTCGTGCGCTGGCGGGCCTGGGAGCCCGCGTGGGCCGACGACCTGCGTCACGCCGCCGGCGAGGCCGGTTGGCGCGCCTCCTCGACGTGGGCGGAGTTCACCGACTTCGTGAGGTTCGGGCGTTAGCGGACGGGTCCGCCGAGGACCCGAGTAGATAGCCTCGCCTTCATGCTTCTCGAAGGCAGACGACTGCTCATCACCGGAGTTCTCACCGAGGGCTCTATCGCCTACGCCGTCGCCGAGCGCGCGCAGGAGGAAGGCGCGGAGATCGTCCTGACCGGCTTCGGCCGGGGCATGCGGATCACGCAGCGCATCGCCAAGCGCCTCGGCGATCCCCCGCCCGACGTGCTCGAGATGGACGTCAACGAGCCCGACCAGATGGCCGCCGTCGCCGCCGACCTCGAAGCGCGCTGGGGCGCGCTGGACGGCATCCTGCACGCGATCGCGTTCGCGCCGGGCGACGCGCTCGGCAACAACTTCCTCAACACGCCGGTCGAGAGCGCGCAGATCGCCTTCGCCACGAGCGCCTACTCGCTGAAGTCGCTGACCGTCGCGATGCTGGCGCTGCTGGAGAAGGGCGACGCGCCGGCGATCGTCGGCCTGGACTTCGATGCGCAGGTCGCCTGGCCGGTCTATGACTGGATGGGCGTCGCGAAGGCGGCGCTGGAGTCCGTCAACCGCTACCTCGCGCGCGACCTCGGCCCGAAGGGGATCCGCTCGAACCTCGTCTCCGCCGGCCCGATCAGCTCGATGGCGGCGAAGTCGATCCCCGGCTTCAGCGAGCTTGCCGGGGTCTGGAACACGATGGCGCCGCTGCACTGGGACACCGCCGACGCCCGCCCGACGGCGGACGCGATCGTCTTCCTGCTGTCGACGATGTCGCGCGGCATCACCGGCGAGATCGTGCATGTCGACGGCGGCTTTCACGCCATGGGCGCCCCGCCGTCGCCACCGGCCGGCGCCGGCGAGTAGACCCGAGACCTCGCACACCGCGCTCGCCGGGCGACTGGCTCAGGCGGCGCCCGCCGGTCGAGGTCTCACGAACTGTTCGCCAGCCCAGATCGGGAACCGCGCAGCCGGGGCGAGCTTTGCGTCGCCACGCACGGCAGGCGGAAGCGCACGCATGTCCCGCACTCCGCGTCGGCCAGCCAGATCCGTCCGCCGTGGGCTTCGATGATCGCGCGCGAGATCGCCAGGCCAAGGCCCGCGCCGCCGTCGGATGAGCGGGCGCCGCTGCGGCCGGTGCCCTGAAAGAACGGCTCGAAGACGCGGTCGCGCTCGTCGCCGGCGATGCCCGGTCCCGTGTCGGCCACCTCGATCTCGATCGCGCCCTCGCTCGCCGGAGCCGCCCGCACGACGACGCTGCCATCGGCCGGCGTGTGGCGGATCGCGTTCTGGATGAGGTTGAACAGCACACGCTGGATCTGTTCCGGGTTGGCCTGCGCGGCGGTCAGCCGCGGCGCGAGCTCGGCGTGCACGGCGACGGCCTCGGCCTCGGCATGCGGGCGCATGGCGTCGATCGTCTCGCGAACGAGCTCGTCGAGCATCACGTGCTCCATCGTCCAGCGGATGTCGCCGGACTCCAGGCGCGACAGCTCGAAGAGATCCTCGATCAGCGCGCTCAGCGCCTGCACGTTCGTCGAGATCCGCCCGAGGTAGTCGCGGCGCATGGCGGGGTCGGTCACGAGGTCGTCGTCGATGGCGTCGACGAGCAGCCGCAGCGAGGTCAGCGGGGTGCGCAGGTCATGCGAGACCGAGGCGATCAGGCCGCGCCGCGCACCTTCCTCGGCGGCAAGCGTGGCGACCATCGCGTCGACATCGGCGCCCAGTCGTGCGAGCTCGTCCTGACCACCCAGGTTCGTCTGCACGTCGCGCCGGCCCTGCCCGACGGCTTCGAGCGTCGCGCGTATGGCATCGACGTCGGCGAGCGCGCGCCGGCCCAGCAGCCGTGCCGCCCACAGGGTGAGGATGCCCGCGAAGCCAACCAGGAGCACCGTGAGAAACGCGTCGTGGGCGGAGACGAACATGAGCGCCACGAAGACGCCGACGGCGATCGCCAGCTGTGCCATGGCGACGGCGGCGATGAGGCCGAACTGGCGGCGCAGCCCGCCGATGCGCGCCCGCGCCGCCACGATCGCGTACGCCCCGAGGACCGTTGCGCAACCCAGCGGGACGAGGATCAGCAGCGTCGTCAGGCCCGCCGACGAGCCGTAGACGGCGGCAGCGAGACCCGCGGCGGCCGCGGCGGCGAACCCGGCGAAGGCCAGCCCGCGCGTCACGGCGCGAACCTGTAGCCGACGCCCCAGACCGTGTCGATGTAGCGAGGCACCGCCGGATCGGGCTCGATCTTCGCGCGCAGGCGCCGGATGTGGACCGTGACGGTCGACGTGTCCGTGTAGAACGAGTAGCGCCAGACGAGATCCATGAGCTGGTTGCGGGTGAACGCCTGCCCCGGGTGGCGCGCGAGGAACAGCAGCAACTCGAACTCGCGCTGGGTCAGCGCCACCTCCTGCCCGCCGACGCTCACGCGGCGGGCCGTCGGCTCGATGACGAGCTCGCCGAACTCCAGCGGCGACTGCGTGTCAGGGCTCGTGTCCAGGCGGCGCAGCACGGCATCGACGCGGGCGACGAGCTCGGCCGGCGAGAACGGCTTGACGACATAGTCGTCGGCGCCCAGGCGCAGCCCGATGATGCGATCAGACTCCTCGCCGCGCGCCGTCAGCAGGATGATCGCCGTGTGGTCGCGGTCGTGCTCGCGGACGCGGCGCATGACCTCCAGGCCGTCGATGCCGGGCAGCATGAGGTCGAGCACGATGAGGTCCGGGGCCTCCTGCAGGACCGCGGCCATCGCCGCGTGGCCGTCGGCGGCGACGCGCGTGCCGTAGCCGGCGCGCTCGAGGTAGCGGCACAGCACCTCGGAGATCGTCGGCTCGTCGTCGACGACCAGGATTCTGCCGCGTGCGTGATCGGCGCTCGCCATCGCTTGTCGAGTGTCACAGGGCGGAAGGCTGCGTTACGAAGTTTGGCGCACGAGTTCATCGTCTGTTCATGTCGGTGGCGCGCGCAGCGCCGCCGAGGCGAACTCCGCCATGCCGGCCTCGAAGGGTTCCTGTGCGCGGAACCCGAGCCGCTCGGCGGCCAGGTCCGCACGGGCGAAGACGTGGCGCACGTCGCCGAGCCGGTACGCGCCGGTCGTCACCGGCGGGGGCGTTGTGACCGCACTCGCGGCGTGCAGCGCCATCGCCATCTCGCCGATGCTGCGCGGCGTGCCGCTGGCGACGTTCAACGCCCCCGGCACCGCGTCCGGCGCGCTGAGCGCGAGGACGTTGGCGAGCGCGACGTCGCGCACGTGCACGAAGTCGCGCAGCTGGCCGCCGTCCTCGAACACGCGCGGAGCGCGCCCGCCGGCGAGCGCGCTGGCGAAGATCGACGCGACACCGGCGTACGGTGTGTCGCGCGGCATGCGCGGGCCGTAGACGTTGTGGTAGCGCAGCGCCGTCACGGGCACGCCGGTCTCGCGGCCGAAGGCTGCCGCGAGATGCTCCTGGTGCAGCTTCGTCGCCGCGTAGACGTTGCGCGGATCGGCGCGCGCGTCCTCGGGGACGCTGCGGGGCTCGAGCGCCGCGCCGCACACCGGGCACGGTGGCTCGAAGCGACCCGCGGCGAGGTCGGTCACACGGCGCGGGCCCGGGCGCACCAGTCCGTGCTCGGCGCAGGCGTAGCGGCCCTCGCCGTAGACGACCATGCTCGAGGCGAGCACGAGACGGCCGGCGAACCGCCGGCGGGCGAGCTCGCGCAGTAGGACCGCGGTGCCGAGGTCGTTGTGCGCGACGTACTCGGGGACGTCGCCGAAGTCGGTCCCCAACCCGACCATCGCCGCCTGATGACAGACGTGGTCGACCCCTTCCAGCGCAGCCGCCACCGTCGCGCCGTCGCGGATGTCACCGTGCACGAACTGCGCGGCGGGATCGAGGTACTCCGGCTGCACCGCGTGCGCCACCGGCAACAGCGCATCGAGGATGCGCACGGTGTGGCCGCGCGCGAGGAGCGCGTCGGCGACGTGCGAGCCGATGAAGCCGGCGCCGCCGGTGACGAGCACGTGGCTCATCGCGCTTCGACCACCCTGATCGCGCCGGCGCCGGCGCGCGGATCGGCGATGCGGGCGGGCTGCTGAAGCTCGCCGATTGCGCTCGCGGAACGACCCCTCACCATGGTGAGCGCACCGCGAGCTGGACAACCAGCGCCAGCCCGACCTGCACGGCGAGCCATGCGCGCGTTCGCGTCAGCGCTGCCGTCGCGACGAGCAGCCACGGCACCATGGGCAGCCAGATGCGCTCCGTCTCGCCCTTCGACATGCCCGACAGGTCCGCCGCGGCGAGGGCGAGGAGCGTGCCGCCGGCGAGCAGCCAGACGCCGCGGTCGCGCAGCCGCGCGAGTCCCGCGGCGGCGGCGGGGCCGGCGGCCACCGCGAACGCGGCGAGCGAGATGACGAGGAACTCCGCGTACGGACGGCGTTTCGAGACGCCGGCGAGGTATTGCTCGCGCGTCGCCGCCAGCCCGTCGAGCCAGTTGAAGCGCAGTGCGAGGAACGCGGCCAGCACGAGCGCCACGCCCGCACCCGCCCAGGCGATCGCCGCGGGGCGGCGGCGGCCGACGGCGATCGCCAGGACGACTGCGCCGAGCGTGGCGATGCCGTAGCTGAGCATCAGCGCGGCGCCGAGCACGAGACCCGCAGCGAGCGCCAGCAGTGCCGCGCGGCGCACGAGCGCCGAGGTGCAGGCGAGCGCGAACAGCGCGATCCCGACCGCGCCCACGCCGGCGTAGAGCGCATCCATCGATGTCGCCATCCAGACGGCGGCGGGGGTGAAGACGACGAAGGGGGCCATGGCACGCGCACGCGTCTCACCGGCGAGCGCGCGCACGGCGACGAGCGCCGCGGGCGCCGTCAGCGCGCCACAGCCGATCGCCAGCCCGGTCGCCGCGCCCGCGCCACCGAGGCCGATGGCGTCCAGCGCCCACAGCAGCAGCACACCGCCCGGTGGATGGCCCTGGACATGCGTGGCGTAGCTCGGCAGCACGTCGGTGAAGGTCTGCAGGAAACGGCCGGGCGACCCGACGAGCGCGACCGCGGTGAGCTGCTCGTACTTGCTGGCAAGCGGCGCGGCGAGCGCGTCCCAGCCGTCCGTCGCCGCCAGCGCGACCGCCCAGCCGGCCGCCGCCGCCCAGCTCACCGCGACCAGGCCGCGCCAGCGCATGCCGATGGCCAGCGCCGGTGCCCACGCGACCGCCGCAGCACCGAGGGCGAGCGCCGGCAGCACGTGCGCCGACAGGCGCAGGTCGACGCCGCCGACGAGCGGCGGAGCACCGATGTGGACGAGCGGCTGGCGCGCGACGAGCGCCGCCCCGAGCAGGTGGCCGGCGACGATCAACAGCCCCCAGCCGACCACGCCGAGCGCAGCCGGCCACGCGAACGCGACGCGCGCACCGGCGCTCGCGGCACGCCGGCCGGCGCGTCCCATGAGGGCTTCCATGCTGTCGCAGGCTACGTCTCGCGACGCGCGATCTGGGTGGCCGGCGCCCTCGTTCTCCAGTTCGTAATCGAGTATGGAGCCCGCGCTTCGTACTGTCGCGGCCATGCCGACCGTCGTGCTCCCGGTGCTGGACGAGGCGCAGGCACTGCCCTGGGTGCTGGCGCGCATGCCGCTGGGCTACACCCCGATCGTCGTCGACAACGGCTCCACCGACGGGTCGGCGCGAATCGCCGAGGGCCTCGGCGCTCGCGTCGTGCACGAGCCGCGGCGCGGCTTCGGCGCTGCGTGCTACGCCGGCCTCGTCGCCGCGACGGACGATGTCGTCTGCTTCATGGACTGCGACGCCTCGCTCGATCCCCGTGACCTCCCGCGCGTCGCGGACCCGGTCCGCGCCGGCCGGGTCGAGCTCATGCTCGGCGCCCGGCGCGCCGAGCGCGGCGCGCTGGCGCCGCACGCCCGGCTGGCCAATCGCGCGCTGACGCTCGAGCTGCGCCGGCGCAGCGGCGTGGTGCTGCGCGACCTCGGGCCGATGCGCGCCGCCCACCGCGCCGGGCTGCTCGAGCTGGGGATCGAGGACCGGCGCTTCGGCTGGCCGCTGGAGATGGTGCTGCGAGCCGCGTCCCAGGGCTGGCGGATCGCCGAGGTCGGTGTCCCGTATCGCGCGCGCAGCGGGCGCTCGAAGGTGACCGGCACCGTGCGCGGAACCGTGCGCGCGGTGCGCGACATGGCGGGCGTGCTGCGCTGATGGGCGCGCCCCACGCGCCACGAGCGATCGCCCTCATCGCCAAGGCTCCCGTCCCCGGGCGCAGCAAGACGCGGCTGAGCCCGCCGTGCACGCCCGAGCAGGCGGCCGCGCTCGCGACGGCGGCGCTCGCCGACACGCTCGCCGCGGTCGCGGCGGTCCCCGGCGCGCGCCGAGTCGTCGTGCTCGACGGCGTCGCCGGATCCTGGCTGCGCCCCGGCTTCGAGGTCGTCCCGCAGCGGGGCGCCGGGCTCGCCGAGCGGCTGGCCGCCGCGTTCGCCGACATCGGCGAGCCGGCGCTCATCGTCGGCATGGACACGCCGCAGGTCACCCCGCCGATGCTTTCGCACGCGCTGGCCAGGCTCGCCGGCTGCGATGCCGTGCTCGGCGCCGCCTGCGACGGCGGCTACTGGTCGATCGGCCTGCGCGCCGCCGATGATGCGGTGTTCGCCGGCGTCCCGATGAGCGACCCGGCCACATGCGCCGTCCAGCGCGCGCGCCTGCATGCGCTCGGACTGACCACCCACGAGCTGCCCGAACTGCGTGACGTAGACGACATCGCCGACGCCCGCGCGGTTGCGGCTCTCGCGCCGCACACCCGCTTCGCCCGCACGCTCGCGGCGCTGCCGCTGGCGCAGGTCGTCGCGGCATGACCCCCACGGCGGCCGATGTCTACGGCCTCGCGCTCGCCCACGAGGCGCCGCCGAAGCTGCGCGCGCGCCGTCCCGACGGGACCGCCGTGGCGCTCGCGCTGCAGCGCTGGCTCGGACCGCTGACCGCGGCCGACGAAGCGGTCCTCCAACGCACCCGCGGCCCCGTCCTCGACGTCGGCTGCGGCCCCGGCCGCCATGTCCTGGCCCTGGCCCACCGCGGTCGCCTCGCACTCGGAGTCGACGTCGCCCCCGCCGCCGTTCGCGTCGCGCGGCTACGCGGCGCGCCCGCCATCGAGGCCTCGGTCTTCGACCGCATTCCCGGCGCCGGCACCTGGGGCAGCGCGCTGCTGCTCGACGGCAACATCGGCATCGGCGGCGCGCCCGTCGCGCTGCTCGCCCGGCTGCGCGAGCTGCTGCGGCCCGACGGCGAAGTGCTCGTCGAGCTCGCGCCGTCCGGTGTGCCCGCCACGACCGAACGCATCCGTCTCGAGCTCGGCGGCCTGCACAGCCGGTCGTTCGCCTGGGCCTACGTCGGCGTCGACGCGATCGAGGACCCGGCTGAAGCCGCCGGCTTCGCGGTCGCCGAGCGCTGGCAGCACGAGCGCCGCTGGTTCGCTCGCCTCGCCGCTGCGCGGTGAGCAGGAGGCCCCGGGCTCCCTCACCCAGCGCCGCGGGGCGATCGGCCCGCACGCCGGGCGCGCAGGGCGTACAGCAGCGCCGAGACCGCGAACATCGCGCCGCAGAGCAGCAGCCAGCGCCCGAGGTAGACGTCCTGCGAGAGCGTCGTCGCGCGCTCGTAGCGGCCGTCGCCGAGGCCGAGGATCAGCGGGAAGAAGACGATGAACGAAAGCGCGCTGAGCAGCGCCGGGACGCGCACGTGGTTGACCGATCGCCCGGCACGGCCGAGCGCGAGCCGGTTGAGGGCCGTGTAGAGCGGAAACGCGATCGCGTCGTGCAGCAGCACCGCCCCGGCGAACCACAGCACGACGTTCCAGGGCTGCCCTGACGCGAAGATCCGCGAAAAGGCGTACGCCGCCAGCGCCAGCGCCGCCACGTGGCTGAGCAGGTGCAGCGGACCGGCGCCGTAGACCGGTCGCAGCCTCATGCCCGCGTCGTCTTGAACTCGAGTCGCTGCACCCACTTCGTGCAGTGCACGCCGGGCAGCGCCGGCACCACGATCCGCGCCGGGAAGCCGTGGTCGGCCGACAGGTCGGCGCCGTTGACGCGCAGCGCCAGCAACGACCGGCGATCGCCTGCCTGCCCCGAGCTCAGCGTCGCGCGGCGGAAGCTGCCGCCCGCCTGGAGGGACTCCACGAGCAGCTCGTCAAAGGACTCGACACCGGCAACCGCCGCCAGGTCGCGCAGGCGCACCCCGGTCCAGGTCTGCGTCGTCGACCAGCCCTCGACGCAGGCGATCGGCAGCTCGTAGGACTGCTGCGGGAGCGCCAGCAGCTGCGCGCGCGAGAGCTCGACCGGGCGCGATCCACCGACGACCCGCAGCCGCCAGCCCGGGCCGGTCTGCGCCGGCGTGATGCCGACCGACCGGGCCGTCTTGTTGATCTGGAAGTCGTTGGGCCCGGAGCCCAGGTCGCGGCCGTGCGGGGCGAGCAGCGCGATCTCGCGCAGCGGACCGCCGACGGACTGGCCGGCCGTGAGCGCCAGCAGACCGAGCGATGCGCCGCCGGTCAGACCGAGCACGCCGCGGCGCGAGATCGTCGGCGCGCTCGGCGCCGAGGGGATGAGCTCGGACTCACCGGTCTCCGGCCGCGTCTCGTGCAGGCCGCGACGCAGCTCGTCCAGCAGCCGGCGCTGGCGCAGGCTGCGGCGCATCGTCGGCACCTTGACCACGGCGTGCAGCACGAACGCGAAGATGAAGACCCAGCCGCCGTAGAAGTGCGCCGCCAGGAAGGAGAACTTCCACGGGTAGTAGAGCTGGGCGTTGAGGATCCCGGTCGCGAACTGAAACAGCGTCGAGCTGACCAGCAGCGCCAGGCTCGCGCGCTCCAGGGCGTGCGCCGGGGAGCGTACGGGCGGCCACTCGAAGAGCTTGGGCATCGCCGACCACAGCTTCACGAGCACGATCGGCACGAGCGCGATGCCGATCGTGACGTGCAGCCCCTGCGTCAGCGCGTACAGCCAGACCGGGCTCGTCGGCCACGAGAAGACGTAGAAGTCCAGGAACCCCGGATCGCCGACGAGGTTGTTGCGACCGAGCGCCGGCTCGTAGGCGACGTACGACAGCAGCCCTGTCACGAACACGACCGGGATGCCGACGAGCAGGGCGGCGCCCAGCACCGACGTCAGCCACGGCCCGCGCAGCGGACTGCGCCACGCCGCGCGCCGGAAGGGGCCGGGCGGCGGAATCGGGGGCAGGCGCCTCACCCCCGGGACGATCACCGATCGCCGCCTGCGCCACCAGGGCCCGGGGGTCGCGTTCAGCGAATCGTCACACGCCGATCGTGGCCGCTACGAGATCGAGATCGTGTTGACGCCCGGGTCGGTCGGCGTCCGTCCCGCCACCTCGGCGTACTCGTACTTGGTCCCCGGCTTGGAGCCCGGCTTGCCGAAGCCGAACCCGGCCGACTCGAGGACCGCGACCGCGTCGAGGATCTTGAAGAAGCCGCCGACGCCGGAGGTCGGGAGGCCCGAGACCTCCTCGCGCTGGGTGAACTTCGCGTACGCGCGGTCGTTGCCGAGCCTGCCGAGCGACTGCAGGGCGAGCGCGCGATGGACCGCCTCGGTGGCCATGATCTCGGCCGAGTAGCGGGCGAACTTCGAACCCATGAGGTCGCCCTGCCGCGCGAACACGGTGGTGGCCAGCAGGTAGGCGTTGATGAACACCTGGTCGCCGACGACGAGCGTCGTCAGCAGGCTCTCCGGGGAGGCGAACACCTCGTCTGGCACGTAGATCGTCGTCGTCGCGGGCTTGCCGCCCACGGCCCTCGAGGTCAGCAGCTCGTAGTGGTTCTTCTCCTGCTGTGCCGCGGCACGGACGTTGCGCAGGGTGACGGCGTCCATCCTGCCGGCCAGCTTCTCCGCGCCAACCGTGTTGACGATCGTCGCGAGCACCTCGGCCGTCGCAGCGACGGTGGTGATGTTCGCGATCGAGTTCTCGGCGTTGGTCTTGACGGCCGCGAACGCGTCGGGTGACGCGTAACTCAGCAGGCCGATCGAGCCGAGCGCGGCCGCCGTCGTCGCGACGAGCGTGCGGCGCGTGCTGGCGGATTCGTGAGCATTCTGACGGTCGATCGTGTCAAACAGGTGATTCGTGACTTCAGACATCCAGCCTCTTTTCTGGTTGTGCGCGGTGAGGTTCGCCCTTCGCGGTTTCAGGTGTGACTCGGTGGCCGCTCAGACAGAGTGGCCGGCGGCCGCCCGGATCAGCGGGCGGCGCGTTGGCGGTCGATGCCGAGCTGGGTTACGTGCGTTGCGTCCAGTCCAGGCGCGCCGTGGAGGCCGCCGCTCGTCGCTGGGTCGCCAGGTAGGCGAGCAGCAGGACGACCGCTGCGGCTTCGGCGGCCATCGCGACGACGACGGCGGTGCGGAACGTCGGCTCGGCGTACTCGAACAGGCCTCCGTCGGTCATCGACACGAGGACCGCGACGAGGGCGCCCGCCGACAGCGCGATGCCGCCGAGCGCGCCCAGGGGAGCGCGGCCGGTCGCGAGCAGGATCGCGACCACGCCCGCGCCTGCGCCGTTGAGCAGGAACAGCACGCCGATCGTGGGTACGTCGGAGATGAAGTCGGCGTACTGCTGCAGATGAACGACGCCAACGGCGATCGTCGCGAGTGCCCCGAGGAAGCGCAGCTGGTCAGAGCTCGAACGGCTCACTTGGCGATCACCGTGCCCTTCATGAACGGATGCAGTTCGCAGTAGTAGGCGAACGTGCCGGCCTTGGCGATCGTGACGCTCTTGCTCTCGCCCTTCGTCAGGTTGCCGGTGTCGAACACGCCGTCGGCGCCGGGCGGCTCGCCGGAGGTCGCCGTGTGTGTCGCACTGTCTTCGTTGGTGAACGTGACCTTCGTCCCGACCCGGACGCTGATCGCCTCGGGCTTGTACAGAAAGTCCTTGATCGGCACCTTGTCGACCGCCACGGCGGGACCGGCCTGTGCGGCGCCATCGTCACCCTCGAACGCGTGTACGGCGAACACTGCGCCGGTCGCGAGGATCAGCACGGCGCCGACCACCAGCAGGATGCGATCGGGGAGCGGGTTGGACCTGGTCGGCATATATGGGGTACTGCGGAGCGCGACTTGCGTCAGATCACACGCGCCGCGTCAGCGGTGTCGGGACGACCTCCAGGACGGTGGGCGAAGTACTTGGGATCGCCTACGCCATCGCCGATTTCGCCTCCGGCCGAACCCGACGCTTCGTGGCCCGCTCGACGTGAGGCGGCGGCCGTGGCCGGACCGACCGGCTGACCGGTCCGGCGTTGCGACGGGCAGGAAGCGAGCTACAGCCGCGCGACCCACTCCAGCGGGAACGGCGGCCGCGCCAGCGGCCGGACGGCGAGGTGCATGAGGATGAGCGGGTTGTCGTCACCGGCGATGCGGTTGATCCGCACGGTGTCGCACCCGCTGCAGCGATGCACGAGCGCCCACTCCCCGTCCGCGCGCACGCAGACGGCGACCGGCTCCATCGAGCCGGCGCAGTCGGCGCCGCGGTCGCCCGGGGTGCCGCCGTCGAGGTGACGGCTCCACAGGCAGCTCGGGCAGTGGTTGCGGTGCTGGGTTCCCGGCGCGTCCATGGACACGTCGAGCCGGCAGTTGCGACAACGGAAGGTGTCCGGGCTTCGCCGCCGCGGACGGTTGCGCTGATCGCGCGACAAGGAGACCTCCAGAGAAGTGCTACGAGGAAGGGAGACGAGGGTGTCGCGCGAGGGCCCGGCGGTTAGCCGGGGCGGCGCGACGTGGTCTGGCTCGTGGCTGCACTCATAGGTCTCACGCCCTCTCGCCGGGGAGGCGGGGCGCGAGCAGGCTAGCGCGCCGGGCTGCGCGCGTCAACCGCCGTCGGCCTCGGCCTCGGCGGAGCGAAAGCGCGCTCAGCGGCGGCGGCGCTCGAAGGCGCTCAGCCGGGTCTCCTGGCGCCACTGGACAGTCGCCTTGGCGCTCGAGCGCAGGAACGCGCGGCAGCGGGCGCTCGGTCGCGCGAGAGCCGGCGAGTCGCGTGCGCAGGCAGCCCGGCGGCGGTAGAGGTCGCGGCTGCGCCACAGGCTGTGGCCGGGCAGGAACGCGTGGTCCAGCGAGGCGCGCGCGAGGCGCTTCAGCGCGCGGTAGCTCAGGTCGTACTGGGTCGTCGCGAACGCGTACTCGTCGGTGAGGTCGATCCGCGACACGCCGGCGTCGTCGGTCGCCAGCGCGACCGGCACGCCCGCCGCGCGGTAGCGCGTGAACGGGTGCGCCGGACCCCAGACGCCGAGGATCTGCGCGTTGCTGGTCAGCGGCGTCTCGACGAGGACGTGGCGGCGGGCCATGATCCGCAGCAGCGCGCGGTAGCCGGCCTCGTGGACGAGGTCGACGCCGTGGCCGATCCGCTCGGCGCCCGCGACGACAACGGCCTGGCGGATGTGGAAGCGCAGGTCGGCCGGGGCGACGAGGCCGGGCACGATCTCGCCGGCGTGCAGCGTCACGTGGGCCTTCGGGTACGCGCGGCGCAGGTAGCCGATCATCCGCATCTGCAGCGCGTAGTCACGCAGCGCGACCGGGTTGTCCTCCGGCTGGACGAGGTTCACGCCGACGTAGCGCTTGTCGGTGCGCTGCAACTCGAAGCCGAGCAGGAGGTTCGTGAACACGATCTCCGGATCGGTCGCGCGGCCCACCTGGTAGTCGTAGCGCCACACGAGCCGGCAGCCGGGCTGCGGACGCGGCGTGCGGCAGCCCAGCAGCTCGTCGAAGCGCGCGACGTCGGCGTCGGTCTCGGCGCTCGCGGCGCGCACGACGTCCGCCATCCCGCCGGCCAGCAGCTTGCTGCGCATGGCAGCGAAGTCGGGGTCGAAGCCGACCCGCTGGGCCAGCGTCCTGACCGCGTCGCCCTGCCGCGACACGAGCGTCTCGAGATAGAGCACGTTCTGGGCCGCGTTGATCTGCGCGACGGCGGCGAGCATGTCGCCCTTGCGGACCGTGGCCAGGCCGAACTTGCCGAACGTGGCGAAGAAGTGGTCGTGGCCGGTGACCGACGGGGGATCGGCGACGAAGCCCTCCATCGACCACGCGCGCAGGATCTGGTCGTAGAACGCGGGGTCGGTGGTCGAGTCGGCGGCCGGCCGCCGGCCCGCCGGGCACGGCGCGGCCGGCGGTGGTGCGGGCATGGCGGTCATCGTCGTCGTGTCGATGCACAGCCCGTCCTCGACGGCGTAGCCGATCAGCGTCTCGGTCGGCACCGCGCCGGAGAGGTGGTTGTGCAGGTCGCCGCCCTTGGGCATCGCGGCGAGGAACGCGTGCAGCTTGGCCGGGTCGTCGCGGATCGACTCGAGGTGGCGCTCCGTGCGCCGCTCGCTCGTGCCCGGCGCCGCCGCCTGAGCGACCGCCGCGCCAGCGCTCGCGACGAGCAGCAGCGAGCTCGTGAGTGCCGCCAGCCACCGGCGCATCGGCATGGCCGCAAACCTACAGGCCGCACGCGCGGGCAACGGCGCGCGGTTGGATTTGTTCAGGTGCCGCGGCTGGGGTTGCTCGGTCACGACGCGCGCGGTGCGATATCCGCACGCGGCGCGTCACACGCCGCGAGCACGCGGACTACGGCAGCGGCGGACGACCGGGGCGATCGGCGAGGTCCGCCTGGCTGACCGCCCGCTGACCGAAGGCGTCGCGCAGCTCGGCGGTGCGGGCGACGAGCTGCTGCGCCCGCTCCACGTTGGTCCCCCACACCCCATCGGGATCCTCGGCCTCGAGCGTCTCGGCCGCCAGCTCGCGCACCGCGCCGGAGATCTCGAGCAGCTGGGCGGCGGCGTTCTGCTGCGCCGTCGTGAAGCTGTCACCCGCCGCGACCTTCTGCGCGATCTGCTCGAAGGCGAGCGTGAGGTCGAACTGCGCTGCGCGAGCCGCGTCGCGCAGCGCCGCGAGATGGTCCAGCTTGTCTTCGGCATCCATGCCCCGGTCCTCCCATCCCGGCGCGGCCGTCAAACCCGCGCGACGCGCGATCGCGAGCGCGTCACGCCGGCGCACGGCGGGCAGCACCCGCCGCATGCCCGACGTGGTCGCTTCCTCGCCGACCATGCCACCCCGGTGCTGGACATCGGCTGCGGCGAGGGCGAGCTCGCCCGGCACCTGCCGGCGGACGCGTGGATCGGGGTCGACAGCTCACCGGCGATGCTCGCCGGGCCCCGTCGCCGGCTCGGGTCGCGCAGGCCACGGCGCTGCCGTTCGCGGATGCGCGGTTCGGCGCCGCGGCGCTGCTCGAAGGCGTCTAGGCCGAGCTCGCTGCCGCCGAGTCCCCGCCGGCGTAGACCGCGCGGAACCACAGCTCGGTCAACTGGCGCACCGCCTCGTGCATGTCGCGCCCGTTGCGGATGACCTCGATCGTCAGGTGGCGCTCGACCATCGCGCAGAGCGCCTGCGCCGCCACCCGCGCCGGGATGTCGGCCGGCGCCTGGCCGCGCAGCTGGTCGCGCGCGATCCGCGCCTCGGCCCCCGCGATGAAGCGGTTGACGTAGGGCTCCCACTGCGACGGCATGTGCTCGTCGGAGCCGTAGAGGTGGGCGGCCAGCATCAAGATCGGCCCGTTGCGATTCACGACGCCGACGAAGCGCGCCAGCCCCAGCGCCAGCTCCATGCGCGGGTCGCCGGCGCCCTCGAAGTACGGCGAGGCGGCGTCGTCCATGTCCGCGAACGCCTGCTGGATGAGGCGGTCCATGACCGCGCGCTTGTTCTCGAAGTAGAAGTAGACCGTCGTCCGCGACACGAATGCCCGCCGCGCGATCGTGTCGATCGTGACCTGCTCGTGCGAGCCCTCGGAGAGCAGCATGCGGGCGGCCTCGAGGATCGCGTCCTCGGTCGCGTTGCGCGGAGCCAGGTCGGCCGGCGCCGCTCCCGCGCCCGGCCCGTCGGTCGCCGCCGCCGGGCTAGCGCCGAGCTTCGAAGTGGGCGGCGATTCGCTCACGAGTCTTGTCCGGGTCCACGATCTCGTCGATGAACCCGGCCTTCGCGGCGATCGCGACCGGCAGGTGCTGCTCCTCGTAGGCGGCGGCCAGCTCGAGCGGATCGGCGCCGGCCTCCAGCTCGCGGCGATGCACGATCTCGATCGCCTGCGGCGCGCCCATGACGCCGATCGTGGCGTTGGGCCAGGCGAGGGTGAGGTCGTGTCCGAGGTCGCGGCAGTTCATGACGATGTACGCCCCACCGTACGCCTGTCGCATGGTCACTGTCACGCGCGGCATCTCGCAGACCGAGAACGCGCGCAGCAACTCGGCGCCGCGGCGCAGCACCGCCTCGCGCTCCTGCCGCACGCCGGGGCGATAGCCCGGGGTGTCGGAGAGCACGATCAGCGGGATCTGGTACTTGTCGCACATGTTCACGAACCAGGCGCCCTTGTCCGAGGCGGCGGCGTCGAGCACGCCGCCGAGGTAGCGGGCCTGGTTGGCGATGACGCCGACCGGGTGACCCTCCATCCGGCCGAAGCCGATCACCATGTTCTTCGCGTAGCGCTTGCTCAGCTCGAAGAACTCGCCGCCGTCGAGCAGGTGGCCGATGACGTCGCGCACGTCATAGACGAGGCGCTTGTTCGTCGGCATCGCGGACGCCGGATCGCCCGGCAGCGGGTCGACCGGCTCGCGGTAGGGCAGCGGCCCACCGGGGCGGCCGGGGAAGTAGGAGAGCGCCTGGCGGATGAGCGGCGCGGCCTGCGCGTCGTCGTCGGCCTCGACGTGCGAGACGCCGGACTTGCGATGCACGCGCGGTCCGCCGAGCTCGACGCCGGTGACGACCTCGCGCGTGACCTTCGCGATGACGCGCGGGCCCGTGAGGAACATCTGCGCCTCGTCGCCGACCATCATCACCAGCGTCCCCAGCGACGGCGAGTACGCCGCGCCGCCCGCGCAGGGCCCGCAGATGACGCTGATCTGCGGCACCTTCGCGCGCGACGTCGCGCGGAAGATCGACGCGTAGGCGCCGAGCGCGCCGATGCCCTCCTGCAGGCGCGCGCCGCCGGAGTGCAGGAAGCCGACGACCGGCGCGCCCGCCTTGTCGGCGGCCTCGATCGTGCGCACGATCGTCGCCCCGCCGGCCTGCCCGAGCGAGCCGCCCTTGTGCTTGACGTTCTGCGCCCAGACGTAGACCGGCCGGCCGTCGACGCGGCCGGCGCCGCAGATGACGCCGTCGCCGGAGTGGGTGCGCGTCGGGTGAAACGAACGCTCGTCGAGCAGCAGGTCGATCCGTGCGCGCGCCGGGATCGCGGGGGCGGGCTCGTGCACGACCTCGACCGTGGCGTTGGCGGCGGCCGGCGCGGCGGGGGCCTGCGGAGCGTCCGGGACCACGGCGCCGCCCTCCATCACGAGGCCTTCCGGAAGGCCAGGCACGCGTTCTGGCCGCCGAAGCCGAACGAGTTGGACATCGCGAGCGTCAGCCCGGGCGCCTCGCGCGGCCCGTCGGGGATGTAGTCCAGGTCGCAGTCGGGATCGACGTCCTGGAAGTTCAGCGTCGGCGGCAGCAGCCCGCGCTGCAGCGCGCCGATGACGGCGATCGCCTCGACCGCGCCGGCCGCGCCGAGCAGATGCCCGATCGCCGACTTCGTGCTCGACACCGGCGGCGCGGCGCCGTCGAAGATCGAGTGGATCGCCCGCGTCTCGATGCGGTCGTTGAACGGCGTCGACGTGCCGTGCGCGTTGATGTAGCCGACCTCCTCCACGCCGGCTCCCGCGTCCGACAGGGCCGCCCGCATCGCCTTCTCGGCGCCGCGACCCTCCTTGTCGGGCTGGGTCATGTGGAAGGCGTCGTTGGAGGCCCCGTAGCCCGCGACGTAGCCGAGGATCGTCGCCCCGCGCGCCTCGGCGTGCTCCTTGCGCTCCATGATGATGACCCCGGCGCCCTCGCCCATGACGAAGCCGTCGCGCTTGGCGTCGAACGGGCGCGAGATGCCCTCCCGCGACAGCGCGCCCATCCGCTTGAACGCGGCCACGCACAGCGGCGTGATCGCGGCCTCGGTGCCGCCGGCGACGACGACGTCGGCCTCGCCGCGCTCGAGCATCCGCTTGGCCTCGCCGATCGCGTGGCTG
This sequence comes from uncultured Actinomycetes bacterium, assembly GCA_963742745.1. Classification (GTDB taxonomy): domain Bacteria; phylum Actinomycetota; class Thermoleophilia; order Solirubrobacterales; family Solirubrobacteraceae; genus CADCVQ01. The sequence goes on from CAVUND010000029.1 coordinate 236,921, forward strand.
CCGGTCGCGCAGGCCGACGACACGCTGAAGCCGGGGCCGTGGGCGCCGAGCTCCATCGCGATCGCGCCGGCGGCGGCGTTGGGCATCATCATCGTCACGAAGTGCGGCGACACCGCGCGCTCGCCGCCCTTGACGAACTCGCGGCACTCGTCCTCGAGCGTCTTCAGGCCGCCGACCCCGGTGCCGACGAGGATCGCCAGCCGTTCGAGGTCGATGTCACCCGGTAGCCCGGCCTCCTCAGCGGCCTGGATCGCCGCGGCGAACGCCAGCTGCGAGTAGCGATCCGAGCGCCGCGCGACCTTCGGGCCCATCGCGGCCTCGGGGTCGAACTCCGAGCACGGAGCCAGGCCGTCGACGATGCCGGAGCGGCGCTCGAGCAATGCGTCGACGAACGCGTCCGCCCCCTCGCCGATCGACGAGACGACACCGCGGCCGGTGATCGCGATCTCGATGTGGGGGGACGCCCAATCGCTCATGCAGGCGCACCCTCTTCAGCCTCGGACAGGCGCATCGTCAGGGCGATCGCGTCGCCGACGGACTCGATCGGCTTCAGGTCGTCGTCGGAGATCGTGATGTCGAAGCGGTCCTCGAGCGCCTTGACGAGCTCGACGAGATCCAGCGAGTCGACGTCGAGCTCGGACCACGTGTTCTCGGGCTTGGCGTCCTTGGCGCCCGGCACCTTGATCGCCTCGAGCTGATCGCGGATCTCTTCCAGTACGTCGTTCTCTGTCACAGCAGCCATGGTTGTTGCTCCTCTCATGCGGCCAGCGCGCCGTCGACGGCGAGCGTGGCCCCGTTTACGTATGCCGCTCCGTCCGAACAGAGGAAGGAGACGGCGTGGGCGACCTCCTCAGGTCGCCCGATGCGACCGGCGGGAACGCCGGCCAGCAGCTTGTCCGCGACGCCGACGGTCATGTCGGTCTCGATGACGCCCGGCGTCACCGCGTTGCAGGTGATGCCCTTGCGGGCCATCTCGCGCGCGATCGTGCGCGTGAGCGAGAGCATCCCGGCCTTCGCCGCGCCGTAGTTGCTCTGCCCCGGGTTCGCGCGCTCGGCGACGACGGACGAGATGTTCACGATCCGGCCCCAGCGCGCGCTGAGCATGTCGTCCAGGCCCTGGCGGATGCAGTGAAAGGCGCCGTTGAGGTTCGTGTCGATCACGGACTCCCACTGCTCGGCCTGCATGCGGATCGCGAGACCGTCCTGGCGCTCGCCGGCGTTGTTGATCAGCACGAGCACCGGGCCGAAGCGCTCGCGCACGTCGGCGAACGCGGCCGCGACCGATGCGGAGTCGCCGACGTCGGCCTGCACGTCGCCGCTGGAGCGCCCGAGCGTGACGACCGTCAGGCCGTCCTCCTTGAGGCGCGCGGCGATCGCCGCGCCGATGCCGCGCGAGCCGCCGGTCACGAGCGCGACCCCTCCGTCAGGCACTGGCACGGACGACTTCCTTCCACTTCAGGATGCCCGCGCCCCACACGAAGCCGCCGCCGAACGCCGCCAGCGCGACGGTGTCGCCGGGCTTCAGGCGACCGGCCAGCTCGGCGTGGTGCAGTGCCAGCGGGATCGAGGCGCTCGACGTGTTGGCGATCGTCGCGACGTTGGCGAACACCTTCTCCTCCGGGACCTTCAGGCGCCGCGCGGCGGCGTCGATGATGCGCTGGTTGGCCTGGTGGACGATCAGCACGTCGACGTCGTCGACGGTCATGTCGGCGCGGCGCAGCGCCTCCTTCGTCGCCTCGACCATCCGCTCGACGGCGTGGCGGTAGACCTCCTGGCCTTCCATCCGCAGCAGCCGCTCTTCGCGCTCGGCGTAGAGCAGGTCGCCGTGCTCGCCGTCGGAGGCCAGCACAAAAGGGGAGCAGCCGACCTGAAACTCACCGCCTTCTACGACGACCGCGGCGGCACCGTCGGCGAAGAGGATCGCGGTGCCGCGGTCGTTGGGGTCGGTCACGCGGCTGAGCGCCTCGGCGCCGACGACGAGCGCGCGGTTGACGCGGCCGGACTCGATCAGCGCGGCGGCCTGGTCGAGGCCGTAGAGAAAGCCCGCGCAGGCGGCGTTGACGTCGATCGCGCCCGCGCCCTCGGTGCCGAGGATCTTGGCCAGCTTCGGCGCCAGGCCAGGCATGAGGCGGTCGGGCGTGAACGTCGCGACGATGACGTGGTCGATCTCGGTGGCCTCGCGCCCGGCGTCCGCCAGCGCGGCGATGCAGGCTTCCTCGGCGAGGTCGGTGAGCGACACGGTCCCGTTGAGATGGCGGCGCTCGCGGATGCCCGTGCGGCGGACGATCCATTCATCGGTCGTGTCCAGATAGGACTCGAACTGCTTGTTCGTGACGATCTGCTCGGGCAGCGCCGAGCCGATCCCGACCACGCCGGCTTTCATTGCGTCAGACCCCTCTTGGCTTCCCGCGAGGACGCGCCGAGCGCTGCGGTGCGGTCATGCAGCCGCCCGCAGGGTGCGCTTGACGAGCCCACGCAGCACGCTGCCCGGCCCGCACTCGGTGTAGTCGGTGGCGCCCATCGCCTGCAGCTCGAGCAGGATCTCGCGCCAGCGCACCGGCTTGAGGAGATTCGCTGCGAGCTCCGCGCGGATGTCCTCGAAGGGGCGCGTGCTGCCGTTGGAGAGGACGGGGAAGACGGGCTCCTGGATCGGCGTCGCGTCGAGCGCGGCCTGCAGCGCCTCCGCGGCCGGGGCCATGAGCGGCGAGTGAAACGCGCCCGCGACGTCGAGCTTGCGCGCACGGCAGCCGATCTCGCCGGCGCGGCGCACGGCCGCGTCGACGCCGCGCATGCGGCCGGAGAGCACGATCTGGCCGGGGGCGTTGTCGTTGGCGAGCGACAGCTCGAGGTCGGCCGCGAGCTCGTAGACGTCGTCGCGCTCGCCGCCGAGCAGGGCGACCATGCCGCCGGGCTGCAGCGCGGCGGCGTCGGCCATCGCCTGCGCGCGGGCGCGGACGAGCCGCACGCCGTCCTCGAAGTCGATCGCGCCGGCGGCGGTCAGCGCGGCGTACTCGCCGAGCGAGTGGCCGGCCGCGGCGAGCGGATCGGTCTCGTGGTCCTCGCGCGAGGCCCACTGCGCCATCGAGCACAGAAACAGCGCAGGCTGCTGCGTGCGCGTTCCCTCCGAGAGGCTGCTGAACGGGTCGAAGCCGAGCAGCTCGATTCCGCGCGCGAGGAGCGGATGGTCTACGAAGGGCGCGTGCATGCCCTCGGAATGACTGCCCTGTCCGGGGAAGAGCAGCGCTGACGTCGTCGGCATAGTGTCCATACAATCCAACCTCACCCGCGCGTGGGGGCGTTGTTACCGATCTTCGACAGTGCGGTCGCATGTGTCGAAATCGTCGCCGGCCGCTCGATGGGTTGGGCAGACCTGCTACGCGCGACCGTTTTCGAGCACCGCGGCCGCGTGGCGAGAGGCGGTAGCCGAGCTCCAGCGACTCGGTGAGGCCGAGCTCCTTGCGCGTTCTCGCGCAGCGCGACGCGCGGGTCGGGGCCGGCGAAGCGCAGGCCGATGCGGAAGATCGGCTGGGCGGGGTTGCGTCTGTCGAGCCGCGCGAGGAGCACTTCGCGGTCGGCGGCGCCGGCGCGGCGGGCCTGTCGATCGCTGATCCTCGCCGGTGCGATCCGCTCGACCTTCGTCACCTCGACGAGCCCGATGGCGGTGCGCATGAGCGTGCCGGCGCGCAGGCGCGGGCGCTCCCAGCGGCGGAAGGCGAGGTCGATCTCACCGGTCCTGATCGCGTCGAGCTCGGCCTGGCGGAGGAGCATTGCGGGCGATTATCGGCGGGGTGGCGGTGGGTTGTGCGCTTCGCGGCGCCGTGGGGTTGTGATCGCGTGATCGACGGCGGCTCCCAAGGGTGTGAGTCTGCTCGGGTGCCGGCCGCTGCGCCGGGCGGGGGCGGAGTGCTGGGCATGGAAGGGTGGCGCGTTCCTGTTCGTAGCAAACAGGTTCGCGCCACGCTCCCGTTCGACGGGCTCGTGCTGGGCCCGGTGTGGCGGATATGACCGGCCATAGCGGTCGTTGTCTGAGTTCGACGCGCGCGGAGCGTTGTTCGTGAGGTCCCCGCTCTATGGGGCGTTTTTCA
>CAVUND010000030.1:0-271804 GCA_963742745.1 uncultured Actinomycetes bacterium
CCGGTCTGAACGCGATCGACGGGATAATTGATAATACATCATTAACAAAAAATGCCTGTATTCTATTCAGCATAAATTCTCTTACACTTTGCGATTGATTTTCGTATGCATTATCGTCAATCATCTTAATTCCCCAATAAATATTTTCAAAATCATTTGCATTGTTTGCCACGGTAAAAATCAAATCATCATGCATTAATGACCTTGTAAAAAAAGTATGATTATTAAAACTTATTTCGCAACAATAACATTCCTGGTTATTAAAAGAATCATTTTCATGTATTGAATTATGAAAACTTAAAATCTTTTTTAAAGTTGGCAGCTTTAATTTCCGAATAATTATTTTGGTTGGACCGAATAAAGCTTCAGCATTATTTCTTTTATAAAATTTATATACTGATTCTTTTACGCTCCATGCAAGCCAGACAAAATTTTCAAATGCAAGAACACTTTCATTAAACTTATTAAAAAGATCAAGCTCCTTTTTGCAAATAATTTGTGAATAGAAGTTTTCCTGTTTGGTTCTTTCAGGATTTGTTTTGTTTAAAGCTATGATATCATTACCGATGCTGATCAACTCTTTTCTTTCATTTTATCTATAATTACATCAATACAACTTCCGGCATTATGAATTTTTTCTGCAGAATCAGGATCAATTTCAATATCATATTTTTCTTCTGCATCAATAATAATATCTACAAGGTTAGCAGAATTTATTTTTAAATCCTTAATAAATTCTGTTTCATCGTTCATTGAATTAAGGGCTTCTTTATCCATGGTATAAGGCGCTAAAACTGCTTTTAATCCCTCTAAAACTTCTTGTCTGCTCATTACTTTTTATATTTTGAAAATATTACACAGGCATTTACATCACCAAATCCAAAATTAGCTTTGGCTACAATATTTAAATTTTTATTTATTTTTTTTACCGGAAAAGATCCGGCACTTACAATATCAATAATTTCCGGATTCGGATCTTCAAGATTAATATTTGGGTGAACAAACTGATGCATAATCTGTAATATCACTCCTACAATTTCAATCGATCCTGCCGCACTTAAACAATGCCCTATCATTGATTTCAGCGGAATTGGTAAGCGGAAAATCTATCACCTTTCCTATCCAAGGCAACAGACCAGTTATCTATTTCCATCTTGTCAGCTATGGTTGCGGTTAAATGGCCACTTATTAAATCAATATCTTTTGATTCAATGTTAGCATTATGCAATGCATCAGTTATGCAATGTACAACTCCTTCTGCATTTGGCGAAGTCATAGAACCTGTGCCTTGTTGCCCGCCGGAGTTGGTTGCGCCGCCCAAAATTTCTGCATAAATAGTTGCGTTTCTCGCCAGCGCAAAATCAAGATCTTCCAATACCAAAGCGCCTGCACCGGAACCTGGAACAAAACCGCCGGCCGTTGCACTCATTGGCCGCGAAGCTTTTTCGGGAGTATCATTGAATTTTCTTGATAGAATCCGCATCGCATCAAAAGCGCCGAAAACATAATTATCTACGTATTCATTGCTGCCAACCAGCATGCGCTTTGCCATGCCATGCTTTATATATTCATAACCCATTAAAACAGCCTGCGAACCTGTGGCGCATGCAGATGAATTGGTAATGATCTTGTTACCCAAACCCAAGCAAGCCGGTAATATATGCTGTAGAGCCACTGTTCATGAACTGCTCCACCATGCGCGAACCTAATTTTCTTGATTGTTTAGAATCAACCAGGGAAATAATTCTTTTTCATGGCTTCAGTATCGGCAACGCTGTTACCAAAAACACAACCGGTTTCCCAATGCACTTTTCCATCGTCATAATTTATTACCCGCATCAGGCCAGGCATCTGCGGCAGCTTTAATACCGTAACCAATAGTGCTGCCTTTTAATCCATGAAAAGTTACTTCAGAAAGATAATCTTTAAGTGGCTGCAATCAAAATCGGGAATCCCCGCAACCTGGCAATTAAGGTTCAGTTCCTTGTATAACGGAATGAATTTTATGCCTGAAATGCCATTTTCGATAGCATTTAAAAAAGCAGGAACTCCAACTCCGTTTGGCGCCACAACCCCCATTCCTGTAACTACAACGCGGTTACTCATCTTTTTAATGTTGTTATTTTTTTTGATAATACCTGAAAACATTCCTTTTGCAATTAATTCATTTTGATCATCCAGCATTTCTATATAACATTTAAGTTTATTGAAACGAAAATATTGTTTTTTAGAAATCACGGTAACTTTTTCACCGGGCAAAACCATTTTAAAAAATGAAACTTCGGTTGAGGTGAGCAAAGGAAAAATGTTTTCATCTTGTTTTAGATTGGTTTTTTCGTTTGAGTTTAATATTAGATAAATGCCTAATACTACTAAACCAATCTGCGCCATAATTTCTGAAATAATAACACCAGGCGTAACAGGGTTACTTGGGAAATGATCTTCATAAAAAAATGAATCTTTTCTTAAGATATAATTTCCGGTGACACCATTTTCATCAAGTGATGAAATATTATCAACAAAGCGAAAAGAAGATTTGTATGGTAAGTTTATCTAAGATATCAGCGTACATATTTTTTGCTTGAAATTATCGGCAATGCTCGCCTCCATCTACGTGAATTAAAGCGCCATTTATCCAGGCTGCTTCATCAGTACATAAAAGATAAATAACATTGGCTACGTCTTCCGGTTTTGTAATTCTGCCTAAAGGGTTTACAGCTATTGGCAAGTTTAATTAATTTTTCACTTTCAGGAATTCTTTTAAGTGAAGGTGTTTCTGTGATGCCAGCTTGTATAAGATTTGTTTTTATTCCATGCTTTACCAAACTCAACAGCCATATAAGTTGCAAGGCTTTTTAATGATGCTTTCGCAATGGAAACCGCCGCGTAACCTTCCCAGTATTTATTTGCGCCTTCACTTGTTAAGCCAATAATTCTTGCATCGCTGAAGAAAAAGATCCTGCTTTAAAAGCAACCTGCGTCCAGTCAAGAAGACTATTGCTCATGGCATAAGTTGTATGTTGAATATCTTCTGCAGAAAGAAAATTTTCTTCGCTAATCAATGGTTTTAAATTGCCCCTTGCTATAGAATGCAACAATAACCTAACACAATTTTTTTTATTTACAGATACCGAAAATTCTTCAATAAATAACGTTCGTCCGGCTTCATCAAGCGCATTAATATTATATGGAAGAATTTGAACATTATTGCTTGATGAAATGTTTTAAAAACCGGTAACAATTCTTTTTCAACCTGTGCTGTTTCGCGGTACAAAACAGCGATGTTCATTCCATGCTTTGCTAATTTTTCAACACTAGCAAAACCAAAACCACTTGAGCCACCAAGTATAATCGCCCAAAAACCTTCGAATGGTTGTTTAATTTTTTCCAATTAATCTTTTTGCTGCATGATTAGATCAAATAGCTGCAAAACTAACTTCAATTTAATAAAAAAAGTAGGCTAATTCAACTGAACTAAGACCGAAATAGCTTTATGTTACACGTTGATGTTTAACAACATTTCATTAAACCGTTCTTTCACAGTGCATCATCATTAATAACGTAAATTTGCAGGTTTAAATTATGAAAATACTTTGTTGATTTTATTGGTTTTGACAGTTGGATTTAAATTCGTGTTTGGAATCAATATGGCAGCAGTTTGATAAAATTGCTTATTATCAGGTTTTAAAAAACGGAAGCGTTGAAGAAATAAATAATGAAATTTCGTTGATTGATGCTTTATCGTTTAAAAATAAAGATGCATTCAAAGGTGCTTTATTAATGAAGAAAGCCGGCTATTAAAAATACCTAAACAAAAATTAGATAATTTTAAAAGAGGCCGCAATAAAATTGGAAACAGTTTTGCGTGCAGATACTTCAAATGTTGAATATCGTTTTTTGCGATTGATCATACAGGAACATGCACCAAAAATTGTTAAATACAATAAAGAAATTAGCTGACGCAAGCTTCATCAAAAAAAATTATAAAAGTCTTTCTCCTGATGTTCAAAAAATTTTGATTGATTACAGCCAAAATTCAAAAGTTCTTAAACCGCAAGATTTCAACCATAAATGTAGCATGATAAAAAAGTATTGGCTATTTATTATTCGCAATCGGGCCAATTAGGAGAAATTATAGATAATTTTTCCGCGCCATTAATTGAGCCGGTACTGATGTTGAAAAAGTACATATAACGTTAAAAAATGATTTCGCTTTTCCGTGGACAACAAAAACGTTTTTTCAGTGTAATGCCGGATTGTGTGTTAGGTAATCCATGCACGAACTTGAAGCCATTTAAATTAAAGCAATCAGCTTACGATTTGATTATTCTTGGTTATCAGCCCTGGTTTTTATCGCCGAGCATTCCGTTCAATTCTTTATTGCATCATCCAGCGTTTAAAAGTGTTTTAAAAAATACACCTGTTATTACCATTACGGGTGCAAGAAATATGTGGATCAATGCTTTGAAAAAATAAAAAAATGTTGAAAGATGCCAGGTGCAAATCTTGTTGGCAATATTGCGTTGGTATGATAGGCATCATAATCTTGTAAGTTTTGTAACATTTTTCACTGGATGTTGAAAGGAAAAAAAGACCGTTATCTAAACATTTTTCCCAAACCGGGTGTATCGGATGCAGATATTGCAAATACATAAAATTTTGGAGAAACAGTGATTGCACATACCTTGAAACAGAATAACTGGGAAGGTTTGCAGGAAGAACTTGTTGAAGCAGAAAGCAGTTGATGTAAAATATCATTTGATGTTCATTGAAGGCAAGGCCAGGAATATTTTAGGCTCTGGGCAAAATTTATCATCAAAAAGAAAAAAAAGAATGCCTGGCTTGTTGCATTCAAATATTATCTTTTAATTGCATTGTTTATTGCTGCCCCGATTATCTTGACAGTAGATGCGATTTTTTTCAAACCATTTTTATCAAAACGTATAAAAAACAAAAACAATATTATTCAGACGTTAAATTAATATTAAACAAATGTCACTTAAACGAGGTTTATATTACAAATACTGCTGTATTTTTTCCCGAACGATCCTGTTTCCAATGATGAAATGGAAGAATATCTTGGGATATATTAATGATAAACCATCCAAATCAAAAAGAATTGTATTACGAAACAACGGTATTAAAAACGGTTTTATGCCTTGACAAAAGGAGGCAAACCCACCCATACCAATGCACAGATGACGGCATTGGCCGTAAGGGATTTATTTAATAATGATCCGGAAAAATTAAAAGATATTGAACTGCTTATCCTGCGGCACTTCTTCGCCCGACCAGATGATGCCTTCCCATGGTGTAATGGTACATGGCTGGTTGCCCGAAACCGAATGCGATAGAAGTGGTTTCGCCTTCCGGTGTATGCTGTGCCGGATGCATGCTTTTAAATATGCTTACATGGCTGTAAAAACAGGCGATATCAAAACAGCCGTGGCTACAGGTTCAGAAAGATTTTCGGCTTCACTTGGTGTCAGATGTTTTTGAAGAAGAAGCGCAAAAACTGAAAGAGCTGGAAGAGAATCCATATATCGGTTTTGAAAAAGAATTTTTACGATGGATGTTATCCGATGGTGCATCCGCATTTTTAATGTCCGACAAAACAAATGAAGAATGGCTTAAGCCTGCGTGTAGAATGGATGGAAGGTGTTTCCTATGCCAATGAAATGGAAGCCTGCATGTACATGGGTGGCGAAAAACAAGAAGATGGCACCTTAAAAAGTTACTGGATTATACCCCGGAAGAAATCATGAACAAATCCATTTTCAGCATCAAGCAGGATGTTAAATTACTAAGCGAAAATATTGTTCCGCTTGGGCGGAAAAGACTTAAAGAGATTTTTGACAAGAAGGGCTTAACGTCTGAAGATATCGATTATTTTTTACCGCATATGTCCAGCGAATTTTTCAAGAGCAAAATATTTGATAAGCTGATCGAGAATGGCAATGGCATATCCTTACGAAAAATGGTTTGTAAACTTGATACCAGTATGGGCAATGTTGGCGCAGCATCTGTTTACCTGATGGTAGATGAATTGTTTCAAAGCGGAAAACTGAAAAAAGGAGAAAAGATATTATTACTGGTTCCGGAAAGCTCCACGGTTTTCTTATATGTATGCTTGCTTACAGTTTGTTGATCGGAACGCGTAGTTGAATTTTAATTGCGAATTTCATAACATCAAACTTTTCATATGAAAAAAGAAGAAATTCCGCAGGACTAAGGTGCACTTGGCAAAATCACCAAAGAGGTTTGCTATGCAACGGATGAATCAGGAAAATATATCACCGAGCTAAGCACCGGCTGGGAAGTAAAAGCCAATGCGCTTGATGTGGCCTGGAAAGATATTGAACAAACGAATTGCAGCAGCCAAAGCAAAAAGTATTGAATAATGAAGCAAGCCCCCTATTATATTTTATGGAATAAGGTTGATGGATATCGCTATCGTAGCGCTTATACCGGCTTCTGGAAATGGCAGATCAAACGACATTTGAAGCCTGCAGTTTTCAAAAAACTGTCAGAAAAAAAATTACAGAAATATGCCGAAGTTTTAATGTAAGCATAGAAGACTTAAAAACCATGAATGTACATGAAGATTGATTTTGAACACTCAGGCGGCACATTGTGAAAATGGCGTAACCACAAATCTGTTAAGAATCATTGGTGTCAATAAAATAACAGAACCGCTGGCTTTTGGTATTGGCTCAGGTTTGTTTTTTATATATATCCCTTTTATGAAAATAAATAACGGCCCGGCAATTGCTTTTCGCACGATGCCCGGACTTATTTTTAAAAGAACCTGTAAATCACTGGGCATACCGGTTGTACGGAAAAAATTTCAGTTCAAGAGAAGAAGCGCAAAAATGTTCTGGATGAATGCCTGGATCGGGCAGCCGGTGGGTTGCCAGGTAGGTGTTTATTATCTTACCTTATTTCCCAAAAGAATATCGTTTTCATTTCAATGCGCATAATATGATTGTATATGGAAAAGAAGATGATAATTACCTGATCAGCGACCCGGTAATGGAAACACGTAACATACCCTGAGCAGTTATGAATTGGAACGGGTACGTTTTGCAAAAGGTGCATTGGCACCAAGGGGCAGATTGTATTATCCCAAAGAAAATAATGATAGTTACCGATGAACAGATACGAAAGGCAATCAAAAACGGTATAAAAAGAAATGTAAATGATATGTTGCGCATCCCGGGCAATATTGCCGGCGTAAAAGGCATTGCATATACCGGAAAAAAAATAAAAAAATGGCGCGATAAACTGGGTCTGCAAAAAGCCGGTTTATACCTTGCCCAACTGGTGCGCATGCAGGAAGAGATCGGAACCGGCGGTGGTGGCTTTCGTTATATTTATGGCGCATTTTTACAGGAAGCACATGCTTATTTATCCAAATGATGAATTATTGAAATTTCAAAAATTTACAAAGCGGGCGATATGTGGCGCAATGCCGCGGTGCAGGCAGCAGGTATTTATAAAGGCAGAATTAGGCAGCCAGGAAGATTTTAATGTGATGGGCGATTACCTGCTAGAAATTGCCGAAGTAGAAAAAAAAGCATTTCAAGCACTTATCAAAAATAAAATGGCATTAATGAGCAACGCTGCCGTTAGTATTGAACACTTGAGTTTCAGCTATCCAGGGCAACCGGCAATATTTTTTCATGAACTTAATCTTAACATTGAAGCAGGGTGAACGCTTTGGATTATTCGGCCCCAACGGCGCCGGCAAAACAACACTGATGAACTGATGACCGGCTTGCTTTCTTTCAATGAAGGAAATATTGAATTACTTGGATAAAAATCAATCAAAACAAAATAAAAACAGTAAATAAACTCTTTGGCTTTGTGCCACAGGATTTTTCTTTTTACCAGGAATTAACCCCGGTGGAAAATCTCGAATTTTTTGGCGCATGGGCGGCTTAATAAAAAAGAAATTAGAAAAACGATCAAAAGAACTTTTCGAAATATTAAATCTTACATCGATGTAAGAAATAAACAGGTACAGAAATTTTCGGCGGTATGAAACGCAGGGTGAATCTTGCAATAGGTGTAATTCACCAACCAAAAATATTATTCCTGGATGAACCAACTGTTGGTGTTGATGTGCAAACGCGTCATGCCATTATCGATTATCTGAAACAATTAAATGCAAACGGAACAACACTTATCTATACCTCGCACCAGTTAAATGAAGCAGAAGAATTATGTGATAAGATTGCACTGATAGATGATGGAAAAATCATTGCACATGATTCACTTGACAATTTATTGACGCAACATCAACAAAATGGCTGGAAGGATTATTTATTAATTTAACCGGGAAAGCATTTAGAAATGAATGAAACTGTTGGCTACCATACAAAAAGATGTGCGCATTTTACTTCGCGATAAAATGGGTTTGCTGTTTATGTTTGCGATGCCGGTTTTATTGGTGATTGTTGTCACAAGTATTCAAAACAGCACGTTTGAGTTGGTAAAAACAAGATTGCTCTTACTCATTTGCAATAAAGATACAGGTAAGTTAAGCAAAGAATTTATCATGCGTTGGATAAAATCGGGCATGTTCAATATATCATACGTTAATCAAACCGGAGATGAAAATTTATTGCAGATGAAATGCATAAAAAAGATATTGTTATCGGATTGTTATTCGATTCATCTTTCACAAATCAAATAGCAATCAAAGCAAAAAACAACAGCAGGCAAAGCATTAACATCTTTTGGATTAGAAGGCGATACATCGGCCATTATTCAAAATCAAAAATTATCTTAATCTTTATTACAACCCGTTATTCAGCAATCATTAAGATTATCTATACAAGGCGCATTAAAAGCTGCGTTGCAAATGGTTCAAAGTAAGGAAATTTAGAGATCTTATATTTCTCCATCAACGAAAAACCATTCCTGATTCTTTGGAAAATCAAATCTGAATAACAATATCAGCCATTAATGAAATTCCGTTAACAGCCAATCATGAAACAATTATTCCAAATGCATCGCAACATAATATTCCGGCATGGACAATCTTCGCCATGTTTTTCGTCGTAATATCACTTGGCAGCAGCATTGTGCGTGAAAAGCTAAGCGGAAGTTTTATCCGCTTAAGAACATTGCCAACGAATTATCTGGTAGCGCTGCTTATCGAAACAAATCACGTATTTGGTTGTAACTTTGTTGCAGGCGGTTATAATATTCTTCAATCGGCATATGTTTATTTCCATCAATTGGTTTACCTGCGTTGAATTTACCGTGATGATATTTTTGGCTTGATCATCGTTACATTAATCTGTGGCTGGTGTGCGGTAAGTTATGCGATATGCGTTGGCGTGTTTGCGCAAACACAGGAACAGGCAAATGGTTTTGGCGCCGTATCAATTGTAATACTTGCCATTATCGGCGGTTTACTGGTGCCTTATTTTACTATGCCCGAATCGTTCAAATCATTAATGCCAATTTCGCCTTTGCACTGGTGCTTGCAAGCGTATTATGGTTTATTTTTCGAAGGCGGAAAACTAAAGATATGTTGCATAAATATTTTATCTTTATTGATCATTACCGTTATTTTACAATTGATTGCATTATTGCAGTTAAAAAGAAAAAGACTTATATAATTAATGGAAACAGCAGAATTAAAAGTACAGTTAAAAAAGCAAATCATAGAGTTTTTAAATCTTACTGATCTTAAACCCGAAGATATAAAAGATGATGAGGAATTATTTGGTGAAGGACTGGGATTAGATTCGATTGATTCGATTGAATTGATTGTATTGCTTAACCGCGAATATGGCATTACTATAAAAGATCCGAAAGAAGGCAGAAAAGTATTGGTTGATATAAATACAATGGTTGATTATATTGAAAAAAATCGGACCAAATAATTTTTATTTGATTTTAAATAATCTTTCATTTTACAACAAACTTCTCCGTTTTCATAATTTTTACATTAAAGTTAAATGTTGATTCAGCATAAAATTATATTGAATTAAAAATTGCAACAGCTAAGTTTCATTTGGTATAATTAGCAGTAAGAATTTTATTTCATTTGCTTTTACAAGTTGTATTTTTTTGTAAATGATGTTGCGTAATTTCTTTTATCATTTGCAACATACAAGCGCCGGGCAAAACAGGTTGACCAGGAAAATGACCTTTAAAAATTTCATGTGCTTCATTCAGTTCAATGTTGCTTCGATATATTATTTTGTGTAGATATGCTTTAATAATATATAAATTGTCTTTCAGCATAAGCTTAAATTATTACAGGAAGAAAGCAATATAAGCGAATGATATTTTCCCTGGTAACTATTATAAATCAAAATTGTTTTAATTTTTTTTGGTCGATAGTTTCATTTCAAAGCATTCCGGCAAAACTTTTCTTTTTAAAATATTTGCCGCAAGCCATAAAGCAAATGAAGATGAGGTTGATATTCGCCGCATAAATGTTTATAATTTATTGATGGAATATTTTTAAAAATATTTGTTTCCAATTCTTCATATACACAATCATTTTTAGCGTCTCCATTTTTACCTGTAATAATCAAATCAATATCATTAGCAGTAATTTTTTGAGCCGATAAAAACTCTTCAATTTTATTTTGAACGGCAATTATCAGCAGGATTATAAAATATTTCAATTCCATCAAGTATGGCATAATCGTTTCCAGATGATTGATTTGATAATAAAAAAAATGCAGCACCTTGTCCGGCAATACTTCCTTTTGTGATTGCAGTAAACAAATCTAAGTTTGAAACAGGCGATTGTTTATATAAACCAAAACGTTTTAATACAGAAAAAGTGAGATCCGTTATTTCATCAGCACTTCCCGCAAGCATACTTGCTGATCTGTTTTCATTTAACAACAAAATCCCATCAAGCAAAGCATGTTCAAAAGAAAAACCACGATGCACAAACGTGTTATTATATTCATGGCATTTCAACATTAATGCGATCTGCGCACCAACTGTATTATGTGTTGATTGGATAAAAGATGTTGGCGAAAGCATTCTTCATCCTGTTCAACAATTCATCTTTAAAAATTTTTCAGAATCTTCCATGCAACCATAAGCAGTTCCGGTAATAATTGCATCAACATTTTCTTCATTTGCTTCATTTAAACAGGCTAAGAGCCGTTGCTGTTCCTATTCTTACAATTTTACTCATGCGCCGCAACTGCTTTGCATCAATAATATTTTTATAACAGGTTCAATAACATTTAAAAAATTAGCATAATATTTTTCGGCTGAGAAAAAAATATTTCATGATTAAATGTTTGTTGCGGAGAAATACATGAGGCGGAACGAATAAACTATCTTCATCTTATATTTTTGAAAAAATTAATGAAGAACAATTTCCGCCAAAACCGAATGAGTTAGAAAGCACATTATTTACCTGCTGCCCTGGAGGCTAATGCCTGTGCACTCCAAACACAATTCATGCATAGGCACAGCACATCGAAGGCTGGTGCAGCCCCCGGCAGAGTCAGTGCGGCCGGGCCAGGGGGCCGGCAGCGCGCCTGGGTAGAATCGCGGATGGCGTCAAAGCCGGACGCGCGCGCAGAAGTCGCAAACGGCTCCCCCGGGCGCGCGCCGCTGCTTGTAGCAGTAGAAGATGGGCTCCAGCACCTTCTCCATGTCCTAGCAGGGGAGGCACCAGGCGAGGCTGCTGTCAGGCAAGGTCTGAAACTGGAACTGAAGGTGATGCAGAGACTGTGCTCTCATGCTTGCTTCTGGCAGTTGTCATCCCGTCACAGGACTCCAGTCTCTGTAAGATATACATTGGTGCAAACTCACAGGCAACACCTCAGTTGAATGCAATGTATAAGCCTGCACTTGCAACCGCCCCAGCACCTGACAGCACCCTCGTACTCGCACAACAGCTTTGGAGCACATCTGTTCAAGAGCGCCCTGTACCAAGCCCCTCCTACAGAGCTAGCCTTCTAAACTCAATAGTTCCTAGGTCGCTAAGTAGGAATGCCGAACCTGCACTTGGACGCGGTCCTGGTAGGCCTCCGCCAGGCGCGTCTGGTTGGGCGAGCCGCCAGCCAAATCTGGTAGCTGTTGGGGCCGTCCCCCACAAAGCCCAGCTCCGCCATGTATGGCCGCGCGCAGCCGTTGGGGCAGCTTGCGCCGACAGCAAGTAAACATTAAGTGCATCACGACATCCCTAACCTGCCCCCATACCTGCCAAAGCAGCCTGCATTCAGAAAAGCAGCACTGCCTTTCAGCACGTGGGTGTTTTCCACAGTCAGTAGACCAGCTTCCACCTACTACCTTTCATCACTGTCGAGGAGAGATGCTGCCACGGTGTGCTAGCAGGCAGGCCGTAAACAGACAGCAAACCCACCAACATGTTCATGTCAAGACTGGACTGACTGTCAATACCGAAGTGCTCGCCGACGCCACCACCGGCGGCGCCGAGCACGCCGAGGCTGTGCGCCTCGTCGATCATCAGCAGCGCGCGATGGCGCCGCTTGACGGCGATGAGCGCCGGCAGGTCGGCGATGTCGCCGTCCTGGCTGTAGACGCCCTCGACCACGATCAGCACGCGGCGGTACTGATGGCGGAGCGCCGTGAGGAGCTCGTCGAGCGCCGCTGCGTCGTCGTGCGGGAACGGCCGGCGGGTCGCGCCGGACAGCTTGGCGCCCTCCATGATGCTGTTGTGGGCCAGCGAGTCGTGGATCAGCAGGTCGCCGGGGCCGACGATGTGGCCGATGACCGAGACGTTCGTGGCGTGCCCGGCGGTCAGCACGATGGCATCGTCGGTCCCGAGCAGCGCGGCGAGCTCCGCCTCCAGCTCCTGGTGCACCGGCTTCTCACCGGAGAGCAGCCGGCTCGACGACACGGAGCTTCCGTAGCGGGCGACGGCATCCTGCACCGCCGCGGTGACCACCGGATGCCCGGACAGCCCGAGGTAGTTGTAGCTGGAGAAGTTGATCGTCTCGTTGCCGCCGATGACCGAGGTGTCCCGGGTGACGCCGTCGTTGACGAGGAAGTACGGGTTCTCCAGGCCGAGCGCCGCCGCCCCGCGCAACCGATCGGAGATCTCGCGCACCTCGGGGAAGTCCTCGATGCGCGACTCCTCGGCGATGGGCGCCGCGGGCGGCGCCTGATCCGGCGCGCCGGCCGCGACCGGTGCCACGGCATCGTCCGCGGGCGCGGCTGCGTCGCCGGGACCGCCGGTGAGATGCGCGACGAGGTCGCCGATGGTGGCCTCCCAGGTGAACGCGCCGGGATCGAACGTGACGCCGGGCAGGGCCTGCGTGATGCGCCCGGCGAGATCGGTGACCATGATCGAGTCGAAGCCGAGGTCGCCGGTCAGGGATTGGGTGTCGCGCAGGGCGTCCTCCGGAAAGCCGCTGACCAGCGCGGCCTGCGCCCGCACCGTCGCGGCGATCTGCGCCGCCGGCGCGCCGGCGGCGACGGGCACCGACGGGCGGCCGAGCCGGTCGGCGGCCGCCGCCGTCGCGGGCGGGCCGCCGTTGTTCGCAAGCGCGGCGAGCACCGCGTTCTGCTCGCGGAAGAGCGCGATCAGCTGGTCCATCGTCGGATCCTCCCTTGACACGGTGGCGGGGCTCGAGGCGGTCAGCGGTGGCGGCGCCGCGCCACCCGGTCGCGGCGGGGTGTCCCGCAGCCAGAAGCGGCGATCGGTGGAGAACGCGTAGCCCGACAGCCGCCGCGGGACGCGTTGCGCAGGTTCTGAGAGCGCGTCCCAGGCGGGGTTGAGGCCGTCGCGGTAGAGCGCCGCGACGACCTCGTCCAGCTCGTCCCCGGTCGCCCCCGGGCCCGGGCACGGCAGCAGTGCCGGGATGTCGCTGCCGGGCGCGATCCTGGCGACGATCGGCGCCAGGATCTGCCGCGGCCCGATCTCGAGCAGGTGGCTCGGGTCGGCCTGCAGCGCCTCGCCGGCGGCGCCGGCGAAGCGCACGGGCGCGGTGATCTGCTCGACCCAGTAACCGGCGTCCATCGGCTCGTCGAACTCGAGCAGCCGGCCGCGTACGGTCGAGTAGACCGGGATCTCGGGCGCGCGGTAGGCGAACCGGGCCGCCACCTCGCCGAACGCGGCGGCGGCCGGTGCCATGGACGGCGAGTGAAACGCGTGCGAGACGGCGAGCCGCTTGTTCGCGACCCCGCGGTCGCTCAGCTCGCCGCGGACCCGATCCAGCGCGGTGACGTCGCCGGAGATCACGACCTCGCGCGGCCCGTTGACGGCGGCCAGCCCGAGGGCCGGCTCCCCGGCGATGAGGTCGGCGACCGCCGCCTCGTCCAATGCCACCGCGAGCATCCCGCCGCCGCCGGGCAGCTCCTGCATGAGCCGGCCGCGCGCCACCACCAGCGCGGACGCGTCGGTCAGGTCCAAGACGCCGGCGAGGACCGCCGCCGCGAACTCTCCGACGCTGTGGCCGAGCATCCAGGCCGGGGCGACACCGACGGTGGCGAGCGCCGCCGCGACGGCGGACTCCAGCGCGAAGATCGCCGGCTGGGCGAACTCCGTGCGGTTGATGGTGTCGTCGTCGGCCGCGAACAGCAGCTCGCGGATCGACCGGCCGAGGTGGGGCGCCATCGCGTCGTCGACCGCCGCGAGCGCGTCGCGGTAGACGGGGGAGGTGTCGTGCAGCGCGCGCGACATCCCCGGGTACTGCGATCCCTGGCCGGTGAACAGCCAGCCGGCGGAGATCCCGCGGGCGACGCCCGAAACGGCGCTCAGCCTCGTCTCGTCGGCGGCCGCCTCGCGCAGCACGGCGGCGGCCTCGTCGCGGTCCTGCGCGCAGAACGCGAGCCGGTGGCGGCCGGACGCCTTGACGCGGTTGCTCGACCAGGCGAGCTGACCGAACCGTTCGGCCGGGCTCGCGCCGAGGTCGTCGGCCAGCCGCGCGGCCGCCCGGCCGAGCCCGTCCCGGCTCGCCGAGGAGACCGTGAGGATCGCGCGCGACGGCGCCTCGCCGCCGGCCTCCGTCACCGCGGGCGCACTGGCCAGCACCATGTGGGCGTTGGTCCCGCCGATGCCGAAGCTGCTCACGCCGGCGCGCACGACAGCGCCGGGCAACGGCGTCGGCCCGTCGGCCAGCCGCAGGCCGTTGTCGGCGAGCCGCAGCTGCGGGTTGGGCTCGTCGGCGAAGCGGCTGGGCGGCAGGACGCCGTGGTGCAGGCTGAGCGCCGCCTTGACGATGCCGGCGATGCCGGCCGCCCCCTCGGTGTGGCCGATGTTGCCCTTGATCGACCCGATCGCGCACGGCGCGTCGCGGCCCGAGCGGCGGCCGTGCACGTCGCCGAGCGCCTTGACCTCGATCATGTCGCCGAGCACGGTGCCGGTGCCGTGGGCCTCGACGAAGTCGATCTGCGCCGGCTCCACGCCGGCGTCGCGGCAGGCGTCCGTGACCACCTGCTTCTGGGCCCACCGGTTGGGTGCGGTGATCCCGTTGCTGCGACCGTCGGAGTTCACGGCGCCACCTTCGATCACCGCGTAGATCGGCAGGCCGGCCTCGACGGCGTCGGCCAGGCGCCGCAGCACGAGCACCGCGACGCCCTCGCCGCGGCCGATGCCGTCGGCGCGCGTGCTGAACGGCTTGCAGCGCCCGTCGGGGGCGGAGAGCCCGGCCTGCGTGTAGAAGATGTTCAGCGCCGGCGTCAGCAGGAGGTTGACCCCGCCCGCCAGCGCCTGGTCGCACGCGCCGGTCCGCAGCGCGGCGCACGCCTGGTGCACGGCGACCAGCGACGAGGAACAGGCCGTGTCGACCGCGACGCTCGGACCCTTCAGGTCGAGGTGGTAGGAGAGGCGGTTGGCGCTCATGAAGTAGCCGGCGCCCGCTCCCTGCTGGGCGGTGATGCCCGCGAAGTCGGTCAGGTGGACGCTGCTCCACTCGCTGGCCATGACGCCGACGTACACGCCGGTGTTCGAGCCCGCCGCGGAGCGGGGGTCGAGGGTCGCGTCCTCGAGCGCCCGCCAGGCCGTCTGCAGCAGGAGGCGCTGCTGCGGGTCCATGGCCGCCGCCTCGCTGGGCGCGATGGCGAAGAACTCGTGGTCGAAGGCATCGGCGTCGCTGAGGAAGCCGGCGTTGCGGGTGTTGGACTTGCCCGGTCCGCCGTCGGCGTCGTAGAAGTCCGCCACCGGCCAGCGCTGCTCGGGGACCTCGCCGATGCCGTCCGCGCCGGCCAGCAACAGCCTCCAGAGCGCGTCAAGGTCGGGGGCCTGCGGGAACCGGCCGTCCATGCCCACGATCGCGATCTGCGTCATGCGGTCCTCATCCTCTACGAGCCGACGCTCGCGCGCACGCGTTGCACCGCCGGATCGATCGCCTCGGCCACGAGCCCGTCGACGCCGTCGGCCATGAACGCCGCGAGCATCGACCGGCGCTGGACCTTGCCGCTCGTCGTGCGATGGATGGCGCTGCGCTTGACGAGCACCACGCTGGGTGCCGGCACGTCGAACGCCCGCGCAATGGTCCCCTTGATCTGCGCGGCCAGCTCCTGCGGGGTCAGGCCGTCCAGGGCGCCGGCGTCGACGCCGTGGATGACCACGATGTGCTCCCGGCCGGCGTCGACGTTGAGCACGACGCCCGGGTGCGGCCAGCGCCGGGTGGATCCGAGCGACCGCCTCTTCGATGTCCTGCGGGTAGAGGTTGCGGCCGTTGACGATCAGCAGGTCCTTCAGCCGCCCGGTGACGTAGAGCTCGCCGTCGACCAGCGCGCCGAGATCGCCGGTGCGCAGGAACGGGCCCTCGCCGTCGGCGGTGTGCGCGTCGAACTTCTCCGCGTTCTCCTCCTGGCGGTTGAGATAGCCGGCGGCGACGCTCGCCCCGCACAACCAGATCTCGCCGACCCGGGCCTCCGGCAGGACCGCGCGGGTCTCCGGGTCCACGATCCGCAGGTCCACGCCCCGCGGCGTTCCGTTGCTCACCAGCCGGTTCGCACCGTCCGTGTCGCTGGGCAGCACCGCATGGCGCTCGAGGGCGTCCGGATCGACGTCGAGGTAGCGCGGCGGGCGCGCGACCGGGCTCGCGCTCGCCAGCAGCGTCACCTCGGCCATCCCGTAGCCGGCGACGAACGCGTCGGGCCGGAATCCCGCGGTCCCGAGCCGCGCGATCACCGCGTCGAGGACGTGGGGGCGGATCGGCTCGGCGCCGTTGAGCGCCACGCGCAGCGTCGAGAGGTCGAGGCCGGCGAGGTCGTCCTCGGACACCCGGCGCGCGAGCAGCTCGTAGGAGAAGTTCGGCGCGACCGTGGCCGTAGCGCCGTAGCGGTCGATCGCCTGCAGCCAGCGGATCGGTCGCCGCAGAAACGAGATCGGCGACATGAAGACGAGGTCCGCGCCCACGTAGACGGCCGTCAGCAGCATCCCGACCAGGCCCATGTCGTGGAAGTGGGGCAGCCAGCCCGCGCCGATCGCCGTGTCGTCGACCTCGAGGGCGTCGGCGATCACGGCGCAGTTGTGCAGCAGATTCGCGTGGGTGACCATGACGCCCTTGGGCTCGCTGGTCGACCCCGAGGTGTACTGCAGGAAGGCGACCGTCGCACCGGTCAGCTCCGGCATCTGCCACTCGTCAGGATCGCCGAGGTGTTCGCCGTCGGTGGCCACGAACGTGACGCGGTCGGCCAGCCCGCTGTCCGCGGCCCACGCGGTGAGCGTGGCCAGGGACGCCTCGCGTCGTGAGCACGAGGCCGATGTCGGCGTCGTCGAACATCCCGACCGTGCGCTGCATGCTCTTGGCGTCGTGCGGCAGCGGCGCGGGCACCGCGATCACGCCGGCGTACAGGCAGCCGAGAAAGGCGGGCAGGAAGTCGATGGCGTCGGCGTGCAGGAGCAGGACCGGGCGGTCGCGCTCCGCGCGGGTGGCCAGCCAGGCGGCGATCGCCCGCGCGTGGCGGTCGAGCTCCTCGTACGTCACGACCTCCTCGACCAGCTCGCGGCCGACCCCGCGCAGGTAGGTGTAGGACCGTGTCCGGGCGTAGCGCGCGGCCTGCGCACGAACGTGCGAGACGAAGTCCGCGTGCGCTGGTCCCTCAGTTCTGGTTGCCATCCATGCCCACGATCCCGATCTCGGCTAGGCGGCGAGCGCCATCGGCTCCAGTTCTCCGGCGATGAAGCCTGCGATGTCGGAGATGGTGGGGTAATCGAACACGAGCGTGGGGTCCGCGTCAATCTGCCAATGATCCTCGACGTCGCCGCACAGGCCGATGGCCGACGCCGAGTCGATCCCGGTCTCGCAGATCGGGACGGTCGGGTCGATGTCGCGGACGCTGCAGTCGAGGTAGAAGGCGACGCGTGCGATGACCCAGCGCTCGATCGAGCGGGCCTGATTGGTGAGGGCGAAGGAGGAGTTCATGCGAGCCATTCTTGGCTCGCGACCGACTCCCGAATACCCCCCCTTGGGTGGAGCTCGCTGTACCCTCTGAGTCGCTCCGAGCGCCGGCATGCTGTGGTCTCAGCGCACTGTCTGGAGCACCATCATCCGCATCGTGCCGCCCTACGGGACGACCGGCGGCGCCTGACGCCGCCGCGCGCCATGTGCGGCCAGCGTGCGAGCGGCGCGAGCGCGGGCCGCGGCGCGCCAGATGCCGTCACGCAGCATGCGTGTGCGCGATCTCGGGTACAGACACCCAGCGGTCGCGTCTCTCGTTCTCGTGGGACCGCGACAGCCCCGATGAGCGGCGGGCAGTTCGCACTCTCCCTACAGGAGTGCCGGATACCTCCTCACACCAGCTGGAGGTACCCCCAATGCATGCGAACACCCAACCCTCGGTGGAGGGCGGACCGACGAACCGACTGGACCCGGCCGCTCGCGCGCGCCGCGAGCGGGCCGATCGGCTCCTGCTGGCGCGCTATCACCGCACCGGCGACCAGCGCGACCGCGACGCGATCGTCGAGCGCTTCATGCCGCTCGCGCGCCGCCTGGCCGGCCGCTACAACCGCCGGCCCGACTCGCTCGACGACCTCACGCAGGTGGCGGCGCTGGCGCTCGTCAAGGCGGTCGACCGCTTCGACCCGACCCGGGGCATCGCGTTCTCGTCGTACGCGGTCCCGACGATCGTCGGCGAGATCAAGCGCCACTTCCGCGACCACGGCTGGGCGGTACGCCCACCGCGCGCGCTCGCCGAGCGCGCGCTGCGCGTCGAGGCGGTCAGCCGCGAGTTCGCCGTCGAGCACCAGCGCGCGCCGACCGTGACGGAGCTGTGCGCGCAGACCGACCTGACCGAGGAGGAGGTGCTCGACGCGCTGCACGCCGCGCGGGCGGCGAACGCGAGCTCGCTCGACGCCCCCGTCTCCAAGCAGGGCGAGGGTCTCAGCGTCCTGGGCGACCAGATCGGCGTCGACGAGGACGGCTACGAGATCGCCGAGCAGCGCGTGCTGCTCGACGGGCTGCTGCGCGGCGTGAGCCCGCGCGACCGCGAGATCCTGCACATGCGCTACTTCGACGACATGACGCAGGCCGAGATCGGCGCGGTCTTCGGGGTGAGCCAGATGCAGGTCTCGCGCCTGGTCCGCAGCTCGCTGGAGCGCATGCAGAGCATCGCCGAGACGCACGCCGAGCGCGACACGATGACCGCGGCGCTCGTGCGCTGAGGGCGCCGTCTGCTAAAGCGCGGGGGATGACGCGCCGATCCGATCCCTCCGCGGGCGCCACGTGGGACCGGCACGCCGGACGCTACGGCGCGCAGGAACACCTGGAGACCGCGGCCGTCGACGCGGCCCTGGAGGTCGCGCAGCCGCGTGCGGGCGAGCGGCTCGTCGATCTCGCGACGGGCACCGGGCTCGTCCTCCGGCGGCTGGCCAACCGCGCTGACGGCCCGTCCGAGGCGCTGGGCGTCGACCGCTCACCGGGCATGCTGGCGCAGGTGGGTGCGCTGCCGGAAGGCTGGTCGGTCGTCACGGCCGACGCCCGCCGCGTCCCGCGTCCCGACGGCTGGGCGGACGTCGTGACGTGCGTGTACCTGCTGCAGCTGCTCGACGAGGACGCGCGCACGGACGTCCTCGCGGAGGCACGCCGGCTGCTCGCTCCGCGGTCGTCGTCGCGGCTCGTGGTCGTGACGAGCTGGTCGGATCGGGCCCCGGTACGAGCCGCGCTGGGCCTGCTCGCGCGGGCGCTACCGCAGGTCGCCGGCGGCATGCGCCCGCTCGATCCGAGCGCCGACCTCCAACGCGCGGGCTTCGCGCTCACGCAGCGGACGCTCCTCGGCGGCGGCGGGTATCCGTCGCTCGTGCTCGGCGCAAGGGCGCGCACGTGAACTTGCTAGCTTGAATGTCACCCGCTTTTAGGCCTATTTCAGCAATGGAGGATGCACATGGCTCTGACGATCGGCGATACGGCACCGGACTTCGAGGCTGAGACGACCGAGGGCACGATCTCGTTTCACGATTGGCTCGGAGATTCCTGGGGCGTCCTGTTCTCCCATCCGCGTGACTTCACGCCCGTCTGCTCGACCGAGCTGGGCTACATGGCGTCGATCAAGCCGGAGTTCGACAAGCGCAACACGAAGATCATCGGCCTGTCGGTCGACCCCGTCGGCAACCACGAGAAGTGGGCCGATGACATCGAGGCGATCACCGGTACGGCCCCGAACTACCCGGTCATCGGCGACGACGACTTCAAGGTCGCCAAGGCCTTCGGCATGCTGCCCGCCGACGTCGAGGGCGAGGCCACCGAGCGCACGCCGGCCCAGAACCAGACGGTCCGCAACGTCTTCGTGATCGGGCCCGACAAGAGCATCAAGCTCGTCCTCGTCTATCCGATGACGACCGGCCGCAACTTCGACGAGGTGCTGCGCGTCCTCGACTCGCTGCAGCTGACGGCCAAGCACAAGGTCGCAACGCCCGCGCAGTGGCAGCCGGGCGAGGACGTCATCATCGCCGGCTCCGTCAACGACGAGGCCGCCAAGGAGATCTGGCCCGACGGCTGGGAGGCCGTGCGGCCCTACATCCGGGTCGTGCCGCAGCCCACCTGAGCCGGGCCGAACACCCCGTTGTGACGATGGCCCCGCGGGCCCGGCGGGGCCATCGGCGTCAGGCGAGGTCGTCCAGCCCGTAGAGTCCGGCCGCAGTGCGCCGCCTGCCCTCGTCGCTGAAGCCCGGCCCGATCATCGCGGCCGTCGTCGCGCTCGTCGCGCTGTGGCTCATCCGACCGATCTGGCACGGCCTGGCGATGTTCTTCTGGACGCAGCCGATCGTGTGGCTGCCGCCGATCCTGCTGCTGGCCGCCGGCGCGTTGCTGCTGCGGCGCTCGCAGCGCAGCTGGAGCACGCTCGAGGACCTGAAGACCGGGGTGCGCCCGCCCGGCTACCTCTTCGCCTTCCCGATCCTCGCGTTCTTCGTCTTCGTCATCCTCGGCGGGCTGTCGGGTCCGCTCGTCCAGCGCTCGATCGTCAACAACACGACGTACGAAGCGATCCCCGGCCTGCCCGCCGGCGGCCAGGTGCGCCTCGTCCCGCGCGAGGTCGCCGAGGTCAACGCCTCCAGCGCGTTCAACTCGCCGACCGAGACGCTCACGAACTTCCGCATCGTCAACTCCGAGGACGGCCTCGTCTGGACGGCGCTGCGCACCCCGCAGGGCGCGTTTCGCATCTTCAGCAAGAAGAGCCAGGGCCTCGTCGGCCTCGATGCCGAGCAGACCGCGCGCCAGCTGAACTACATCGACGCCGAGATGGAGGTCGCGCCCGGCCTGCAGATCACCGACAACCTGCGCTGGCGCCTGCTGAAGGAGCGCTTCCTCATCTCGCTCGAGGAGCCCGTCGGCATCGAGACCGAGGATGGCCCGCGGCTGCTCGTGCCCTACCTCGAGTACAAGGGGATCCTGATCCGCCGGCCGGTGCTCGGCGGCGTGTTCGTCGTCGCGCCCGACGGCACGATCGAGGACCTCGAGCCCGAGGAGGCCGCGCGCCGCCCTGAGCTGGCGCAGACCGGGCGGGTCTTCTCCGACACCCAGGCGCGCCGCATCCAGGAGGCCTACCAGTACAAGGGCGGCCTCTGGAACGCCTGGTTCGTGCACGAGAACCAGACGCGGATCACCGACACCGAGACCAACCGCCAGCCCTACCTCGTCGACTTCGGCGCCGCCGGCCTCGGGACACAGTGGGTCTCCGTCGCCGAGCCGTATGGCCGCGCCTTCGCCGCGAGCGCGATCTTCCTGACCGACGCGACGACCGGTAAGACGCGTATCTGGCGCGTGCCGGCGCGCACGTCGCTGAGCGGAAACCGGCGCGCCCTGCAGGCCGTGCGCGCGGTCTCGATCCCCGGCATCGACTTCGGCGACGGCGCGCCGGGCGCCGCGGGGTCGGGCAACTTCCGCGTCGTCGAGCCGCGCCCGGTCTTCGTGAAGTCCGGCGACACGGGACGACTCGTCTACCTCACGTCGATCATCCCCAAGGAGGCCAACTCGGTCTCCAAGACCGTCGTCGTCGACGCCGAGACGAACAAGCTCGTGGCGATCTTCGACAACGACCGCGATCCGCAGGCCGAGGCCAAGACGCTGCGCTACATCGAGACCGGCGAGGTGCCCGACGAAGCGGCGGCGCCGGGCGCGAGCCGGCGAGGACCCGGACGCCGGGACGACCGCGCCGGGCACGACGACGACGCCCGAGCCACGACGACGACGCCCGGGCGGCGGCGACGACGACCACGCCGAGCGGTGGCGGCACGTCGGTCGAGCGCCAGCATCGACGACGTCATCCGCCGCCAGCGCGAGCTGCTCGAGGAGATCGAGAGCCTGCGCGACGAGGTCCGCAAGGGCGGCTAGCGCCGCCGGCCGCGTCAGCCGCTCGCGACCGCCCCCCTCAGGGCCACGCCGTCGCCCGCGGCGACGCACGTTGCGAGCGCATCCAGCTGCGCCCTGGTCATCGCGAAATGCAGGTGGGGCAGCACCCCGCCTCCGTCGTCGGTGAGCCGTCCCTCGGCATCGAGCACGGATGTCCCGGCCTTGTCCTCACACCGCAGTCGCAGGACGTCGCCGGCGTGCGGGGCGTCCGCCCCGCCGCGTCGATCGACCGAGGCGACGATCTCCGGGAGCCCGGCTCGTCCGACCGCGCGCTCGAGTACGAGGCCCGGCTCCCGCGACTCGCTCGAGGCGCCGGCGAGCAGCATCCACCCCGCCACAGCCGAAGCCGCGACGAGGACGAGGACGAGGATCCGGCTCCCGGGAAAACGCGACGGGGAACCGCCCTCCGGGCCCGGCGGCGTCACCCGGCCCCCGTGCGGGGGCCGGGTCCGCGTCTCAGCTGCAGGCAACGCTGGCCTTGGACTCTCCGAGCACGATGTCCAGCGACGTGCCCGGGAGATCGATGAACACCGCGCGCCGGGTGATGGTGTTCCCCGACCGGATCGTCTGGTTGAGATGGATCGTGCCGGCCAGCAGCGGGATGGTCGCCTTGCCGGCCAGGGCGATCGGCAGGCCGCCCACGCTCAGCGATGCGACGCTCGACGTCCCCGCGACGGTCGCCGGCCCACAACTGGTCAGCGTCGAGCTGGCCTGCGAGTGCACACCCTGGATGCGGACTGTGGTGACGCCAAGTCGCAGGGTGACGTCGGCAACGCGCGCATCAGCGCGGGCCGACGTGGCTCCCGCCGTCGTGCCGGCGTTCAGTAGGCTCGCCGTCAACGTGTTGCCCAAGATGCTGAGCAGCCCGCCCGATGCGAGCTTCGCGCTGACGCCCGCGACCGCCTTCGCGTTCGTCACGCACGGCGTCTCGCCCGGATTGGCGGTCGCCGGGTCAAGCCCCAGCAGCTTCAGCGCCGTGCCACGACACAGCCCGGTGACGACCCCCACCCGGTAGCTGACCGTCTTGGTCTTCGTGGCACCGTCGTTGTCGGTTGCGGTGACCGAGAACGTCTTGTTGCCGGACGTCGCCGTGTTGATCGGCTGGCCCTTCGCCACCGGACCGACACAGCTGGTGACCGTGCCGTCGGAATCGGCGCACGTGTAGTTCGCCACCACCTTTTGACCGGGCAGGTAGGTCGCTCCGTCGGCTGGGGTGATGATCGTCACCGTCGGCGGGATGTTCGGAGTGCGCACCTGATAGCTCACCGTCTTCGTCGTTGTGGCACCGTCGTCATCGGTCGCGGTGACGGTGAACGTCTTGCTGCCCGCCGTTGTCGTATTGATGGACTGACCATCGGCCACAGGACCCACGCAGGTCGCGACGGTACCGTCGGAGTCGGCACACGCGTAGTCCGCCGCCACGTTCTGCCCGGCCGTGTACGTCGCTCCGTCGGCCGGGGTGACGATCGTCACCGTCGGCGGGACGTTCGGCGTAGTCCCGCCGCGGACGCGCACCGTGTAGCTGCGCAGGTCCGAGCCGCCCTTGCCGTCCTGGGCGGTGAAGTTGACGATGAAGTCCTGGTTGTTCTGCGCCTGGGTCGGGGTGAATGAGAACGTGCCGCTCACCGGGTTGGCCGGCGTGTCGTTGAACGTCGCGCCGGCGGGTAGTGGGCCTGGCACGATGTCGACGGTGTCGCCGGTGTCGGGATCGGATGCCTCCAGAGCGATGGAGAGCGGTGTTCCCGGGGCGACCGTGAAGATGCTGCCGTCAGCCGGTGTCGGCGCGACGTAGACCGGCGCCTGGTTGCCTGCTCCGGCACCGACGCGAATGAGGAACGTCGTCTGGGTGGAGCTGACGACGGTCGTCCCGACCAGCGCTTCGATGACGACCGAGGCGTGATAGAGGCCGTGAGACTTGCCCGTGGTGTCGAACGACGCCTGGCCGGTGGACGGGTTGACCGCGAAGTCTGGCGGGTTTGACTGGAAGCCCGACGTCTCCGCGTCGGTTGCCAGGCGCCAGCGCAGCGTCTGGCCGCCGGGGTCGCTGGCGGCAACCGAGAATGTCTGCACGCCGGGGGCGCCGACGTTGACGACCGGGGGGATGCTCGTCCGCGGCGACTGCGGATCCTGGGCAAGGTTGACGTCGGCGAAGAGCCGGTAGCTGGCGTCATTGTTGTTCAGCAGGGAGCTGATGGTGCAGCAACTGGCGTACGTGGCCGTACGAGGAGTGAGATCCGCGTAATTGTGGCTCTCGCTCTCGCGTGCGGTGAAGTTGTCCTCGGCGTCGTTGGATGCGACCACGACGTAGTTGCCGGCACTCGACATCCCGTCGCCGTGGTCGATGCCGCCGAGGTTGACGGTCGTACCGACCGCTGGACAGCTCGTGAAGAAGAATGTGCAGCGGTACGACTGCGTGGTCTGGAACGCGGCGTTCGTCGAGGTCGTTGCGCCGATCTGGGCGTAGTTGATGTCGCCGCCGCGGAAATGCGACGCCGACGCCGGCGCCGCGAAGCCGGCAGAGAGCAACCCTCCTGTCACCAACCCGCGCACCAGCAGCCGTCGGACCCTGTGTGTGCTGAACATGACGCCTCCCGCATTGTTGAATCGTGGCGTGGTGCCAGGCGTCACTCCCCACAGAGACGACCTATCCGACACTCCCACAGCGGGAGGCTTTCAACAAGTCCAGACGCCGATGTGTGACCGATGTCACATAAGTCTTACGGTGAGGCACTGCGGCGAGACGGGGACTTCCGCGTCCCCGGCGGTGAACGGACGCGTCGCGCGATCAGCGCGCGAGGTCAGGCGTCGCCGGCGCGCGGAGACGAGGTACCGCCCGGGCTTGTCGGCCGGGACCCGTGCGCCTTCGGGCTCGAGGCCCGCGTCGCGCAGGTCCTCGCGCAGCTCGTCCTCGGTGAACGGCCAGAAGGCAAAGCGCTCGCGGTACGTCTGGACCTCGCCGTCGTCGCCCACGAGCGCGACCGCGACGTCGAAGATGTGCGGCTCGTCCCAGCGCTCGGGGATCGTCCAGGCGTAGATCGGCAGGCCGCGGCCGCCGCGCTCGACGAGCCGCTCGGCGACCTGCAGCCGCGTGCCGCCGGCGCGCACCTGCTCCCGGCGCACGACGACGAGCCGGCCATCGCGTGTAGCGCGAGCCGGCGGCCGGCGCGGCCGACCGCATGCGGCAGCGAGTTGCCGACGCAGAACACGACGTCGAACGCGTCCTCCCAGCCGTGCGCCGCCAGCGCCTCCCAGGCGCAGACCGACGCGTCCACGTCCGCGCCGTGGTCCTCGGCCAGCTGCTGCGTGCGCGCCACCATCGCCGCGCTCGCGTCGGTCGCGACGACCTCGTGGCCGCGCAGGGCGAGGCCGACGGCGAGCGTGCCCGTGCCGCAGGCGCAGTCGAGCACGCGCGCCGGCGGCACGGCTTGCGCGAACGCCTCCGCGCTGCCCTGCGGCGTGAGCAGCGCATCGGGCACGAGGAAGTCGTAGACGGCGGCGATCGTGTCGTAGCTGCCGGCGGCTCAGCCACGGCGATCGAGATCCTCGCGCCATCGCGCCGGCGCGTGGCGGCGCCCGCAGCCTGGCGCGGATCGACCCAGGCGCTGACGACGCGGATGCCGTGCAGCGCGCTCGCCAGCCAGGTCTCGCGGCCGGCGAGCTCCGGGCTGCGGCGCGCGCATGCGCACCTCCACGCCGCGCTCGCGCGCGATGGCCAGCAGCAGCCCCCGCGTGACGCCGGGCAGCGTGCGCTCGCGCGGGCGTCGTGCACAGCGCGTCGCCCTCCCACCACAGCAGGCTCGAGAGCGCGCCCTCGAGCAGCCCCCCGCCGTCGTCGCACAGCAGCAGCTCGTCGGCGCCGCGGGCGTGGGCGCTCGCGCGCAGGCCGGCGAGCAGCTCGAGATCGGGCCCCTTGCGGCGCGGGTAGCGGCGCGGGTCGCCGGGCTCACCGACGACGACGCGCGCCTCGCGCGCCGGCGGCGGCGCGCGCCGGAGGCGCAGCGCTAGGCCGTCGTCCGTCAGTTCGACGCGCGGAAACCAGCGCCCCTCCAGCGGCAGCGCCGCGCTCGCCGCGGCGGCGAAGCCGCGAAGTCGTCGCGCTCCACGCCGGCGGCAGGCAGGAGGCGGCGAAGCGCTCCCAGTGCGCGCCGGCCGCACGCTCGTAGCCCTCGTCGACGAGCCACGAATCGGCGACCAGCAGCGCGGGCGGGACGTCGTCCTCGCGCGCGGGACCCAGCGCATACCCATCCCATCGCAACAGCGTCTCGCCGGCCATCTCCCTATCCCTCGGCGAGCAGCGCGTCGGCGAGCGTCGCGACCATCCAGTCCTCGATCTCGTCGAAGGACCAGCCGTGCTCGTCGCGCAGCCCTTGCCGGGTCGGGATGCTCGTGAGCGTCGCGAAGACCGCGCCGCCGTGCGCCGCGGTCAACCCCTCACGCAATCCCCAGCGCGATGCGATGAGCTTCACGGTCACGAGCGTGCCGGCGCGGTGATGCCGCCGCCCTTCCTCGGGGATCACGGCCATCTCGGGCTGATGGCCGCCGCCGAGACGAGCGCGCGGAGCAGGTCACCGGAATGCTCGTGGAAGGCGCGCGTCGAGCCGGACGCCGAGCCGGATGACCTCGCGCAGATCAGTTGCGGCCTGCATCGCGGCGCGCGTTTCGCGCACCACGCTGCGCTCGTCGAGATGGTCGGCGAGGCTGCCAACGAGCGGCCGCTTGGAGCCCACGGACGAGTAGATCGTCTGGATCGCGACACCGGCCTCGGCCGCGACGTCGGCGACGCTCGTGGCGGCGTAGCCGCGCGCGACGAACAGCTGCTGCGCGGCCTCGAGGATCTCGCGGCGGGTGTCAGCGGCCTGGCGCAGGCGCCGCGTCCCCTTGACAGGCGTCGTCGTCATGAATCTACGTCGCTTGAATAGAACGGCATTCTACTGAGTAGTTCCTGCCTTCGCCAGGACGGCGAGGCCCGGCGCCAACGGCGGCCGACGCCTGAGTGCATTGGACGGCTTCCTGCTACCCGCTAGCGCCACGAGTTCGAGATGACCGCAATCCCGGCGCCGGTGCGGCGGCCGCTCATGCTGCTGCAGCCCGCGATCCGACGTCGGCCGGCTCGTTACGGCCACTTCGCCGGCGCGCCTCAGCCGCGACGCGCGTAAGGTCGCAGCCCAGGGCGCTGTCGAGTCTCTGGCTAGCTGTCATGACGACCTTGCTGATCGACAACTACGACTCGTACACGTTCAACCTGTACCAGCTCATCGCCCGCGTCGGCGGCGACGAGCCCGTCGTGGTGCGCAACGACGAGGTGCGTTGGGAGGCGCTGGCGGCACATCCGTGGGACCGCATCGTCGTGTCGCCGGGGCCCGGCCGGCCCGAGCGCGAGCGCGACCTGGGCATCGGGCGCGCGGCCCTGACGCAGCGCGAGATCCCCGTGCTCGGCGTCTGCCTCGGCCATCAGGGGCTCGCGCTCGTCAACGGTGCCGGCGTCGCGCGCGGCGAGGAGATCGTCCACGGGCGGATCAGCCGTGTCTTTCATCGCGCCGACGGGCTCTTCGCGGGCATCCCGCAGGGCTTTCGCGCGGTGCGCTACCACTCGCTCGTCGTCGAGCCGCTGCCACCGGCCCCGCTGGAGGCGGTCGCGTGGGCCGACGACGGGACGCTGATGGCGATCCGCGACCGCGGGCGGCCGGCGTGGGGCGTGCAGTTTCATCCCGAGTCGATCGGCACCGAGCACGGCGCCCAGCTCATCGCGAACTTCATCACGCTGACGCCGGCCCGGTCGCGGCCGCGGCGCGCGGGGCGGGCGCCGGAACTGCCCGCCGGCACGGTCGTGCCCCACGGGCGGGCGCCGGTGCGCTCCAGCGGCGCGGTGCGGATCGCGCACCGCATGCTGGAGGGCGCGCGCGACGCCGAGCGCGCCTTCGCGGCGCTGTTCGGCGACCGCGAGTCCGCCTTCTGGCTGGATTCGAGCCGCGTCGATCCCGCGCTGTCGCGGTTCTCGTTCATGGGCGCCGCGATGGGCGAGCTGGGCGCGGAGCTGCGCTACCGCGTCGGCGGCGCGCAGCTGACGGTGACGCCCGCGATCGGCGGCGAGGCGCAGAGCCGCGTGCACCACGAGACGCTCTTCGCCTATCTCAGCCGCGAGCTCGCGCGGCTGCACACCGACAGCCCCGAGCTGCCGTTCGACCTCAACGGCGGCTTCGTCGGCTACCTCGGCTACGAGCTGAAGGCCGACTGCGGCGCGAGCGCCGAGCACGAGGCCGAGCTGCCCGACGCGTGGCTGCTGTTCGCCGACCGGCTCGTCGTCATCGACCACGAGCTCGACCGGACCCACGTGCTGGCGCTGGGCCAGGGCGACAGCCCCGCCGGCCTCGCCGCGGCCGCCGCCTGGCTGGCGACGACCGCCGCCGCGCTCGACGACCTGCCGGCGCTCGACGACCCGCCGCAGCTCGACCACGGCGCGGCGGCGCCGGCCTTCGCGCCGCGCCGCGAGCGCGAGCACTACCTGGCCAACATCGAGACCTGCAAGCGGCTGCTGGAGGCCGGCGAGAGCTACGAGATCTGCCTGACGAACACGCTGACGCTGCCGGCGCTCGGCGATCCGTTTGCCCTCTACCGGGCCCTGCGGCGGGTCAACCCGGCCCCGTACAGCGCCTTCCTGCGCATGCGCGAGGGCGCGATCCTGAGCTCCTCGCCCGAGCGCTTCCTGCGCGCCACCCGCGACCGGACCCTCGAGGCCAAGCCGATCAAGGGCACCGCCGCTCGCCACGCCGGTCCTGCGGCCGACACGGCGGCGCGCGACGCGCTCGCGCGCAGCCCGAAGCAGCGCGCCGAGCACCTCATGATCGTCGACCTGCTGCGCAACGACCTCGGCCTCGTGTCGCAGATCGGCAGCGTCCATGTGCCGACGCTGATGGACGTCGAGAGCTACGAGACCGTCCACCAGCTCGTCTCGACGATCCGCGGGCGCCTGCGCGACGACGTCGACGTCGTCGACGCGATCCGCGCGACGTTCCCCGGCGGGTCCATGACCGGTGCGCCGAAGCTGCGCACGATGGAGATCATCGACGCGCTCGAGGGCGCGCCGCGCGGCGTCTACTCGGGCGCGCTCGGCTTCCTCGCGCTCAACGGGACCGCCGACCTGAGCATCGTCATCCGCACGATCGTCGCGACCGGCGGCGGCGCGACGATCGGGACCGGCGGGGCGATCGTGATGCTGTCCGACCCCGAGGACGAGTACGCCGAGATGCTGCTCAAGGCCCAGCCGCTGCTGGACGCCGTCAGCCGCTGCGGGGTTCAGGCGATGAGGACGGGCGTCCCGATCGGCACGCGCTTGTAGAGCGCGATGACGTCAGAGACGTGCATGCGGATGCAGCCGTGCGAGGCGCGCGTGCCGATCGAGCCGTCCTCGCCGGTGCCGTGGATGCCGACGCTGCCCGAGACGCCCATCCAGCGCGCCTTCAGCGGGTTGGCGGCGCTGCCGCCGGTGACCGTCGTGCCGGCCAGCTCGCCCGCCCAGGGACTGTTGGGCACCGACCAGACGGGGTTGACCT
The DNA here is from genome assembly GCA_963742745.1 of uncultured Actinomycetes bacterium. GTDB lineage: Bacteria > Actinomycetota > Thermoleophilia > Solirubrobacterales > Solirubrobacteraceae > CADCVQ01. The sequence continues at coordinate 30,311 of CAVUND010000030.1, forward strand.
GCTTGCTCTGGATCGCGAAGCGCCCGCGCGGCGTCGGGTAGTCCGGCAGGCCGACGGCGACCTTGTAGGTCTTGACGACCTTCAGGCGCTTGAAGAGGCGCAGCTTGAAGTTCCTGCGGTCGATCGTGATCACCGTCGAGGCGCCGGCGCGCACCTTCTCGGCGGTCAGCTTCGGCTTGGGCGCCAGCAGCTTGGGCTTCAGGACCCGCGGGAGGGTGGGGTTCGTCAGCGTCGCGGCGATGCTCTCCACGAGCGCGCGCTGGTTGATGTCGCGCCCGCGCTTGGAGTGCGTGACGCGCACCTTGCGCAGGGAGATCCGCAGGGCCGCGTCGCGCGCCGGGCGGTACAGGCGCTTGTCGATGCCGGCCGCGAACTTCGTGACGGCGGCCTTCGTGTAGGAGACGACGAGCGGCACGTCGACGGGTGCGCCGCCGGCGTCGCGACCGGCGTACAGCGCGCGCTTGGCGCTCTGCAGCTCGTCGAAGCGCACGTCCGCGTCGGCGGTCTTGAACGTCCAGGTGATGTCGGCCGCCTGGACGGTGACGAGGCCCGCCTCCAGGCGCGCGCCGTGGATCTCGTTCAGGCGCGCCGCGGCCTCGTCGGCGGTCAGGCCGCCGAGGTCGGTGCCGGCGGCGGTGACGCCGGCGGGGATCCGCTCGCCGGGCAGCGGCGGCTGCGCGGCGGCCGGGGCCACGCCCGCGATCACGGCGCACGCGGCGATCGCGGCGGCGGCGCAGCTGGCGGTGAGGCGGCGGCCCGGCATTGGGCCAATGTACCCGTGGGCGCGGCCCGGTTACGCCGCTGGGCGCACGTGTGCGCCGTCAGGCGCGGCCGTAGACCGGGACGTGCGCGCCGCTGACGACGCCCGATCCGTCCTCGCACAGGAAGCGCACGACCGCGGCGATCTGCTCCGGCGCGACCCAGCGGCCGTGGTCGGCGTCGGGCATCGAACGGCGGTTGGCGGGCGTGTCGATGACGCTCGGCAGGATCGCGTTGGCGCGGATCCCGTCGCCGTTGTACTCCGTGTGCAGGACGTCGACGAAGGCCAGTACCGCGGCCTTGGCGACGACGTAGCCGGCCGCGCCCGAGAACGGCTCGAGCGCGGCGCGCGAGGAGACGCAGACGATCGCGCCGCCGCCGGCGGCGAGCATGTGCGGGATCGCGGCCTGGCAGACGAGGTACGCCGGGCGCAGGTTCAGCCGCAGCTGGTCCTCGAACTCGGCGACCGGCGTCTCGTGCACCCGCTCGCCCGCGGCGAAGCCGCCGACGAGGTTGACGACCGCGCGCAGCGGCGCGTCGCCGTCCTGCGCGGCGAGCGCCGTGACGGCGCGGGTCGAGTCCTCGTCGGAAAGGTCGGCGGGCTCGAGCACGAGGCGCTCGTGGGCGGGCACGCGGTCGCGCTCGGCCTCGTCGAAGACCGGGACCACGGCGCGCCAGCCGGCGTCGAGGAACGCCTGCGTCACGGCGGCGCCGAGGCCGCCGGTCCCGCCGGTGATGAGCACGCTGAAGGCCATGTCCGGCGACACGCTAGTGGACGCGGCGCGCGGGTCCGTCCGCGTCGCTTGCCACCGTGTTGGCATGTCCGTACGAGAGTTCGAGGAGGACGCCGCGCTCGCCGGGCCGCCGCGCTCGCCGGGCCAGATGGAGCACGACCTGCGCGAGCTGCTCGCCACGGTCCAGCATCCCGACCTGCGCAGCCTGCTCGGCGCCGTCTTCGACACCGACTCACCGCTGTGGGGATACTTCCGCGCGGCGCCGGCGGCCAAGCGCTTTCACCAGGCCTACCGCCACGGTCTGCTCGAGCATTCGCTCTCGGTCGCCCAGGCGGTGAGCGCGATCAGCGCGACGTTCACGGAGGTCAATCGCGACGTGGCGGTGACGGGCGCCCTGCTGCACGACATCGGCAAGCTCGAGGCCTACGCGTTCGAGGGCGGCGCGATCGAGATGACCGACGCCGGCAAGCTGCAGGGCGAGATCCCGCTCGGCTACTACCGCGTGCGGCGGCTGATCGACGGCATCGAGGGCTTCGACGCGGCGACCGCCGAGGCCGTCCTGCACATCATCCTCAGCCACCACGGCTCGCTCGAGCACGGCAGCCCGATCGTCCCGTGCACGCGCGAGGCCACGCTCGTGCACTTCTGCGACAACCTCGGCGGCCGGCTCGGCTCGTTCGACCGCCTCGAGAAGGAGCTGCCCAGCGGCGAGCGCTGGTCGCGCTTCGATCGCGCGCTCGGCGGCGGTGCCTACTTCGCCGCCGCGGCCGCGGTGCAGCAGCAGGCGCGCGAAGCGGCCTGACCACCGGCTGAGCAGCGAAAACGCGCGCGCGAGCGGGCGCAAGTCTTCGCAAAAAGCGGGTCAATGCACCCGCGATCGGTCCGGCGGCGCGCGGGTGGCCCCTATCGTGTGCCGGATGGCCAAGGACACGGAGAAGCTCATTCGCCAGCTCTCCCTGATCTCGTACCTCATGGCCGAGCGCCGCCCGGTGACGGCGCTGGAGATCCGCCGCGACGTCGAGGGCTACAGCGCGATGAACGAGGACGCCTTCGCGCGGCGCTTCTACGCCGACCGTTCCGAGCTGGACTCCCTGGGCATCGCGCTGACGGTGGAGCGCCCGGTCGACGGCGTCGCCGAGCAGGAGAACTACTCGCTGCGCCCGGAGAGCTTCCACCTCCCCGCGATCGCGTTCTCCGACGCCGAGCTCGCCGGGCTGCAGACCGCCCTGTCGCTGCTCGACGGCGAGTTCGCCTACGCCGAGCCGCTGCGCCTGGCCCTGCAGCAGATCTCCTGGGGACGCTCGAACCCGATGAACGCGCCCGAGCAGCGCGCGGTGGGCCTGGGGATCAAGGCGTCCGTCGACGGGCACGAGCTGTCCCAGCGCCTGGCGAAGATCGAGACGGCGATCTTCCGCAACAAGACGATCACCTTCGAGTACTACACGATGGCCTCCGACCGGACCGGCACGCGCAAGGTCGATCCGTACCACCTGCTCTTCAAGGGCGAGTTCTACCTGCTGGGCTACGCCCACGAGCGCAAGGCGCTGCGGGTGTTCCGCCTGTCGCGCATCCGCGGCAAGGTCGCCTACGCGACGAAGGCCGAGCACGACTTCAAGGGCCCGCCCGAGGGCTTCGACCCGCGCCCCTACGCCAACCGCGCCGACTGGCAGTTCGGCGATCCGGTCGGCACCGCGGAGATCGAGATCTCCGAGCGGATCGCCTGGCAGATCGAGCGCCACTTCGGCCGCTTCGGCGAGGTCCAGCCCGCCGGGACCACGGGCGACATCGTCTTCGCGACGCCCTACGCCGACCGCCGCCAGCTGACCGCCTGGGTCCTGCGCCTCGGCGAGCACGCCCGCGTGCTCGGCCCGCCGGAGCTCGAGCGCGAGCTCGCCGAGCGCGTCGAGCTGCTGCTCGAGCGCCATCAGGGTGCCTCGCTGGAGCTCGCCGACCCGGTCGCCCCGGCCGCGGGCGAGGCCGACGAGATCGTCGCGACGTCCAACGGCTCGCGCCGCGGCGAGGCCGCCATCCGCCCCGAGCGCTTCGCGCGACTCGTGACGCTGGCCTCGATCCTCATCCGCGCCGGCCGCGGTGGCGTGAAGCTCGCCGCCGCCGAGGTCTGCGAGACGATGCAGATCTCCGAGCCCGAGCTGCGCGAGGACATCAACGTCCTCAACGTCGTGAACTTCGGCGGCGGCTCGTACGTGCTGTACGCCGAGATCGACGACACCGGCGCGATCGAGGTCGACCCCGAGCCCTACTCGGACAACTTCGCGCGCCCGGCGCGGCTGCTGCCCGTCGAGGCCAAGGCGCTCGTCGCCGCGATCGACCTCATCGGCGAGCATCTGCCGGAGGGCTCGCTGCAGTCCGCCCGCGAGAAGATCGTCGCCGCGCTCGGCGCCGACCCGATGCAGCAGGGATTGCACGTCGCCGACCAGGGCGGCGACGACTCGCGGGTCGCGCGCGTCGCCTCGGAGGCGATCAACCGCCGCCGCCTCCTGCGGCTGGACTACTACAAGCCCAACGAGGACGAGTACACGACCCGCGTCGTCGAGCCCTACGCGCTCGTCAACGGCCGCGAGGGCTGGTACGTCGCGTCGTTCGATCCCGAGCGCGACGACGTGCGCCACTTCCGCCTGGACCGCATCCGCCACGCCGAGGTCACCGAGACGCCCTACGAGCCGCGCCCGGAGGTCAACCCGGCGGCCGAGCTCGACGGCTGGCTGCGCACCGGCGAGGTGCAGGCGTCGCGGATCGCCCGCGTCTGGGTCTCGCCCGAACGAGCGCGCTGGGCGCGCGAGCAGCGCCGCGTGGCGCAGGAGCTCGCCGACGGCTCGGTGATCGTCGAGCTGCCCTTCAAGGGGACCGACTTCCTCGTCCGCGACGTGCTCGCCGAGGCGGGCGACGCGGCCGTGCTGGAGCCGATCGAGGCCCGCGACGCCGTGCTCGCAGCCGTGCAGCGACTGCGCGCCGCCGCCGTCCGATAGCGCGACAAGCCGGCGGCCGCGACGTTTGGCTCCCTGCCGCTTCGAACAGGATCTAGAACGTTCGTCCAGAAACCTTGCATTGGCTACGGAAAACCCGCGTCGATTCGCCAGACGTGGGACAATCGCACCAGCTTGGGGGAGCGGGTGGTGTCATAGCAATGGGGCGGCTTGTCAGACAGGCGATCGACAGGCGGTCGCAATCGACACACTAAGTTCCGGGTAAATGCGCGCGAACGCCATTTGCCCCGACGATTGGAGACGCATGTACCGCAGGGTTCTCATAGTTCTCGCCACGCTGGCAGGGGTGCTCATCGCAGCGCCCGCCGCATCCGCGCTCACGCGCACGCCCGTGTGGGAGTGCCGAGGCAGCGCGCTCTACGCATCGGTGGCGGGCAACAACCGGGTGGAGCCGATCGTTGCCAACGGCAACATCAACACCGCCAATGGCGTCAGCCCCGACTCGCCGCAGTGCGGCGACAGCGAGAGCGGTGCCGGCAACACGCCGACGCAGCTGGGCATCTCGCCGGACTTCCTCGGCGCCGTGACCGGCAAGGCGACCACGGCGATCGACCCCGACTTCGGCAAGGCGATCGACCAGAAGGTCATCGCTGAGGGCCGCGTCGAGGACCTCAGCCTCCTGCTCGGCGCCGGTGGCCCGGCGCTCGGCGTCGGCGCGGCGAACTCCACCGTGGCGGCCGGATGCGTCCCGGGCAACCTGCAGCCGGTGTTCACGGGCGACAGCCGCGTGGCCGACCTCACGCTCGGCGGGACGCCGCTGCCGCTCGACAGCCTCGTGGACGAGCTGACGAAGATCCTCAACCCGCTGCTCGGCGCACTCGTCGAGATCAAGGTCGACGAGCGCATCCAGACCGCCGACGAGCTGACGATCAACGCGATTCACATCAAGGTCATCAAGGACGCCGGGCCGCCGCTGATCGACCTGGTCATCGGCCAGGCCAAGGTCGGCACCAACGGCGACGTCTGCGACCCGAGCAAGCAGAACGAGGGCTCCGGCGACCCGATCGGGCAGGTCTGCCCGCCCGGCTCGACGCTGATCGTCGACCGCAACGTCTGCGTCATCCCGGCCGGCACGAACGGCTCGAACCTCGGTGAGATCGTCATCGGGCGTCCGTTCCAGGGCCCGAGTGGTGGCACCGTGGTGCCGATCGACGTCGCCCGCAGGCTCTACGGCAGGAGCCCATGCCTCGGCTTCGGAGGGGCACCGCGGTACGCGATCGTGGGCACCAACCGCGCTGACCGGATCACCGGCACGAACATCGCCGACCGGATCATCGGCCTCGCTGGCAACGACCGCCTCGACGGCGGCCGTGGCAACGACTGCATCGAGGGTCGCACCGGCGGAGACAACATCTCCGGCGCCCTGGGCAACGACAAGCTGTACGGCAGCTCGGGCAAGGATCACCTCAACGGTGGCCCCGGCACGGACTACATGTCCGCCGGCGCCGGCAACGACACGCTCAACGGCGCGTTCGGCCGGGATACCGCGATCGGTGGCAGCGGCCGCGACTTCATCAACGTCGCAACCGCCGGACCGGCCGCCAGGCGAGTGGACTGTGGCACGGGCCGCGGCGATGTCGCTCGCATCAACAACAACGAGCGCAGGCGCGTGAAGGGCTGCGAGCGCGTCGCGGTGTTCGGCAACAACGACCGGTAGGCAGGCAGCAGGCAGTTCGCAACGGCGACGCGGGCGGGGCTGGCTACAGTCCCGCCCGTGAGCCGTCGTGATCAGATCAGGATGACCGCCGCGCAGCTGGCGGCGTTCCTCGACGAGGAGCGCACCGTCGTCTGCGCGACGAACGGGCGAGACGGATTTCCGCACCTCATGCCACTCTGGTACCTGATGCGCGACACCGACGTCTGGGCCTGGACCTTCGCCAAGTCCCAGAAGGTCCGCAACCTCGAGCGCGACCCGCGCGCCACCCTGCAGGTCGAGGCCGGGGCCGAGTACTCCGAGCTGCGCGGCGCGATGCTGAAGTGCGACGTGACGGTGCACCGCGACGCCGACGTCGTCGCCGCGTTCGGCCTGGACCTCTTCGCGCGCTACTCGCCGGGCGGGGCGAAGTCCGGCGGCGGCGTCGACGAGGACACCCGGGCGATGGTCCTCGCCCAGGCCCCGAAGCGCGTCGCGCTGCAGTTCAGCGCCCGCTCGAGCGCCACCTGGGATCACCGCAAGCTCGCCGCCGGTGTTTACTAGGCACCCGTGAAGGGACTGATCCTCTCGGGCGGCAAGGGCACGCGCCTGCGCCCGATCACCCACACGAGCGCCAAGCAGCTCGTGCCGGTCGCCAACAAGCCGGTGCTCTTCTACGGCATCGAGGCGATGGCCGAGGCCGGCATCGTGGACATCGGGATCATCATCGCGCCGGAGACCGGCGACGAGATCAGCGCCGCGGTCGGCGACGGCTCGCGGTTCGGCGTGGCGATCACGTACGTCGAGCAGGACGAGCCGCTCGGCCTCGCCCACGCCTCGCTGACCGCCGAGGCGTTCCTCGACGGCGAGCCGTTCGTCATGTACCTCGGCGACAACCTCCTACAGGGCGGGATCAGCGACCTCGTGGCGTCGTTTCGGGCCAGCCGCCCCGACGCGCTCATCCTCCTCACGCCGGTCGACGATCCCCAGAACTACGGCGTCGCCGAGCTCGCGGGCGACAGGGTGGTGCGGCTCGTCGAGAAGCCGGCCGAGCCCGCGACGGACCTCGCGCTCGTGGGCGTCTACATGTTCACCGCCGGCATCCACGACGCGGCGCGCTCGATCGAGCCCAGTGCGCGGGGCGAGCTGGAGATCACCGATGCGATCCAGTACCTCGTCGACGAGGGCCGGCGCGTCGAGCCGCACATCGTGCGCGGCTGGTGGAAGGACACCGGGCGCCTGGAGGACATGCTCGAGGCCAACCGGCTCGTGCTCGACCGCATCGAGCCGCGCTGCGACGGCGAGCTCGTCGACTCGCAGTGCGACGGACGCGTCGTCATCGAGCGCGGGGCGGTGCTGGAGCGCACGACCGTGCGGGGGCCGGCGATCATCGGAGCCGGCGCGCGGCTGACGGATGCCTACATCGGCCCCTACACCTCGATCGGCGAGGGGTGCTCGATCAGCGCGGCGGAGGTCGAGCACTCGATCCTGCTCGAGGGATCGACGGTGTCCAACCTCGAGGGGCGGATGGAGTCCTCGCTGCTGGGGCGCAACGTGACGATCTCGCGCGGCGTGCGCCAGCCGCGCGCGTATCGCTTCATGGTCGGCGACAACTCGGAGATCGGGATCCTGTGAGGCTGCTGGTCACCGGCGCCGGCGGGATGCTCGGGCGGGCGGTCGTCGAGCGGGCGTCCGGACTGGGCCACGACGTCGTCGGCGCGACCCGCGGCGACCTCGACGTGACCGACGCCGGCGCGACCGAGCGCGTCCTGCGCGAGGTGTGCCCCGCCGCCGTCGTGCACTGCGCGGCGTACACCGACGTCGACGGCGCCGAGTGCAACTGGAGCATCGCCGAGGCCGTCAACGCCAGCGGGGCCGGCCACGTCGCGCTGGCCGCGGCGCAGGTCGGGGCGCGGATCGTGCACGTCTCCACCGACTACGTCTTCGACGGCTCCAAGCGCGAGCCGTGGGTCGAGTCCGATCCGGTGGCGCCGCTGGGCGTCTACGGCGACACGAAGCTCGCCGGCGAGCAGCTCGTGGCGGCGGCGAATCCGGCCCACGCGATCGTGCGCACGGCGTGGCTGTTCGGCACCGGCGGGCGCAACTTCGTCGACACGATGCTCGCGCTCGGCGCGCAGCGCGACGAGGTCTCCGTCGTGACCGACCAGGTCGGCTGCCCGACGTGGTCCGGGCACCTCGCGAGCGCGCTCGTCGAGCTCGCCGAGCGGCCCGGTGAGACGGGGATCCTGCACGTCGCCGGCAGCGGCCAGTGCTCGTGGAACGAGTTCGCGCTGGAGATCTTCGAGCGCGCCGGGATCGAATGTCGCGTGCTGCCGGCGACCAGCGAGCAGTTCGTGCGCCCGGCGCGGCGCCCCGCCTACAGCGTCCTGGGCAGCGAGCGCCCCGACCCGGTTCTGCTGCCCGCCTGGCAGCGCGGCCTGGCCGAGTACCTGGCGACGCGGGTGGGGATCTCGTGAAGCTCCTCGTGTGCGGCGGCGCCGGCTTCATCGGCTCGGCCTTCGTGCGCGTGCGCCTGCGCGACCACGGCGACGACGTCGTCGTGCTCGACAAGCTCACCTACGCCGGGCGGCGCGAGAACCTCGCCGGCCTCGACATCGAGTTCGTGCACGCCGGCATCGAGGACGCCGGCGCGGTGGCGGCGGCGATGGACGGCGTCGACGCGGTCGTCAACTTCGCCGCCGAGACCCACGTCGACCGCTCGATCGCCGAGCCCGACGCGTTCGTCACCACGCATGCGGTCGGCACCTGGGTGCTGCTCGAGGCGGCGCGGCGCGCCGGCGTGCGCTACCTGCAGGTCTCCACCGACGAGGTCTACGGCTCGATCGAGGAGGGCTCGTTCACCGAGAGCTCGCCCCTGCAACCGTCCTCGCCCTACAGCGCGACGAAGGCCGGCGCCGACCTGCTCGTCGCCTCCTACTTCCACACGTACGACCTGCCGACCGTCATCTGCCGCGGCTCGAACAACTACGGTCCGCGCCAGTACCCCGAGAAGCTCATCCCGCTGATGATCCTCAACGCCGTGCACGGCGATCCGCTGCCCGTCTACGGCGACGGCATGCAGGTGCGCAACTGGCTCTACGTCGATGACTTCGCGCGCGGGATCGGCCACGTCCTGGCCCACGGCGCGGCCGGCGAGGCCTACAACGTCGGCGGCCCCGACGAGTGCCCGAACCTCGAGGTCGTGCGGCGCATCATCGACCTGACGGGCGCCGACGAGTCGCTGCTGACCTACGTCAAGGACCGCCCCGGGCACGACCGGCGCTACTCGCTGGGCTCCGAGAAGGTCCGTGCGCTCGGCTGGGAGGCGCAGGTGCGCTTCGCCGAGGGGCTCGACGAGACCGTCGCCTGGTATCAGGCCAACCGCGAGTGGTGGGAGCCGATCCGCTCCGGCGACTACCGCGCGTACTACGCGCGCCAGTACGGGTCGTCGATCAAGGACTGACGCGGCGCGGCCGTGGCTCAGGTCGCGTGCAGCAGCACCGCGCGGTAGCGCACGCGCCCGGCCTCCAGGCGCTCGCGAGCGCGGTTGTGGTCCTCCAGCGCGTACGTCTCGACGATCGGCGTGACGCGCCCGTCGGCGACCATCGCCAAGGCGTCGACGAGGTCGCGCCGATCCGATGGCGTGACCGCTATCACCCGCGCGTGGGTGGAGAGCATGTCGTTGAAGTCCAGGACGACCGGGCCGTCGAGGAAGCCGACGTTGACGATCCGGCCCCGCGGGTTGACGCCGCTGACGACCTGCGAGACCTGCAGCGCGCTGTTGGACGTGCACAGCACGACGTCGGCGCCGCCGGCATCCTCCAGGGCCCGGCCGGGATGGTCGTCGACGGTGACGGCGTCATCGGCGCCGAGCTCGCGCGCGTCGTCGCACTTCTCGTCGCTGCTCGTCAGCGCGAGCGTCTCGAAGCCGAGCGCCTTGGCGTACTGGATGGCCAGGTGACCGAGGCCGCCCACGCCGAGGATCGCCACGCGCTCGCCCGGCAGCGGCTGCCCGGCGCGCAGCCCGGCGAGGACGGTGAAGCCCGCACAGAACGTCGGCGCGGCCAGCTCGTAGGCGAGGCCGTCGGGCAGCGCAGTGCAGCCGTCGGCCCAGGCGAGCATGAGCTCGGCGTTGCCGCCGCCCAGATCCATCCACGTCTGCGCGCCGTCGCAGAACGTCGGCTGCCCGGCGATGCAGTGCCGGCAGGCGCCACAGCCCTTCTGGATCCACGACACGCCGACGCGGTCGCCGACGGCCGGCCACGCCACCCCGTCGCCGACCTGCACGACCTCGCCGACCGGCTCGTGGCCGGCCACCAGCGGCGCCGACACCGGCAGGTAGCCGTGGTGGACGTGCACGTCGGTGCCGCACAACCCACTGGCGTGGATGCGGATGAGGACCTGCCCCGCCGCGGGGACGGGATCGGGCAGCTCCTCGAGGCGCCACGGACGGTCGAAGTCGCGGATGACGCTTGCACGCATGCGCTACACCACGACCGTCTGGCGCGTGAACAGCGAGACGAAGTGCTGCCCGTCGAACGGCTCGAACGGATGGCGGCGCGCGACATGATCGGGCGGCACGACGCGAAAGACGCCGCCGCGCGGGCGCAGCAGCGTGACGAGGCGCTGCGCGTCGGGCAGGTGACACAGGCGCAGGACCGTCTGCACCTGCTTGACCGCGCCATGGCAGGGCGCCGCAGGCAGGGTCGCGATGTTGTCGGCGACGGCGTCCAGCGAGGGCAGCGCGATGAGCTCGAGGAACGCGTGGCGATCGTGGATCGGCAGCGCGAGGCTCGGCGGCAGCGCGGCGAAGATCGACGCGCCCTCGCTGACGACGACGGTCCAGGCGCTGTCGCCGTTGCGCGGCGTGAGCACGGTCGCTCCCTCCTCCTCGCAACGCTCGCGAACGCGATCCAGGCGCACGGCCTGTGCGTCAGACAGGCGTCGCTGGCGCGCCTCGCCCGAGCGCTCGAGCTCGCCCGCGACAGCGCGCGCGAACGCGAGCGCCTGCTCGTGCGTGCCGACGAAGTAGCCCTCCGTGGGCGAGGAGCACATCTGCTGGCCCATCGTCACCATCGCGTCGGCGAACTCCTGCGCGGCCTCATCGCCCGCGCCGCGCGAGCGGCCGAGCCAGCGCTGGGTGACGACGGCGACGCCGGTCAACGGCTCCATCGGGATCGGCAGCGGATGGCGCGGGTTGCGCGCGAACTGCGGCAGCAGCGCGTCGAGCATCTCGCGGCCACCCCAGAACACGCCCGCCCCGAACGGCCCGGTGCACAGCAGCTCGTGCAGCTTGGCGTTCTCGGTCGGGTCGCGGTGATCGACAAAGAACAGGTGCAGGTGCTCCAGCAGCGACGCGAGCGCCCGGCCGCCGCCGGAGCGCAGCGCATCGACGACGTGCTCGAGCACCGACTGGTTCAGCCGCGAGCCGCGCAGCGCCACCGGGCAGCTGCACAGCAGCGCCTGCGTGGCGGCCGCCAGCGCGGGCACGAACGCGTTGCCGCTGCCGATGATCAGGACGGGGCCGACCGGAAGGCCCGTCACGGTCACACCGCTCGCCCCGCCGGCGACCGGGATGAAGTGCCCGTCGAGCAGTCCCGCACCGCCCGGCAACGCGGCGGAGTTGGAGACGATCGTCTCCAGGTAGCGGCGCGACAGCAGGTAGGGCAGCATGTCGACCTCGTCGCGCGCCGAGGTCTCCGCGAAGCCGCCGGCGACGAGATCGGCGACGATCCGGTCGCGCGTCTTCTTGCCACGGGCCGAGAAGAGGTAGCGCGCGCCCATGTCCAGCGCGTCGAGCTTCTCGTCGGCGGGGATGTCGAGCAGCGCCGCGACCCCGCTGTCGAGCGCGGCGGCAAAGCGGAGGTCGACGGCCTCGGCGCGCAGGCTGCGCGTGACCTCCTGGATGGTGCTCACCCGCAGCCCTCGCGGATCTTGAAGCCCTCGTCGGCCGCGGCGCGGCGCGCGTACACGAAGCCGTCCTGGTGCAGGTCGGGCGTGGCCTCGCGCACGACGACGTCGCCGGGCACGACAGCCTCGAGGTAGTCGACGCAGGCGAAGTTCACGTAGAAGAGCAGCCGCTCCCGGCCGTACTCGTCGCCGGGCACGAGCTCGAGGCGCTGCGGCGACTCGAGCATCCCGACGTAGCTGAGGGGGTGGGGCACCTTGACCCACGTGCGGGGATCGCTCGGGGCTCCGGCCTTCGGGAAGAAGAACAGCGACGTCTCGGTGAGCCCCAGCCCGTCGAGGATCGGGGCGCCGACGAGCTCGCCGTCGCGCCGTGCGCGAAACGCGCCGTGGGCGGCGTCGAGCAGCTCGCGCATCGTGGCGAACTGCGTCCTGGACTTCAGCCCGCCGCCGGTGAACAGCACGGCGCCCTCGCCCATGTCGAGATAGGGCTCGCCGTCGAGGCTGATCGTGCGCAGGAGGTCCGGATCGCCGGCGAGCGCGGCGAGCAGCGGCGTCGGGAACATCGCGAGCTTGCCCGGCGTCGGCGCGGCGAGGAAGCGCTGCAGTTCGCCGATATCGGGCTCGATGCGCCGCCAGGGGTTCGGCTCGTCGGGGTCATCTCGCATGCGCGCCCCGTAGATGACCTCGGTTGCGCCAAACGTCGTGAACGCGTCGCTGACGACGTACGGCATCCCGACGGCCTTGGCCATCGCGGGGGTGGCTTGCATGAGCGTGGTCGTGCCGGCGATCGGATGGCCGATCGACCATTGCATCTGCGCGCCCATCCCCAGCGCCATGAGGTGTAGCTGCAGCGGCGAGCGGACGATCGTGACCGGACCGTCCTCGTTGCCGGTCGTCCCGCTGGAGCTGAACACCTTTCCACGCGGCTCCGCCTCGACGGCCGGGCCGATCAGCCGCCGGCGCTGGCCCCGCTCGCCGCGCAGGTCGTCGGAGTGGATGCGCAGCCGCACGAGGTCCTCGAGGACCACGTCGCCGCGGATCGCCGGCGCGCCGCCGGATTCGTCGAGCATGCCCTTGCGCCGGAACAGCGACTCGTAGTAGCCGCCGTGGTCGTTGCGCAGGAAGAAGTCCAGGAACGGCACGAGCAGTTCCTCGTGCAGCGCGCGCGTGCGCGCCGGGTCGCTGCGAAAGAGGTCCGGATCCGTCAGATGCCCGTGGATGCTGCGGACGTACGGATCTGCGGACAGCGGCTCGCTCGCGATCTTGAGCCCGCCGACGGGCTCGATCGCTTGAACATCACTCATGGATTTCCCCGTTGTTCGAAGTCGACCGACTGTGCGAGCTTCTTGCGCCCGGGGCCGCGCTGTCAAGTCATGTGCGCCAGCTCACACAGGCGGCCCCGGCTACGCCTGCAGCGAGGAGATGCGCCACGAGGCGCCCGACTTCTCGAGCTGCAGCGTGTCGTCTCGCTTGGCGTCGCCGGTGCCGGAGGTCACCTTGACGGTGGCCGTCGTGCCGGTGATCGTGACCTCCTCGACGCTGAGGTCCATCGCGTCGGCGTCGCTGAATGCGTCCTTGACGGCGTCCTCGCAGTCCGTGCGTCGCTCTCTGAGCGTCGCCAGCAGCCGCTCGGCGAACAGCTTCGTGCAGACGACCTCGCTGTCGTCCTTGCGCGCGGCCGACTCGAGATCCTCGACGGCCTCGGCAACGGCGCGCTCGGCGCCCCGGAACTCCTTGGCGGAGTCGCGTGGCTCGGCCCCGCAGGCGGTCAGCGTGAGGGCGAGGGCACAGAGCAGGAGCGCGGTTCGCATCGCGCCGCAGCGTAGCGGGGTGCCGCGCTCTGCGATCTGGCCGGCGCGGCGACCGTGAGCGAAGTCGCATCTACACTGGCAGGCGTTGACCCCTGAGCTCGAGTCATCGCAGCAGCCGATCCCGCGCGGACGCCATGCGCCGCCGCTCGAGGTTCGGCTCGAGGTGCAGAGGCACCGCCTGTTCGACGCGGCCGCGATCGTGTTCTCGCGGGTGGGATACGCGGACGCCAGCGCGGAGGCGATCAGCCGCCAGGCCGGCATGTCGAAGGCCACGTTCTACGAGCACTTCGCCAACAAGGAGGAGTGCCTGATCGCACTCTTCGAGTACGCCACGGCGTCGCTCGTCGAAGAGCTCGTCGCGGCCTCGCGCGGCGCGGCGCGCAGGTTCGAGGAGCGCCACAGCGCCGGGCTGCACGCGATCCTCGCGGCGATCGAGGACGACCCGGCGATGGCGCAGGCGATCCTCGTCGAGACCGTCGGCGCCGGCCCGCGCCTCGCGGAGCTGCGCGTCGCCGCGCTCAACGGCTTCGCGCAGGTCATGTACGACCAGACCGTCAAGGCCGCCGAGCTCACCGGCGGACCGGCCTACGCCTCGCCCGACGAGGCGTTCGCGATCGTCGGCGCGACGTTCGAGCTCGTATCGCGCCAGCTGCGCACGGGCCAGCCCGAGCGCGTCACGGACCTGCAGCCGCTCGTCGAGCGGCTCATCCTCGGGCTGCTCATGCAGCCTCCGCACGCTTCTTGAGCACGGCGCCCGAGCGCGCGGACCGGCTCGCCCGCCTGGCGCAGCTCGAGCGCGAGATCGTCGGCTGCTTCGCCTGTCCGCGCCTGGTGGCGTGGCGCGAGCTCGTCGCCCGCGAGAAGCGCGCTGCGTTCGCCGGCGAGGCGTACTGGGGACGGCCGATCCCCGGCTTCGGCGACCCCGACGCGAGCGTCATGCTCCTCGGCCTGGCGCCGGCCGCCCACGGCGCCAACCGCACCGGGCGCGTCTTCACCGGCGACCGCTCCGGCGACTTCCTCTTCGCGGCGCTGCACCGCACGGGCTTCGCCAATCAGCCGACGTCGGTGCACGCCGGCGACGGCCTGGCGCTGCGCGACGCCTGGATCACCGCGGCCGTGCGCTGCGCACCGCCGGCCAACAAGCCCACGCCGGCCGAGCGCGACACGTGCCTGCCCTACGCCCTGCGCGAGCTCGAGCTGCTCGTCGGCGTGCAGGTCATCGTCTGCCTCGGCGCCTTCGCGTGGGACGCCGCGCTGCGCCTGCTCGCGGCCGCCGGCGTAACGCTCCCGCGGCCGCGGCCGCGCTTCGGCCACGGCGTCGAGCTGGCGCTCGAGCCACCGGCGCCGGTCCTGCTGGGGACGTTCCATCCCAGCCAGCAGAACACGTTCACGGGCGTGCTGACCGAGCCGATGCTCGACGCGGTGCTGCTGCGGGCGCGCACGCTGGCCGGGCTTGACGAGGCAGGATCATGACGTTCGTCGTCACCTGCGGTACGCCCCAGCGTGGCGCAAACCTGTTCGCTACGAACAGCTTCGCGCCACGCTTCACCCGCAGAGCGAATCCGCCGGTGTCGCAGTGCACGTCTAGGACACAGATTGGCCGCGATCGGGGCTAGCCTGGGAAGGGTGGCACTCGAAGGCTTCACCCCCACGGTCCGGGACTGGTTCGCGTCGGCGTTCGAGGGGCCGACCGAGGTCCAGACGCAGGCCTGGCCGGCGATCGCGACCGGCGAGCACGTGCTCATCACCGCGCCGACGGGTTCGGGCAAGACACTCGCCGCGTTTCTCTGGGCGCTCGACCGCCTGAGCAGCACGCCGCGCGCCGCCGATGCGCCCGGGCGTCCGGCTCGTCTACGTCTCGCCGCTGAAGGCGCTCGCCTACGACATCGACCGCAACCTGCGCGCGCCCCTGCGCGGGATCGGCGCCGACCTGAGCGTCGGCGTGCGCACCGGCGACACGCCGCAGCGCGACCGCGCGGCGATGCGGCGCAACCCGCCCGACATCCTCATCACGACGCCCGAGTCGCTGTACCTCATGCTCTCCAGCGGCGCGCGCGAGATCCTCACGGGCATCGAGGCGATCATCCTCGACGAGATCCACGCGGTCGCGGCGACGAAGCGCGGCTCGCACCTCGCGCTGACGCTCGAGCGGCTGGCGGCGCTGCAGGCCGACGGCCACGAGCCGCAGCGGATCGGGCTGTCCGCGACGCAGAACCCGCTCGAGGAGGTCGGGCGCTTCATGGTCGGCCCGCGGCGGACCTGCACGATCGTCGACGCCGGCGTGCGCAAGCCGCTGGACCTGCAGATCCACGTGCCGGTCGAGTCGATGGTCGAGCCGGAGCAGGCCGCGCCGCGGGCGCCGACCCGCTCGATCCCCTGGAGGCGATCGCCGGCGGCGAGGCGACCCGCCGCTCGATCTGGCCGGCGATCTACCCCGAGATCCTCCGGCTGGTCAAACAGCACCGCTCGACGATCGTCTTCGTCAACGCGCGCCGTGGGGCCGAGCGCCTCGCGCTGCGGCTCAACGAGCTCGCCAACAAGGACCTGCCCGAGGACGCGACCCCGGTCGACATCGCCCGCGCCCACCACGGCTCGCTCGCGCGCGAGGAGCGCCTCGTCGTCGAGGAGATGCTCAAGGCCGGCGATCTGCCCTGCCTCGTGGCGACCTCGTCGCTGGAGCTCGGCATCGACATGGGCGCCGTCGACCTCGTCCTGCAGGTCGAGTCGCCGAAGTCCGTCGCGCGCGGGCTGCAGCGCATCGGCCGCGCCGGCCACAACGTCGGCGACACCTCCAAGGGCCGCATCTTCCCGAAGTTCCGCGCCGACCTGCTCGAGTGCGCGGTCGTCTGCAAGCTCATGCGCTCGGGCGAGATCGAGCCGACGGTCGTGCCGCGCAACGCGCTCGACGTGCTCGCCCAGCACATCGTCTCGATCGCGGCGTCGCGCGAGGACGACGATCCCATCGCCGTGGACGACCTCTACGCGCTCGTCACCCGCACCCACTCCTACGCCGAGCTGTCGCGCCCGCTGCTGGAGAACGTCCTGGACATGCTCGACGGCCGCTATCCCTCGCAGGAGTTCGCCGAGCTGCGCGCTCGCATCGTCTGGGATCGCGTCGGCGCCACGATCCGCCCGCGCAAGGGCGCACGCCAGCTGGCGATCACGAACGCCGGCACGATCCCCGACCGCGGCCTGTTCAGCGTCACGCTGCCCGACGGCCGGCGCGTCGGCGAGCTCGACGAGGAGATGGTCTACGAGGCGCGCGCCGGCCAGACGTTCCTGCTCGGCGCGTCGACCTGGCGCATCGAGGAGATCGGCCGCGACCGCGTCATCGTCACCCCGGCGCCGGGCGCGCCGGGCGCGCTGCCGTTCTGGAAGGGCGACAGCGTCGGGCGGCCGAAGGAGCTCGGCAAGGCGATCGGCGCGTTCAGCCGCTGGGCGGTCGACCAGGCACCCGAGACGCTGCAGGCCGACTACGACCTCGACGCGTTCGCGGCGAAGAACCTGCTCGACTTCCTGCGCGAGCAGCAGGACGCCACGCGCGTCATCCCCAGCGATCGCACGATCGTCGTCGAGCGCTTCCGCGACGAGATCGGCGACTGGCGCCTGTGCGTCCTGTCGCCCTACGGCGGGCGCGTGCACGCCGCCTGGGGCCTGGCCCTGTCGCGGCGCATCCGCGAGCGCTACGGCCTCGAGTCCGACGCGATCTGGTCAGACGACGGGATCATCGTCCATCTCCCCGACGCCGATGAGCCGCCCGGCGCCGAGCTGGTCATGGTCGAGCCCGACGAGGTGCAGGAGGCCGTCGTCGCCGAGCTGGCGTCGAGCGCCCTGTTCGGCGCGCGCTTCCGCGAGAACGCCGGCCGCGCGCTGCTCATCCCCCGCGCCTACCCGGGCAAGCGCACGCCCTTGTGGCAGCAGCGGCTGAAGTCGCAGTCGCTGCTGGAGGTCGCCAAGCGCTACCCCGATTTCCCGATCATCCTCGAGACCTACCGCGAGTGCCTGCGCGACGTGCTCGACGTCCCCGGCCTGGAGGACCTGCTGCGCGGCCTGCACTCGCGCGAGCTGTCGCTGGTGGAGGTCGAGACGCCGACGGCGTCGCCGTTCGCCTCGTCGCTGCTGTTCGACTACGTCGCGACGTACATGTACGAGGGCGACGCGCCCAACGCCGAGCGCCGCGCCGCCGCCCTGTCGCTGGACCGCGAGCTGCTGCGCGAGCTGCTCGGCCAGGAGGAGCTGCGCGAGCTCATCGACCGCGGCGCCCTGGAGATGGTGCAGGACGACCTGCAGCACCGCTCCGAGCGCACCCGGGCCGAGACGCGCGACGCGCTCGCCGACGTGCTGCGCCGCCTCGGCGACCTGACGCCGGAGGAGGTGCACGACCGCGTGCTCGCGGGGGTCGACGCCGACCGGATGCTCGAGACGCTGCGTGACGAACGCCGCGCGATCGTGCTGCGCATCGGCGGCGAGCCGCGCTGGATCGCCGCCGACGACGCCGGCCTGTACCGCGACGCGCTCGGCGCGGTCCCGCCCGGTGGGCTGCCCGACGCGTTCACCGCCGACGTGCCCGACGCGCTGCCCAAGCTCGTCGCGCGCTACGCGCGCACGCACGGACCGTTCACCACGGCGCAGCTGCACGCTCGCTACGACGTCGGGGCGGGTGGGGTCGAAATCGTGCTCGAGCGCCTCGAGCGCGACGGCGAGATCGTGCGCGGCGAGCTTCACCCCGACGGCCGCCCCGGCGAGCCGGAGTGGTGCGACACCGAGGTCCTGCGCCGGCTGCGGCGCGCCTCGCTGGCCGCGCTGCGCAAGGAGATCGAGCCCGCCGACCAGCGGGCGCTGGCGGCGTTCCTGCCGTCCTGGCAGGGCGTCGACCGCCATCCCGCCGCCGGCGCCGGCATCGACCGCCTGCGCGAGGTGCTCGTCCCGCTGCAGGGGATGGCGTTGCCCGCCGAGGTGTGGGAGCGCGACGTGCTGCCGCGCCGCGTCGGCGCGTACTCGCCGGCCTGGCTGGATCAGCTGTGCGCGAGCGGGGAGGTCGTCTGGCTCGGCGCGGGGACGCTCGGGCGCAGCACCGGCCGCGTGGCGCTGTACTTCCGCGAGGACGCCGAGGCGATCGGCCGGGTGGGCGGGGGGCGGGCGGGAATGGGTTCGCGCGGCGCGGCGGTACCGGCCGAGCCCGAGCACGAGCTCATCCGCGAGCGGCTGCTCGAGTCGCCGTGCTTCTTCACCGACCTGCTCGCCGACGTGGCGCTCGAGCCCGAGGCCGTGCAGGAGGCGCTGTGGGACCTCGTGTGGGCGGGCGAGGTGACCAACGACGCGTTCGCGCCGCTGCGCGCGCCGCGGCTGACGCTGGCGCGGGCACGCTCCGGCGGTGGCCGATACGGGGCCGGGCGGCGCTTCGGCGCCCGCCGCGGCGGCACCCAGGCGACCGTGCAGGGCCGCTGGGCGCTGACCGACACGATCTTCCGCCACGAGCCCGAGGTCGGCCAGCGTCGCCGCACGCTCGCCGAGCTGCTGCTCGAGCGCTACGGGATCGTCACGCGCGAGCAGGTTCTCGCCGAGGGCATTCCGGGCGGCTTCTCGATCCTCTACGACGCGCTGTCGCAGCTCGAGACGCTCGGCGTCTGCCGGCGCGGCTACTTCGTCGAGGGCCTCGGCGGCGCGCAGTTCGCGCTGCCGGGTGCGGTCGAGCGGCTGCGCGCCCAGCGCGACGTCGAGGAGTCCGCGCCGGTCGTGCTCGCCGCCACCGACCCCGCGCAGCCCTACGGCGCGGCGCTGCCCTGGCCGCGGCGCGACGAGGAGGGCGCGCGCAAGCCCGCCCGCGTGCGCGGCGCCTACGTCGTGCTCGCCGGAGCCGAGCCCGTGCTCTACGTCGAGAAGGGCGGCCGCGGCATCGCCACGCTCGTCGACCACTCCGACCCGCGCCTCGTTCCCGCCTTCGAAGCGCTCGCCCAGTTCGTCACCGGCGGCCGCGGGCGCAAGCTCTCGCTGGAGCGCGTCGACGGCGAGCCGGTCGTCGGCTCGCCGCTGGAGTCGCTGCTGATCGAGGTCGGCTTCCGCGCCGGGCCGAGCAAGCTCACGCTCAGCGCGTAGGGCGCCGCTCAGACCTGCGGCCGGTAGTTGAGGTAGACGACGCCGTTGTCATAGGTGTCCGTGGTCGCGACCGACAGCTTGGCGGGGGCGTCGCCGTCGTTGAACAGGCGCGGGCCCGAGCCGAGGGTGAGCGGGTAGACGAACAGGTGCAGCTCGTCGATCAGGCCGTCGGCGAGCATCGCCCGGACCAGCCTGCCGCTGCCGCTGACGTACAGGTCGCCCTCGGACTCGTCCTTGAGCTTGGCGATCACATCGGGGTCGTAGGCTCCGATGAGCTCGGAGTTGCGCCACGTGGCCTCGGTCAACGTTCCCGACACGACGTACTTCGTGGTGTCGTTGAAGAACGGCGCGCCCGGATCCTGCTCGGCGGTCCGGTTCGACCAGGCCGGCTCGAACATCTCGTACGTCGTGCGCCCGAGCAGGATGGCGCTGCAGCGCCCGCAGACCTCGCCGAGCACCTCGCCCATCTTCGGGTCGAAGCCGTACTGAAACGTCCACGACGGGCTGTCGAAGACGCCGTCGAGGCTCATGAACTCGTGTACGTGAATTGATCCCATGACTCATCCTCCGTCTCGCTGTTTGGCCCATAGACGCCGCCATCGCGATGAACTCATCGGTGAGCCTGCCCGGCACCGGTGCCGGCGCAACCAGGACAGCTCCTGACCGCAATGCCTGGGACCCTACGGGGGTAGCTCACCGCACCCCAAGGAGGCGACCATGATCAGCAAGCTCGACTTCGTCGGCATCCCGTCGCAGGACTGGGCCCGCTCACGGGCGTTCTACGTCGACACGCTCGGCCTGCGCGCCGACGAGCGCTCGGAGGCGGAGTTCTGGGTGGGCGAGACGTGCTTCGGCATCTGGGAGCCGGCGAAGTTCGGCATGCCGTTCGCACCGCAGAAGAACGCCCATCCGGCCCTGCACGTCGACGACGTCGACGCCGCGCGCGCCGACCTCGAGGCCAAGGGCGTCGAGTTCGCCGGCGAGACGCTCGACACCGGCGTCTGCAAGATGGCGCTCTTCACCGACCCGGACGGCAACGACCTCATGCTGCACAGCCGCTACGCGCCGCGCACCTGAGCGGCGCGCGGACGTCAGCCCAGCTCGGTGGCCTGCGCGGCGGCGGCCTCGATCTTGGCCATCCACGCGTCGAGGGCGCTCTCGTCGAGCACCTCGGCGGTCAGGCGCGCGGGCAGCTTGAGGAACATCCGCTGGGCCGGCCAGCTGCGCACGGGCTCGGCGGGGCCGAGCAGGATCACGCGGTGCCCGTCGAGGACCGGGATGTCGGCGGGCATGCCCTCGTTCCAGATCCATGTGCCCGCGTAGTCGCGATCGGTCGCGTCGGGCAGCTCGCCGCCTGGGCGCAGCGCCGCGTAGGTGTAGAGGTTCCAGACGCCCGTGACGGTCTCGTCGATCTGCTGCGGGCCGCTGCCGCGGGCGACGGCGACCGCCGCCTTGGAGACCCGCGGCTCGTCGCGCGGGAACTCGTCCATGAGCAGCGTGTTGAGCTGGAAGTTCTCGACGATGCCGCTCATCCGGCCGACGATGCCCGTCCGCGTGCCCGGCTCGATCGCCACGTAGGGCTCCTCGTCGAGGACGGTGAGCATCGCGCGCAGCCAGCCCGCGGCCTCGTGGACCTCCTCGATCCGCTCGGCGACCGGCGCGAGCTCGCTCGCCTCGGCGCGGGCCTGGGGATCGACCGACAGCAGCGCGATCGCGCCCGGCCAGATCTCGTGCAGGCGCTGCCAGGCCTCGAGCGCGGCGGGGTGGCGGCCGGCGGCCTCGTTGAGCGCGTGCGCGCGCTGGTCGGCCAGCCATTCGTCGATCGCGTCGTCGTTGACGTCGAGGTCCTCGTCGGGCTCGCCGACGGCGGCCTCGGCCTCCTCGGCGAGGGTCGCGCAGGCGGGCAGGGTCGTCTGCAGGGCGCCGAGCATCGCGGCGCGCGCGGGCTCGGGGTCATGGCCGGACTCGATCATCGCGCCGACGATCCGCGCGGCGACGCCGGCGGGCTCGGGCTCGAGCGAGTTCAGGCCCGACGCCAGCAGCGCCAGCGACTCGCGTGACTCGGCGGGCGTCGCGCGGCCCATCGTCTGGGCGAAGGTGTCGATGAGCCGCTCGGCACGGCCATCGGTCCAGGTGTTGCTGCCGAGCGCGGCGATCAGCTCGCGCGCGGTGGGGACGAGGTCGGAAGGCACGGGCGAGACAGTAGAAGACTTGCTCGCGCAGCGGCGATACTGAGGACCGGCATGGCCCACGTTCCCGCCGAGCGTCACCTGCTGCGCGCCAAGGACCTGGCGGACGCGCGCTACTTCGATGCGATCGGCGTCGACGACATGGCCGCCGCGGCCGGCCTGTCGCGCGCGCACTTCAGCCGCGAGTTCCGGCGGGCCTTCGGCGAGACGCCGCGCGCCTACCTGCTGACCCGCCGCCTCGAGCGGGCCGCGATGCTGCTGCGCACGACCGATCGCTCGGTCTCGGACATCTGCCTGTCGGTCGGGCTCGTCAGCCAGGGATCGTTCACGACGAGCTTCACGCGCATGTTCGGGCTGTCGCCCGCCGCCTACCGAGCGGCGTATCCGCCGGCGGCCGACCATGCCCGGGTCCCGGCCTGCCTGGTCCACTTCTACAGCCGCCCGCAACGCCGCACGTTTCGAGAAGACAGCGAGCCCGCGCCGGATTAGCGTGCTGCCCATCACTTCAATCGCCTCTCCCGCCGGGATGAGATACCAAGGAGAAACCGATGATCAGGATCGCCAACGCACAGCTGTGGGTCCACGACCAGGACGAGGCCCTCGCGTTCTACACGCAGAAGCTCGGCATGGAGGTTCGCGCCGACGTGACGATGCCCGAGATGGACAACTTCCGCTGGCTCACCGTCGGCCCTCCCGGCCAGGACGACTTCTCGATCACGCTGATGGCGATCCCCGGGGCGCCGCTGATGGACGAGGACACCGCCGGTCAGGTCCGTGCGCTCGTGGCCAAGGGCTTCGCCGGCACGGTCTTCCTCACGACCGACGACGTCCAGGCCTCCTACGAGGAGCTCAGGGCGCGCGGCGTCGAGTTCTCCGAGCAGCCCGAGGAGCGTCCGTACGGGATCGACTCCGCATTCCGCGACCCGTCCGGCAACAGCTTCCGGCTCACGCAGGTCTACGCGCTCGCGAACACCTGAGCCGCAGTGGTCAGGGCGCCTTCTTTCCGGGGTTGAACAGGCCCTTCGGATCGAGGGCGACCTTGATCGCACGCTGCGCGGCGACCGCGCCCGGCGCCCACTGCCGCGAGAGCTGGCCGGCCTTGAGGACGCCGATGCCGTGCTCGCCGGTGACCGTCCCGCCGAGCCGCAGCGCGAGGTCGAAGAGCTCGTGCGCGCCCTCGCCGGCTCGCGCCCGCTGCCCCTCGTCCCCGGGATCGAGCAGGAAGGTGGCGTGGACGTTGCCGTCGCCGGCGTGGCCCCAGGAGCAGGCCTCGAGATCGTGGCGCGCTCCGATGCGCACCGTCTCGGCGACCGCCTCGGCGAGGCGGTCGACCGGCACCGCGATGTCCTCGGAGAGCTTCGCCCCGCGCCGCGCCGTCACCGCCAGCGAGACGCCGTCGCGCCAGCGCCAGATCGCGTGCGCCGCAGCCGCCGCCGGCGCATGCACCACGCGGGCGCCCGGCGCGAGCGCCTCGCACAGCTCCTCGCGCACGCGCGCGGCCTCCGCGCGTGAACCGTCCGCCTCGGCGACCACCACGAAGCCCTCCAGGCCGCCCTCCGCAAACGCCGCGCCCGCCGCGCGCACAGCACCCTCGTCGAAGAACTCGAGCGCCGCCGGCATTACGCCGAACCCGAAGACCCGCAGCACCGCCGCGCACCCCGCGGCCGCGTCCGGATAGTCGGCGGCGACCACCAGGCGCTCCTCGGGCGCCGGCACGAAGCGCAGCCAGGCGGCCGTGATGACGCCCAGCGTCCCCTCCGAGCCGGTCAGCAGCGCGCAGAGGTCGTAGCCGGCGACGTCCTTGCGCGTCGCGCCGCCGGCGCGCACGAGCTCGCCCGGCGCGAGCACCGCCTCCAGGCCCGTCACCCAGTCGCCGGTCACGCCGTACTTGAAGGCATGCGGCCCGCCGGCGTTCGTCGCGATCGTCCCGCCGAGCTGGGACTGCTCGGGCGCGCCCGGGTCGGGGGCGAACAGCAGGCCGTTCTCGCGCGCGAGGCGGGCGATCGTGGCGGTCGTGACGCCGGCCTCGGCCTCCATCCGCCACAGCTCCGGCGCGAACGAGCGCACGCGGCGCAGCCGCTCCAGCGACAGCGCGACCGTCGCAGCCTCCGTCTGCACCACGGCGGCCCCGCCGGCCAGCCCGCTGCGCCCGCCGACCGGCACGATCGCGACGTCGTGGGCGTAGCACCAGGCCACGACGTCGACCACCTCCTGCGCGTCGCCGGGTCGCACGAGCGTGGCCGGCTCGCCGGCCACGCGCGACGTCGCCGACGCGTACGCCGGCCTGGACGTGCTCTGCCCCCACGATCCGTCCCAGCGCGTCGATTGCAGCCTGCACGCGTTCTAGTGTCGTGGGTCGGAAGGTCGTGCGCAGCGGAGGGATGCCGGGGCGTGTCTGCCGGTGACCGGCATCCACAGTCGTACCGGTGGTACGGCCGTGGATGCCGGGTGCCGGCAGACGCGTTCCGGCGCCGTCAGATGCGTGCGAACTTCTGATTTACGACACTAGATTGAACGAAAGCCATGCCCGAGGGCGACACGATCCACTACGCCGCACGCCGCATCCGCCCGCTCGTCGAGGGCCGGATCCCGGAGATCGCGCACCCCAACCCGCGCCTGCGCGGCGAGCGCTGGCCCGAGAAGCTCGCCGGCCGCGCGGTCACCCGCGTCGACGCGCACGGCAAGCACCTCTTCGTGCGTTTCGAGGGCGACCTGGCGATCCACTCGCACCTGCGCATGACGGGCTCGTGGGGCACGTACCGCGACGGCCAGCGCTGGCGCCGCGCCCACCGGCGCGCCTGGCTCGTGCTGCGCACCGACGCGGGCGAGGTCGTGCAGTTCGACGGTCCGGTGCTCGAGCTGCTGACCGAGTCGCGCACGCGCTTCGATCGCCGCCTGGCGATGCTCGGCCCCGACATCCTCGCGCCCGAGCTCGACGAGCGGGAGTTCCTCAAGCGCCTGCGGGCCGACGACCCCGGCCGCGCGATCGGCGACGCGCTGCTCGACCAGCGCACGATCGCCGGCATCGGCAACCTCTGGAAGTGCGAGGGCTGCTTCGGCGCCCGCGTCGATCCGTGGCGGCCGGCGCGCGAGGTCAGCGACGACGAGGCGCTGGCGATCGTCCGCTTCACCCGCCCGAGGATGCAGCAGTCCGCCCACGACGGGATGCAGGACGTACACCGTGTCGTCTACGCGCAGGCCGGCCGCCCGTGCCCGCGCTGCGGCGCGCCGATCCGCAGCCGCCACCAGGGCGACGAGAACCGGCTGACGTACTGGTGCGAGGGATGTCAGTCGTGAGCAGCGCGACCAACGGGCGGGCGATCGGCGCGATGCGCCGCGTCGGCCACAAGGGCGCCGACCACATCGCCCCCGGCAACACGTTCGACTCCTTCGCCGCGGCGCTGGCGCACGGCGTCGACATGATCGAGTTCGACGTCCTGCCCGAGCGTCCCGACGGGACGGGGCAGCTCCTGCTCGCCCACGACTGGGAGGACGCCGCGGGGCGCACCGCCCACACGCTCGAGGAAGGGCTTGCGCACTTCGCCGGCGCGGCCTACGACGGCATCGAGCTCATCGTGGACATGAAGACCGACGGCTATGAGGACCGCGTCGCCGCCGCGCTGCGCGAGCACGCCTTGGGCGAGCGCGCGCTCGTCTCGACGATGGAGAACTCCTCGCTGGCGCTCCTGCGCGAGCGTCACCCCGAGCTGCGCCTGGGCTGGTCGCTTCCCCGAATGCGCCGCAACCCGCTCGCCAACCCGGTCACGCTGCTGCCCGCGATGGCCGTGCTGACCTACGTGCGCCGCGCCCTGCCGGGCGTCGCCGCCAACCGCGTGCGCCGCGGCGAGATCGACGCGCTGATGGCGCACTACCGGCTCGTCACCCCGCGCCTGGCCGACGCGATCCGCAGCGCCGGCGGCGAGCTCTACGCGTGGACGGTGGACGACGCGCAGCGGATCGCCGAGCTCGAGCGCTGCGGCGTCACCGGCGTGATCTCCAACGATCCGCGGCTGTTCGGGTCCTAGCGGGACTCAGTCGGAGCTGATCGTGCACGTCGACGCCGAGTAGCCCTCGGGGTCGTCGCCGGTGTTCGAGCGGTGGCCCTTGCGCGTCAGCGCGCTCGCGCGGCGCACGACCTCGCCCTTGACCCGCCACTGAAAGAACACGCGGCCGCGCAGCAGCACCGGCTGGCCGGCCTTCGGTTCGATCCGGAACGAGCGGCCGAACTGGCGCGGCTTGCGTCCCTTGCCGATCGACAGGTAGCTGGAGTCGCCCGCCGCGATGCGGTACCAGCGATCGTCCGCGCGCGAGAAGTACTGCACGACGAAGCGCATGTAGCGCTCCTCCTGGCCGCCCCGCGAGCCCGGCATCGAGGCGCGGATGCCGATCGTGTTCGGCGCGCCGCTCGTATCGCAGACGTTGACGGTGGCCCACGGCTCGCGCCCGTCGTCGCCCGGCGCGGCCTGCGCGGCCGCGACCGGTCCCACAGCCGCCGCGATCAGCGTGATGATCACGGCGCGGCGGCGTAGTAGTCGCATGAGCGCAGCTCTGAGCATGGCAACACCATCCAACACATCGGCCGAGACTTTCGATGCGCTGTATCGCGATTGTGCGCGTGACATATATGCCTACGTACACACGCTGCTCGGCGACGACGCCTCCGCCGAGGACGTCACGGCGCTGGCCTTCGAGCGCGCCTACCGGGGCCGCGCGACGTTCGACGACCGCCGCGGCGGCCGCCGCGGCTGGCTGTTCGGCATCGCGCGCAACGCGGCCCTCGACGAGCTGCGCCGCCGCAAGCGCTCGGCGCCGCTCGTCGGCGAGCTGCCCGACGAGTCCACGCGCGCGCCCGAGGAGGAGGCCGATCTCGCGGTGCGGCGCACCACGGTTCGCCTCGCCCTCGCCGCGCTCGCCCCGCGCGACCGCGAGCTCGTCGCCCTGAAATTCCACGGCGGGCTGTCCAACGCCGAGATCGCCGCTGTGCTCGGCACGAGTCAATCCAACGCCGGAACCCGAGTGCATCGGGCCGTCAGCAAGCTGAGGGAGGCCTGCAATGCGCCATCGTGATCCCCTGACCGACGAGCAGCGCGACGAGCTCGACGCCCTCGACCGCGCGCTCGCGCACGAGCCCGTCCCCTACGAGCTGCGCGAGCTCGAGGAGCTCGTGCGCGACGTCCGCGCCACCGCGCCCGAGATGTCGCCCGCCTTCGCCGCCCGCCTCGAGCACGAGGTGCAGGAGGGATTCCCTACTTCACAGGAGCGCGTGCCGGTGACCGTGCGCCGGCCCTGGCAGGGCCGGCGCTGGATGCTGCTGCCCGCCGCCGGCTCGCTCGCGGCCGTGCTCGTCGCGATCCTCGTCGTGTTCGGCGCCGACGGCCGCGGCGGACCGGACACCCTTGACTCGTTCTCCAGCGAGGAGTCGCCGGCCCTCACGTCAGGCGGCAGCGAGGCGGCGATCCCGGCCGCGCCCGATGCCGACGCCGGCGGTGCCGGCGCCAGCAGCAATGGCAGCGGCAGCGGGGCCGCGGAGGATCGCGCGACGCAGTCCGAGGCAGCGCCGACGTCGCCGGCGGGCGCGGCCGGCGCCGCCCCGTCGCCCTCGACCGTCGCACCGTCGCCGTCCCCGCAGGCGATCAAGCCCGCGCGCTCGCGCAAGGTCGAGCGCAGCGCCGTGCTCGCGCTGCGCACGCCCGAGGACGACTTCGAGCGCACGACCGACGCGGTCATCGCCACCGTCGGGCGCTTCGGCGCCATCGTCGCCAGCTCCCAGATCGGGGCCGGCGACGCGACCGGCGGCGAGGCCTCGTTCGACCTGCGGATCCCGACCGAGAACCTCGACCGCGCGCTGGCGGCGCTGTCGAAGCTCGGTCACGTCACCGAGCGCAACCAGAGCCTGCAGGACATCACCGCGAGCTTCGCGTCGGCGCAGGAGCGCCTGACCGACGCGCGCGCCGAGCGCCGCGGCCTGCTGCGCGCCCTCGCCCGCGCGACGACGCAGAACCAGGTCGCGAGCATCAAGGCGCAGCTGCGCAGCGTCTCCAGCCGGATCGCCGGCGCCAAGGGCGAGCTGTCGTCGCTGCGCCGGCGCGCCGACCTGTCGCGCGTGGACCTCACCGTCCGCGGCGACGGCGAGGCCGGGAGCGGTACGACCGGCGGCAGCTGGACGCCCGGCGACGCGGCCGGCGACGCCCTGCGCGTGCTGGAGGTGCTGGCCGGGATCGCGCTGGTCGCACTCGCCGTGCTCGCGCCGCTGGCCCTCGTCGGCGCAGGGATCGCGCTCGCGGTGCGCGGCAGCCGGCGGCGGCGCCGCGAGAGCGCGCTGGATCCCGCCTGAGCCGGCGGTGGGGCGCGCGGATCCCCGCCGCGCGCCCCACCCCAAAGCGCGCTTCGCGCCCGGCTCTGTGCTATTGCTCACACAATGCAGACGAGCGAGCGAGAGGCGATCGAGCTGCTCACGAACGTTCGCGTCTTCGAGACGCTGGGACCGAAGGAGCTCGCGCAGGTGGCGGCGGTGACGGTCCCGCGGACGTTCGACGCCGGACACGTGATCTTCCGCGAGGGCGACCAGAGCGACACCTGCTACGTCGTGCGAAACGGTCACGCGCGAGCGATCCGCGAGCACGGCGACGGCCGCACGCTGACGCTCGCCCACTTCGGCCCCGGCGACATCTTCGGCGAGCTGGCGATGTTCGACGACGAGCGCCGCTCGGCCACCGTCGAGACGCTCGACAACGTCGAGGCGATCGCGGTGCTGGGCACGGACATGCGCCGGCTGCTGCGCGAGCACCCCGGCCTTGCCGTCAAGCTCGTCATCTCCCTCGGCCGCCGCCTGCGCGAGGCCAACGAGCGGATCGCGCGCCAGTCCTTTCAGACCGTGCAGAGCCGCGTCGCCGGCGTCCTGGGCCAACTCGTCGCCCAGGCCCAGGCCGAGGGCGCCGGCGAGCAGGACATCCTCGTGACGATCACCCAGGCCGACATCGCCCAGCTCGCGGGGTCCTCGCGCGAGTCCGCCAGCCGCTTTCTCGCGGTGCTCGAGCGCGCGGGCATCGTGTCGCAGGGCCGCGGCCGCATCACGGTCCACGATCCGGCGGCACTGGAGCGCTACGTCTATTAGCCCGATGGCGGCAACCGAGTTCTCCGCCGGCGGCGTCGTCATCAACGACGATCACGAGGTCGTCGTCATCGTGCCGACGCGCCGCTCGGCGGACGGATCGAAGGTGCTGGCGCTGCCCAAGGGCCACCCGGACGGCAGCGAGTCCGCCGTCGAGGCGGCCCTGCGCGAGGTGCGCGAGGAGGCCGGCGTCGAGGCGGAGGTCCTGGGCTCGCTGGGCGAGGTGCGCTACTGGTATCAGCGCGGCGGCCGGCGGATCGCCAAGGTCGTCGAGTTCTTCCTGCTGCGCTACGTCTCGGGCGATGTCGGCGACCACGACCACGAGGTCGAGTACGCGCGCTGGATCCCCGCGGCGCAGGCCGTCAAGACGCTGACGTACGCCGGCGAGCGCGACATGGTGCGCGAGGCGCTCGCGCGTCTGGAGCAGGACCAGCCGGACGAACGCCTGTAGTCTGCGCGGCTGTGCAGGTTCTCAACTTCTACTCGACGATCTTCGCCGATCAGCTCAAGCGCGGCCGCAAGACGGCGACGATCCGCCTCGGCGACAAGTCGCACAAGTACCGCAAGAACCAGGCGGTGCTCGTGACGATCGGCTACCAGCACTCGCCGCGCGAGAAGGTCTTCCTCGCCGTCATCGACAGCGTCGAGGTCAAGCGCGTCAAGGAGCTCTCGCCGCGCGACATCGAGCACGACAACCCCGAGTTCCGGCGCACCGAGGAGATGGTCAACTTCCTCGAGCAGATCTACGGTCGTGACGTCACGCTCGAGGACACGGTCACCGTCGTGCGCTTCAGCCAGATCATCGAGAACCCCCCGTCGATGACCGAGCGCATGCACGGCATCGGCGGCGCCCAGAACTAGAGCATCGTCGCCAGGCCGGCCCGGCCGGCGCGCGTCGCCCGCCGGCGTCCGCCGATGGGCCCGCGGTCCGGCGCGACGTGGCACGATCTCGGGTGTGACCGACAGCCCCGCGGAGACCCAGCGCCTGCGCGACCTCGCGCTGCTGCGCCGCGTGCGCGACCGGATGGACCGCGAATACGCGCAGCCGCTGGACGTCGAGGCGCTCGCCCGCGATGCGCACATGTCGGCCGGGCACTTCAGCCGCCAGTTCCGGCTCGCTTACGGCGAGTCGCCCTACAGCTACCTCATGACCCGCCGGATCGAGCGCGCGATGGCCCTGCTGCGGCGCGGCGACCTCACCGTCACCGAGGTCTGCTTCGCCGTCGGCTGCTCGTCGCTGGGCACGTTCAGCACGCGCTTCACCGAGCTCGTCGGCAGCGCGCCGAGCGTCTACCGGCGCGAGGCGGCGGGCGCGACGGTGGGGATGGCGCCGTGCGTCGCCAAGCAGGTGACCCGACCGGTCAGGAATCGAGAAGCGCCGGTCCCGACCCGCAGCTAGCGTGACCGCCATGGAACTCACCATTCATTCGACGCTCCTCCCGCACGACGACCCGGACGCATCCCTGGGCTTCTATCGCGACACGCTCGGCTTCGAGGTGCGCAACGACGTCGAATACGGCGGGATGCACTGGATCACCGTCGGCCATCCGGACCAGCCCGGCACGTCGATCGTGCTGTACCCGCCGCAGGCCAGTCCCGGCATCACCGACGACGAGCGCCGCACCATCGCCGAGATGATGGCCAAGGGCACGTACGCCAGCATCAACCTCGCCACCCGCGACCTCGACGGCGCCTTCGAGCGGCTGCAGGCCAGCGCCGAGATCGTCCAGGAGCCGATCGACCAGCCCTACGGCATCCGCGACTGCGCCGTCCGCGACCCCGCGGGCAACCTGATCCGCATCCAGGAGCTGCGCTGAGCATGGCCACGACCACCGACACGCGCTCGCCGGCGCTGCACGCCGCCGACAGCCACGAGCTGATCCGCGTGCACGGTGCGCGCGTGAACAACCTCAAGGACGTCAGCATCGAGATCCCCAAGCGCCGGCTGACGGTGTTCACCGGCGTCTCCGGCTCGGGCAAGAGCTCGCTGGTGTTCGCCACGATCGCCGCCGAGTCGCAGCGGATGATCAACGAGACCTACAGCGCCTTCGTGCAGGGCTTCATGCCGACGCTGGCGCGGCCCGACGTCGACGTGCTGGAGGGGTTGACGCCGGCGATCATCGTCGACCAGGAGCGGCTGGGCTCCAACCCGCGCTCCACGGTCGGCACGGTCACCGACGCCAACGCGATGCTGCGCATCCTCTTCAGCCGCCTCGGCGAGCCGCACATCGGCTCGCCCAACGCGTACTCGTTCAACGTCCCCTCGGTCCGCGCGAGCGGCGGCATCACGGTGGAGCGAGGCGGCAAGACCCAGACCAAGGTGGCGACCTTCAACCGCCTCGGCGGCATGTGCCCGCGATGCGAGGGCCGCGGCGCGGTCACCGACTTCGACCTGTCGGCGCTCTACGACGACAGCAAGTCGCTCAACGAGGGTGCGCTGACGATCCCCGGCTACAGCATGGAGGGCTGGTACGGGCGCATCTTCCGCGGCTGCGGCTTCTTCGACCCCGACAAGCCGATCCGCAGGTACAACAAGCGCGAGCGCCACGACCTGCTCTACAAGGACCCGACGAAGATCAAGGTCGACGGCATCAACCTCACCTACACGGGCCTGATCCCGCAGATCCAGAAGTCGATGCTGGCCAAGGACGTCGACGCGATGCAGCCGCACATCCGCGCGTTCGTGGAGCGCGCCGTCACCTTCGCCACCTGCCCTGACTGCGACGGCACCCGCCTGGCCCCGGAGGCCCGGTCGTCGAAGATCGAGGGGATCAACATCGCCGACGCCTGCGCGATGCAGATCACCGACCTCGCCGAGTGGGTGCGGGGGCTGGACGACCCGTCGGTCGCGCCGCTGCTGGCGGCGCTGGGTCACGCCCTGGACTCGTTCGTCGAGATCGGATTGGGCTACCTCAGCCTCGACCGTCCGTCGGGCACGCTGTCGGGCGGCGAGGCGCAGCGCACGAAGATGATCCGCCACCTCGGCTCCTCGCTCACCGACGTCACCTACGTCTTCGACGAGCCGACGATCGGGCTGCACCCGCACGACGTCCAGCGGATGAACGACCTGCTGTTGCAGCTGCGCGACAAGGGCAACACCGTGCTCGTCGTGGAGCACAAGCCGGAGACGATCGCGATCGCCGACCATGCCGTCGACATGGGCCCCGGCGCCGGCACCGAGGGCGGCGAGGTGGTGTTCGAGGGCAGCGTCGCGCAGCTGCGGGCCGGCAGCACGCTCACCGGCCGCCACCTGGACTACCGCGCGTCGCTGAAGCCGTCGGTGCGCACGCCGTCGGGGGTGCTCGAGGTGCGCGGCGCCGACACCCACAACCTGCAGGACGTCGACGTCGACATCCCGCTCGGCGTGCTCGTCGTCGTCACCGGCGTGGCGGGCTCGGGCAAGAGCTCGCTGATCGGAGGCTCGGTCGTCGGCCGGGACGGAGTGGTGTCGGTCGACCAGACCGCGATCAAGGGCTCGCGGCGCAGCAACCCCGCGACGTACACCGGGCTGCTCGACCCGATCCGCAAGGCGTTCGCAAAGGCCAACGGCGTCAAGCCGGCGCTGTTCAGCGCCAACTCCGAGGGCGCCTGCCCCGCCTGCAACGGCGCCGGCGTCATCTACACCGACCTGGGGATGATGGCCGGGGTCGCCTCCACCTGCGAGGAGTGCGAGGGCAAGCGCTTCGGCGCCGAGGTGCTGGAGTACACGTTCGGCGGCAAGGACATCAGCGAGGTGCTGGCGATGGCGGTCACCGAGGCGACGGAGTTCTTCGGCGCCTCGGACGGTGACGCCAAGCTGCCGGCGGCCCACAAGATCCTGTCGCGGCTCGGCGACGTCGGCCTGGGCTACCTCACCATCGGCCAGCCGCTGACCACGCTGTCCGGCGGCGAGCGCCAGCGGCTCAAGCTCGCGATCCAGATGGCCGAGAAGGCCGAGGTCTACGTCCTCGACGAGCCGACGACGGGCCTGCACCTCGCCGACGTCGAGCGGCTGCTCGGTCTGCTCGACCGGCTCGTCGACTCCGGCAAGTCGGTCGTCGTCATCGCGCACCACCAGGCGGTCATGGCCCGCGCGGACTGGATCATCGACCTCGGCCCCGGCGCCGGCCACGACGGCGGCCGGATCGTCTTCGAGGGCACGCCCGCCGACCTCGTCGCTGCCCGCAGCACCCTCACCGGCGAGCACCTCGCCGCCTACGTCGGCGCCTGACGCGAACGCTGCGAAGTCCCGACGGCGGCCACATGGTGGCCGAGACGAGCGGCTGGGTCTGCGGGTCGGGCGCGGGAAATTCAGCGGCTCCCGGCCAACCTGGACATAACGTCGGTTGGCACTCTTCCATTGAGAGTGCCAAGGATGCTAGAGTCGCAAGCACGTTGGCACTCTGTCCATGCGAGTGCCAAGCAAATGTCGAGAACTTTGGAGGGTCACCACATGAAGCTCAAGCCCCTTGGCGACAGGCTCATCGTGCGGGCGATCGAGGAAGAGGAGACCACCGCCAGTGGGCTCGTCCTTCCCGACACCGCGAAGGAAAAGCCGCAGAAGGGCACGGTCATCGCAGTAGGCGACGGCAAGTTCGACGAGGACGGCGACAAGCGCATCCCGCTCGACGTGGCCGAGGGCGACGAGGTCCTCTACTCGAAGTACGGCGGCACCGAGATCAAGGTCGACGGCGAAGATCTCCTCGTGCTCCGCGAGTCCGACGTTCTCGCCAAGATCCTCTAAGTAAGGAGAACCAGAACTTATGCCTCATAAGGAACTGCTGTACGACGTCGAAGCCCGCAACGCCCTGCAGAGCGGCGTCGACGCGGTAGCCAACGCGGTCAAGGTGACGCTCGGTCCCAAGGGCCGCTACGTCGTCCTCGACAAGAAGTTCGGCGCCCCCACGATCACGAACGACGGCGTGACCATCGCTCGTGAGATCGAGGTCGAGGACGTCTTCCAGAACCAGGGCGCGCAGCTCGTCCGCGAGGTCGCCACGGCGACCAACGACGTGGCCGGCGACGGCACGACGACGGCGACCGTGCTCGCCCAGCAGATCGTCCGCTCGGGCCTGAAGAACGTCACGGCCGGCGCCAACCCGCTCGCCCTCAAGCGCGGCATCGAGCGCGCCGTCGAGGACGTCGTCGCGAACATCGCGCGTCAGGCCAAGGACGTCTCCGGCAAGGACCAGATCGCTCGCGTCGCGACGATCTCCGCCGGCGACGAGGAGATCGGCGACGTCATCGCCGACGCCATCGAGAAGGTCGGCAAGGACGGCGTCGTCAACGTCGAGGAGGGTCAGACCTTCGGCATGGACCTCGAGTTCACCGAGGGCATGCTCTTCGACAAGGGCTACATCTCGCCGTACATGGTCACCGACCAGGAGCGCATGGAGGCCGTCCTCGACGACCCCTACCTCCTGATCGCCAACCAGAAGATCACGTCGGTCCGCGACGTGCTGCCGGTCCTCGAGGCCGTCATCCAGTCGGGCAAGCCGCTGCTGATCATCTCCGAGGACGTCGAGGGCGAGGCCCTCGCGACGCTCGTGGTCAACAAGCTGCGCGGCACCTTCACCGGTGTGGCCGTCAAGGCCCCCGGCTTCGGCGACCGCCGCAAGCGGATGCTCGAGGACATCGCGATCCTGACGAACGGTGAGGTCATCACCGAGGAGATGGGTCTGAAGCTGGAGAACACCACGATCTCCCAGCTCGGCCGCGCACGCCGCGTCGTCGTCGGCAAGGACGCGACGACGATCGTCGACGGTGCCGGCGATCCGGCCGCCATCAAGGGCCGGATCAACCAGCTCAAGGCCGAGATCGAGACGACCGACTCCGACTTCGACCGCGAGAAGCTCCAGGAGCGCCTCGCCAAGCTGTCGGGCGGCGTCGCCGTCGTCAAGGTCGGCGCAGCCACCGAGACGGAGATGAAGGAGAAGAAGCACCGCGTCGAGGACGCCCTCCAGGCGACCCGCGCGGCGCTCGAAGAGGGCATCGTCCCCGGCGGCGGCGTCGCGCTGCTGCAGGCCGAGGGCGCCATCGACCTCGACACGTACGACGACGACGAGAAGACGGGCGCGAAGATCGTGCTGCGTGCGCTCGAGGAGCCGCTGCGTCAGATCGCGCACAACGCCGGCCTCGAGGGCTCGGTCGTCATCAACGACGTCCGCAAGGCGAAGAAGGGTCACGGCCTGAACGCCGCCACGAACGAGATCGAGGATCTCGTCGCGGCCGGCATCATCGATCCCGCCATGGTCACGCGCTCGGCGCTGCAGAACGCCGCGTCGATCGCGAAGAACATCCTCACCACCGAGGCGATCGTCTGCGAGATCGAGGGCAAGGAGATGTCCATCCCCGGCATGGGCGGCGACGGCGGAATGGGCGGCATGATGTAAGAAGCCGGCGGAGTTGCCACGAGCGACTCCCGATCGGTGTTCACCAGAGGGCCCGGCTTTCCGCCGGGCCCTCTGTCGTCGGCGACCCGGTAGGTTGCGGGCCTCGGGCATGCGTCACGCGCCGTTCACCCTCCGGCTCACCGCCCACTGGCTCACATCGGCGCTCGCGCTGCTCGTCCTCGCGGCCGTGCCCGCGGACGCCGCCACCTGGCGGCTGGAGCCGATCGCCGACTCGGCGAACGTCGCCGAGCTGCACGACCTCGCCTTCGACGCGCAGGGCCGCGGCCTGCTGAGCTGGAACGGCGCGCAGCGCGAGCACGTCCCCCCGGTCTTCGGCGGCCTGGCCACGCGCGACCCGGCCGGCGGCTGGGAGCGCCCGCTCGACCTGCGCGGCATCCAGCCCGCCACGATGCAGATCCACCTGTCGGGCGCCGCCGACGCGCTGCTCGTCGCGCGCGAAGCACGCTCGGCGACCAGCCGGCGCCGGCTCATCGTCGCCGACGGCCAGTCCGACGGCGGCTTTGACACCTTCGCCTCGCTCGGCGACTTCGCCGTCGACTTCTGGTCGGCCGCCAACGCGCGCGGCGACGCCATCGTCGCCTGGACCGGCGAGCGCTCGATCTTCCTGCGTGTCGCGGAGCGTCGCGCCGGCGCGCGCTTCGGGCCGCTGCGCGAGCTCGCCGTGGGCCGGACGGCGGCCGTCGCGATCAACGAACGCGGCGACAGCGCGCTCGTCTGGCGGGCCGGCACGCGGCTCGCCGCGCGCGTGCGGCCGGCCGGCAAGCCGTGGAGCCGCACGGTGCGCTTCGGGACGGTCGGCGTGATCCAGGGCCTGCGGGTGTCGGCCGCCGTGGCCCCCAACGGTCGCGTCGTGGCGACCTGGGGCAGCCCCGGACGTCCCTGTGGCGTGGCGGTGCGCGACGACGACGGCGCGTGGCGCAGCCGCACGCTCGAGCGCCGCTGCGGCCCGACCGGCGTCGGCACGCACGCCGCACCGGTCGTGCCGATCGCCGACAGCCGCGGCGCGACGTACGTCGCCTGGACGGGCCGCACGCGGGGCGGCCGGCGCGCGGTGAAGTTCGCCCGCGTCCGCGCGGGCGACAAGCGCGTCGTCGGCACCGCGCTCGTGCTCTCGCGCCAGCGCGGCGCCGTGCTCGACAGCGCCGCCGCGGACGGGCGCGGGGCGCTGGCGATCACGTACACCGCCCCGCAGCCGACGGCGGCCCGGCCGCTGCTGTATGCCACGTTCGCGGCGCTGCGCCGCAGCGGCGGCGCGTTCGGCCGCGCCGACCGGCTGACGCCGCCCGACGTCTTCGCCGCCCAGGGCAGCCGCGCCGCCTTCCAGCCGCTGACCGGCGAGCCGGTGGTCGCCGTGCCGTTTCTCGTCGGGCGCACCGTGGCGGTCGCCGCCGCCGTCGGCCCTCCCGCGCCCGCGTCGTGACGGCGGCCGAGCTCATGCTGCGCCCGGCCGGCGAGCTGGCCGCGCTCGTCCGCGCCGGCGAGCTGTCGGCGAGCGAGCTCACCGACGCCGCGCTCGCGCGGATCGACGCGCTGCAGCCGCAGGTCAACGCGTTCGTCGACGTCGATCACGCGGGCGCGCGCGCCACGGCGGCGGCGATCACGGCGGGCGACGGGCGACCGTTCGCCGGCGTGCCGATCGCGATCAAGAACAACCGCGCGGTCACCGGCCTGCGCCTGACGACCGGCGCCGCGCTGTCGGGCGACCACCGTCCGCAACGCGACCACAACGTCACGCGCCGCCTGCGCGCGGCGGGGTTCGTCATCGTCGGCACGACGACGCTGCCCGAGTGGGGCATCCTGCCCGTGACCGAGGGCCGCCGGTTCGGGCCGACGCGCAATCCCTGGGACCTCGGCCGCACCCCGGGCGGATCGTCGGGCGGCTCCGGGGCGGCCGTCGCCGCCGGCATGGTCCCGCTCGCCCACGGCAACGACGGCGGCGGGTCGCTGCGGATCCCGGCCGCCTGCTGCGGGCTCGTCGGGCTCAAGCCGCAGCGCGGGCGGATCTCGCTCGCGCCCGACGTCGGCGAGCAGTTCCTCGTCGTCGACGGCGTCCTCACGCGCACCGTGCGCGAGACCGCGCTGCTGCTCGACGTCCTCGCGGGCAGCGAGCCCGGCGACGCGTCGTGGGCCCCGCCGCCGGCCGAGCCGTTCGCCGACACCGCGGCGCGCGGACTCCAATCCCGCCCGCCCCGCCTGCGGATCGGCGTCACGACGCTCATGCCGCTGCTGGAGGCCGACCTGCACCCGGACTGCGCACGTGCCGCCCACGATGCCGCACAGCTGCTCGAGCGCCTCGGTCACGCGGTGGAGGAGGTCAGCCCGCCGTGGCATCAGCCCGGCCTGCTCGACCTGTTCACCCATGCCTTCGGGCCGGCGGTCTGCTCGTCGATGGCCTCCGCGGCGATGCTGCACGGGCGCACGGCGCCGCGGCAGGAGGACATCGAGCCGGTGAGCTGGGCGGTGTGGACGCGGTGCCACGAGATCACGTCGGTGCAGGCGACGATGGCGATGTACCGCCTGCAGGCGCTCGGGCGCGCGATCACGACGTGGGCCGCCCCGTACGACGCGCTGCTGACGCCCGCGCTGGCCCAGCCGCCGCTGCCGATCGGCGCGCTTGATCCATGCGGGCCGGACCCGCTGGCCACGTTCGAGCGCTCGGGCCACTTCACGCCCTACTCGGCGATCAGCAACGTGACCGGCTCGCCGGCGATCTCATTGCCGCTCTACCAGCACGGCGACGGCCTGCCGCTCGCCGTCCAGCTGATCGGGCGGCCCGCCCAGGAGGGCGCCCTGCTCGCGCTCGCCGCGCAGATCGAGGCCGCCGCGCCGTGGGCGGATCGCGCCTCCCCGCTCGCCGCGGCGTAGCCGCAGACGCGGCGTGGCCGCGAACGGGCGCTCAGCCGCCGAGCCGGCGCAGCAGAAACGGGGCGACCGTCCGCATGTAGGCCGCCGTGACGTGCCCGAAGATGTCCGCGTAGACCTGCACGCCGCCGATGACCGGGTAGCAGTTCTTCGGGGTGCAGAAGAGGCTCGAGAGATCGATCGCGCGGTAGCGCTTGGAGCGCAGGGCGCGGGCGGTCGTGGCCGCCGGGTCGTTCAGCAGCGCGCTCGCGCGGGCGGTCGGGCAGGCCAGCCGGAGTCGCGGGGTGCCCGATTTCCACCGCCCGGTCGACGCACTCGAAGGTCTTGTCGTCGGGGTCGGGCACGTCGCGCAGGACGACGACGCGCTTGACCGTCCGGGGCAGCGTGGACCACGCGCGCGCGTAGCCCGCCCGCTTGAGCTCCGCCTCGGTCCTGCCGGGCGCGGCGGTGGCCAGGCGCGTCGTCTGGGAGACGAAGACCGTGCTGACCTCGGGATGGCGGCGAAACCAGGCGCGCGCGGCGGCGAACCACGTGACGCACTGCTCGCGCAGCCCCTCGGGGAGGTACTTCACCGCCGTCGAGTACGGGCACGCGGCGGTCGTGACCGAGTAGCCGCGCCAGCGCTTGGCCTTCGCGACGACCTCGACGGCGGCGCGCCAGTGCAGGGCGTGGCTGTCGCCGATGAGCGCGATCGTCGCCTTGGCGCGGTTGCGCGCCACCCCGAACGTGCAGACCGGCTCGGGCTCCTCGGAGGTCGGCCTGCAGGTCACCGTGGCCGGCTCGAGCCCGATGTCGTCCTTCTTCGGCGAGGGGGTGGCGCTCGTGTTCGGGGCGCAGTCGCGCTTCGGGTCGCGCTCGGCAGCGCCGACGCACGGCTTCGCGGAGGTCACCGCGAAGCCGATGCCGACGTCGATGGCGACGAGCGCGAGCGCGGCCGCCAGCACGAGCGCGGTCCGTCTCACGTGGTGGGGACGTTCTGCTGGTAGCTGCCCCTCACGCGCCGCGAGCCGAACGTGCACGTGTAGTTGGCGTAGAAGATTCCGGGGGCGCTCGAGCTCTTGCGGCCGGTGCACCTCCACTTCGTACGCACCTTGCGCGTGCAGCGATAGGACTTCAGCGAGCGGCAGCTGTGGAAGGACTTCATGACCTTCCTCGCCGTCGCGCACCCGACGCTGCGGGCCTCGAGCTTGAAGTTGTAGGTCGGCTTGGGCATCGTCCCGCGCGGCTGCCGCTCGCTCTGGGTGAGGCTGCACTTCTTGTAGCTCGCCGCCTGCGCCGGGTGCGCACCGAGCGCCAGGCTCAGCACGGCCGCGGAGCCGATCAGGGTCAGCAGGACGAGCAGGCGGCTGCGACGGTGAAGTGCGATCACGTGGGACCTCTCAAGGGGGATGAGGCGGAGGGTGGCGGATGTCCGCGCACAGCGCGGTTGCGGATCGTGTCACGGCTCTGTCCGGCGAGGCGCTCACTCTCACGCGGGGCTCATGCGCCGAGCACCGCCGCCATCGCGCGCGGCGTGATGCCGAGGGCCTCGGCGTCCGCCGTGCCGTCCGACGACGTCATCGAGACCTCCAGCAGCTCGGCCTCGTCCCACGTCGCGGGCGCGCGCGACTTCATGAACGTCTCGACGACGCGCAGTCCGCGGCTGACGATCGGCGTCGGCACGTTGACGAGCGGGCGGGTGCGGCCGGCCGCGCGCAGCACGATCTCGGCGATCTGGCGGTAGGAGAGCGTCTGCGGGCCGGCCAGCTCGTAGCGCGCGCGGACCTCGGCGGACGCGGGGGCCGCGAGCGCAGCGGCGATGGCGTCGGCGACGTCCTCGGCCCAGATCGGCTGGTAGAGCGCGCGCCCGCGCCCGCTGATCGGCACCGCGGGCAGCACCATCGCCAGCCGCTCGAGCAGGGTCAGGAAGGCATCGCCAGGCGCGTAGTACAGCGACGGCGCGAAGACCGTGTGGCGCACCGCGGAGGCGAGCACGGCCCGCTCGGCGAGCGCCTTGGAGCGCAGGTAGCGCGTGCGGTCGTGGCTGACGGCGCCCAGCGCGCTGGCGAACACGAAGTGCTCGACGCCGGCACGCTCGGCCGCCTGGACCATGCGCCACGTGGCGATCCCGTTGAGCTCCTCGATCGAGCCGGCGGGCTGGTCGCGGATCGCGCCGGCCAGATGCACGACCGTGCGCACGCCGCGCATCGCGTTGCGAAACGAGGGTGGGTCGGCGAGGTCGCCGAGCGCGATCTGCACGCGGACGCGGTCGGCGCCCAGGCGCCGCGGGTCGCGCACGAGACAGCGCACCGGCTCGCCGGCGGCGGTCAGGCGGCGCAGCAGCGGTCGCCCGATCAGGCCCGTGGCGCCGGTCAGCAGGAGCACGTGTCACCGGGGAGCCAGAGCACGCCTGGATACTATGTCCGGCCGGCCCGCCCCCCAGACGACAGCGAAGGAAACGACTGCTTCATGGCCTACGTGATCGCGGAGCCCTGCATCGGCACGAAGGACAACTCCTGTGTCGAGGTGTGCCCCGTCGACTGCATCCATCCCACCACCGACGAGCCCGACTACGACAAGGTCGAAATGCTCTACATCGATCCCGACGAGTGCATCGACTGCGATGCCTGCGTCGAGGCGTGTCCCGTGGACGCGTGCTTCGCCGAGGACCAGCTTCCGGAGGAGTGGCAGAACTTCACGCAGATCAACGCCGACTACTTCAAGTCGAGCGGCTGAAGCCTCCGGCCTGAGGTCCAGGCGTCAGGCGCGCGGATCGCGCGCGATCGATGCCGCGTTGGGCTCCCAGAGCTGGATCCGGTTGCCCTCCGGGTCCTCGAGCTCGGCGAAGCGGCCGTTGGGGTAGCTCTCGGCGTGCGGCGTCACGGTCACGCCGGCCCCGCGTAGGCGCGCGACCATCCCGTCGAGGTCGTCGACGCGGAAGTTGATCATCCAGGACCTCTCCGGGCCGCCGAACATGTCGGAGTCCGGCGAGCACGCCGAGAAGACCGTCTCGCCGCGGTCCTGAAACCAGCCCGGGTCGTCGTAGGTCCGCGACTCGAGCATCACGACGCCGAGATGCTCGCCGTACCAGCGGTTGAGCGCGTCGGGATCGCGGGAGCGGAAGAAGAAGCCGCCGACACCGGTCACGCGGGCCATGCGGTCACCGTCGTTTCGCTCGCACTGCGGGCATGACGGTGATCGTGACAGAATGCCGGTGCGTCTAAATACATCTAATCCGATCGACAATCGGTAGTATTTGGTTCTCGTCCGACCGATTGGAGACTCATGTCCGTCCTAGACGAAGTGCTCGCCGCGAACGATGCGTACGCGTCCGACTTCGGCGAGAAGGGCAGCCTGGCGCTGCCGCCCGCCCGTGGCTTCGCGATCCTCACCTGCATGGACGCTCGCCTCGATCCCGCCAAGTACGCCGGCCTCAGCGAGGGCGACGCCCACGTCATCCGCAACGCCGGCGGCCGCGCCAGCGACGATGCGATCCGCTCGCTCGTCATCTCCCACAAGCTGCTCGGCACCGCCGAGTGGTTCGTCATCCACCACACGAACTGCGGCATGGAGTTCTTCACGAACGAGGTCATGGGCGATCTGCTCGAGTCGAGCCTCGAGACCGCCGCGCTCGGCGACGAGGGCTTCTACGACGTCGGCGCGGGCCCCGGCTCACCCGAGGGCAGGAACATCGACTGGCTGACGATCGCCGATCAGTCGCAGGCCGTCGTCGAGGATGTCGAGACGATCCGCAACCATCCGCTCGTCGAGAGCACGATTCCGATCTACGGCTACGTCTACCACGTCGAGACCGGCAAGCTCGTCGAGGTAGCCGCGGCGACCGAAGCCGGTCGCGCCACGGCCGGCAACGCCGCGTAGCCCATCGCCGTCCCGCTGCCGCGCCCGGGGTCAGCCTGCCATCGGCAGGCTGATGCCCGTCGGCGCCGGTGCTTGCAGGACCGGAAGCTCGACCGGTGACATCGCGACGATCCCGCGGGCCGCGTGGCGAATCGCCTGCGCGGCCGGGTCGTCGGGGTCGGTGAAGACCAGCGGCGTGCCGTCGTCGGCCTGCTCGCGCAGCGGCATCGTCAGCGGCACCTTGCCCAGGAGGGGCACGTCGAGCTCGTCGGCCAGCGCCTGGCCGCCGCCCTCGCCGAAGATCTGGAAGCGCTCGCCCGACGGGGTCGTGAAGCCGGCCATGTTCTCGACGATGCCGGCGATCTCCAGCGAGACCTTGCCCGCCATCTGGGCCGCGCGGCGGGCGACCTTCTGGGCGGTCGGCTGCGGCGTCGTGACGATGATGAACTGCGCCTGCGGCAGCAACTGGGCGAGCGTCATCGAGACGTCGCCGGTGCCCGGCGGCAGGTCGACGAGCAGGTAGTCCAGCTCGCCCCACGCGACGTCCTCGAGGAACTGCGTGAGCGCCTTGTGCAGCATCGGCCCGCGCCAGACGACGGCCGCGTCCTCCTCCACGAAGAACCCGATCGACATGACCTTCACGCCGTGGGCCTGCAGCGGCAGGATCTTGCGCTCGGGCGAGACCGGCGGGCGCTCGCTGCCGAGGCCGAACATGCGCGGGATCGAGTAGCCCCAGACGTCGGCGTCGAGGATGCCGACGGACTTGCCGTCGAGCGTCAGCGCCGCCGCGAGGTTCGAGGTCAGCGTCGACTTGCCGACGCCGCCCTTGCCCGAGCCGACGCACAGCACGTTGGAGACCTGGGCCAGCGCGCCGGCCGGCATCGAGCCGCGGCCGAGCGTCTTCTGCAGCGCGGCCTTCTCCGTGTCGGAGAGGACGTCGAAGTCGACGGTGACCGTGCCCACGCCGTCGAGCGCACCGACCTCGCGCATCACGGCCTCGGTGAAGCTGTTGCGGATCGGGCAGCCTGCCGTCGTCAGCGACACCTTCACATGGACGTCGCCGCTGTCGGCGATGTCGATCGAGCGGACCATGCCCAGCTCGACGATCGAGCGGTGCAGCTCGGGGTCGATGACGCGCTCGAGAGCGGTGCGGATCTCGTCTTGGTTCGCCATGCCAACCAGTCTAGGAAACCCGGCCTCAGCTCCGCACTGCGCGGCGGGGGTCAGCTCACGCGGCGGGTGATGCGACCGGCCGCGTCCGCCGAGAAGATCTGCCCGCCCTTGAAGTACGCGTTCCACTGCCGGGCCCCGCCGAACTCCGACAGGACGAGGTAGTCGACGCGGCTGGCCGGTTGCTCGAGGCGCCCGGCCGCGGAGCGCGTGAGGCGGTTGGGCGCGCTGGTGTCGATTCCCTTCAGCGTCATCGTGCGCGCGCCGGCGAACCCGCTGGGGCTCGTGGCCAGGACGCGCGTCGCGTTGCCCGGAGTGATCTGCACCTGCCGGATGCGGCCGTCCTTGGTCAGCATCGAGGCGTCGATCCGGTCCGGCGCGACGCGCAGGTTCATGAGGCGACCGTGGCCGCCGGTGCGCAGTCGGGTCATCGCCTTGCGGAAGGCGGCCGGGCGCAGGAGCGAGGTGACCGACAGGCCGCGCGCGGGCAGCGTGGCCTGCTGCCGGCCGGACGGGCTCTCCTCGTCGGTGCCGGGCACCGCCGGCGCCTGCACGTCGGGCGTCTCGAACTCGCGCAGGAAGCGGTCGGCGCGGTCGACGCCCTCGTCGACGAGCGTGCTGATGATCCCGCCGAGGACGGCGAAGAGGACGACGAGGATGATCACCCCGCGGACGAGCCGCCCGGGGCCGAGCGAGCGCTCGCGCCCCCGCAGCTGGGAGCGCAGCGCAGCCGCGATGCGCTCGGCCTCGGGGAACGACTCGCCGGCGCTCGCCGTGGCGGGCGGGCGCTCGCGTGGCGTCTTGGCCGGACGCTCACCGCGCGATCGCGATCGCGATCGCGCTCGCGCCGGGGCGCCTTCCACCTCTGCTGCTCGGGCTCGGACGACTCCGCCGACTCGTCCTGCGGCTCCGCCGTGCTCGCGGTCTCGTCGCCGTGCCAGCCGAGTGCCTCCAGCGGGTTCTCGTCCTTGCGGCGCCCGAACGGATCGACGTCCTCGCCCATGACGCCATCTCACCGTGGATCGCGCGCCGGGTCAATGGGGGTGGTTGAACGCCGACGCCGCGCCCCGGAAGGTGGGCGCGGCGTCAGCGGGGGGAGGAGTACTGCGGTGCTGCGATCTGTGAGGGAAGTTCTAGACCCGCGCGGCGATCCGCTCCTGCACCGAGGTCGCGGTCTTCGTCGCGGCGGTGCGGCTGGTCTCGTAGGCGTTCTCGATCCTGGCGCCGACGAGCTCGACGTTCTTGCGGACGGGCTCGGTGACGCCCTTGAGCTCGGCGTCGACGCGCTTGAGCTCCTTCTCGAGACGGGCGCGACGCTGGCGCAGATCGCGCTCGACGCGCGTACGCGTCTTCTTGGCGTCGCGCTCGATGCCCTTGACGGCACTCGACCCGCGGCGCTCGAAGCGGCGCAGCTCCTGCT
The DNA here is from genome assembly GCA_963742745.1 of uncultured Actinomycetes bacterium. Taxonomy (GTDB): domain Bacteria; phylum Actinomycetota; class Thermoleophilia; order Solirubrobacterales; family Solirubrobacteraceae; genus CADCVQ01. The sequence continues at coordinate 75,240 of CAVUND010000030.1, forward strand.
TGGCCTTCGTGCGGCTGCCGTAGGAGGAACGCAGGTCGTCGATCGTCGAGGCGACCTCCTCGCGGGCGATCAGCGCGGCGCCGACGGGGACGAGGACGAGCTTCTCGGCGACGCCCGTCACGCGGGCCAGCGGCGTCTGGATCTCGTTCTTGGCCTCGGCGGCGGTCTTCGCGGCGGTCGTCCGGCCGCGAGCAGCGCTCGCCTTGGCCTTACGCGCGGTGGTGCTGCGGGCGGCGGCGCCACGATTCGCGGCGCGCGTGCCGGCGGCCTTCTTGGCGGCCGTCGAGCGCTTCGTCGCGTTCGTCTTGCGCGTCGCGGCGGCCTTCACGGCGGCGGTCTCACGGGTGGTCCGGCTCGGCGGCTTGCGTGTGGTGGACTTGGTCTCGGCCATCTCTGCCTCCTGACGAGGTCTAACGATATTAGTTCTAAGCTTGTGTTCTAGAAGCATAGTACCCGAACGTACGTTTGTAAACCCTGATGGGGCCGTGGTTACGCCGCGAACACTGGTTCTCGTCCATCGCGCCGTGGTCCGTCTGGCGACTGCGGCCGCGCCGAGCGTCGGCGAACTGCGTCTTTGACGGGTGTCGGCTCGTCCGGTTGTCGGCGTGCGGGCCCGGGCCTCGCGGGGGCGGGGCGAGTTATGCATGTGGGACATGCATAGCTCGACCAGGCGCTCGGGCCCGGGCGGCGCGACGGCCCGCCAACGCTGCGGCGCAGCGCGCCCCTACGCCGCGGCCGGCACCCCGACCCGGCGTATCCACGCCTCCGGGTCCTGCAGCTCCGCCGCCGTCGGCAGCTGCTCGGGCCCGTCGAAGACGCGGTGCAAACCGGCCGCGCCGGCGCCGGCGGCGACCGTGTCGCAGAAGCGCTTGCCGTCCTCGTACTGGCGCAGCTTGGCCTCCAGGCCGATGAGCCGCTCGAGGATCGCCAGCAGCGGCGAGCGCTCCTGGCGGCGGCGGTCCAGCGCGCTGCGCAGCGCGTCGAGGTCGGGCAGCGCGGCGGCGCCGACGATGTCCATGACGTGCTCGGCGTGGCCCTCGATGACGCCCATGACGCCCTGCACGCGGTCGAGCAGCTCGCGCCGCGTGCCCGAGCCGAGCGCGCCGACGAGGCCGTCCTTGCGGACCGCCTCGACGAGGCCCTTGACGTCGTCGAGCGAGGGCAGCTTCCGCAACGCGCGCGCGTCGAACTTCACGTCGAGCGACTCGAGCAGCTCGCTGAGGAGGCCGGCGAGGTACGGGCGCAGCCACGGCACGCCCGCGAACTGCACCGCGTGGGTGACCTCGTGGAAGGCGATCCAGGTCAGCAGCTGCTCGGGGTCGGCCTTCAGGCGGCGCGCCGCCAGCGCGATGTTGGGCTCGAGGAAGAGCAGTCGTGCCTTGGCGTCGGGATCGACGAGCGCGAACTCGTACTGGCCCAGGACGCGCTGGGACAGATAGCCGGTCAGGGCGCCCGCCTCGACGGACAGCAGCACGCCGGCCGCGCTGCGCGTGGCGCCGCCGAGCAGGCCGCCGCCGAGCTTCTCGCCGACCGGATCGAGCATCGCCTTCATCGAGCCGACGTTCGCCGCGATCCACTCGGGGCGCTGGACGGCCTCCGGCGCGGGCAGCGGCGCGGCGGGGCGCAGCCCCGTGTACGCGACGACGCGGGCCTCGGCGTCGGCGCAGATCACGGCGAGGTCGCCGGGGAGGGGGTCGAGCGGCGCGGGCGGTTCGGCCCCGCGGCCGGACGCGTTCGTGCGCGCCACGGCATTGGCGATTCGCTGGGTCAGGGCACGGTCGAGCACCCGTCCATCATGGCGAACGGCCACCGCGGGCTCGCCGGGCGGCGATCTACTGCAGCGCCGCGATGAGCTGCGCAAGCGCCTCGGGCGTGCGCGCGGCGACCACCCGGGCGTGCGGCTCGATGTCCAGCGGCGCGCCGAGCGGGTCGTCGAAGCCGTCGAAGGCGACGACCGCGCCGGCCTCGCGCACGATGAGCTGGGCGGCGGCGACGTCGACCGAGCGCGTCGGGCGCAGCGTGAACATCCCGTCGACGCGCGTCGGCGCGAGCTGGCACAGGGAGATCGCGATCGAGCCCATCGCCCGCAGGCGGTTGACGAGCTCGCCGAGCGCCGCGATCTTCGGCGCCAGCAGGCGCGGGTCGGCGGACTCGAAGGTGACGATCTCCAGGCGCCCCTCGCAGTCGCGCCGCTCGTCCGGCGCGGAGTCGATGTGCCGGCCGTTGAGCCAGGCGCCCTCGCCGCGCCGCGCATACCACTCCTCTCGCGGCCCGAAGTCGTAGACGAAGCCGAAGTGCACGTCGGCCATCGTCGGCCCGTCGGCGACGGCGATCGACAGCGCGAAGTGCGTCATGCCGCGCTTGGCGTTCAGCGAGCCGTCCAGCGGGTCGATGACGACGCGCACCTCGCCGCCGCCGTAGTCGACGACCCCGCGCTCCTCGCTGATGGCGGTGAAGCGCGCGCCGTCGGCGTGCAGCGCGTCGAGCTGGGCGAAGACGGCGTCCTCGGCCTCGGAGTCGATGACGAGCGTGAGGTCGCCGCCCTCGCCGGTGTCGCCGGTCTCGACGACGCGCTCGCGGCTCGTGGGATGCTCGGCGAAGACCTCGCGCAGCCCGTCGACGGCGCGCCGGCACGCCCCCAGCCAGTCGGGGCCGGGCGTGCTCGGGGGCGATGACATCGACGGCATACTAGGCAGGTGCCGGAGCTGACCGAGCTGACCCCAGACCAGGAGCGCGCGGTCACCTACGCGGGCGGGCCGCTGCTCGTGCTCGGCGGGGCGGGAAGCGGCAAGACGACGGTGCTGGCGCGGCGCTTCGCGTGGCTCGTCGCGCACGAGCATGCCGCACCGGAGTCGATCCTCGTGCTGACCCCGTCGGCCGCCGGCGCCTCCGCCCTGCGCCGCGCGGTCGAGGACACGCTCGACCGCCCCTACGAGGAGCTGGCGATCCACACCGTGCGCGAGCTCTGCGCGCGGCTCCTGCGCGACGAGACCGCCGAGGCCGGCGTCGACCCCTTCTTCGCGCCGGTGACGCGCGCCGACCGGCTCGCGCTGCTGCTGGACCGGATCGACGACCTGCATCTGCGCAGCCACGACATCGGCGGGCGCCCGGCGGTCCTGCTGGCCGACGTCATCGACCGCATCGACCGGTGCAAGGACGGGCTGATCACCGCCGCCGACTACGCCGCCTGGGCGGGGGCGCTGCCCGCGGGCGACGACGCCGAGCGGGCGCGCGCGGGGCGCGAGGTCGAGTTCGCGCAGCTGTACCTCGACCACGACCGGCTGCTCGCCGAGGTCGGCGCGCTGGACGCGGGCGAGCTCGTGCTGCGCGCCGTCGCGCTCCTACGCGGGCGCCCGCACGTGCGTACGCGGGTGGCGGAGCGCTTGCGCCACGTGCTCGTCGACGAGTACGCCGACCTCGGCTTCGCCGCCGCGCTGCTCGTCGAGCTGCTCGGCGCCGGCCACGAGCAGCTCACGGTCTGCGCCGACGATGACGGCGCCGCGCACCGCATGCGCGCGGCGGCGGCGAAGAACGTGCGCGACTTCGAGCAGGCCCACCCGGATGCGCAGGTCGTCCGCCTGGAGGTGTCGCAGCGCTGCCCGCAGCCGGTGCTCGACGCCGCGCTGGCGGTCGTCGCGCCGATCGAGGACCGGCTGGCCACGCCGCTGCGCGCGGCCGCCGCCGCGGGCACCGTGCGCTTCTGGTGCGCCGCCGACGAGCGCGCCCAGGCGCAGGCCGTGGCCGCCGAGGTCGAGCGGCTCGTGCGCGGCGGCGTGCGGCCCGAGCGGATCGGCGTGGTCGTTCGCTCGCCGCGCGACGAGGCCCGCCAGATCACGCTGGCGTTCGAGGAGCGCGCGATCGCGTTGCGCCCCGTCGGCGCGGCCGACTTCTTCGCCGAGGCCGAGGTGCGCGACGTGCTCGCCTGGCTGCGCCTGCTCGCCGACCCGAGCGATGCCGGCGCGGTCGTCCGCGCGCTCGCGCGGCCGCCCGTCGCGCTGCGCTCGGTCGACATCGCACGCTGCGTGCAGATCGCCCGGCGGCGCAGGCTCGACATGGTCTCCGCGCTGCGCGCGGCCACCGAGTCGCCGCAGCTTCCGCCGGAGGCGCGTGAGCACGTCCACACGTTCCTGCGCCTGTACCGCGAGGCGGCGGGCTCGCTGGACAGCGCGCGGCCGGACCTCTTCGTGCACCGCCTGATCGACCGCCTCGGGCTGCGCCGCCAGCAGGTCTTCTCCGCGCAGGCCGACGTCGTCGAGCGGCTCGTCAACCTCGCCCGCCTCGGAGAGCTGGCGAGCTCCTACGCGCAGCGCGCGCCGCACGCGACGCCGCGCGACTTCGCCCGCTACGCCGCCGCCGTGGCCGACGCCGGCCTGCGCGAGGAGGACGGCTCCGGCCCGCCGCCGCCGACGGGCGCCGTGGCGCTCATGGCGCTCGACGCGACCGCGGGCCACGACCTCGACTGGGTCTTCGTGCTCGGCCTGACCTCCGCGCGCATGCCCGGGGCGCGCCTGCGCGCCGGCGAGACGGTGCCCGACGCGCTGCTGAAGGAGACGCTCGGGCCCGACGACCGCGCGGCCCACGTCGCCGCCATGCGGCGGCTGCTGCACGTCGCGATGACGCGCGCCGCGCACGGGCTCGTGCTCGCCTACCCGGCGCTGTCGGCGGCCGGCGTCGCGCAGCCACCGTCGCCGTTCGCCGAGGAGGCACGGGCGGCGTCGGGGGGCGAGTGGGAGGTGCTCGAGGAGGAGCTCTTCGGCCCCGAGGAGGCGCTGCACGCGACGTTCCAGGCGCTGCGCGACGAGCTGCTCAAGGACGTCGCGCGGGTCGGCAAGGGCCTCGGCGAGCTGCGCTTCGACACCGACCTCGACGTGACCCACGCGGTCACGCGCTATCTCGAGCTCGTCAAGCTCGCGGCGCTCATCGAGCGCCCGCAGGGCCAGTCGGTGGCCGACGCGCTGGGGCCGGTCAACCAGCGCCTGAGCGCCGAGCTCTCGCCGCTGCAGCGCGAGGTGCTCAGCACGTCGCCGCTGGATGCGCTGCTGCTCGACGCCGAGCGCGACGACCGCGCCCGCGCGGCGGCGCGCGCGGCGCGCACCGAGCCGTCGCTGGAGGTCTTCCTGCCGCGCCGCGGCGATGGGCTCGCGCTGTCGGCGTCGGACATCGAGACCTACCGCTCCTGCCCGCTGCGCTACAAGTTCGCGCGCGTGCTGCGGGTGCCGCAGGAGCCCACGCTCAACCAGCGCTTCGGGATCCTCGTCCACCAGGTCCTCGAGCGCTATCACCAGAATCCGTCCCCACCCGCCCAGTCGCTCGACGAGCTGCTGAACCTGCTCGACTGGGGCTGGCGGCGGGGCGGCTTCGGCGACTCCGACGAGGAGCGCCAGCTGCGCGCCAAGGCCGGCAGCGCGCTGCGGCGCTACTACCAGCGCGTCACCGACGAGCCCGTGCAGCCGGTCTGGTTCGAGCGGGCGTTCTCCTTCCGGCTGGGCGCGCACACGCTGCGCGGCCGCGTCGATCGCGTCGACCGGCTCGCCGACGGCGGCTACGAGCTCATCGACTACAAGACCGGCCGGCCGCGCTCGGCCGCGGCGCTGCGCGAGGACGTCCAGCTGTCGCTGTACGCCGTCGGCGCCCGTGAGGCGTGGCAGCTCGACGCGACGCAGCAGGCCTACCTCTACGTGCTCGACGACGAGAAGGTGCGCGTTCCCAGCTCGGAGATCGACGCCGGCTGGATCGCCGACACCGTCGACGAGGTCGGCGCCGGGATCCTCGCCCAGGACTTCGAGCCGACGCCGTCCTATACGGTCTGCTCGACGTGCGACTACCGCATCGCCTGCCCGGCAGCGGAGCGATGACCGCCATCCGCCGCGCGATGCCGGTCGTCTTCACCGATGCCCCTGCGGGCAGCCGCGCCTTCTACGAGGACTTTCTCGGCTTCACCGTGGGAATGGAGGAGCCGGGCTTTCTCATGCTGCAGTCGCCCAGCGTGCCGACGACGCAGGTCCTGCTCGCGTGGGCGGATCCGAACGTCATGGACCCGCAGGTGCACCGCCTCGACATGACGATCGAGGTCCCGGACTCCGGCGCGGCGCACGCCGATGCCGTCGCCCGCGGCCTGGACATCGTCTACCCGCTGACCGACGAGCCGTGGGGCGTGCGCCGGTTCTTCGTGCGCGAGCCGAGTGGGAGGGTCGTCAACGTGGCCAGCCACATCGCCGACCTCGGCGGCTAGACCTTCTGCATGCGCACGTGCGGCGCGGGCGGAAGCTCGACGCCGATCGGGTCGCCGGGCCGCACCACGCCCTCGGCCAGCACGACGCCCATGATCCCGGACTTCATGACGACCTCGCCGTCGGCGTCGCGGTCCAGCGTCGCCTTCATGAGGCCGGGCTGGATGCCGTCGAGCTGGGCGCAGGGGTTGCGCAGTCCGGTGACCTCGACGATCGCCGCGTCGCCGAGGTGCAGCTTCGTGCCGACGGGCAGGCCGAGCAGGTCGACGCCCGATGTCGTGACGTTCTCGCCCATCTGACCCGGCTGCAGGCCCGCGAAGCCCTGCTCGGCGAGCTCGGCGTGCAGCTCGGAGTGGATGAGGTGCACCTGGCGCAGGTTGGCCTTCGTCGGGTCGCGGCGGACGTGGGAGCGGTGCTTGACGGTCGTGCCGCTGTGCGCATCGCCCTCCACGCCGAGGCCCGCCAGCAGGCGGATGGCGCCGGCGTTGGGCTTGGTCATCGTGTGGCCCGGGCTGACGCTGACCGCGGTCACGACACCGTCCGGCGGCGGCGGCACGGGCGACGTCAGCGGTCCGGGCCCTGCTGGCGCAGGAAACGCTGAAACTCGCTGGCGATCGCGTCGCCGGAGGGCAGGTCGCCCGGGCCCAGCGGCGTCGTGTCGCGCTCGGCCGCCTGCTCGAGGCGCTCGACGAAGGCCTGCACGTCGGGGTCGGACTGCACCGCGAGGCCGACCTGGCGCTCGTACTCCTGGGTCGCGGTCTCGAGGTCGGTCGCGTCGACGGTGATCGCCACGAGGCTCTCGATCTTGCGCACGAGCGCGAGCGCGGCCTTCGGGTTGGGCGCGGCGGCGACGTAGTGCGGCACGGCGGCCCACAGGCTTGCCGCCGGCAGCTCGGCCTCCATGCATGCCGTGTGCAGGACGCCGATGATCCCGGTCGGTCCCTCGTAGGTCGTCTCCTTGATCGCGAGCTTGTCGACGAGCGCCTGGTCGGATGCGAGGCCGGTGATCGAGACCGGATGGGTGTGCGGCACGTCGGCGAGCAGCGCGCCCATCGTGACGACGAGCTGCGTGCCGAGCGCCTCGGCGAGGTCGATGAGGTTCTGGCAGAACGTCTTCCAGCGCATCGAGGGCTCGGGACCCTGGACGAGGATGAGGTCGCGCTGGGCGCGCGGCACGCGCGCGGCGAAGATCTCGACGCCCGGCCAGGTGATCTCGCGCTTGCGCTCGTCGGCGAAGCCGATGTGCGGGCGCGTGGACTGAAAGTCGTAGAACTCCTCGGGGTCCAGCCGCGCGAAGCGCTCGGCGCCGAGCGACTCGCCGATGAACGTCAGAGCGGCCGACGCGGCGTCGCCGGCATCGTTCCAACCGCTGAAGGCGACGAGCATCGCGGGCGCTCGCAGGCCGTCGGGACGGCTCTCCCAGATCAGGGGCTGCATCCGATCCAAGGTACATCATGGGCACATGGGCGCCCCCGCCTCCACGCGCCGTCTCCCGGCGGACGACCGCCGGTGACGATCGCCACGCTGCGCGCCGGCCAGGAGGTCGACGGTGTCTTCGCCTGCACCCGCAAGGACCGCCTGATGTCGCGCTCGGGATCGCCGTACCTGGCGGTCGAGCTGCGCGATCGCACGGGCGCCGTGCAGGGCCGCGCGTTCCGCGACGCCGACGTGCTGGCCGGGCGCTTCGAGCGCGGTGACCTCGTGCGCGTCGCCGGGCGCGTCGAGCGCTTCCGCGACGAGCTGCAGGTCGAGCTGCGCTCGATCGGGCGCGCAGCGGCGGGCGCGGCCGACCCGGCCGCCTTCCTGCCGGTCGCCTATCGCGACCTCGACGAGCTCGACGGCTTCCTCGAGCACCTCGCGCGCGAGGTCCACGACCCCGGCCTGCGGGCGCTGCTGGGCGGACTGATGGGCGATGCGGCACTGCGGGCCGACTGGCGCCGCGCGCCGTGCACGCGCAACGGCCACCACGCCTACCTCGGCGGCCTGCTCGAGCACACGGTCGCCGTTGGCACGCTCGTCCTGGAGACCTGCATCCTGCACCCGCGCCTGGACAGCGACCTGCTCATGACCGCCGCGCTCGTGCACGACCTCGGCCGCACGCGCGAGTTCACCTATGGCGCCGAGATCGGCCTGACCGAGGCCGGCCGCCTGCTCGGCCACATCGAGCTCGGCCTGGCGCTGCTGCGCGAGCGTGCGGCGGGGGTCCGCGCGCTGAGCGACGACCGTCGCCTCGCGCTGGAGCACTGCGTCCTGTGCCACCACGGCCCCGAGCCCGCGCCGGGCCGCCGCTTCGGTTGCGCCGAGGCGCTCGCGCTGCACCGCCTCAACGCGCTCGACGCCTCGATCAAGGGCGCGCTCGAGCACGGCCTCCCGTAGGGTCCCCCACGTTTCGTCTCCCATTTGGACAGAAACTCGAGGACCCCCTCCCTCACCCCCACGCCAGCCCGGAAACGAACGCCCGCACCCAAGCCAACTGACTCCCTCACCGATGCCGTTGGCCCACGTCGTCCCCGGCGCAACCGCCAGCACGCAACGCTCGCGCCACCAGCCGCCACACCACGAACAGCAAAAACAGCCCGAACCCGATCTCCAGCCCCCGCTCCGGCACGACGTTGGCGATCACCACACCCGCCACGGCCCCGCCCACCGCGACGACGCCCAGCACCGCGCCCGTCCGCACATCGACGTTGCCGTGCGACCGCTGCCGCACGGCCCCGACCAGCGCCACCGGGATGATCGCCAGCAGCGACGTCGCCTCGGCATCGAGCTGGCTCAGGCCCAGACCCACCGTCAGGGCCGGCACGAACAGCGCGCCCCCGCCGACGCCGAGCAGCCCTGCCACGACGCCTGCCGCCAGCCCGATGACGACCGCCTCGATCACAGGCCGAGGAGCAGGTCGACGGCCACGACGAAGAGCACGGCCGCGAAGATCAGCGAGATCGCGCGCGCGGAGATCCGCTGCTGCAGCTCGGTGCCGAGCAGGACGCCCGCCACCGCGGGCACGCCGATGAGCAGCCCCTCGCGCAGGTGGACGTTGCCGTACGCCCCGTGCACTGCCGTCGCGGCGGCCGCGATGATCACGATCGCCGCCAGCGAGGTGCCGGTCGCCAGCCGCTCGCCGAAGCCGCACCAGAGCACGAGGAGGGGCACGATGAGAATCCCGCCGCCGACGCCGAAGAGCCCGCTGAACAGCCCGGCCGCGGTACCGATCGCCGCCAGCCTGAGCGTTCGGCGGCCTGTCATGCGCGCCATACTAGGGGCCATGTCCGCCGCCGCCACGCTCGCCGAGGCGCTCGCCCCGCTGCGCGCCGACCCGTCCCGCGCGGCGATCATGCTCGACATCGACGGTACCCTCGCGCCGATCGTGCGCCACGCGGATGACGCGGCGGTGCCGGAGGCCACGCGGCTGCAGCTCATCGCCGTCGCCAAGCGCTACGCGGTCGTCGGCTGCATCAGCGGCCGGCGCTCGACGACGGCGCGCCAGATGGTCTCGCTGGGCTCGATCGCCTACGCCGGAAACCACGGCTCCGAGCTGCTCGCCCCCGGCGCCACGCGGGTGGAGGTCGACCCCGAGATCGCCGCGCACGAGCGCAAGGTGCGCGACTTCGCCGCCGCCGCCTACACGCACCGGGTGCAGCGCCTGCGCGTGCGCAGCGAGGACAAGCAGGCGATCGCCGCGTTTCACTGGCGTGGCGCGCCCGACGAGGCCGCCGCCGAGCAGGCCGTCCGCACGATCGCCGACGACGCCCAGGCCGCCGGCCTGAACATCCACTGGGGGCGCAAGGTGCTCGAGGTCCGCCCGCCGATCGAGATCAACAAGGGCCGCGGCGTGCGGCTGCTGCTCGAGGGGCGCGACCTCGACGCGGCGCTGTACGTGGGCGACGACATGACCGATCTCGACGCGTTCGCCGGACTGCACGACCTCGTCGCGGAGGGCAAGCTCTCCGCCGCCGTCTGCGTCGGCGTGCGCTCCGACGAGACCCCCGAGCGGCTCGAGCAGGAAGCCGACGTGCTCGTCGACGGTCCCGCCGGCGTGGTTGAGCTGCTCCGCGCCCTGGCGACGTAGAGGCCGGCACATGCGCTTCGTCGACTTCCTCCGCGCGGCGGTCCTGCTCTGTGGCGGGTCGGCGACCGTGCTGGCGACGATCACCGTGCTCGGCGCGAGCTCCGAGGACGACTCGGTGCTCGCGGGCTTCGTCATCGGCTGGTGGATCGCCGCGTCGATGATCGGCATGTGGCTCGGGCGCCGCGCCGAGACCAACTCGCCGATCGCCCGCCTGCTGGCGGCGGCGAAGTCGACGAACTCGCTGCCCGAGCAGCGGCCGAGCAGCCTGCTGCTCAACCGCATGTGGCCGCTGCTGGTCTCGACGATCCTCGCCCTCGGGCTCGGCCTCGTCGCGCCGCAGATCCCGGCGATCGCCTGTGGCTTTGCGATCATCGGCGCGCTCGCCTGGCGCCGCCAGGAGGCCGCGGTCACGGCGATCGAGGAGCGCGACGGCGTCGCCTTCTACGTCGAGCCGACGTCGCCGGTGAAGCCGATCAAGCTCATCCGCGCGCCCGGCTTCCGGCGTGACCGCGTGTCGGTCAACGGCGCGGTGCGCTGAGCGCAATCGCGCAACATCACGGGGCACGGGCCGTTGTGTCATCACCGTGCGTCGCCTGCTCGTCAGCGTCCTGCTCTCCGGGCTTGCCGTCGCGGCGGCACCGGCCGGCGCAAACGCGGCCACGATCTCGAAATGCCAGCACCTACCAGGGCGCGACATCGCTCCCGCGCGCTACTTCAAGCTCGTCCAGCGCCCCAACGCCGACGACGGCACGGACCTCGTCGGCTGCCGGCTGCCGCGCGGCCCGCTGCGGGTGCTCGCCAAGAGCGCCGACTTCTACACCACGGTCGAGAGCTACGCGATCAAGCAGATCCTCGGTCGCATCGTCGTCCTCGAGACGGTGCACTCCAGCCAGTACGCGCACGCGACGGCGCTGACGGTGCACGATCTGCGCTCGGGCGGCGCCTACACCCTCGGGCGCACGTGCACGATGATCGGCGGCAGCGACTGCGGCAGCCCCGACGCGGTCGTGCCGGCCTGGTTCGTCACGCGCGCCGGCCGCGCGCTCGCGCTCGTCGTCTCCGGCGGCCAGTCCACGGTGAACGCATTCAGCACCCTGGGCCGCCCCCGGCCGCTCGACGTGGGCGCCCCGGCCGACATCCCGCCGGAGTCGCTCGCGCTGAACGGCAACCTCGGTGTGTGGACGAACGGCAGCGTCCCGCGCACCGCATCGCTCACGGCGCCCTGAGCGATGGCACCGGCCAGGCGATGCGCGAGGATGGCGCGGTGGGTGCCAACTGATGGCCGCGGCCGACGTGCTCGTCGTCTCGCTCGGCTCGACGGCCGGGCTGCGCGCCGCCGACGACGAGCTCGCCGGCGCCCTGCGCCGCGCCGGGGCGCACGTCGAGCTCGCCGCGGCGCGGGCGCCGCGCGAGCTGCGCACGTTCGCGCTCACCGACCTCGCCTGGGCGCGCGCCGCGCGCGTGGCCGCGCGCGCCGGGATCGCCGCGCACGCGCCGCGGGCGGTCGTCTACTCGACGACGACCGCGGCGCTGCTCTGGCCGCGTCCCGGCGCGATCCGCTTCGACGCCACGGCGGCGGCCAACCGGCCCGGGCGCCACGGGATCTGGCAGCGCCCGCTCGAGGCGCGGCGGCTGGCGGCGGCCACGCTGCTGCTGCCGTGGGATGACCGCTCGCTCGCCGGGGCGCCGCGCCCGCACGCCCCCGCGGTCACGGTCCCCGTCGCCGTCGAGCCCTCCCCGGCGACCGGCGGCGCACGCGACATCGCGGCGGTCACGTACGCCGCCAACCCTGAGAAGAAGGGCCTGGCCCGCGTCCTCGCGGCCTGGTCGCAGGCGCGCAGCGGCGACGAGCAGCTCGTCGTCGCGGGCGCCGACCTGCGCCTCGGCGACGTCCCCGGGGTGCAGGTCGCCGGCCGCCTCGCCCCGGCCGAGTACCGCGCGCTGCTGCGGCGCGCGCGCGTGTTCGTCACCGCGCCGCGGCGTGAGGACTACGGCATCGCCCAGCTCGAGGCGCTCGCCGACGGATGCGTGCTCGTGACGACCGCCGCGCCCGGCCCCTACGCCGCGCTGCCGCTCGCCCGCGCGCTCGACGCGCGGCTCGTCAGCGACGACGCCGGCCTCGCCGCCGCGCTGCGCCTCGCCCTCGACGCCCCCGCGGCCGACTACGCAGCGCGCGCCACCGCCGCGCTCGTCCCGTTCTCGCGCGCCGCCGTCGACGAGCTCGTCCGCGACGAGCTGCTGCCGCGACTGCTCGCCTAGCCCCGGCCGGCCAGCACGCGCTCGATGAACGCCTGCTTGGCGTCGGTGTAGTCGTCGTACTCGGCGCCGTCGAGGCCGCGCTTGAGCGCGTTGTACTGCGCCAGCAGCTGCGGATCGGCGATCAGCGCGTCGCGAAACGGCGCGAAGAGCGCGTCGTCGGCCGATCCCGCGACGACGAGCTGCACGCCGACCGGCGGGTCGTGTGAGCCGCGATCGGCGAAGCTCGCGTAGGTCGGCGTCCAGTTCTCGGGCTGGTGCACGGCGTAGCGGTCGCGCAGCGCCGCGACGGCCCCGGCGAAGCGCTCCGCCGGCGTGCGCACGAGCAGGTCGAGGTCCCCCTTCGTCAACGCGCCGGGGATGGCGGTCGATCCGACGTGCTCGATCGCGGCCTCCGGCAGCACGCGCGCGATCCGCGCGCTGTGGTCGGCGAACGCCGCCCGGACCGACGCCAGCACCTCCGCGCCCGGCCTGATCCGCACGACCGCCATCGGGCAAGCCGTCAGCCGGCGCCGCCCGCCGCACCGGCCGACGCGGACGCGTCCTCCGCCAGCGCGCGCACGACGAATGCCGCGAACAGCAGCAGCCCGAGCGGTAGGTCGGCGCCGTCGTCGACGTCGATCCGCACCGGGCGCTTGCCCCAGCCCTTGCCGTCCAGCAGGGCGAGGCGCCGCTCGCCGTCCAGCAGCGCGTAGCGCTCCTTCCACATGCTGTCGGGAGCGAGCGCGTACTCGTGCTCCTCCCAGCGCAGCGTCCCGCCGCGCTTGAGCGAGCGTCCCCCGAACGCCCCGACGACGGTGCCCGACGGGTCGGTGGCCTCGACGACGGTCCGGAAGATCCCGCGCCGCGCGAACCCCCAGCGCCGGTCGCCCGCCTCGGCCGTCGCCCAGCGTGACGCCCAGCCGCCGAGCCGCAGCCACCCCATGCCCTCGAGGTCGTAGCGGCGGCGATCGCCCGACGCGCGTGTGAGGGCCAGCTCGGCCATGCCGCAGACGATACGTCGTCGTCCCTCGCGCAGGCCCGGCCTGAGGACGTTATCGGTCAGCGCGCCTGCGCCGAGCGCTTGCGCAGCGCCGCGAACTGCTCCCACGGTCGGGTGTTGGCGACGTGCTCGGCGGTCAGCCACGCGCGCCGCGCGGTCGCGATGCCCCAGCGCACGTGCTGGAGGCGGTCGGCGCCGTGCGCGTCGGAGTCGACGAGCAGCAGCACGCCGTGCTCGGCCGCCGCCCGCGCGTTGACGTCGTCGAGGTCGCGGCGGTCGGGCGCGGAGTTGATCTCGAGCATCGTGCCGGTGCGCGCGGCCGCCTCGATCACCGCGTCGATGTCCAGCGCGTACGGCTGGCGCGAGGAGATCTTGCGCCCCGTCGGGTGGCCGATCGCGTCGATCCAGGGGTGCTCGATCGCCGCGACCATCCGTTGCGTCATCTCCGCGGCGGGCATGCCGAACGACGTGTGGACCGAGCCGACCACCCAGTCCAGCCGCGCCAGCAGCCCGTCGTCGTAGTCCGGCGAGCCGCCGGGCAGGATGTTCGTCTCGGTTCCGGCGAGGATCGTGATCCCCTCGACGCGCGCGTTGGCCGCTGCCACGCGCTCGATCTGGCGCTCGAGCTCGTCGGGCGTGACGTGGTCGCCGAAGCCGTGCGTCGCCGAGTGGTCGGTGATCGCGATGTACTCATATCCGCGGGCGAGCGCGGCGCGCGCCATCTCCTCGATCGTGTTGCGCCCGTCCGACGCGATCGTGTGCATGTGCAGGTCGCCGCGCAGGTCCTCGACGCGCACGAGCCGGGGTGGGACGAAGTCCGGCGAGAGCTCGCCGCGGTTCTCGCGCAGCTCGGGCTCCGGATAGGCGAGGCCGAGGCGCTCGTAGACGGCCTCCTCGGTCGCGCAGCGCAGCGTCTCGCCGCTGGCGTCGTCGAGGATCCCGTACTCGCTGACGTGCAGCCCGCGCCGCACGGCGGCCTCGCGCAGCGCCACGTTGTGCGCCGCCGAGCCGGTGAAGTGCTGCAGCAGGTTGCCGAAGTTGTCCGGCGAGACGACGCGCAGGTCGACGGGAAGACCTGTGTGGGTGCGCCCGCGGGCCGCGTTCTCGTTGGGTGCCGACGCCGACTCGATGAGGTCGAGCTCGCCGAGCGCGCGCGCGAGCGCACCGGGGTCGCTCGCCGTGGCGATGATGTCGAGGTCCTTGACGGAGTCCGCCTGGCGGCGCGCGGACCCGGCCAGCTCGACGCGCTCGGCGGCGGGATGCTCGCGCAGCGCGGCGACGATCTGCTCGCCGATCGTCAGGGCGCGGTGCAGCAGGACGCGCTGCGCCGGGCGCTCGCCGATGCCGGCGTCCAGCGAGGAGAGCATCGAGGCCTCGAACTTCGGCCCGAAGCCCTTGACGTTGCGCAGCTGCTGACCCTCGACCGCGGCACGCAGCAGGTCCAGCGAGGCGATGCCGAGCTCGTCGAAGAGCTTGCGCGCGCGCTTGGGGCCCAGGCCGGGCAGGCGCGTCATGTCCAGCAGGCCGGCCGGATACTTGGCCCGCAGCTTCACCGCCGCGGGGATGTCGCCGGTGTCCATCAGCGCGACGATCTTCTCCTCGAGCGTCTTGCCGATGCCCGGCAGCGACGTGACCGTGCCCGCCCGCGTGAGCGCCGCGACCGACACCGTCGCCTCGCGCGCGGCCTTCGCCGCCGAGCGGTAGGCGAGCACGCGATGGACGATCGCGCCGTCGAGCTCGTAGAGGTCGGCGAGCTCGTCCATGGCGGCCGCGATCTGGAGGTTCGAGGGGTCCGACGCCATCGGCCTCAGTGGGTCGTGAGGTGGCGTTGAGTGTGAGACCGCGAGGCACCGGCGCCGTCAGGCAAGGACGCAGGACCGAAGGAAGGCGCCGGCCTTTCGAGCGTCCGAGGACGCCGCCTGGCGGTGATCGGTGTCCGCGGTGTCGCGCTCAACGCTGCCTCACGGCCCACTAGGGTAGTCGCGCTAATGCCCGCTGCCGCCTGGCTCATCCTGCCCACGTACGACGAGGCCGAGAACATCGCGGCGATCGTCGCCGCCGCCCGCGAGGTGCTCGAGGCGGCCATGCCCGGCGACCACCGGATCCTCGTCGTCGACGACGACTCGCCCGACGGCACGGGCCGGATCGCCGACCGCCTCGCGGCCGAGCACGACGACGTCGAGGTCCTGCACCGGACGGTCCGCGAGGGTCTGGGCCCGGCCTACCTCGCCGGCTTCGCGCGCGCGCTGGCGGGCGGCGCCCAGCTCATCCTCGAGATGGACTCGGACTTCTCGCACGATCCCGCCGACCTGGCGCGGCTGCTCGCCGCGATCGCCGACGCGGACGTCGCGCTCGGCTCGCGCTACGTCGCCGGCGGCGGCGTCACCGACTGGGGGCCCGTGCGCCGCTTCGTCAGCCGCGGCGGCTCGTGGTACGCACGCCGCGTGCTCGGCCTCGCGGTGCGCGACCTGACCGGCGGCTTCAAGTGCTTTCGCCGCGAGGTGCTCGAGGCGATCGACCTGCCGACGGTGCGCTCGCGCGGCTACGCCTTCCAGGTCGAGCTCACCCACCGCGCGATCCACGCCGGCTTTCGCGTCGTCGAGCTGCCGATCGTGTTTCGCGACCGCCGCCTCGGGCGCTCGAAGATGTCGTGGCGCATCGCCGGGGAGGCCGCCTGGCTCGTGCCGCAGCTGCGCTTCGCTCGCACATCCGGCCAACGCCGGCGGCGCTGATCGCGCGGCGGCACGGGCCGCGCCGATGCGGGCCCGGTGCAGACCTCCGACCTGGTCCTCGTCCGTGGCATGGCCGACACGCGGGCGACGCTCGACGCGTGGAACGAGGAGCCGGGGCCGGTCGTGGGCCGCTGGGCCGCGGGCTCGCTGGCGATCACCGCCGTTCTGCTGATCTCCGTCTGGTTGATCGCGAAGGTGTCGATCCCCGATCCCGGCATGCCGTTTCTCAACCTCGGCCAGGGGGCGCACATCGGCCAGGTCGGCGAGGTGATGGTTCGCAACTCGCTCGTGCTCGCGCTGCATGCGATGGCCTGCGTGGCCGGCTTCATCGCCGGCAGCTCGCTGCCGCTGGAGGCCCAGCAGCGCAGCGGCGCGTGGCGCTGGATCCACGAGAAGGCGGGCCCGCTGGCGATCCTCTTCGTGATCGCCGCCACCGCGTTCTCGCTCATCACGCAGGCCATCGTGCTCGGCGCCGGGGCGGCCTCGCTGGCCGAACGGCTCGACATCGGGCCCGGCCTGCTGCTGCTCGGCCTGCTGCCGCACGCGCTGCCCGAGCTCGTCGCCCTCTTCCTACCGCTCGCCGCGTGGATGATCGCCAGCCGCCAGAACGACTGGCACGAGCTGCTGGCGGCGACGGTCGTCACCGTGCTCCTCGCGGTCCCGGTGCTCGTCGCCTCGGCGTTCGTCGAGGTCTACTTCAGCCCGGGCCTGCTGCGCTGGCTCGCCGGGTAACGACCTCCTCGACCCGCGCCCGAGCTTCGCCGCTTCACTTTGTATAGTGGTGGCAGCAACGCGACGCAAGGAGCCCCAATGGCCGGTCCGATCATCGAAGTCACCGACGACAGCTTCCAGGCCGAGGTCATGGAGTCCGAGACCCCGATCCTCGTGGACTTCTGGGCCCCGTGGTGCGGTCCGTGCCGCGCGATCTCTCCGCTGCTCGAGGAGATCGCCGAGGGCCGCGAGGACGTGCGCATCGTCAAGCTCAACGTCGACGAGAACCAGCTCACGGCGGCGCAGTACGGGATCCTCTCGATCCCGACGCTGATCCTCTTCAACAACGGCGCCGAGGCCAAGCGCCTGCGCCCGACGCGCAACAAGAGCCAGCTCGAGCAGCAGCTCGAGCTCGAGCCTGCCGCCTAGAGGTCGGTCCGACCTACTGTGAGGTGACGGGCGCGCCCTGATCGGCCGCGTCGACGGCGATCCCGGTCCACGGGATCTCGTTGCGCATCCCCGTGTGGATCGCATAGACGTTGCGGATCGCCGCGCGCAGCGAGCCCTCGACCCAGCGCCGGTGGCGCCGGTCGCAGGCATCGCTTGCAAACCACACGCGGTGCACCGGCCGGATGACGTCGAGGAAGCTCTCGCCGAGCATCTCGAAGGGACGAAACAGCGGCCCGATCCCGCCCGCGTAGCGGTCGGCCGCCCAGTCCTTGGAGATCCCGTGCTCGAAGGTCGCGCGCGCCTCGGGATGGATCTTCTGCAGGTTCCCGAGCACCTGGACCATCCGCTCCTCCTCGGGCAGCGAGCTGAACGGGATGCTGTCCTGCTCCCAGCAGTAGGAGGCGATGATGACGCCCTTCTCGGAGTTCGGATCCTGGCCGGCGGGCGGATAGACGACGTTGCGGATCGGCAGGTCGGTCACCGTCTGGCCGTGCGTGATGCCGTACTGGTTCTCCCACCAGCGCGTGCTGAACTGCATGAAGATCTTGTGCGCCCGGCCGTAGTAGGAGTTGCGGATCGCGTAGCGCTTGGGCGGGTCGAGCCGGTCGATGTTCATGTGGCGCAGCAGCGACAGCGGCGTCGTGATGATGCACTCGTCGGCTTGGATGCCGTTCTGCGTGCCCGCGCTGGTCTTGAACTGGACCGTGACCTTTGCGTCGCTCTGCGCGACGGCGTGCACCTCGGCGCCGTAGCGGATGTCGTCGCCGACGTAGGGCTCGAACGCGCGCGGCAGGCAGTCGGCGCCGTCGACGAGGTACAGCAGGTCGCCGAAGACGTCCTCGTAATAGTGCACGAACCACTCGACGAGCGAGAAGTGATGGCGCGACTCGAGGTTCAGCAGCGGGCCGGTCATGGCGATCGCGTCGTCGCTCATGCCGCGCTCGCGCAGGAAGCCGATCAGCGAATAGCGGTCGTACTCGGTCAGCAGCCGGTCAAACGCGTCGCCCGGGTCGCCGCTCTCCATGATGTCGATCAGCGGCTGGGCCACGCTGCGCACCAGGTCCTTGGGCGCCAGCCCGATCTCGTGGTCGTGCAGCTTGAAGTCGAACGCGCCGCTGGAGAACTCGCTGCTGCGGACCGCCTTGCCCTGCAGGAAGATCAGGTTGTCGGCCGCCATCGGAAACGGCTTCGTCTGGAGCTTGAACTTGTCCTGGATCAGATGCTGCGCAAGCGCGTGGCCGACCGGGAAGCGCATCGCCCCGAACTCCCCGTACATCGCGCCCGCGAAGCCGCGGTAGGTGAGGATGCGACCGCCGAGCCGGCCCTGCGCCTCGAGGATCGTGATCTTGTGGCCGGCCTGCTTGAGCATCAGGCCGGCGGACAGGCCGGCGATGCCGGCTCCCACGATGACGATGTGCTTCGGTCGGCCGCCGCCCGAGGGCAAGCCATTGGCGAGCAGGTCGAGGTAGTCGAGCTTCTGCATTTTGGTCACGTCCCGATGCGAATTGGTCCGAGGAGGAGTCGCTTCCACCCCGGGGCGACCACCTGCCCGATCCTAATCCCTGCGGCCGCGCCGCGGGCTTTTCCTGAGGCGCTCCCGGGCGGGTCCGGCCGGCCCGACGCTCAGCTGCGCGCGACGGAGATCAAGAGCTCCCGGCCCTCGATGCGGGCCGGCTCGCCGGTGCCGTTGCCACCGATGTGCACGGCGACGGCGAGCACCTCGCCGGCGAGATACTGCTCGTGCGCGCGGGCCGCGGCAAGCAGCTCCTCGTCGCCGCCGAGCGTCAGCACGATCCGGTCGGCGATCTCCAGACCGGCCTCACGGCGGGCGAGCTGGACGGCGTGGACGATCTCGCGCGCGAGCCCCTCGCGGCGCAGGTCCTCGTCGATCGAGAGCTCCAGCGCGACGGCATGCGAGCCCTCGCGCTCGAGCTGGTAGTCCTGCAGCGGGGCCAGCGCGACGAGCAGGTCGTCGGGGCCGAGCGTGTGGTCGTGGCCGTCGATGAACACGCCGATCTGGCGCCCCTCGCGCAGCGACACCGCGACGTGGTCGGGATCGAGGGCGGCGATCGCCTCGGCGACCTGCGGCATCGCCTTGCCGAAGCGCGGACCGAGCGTGCGGTAGTTGGGCTTGAGCGTGTAGGAGCCCAGCTCGTCGGCCTCGTCGACGAAGCGCAGCACCTTGACGTTGAGCTCCTCGCGGACGATCTCGCCGAGGCGCTCGATCGCCTCGCGCTCGCGGCCGGCCGCGACGACGACGACCTCGTGCAGCGGCTGACGAACCTTGATCTTCGCGGCGCCGCGGGCGGCGAGGCCGAGGCGCACGGTCTCGCGGGCGATCGCCATCGCCGACTCGAGCGGCTCGTCGCGCGGCTCGGGCACCGGCCAGTCGGTGAGGTGGACGCTGGGCTCGGTGCCGTCGAGGTTGTCGTAGATCTCGTCGGCGATGAACGGCGTGTACGGCGCGAGCAGCTGGGTGACGGTCACCAGGCAGGAGCGCAGTGTCTCCAGCGCCACCGTGTCGCCCTCCCAGAAGCGCGGGCGCGAGCGGCGCACGTACCAGTTGGAGAGGTCGTCGACGAAGTCGGCGATCGCGCGGCCGCCGGTCGTCGCGTCGTAGTTCTCGAGACGATCGGTGACGACCTCGACGGTCGCGCTCAGCCGCGAACGGATCCAGCGGTCGAGGTCGCCTCCGGCGCCCGAGTCCACGCCGGACGCCGTGGGGGCGTACATCGTCGCGACGCGATACGTGTTCCAGAGCTGGCGCAGGAACAGGCGCACGCCCTCGCCGATCGCCTCCGGCGAGAAGAGGTAGCCGTCCCAGGGCTGCTTGGAGGTGAAGAAGTACCAGCGCAGGGCGTCGGCGCCGAAGCGGTCGATGACCTCCCAGGGCCCGACGACGTTGCCCTTGGACTTGGACATCTTCTGAGCGTCGGCGTCGAGGATGAGGCCCAGGCAGACGACGTTGCGGTAGGGGACCTGCGGACCGCGCAGCAGCGTCGAGACGCCGAGCAGGGAGTAGAACCAGCCCCGCGTCTGGTCGAGCGCCTCGCAGATGAAGTCGGCCGGGTAGACCTCCTCGAGCGCGGCGGGGTCGCCGACGAGCTGGTGGCGCTGGGCGAACGGCATCGCGCCCGAGTCAAACCAGACGTCGATGACCTCGGGAACGCGCGTAGCGATGTCGCCGCACTCCGCGCAGGCGAACGTCACCTCGTCGCAGAACGGACGGTGCGGGTCCTCCAGGCGCACGCCGGAGCGCTGCTCGAGCTCGTCGAAGGAGCCGATGACGGTGACGTGGTCGTTCGCGCAGCGCCAGACCGGCAGAGGCGTGCCCCAGTAGCGCTCGCGCGACAGCGCCCAGTCGACGTTGTTCTCCAGCCAGCGCCCGAAGCGCCCGTGCTTGATGTGCTCCGGGTGCCACTCGATCTGCTCGTTGGCGGCGAGCAGCTCGTCGCGGATCGTCGACGTCGCGATGTACCAGGAGGGCTTGGCGTAGTACAGCAGCGGCGTCGAGCAGCGCCAGCAGTGCGGGTAGGAGTGCTCGTAGCGCTCGGCGCGCAGCAGGCGCCCGCGCGTCTCGAGGTCGGAGACGAGGTCCTCGTCGGCGTCCTTGACGAAGCGCCCCGCGTAGCGGCCGATGCGCTCGTCGTAGGTGCCGTCGAGGCGAACGGGGTTGACGACGTTCAGGCCGTACTGCTGGCCGAGGCGGAAGTCGTCCTCGCCGAAGGCGATCGCGGTGTGCACGAGCCCGGTGCCGTCGTCGGCGGTGACGAAGTCCGCGAGCAGCACCGTGTGGCCGCGCTCGCCGTAGACGTCGGCGCTGAGATAGCCGAACGGCGGCTCGTAGCGCACGCCGTCGATGGCGGCGCCCGGGAAGCGCTCGAGGATCTGCACGTTGGCGGGGTCGCCGAGCACCTGCTCGATGAGCGCCTCGGCGAGCACGACCGGGGCCTCGAGCCGGCCGGTCTTCGCGCGCACGTAGGTCAGCTCGGGGTCGACCGCGACGGCGGCGTTGGAGACGAGCGTCCAGGGCGTCGTCGTCCAGATCAGCAGCTCGTCGCCGGCCTGCAGCGGGCCGCCGTCGCGCCCGACCTTGAAGCGCACGTAGACCGACGGGTCTTCGACGTCCTGGTAGCCCTGCGCGACCTCGTGGCTCGACAAGGCGGTGCCGCAGCGCGGGCAGTAGGGCACGACCTTGTGGCCCTCGTAGAGCATCCCCCTGCCGGCGATGTCCTTCAGCGACGACCAGACCGACTCGATGTACGTCGCGTCCAGCGTGCGGTAGGCGCGGTCGAGGTCCAGCCAGAAGCCGATCCGCTCGGTCAGGGCGTTCCAGTCCTCGAGGAACGCGAACACCGACTCGCGGCACTTCTGGTTGAACTCGGCGATGCCGTACTGCTCGATCTCCTCCTTGCGGGTGATCCCGAGCTGCTTCTCGACGGCGATCTCGACCGGCAGGCCGTGGCAGTCCCAGCCGCCGCGGCGCTCGACGAGCCGCCCGCGCATCGTGCGATAGCGCGGGAAGATGTCCTTGAAGGCGCGGCTGAGGACGTGATGCACGCCGGGCGGGCCGTTGGCCGTCGGCGGGCCCTCCCAGAAGACCCACGGCTCGCCGCCCGCGCGGCGGCGCACCGACTCCGCGAAGACGTCGCGCTCGCGCCAGCGCTCGAGCACCTGCTGCTCGAGGTCGGGGAACGACACCTGCGCGTCGACGGGGCGCTTGGCCATGAGCGCCTCAGTGTAGGTCGAAGCAGCGCCGCGCCCCCACGGTCGCGATGCGTCCGCGCCGGGGGCGGCGGCGACGACGGCGGGCGCTACGGAAGCATGCCGGGAGGTCCGAGGATCTCGATGTCGTGCTCGGCGGCAATGGCCGTGAGCGTGGCCGGATCGAGCTGCTCCAGTGCCGCGACGCTGCTGACGAACCGCTCGAAGCCGGCGGGGCTGCTCATGACGAGCCAGCGCGCGGGACGGTCGCCGACGCGGTAGGCATGCGGGATGCCGCGCGGAGCGAGCACGCAGTCGCCCGGACCGGCCTGGATCTCGCGCCCCGGCAGGTACAGCGTGACCTCGCCGGCGATGACGTAGAAGATCTCGTCCTCGGCGTGGTGGACGTGCAGCGGCGGCATCTGGCCGGCCGGAACCTCGACGAAGTCGACGAGGCTGAAACGCCCCTCGGTCTGCTGGGCGGGCACGAGGATGCGAGTGCGGCTGCCCAGGAACTCGAGCTCCTCGGCGGCGGCGGCGGTGGCGGCGGCGGTGGCGGTGGCGGTCATCGGATTCCTTTCGGACGTTGACGTTGCCGCGATCGTGCTCCGCCGCTTTGATCGGTGCAACTGAACTTGTGCAAGCTAATATTGTCTGCGCCGATGCTGGATCTTCGCCGCCTGCGCACCTTCCGTGAGGTGATCGAACGCCGTTCCTTCTCGGCGGCGGCCGACGCGCTGGACTACACGCAGTCGAGCGTCTCGCAACAGATCACGACGCTCGAGGCGGAGCTCGGGGTCACGCTGATCGACCGTTCGAGCCGACCGGTCAAGCCCACCGCGGCGGGTGCCGCGGTGCTGGCGCACGCCGACTCGCTGCTCGTGCAGGCAGACGCCATCGAGCGCGACCTCGCCGCCCTGACGCGCGGCGAGACGGGCACGCTGCGCATGGGCGGGTTCTTCACCGCATGGGCGACCTTCCTGCCCGCCGCCGTCGCCGCCTTCTCCCGCGCGCACCCCGCCGTGGCCCTCGAGCTGCGCCAGCTCGAGCCCGCGCCGGCGATCCGCGGCGTGCGCGCGGGCGAGCTCGACGTCGCGGTCGTCTACGGCTTCGAGCCACCGGGCGACGGCGCGCTCGAGCAGACGCACCTGCTCGACGATCCGTACGCGATCGCGCTTCCCGCCGGGCACCCGCTGGCCGCCCGGCCCGAGATCGCGCTCGCCGATCTGGCCGGCGAGCGCTGGGTCAGCCCGCCGGCGGATCATGCCTACGCGCAGGTCCTGCGCCGCCTGTGCCGGACGTACGGTGACTTCGAGCCTGACGTCGCCTACGAGACCGGCGACATCGCGATGGCCCAGCCGATCGTGGCCGCGGGCCTGGCGGTGGCGCTCCTGCCGGAGCTCGGGCTCGTCCCGACGCACGCGGGCGTCGCGGTCCGGCGACTGGCGTCGGCTCCGCCGGCGCGCTCGGTGTGGACCGTCCAGCCCGCCAGTCGGCGGGCGCCCATCGCCGCGGCGATGAACGAGGCGCTCGTGGCCGCCGCACGGCGGCCGCCGAGGTAGAGGCCGGTGTCAGGCCGCGCGCGCCGGCACGAGCGTCGCCGGGCGGTCGCGCAGCTCGCGCGCGGGGAGGCGCACGAGGTTGCTGCGCTCACGGGCGCCGATGAACTCGTCGCGGGCGACCGGCTCGAGGACCCGGGGGATCTCTGTGACGATCGGGGTGAGCATGGGCCCAGTCTGCTCCCGCGACCGGCCGCCAACCATGGTGCAACCTCGCGTCTGCCGGTACGGCTAACCGCCCGGTGATCAACCTGACGGAGCCAGCGGCGTGGCTGACGTCGCCCGCCGAAGGGGGACAGTGCGACAAGAACAGCACGGCCCCCTTCGGCGGGTGGCGTCAGGCGCGTCGCTGGCCCGTCAGGCGGCGAGCTTGCGGCAGATCGAGGCAAGAGAGCGCTTCTCGGCCTCGTCGAGCACCGCGAAGGCCTGCGCGACACGCTCGCTGTGCTCGGGAAAGAGCCGGTCGACGATCTCCGCGCCGGCGGCCGTGATCGCGACGGTCGCCGCCCGGCGATCGCTGGCCAGACGGCGGCGGTGAACGAGGGCGCGGCTCTCGAGCGTCGTCACGACCTCCGTCGCGTTGGCCTTCGACGTGCGCAGCCGCGCGCGCAGGACGCGCAGCTCGAGCTCGCCGCCCGCCGTGGTGAGGATCACGAGCACCGAGAAGCCCGTCGCCGACAGCCCCTCGCGCTCGAGGTCGGCGCTGAGCCGGCGGCGCACCGACGCCTCCGCGCGCAACAGCGATTCGAGGGCGCGATGCGCGAGCGGGTCGCCAGGCACGAGGGTCATCCTGGCGCCGGACCGTACCTGGCGCAGCGGACGCAGCCCGTTTCCCCGCGCGGAGTTATGACACCTGCGCGAGCCCCTCCGGGCGGCGCGGCTGCACGGGCGTGGCGCCGTTGAGCCGCGCCAGCAGCAGGTCGCGCGCGCCGACGGCGCTCATGCCCAGGTACGGCACGGACGAATGGCCGGCGTCGCCGAGCGCGCCGCGGAAGTCCAGGACCTCGACGAGGTTCACCGCCCCGCGGGTCTGGTAGGCGATCCGGGCCAGCGCGTCGAGCCACGCGCGGTGGCCGGCGAGCACGACGAGGCGCGGGTTGAGCGCCTGCAGGACATGGGCCAGGCGGCTGGCGTCGAGCTCGGCCGTCAGCAGCAGCGTGCGCAGTCCCGCCCGCCGCAGGCACAGCTCGAGCGCCTGCGCGTGCAGCGCGTCGATGTCGCACTGGCCGCTGGCGTCGAAGATGAGGATCCCCTCGGGCCGGGTCGAGGCGGGAGCGACGCGCTTGGCGGCGGCCAGCCACCCCGTCGCCCAGCGCAGCGCGAAGCCCAGCTCGGCCGACGGCGGCTCGCCGTCGGGCGAGCAGAGCCCGTCGATCGCCGGCAGCAGCACCTCCTCGACGGTGCGCTCGACCGAGCGGACGGCGAGGCTCTCCTCGAGGATCCGATCGGCCTCGATCTCCTCGAAGCGGCGCAGCGCCGAACGCAGCCGCGTCGGCGACGACGGACCGCAGCCGCGCTCGCGCGCGATCGAGATCGCCGACGACACGTTGTGGGTCTCCTCGAAGGCCTGGCGCAGCGCCTCGATCTCGGCGAGATCGAACTGCCGGTGGCCGCCGGACGTCCGGCGCGGCATCGGGTATCCGAAGCGACGCTCCCACGACCTCAACGTGTTAGGGCTGACGCCCAACATGGCCGCTGCGGCATGGGTGCGTAGGACGCTCATGGGGAGCTCGATCGGGGCTCACCTGCCGGACGCGAACGGGACGGGCCCGCCAGCCGGGATCGATCCGCTACAGAGTAGGGAATATGCGGCCGGAATTCCTAGGAAAGAACGAGCAACGCGGCGCGCGGCGAGCCGCAGGGTCCGATTCTCGCCCAGAAGCGCACGCCGTACTCCTGCCGCGGGCGCACGACCGTCGTGCGGGCCTCGCCCGAGCCGCCGGCGATGTCGACGAGCAGCGCGAGCAGGTTCTCGGCGCTCGGCGCGTTGGCGTCGGCCGGCACGAGGAAGTCGGCGATGTGCTTGTTGACCGCGTCGGTCTCGTCGATTCCGAACAGCTCCTCGGCCGCCGCGGACATGGCGCAGACCGACAGCGACGTGTCGACGATGAGAAACGGCTCGTCCCGGCGCGGGGCCAGGCCGTCCTGCGCCTGCAGCACGAGGCCCAGCCCGCAGTGGCCGCACACGCGCGAGGCGGGGGGCCCGGCGAGTGGATCCGGCCGCAGGCCGCAGTGCCCGCAGAACGAGACGAGCTCGAGGCCGCGCTCGTCGACCTCGACGGGGCGCAGCGCGCGCAGGCGCCTCATCCCTGTGCCTCGCGGAGGCTGCGGGCGGCGGTCTGGGCCACCGACGGGGCCGTCTCGCTGACGCCCTCGGCGTGACGCTCGTCGACGAACGCGAGCAGCTCGCGATGCGCCTCGAACGGCGCCGGCGTGAGCACCCGCGAGCCGGTCGTGCGCACGGGGGCGGTCTGGTGGGCTCCCCGGAACAGCGCCATCGGCAGCGGGCCCCCGCTGGCGCGCACGCGGTAGGCCCAGAGCGCGACGTCGTCGTCGGCAAGGTGGCTGCCCGCCACCACGACGGCGCCGGGCGCAAACGAGGCGACGACGTCAGACAGGCCCGAGACGCTGCTCACCGGCAGCGTCAGGACGCGCGCGCCGGAGCGTCCGCAGAAGAGCTCGAAGGCCCGCACCGCGAGCGCATCGGGATCGAGCTCGCTGCGCGTCGCGTCGCCGACGAGGATCGCGAGGCGGCGCACCGGCGGCGGGGCCATTCGCTGCGCGCGGCGCAGCCAGCCGTTGGCCCAGCGCGACGCGAAGGCCCAGGGCGCGCTGTCGGTGCCGAAGCGCTCGCCGAGCTCCTCGAGCGAGGGCAGCAGCACCTCTTCGACGGCGCGTTCGACGGAGCGCAACGCGAGCGCCGACTCCATCGCGCCGTCGGCCCGGTCAAGCTCGAAGCCGGCGAGCGCGCCGACGAGCGTATGGGTGTCGGTGCTGAGCGCCTCGCGGGCGCGGCTGACCGCCGACGAGATCGACATGCCCTGCTGGAGGGCGTCGCGCAACGCCGCGACCTCGCCGTGCGTGTAGAGGCGGTGCTTGCCGGCGGAGCGCTGTGGCTTGGGGTAGCCGAAGCGGCGCTCCCAGGCGCGAAGCGTGTTCGGGCTGACGTTGAGCAGCGCCGCCGCCTCGCTCGTCTTGAGAGTCCGCATGCGGACATCATCCGCGCTGGCGCAGACCGATGCAAACGCGCCCGCTGGGAAAGTGCACACCTTCGCGGGTCAAAGCTCGGCGCTTTTGAACGTCCGCGAGGTCGCTTGGGGTGCGCGCCGCCACTCCGGCGCCGGCGTCCGCGCACGGCGGAGCGCGCGCGCGAGGGCACGCGCCGGTTGGCACAAGGCCCGGCGCGCACGCCGCCGGTAGCGGAAATGCGCCATCTCGGGCACGCGAAGCGATGCACTTTCCTGGCCGTGCCAGCGCGGCTTCGGACGTTGGTTGGTCGGGGCTGACGCCCTTCTGGATGCTGGGCTACGTTAGGCCGCGTCCGTAAGCCCCCACCCCGGAGGTCCATCATGTCGCAGTTCAAGTGCCGTGCGTTTCCCCTGCTCATCTCCGCGATCACGATCCTCGCGGCGACAGGCGGCGCGTTTCGCATCACCTGATCGCCGGGACCTCGCGCTGCGTCGCTGCCGGTACGTTTAGAGCGTGAGCGACGCAGTGCAAGGCGCGCGGCCCAGAGCCGCCGTCACGGCGGCTCTGGGCCTTCTGCTCGCGGCCGTGCCGATCGTGCTGACGACCTCGTCGGCGGCCGAGCTGACCGACCCGCTGACGCTCGTGCTCGCCGCCTGCGCGATCCTCAGCGTGCTCTTCGCCTCCGACTGGGAGGGCGCGGTCGACATCTCCTCGGCGTTCGTGTGCTTCATGCTGGCGGTGGCGTTCGTCGGCCCGGTCGCCGCGTTCGCCATCCCGCTCGTCGCCGAGATCGTCACGTTCGCGGTGCGCCGCTACCGCCTGCCGGCCCTGCCGATCAACCTCGCGGCGACGGCGTTGCCCAGCCTCCTCGCGGCCCTGCTCTACGGCGAGCTCGTCGGGACGCTGAACGACGACGGCCGGCCGGCCGACCTCGCGGCCCTCGCGCTCGTCGCGATCGGCTTCCTCGTGCTCAACTACGTCACGATCAGCGCGCTCGTCGTGCTGCTCGACGGCGGCAGCCTCCGCGCCGCGCTGCGCCCACCGCGCGAGTTGCTGCCCTCGCTCGCGCTGACCGTCGCGCTGACGGTCTCGATCGCCGGGGTGTTCGCGCAGCTCGGTCTCGCCGCGGGTGCGTTCCTCGTGCTGATCATCGTGGCGTTCACGTACATGTCGCGCCTCGTGGTCATCGCCCGCAAGCGGACCGAGGAGTACGCCGCGATGTCCTGGGGCGTCCTGTCCTCGCTCGTGCGCGCGCTGGACCGTCGCGACGGCCGGACGGCGCGACACAGCGCCGCGGTGGCGGCCTTCGCGCGCGACATCGCGCTCGAGTGCGGAATGAGCAAGCGCGACGCCGAGCTCGCCCACACGGCCGGGCTGCTGCACGACATCGGCCGCTTCGCGCTGCCCGACCGCGTGATGGAGCGCCACGGCACGCTGACGCAGGACGACTGGAAGGCGATCCACCAGCACCCCGAGCTCGGCGCCGACCTGCTGCGCGACCTCGGCGTCTATGGCCCCGTCGCGGAGATCGTGCGCGCCCATCACGAGCGCATCGACGGCCGCGGCTACCCGCGCCGGCTCAAGGGCGAGGAGATCCCCGAGATCGCCCGCATCGTCGCGGTGGCCGAGGTCTACGACACGCTGACGACGCAGGACACCTATCGCGACCGGATGACCTCCTTTCAGGCGATGACCGAGCTGCGCCGGGTCGCCGGCCGCCAGCTCGACGAGCGCTTCGTCGAGGCGCTCGCCTCGCTGCTGGCCGGCCGCGGCATGGACTACCGCCATGCCGACACGGCGGACTTCGACACGGAGCTGGCGATCGAGGGGCGCATCGCCGACTCCGTCGCCCTGGACTCGTCGTGATCAGCCACGCGTCCGTGTCACGGCCGCCCCGGTGATCGCCCAGCGGCCCCCGGCAAAGCGCTGGCCGAGCGTGAGCAGGCGCACGCCGACGAGCGCGAGCAGGCCCGCCCAGACGCCGGTCACCCCCCAGTCCAGGGCCAGGGCCAGCAGCGCGATCGGGATGTAGACGCACACCCCGGCGAGCAGCATCGAGCCGGCCAGGTAGCGCGTGTCGCCCGCCCCGATGAGGATCCCGTCGAGCGCGAAGACGACCGCCGCCGCGGGCTGCATGAGCGCGAGCATCGACCAGATCGCGCGCGCGCGCTCGATCACCGCCGGGTCGTCGGTGAACGCCTGCGGCAGGACGCGGGCGAGCGCCAGCAGCAGCGCCCCGAAGGCGCAGCCCGCCGCGAGTCCCCACAGCATGGCCCGCAACCCGACCGTCCGCGCCGTGACGGCGTCGCCGCGGCCGAGCGCGCGGCCGACGAGGACCTGCGCCGCGATCGCGATGGCGTCGAGGACGAGCGCGAGAAAGACGAACAGCCCCATCGCGATCTGGTGCGCGGCCAGCGACGTCTCGCCGATGCGGGCGATCACCGCGCTGGCCGTGGCGAAGGCGACGAGCAGGGCGGCCGAGCGCACGAACAGCTCGCCGGAGATCCGCACGAGCGGGGCCAGCAGCGCCCGTCGCGGGCGCCGCGAGCGCGGGGCGGCGAGGGCGTCGGCGGGTGGGCGCAGCAGCAGCCAGGCGAACGCGGCGCCCATGCCGGCCTGCGCGATGACCGTGCCGATCGCCGAGCCGTCGAGCCCGAGGTCCAGGCCGTAGACGAACCACACCTCGAGGATCGCGTTGGCGACCTGCGCGACGACGACGATGATCAGCGGCGTGCGCAGATCCTCGATGCCGCGCAGGTAGCCCTGCCCCGCGAGCGCGATCAGTGCGAACGGCAGGCCGAGCGCGCTGAGGCGCAGGTAGCGCTCGGCGAGCGCCGCCGTCTCGCCGCCGCTCCCGAAGAGCGCGACGAGCGGGCCCGCGAGCGCCGCGCAGACGAGCGCCAGCGCGACGCCGATCGCGGTCGCCAGCCAGAGCGACTGCGCGGCCAGCTCGCCGGCGCGGGCGGCGTCGCCGGCGCCGTGCAGGCGCGCCACCTGCGCGGTCGTGCCGTAGGTCAGGAACACGCACAGCGAGACGAGCGTCGTGAGCACGGTCGCGGCGATCGCGAGCGCGGCGAGCTGCGCCGTGCCGAGGTGGCCGACGATCGCGGTGTCGACGAGCAGGTACAGCGGCTCTGCCGCGAGCGCGCCGAGCGCGGGGATCGCCAGCCGGCGGATCTCGCGGTCGTGGGGCGAGCCCAGCACGCGGCGGACTCTACGATCCGCCCGTGGGAGCTCTGCGCAGCGCGCCGCCCGGCGGGCTTGGCCGGTCCGCCGTGACCGCGATCGCGGTCGCGGTCGCGGTCGCTGGGGCGCTCGTGCTCGGCGGATGCGGCAAGCGGGATCCCCCGCCGGTCCCGACGGCCTGCGTGGGCGAGCCGGCGGCGCTGCTCGCGGCGCTCGGGCGGGCGCCGCGCGCGGTGACGCTGACAGACGGGACGCGGCTGTCGCGCTGCGTCAGCACGGCGAACTCCGACGGCGACCTGCAGTCGGTGGGGATCGCCTTCGGCCGCGTCGCCGACACGCTCCGCGCGCGGGCCGAGCACGAACCCGCCGCAGCGCTGCGGCTCGGCTACCTCGCCGGTGCCGTGCGCCGCGGCGCCCGCCGCGCCCCCGGTGCGATCGCCGATCAGCTGGCGCGGCGCATGACGCAGCTGGCGACGCTCTCCCCCGGCGCGAGCGCGGCCGCGACGGCGGGGCTGGCGCGCGGCGCGCGGGCGGGCGAGCGCAGCGGATGAAGCTGCGTCTCTACCACCACCGCGACGGCACGCGGATCGCCTACCGCGAGGCGGGCGTCGGGCCGAGCCTGTGCCTCGTGCACAGCGCGGGGCTCTCGCACCGCGAGTTCGTGCCGGTCGTCGAGCACCTCGCCGACCGCTTCCGCCTCGTGCTGCCCGACCTGCCCGTCCACGGCGACTCCGAGGACCGCCCGCGCCACCCGTACACGCTCGATTGGCTGGCCGAGGTCATGGCGGCGTTCTGCCGCGACACCTGCGGCGCGCACCCGATCGTCGGCGGCCACGACGCCGGGGCGGAGATCCTCCTGCGCGCCGTGTCCACGGGGCAGCTGCAGCCGGCGCGGCTCGTGCTCATGCCCAACCGGCTGCACTGCCCGCCGGCGCGGTCGCGCCTGGCGCCGCCGCTGCGCGCGCTGGCCCCGGCGGCGTCGCTGCCCGGCCTCGATCGCGCGGCCTCGCGGGCGGTCCGCCTGGCCTACCGGCCCGAGCACGGGATGAGGCTCACCGCCCGCGGCAATCCCGCCGCGCGCGACCTCGTGCGCCACGCGACGGCGGACGTCGCGGGCAACGCGAACCTCATGCGCTCGTGGTCGCGCTGGGTACGGCGCTGGCCGGCCGGGGCGCGGACCGAGCTGCTCGACGCCTACCTGCGCATCGCGGCCCCGGTCCTGCTGCTGTGGGCCGACCGCGACCCCTACCACCCCCTGGCGGCGGCCGAGCAGGCGCTCGACCTGCTGCCCGACGCCCAGCTGCGCGTCCTGACCGGGACGGGCTTTCTCATCGCCTACGACGATCCGGTCGGCGTCGCGCGCGAGCTGACCGCGTTCTGCCTCTAGTGTCGTGAGTCTGAAGTTCGTATGCAGCTGGGGGCATGCCGAGATGCGTGCGAACTTCTGACTCACGACACTCGGCCTACGCCCCGCCGATCCGGCCGGGCGGCCAGTAGGTGACGACCGCCCGGCCGATGATCTGCGCGCGCGGGACCGGGCCCCAGTAGCGGCTGTCGGCGGAGTTGCCGCGGTTGTCGCCCATGAGGAAGTAGTGGCCCGCGGGGATCTCGATCGCCGCCAGGTCGCAGTCGGGGCCGCCGCCGCACGGCGCCGCGAACGGCTCGCCCGCGCGCCGGCCGTTGCGGATGACGTGGCCTCCGCGCACCGCGATGCGATCGCCGGGCAGGCCGACGACGCGCTTGACGAACGCCTTCGGCCCCTTGCCGGGCACCGCCCGCGAGCACGAGCGGCGGCTGCCCGGGCCGCCGGGATAGGACGGACCCTCACCGGCGACCGCGCACTGCCCGCCCGTCGACTCGGCCGTCGGCGGCGGCATGAACACCGTGATGTCGCCGATCTGCGGATCCCCGCCCATGCGGTGCGAGAAGCGGTCGACGAGCAGCCGCTGGCCGACGACGAGCGTCGGCGCCATCGACTCCGACGGGATGACGTACGGCTTGACCGCGAACGCCTGGATGGCGATCGCGAAGAACAGCGCCACGGCCACGATCGCGACGAGCTCGCCGAACGACCGCATGCGCGCAGTGGTCACCGGCCGAACCTATCGCCACGGATGAAGAACGAGCTAAGGGCGCCGAGACGCGGCCCAGGCGCCGACGGCCGGCCCGCAGCCTCAGCCCGCGCTGCCCCGCGCCATCCTGCGCAGGTCCATCGCCTCGTCGAACGTCGCGGCGTCGACGCCGTGCTCGAGCGCGACCTCGCGCAGCATCCGGCCCGACGTCGCCGCTTCCTTGACGATCGCGGCGCCCTTGTCGTAGCCGATGTACGGGTTCAGCGCGGTGGCGGCGGCGAGCGTCGACTCCGACGAGCGCTTGCAGCCGTCGAGGTTGGCCTCGATGCCGGAGACGCACTTGTCCGCGAACAGGCGGCTGGACGTCGACAGCAGGTGGATCGAGCCCAGCAGGTTGCGCGCGATGAGCGGGATGCGCACGTTGAGCTCGAAGTTGCCCTGCAGCCCGCCGACGGTGATCGCCACGTCGTTGCCGATGACCTGGGCGCCAACCTGCATGACGACCTCGGGCAGCACCGGGTTGACCTTGCCCGGCATGATCGAGGAGCCCTTCTGCAGCTCGGGCAGGAAGACCTCGCCGATCCCGGCGCGCGGGCCCGAGCCCATCAGCGCGAGGTCCTGCGCGATCTTCGTCAGCGACACGGCGACGACCTTCAGCGCGCCCGACAGCTCGACGAGCGCGTCGCGGTTGGCCTGCGCCTCGAACGGGTCCTCCGGCGCCGAGATCTCCAGCCCGCTGGCCTCCTGCAGGCGCGCGCGGATGCGCTCGGCGAACTCGGGGTGCGTGTTCAGCCCGTTGCCCACCGCGGTGCCGCCGAGCGGGATCTGCGCGACCTGCGGCAGCGCGTTGCGCACGCGCCGCGCGCCGAGGCGCATCTGGGCGCCGTAGCCGGCGAACTCCTGGCCCAGCGTGACCGGGACGGCGTCCATGAGGTGCGTGCGGCCGGATTTGACGACGTCCTCGAACTCCGCGGCCTTCGCGGCGAACGCGGCCTCGAGGTGCTCGAGCGCCGGCAGCAGCGTGTTCGTCGCCTCGTCGAGCGCGGCGAGATGGACGGCGCTGGGGAAGACGTCGTTGGAGGACTGCCCCATGTTCACGTGGTCGTTGGGGTGCGCGCCCTCGCCGGCGAGGTTCGCGATGACCTCGTTGGCGTTCATGTTCGTCGAGGTCCCGGAGCCCGTCTGGAAGACGTCGATCGGAAACTGGCCGTCGTGCCGGCCGGCGGCGATGTCGTCGGCGGCCGTGCCGATCCGCTCGGCGAGGTCGGCGTCGAGCTTGCCGAGGTCGGCGTTGACGCGCGCGGCGGCGCCCTTGATCGCGGCCAGCCAGCGCACGACGCTGACCGGCACCCGCTCTCCGGAAACCGGGAAGTTCTCGACCGCCTTGGCCGTCTCGCCGCCCCACAGCTGCTCGTCAGCCACGCTCATCTCATCGCCCTTCGCGTCGTCGGTCACCGTGACCGCAACGCTAGCGACCCGGCGCGCCTCCGGTGTTGCCGCGGTGCGGGCGCGCTCAGCCGCCGTCGGCGGCGGCCTGGGCCCGGAAGCGACCGCTGACGACCTCGACCGACGGCTTGGCCTTGTTGCGCACGTCGAACAGGCCCTTCTGGTTGAGTCCGCGCAGCAGCTGGATCCCGGGCACCTGGCTCTTGATCGACCCGCCGTAGAAGGTCGGAGCGACGGCGAAGTCGCGCAGGTTCCAGACGAGCGCGCCGGACAGGTTCGGGATCCGCCCGTAGGTCGAGAGGTGTAGGTCCAGCAGATGCGCCTGGAAGGCGTAGCCGCCCGGCTTGGCGGTGTCGTTGCGCCCGTTGGCCTCCGCACCGAACTCCGTCACCGCGATGACCTTGTCGGGGAAGACGCCGCGCAGCTTCGACAGGCGATCGCGGATGAGGCCGCGCAGCTCCTCGGCCGGGGCGTGCGTGGCCTCGTACCAGCCGATGTAGTTCGTCCAGCCGATCATGTCGATGTGCTCGTAGATGCGCGACGTCTTGCGGGGCGGGTGGGCGCCCCAGATGTCCAGCGCGACCGGGCGACCCCGGTCGACGCGCTGCAGCTCCTCGGCCATCGAGTCGACGTACGGGATCTGGCCCTCGGGGTGGCCGTTGCCGGCAACCTCGTTGGCGAGGTTCCAGGTGATGATCGAGGGGTGCAGCTGGGCCTGGCGGAACGTCGTGCGCACGCGGTTCTTGGCGACCTTCACCCGCTCCTCGCCGCGCGATGTCCAGGCGCCGGGGGCGTCGGTCGGACCGACCCCCTGCCAGATCATGATCCCGGCGGCGTCGAGGCGCTCGAGCAGGCCCTGGTCGAGCGGGTGCTGGCTGCGCGTGGCGTTGGCGCCGATCGCCTTCAGCTGCGTGACGATGCGGTCCTGGTCGACGGGGCGCAGGCCGTCGCCGCGACCGAAGACGTCCTCGTGGATCGAGGCCCCGCGCAGCTTGACCGGCGTCCCGTTGAGCTTGAGGTCGGCACCGTCGGCGCGGACGTCGCGCAGGCCCACGCGGGCGCGATACGTCGCCTCGCCGGGGACCTCGAGCGCGAGCTCCCACAGGTTCGGCGCGCTCGGCGACCACAGCGCGGGGGCGTCGATCTTGACCGACGTCTCGAGCACCTCCGTGCCCTCCTTGGCAAGCGCCTCGGCCGGGAACTCGAGCGCGATCTTGCGATCGCCGCGTGTCAGGCTGCCGCGCACGCCGAGCTGCCGCGGATCGCCGTTGTTGTGCACGTGGACACGCAGGTCGACGTCCGCCGCGCCCCCGACGAGCCTGGTCTGCATCATCGGATAGGACAGCTCGCTGGCGCCGATCCGGCGGATGCTGACCCCGCGGTTGATGCCGCCGAAGTTGAACCACAGCCGGTGCCAGCCGTCGCGCTTCATCGCGGTCGGCCCGCGCCAGTCGGCGCGCACGACGAGCCTGTGGCGGGTTCCCGCCTTCAGGAACACGCGCACGTCGAAGGGCAGGTACTCGCCCTTGTGGCGGGCGACCTCCCTGCCGTCGAGAAAGACCCGCGCACGGTGGTTGATCGACTCGAAGCGCAGCGCGTAGGTGCCGTCGACCGGGACCTCGACCTTCGTCCGGTACCAGCCGACCGTGCCGCGGAAGATCGGGATGCCGCGCCGGCCGCTGATCTTCGTCGCGTCCGGCACGTAGGGGACGCGCACGAGCTCGCCGCCGAACGTGCCTGCCTGATAGCCCTTGTCCAAGCCGGAGTCCTCGGGGTCGCGGCGAAAGCGCCACAGCCCGTTGAGCTGGACGCGGTCGCCCGGGCCGGAGTGGATGACCGGCTCGGCGCCGTGCGGCGCGAGCACGACGGGCGGCGCGGGCGTGGCGTCGGACTCCGCGGAGGCGACCATGAGCAGGACGCCTGCGAGCACGGCGAGGCTCGCACAGAGACCTCCGATCACCGCCCGCATCCCCACCCTCGTCACTCGACCCCGTTCATCGTTCACCTCAAGATCCTGCAACGACCATGCGCGCGGAGAGTGCGGGCAGGCGCAAACGTCCGTGTCGCTCCGAACACGACGACCGGCAGAATGTACCGTCCCGAACCCCCGCGCACGCCGTCCGTCGGCATGTGTGCACTGCCTGCGCCGATCCCATGGGCCGCCAATTCGACACCATCGGCGAGCATCTCGCCAGCCCGATGGCCTACGGCAGGGGGGCGGAGACGATCGGGCATCGTGTAGAGAACGGACGAATCGTCGTGATGTTGTGCGCGTTCTCCGGTCCGCCGGAGCGTTCTGCGCCTGCCCGGACGCGGCGGCGGCGATAGCCGCGCGCGGGCGCCGGCTACTTGCGCAGGCGCATGCGATCGCCCGGCTGCAGCGCGGTGTGCCGGAGCTTGGGGTTGAGGTCCTGCAGGCGGCTCATCGAGTGGTCGGTCTTGCGAGCGATCGACGCATACGTCTCGCCCGTGCGAACGGTGTGAAAGCGCGGCCCGAGTGGCTTGGGCTTGGCATTGGGCACCTTCAGCCGGAGCTTGAGGCGCTGGCCGGGGCGGATCGTCGCCGGGTTGACGCGCGGGTTGAACGTCTCGAGCTCCGCGACGGTCAGGCCGGTCTTCAGCGCGATCGAACCGTAGGAGTCGCCGGTGTGCACCTTCCAGTAGACCGGCAGCTTGCTCAGCTTCGTGGCGCGCGCCTGCTCGGCGCTCGTGGCGGGCTCGGCCCCGGTCAGCGTCGTCGCGGCGACGATGACGATCGCGAGCAACAGGACGACGAGGCCGACCGCCGCGAGATACACGGGGCTCCCGGAGTCGTCGACGCCTGGGGGACTGCCGGGAACGTGCGTGAGCGCGGGCAAACCGATCTCCGAACCGCGAATTCCCCTGTTCGCCCTTTGTCATTCCTCTGATCTGACCCGACCGTGATACACCGGTCGCCCCGGTCCGTCAATCGATCGCGATCGCCACGTACTTCGTCTCGAGGTACTCCTCGATGCCCTCCGGGCCGCCCTCGCGCCCGATGCCCGATTGCTTGACGCCGCCGAACGGGGCGCCGGCGTTGGAGACGATGCCCTGGTTGACGCCGACCATCCCGGTCTCGATGCGCTCGCTGACGCGCAGCGCGCGCTTGAGGTCAGACGTGTAGAGGTAGGCGACGAGGCCGAACTCGGTGTCGTTGGCGGCGGCGATCGCCTCCTGCTCGGTCGCGAAGGTCGTGATCGGCGCGACCGGTCCGAAGATCTCCTCCTCGAGCAGGCGCGCGCCGGCGGGGACGTCGGCGAGCACGGTCGGCTGGTAGAAGTGGCCGGGGCCGTCGACGCGCTCGCCGCCGCAGAGCACGCGCGCGCCCCTGCCCACCGCGTCGTCGACGAGTTCGGCCACCTTGGCGAGCTGGTCGTCGTCGATGAGCGGGCCGACCTCGACGCCGTCCTCGGTCCCCGGGCCGATCTTCATCGCGCCCATCCGCGCGGCGAGCTTGTCGGCGAACTCGGCGGCGATCGGCTCGGCGACGTGGAAGCGGTTGGCCGCCGTGCAGGCCTCCCCGATGTTGCGCATCTTGGCAACGACGGCGCCCTCGACCGCGTCGTCGAGGTCGGCGTCCGCGAACACGAGAAACGGGGCGTTGCCGCCGAGCTCCATCGAGACCCGCAGGACCTGCTCGGCGGACTGCTCGATGAGCTTGCGGCCGACCTCGGTGGAGCCGGTGAACGACAGCTTGCGCGTGCGCGGGTCGCGGATGAGCGGCTCCATCACCGCGCCGCTCGAGCGGGCGGTGACGACATTGAGGACCCCCGCCGGCAGCCCCGCCTGCTCGAGGATCCGCGCGAGCATGAGCATCGACAGCGGCGTGAGCTTCGCGGGCTTGACGACCATCGTGCAGCCGGCCGCGATCGCCGGCCCGATCTTGCGCGTGCCCATCGCCAGCGGGAAGTTCCAGGGCGTGATGAAGACGCACGGGCCGACGGGCTGCTTCATCGTCAGCAGCCGGCCGGTGCCGGCCTCGTGGGTGGCGAAGCGCCCGTCGGCGCGGACGGCCTCCTCGGCGTACCAGCGCAGGAAGCTCGCGCCGTAGGCGACCTCGGCCTCCGATTCGGCCAGCGGCTTGCCCATCTCGAGCGTCATGAGCAGCGCGAGCTCGTCCGTGCGTGCGACAACCGCCTCGTAGGCGCGGCGCAGGATGTCCGCGCGCTCGCGCGGCGTGCTCTGTCGCCAGTCGCCGCGCCAGGCGTCGTCGGCGGCGCCGAGCGCGTCGAGCGCATCCTGCGGCGTGGCGTCGGCGACGCGGGCGATCTCCTCGCCGGTCGCGGGATCCTCGACGGCGAGGGTCTCGCCGCCGGCGCCGTCGCGCCACGCGCCGCCGATCAGCAGCTGCGTGGGGACCGCGTCCAGGACGGCGCGCTGCGACGCGGCGCTCATGTGCGCGTCACCGTCTCCTGGCCGAGCTCCTCGGAGATCGCGATGTCGATCGAGTCGTCGATCGGCAGCTCGAAGTCGAGCGCGGGCACGTCGAGCGTCAGGGCGTGGCGCAGGAGCTGGCCGAGGTCCGCCGCGGACTCGCAGCGCCAGGCCGGCAGGCCGAAGGACTCGGCCAGGTGCACGAAGTCGGCGGATCGCCGAAGACGGTGTCCGATGCACGCGAAGCGGTCATGTTGCGGTCGGGGGGGCCATAGTCTGACGAGGCACGCATGCGAGCTACCCACCACCAGGCCACCCGACGCAACTCGGGCGGGCGTGGCGTGTCCGGACCATCAGCGATGCGTTCGAGCCTTCCGCCCATCCTCCTCGCCGCGCTGCTGTGCGTCCTCGCCGCGGCGCCGGCGCAGGGCGCCTCGCGCGTGGTGATCCGCGGCGCCGGCTTCGGCCACGGCGTCGGCATGAGCCAGTACGGCGCGCTCGGCTTCGCCGAGAAGGGCTCCGAGCACGGCGCGATCCTGCGCCACTACTACTCCGGCGCGCAGATCGGGGCGCTCGACGGTGGCGGCCAGGTGCGCGTGCTGCTGAAGACCGCCAGCCGGATCGTCTTCGACTCCGCGACGCGGGTAGCCGGGGGGCGCAGGCTCGAGCCGGCGCGCCGCTACGTCGCCACGCGCGGGCTCAGCGGCGCGGTGATCCTGCGCAGCTCCAGCGGGCGCGATCTGGGCACGTACAAGTCGCCGCTCGCGATCGAGGGCGCCGCGCGCGGCCTGCGGGTCCTCGGCCGCAGCGGCAACGCGGCAGTCGACGGGCGCTACCGCGGCAACCTCGAGGTGCGCTCCTCGTCGCTGGGCGGCGTGTCGGCGATCAACGCGATCGCGATCGACGACTACGTCCGCGGCGTCGTCGCCGGCGAGATGCCGTCGCACTGGCCGCAGGAGGCGCTGCGCGCGCAGGCCGTCGCCGCGCGGACGTACGCGCTGGCGACGAGCAAGGACGGCGACGGCTTCGACCAGTACGCCGACACCCGCTCGCAGGTCTACAACGGGATCTCCGGCGAGACGCCCGCGACCGACGCGGCCGTCGCCGCGACGGCGGGCGAGATCGTCGCCTACGACGGCAAGCCGATCGTGACGTACTACTTCTCGACCTCGGGCGGGCGCACGGAGAACATCGAGAACGCCTTCCTCGGCGCCGCGCCGGCGCCCTACCTCGTGTCGGTCGAAGACCCCTACGACGACGTGTCGCCGCGCCACACGTGGGTGCGGCGGATGTCGCTGAGCTCGGCGCAGCGCCGGCTCGGCTCGCTCGTCAAGGGCTCGCTGCGGCGCATCCGCGTGCTGCGGCGCGGCCGGTCGCCGCGCGTCGTGGCGGCCCAGGTCGTCGGCACCGGCGGGCGCACCTCCGTCAGCGGACCGGAGCTGCGGCGCCGGCTCGGCCTCTACGACACGTGGGCGCGCTTCACGGTGATCACCGCGAACGTGACGCGCGGCGACGGCAACGCCCCGAAGGCGCCGGCCGCCCCGCCGCTTCCGGCCGCCCCGACCGGCGGCGTCACCCCGTCGGCGCGCGCGGCGGCGCTGAGCGACGTCGCCGGCACGCTGCGCGGCTACGTCTCGCCCGGCGTGCCCGGCAGCTGGGTGAGCATCCAGCGCTGGAGCGGCACGCGCTGGATCACGCGCTTCGACGCGCCGGTGGGCACGGGCGGGCGCTACGCCGCCCGCCTGCGGACGGCGGGCCTGTACCGGGCGCGCTACGCCGGCGAGGCCGGCCCGCCCGTGCGCGTGGGCTGAGCGCCGTGCCGCGCCGGCTACGTGCCGGTGTAGACGCGCGTGAGCTGCTCGGCGACGCAGACCGGCTTCAGCGCGCCCTCGCTCTCGAACGTGAGCTTCATCGTGATCTGCGCGCCGCCGAGGACGTCCTCGACGCCGACGAGCGCCGCGCGCATGCGGACGCGGTTGCCGGTGGGCAGCGGGGCGGGAAAGCGGACCTTGTTGAGGCCGTAGTTGACGGCGAACGCAAAGCCCTCGAAGGACACGATCTGCTTGGCGAAGCGCGGATGCAGCGAGAGCGTGTAGTAGCCGTGCGCGATCGTGCCGCCGAACGGCGTCTGCGTCGCGCGCCGGGGATCGGTGTGGATCCACTGGTCGTCGCCGGTGACCTCGGCGAAGCGATCGACGTCGGCCTGGGTGACCTCGTGCCAGTCGCTGACGCCAAGCTCCTCGCCGACCTGCGCCCGCATCTCCTCGAGGCCATTTATCGTGAGCATCGCGCCAGCTTAGTGCCGACCCCGCGCCGGGAGGCAGCGATGTTCACGACCATCTTCCCGATCATCTCGACGCCCGATCTTGCGGCGGCGGTCGCGTTCTAGCGGCCCACTAGCCTCCCTCGCCGTGCCCGCACCAGTCCGTCCCCTCCTCGCCGTCGACGCGCCCTCGCTGATGTACCGCGCGTTCTTCGCGCTGCCCAAGAGCATCACCGACGGCGACGGCCACCCCGTCAACGCGCTGCTCGGCATGGCGAACCTCATCCTCTTCGTCATCGAGCGCCACGAGCCACGCGCCGTCGTCCTGTGCTGGGGCGCCGAGGCCGCCGACTACCGCACCGACGCGTTCGCCGCCTACCACGCCGACCGCCCCGCGATGCCGCCCGAGCTCGAGCGCCAGTGGCGCGACGCGCCCGGCTTCTTCGCCGCGTTCGGCTGGAACAGCGAGTCGGTCGACGACCTCGAGGCCGACGACCTGCTCGGCTCGCTCGCGCAGATCGAGTCCGCGGCCGGCGGCGACGTGCTGCTGTTCACCGGCGACCGCGACATGTTCCAGTGCGTCAACGACAGCGTCACCGTGCTCTTCCCGCGCGGCGGCAAGGACGGCCCGGAGGTCGTCGACGCGCCCGGCGTGCGCGAGCGCTACGGCATCGAGCCCGAGCAGGTGCCCGACTTCATCGCGCTGCGCGGCGACCCGTCCGACGGCCTGCCCGGCGCCAAGGGCATCGGCGCCAAGGGCGCGCGCGACCTGCTGCGTGCCCACGCCACGCTCGAAGGCGTCATCGCCGCCGCGTCGAAGCCCGGCGTCATGACCCCACGGCAGGCCGGTGCGCTGACCGGCGATCCCGACATGCTGCGGGCCTTCCGCGACATCGCCACGCTGCGCTTCGTCGACATCGAGCGCCCGCCCGACATGCCGCTGGATCGCGCCGGCGCCGCGGAGGCGGCGCGCGCGCGCGGGATGAACCGCCTCGCCGAACGGCTCGAGGGTTGAGCGCGCCAACCGCACGCCCACCCGCCCGATTCGGGCATCATGTCCCCGCAGTGCGACTCCTCTGCGCCCTTGTGGCGGCGGTCGTGCTGGCGCTCGTGCTGCCGCACGCGGCGCCGGCCGCCGATCCGCCCGGACCCGTCCTGCTCGCGCAGGGCTGGAACTTCACCCACGATCCGGCCGACGAGGGCCTGAGCGACAACTGGCAGGGCGGCGAGCGCGGCACGGGCTGGGAGCCCGTCACGATTCCCCACGTCGCCGAGGCGAGCACCGCCGAGAACGTCTTCTGGGGCTCCGTCGGCTGGTACCGGATCCGCTTCACGGGTCCGGCGACGCAGGCCGGCCTGGGCTGGGCGCTGCGCTTCGAGTCCGTGCGGCGCGTGGCGCGGGTCTGGCTCAACGGGGAGGAGCTGACGACGTCACCCGGGCACACCGACCCGTACACGCCGTTCGAGCTGCCGGCGGCCGGCCTGCGCCCCGGCGAGCCGAACACGCTCGTCGTGCGCGTCGACCACCGCCGCGACCCGAAGCTGCGCGAGGGCTGGTGGAACTGGGGCGGCATCACGCGCCAGGTCTCGCTCGTCGCCCGCGGCCCGGTCGTCATGCACGACGCCGGCCTGCTGCCACGGCGCGTCTGCGTCGGGTCGTCATGCGCCTGGAACGTGCTCGTCGACGGGTGGCTGGAGAACCGCAGCGAGGGCGTCCTGCAGCCCGCGGTCACCGTGCGCCTGCAGTCGCCCGACGGCGAGGTCTCCGAGGGCAGCGCCACGCCGCGCGCGCTGCGACCGGGCGAGCGCGTGCGCCTGCGCTTCGCCGTGCCGATCAAGGGCGACGCGAAGACGTGGTCGCCCGAGCATCCCGACCGCTACACCGGCACGATCGCGACGCGCTCGGGCGGGCAGGTCGTGCAGGTCGACACGCGCCAGATCGGGCTGCGCACCGTCGACGTCGAGGACGGGATGCTGCGCCTCAACGGCCGCGTGCTGGACCTGCGCGGCGCGTCGATCCAGGAGGACATCCCCGGCCGCGGCCCGGCGATGACCGACGCCGACATCGAGAACACGGTCGAGGAGCTCAAGGCGCTCGGCGTGAACGTCACGCGGGCGCACTACCTGCTCGACCCGCGCCTGCTGGACCGCTTCGACAAGGAGGGCATCCTCGTCTGGAGCCAGGCACCGGTCTACCACCGCGACGACCTGCTCAAGACGCCCGGCCAGCGCTCGCGCGAGCTCGACGTCGTGCGCAACACGATCCTCGCGGCCCGCAACCATCCGTCGGTCATCACCCACTCGGTCGCCAACGAGCTGACGACGAAGCCCGACGAGCAGCGCTACTCGCGGGTGTGGATGACCAACGCCGCCGAGCTGGCCCGCGACCTCGACCCCACGCTGCCGGTCTCGATCGACATCCTCTCCTATCCGCGCATCGCGCGCCAGACGACGTACGACGCCTACGACATGCTCGGGATCAACTCCTACTACGGCTGGTACAGAGGGCAAGGCCGACCAGTCGACCGCCGACATCGACGACCTCGCGCCCGTACCTGCGTGCGATGCGCGACAAGCTACCCGGGCAAGGCGCTCGTGATCACGGAGTTCGGCGCCGAGGCGAGCGAGCCCGGGCCGGCCGACGTCAAGCAGACCTACGCCTTCCAGACGCAGTACCTCAAGCGCAACCTCGACATCATCGACCGCCTCGGGTTCATGGGCGGGGCGATCTACTGGACCGCGCGCGAGTTCGCGGTCAAGCCCAACTGGGACGGCGGCGGCGCATCCGCCGAGTCGCGAAGCGCGACTCGATTCACCGCAAGGGCGTGATCTCCTACGACGGCAAGATCAAGCCCGCCTTCGACGCGGCCAAGAACGCCTTCGAGGCGACGCCGCTGTACCGCGACGACCCGGCCGCCGTGGCGCGCGCCAAGCTCGCGGGCGGCGGCTCGTGGTTCATGCGCGGGCTGCTGTTCATCGGCGTGTTCGGCTTCATCGCGGCGCTGATCGCGCTGGACGCCTGGTGCCTGCGCGACATCTGGCGCGCGTGGCGCCCGCGCGGCGAGGGGCAGGTCGTCGAGCTGCCCACCCGCCGCGTGGCGTAGCCGGTCGATCAGGGGACCAGGCTGCGGTCGTTGTTGATCTCGTCGAGCGCCGTGATCGC
Source organism: uncultured Actinomycetes bacterium (assembly GCA_963742745.1). Taxonomy (GTDB): domain Bacteria; phylum Actinomycetota; class Thermoleophilia; order Solirubrobacterales; family Solirubrobacteraceae; genus CADCVQ01. The sequence goes on from CAVUND010000030.1 coordinate 118,644, forward strand.
GTCGCTGTAGCGATCCTTGTTGGCGGCCACCGGGAGGGCGAGCGTGGCGATCGCGTAGCGCGCCACGTCGCGCACGTTTGCCGCCCCGATCCGCGTGGTCATCTTGGACCGCACGGCGGTGCTCGCGTTGATCCGCCGCGTCGCGAGGTTGAAGTACGTCGCGAGCAGCTGGCTGCCCATGAGCCGCGGCGGTGTGCCACGCGCGTCGAGCCCCGCCTGCGCCTCGGCCGCTGACAGCCGGCCGTCCGGCGTCGAGCCGTCGATGCCGTCGTAGCGCTGGTCGGTGGCCTGGATGCGAGCGAGGATCTCGCTCGTGCGGTCGGCCGGATGGTTCTTCCAGTAGCCCTGGCTGAGCGGGTTGCGCGTCGGGGCCGCAGTCGCGATCGCCGTCGTGCCCGTCGCCGTCACCGGCGCGTACTCGCAGTCGTTGGCGTTCGTGAACGTCAGCGTGGCCGCCTGTGCCACGGCGCCGCCGGCGAAGAGCAGGCTCGGCCGCGCGGTGTACTCGACGACGTGCGGTCCGGAGTCGCCGGCCACGGTGCCGACGGTCCAGCTCAGCGTCGTGGTGCCGTCGGCGTGGCGCGTCACCGTGTCGGGGGCAGGACCCGCGCCGGTGTCGAGCGCGGCGCTGTAGTACACGTCGGCGGGGAGCACCGTGGAGATCTTCACCGAGCCGGCCGCCCCCGAGCCCGCGTTCTCGTACGTCAGGCGGTAGGTGATCGCCTCGCCGGGGTTCACCGACGCGGTCGCGGACGCGGCGAGCTCGAGCACCGGGGCGCGGACCGTCGTCGAGAGGCTGTCGCGGTTGTTGGCGGGCGTGCGCTCGCGCTCACCGAGCAGGTCGACGCCGTCGGTCGTCGCCGTGTCGGTCAGCACGTCGCCGTCGCCGGCCGTGCACGGCACGTCGTAGCTCACGGTGCGCCGGGCGTTCGTGCCCGCCTTCATGAAGCCGATGTCGAACGAGGCGCGGGAGCCGTCGGGCTTGGCGTCGGCCAGCGTGACGTCGAAGGCCGGGCCCGCACCCTGGTTGGTGAGCGCCAGGTCGTAGGCGATCGTGTCGCCGGCCGAGGCGGCCGCCGGGCCGGTCTTGTCGACCGACAGATCCGGCGCGAGCAGCTCGGACATGAAGCGGCGCGCGCGCTCGATCGACTGCGGGTCGGGCTCGTCGGCGATCGGGTCGGCGACGCCGTTGGTGAACTCGGCGATCGAGTAGAAGGGATAGAAGATGTTGTCCCAGTCGTCGTAGCCGGGCAGGTTGTCGCGCGACGAGTCGCCGTTGGCATCGGCCGAGACGTTCGCGTTGTTCGGCGCCTGGCAGTCGGAGACGCCCTCGAACATCGCCCCGCCGCCCGGCAGCGCGTTGCCGTTCCAGTTCGACGGGCCGAAGCCGAAGACGCCGCCGTCGAAGCCGCGGCATTCGTCCAGCCCCGGGAACCCGGCGGGCGTGCCGAGGCGCTCCTCCAGCGGGGCCAGGGCGTCGCGCGAGAAGTCGCAGCCGCCGGGCAGCGCCGGGGAACCGCCGGGCGCGGCCGGAGGAGCGGCCGGCACGCTGCAGGACTGGAAGGAGTAGTTCATGACGCTGAGGTAGTTGGGCTTGTTGTTCAGCGTGTCCCCGCCGCCGTGGTCGAGGCCGAGGGCATGGCCGAACTCGTGCATGAACGTTCCCGCCTGCTCGGCTCGGCTGCCGATCGAATGGTTGGCGCCGTCCTCGTCGGTGCGCCCGTCGGCGTCGTTGTCGGTGCCGTCGACGCGGTCCTCGTCGGTGCTCCCGTCGCCGTCGTCGTCGGTGCCGTTGGCGGCCGTGCCGGTCCAGCACGGCCCCTCGACGTTGCCGTCGTTGTCGCGATCGGCGAGCCCGCCGAGCGTGACGATGAAGTCGTTGGCGGGCGCGTTCTCGGCCCATCCGCTCGTGCAGTCGTTGACGGCCTTGCGGTTGTTGGTCTGATGGGCGAAGAGGGCGTAGCGGTAGGCGTAGCGCCGCCGCGCGTCGAAGTTGGCGTTCTTGATCGCGTACACGCTCGTGGCCGGGTTGCCGGTCGCGCCGTCCCAGTCGACGACGAGGTTCGCCGACGTCTCCTGGATCTGCGTCCCGCCCCCGCCGAGGTCGCCGTAGCTGCCGGCGACGCCGGCCCCGCCGTTGACCGGGACGACGCGGCCGCCGCCGTACAGGGGTCCTGTGTCGATGTGCAGCTGGATGCCGGTCGTCCCGTCGGGATTCGACGTGCGCGGGCCGCCGGGCGCGTTGGCGAAGCCGGTCACGACATCGGCGATCGAACCCTCGATCGGGCAGTGGGTGTGGTCGATCTCGTCGGTCAGGTCGCCGTCGCCGCCGCGGTCGACGAGGCAGTCGGCCTCTACGAAGAGGTCATGACGGCGCGGGTTCGCGCCCTGGTCGGGCAGGTTGACGTCGACGTTCGTGTCGCCGTCGTTGTCGAGGCCGCGCGTCTCCCAACCGTCGAGCAGAGCGTCGCCGTCGGTGTCGACGTCGATCACCTCGACTTTGAGCGTCAGCTCGGCGCGGTCGTTGGCCGTGCCGGACGTGGCGACGCTGGGGGTGCTCGTGAGGTTGACCGTGCACTCCGCGGAGAGGCCGTTCGACAGCGCGCAGGGCGCGAGGTTGACGTCGAAGTGCAGGTCGCGGCCGACGCCCTGCGTCACGTCGACCGGGTCGGCCGGGCCGCGAAAGCCGCCGTCCTGGTCGCGCACCTGGACGTCGACGCCGATCTTCCCGCGCTCGAGGTCGAAGGACTTCTCGGCCGACCAGTCCGACGGGGTGATCTCCTTGTTGTCGTCGTCGACCCGGTCCTCGGTGTCGAGCACCTCGGAGCCGTCGAAGTACATCCGCGCGTAGAAGTCCGGGTCGCTGCCGCAGCCCCCGAGCACCTCGTCCTCGTCGGTGCAGTCCAGCGCCTTGATGCGCTCGATCGTCGCCTTGAGCTTGACTGGATAGGCCGCCTGCGCGGCTTGCGCGCTGGCCATCGCGCCAACGAGGATCGCGAGCGCGACGAGGACGATGCGCAGGGGCGCGCGCGAGACGAGGGGGGAAGCGACGGGCGGCATCGATGTCTCCTGAGGTCGGACGGACAGGCTGGCGCGAGTCTCTGCGCGCCGCGCGCCGGCGTCGACCCCCCAGCGGGGGGAGGACGCTCCCCCCGACGTGTCTGCGTCGTGCATCGCGCGGCGCGCTGGCGGGCAGACCGCGCGCATGAGCTCAGACCCGAAGGACGCAGACCCCGCGAAGGCCGCGGCCGATGCCGACGTGTCCGGCGACATGCAGGACAAGCTCGATCAGCTCGACGAGCACATCGACGACGCCAACAAGAAGGCCGCCGACCAGCGGCCCCAGGGCGACTCACCGAACGACGACGACCTCGTCGACGACGTCGCGGGTGGCGGGACCGACCACGACGAGCGCGTCGACGACCCGGAGGGACCGCTCGTCGGCCCGGGATGAGCCGCGCGGCTGGACGGAAGGCCGGGCCGCATCGACGGGCACGCTAGGGTTTGTCCGGTCAGACAGCGACGGCGACCGGAGGGCTGAGACATTCTCAGTTTGGAACGTCCCCCTGCCACACAAGCCTGATCTTCTGATGGCCGAGGTCCGCGATAGCGGGCCTCCGCCTCATTAAGGGGCCGCTCGGCGCAGGCCGGGCCCGGCGGATCGTGTGGCATCCGCAGGACCGATTCCCGATGTGCAGGCGCGCTCTGAGCGTCGCCCGTCACGGCCCTCGCCGTTTGAGGACCGCTTCCGAGGCATGCGCCGGAGCACCGGGCGGGGGCGGTGTGTCGAATGGATATCGCTCCGCGTGCACGATCCGACACACCCTGCGCGCGGACGCGAGCCTGCGGACGCGGTAGTGGCGCGCCGAGCGCGGATATCGGACCGGGCGCGCCCCGACCGCGAGGCGCGCGGCCGCTGCAACCTGAACACGCGTCGGTGCGTCCCGGGATCGCCTAGGCACGCATGGCCATCAACGTCATTGCCCATCGTCCGCGGTGTCGCGCAGTCCAGCGCCACGGCCCAGCGCCGCTCGCGGCGCGGCGGGAGCGGCGTCGCCGCCGCCGCTCCCGCCAGGCGCACGCCCAGGCCGGCCGGGGTTGGCCGTTCAGCCGCAGGACCTGCCGCGCGCTCGGTGGACCGGCAGCAGCTTCCTGCGGACGATCTCGGTTCCGACGGCGCGCCCGGCGCGGCGTCCGGCCTTGTTGGAGAACTGGAAGTGGATGCCCTGGAAGATCCGCGACCGTCCGGCCTCACGGGCGCCTTGGAGTGGGCTTGCGTACGAGCGCGGCCCGTTGGACGCCATGTCGGTCTCGAAGCTGAAGGCAACCGGCCGATCGCAGTAGAAGCCCTCGATCGCTCGCGATGCCGCGCCCGCGAAGGTCGAGGTCCCCGAGTTGTACTCCGGTGACCCGCCGATCGTGGCGATCCGCGACGTCCATGTCGTGTCGGGGATCGTGGTGGCGTTGCCGTCGCCGCCGGCCTGATGAAGGATGGCGGTGGTCGGGCGCCAGGTGAAGTACGTGGTCTTGGCCTGCCACGAGACCTTGACCGCGTCGGCGACGGCCATCCCGACGAGCGCGAACAGGCGCGCCGTCTTCGACGTCGACTCGGCGGTGCCCTTCTGCTCGGCGATCGCCAGCGAGGCCTGCATCCAGGTTCCGGTCTCGCGCACGGTCCCGCTCTCGGCGAGCCAGAACTGCGAGATCTCGTCGCGCTCGGCGGGCGTCGTCGGATCCGTGCAGAGCGCGTCGAGGGCGCCAGAGTTGCTCCCGCACGTACGGACGTCGTCGTAGGCGACCGCGTAGGCCGATCCGTCGAGGTTCGGGGGCGGCGGCGACGCGTACGTCGACGCATCGGCGATCCCGAAGGGCTCCATGTTGGCCCAGCGGGCGTCGAAGCTCGTGTGAAACTCGCCGGGCTCACAGGCGAGCGGGTTGCTGAAGCGGCTGCAGGCGCCGATCGTCTGCGCCGCCTGCGTCCCGTCGGCTGCGCGCAACGCCAGGACCTGCTCGCCGACATGCGAGCCCCAGTCGGCGCCGGCGGCGACGCCGGCATCCTCGCCACCTCCCGCCGCGGCGATCTCGGCATTGAGGGCGGCGTCCAGCGTTCCATCCGAGACCGGCGGCTGGTCTGGCCGCAGCACGCCGCGGAGCACGGCGTCGGCGGCCGCGGCGGCGGCGACGTCGCGGTTGCCGTTGACAGGCGCGCCGTCCGGCGCCACGAGAGCGGGGGTGTGCCCACGCCGGTGGGTCCGGTCGATGCCGTTGACGGCGTCGTACATGGCGACGGTGACCATCGCGTAGAGCCGGCCCGCGTTCGGTGTGCCGACGTTCTGCGCCCGCACGGAGTCAAGCGATCGCTCGACCGCGCGGGTCACGCCGTTGGCGGCGCTCGCCGAGGCCGGTGCGGAGAAGCACGCAACAGCGAGCGCAAGGATGATCGTCGCGCGCCGCTGAGCGGCCGCGTTCGGGACGGACATGAACTCCTCCTGTAGGTGGTGAGGTTGGTGGTTGAGAGCGGCGCCGGCTAACGCTCAGACGGGCGACCACTTCTCCAGCCCGGCGGCGACCTTGGCGTCGACCAGTCGAGCTCGGCCTTCGCCGCGGCGACCGCCTGCTCCCCGCGGCCGAGCGCGAGCGGCAGCGTGAAGCTGCACGCGAGCTGGATGAGTCCGCCACTGAGTGCTCCATGGCCTTCTCTCGAAGCGCTCGCCGTCGGTCCCCCGCGCCGCGACTATTGCGCCTTGACGGCCTGGATATCGAGGTCGAGCTTGACCCTGTCGCTGATCAGCAGGTTGCCGCTGCCGAGTACGGCGTTGAACCTCATGCCGTAGTCCGAGCGGCTGAGCTCGGCCGTGGCCTCGAGGCCGATGCGGGTGTTGCCGTACATGTCGGCGTCCGAGCCGCCGATCTCGGCCGTGAGCGTGATCGGCTTCGTGACGCCGTGCATCGTCAGATCGCCGGTGATCTCGTATGTGTCCTCGTCCGTGGCCGTGATCGACGTCGACTGGAACGTGATCTCGGGGTAGGTGTCGGCGTCGAAGAAGTCGGCCGACCTGAGATGGCCATCGCGCCCGCCTTCGTTCGTGTCGATCGCGGCGGCCTTCACCGCGCCGGAGGCGGTCGCCGTGCCGTCCTCGGCGATCACGAACTGTCCGTCGAAGTCGTGAAACTCGCCGCGGACGTTCGAGATACCGAGGTACTTGACGCAAAAGCCGACGCGCGAGTGCGACGGATCGACGTTCCAGGTGCCGGTGGGCAGGGCCGTTGCTGTGATGCTCATGGTGCTCTCCTTGAGTGGGATGGATTGCGGGTCAAGCCGTTGTGCGTGAAGGTCACGGCCGTGCTTCGAGGACGAGGTTGAACGGGGTCTCGGTCGCGCGCCGGAAGCGTGTGAAGCCGGCCTCGGTGACGACGGCGCGCAGCCGCGCTTCGCCGGCCTGGGCGCCGAGCGCGAGGCCGACTTCCTGGGCGCGTGAGGCGGGGGTGCAGATCATGGTCGAGGCGGAGTAGAAGATCCGGCCGACCGGATTGAGGTTGTCCTCGGTGCGGTCGCCGGCCATCGGCTCGACGATCAGCCAGCTGCCGTCCGGCGCGAGGGAGCTGCAGTACGTGCGCGGCGGCGCCGACGGGATCGCCCATGTCGTGCAGGGCGTCAAAGACGCAGACGAGGTCGTAGCCCTGCCCCGGGTAGTCCTTGGCGCTGGCGACCTCGAAGCGCACGCGGTCGGCGACGCCGGCGCGCTCGGCGGCGCGTCGCGCCGCCGCGACCGACGCGGCGTGGTAGTCAAAGCCGACGAACTGCGAGTTCGGGTAGGCGTTGGCCATCACGATCGTCGAGGCGCCGTGCCCGCAGCCGATGTCGGCGACGCTGGCGCCGGCCTGGAGCTTCTCCTCGACACCCTGGAGTGCGGGCAGCCATGACGGCACGAGGTTGGCGACGTAGCCGGGCCGAAAGAACAGCTCGGTGCCGCAGAACAGGTCGCCGTCGTGCTCGTGCCAGCCGAGGCCTTCGCCGCTGCGGAAGCGCTCGGTGATCTTCGGCTCGTCGCGCACGCACGACGCGGCGATGTAGAACGCGCCGGGAAGAAACGTCGGGCTGTCGGGGTCGGCGAGGCACGCGGCCTGCTCGGCGGTGAGAAAGAAGCGCTCGCTGTCGGCTGTCGTACTCGGCGTAGCCGCTGGCGGCCTGTGCGCACAGCCACTCGCGCACGTAGCGCTCGTCGGTGTCCGTCCGTGAGGCGAGCTGCGCGGGGGTGACGGGCTCGCCGTCGCTCATCGCGGCGTACAGGCCGAGCTTGTCGCCGATGAGGACGGTCGTCTGGTGCAGCGCCGCGCCGAGGTCGCCGGCGAAGCGCCCCACGAACTCCTGCAGTCGCCCTTCGTCGAGGGTGGTGGGACTGACGGCCATGGTGGTCTCCTTGAAGTCGGGGTGGCCTGTTGACAGCCAGGAGCATCCGCAGGCACCGTCAAGCGCCCGTCAGGCCAGCGCCAAAGTACGGCGCGGTCGCGATGTGCTGTGTAGGCTCGCCCGATGCTGGTCGTCCGGCTGCTCGGCGGGCTCTCGGTCACCGATGACGACGTCACACTGGCGGCCCCGCGCGGCCGCTGCGCGGGACTGCTGGCGTGGCTGGCCCTGCATCCCGGGATGCAGCCACGGGGTCGCGTGGCGGCGCGGCTGTGGCCCGACGTGATGGACGAGAGCGCGCGGCGCAGCCTGCGCACCGCGCTGGGGGACCTGCGCTCCACGCTCGGCCGCGACGTGGCCGGGCACCTGCTCGGCACACGCGATGAGATCGGTCTTGGGCCCGACGTACGGGTCGACGTCCGCGATTTCGCCGACGCCGTCGTGGCCGGGCGCCTGCAGGAGGCGTTGGCGATCGCGGCCGCGGGAGAGCTGTTGCCCGAGCTCGACCATGAGTGGGTGTACGAGGCCCGCGAGGAGCACGAGCGCCGCGTCGGCGAGGTCATCGAGCGGCTGGCGACCGACGCCGAACAGCGCGGCGACCGGGGCGCGGCCGTCGAGTACGCGCGCCGCCTCGTCGCACTCGACCCGCTGTCGGAGGAGCACGCGCGCTCGCTCATGCGCCGCCTCGCCCTTGCCGAGGACCGTTCGGCCGCGCTCGCCGTTTTCGAGCAGCACCGCGAGCGCCTGCGCAGCGAGCTGCGCATGGCGCCATCGGCGGCCACGCGAGCACTCGCCGACGAGATCCGCGACGGCGGGGGGCCTACGGCGGCGGCGCGGCCCGGCGTCCTCGCCCTGGCGGCCGACTCCGGCCCGCTCGTCGAGCGCTCGCACCACCTCGCGGAGCTCGACCGGCAGCTCACACGGGTCCGCGCCTCGGGCCGCGGCCGGCTGGTGCTCATCGCCGGCGAGGCCGGCGCGGGCAAGACGGCGCTGCTGCGCGCGCTCTACGAGCGTCATCCGGACGTGCCGGTCCTGGAGGGAGCCTGTGATGCGCTGTTCACTCCGCGCCCCCTCGGACCCTTCCTCGACATCGCGGCCGATATCGGCGGCGAACTCGCGGCGCTCGCCGAGCGTGGACCCTCCGCCGCCGAATTTCTCGGGGCTCTCTCGCGGGCGCTGCGCAGTCCGCGGCTGGTCGTGCTCGAGGATCTGCACTGGGCCGACGAAGCCACGCTGGACGTCGTGCGCCTGCTCGCGCGCCGCGTAGCCCGGGTTCCCGCCCTGGTGCTCGCGACCTACCGCGACGTGGAGCTGGAGCGCGACCACCTCTTTCGGTTGGTGCTCGGTGAGCTCTCGGGCCCCGCGGTCGATCGTCTGAGCATCGAGCCGCTCTCGCCGGCCGCCGTCCACGAGCTGGCCCACGGCCGCGCGATCGACGATGCGCGCCTGTACAAGCAGACGGGCGGCAATGCCTTCTTCGTGACCGAGGTCCTCGCCGCCGAGAGCGTCGGCGACACTCCTGCGACGGTGCGTGATGCGGTCCTGGCGCGGGCGGCTCGACTCAGCACGAGAGCACGCAGGCTCCTCGAGGCCGTCGCCGTCGTGCCGCCGCGCGCGGAGCTCTGGCTCCTCCAACGGCTCGCGCATCCGGAGCTGACAGAGCTCGAGGCGTGTCTCGCCTCCGGCATGCTTCAAGCCGAAGGCAACACGATCCGCTTCCGGCACGAGATCGCGCGCGTGACGATCGAGGACGAGATTCCGCTGCACCGCCGCGTCGAACTGCATCGCGCGGCTCTGGCGGCGCTCGTCGGACGCGCGGAGCCCGCCCGCCTCGTCCACCACGCCGAAGCGGCCGAGGACGGTGATGCGGTTCTCGAGCACGCCACGGCGGCAGGCGAACGTGCAGCCCGCCTCGGAGCCCACCGCGAAGCGGCAGCGCACTTCGAGAGCGCGCTTCTGCACGCCGGAGCGTTAGGCCCTGCCGAGCAGGCCGCGCTGCTGGAGCGGCGGGCTTACGAGTGCCACCTCATCATGCGGCTGCCCGAGGCGAACGACGCCTACGAGCGCGCGCGCGCGGCCTACCGGGCGGCGGGCGATCGCCGGCGCGAGGGAGATGTCGAGCGCTGGCTCTCGCGCCTCGCGTGGATGGTCGGAGATCGCGGCGCCGCCGTGGACCATGCGCTCCGGGCGGTGCGCCTGCTCCAGACGCTGCCCGAGTGCAGCGAACTGGCAATGGCCTACTCGAATGTCGCGCAACTGCAGATTGGGTTCGAGCGCGACACCGCCATCGAGTGGGGAGCGCGCGCGCTCGCGCTAACCGAGCGCTTGGGCGAGGCGGGGGAGATCCTCGTTCATGCGCTCAACAGCGCGGGGACGGCGGAACTCCACGGCGGGCGACCGTCAGGACGCGAGAAGCTCGAGCGCAGCCTGTCACTCGCGCTACACGCGGGCCTCGAGGATCACGTGGCCCGAGCCTACCTGAATCTCTCGTTGTCCTTTCTCTACACGCGCGATGGCGCCGGCGCCGATCCGTACCTCGACGCCGCGATCGCCTACACAAGCGAGCACGACCTCGAGACATACCGCCTCGCCGCGAGCGGCTTGAAGGCGCGCAGCGAGCTGCTTCAAGGCAGATGGGACGCGGCACTCGAGGGCGCGGTACACGTCCTGGAGCACCCCCGCGTCCATGCGCCGGTGTTCTGGATCACGCCGCTCACGGTGATCGGGCTGCTGCGGGCGCGACGTGGCGACGCCGACCCGTGGGAGCCGCTCGACGAAGCACTCGAGCTCGCACGCTCGACCGACGACCTGGGGCCGGTCCCAGCAGCTCGCGCCGAGGCTCGCTGGCTCGCCGGTTCGCCTGATCGCATCGAGGAGGAGACCACCGCCGTGCTCGAGCTCGCGCTCGCGCGCGGCGACGCATGGACGGCCGGCGAGCTGTCCCTCTGGCGCCGGCGTGCCGGGCTCCACCACGAGAGCACGGCCGCCCTCGCAGCACCCTTCGCCGCTGAACTGAGCGGCGACGCGCGAGGCGCCGCCGCAATGTGGACAGACCGCGGGTGCCCCTACGAATCCGCGCTCGCGCTGGCCGGGAGCGATGACGAGGACGACCGCCGGGCGAGCCTCGCCGAGCTCGAGCGCCTCGGCGCCCGGGCGGCGGCCTCGGTCTTGACGTCGCGGATGGGCGCCTAGCCTCCCGTCGAGAACCAGCATCGGCAGGCAGCGTCAGCGGACCGCCAGCGCCAATAGTCAGACATCGCCGCGCCCGTGCTGTGTAGGCTCGCCCGATGCTGGTCGTCCGGCTGCTCGGCGGGCTCGCGGTCACCGATGACGACGTCACACTGGCGGCCCCGCGCGGCCGCTGCGCGGGACTGCTGGCGTGGCTGGCCCTGCATCCCGGGATGCAGCCACGCGGTCGCGTCGCCGCCCGGCTGTGGCCCGACGTGATGGACGAGAGCGCGCGGCGCAGCCTGCGCACCGCGCTGGGGGACCTGCGCTCCACGCTCGGCCGCGACGCGGCCGGGCACCTGCTCGGCACACGCGATGAGATCGGTCTTGGGCCCGACGTACGGGTCGACGTCCGCGATTTCGCCGACGCCGTCGTGGCCGGGCGCCTGGAGGAGGCGCTGGCGATCGCGGCCGCGGGGGAGCTGTTGCCCGAGCTCGACCAGGAGTGGGTGTACGAGGCCCGCGAGGAGCACGAGCGCCGCGTCGGCGAGGTCATCGAGCGGCTGGCGACCGACGCCGAACAGCGCGGCGACCGGGGCGCGGCCGTCGAGTACGCGCGCCGCCTCGTCGCACTCGACCCGCTGTCGGAGGAGCACGCGCGCTCGCTCATGCGCCGCCTCGCCCTTGCCGAGGACCGTTCGGCCGCGCTCGCCGTCTTCGAGCAGCACCGCGAGCGCCTGCGCAGCGAGCTGCGCATGGCGCCATCGGCGGCCACGCGAGCACTCGCCGACGAGATCCGCGACGGCGGGGGGCCGGCTCCCGCCCGCCCGGCTGCGCCGGTCGTCGTCGCGCGCCCGTCGCTGCCCGGGCCGCTCGCGCTGGCGGCGGGTGCCGGTCCGCTCGTCGGGCGCGAGGACGAGCTCGCCGCGCTGCAAACGGCATGGGAGGCGATCGCGGACGGCCTGCCACGCGTGTGCCTGATCACCGGCGAGGCCGGGATCGGCAAGAGCCGCCTCATCGCCGAGCTGGCACAACAGGTCGCGGCCGCCGGCGCACCGGTGCTCTATGGCGCCTGCCATGAGAGCCCGCGCCCTCCGTACGGGCCGTTCGTCGACGCGATCTCGCTCGACCTCCGTGGGCTCGACAAGGCCGCCGCCGGGAGCCGGCTCGGCACGAGCGCCGGCGAGCTCTCGCGCATCATCCCCGACCTCCGCGACCGCTTCGGTGCGGCGGCACACGCTTCTGGCGAGAGTCCGCAGGGCGAGCAGATGCGAATGTTCGCGGCGGTCGGCGACTATCTGCAGCGCGCCGCGGTGCCGCGCGCGCTCGTCGTGATCGAGGACATCCACTGGGCCGCGTCGGGCACGCTCGCGCTGCTTGCCCACACCACCCGGACCGCCGCCGGCCCGATCCTCCTCGCGGTCAGCACCCGGGACGTCCCCCCGGACATGACCAGCGCGCTGTCGACCTTCCTCTCGGATCTCGGCCGCCATCCCGCTGTGCAGCGGATCGGTCTGTCCGGGCTCACCGAACCCGACGTGGAGGCGTTGCTGCGTGCCACCGCCGATCCCGTAGCGCTCGACGTCACGCGCACGGCGCGCATGCTCCACGGCGCGACCGGCGGGAGCCCGCTGTTCCTGCGAGAGGTCGTCCGCGAGCTACCGGCCGATGGCCTGCTGCAGACGGTTCCCCTCAGCCGGACCGTCCGCGAGCATGTTGCGGCCCGCTTCGAGCGGCTTCCCGACGAGGATCGAGCGATGCTCGATGCGGCGGCCATCCTCGGCGCAGAGTTCGAGGCGCGCGCCTGCGCACAGGTGCTCGACCGGCCGTTGCCGGACGTCCTCGATGCGCTGGACCGCGCCAACGCGCTCGGCATCGTCGTGCCGCTCGCCGGCGCCCCCGGTCGCTTCGCCTTCACCCACGCCGTGCTGCGCGAGGTCCGCTACGAGGCGATCCCGGCGGGGCGGCGGATGCGCCTGCACCACGCCGCCGGCACCGTCCTGCGCGCCGCGGGCGCCCCCGTGACCGACCTCGCCCGCCACTTCTGCGCGGCGGCCGCCCTTGGCGATCGCAAGGACGCCTACACCTACGCCCGGCGCGCCGGCGAGCTCGCCCGCGAGCGTTTCGCGTTCGCCGACGCGGCCGTCCACTTCGAACAGGCCGCTCAGCTCGCCACGCGGCTGCCGGGGCTCACCGACCACGATCGGTGCGACCTTGCCATCGCGCATGGCGAGGCGCTGCACCGGGCGGGAGACCCGGGCCACCAGGCGGTGCTGCTCGATGCCGCGGCGACCGCGCGGCGGCTTGACGACACCGACCTGTTGGCCCGCGCCGCGCTTGCCCTCAGCAATCAGGGCTGGACGATCATGGGCGCCGGCGGCAACGACGTCGTCCAGGTGGCCCGCGACGCGCTCGAGCGGCTGCCGGCCGGCGCCGCCGCGAGCCGCGCGCGGCTGATGGCGATGATCGCGGCCGCGATCCTCCTGGCCGGCGGCAATGAGCAGGCGAGGCAGCTCGGAGCCGAGGCGCTGGCCGTCGCTCGCGCGTCCGGCGACGGCAATGTGCTCGGTGAAGTGCTGATCAGCGCGCACTGGGCCTGTTTGGACCCTCTGAACCTCGATCAGCGCCTGGACTGGGCGCAGGAGGCCTGCGACCTGGGCGAGCGCCTGCACAACCCGGTCGTCCTCGCGCAGGCGCTGCGGATGCTCGGTCAGGACCATCTCGAGTCCGGCGACCTGTCGGGTGCCGCTGCCGCCTTTGACCGCGCCGATCGGATCGCCGGCGAGCTCGACATCCCCTTCCTGCGTATGTTCGATCCGGCGGGCGGGGCCACGCTGGCCGCACTGGCCGGGCGCCTCGACGAGGCCGAGCGACTCGGCGCCGACTGCTGCGCGCTCGCGCGCCGCGTCGGCGCCCATCCGCCGTTCTTCGTCGGGGCGGGCGTCACCGTGCTCATCGAGCGTGGGCAGTGGGAGGACGGTGTTGCGAGCCTGAAGGCACTGGCGCAGCGCGCGGGCTGGATCCCCGCGTTCCGCGCCGCCGTCACGATGTTCCACGCCCGCCTGGGAGAAGCGGACGAAGCGCGCGGGCACCTGCGGCACTTCACCGAAACGGATTTCGCGAACCTCCCGCGCATCATCCACTGGTTTCCCGGCATGGTGATGCTCGCCGACGCCGCGACCTGGCTGCGCGACGGCGACGCGGCCGCCCGCATCCGCGAGCTGCTCGAGCCGGTGAGTGGTCGCACCCCGTGGAACGCGTTCACCGCGCTGTGGCCGATCGACATCGCCCTCGCGCAACTGTGCGTCGTGCTCGGCGAGCACGCCCGCGCCCACGAGTTCCTCGACGCCGCTGAGCGCACCTGCGAGCGCAACGACCTCGTCGCCCACCGGGTGCGGGTCGCGCTGTACCGGGCGTGGGCGCTGCGTGACGCCGGGGAGACGGTCGACGCGGGCCCCGCCGTAGCGGCCGCGGAGACCTCGCCGTGCGCCGGCGTCGCGCGGGAGGCGCGCCTGATGGGCCTCGCGCAGTGAGTCGGGGACACGCTGCGCGACGCAGCGGCTCGAGCACGATTCGAGGGTCGGCGGTGCCGCATCCGGCGCTCGGCGGGCGGTGCTCGGGATGCGATCACGCGCCCCGGCACTGCCCGCCCGTCTGGATCGTTCAGGCTCCCGCCATCGCCGGCAGCGCGCCGACCTGTCGCAGAAGGCCGAGCGTATCGGTGAGCTCCCACTCCTCGACGATCCGGCCGTCGTGGCAGCGGCTGATCGCGATGCCGCTGAACGCGAGCGCCTTGCCGGTCGGCGGGGTCCCCATCAGCTCGCCGATGTGCGTGCCCAGGACGGTGAAGCGCGTCGCGACGAAGTCGTCCTCGATGAACTGCTGATCGACCCTGACGCGCAGGTCGCCGATCGCGCTGCGGTACCCCTCGACCATCTCGGTGAGCCCGGCGACGCCCGTGACGTCATCGGGATGAAGGACGTAGTCCTCGCTGACGATCTCGTGCAGCGCGTCGTAGTTGCCCTCCGCGGCCCTGGCAAAGCACTTGCGCACCGCCGCCTTGTTCTGTTCGTCTGCGCTCATGGCTGCTGCTCCCCTTCGCTCGGGTTGCGCCGTCGTTCGGCGGCGTGCCAGGAAGGATGTCCGCAGCGACCGCGGGCAACATCGGTATGACTACCTATCCGGCTACGGGTCTTTGTGCGGCTCGCGGACAGCGTATGCGGCAGCCTCGGCGCGGCTGCGCAGGTCGAGCTTGGACAGGATGCTCGCGACGTGGTGCTCGGCGGTGCGCCGGCTGATGAACAGGCGATCGGCGATCTGCACGTTGGAGCGTCCCTCCGCCAGGAGCGACAGCACCTCGGTCTCTCGTTTGGTCAACGCGCCGCCGTGGTGCTTGGGCCAGGCGCGGCCCGTCGCTCCCAGGCCGCGGAGCAGTTCCGCCGCCTCGTCGGCATAGGGCCTGGCGCCGAGGCGCTCGAACGTCGCGAGCGCAAGGCGCGCCTCGGCGGTCGCGGCATCGGGCGAGGCGGCGAGCGCGCGCGCGAGCTCGAGCTGCGCGCGGGCGGCCTCGAGCGGCAGGTCGAGCCCCGCGAAGCGCTGCAACGCGGCCTGCAACTGGGCGGCCGCGCCGTCATCCGCGCCCGCCGCCAGCACGCGGCCGGCGGCGAGCCGCGCAAAGCCGTCCGCACGTGCATCGCCGGAGGCTGCTGCGAGAGCGGCGAGCCTCTGGGCCGTCGCGTGTGCCGCGGGCCGATCGCCGCTACGCAGCTCGATGTCCGCGAGCAGCTCGAGCGCCGGCGCACACGCAGGGCTGTCGTCGTCGCCCTCGAGACACAGCCGCGCACGCTCCACGGCGAGCGCGAGGTCGCCGCGCGCGAACGCGACTCCCGCGAGCGCGCGCCGGGCCGTCGGATGCCATTCGCCGTCCGCGAGCAGGCGCTCGGCCTCCTCGTAGCGTCCCTGGCGCACGCGTAGGTCCGCGAGGCGGACGAGCGCGAACAGGCCCTCGGCCCGATAGCTGGCCTCGAAGTCGCGGATCGCGACGAGCAGCTCGGCCTCGGCCTCCGGCCAGCGCCCGATCGCGATCAGGATCCCGCCGTAGTGGCAGCGGCAGGTCGGAGACACGAAGCTGCTCCAGGCGGCCATCTGCTGGACCGTCGCCATCCATTCCTCGGCGCGCCTGACGTCTGCGGTGTGCTCGCAGGCGCTGAGCAGCCGGCAGCAGATCATCCCCACCGAGCCGTGGCTTGCCACCTCGCCGTCGCAGACGGCGGTCATCGCCTGATCGAGCAGCCGCATCCCCTCGACGACGCGCCCGGAGGCCACATGCGACTCGCCCAGCACGGCGAGTGCGTCGAACTCGAGGTCGGTGTCGCCGAAGCGCCGGGCGATCGCGATCGCCGCCGTCGCGAGACGCTCGCGCTCCTCAGGGTCGCCCGTGAACGGCGCGCGGTCGAGCGTGACCCAGCCATGCGCGACGCTCTCCTCCTGCCCCTCGAGCAGGCTCTCGGCACGTCCCATCCAGCCGCTGGCGACGGCGAGGTTGCCGTGCACGCAGGCGTGCAGGAACGCCAGCCAGCGCGCGAGGTCGGCCGCCTCCGCATGCTGGCCCAAGCGCCGGTACTCCGCGAACGCGCGCTCCTTGCACGCGATCGATCGCGCATACTCGCCCTGGAAGTGCAGCGCCTGGCTGAGCCCGTCGAGCGCCGCGGCGCTGTCGGCCAGTCGCGACGCCTGCTCGAAGCAGTCACGGGCACGCGCCCAATCGGCGGCCGCCAGCGCCGCATGTCCGTCGCGCAGCCACTCGTCCGCCGTCTCTGCGGCCATCGCGCGATCATCTCACCGGGCGCACGCCGCGGGCAAACCGAGACTTGACGCGCGCCGCGCTCGCCCTCAGCAATCAGGGCTGGACGATCGGGCGCCGGCGGCAACGAGGTCGTTCAGGTGGCACGCGAAGCGCTCGAGCGGCTGCCGGCCGGCGCCGCGGCGAGCCGCGCGCGGCTGACGGCGATGATCGCAGCCGCGATCCTGCTGGCCGGCGGCAGTGGGCGAGCAGTGGCGCGCCGAGCGCGGATATCGCACCGGGCGCGCCCCGACCACGAGGCGCGAGGCCGCTGCCATCTGCCCCCGCGGCGGTGTGGCGAATCACCCGCGCTGGACGCCGCGCAGAGAAGAAGACTCGCGCGAGGGCGAACGCCGCCTTGCGACGGGTACGCCCGCCGGAGCGCCGCGCGGCTATGGACCGCCGCCGGTCAATTCGGCGGCGCGTAGCGGTGGTGCAGGTCCAGCGCGTTGCCGGCCGGGTCGAGGAAGATCGCCTGGTGACACTCGCCGCTGTCGATCATCTCGTGGACGAACGTCACGCCCTGCTCCTTGAGGTGGTCGCGCGCGGCGGCGACGTCGTCGACCTGGAAGGCCAGCGGCACGCTGTGGGGACGGAACTCCTGCCCGAACGCCGTCGGGTCCATGACCGCGATCGTCAGCGCGCCGGCCTGGAACTCGACCGCCGGCATCGAGCCCCACTGCTTGACCTCGGGCAGACCGAGGACGCCGCCATAGAAGTTCCGCGAGGCCTCGAAGTCGTTCGTCGGGACCGTGACGAAGTCGACGCCGGTGATGAACGACGGCTGGGTGGTGCTCATGGGGTGTGTCTCCCTGGGCGTGCGTAGATGACGATCATGCCCCTTCGACTGCTGCCGGCGTCGGAACTCATCGCTACGGCGTGAACTTCACCGTCAGCACGTCGCCGTCGCGCATCGCGTAGTCGCGCCCTTCGAGGCGCAGCGTGCCGCGATCGCGGGCGCCGGCGTAGCCGCCGGCGTCCGTCAGCGCGTCCCAGCCGACGACCTCGGCGCGCACGAAGCCCCTCTGGATGTCGGAGTGGATCTGGCCGGCCGCGTGCCAGGCGGTCAGGCCGCGCTTCAGATGCCAGGACTGCGCCGGCTTGTCCTCGCCGGCGGTGAAGAACGCGATGAGGTCCAGCAGCGAGAAGGCGCCGCCGACGACGCGCTGCAGGCTCGACTCCGCGATGCCGAGGTCGGCGCGCATGGCGGCGGCGTCCTCGTCGTCGAGCTCGCGCAGCTCGGACTCGATCCGGCTGGAGACGGCGACGGCGACGGCGCCCTGGGCGGCGGCGTGCGCGGCGATCTCCGGCGGCACGTCGTCGTCGCCCTCGTCGACGTTGGCGACGAACAGGACCGGCTTGGCGGTCAGCGGGCCGAGGTCGCGCAGCGCGTGCGGCGCGTCGGCGGGCGGCGGCACGGTGCGGGCGGGCTGGCCGGCGTGCAGCGCGTCGACGAGCTCGCGCAGCCAGGTCTCCTCGGCGACCGCGGCGCGCTCGCCGCCGCGCGCCTCGCGCACGACGCGCGCATGGCGGCGCTCGGCCTGCTCGAGGTCGGCGAAGATCAGCTCGGTCTCGATCGTCTCGATGTCGGCCATCGGGTCGACGCGGCCCTCGGGATGGATGATCGAGTCGTCGTGGTGGGCGCGGACGACGTGGACGATCGCGTCGGTCTCGCGGATGTTCGCCAGGAAGCGGTTGCCCAGCCCCTCGCCCGAGTGGGCGCCGGCGACGAGGCCGGCGATGTCGTGGAAGTCGATCGTGTCCCAGACGATGTTCGAGGCGCCCACGGTCTCGGCCACCGCATCCAGGCGCTCGTCCTCGACGGCGACGACCGCGACGTTCGGCTCGATCGTCGTGAACGGGTAGTTCGCGGCGTCGACGCCGGCCTGCGTCAGCGCGTTGAACAGCGACGACTTGCCCGCGTTGGGCATCCCGACGATGCCGACCTTCATCGTGCGCGGCCGGTGCTGCCGACGAGCGCGCCGAGCAGCGCGCCGGCGGCGATGTCCGACGGGTAGTGGACGCCGAGGTAGACGCGCGACAGCGCCATCGCGGCCGCGCCCGCGTACAGCGGTTCGGCCGGCAGCAGCCCCGAGAACGCGCGCGCGGCGGCGAACGACGACGAGGCGTGCGCGGAGGGAAAGCTCAGCGACGTCGGCGTCGAGATGAGCGCGGGCAGCTTCTCGAGGTGCGGGCGCTTGCGGCGCACGACGGTCTTCAGCATCGTGTTCAGGGCGTAGGCGTAGAGCACCGAGCGCGTGGCGGCCAGCCATTCCGCACGCTGGCGGCGGTCCAGCGCGGCGGCCGCGACGCCGATCGCCAGCCAGATCGCGGCGTGCTCGCCGAGGCTCGAGAAGCGGCGGATCGGCAGCTCCACGGCGGGCTCGTGGCCGTGCTCGCGCAGCAGGCGGTACAGGCGCACGTCGACCCTCGCGATCGCCCGCGCGAGCGGACCGGCGCGCAGGCGGGCGCGCAGCGATCGGCGTGCCTCGGGATCGGCGGCGGGCGGCGCGGGGGCGGAGAGCACCGGATGACCTTAGCCACGCGTGTGCGGCGGTCGGTCGTTGCTCGCGCAGCAGGCGATGGCTGGCGTCCCCGTGCGCAGGTTTCCCCACGGCTCCAATGGACCGGGTTATGGTCGGCCCGGGGTCGGGGTCCGACGGCGGCCGCCGCCGATGTCAACAACGAATGGAGTCGCCTTGCAACGCGCAACAGTCATGGCCGGAGCCCTCGTCGCTGCACTGGCTACGGGCGGCGTGCTCGCCGTCAGCGGTGGGGCAGAAGCGCCGGCGGGTCAGACGATCGCGGTGGTCGAGAAGGGCGGTACCGAGAAGTTCGTCGACGTGGCGCCGCGCGCCAAGCGCGAGTTCGACCCCAGCAGCGGCGATGCGTTTCTGTTCTCGTCGCCGCTCTACAACGCCGCGAACAAGCGTGTCGGCACGCTCGACGTCCGCTGTGACTTCACGAAGGGCGGCAGGACGGGACGCGGCATCTGCGCCGGCGTCTTCGATCTCGCCGGCGGCGATCTCCTCCTCTCGGCGCGGCTGACCATCTCGGGCTCTGTGACCGGCGCGATCGTCGGCGGAACGGGCGATTACGCCGGGGCGCGCGGGACGTTCACGTCCGTCGACCGTCCCGGCGGAGACAACGCCCCCAGCGACGACACGATCACGCTGCTGCCGTGACCTGACCAGCACGACGTGACCGGCGGGGGCGTCGATGGACGCCCCCGCCGCTGCGGGCGCAGCCGGGCTACAGCAGGGTGATCGTGTAGCTCGTCGTCTCGGTGCTGGTGTTGCCGGCCTGGTCGGTGGCGATCACCGTGAACGTGTGGCGCCCCAGGCCAGTCGGGACCGACCCGCCGTTTGCGACAGCTCGTCCGTCGGCGGTCGCGGTGCAGCTCGCCAGGCCGCTACCGCCCACGTTGTCGGTGCAGGAGAACTGCGCCCGCGGCGGGTTGAGGAGCGCGCGCAGGAGGCCGTAGGAGCCCGTCGGGCTGCTGATTGAGATCTGCGGCGCGACCCGATCTGCGGCCGCGTAGTCGATCGTCCTGGACGCCGTGTTTCCCGCGTTGTCGGCGGCGTTGATCGTGAACGTGTGGGACGCGTCCGAGGTGTCGATCGGCTGGCCGCTCGGCACCGTGCCCGTGCAGGAGGCGAGGCCCGAACCGCCGGGCTCGTCGGCGCACGAGTAGTCGGCCAGGATCGTCGCGCCCTGCTCGTAGACGGTGTCTGCCCCGGGCGTCGCCGCGTTGATCGTCGGCGCCGTGACGTCGACGACCGTGTAGGCGACCGTCTTCGTGTCCGTGTTCCCGGCGTGGTCGGTGGCCGTGACGCTGAACGTCTTTGGGCCGAGCGTCGACGTGTCCAGCGGCTGACCGCCGGCGACCGTGCCCGAGCAGGTCGCTACGCCGGATCCACCCGCCTCGTCGACGCACACGTACTGCGCCGCGACGACGGTGTTGCGCCCGATCGCCTGCCCATCGGTGGGACTCGCGATCGCCATCGTCGGAGCGGTGACGTCCAGGACCGTGTAGTGCACCGTCTCGGTCGTCTCGTTGCCGGCCACGTCGCGAGCGGTGACCGCGAACGCATGGTCACCCACGACGCTCGTGTCGACCGGTTGGCCATCGTCGGCCATCCCCTCGCAGCTAGCTAGGCCACTGCCGCCCGCCTCGTCGCCGCACGCGTAATCCGCCGGCAGACTCGTGCCGCGCGCGACCTGCGCACCATCGACCGGTGAGGTGATCGTGACCGTCGGATCGGTCTGGTCGGTCACGGTGTAGCTGACCGACTTCGTGGTGTCGTTGCCGGCCCGGTCGGTCGCGGTGACGCTGAACGTGTGCTCCCCCAGCGTGCCGGTCGCGACCGGTGCGCCGTCGGCGACCGGCCCCGCGCACGACCCCACGCCCGACCCGCCGGCCTCGTCGGCACACGCGTAGTCGGCGATGACGCTCTCGCCGTGCGCGTAGATCGCGCCGTCGACCGGCGTCGTGATCGTCACGCTGGGATCGACGACGTCGACCGTGTAGCTCATCGTCACCTGCGCCGGCCCCGACGCTGCGGCGAGCAGGCCACCGGCCGGGACGAGGCTGGATCCGCCGCCGCCGCCGGCACCGAAGGCTCCCTGATTGAAGTTGCGGAAGGCCTGGCCGCCGCCGCCGCCGTACAGGCCGCCGCCACCGCCGCCACCCGACGCGTTGAGGGAGAGGCTCGATGAGGTGTAGGCGGCGCCGGCGCCGCCCTGCCCCAGCGAGCCCGCGGTGGCACCGAAGAACGCGGCGCCCCCCTCGCTCTGAGTGCCGGGGAGCCCGCCGCCAACGGGGTCGACGTTGGGAGCCGCTTGTCCCGCGTCGCCACCCGGACCGGCCTCGGACCGGCGACCGGGGTTGTAGGCCGCGCCACCACCGCCGCCGCCGGCCGCGGCGATCAGCCGCGACTGCAGCGAGGCCTGGCCCTGCTCGCCGCACAGGGCGCCCGCGACCGAGACCGTGCGCACGTCGGCGGCGCCACCCCCGCTGCCGCCCCTGACCGTTTCGTTGCCGCCCGGTCCCGCGCCGTTGCACTCGCCCACGCCACCGACCTCGACGAACAGCGTCTGCCCAGGCGTCACGGCCAGCGTCGCGCTGACGTGCGCGCCCAGCCCGCCGTCACCGGCGACGTCGGCGGCGGGATCGCCGGCGGCGCCCGAGGCGCCCGTCGCCCCGACTTGCACGGACGTGACGCCCGCCGGGACCGTGAACGTTTGCTCGGTTCCCGTGAAGGAGAACGTCTGCGTCGCGGCCTGCGCGGCGCCGACCAGCACCGCCATCGCCAGGATCGCGATGGAGAGCGAGGCCGTCGCGATCGCCGATCTGCGGGCCCGTGCGGTGTTGACCATCTGCGTGGTGGGTCGTCCCATCTGACGCTTCCCCCTGTGACGTGTGTGTGCTCGAGACCGGCCGCCTGTCCAACCATGCACAAGTCGCATGGCGCCGTATATGGGGGAAAACCGCCAACCTCGCCGAACCGGCGCGCACGACGACGGCCGTCGACATTCGTCCGGCCGTGCGTCGGCGGCGCATGCATCGGGCACACTGCCGAGGTGCGGCTGGCCCTCATCGCCAATCCCCATTCGGGGACAGCTCCCGATCCGGCCGATCTGGAGGCGCGGCTGGCCGCCGACGGCGCCGAGGTCTCCTACGTCTCGATCGAGCAGATCGCCGACAAGGACGGCGGCGACCTCGTCGACGGCGCGCTCGACGCGCTGACCGAGGCGGGAGCGCCCGATCGGATCGTGGCGGCGGGCGGCGACGGCTCGGTCGGCCCCGCCGCCCTCTGCGCCGCGAAGCTCGGCGTCCCGCTGGCCGTCATCGCGGTCGGCACGGCCAACGACTTCGCTCGCGCGAAGGATCTGCCGCTCGATCTCGAAGCGGCGACCGCGTTGGCGCGCGACCCGTCCGCCGCGACGGCCCCCGCCGAGCTCGGCATGGCCGGCAACCGGCCGTTCGTCAACGCCGCCGCCGCCGGCCTGTCGGTCGTCGCCGCCCATGCCGCCAAGCCGCACAAGTCGCGCCTGGGCCCGTTTGCCTACGCCGTCGGCGCGGTGCGCGCCGCGGTCACGGCCACACCGCTGCGCTGCGCCGTCGTCTGCGACGGCGAGCAGCGCGTCAGCGGGCGCGCGTGGCAGGTCGTCGTCGCCGTGACCGGCGCGTTCGGCGGCGGCAGCGAGATCGGCGGGACGCGGGTCGGAGACCACCAACTGGACGTCGCAGTGGTTCCCGCCGGCTCCCGCATCGGCCTCGTCCGGCGCGGCTACGGCATGCGCGCGGGCCGCCTGACCAAGCAGTCCGACGTCACGCACGAGCGCGGCGCCACGATCGAGCTCGACATCGACGGCGACCACGGCTTCAACGTCGACGGCGAGACCTGCCGCTGCGAGCCCGCCCACTTCACGCTGCACGACGGAGGATTTTCACTGGTGACCGGCCCATGAACTACCGCTGGCCGACGGCGATCGCGGCCGTGCTCATCGCGCGCTACGCGGCCGACTCGCTGCGCCATCGCCGCGAGCAAGGCCAGGGCTACGAGCTGCGCGGGGAGGCGATCGAGGTCGGCACGGACGAGTTCCTGCGCGCGACCGAGGCGCTCACGATGGCGCCGGTCACGCACGGCAACGCGATCGAGCTGTTCATCAACGGCGACGAGATCTTCCCGGCCATGATCGAGACGATGGGCAACGCCAAGCGCTCGCTGAACTTCCTCTCCTACCTGTACTGGAGCGGTGAGATCGCCTGCGAGGTGGCCGACGCGCTGTGCGCGGCGGCGAGCCGCGGCGTCGAGGTCAACGTCCTGCTCGATGCGGTCGGCAGCGCGAAGATGGACCGCGCGCTCGTGCGCAAGATGGGCGACGCGGGCGTGACCTTCGCCTACTTCCGCCCGCCCAAGCCCTACGCGATCCGGCGCGTGAACAACCGCACGCACCGAAAGCTGCTGATCGCCGACGGCGAGGTCGGCATGACCGGCGGCGTCGGCATCGCCGACCAGTGGACGGGCAACGCCCAGGACCCCGACCACTGGCGCGACACGCACGTGCGCATCCGCGGGCCGATCGTGCGCGGGCCTGCAGGGCGCCTTTGCCGAGAACTGGCTGGAGGCGACGGGCGACGTGCTCGTGGGCCCGGACTACCTGCCCGAGCTCGCGCCCGTCAGCGACGACGGCGCGATGCAGGTCGTGCGCTCGACCGCCGAGGTCGGCGACACGAACGTCGAGGCGCTGTACTTCCTCGCGATCGCCTGCGCGCGCGAGACGCTGCATCTCACGTCGGCCTACTTCGCGCCGCGTCCGGCGTTCATCGAGGCCCTCACCGACGCCGCCGGGCGTGGCGTCGACGTCCGCATCCTCGTTCCGGGGCCGCACACCGACAAGGGCTTCGTCCGCCAGGCCGGGCACTCGGTCTACGAGGAGCTGCTCGAGGGCGGCGTGCGCATCTACGAGTTCTGCCCCACGATGATCCACGCCAAGACGCTCACGATCGACGGCGCCTGGTCGTCGGTCGGCTCGGTGAACTTCGACAACCGCTCGTTTCAGCTGCAGGACGAGGTGACGCTGTGCGTGTCCTCGGCTGAGTTCGCGGCCAAGCTCGACGAGCAGTTCGGGCGCGACCTCGAGCGCTCCGCGGAGATCGAGCCGGGCCGCTGGAACGGCCGCCCGGTGTATGCACGCGCAAGCGAAGCTGTGGTCCGCCTCGCCCGGCGCGAGCTGTAGCGGTCAGGCGACGACCACGACGTCGAGGACGCGCGGGCCGTGCACGCCCTCGACGCGCTCGAGCTCGATGTCCGAGGTGGCCGACGGCCCCGAGATGAGGGTGATCGGCCGTCCGGTGGCGTCCAGGCGGCGCAGCGCGGCGATCGCGTCGGGCACGTCGGCGACGATCTGCTCGGCGCGCACGACGCAGACGTGGTGGTCGGGGACGAGGGTGAGCGCGCGCCGCCCGCAGGCGGCGGAGCCGTCGAGCACGACCGTGCCGGTCTCGGCGACGGCGAGGGCACAACCGGTGAGCACCGCGTCGGCGCCGTCGAGCTCGCGTGCCGTCAGGGGCGGGTCGTCGCGGACCGCGTCGCAGCCGCGAAGCGCAGACGGCGGCGCCGCCGGGACGAGCACGCGGCGCCCGGCGAGCAGGCCCGCCACCACGTCGTCGCGCGACCGCTCCGTCGCGCGATGCACGCTCGCGCGGTACTCCGCCACCCGCTCGCAGAAGCGCTCGACGAGCGCCTCGGCGTCCGCCGCCCGGCCCGCCTGCCGGTAGTCGCGCGGGATCGCCGGCGGCGCCGGCGGCGCCTGGCCCAGCGCCGCGCGCACCCGCGCCAGCACGACCGCGCGGGCGTCGCCCGTCATGGGCGCGACCGCCACCACTCGCGAAAGCTCTGGGCCGGGATCGCCGGCAGGTCACGCGTGTCCGTCCACGCCGACAGCGGCCCGCCGCGCAGCTTGGCGACCGGACCGCGACCGAGGCGCGCGAGGCGCTGCGCGCGCTCGTAGCGCTGCCGTGAGGCGAACACCGCGCCCAGCGCCCGCATCGCCGCCCGCTCGGGATCCAGCCGCGAGCGCTGCTCGCGCACGACGCGTCCGCGCAGGTGCACGAGCACCGAGGGGATGTCGATCTTCACCGGGCAGACCTCGTAGCAGGCGCCGCACAGCGACGAGGCCCACGGCAGCGTCGGGGCCGCGCCGAGGCCGCGCAGCTGCGGCGTCAGGATCGCGCCGATCGGTCCCGGATAGACGGACGCGTAGGCGTGACCGCCCGTGCGGGTGTAGACGGGGCAGGCGTTCAGGCAGGCCGAGCAGCGGATGCAGTGCAGCGCCTGGCGGCCGGTCGCGTCGGCGAGCACGTCCGTGCGCCCGTTGTCGAGCAGGACGAGATGAAACTCGCGCGGCCCGTCGCCGTCGTGGACCCCCGTCCACAGCGAGGTGTACGGGTTCATCCGCTCGCCGGTCGAGGAGCGCGGCAGCAGCTGGAGCATCACCTCGAGGTCACGGAACTCGGGGATGACCTTCTCGATCCCCATCACCGTGATCAGGACGTCGGGCAGCGTCGTGCAGAAGCGCCCGTTGCCCTCGGACTCGACGACGACGGTCGTGCCGGTCTCGGCGACCGCGAAGTTCGCGCCGCTGACCGCCACCGGCACCGTCATGAACTTCTCGCGCAGGTGCCGGCGCGCGGCTTCGGCGAGCGCGGCCGGCTCGCTCGTCAGCTCTACGGAGTCGGCCGCGATCGTGCGCGCGAACAGCGCACGGATCTCCTCGCGGTTGCGATGGATGGCCGGCACGAGGATGTGCGACGGGCTGTCGCCGGCCAGCTGCAGGATCAGCTCGGCGAGGTCGGTCTCGATCGCGGCGACCCCGTCGGCGGCGAGCGCGTCGTCGAGGCCGATCTCGTCGGTGGCCATCGACTTGACCTTGATGACCTCGCTCGCCCCGTGACCGCGCGCGATCCGCGAGACGATCGCGTTGGCCTGCGCCGCGTCGCGTGCCCAGTGCACCGTCCCGCCGGCGGCCGCCACCGCCGCCTCGAGGCGCTCGAGCTGGTCGGGCAGCGTCGCCATCGCGTGGGCCTTGATCGCGGCGCCGGCGTCGCGCAGCTGCGGCCAGTCCGGCAGCTCGGCCACGACCGCCGCGCGCTTGGCGCGGATCGTCGTCGTCGCCTTGGCGACGTTGCGGCGCATCTGCGCGTCGCCGAGCGCCAGCCGCGCGGCCGCCGGGAAGCCGTCGCGGCTCATGCGGTGCTCGCCAGCACCTCGGCGAGGTGCATCGTCCGCACGCCGGCGCGCAGCCGCCGCAGGCCGCCGCCCATGTGCATGAGGCAGGAGTTGTCGGCGGCCACGCACACCTCGGCGCGCGTGGCCATCACGTGGCGCAGCTTGTCGGTGAGGATGGCGCTCGACGTGTCGGCGTTCTTCACCGCGAACGTGCCGCCGAAGCCGCAGCACTCCCGCGCGTCGGGCAGCTCGACGAGCTCGATGTCGCGTACGGCGCGCAGCAGCCGCAGGGGCCGGTCGCCGACCTCGAGCAGGCGCAGCGAGTGACAGGTCGGGTGATACGTGACGCGATGCGCGAACGTCGCGCCGACGTCGTCGACGCCGAGCTTGTCGACGAGCAACTCGGAGAGCTCGAACACGCGGGGCGCGAGCGTGGCGACGTCGCTGGCGAGGAGCGCGTCGTCGGCCTGCGCCGCCAGGCGCGGGTAGCCGTCGCGCACCATCGCCGTGCACGATGCCGACGGCGAGACGACGACGTCGCAGTCGCCGAACACGCGCACGAAGCGGCGGGCCAGCGCGGCCGCGTCCTCGGCGTAGCCGGTGTTTGCGTGGATCTGCCCGCAGCACGTCTGGTCCGCCGGGAACTCGACGGTGTGGCCGAGGCGCTCGAGCAGCTCGACGACCGCCCGCCCCGTGCCCGGAAACAGGGTGTCGTTGAAGCAGGTGACGAAGAGGGCGATGCGCATGCGCGCCGACGTTCTACCGCGGGCACGCCGCGCGAACACCGCCGTGTGCAGGTGCTCGATCGCAGCGTGCGGATCGCTCACCGCGACCTGGTGGGCGCTTGAGCACGGTGGCTACGGCCTTGTCAGGACCCCCACCCGCCCGAGCGGCGGGTCGCGTTGTTCCAGGCGAGATCGGTGTCGGCGTGCGCCAGGCTCGACGGGTACGGCGGCCGCTTCCAGACGTGGTAGCCGATGGACCCGTAGTGGACGCGCAGATAGGCGACCAGGTCGCCGCGATGCTCGGCACACGCATAGCGCGGCGAGCCGTACAGACCCCGCGCGTGGAACACGAGCCAGCGACCGGGCAGCGCGTCCTGATAGGCCCCCCACGTGACCTCGCGCATCGCCGTCTCGAGGCTCAGCTGCGTCATCGGATCGGGTTGCTCGGCGCAGAACTGACAGCGGAAGATCAGGCGGATCGTCACAAGACACACCATAGGCCAAGCGCGTAGGCACCACGCCGCGCTGGACCGATCGGCCGCTCGCGAGCGGCCTACGCCCGGTCGTGCTCTTTCGCCTGGCGGCGATGCTCGTCGGCGTCCGCGCGCTCGGAGTGGTGCTCGTCCAGCCAGGCGATGATGTCGTCGGCCTCGCCGGTGATCGCCGTGCCGTCCTCGAGCAGCAGCGCGGGGATCTCGTCGGTGCCGACCTTGCGGCGCATCTCCTCGCGATCGATGCGCTCGGCGGGCACGGGCACGGCGGCGAACGTCACGCCGAGCTCGGTGAAGCGCTGGCGCACCCGGCTGGAGAACGGGCACCACTCGGCCTGGTAGAGCGAGACCATGCCCGCAGGCGTTCCCCTACGACGCGGAGCCGAATCCCACCTTGTGCTCGTCGCGCGACGTGCGCACGTAGATGACCTGGCTGAGGTTCAGCCGGATCGTGCCGTCGTCGACGGTGAGGTCGTGCCACTCGCCGCCGGAAACCGCGCGCAGCAGCCCGTCGAGCGCGTCGTCCTCGATGCGCACGCCGAGGTTCTCCGTCCCGTTGGCGAAGCCGATCGTCACACGCTGCAGCGCCATCAGTGCCCCTCCGCCGGCTGGACGATCTCGGTCAGCAGGCCGCCCGCAGTGGCCGGATGCAGGAAGGCGACGCGCGAGTTGCGGATGCCGGTGCGGGGGGTCTCGTCGATGAGCCGCAGGCCGGAGGCCTTGAGCGCCGCGAGCGCGGCCTCGATGTCATCGACCTGATAGGCGACGTGGTGCATGCCTGGCCCCTTCTTGGCGAGGAACTTTCCCACGGGGGTGTCGGGGCCGGTCGCGGCGAGCAGCTCGATGTGGTTCTCCCCGACGTCGAGGAGAACCGCCTCGACGCCCTGCTCGGCGACGGTCTCGCGGTGGACGAGCCTCATGCCGTAGTCGCGCTCGTAGAGCTCAAGCGCCGCGTCGAGGTCCTCGACGGCAACGCCGATGTGATCGACGCGGTTGAACATGCCCGCATCCTATTGGCGCGAACGTTCGGCCACACCGCTCGACGTGGCACGCCGGCCGCCCTGCGGACTGACGCGCGCCGTCAGGCGCGCTCGACGCGCTCGCAGCGGCGCACGCGGTCGTGGCGATCGACGACCGCGGTGTCGCGACCCGGGCCGCAGTCGACGACGTCACGCTCGCCGTCGACCGACACGAGCCGGTCGCGCCCCGCGCCGCCGCGCAGCGTGTCGCGGTCGTAGCCGCCGGTGAGTCGGTCGTTCCCGGCTCCGCCGTCGAGCGTGTCGCGCCCGCGGCCGCCCTCCAGCGTGTCGTTGCCGGCCTCGCCGAGCAGCAGGTCGTTGCCCGTCCGCCCGTGCAGCAGGTCGTTGCCGGCGCCGCCGCTCGCGGCGTCATAACCGGCCTCGCCCTCGAGATGATCCGGCCCGGCCGAGCCCACGATGGCGTCGTTGCCGCCGCGGCCGAGGACGAGCATGCCCATCGGTGCTGCCGTGGTGCCGCGGACGAACGTCATGTTGCGCAGGAAGACGAGCGGGTGCGCCGCGTCGAAGCGATCGTTGCCGCCGCTGAGCACGAAGCGGTAGCGAGACACCTCAGCACCACCGGGCGAGCCGCCGCGGTCAGCGCCGCCGCCGCCGGCGCGACGACCGGCATTCGTCCACGCCAGCGTGATGTCCAAGAACCCCGCGCTGTTGGGAGCGGTCGTGTCATCGGTGACGATGAGCTCGCAGTTGGTGATCGAGCCGCGCCGGGCGCCGCGGTACTGGTCGAGCGCAACCGGCGCCGGGTGGTTGGCGAAGTCCGGTGTCGCATGGATCGTGTCGAGACCGGGCCCGCAGTCGACGTCGTCGTAGCCGCCGCGATAGAGGTGGTCGTCGCCGGGCCCGAGGTCGACCTTGTCGTACTTCAGGCCGCTGACGACGATGTCGTCCCGTCGCCGCCGCGCAGCACGTCGACGCTGTCACCGCCGGAGAGGCGATCGTTGCCCGGACCGCCGTCGAGCGTGTCGCGGCCGGGGCCGCCGCGCAGGATGTCGTCGCCGCGGCCACCGCGGACGGACTGGTCGTCGCCGCGGTTGGCGTCGACGTAGTCGTCGCCGTCGCCGCCGTCGAGCAGGACGTCGCTGCCGAAGCCCGCCTCGACGATGAAGTCGTCGCCGCCGTCGCCGCGGACGGTGTCGTCGCCGTCGCCGCCGTCGAGGCGATCGTCGCCGGGGCCGCCGTCGAGGCGGTCGTTGCCGCTGCCGCCGTTCATCCGGTCGGCACCCGCGCCGCCGGCGAGGCGGTCGCCGCCCGAGTCGCCGCGCAGGACGTCGGCGCCGCCGAGCCCGAAGATCCGGTCCTGGCCGAAGCCGCCGGCGAGGCGGTCGGCGGCCGAGCCGCCGCGCAGGACGTCGGCGCCGCGGGTGCCGGTCGGAGCCTTCGCCGCCGCGTCCGCCACGCAGGCCAGGGACAGCAGGAGGCAGAGGACGAGCAGGCGCACGTGGCCGTATCGGCAGCGCGTGCGGGCAGCGTGAGCGCGGGTCAGCCGACGATCGGCGGCCCGGGCGGCAGCGCCGAGGTGCGAACGGTGTCCGCGCTGTCCCCGGCCTGCCCGGGGGCCGACGTGGCGACGACGCGCAGGCCATGACCCGGGCGGCGCTCCATGCGCGGCACGCCCCGCATGATCCGCGCGATGTCCTCGCGTTCGAGCACCTCGTGCTCGAGCAGCGCGACCGCGAACTCCTCGAGCTTCTCGCGATTGGCGGTCAGCAGCTCGGTCGCCGCGCGCGAAGCCTCGTAGGCAAGCTCCTGCTGCTCCTCGTCGCGGATGCGGCGAAACTGCTCGGAGTCGATCACGTTGCTCGGAACCGCGCGCTGCGCGGCCGCGGCGGTGCCCATCGCGTAGTCGAAGACCATCGCGCGGGCGACCTCGGAGACGCGCTTGAGGTCATCCGACGCGCCGGTCGTCACCGCGCCGAAGACGATCTGCTCGGCGACGCGGCCGCCCAGCAGCATCGTCATGTGGTCGAGGAGCTCCTCGCGCGTCTTGAGGTAGCGGTCCTCGTCGGGCAGGTTGAGCGTGTAGCCCAGCGCCCGGCCGCGGGGGATGATCGAGACCTTGTGGACCGTCTCGACGCCGGGCAGCAGCTCCGCGCAGAGCGCGTGGCCGGCCTCGTGGTAGGCGACGACCTTGCGCTCGTGCACGTTGAGGGCGCGGCGCGACTCGACGCCCGCCACGACGCGCTCGAACGCCTGCTCGAAGTCGTCGGCGGTGAGCTGGTTGCCGGCGCGGCGCGCGCAGCGGATCGCCGCCTCGTTGCAGAGGTTCGCCAGGTCGGCGCCGGTCAGGCCGCTCGTCCGCGCGGCGACCATGCTCAGGTCGACGTCCGGGTCCAGCGGCTTGCCGCGCGTGTGGACGCCGAGGATCCGCTCGCGGCCGTCGATGTCGGGCGGCGAGACGAAGACCTGGCGGTCGAAGCGACCCGGGCGCAGGAGCGCGGGGTCGAGCTTCTCGAGCAGGTTGGAGGCGGCCATGACGACGACGTCGCCGGTCGAGTTGAAGCCGTCCATCTCGACGAGCAGCTGGTTGAGCGTCTGCTCGCGCTCGCTGGAGTTGTCCGAGCCGCGGCGCCCACCGACGGCGTCGAGCTCGTCGATGAAGATGATCGCCGGCGCGTGCTTGCGCGCCTCGCGGAACAGCCGCCGGATGCGCGAGGCGCCGAGGCCCGCGAACATCTCGACGAACGAGGCCGCGGACTGGGAGAAGAACTGGGCGCCGGACTCGTGCGCGACGGCCTTGGCCAGGAGCGTCTTGCCGGTGCCGGGCGGGCCGTGCAGCAGCACGCCGGCGGGGACGCGCGCGCCGAGGGCGCGGAAGCGCTTGGGGTCGCGCAGGAACTCGACGACCTCGCGCAGCTCGTCCTTGGCCTCGTCGACGCCGGCGATGTCCTCCCAGCCGATCGAGGACTTGACCTCGGGCTTGATCTGCACGGGCTTCGTGCGGGGCATCATCTTCAGCGTCCGCCACAGGAAGAAGACGATGAGCAGCATGAAGACGATCATGAAAACCCCGGACCATTCGGTCCCGAAGTCCTTGACGGTCTCTGTCCAGCTCTGGTTCATCGTCCGCCTGCTATCGGCAGGGGCGTGAGCGGGCTTCAGTCCTGGTGGACGGGTGTTGGCTCGACGCGCAGGATCTCGGCGAGCGCGGCGCGCCCGACCTCGAGCTGGGGCTCGCTGGGCTCGCGCGTGCCGAGCAGGCGCTGCAGCTCGTGCCCGGGCTTGCGCAGCATCCGCGTCATCGAGCTGCCCGCGTGCTTCTCAGACCAGACGAAGATCTCGACGGCGAGCCCCAGCGACGCGACGCCCAGCGCGAACTGCGCGGCCGGGCCGGGCTTGTCGACCGCACGGCGCAGCAGCATGCCGCCGGCGAGGTTGGACGCCAGCAGCGGCGCCATGAGATGCGAGCCGCAGCGGTCGTGCTCCTTGGCGGCGTCGGCCGCGTCGGCGTCGTCGTTCTCGTAGGCGGCGATCGCCTTGTGCTCGACGCCGTGATACTCGGCGAGCTCGCCGCCGCGCAGCGCGACGAAGCTCGGGGCCAGCGAGACCGCGCCCAGCAGGATCTCGGCGCCGGCGCCGGCCTTCAGGCGGCCGCGCAGCAGGCGCCCGCCCGCCGCGGCGCCGAACATCGCGCTCAGGACCTTGGCGTCCTGGAAGGGCAGCTTGGCCTCGGGCAGCGCGCGCTTGACGAGCGGGATGACGACCATCGCCTCGGCGAGGCGCACGACGCCGCGCACGCCGGCGAGCTTCTCGACGCCGTGCAGGCGCGGCTTGCGGCCGGAGGCGACGCCGATCGTGCCGTCGCGGCGGCGAACGGCGGCCGACCAGTGCGTCGGGCCGTGCACGAGCAGGCCGTTGCGCAGCGCCATCCCGCCGAGCCGCAGCTTGGCGGGCTCGCCGCTTCCCATGAACGTGTGTACCGGCTCAGGCACCGAGCAGCTCCTTGCAGACGTCGCGGAAGAACGAGGCAGCGAAGCCGAGGTCGCGCACGTCGATGCGCTCGTCGGCGGCGTGGATGAGCGGCATGCACTCGTGCAGGCTCATGTGACGGTGGGGGAAGAAGCCGTACGCGACGCATTCCGGGAACGCGTCGCGGAACGTGCGCGAGTCGGTGAAGCCCGGCAGCATCGTCGGCACGATGCGGGCGCCGGGATCGTTGGCGGCGATCCAGCCCTCGATCGCGTCCATCAGCGGCGAGCTGACCGGCGAGGCGTTGCCGATCACGCGCTCGGTGAACTCCAAGCGGTAGCCGTCCTCGCCGAGGACCTCGCGGATGCGCGCCAGCGCATGCTCCTCGCCGAGGCCGGGCGGGACGCGGCAGTCGACGCGCAGCTCGACGCTCGCCGGGATGACGTTGATCTTCTGCGAGGCCTGGATCTGCGTCGGCGCGAGCGTGACGCCGAGCAGCGGCTCGACGAGCATGGCGAGCCCCGCGTCGCGCGCGCGCAGCCGCTCCAGCGCGGCGGCCGGATCGCCGTCGGGCGCGACGCCGAGGCCCTCGAGCAGGGCGATCGTGCCCTCGGTGAGGTCCAGGGCCGGCTGGCGCTCGGCCATGCGCGTCAGCAGCGGCGCCATCTTCAGCAGCGCGTTGACGCCGATCTTCGGGATCGAGGCGTGGCCGGCGACGCCGTCGGTCGTCAGGCGGAAGCGAAAGACGCCCTTCTCGGCGACGCAGACGCCGTAATGGCGCGCGCCGTCGAAGGTGAAGTTCGCGCCGCCGCCCTCGTTGAGCAGGTAGTCGCAGCGCACCTTGTCGGGATGGTGCTCGCAGGTCCACATCGCGCCGAGCTCGCCACCGACCTCCTCGTCGACGACCACGACGACGAGCAGGTCGCCCTGCGCCGGGCGCCAGCCCTCGCGGGCGAGCGACAGCGCGGCCGCGACCTCCGCGGCGGTCTGGGACTTCATGTCCAGCGCGCCGCGGCCCCAGAGAAAGCCGTCGGCGAGATCGCCCGACCACGGGTCGTGCGTCCAGTCCGACGCCGTCGCCAGCACGGTGTCGACGTGCGACAGCAGGCACAGGACGGGCCCGTCGGCCTTGCCGCGCAGGCGCGCGATGAGGTTGGGCCGCTCGGGCACCGCGCCGAGCAGGTCGACCTCGAAGCCGGCCGCGCGCAGATCGGCGGCGAGGCCCTCCTGCAGGACGCGCTCGTTGCCTGGCGGGTTGACGGTGTTGCAGCGGATGAGCCGCTGCAGCAGCTGGGTCGTCTCCTGCTGCAGATCGGCGGACACGGTCGCGTTCATGGTATTGCCCGCCCGACTCGCCGGGCGGGCTCCGGCGCCGGCCGGCGCACTAGGTCTGCGCCGGCAGGAGGCCGCCGCCGCGCAGGCAGGCCTGCACGTGCCGGCCGCCGACCTGGCGGCAGCGCGCGCGCAGCGCCTGGGGCGTCGTCTCGATCGAGCCGAGCACCGAGCCGACGCCCTCGTAGCAGTGCGCCTGGTAGCGCGACGGCGCGCGGGCGCAGAAGCGCCCGGCGCGGGCTCCGCCCGCGTCTGAGCTCGTGATGTCGCGCGAGACGCCGTACAGGCACTCGCTCTGGTGCTTGGTCGCCAGGCGGCAGTTCGTCAGCGCCTTGCTCGCGTCCCGGCCGGCCAGGCCGGAGACGTCGCGGCCGAAGGACTCGTAGCACGTGCTGATCCAGCTGGGCTCTGCGTCCATGCAGGCGGCCGCGGTCTTCTTGAGGTCGTAGCCGTTGAGGTGCAGGGCGTTGGACGTGACGAGCAGGTAGCAGTAGAGCTTGTGTCGCTCGGCGACCGCGTTGCAGGGGTAGATCGGGTCGGTCTTGCGCAGGTACTTGGACGTGATGCCGTAGGAGGACGTGAAGTTCTCCATGAACACGCCGCCGCTGCAGGAGACGCGATCAAAGCCCGTCTTCAGGCCGTCGCAGGTCTTCAGCGAGCCGGGCAGGTCATAGCCGGTGTAGATCATCAGGCCGTGACCGAGGCCGTGGATGCACTGGTAGGCGAGGAAGCGCTGGACGTTGATC
The DNA here is from genome assembly GCA_963742745.1 of uncultured Actinomycetes bacterium. Taxonomy (GTDB): domain Bacteria; phylum Actinomycetota; class Thermoleophilia; order Solirubrobacterales; family Solirubrobacteraceae; genus CADCVQ01. The sequence goes on from CAVUND010000030.1 coordinate 153,039, forward strand.
TGCGGGTCGCTGCACAGCTGGCGCGCGACGGGGGCGAGCTTGTCGTCGGGCTGGCCGAGGAAGGCGCGCTCGACGATCCCGTGGTAGTAGCCCGACCAGCAGACCGGGCTGCCCGCGATGAACGCCTCGGCGACCTTGTCGTCGAAGCGCTTCAGGGCGGCCGAGCCCATCCGGTGGGAGATGCGATGACAGTCCGAGGCGACGGTCGTGTTCGTGCCCATCATCTTCTGCAGCAGCTCGAGCGCCGGCTTGGGCCCATCGTGGAAGGTGAGGTTGCCGAAGGACTGCTCGAAGCACTCGGTGTCGCCGTCCTTGCAGTCGGCCAGGCGCTTGTCGTCGGGCGCGAACGGCTTGACGACCGGCTTGCCCGACGCCTTGCCGGCCCCGACGAACGCGGCGAGGTCGGCCTTCTCCTTGTCGGTCAGCTTCTCGGCGAAGCTCGGCATGGCGCCGCCGGGCTTGCGCAGCTGGCGCATCACCTTGCTGGGGCTCGGCGCGACGGTGTCGAGGTCCGGTCCGGTCGTGCCCTTCGAGGCGGCCGCGTTGAAGGTGTGACAGCCGGCGCAGCCCTGCGCGGTGAACAGCTGCTTGCCCGCGACCGGGTCGCCGTTGTCGGCGGCGTCCTCGCCACCGCAGGACACGAGTCCGACGGCCGCCAGGAGGACGAGCGCCGAGCCGATCAGGATGCGGCCGAGTTTCATCGCTCGCGACGATAGCCGCGGCCATGCGGGCTGTGTCGCGCTTGCGCGCTGTTGGCGCCGGGCTCCCGAGGTGAGAAGGTGACGCTGCGATGAATTCACCGCCCGTTTCACGCGCTTGGGCGCGAGGCCTCCGCCCGCGCCGGCGCGACGCGCGCTGGCTCGTCGCGGCGGTGGCGTCCGGCGCCGTCGCCGCGCTCGGCGCGGACCTGGCGATGGCCTGCTCGTGTGCGCCGAGACCCGTGCGGGAGGGCCTGCAGGAGGCCGACGCGGCGTTCGTCGGCGTGGTGACCGATCGGCGCGTCGCGCCGATCGGCGCGGACGGGGTCTTCTCCAGCGGCGACCCGGCCGAGCTCGACGTCCGCGTCGAGCGCGCGTACAAGGGCGCGCTCGGCGACGCGGTCACGGTCCACACGGTGGCCAGCGGCGCCACGTGCGGGATCGAGGCGCGGGTCGGCGACCGCGTCGGCCTCTTCCTGCGGCGCCGGGCCGAGGGCGGCTGGACGTCGAGCCTGTGCTCGATGGTCGATCCCGAGGCGCTGGCGCGCGCCGCGACGGCGCTGCCGCGCCCGACCGGGCGCGGCCCGATCCGCTTCCTGCTCGGCGGCGGCTTCGGCCGGTCCTCGGTCATCGCGCTGGACGGACAGGGCCGCACGCTGGCCTACGGCGCCGGCCGCGGATCGCTGAGCGGCGTCGAGGTGTGCCCGGGCGGTCGCCGATCGCTCGAGACGGCGGTGGTCGACGGTCGCCGGCAGCTGTACGTGCGCGACCTGCGCAGCATGCTCGTGCGCAACCGGGTGACGCTCGCCGGCGACCCGCTGGCGGTGTCGTGCCGCACGCCCGACGCGCGCGGGATCGTCGCGCTGATCTCCCAGGGCGATGGCAGCACGCCGAGCAGCCGGCTCGTGGCGCTGTCGCCCCGCGGGGTGCGCGTCCTGCACCGCGGCGCGGCGGACGAGGGCTCGGTCGAGGGCCGCTACGCCTGGCTGGCGAGCGGTGGCGGCGTCCGCACCGTGACGCGGGTCGACCTGCGGACGCGGCGGGCCCAGACCATCGCCCGCCTCGGCGCCGCCGGCGGCCTGGTCGCCTCGCCCGACGGCCGGCGCGCGGCGTTCCAGGGCAGCTTCGGGCAGCTGTGCGTCGCCGCCGGCGCCGGCGCGGTCAAGACCCGCGCGGGCCAGTTCGGCATCCTCGCCTGGACCGACGGCGCGAGCCTCGTCGCCCGGCCGCTGGACGCGCTCGGGCCGGCGCCGGCCCCGCTCAGCGTTCTCGACGCCCGGCTGCGGTCGGTGCGCGGGTTGCGCGGCCTCGCCGGCGTGTCGGTCGCCGCCGGCGCGGCCGGGCGGCTGTACGCGATCGCCGACGACCGGCTCGTCAGCGTGCGCGCGCGCAGCGGCCCGGTGCGCCGCCTCGCCCGGGTCGCCGACGGCGCCATCGCGCTGGCCGTCGTCGCCGGTGACACGCGGGTCAGCGCCCGCGCGCGCCAGGCGCCCGCCGGCCCGTAGCGACACGCCGGCCGCCGAAGCCGCGGGCGCGGCCGACGCGGACGCGATACTCCAGGCGTGTCCGATCAGCTCTTCGACATGGGCGACGAGCCGGCCCGCACGGCGACGCCGGTCCCGGTGCAGGACGCGCCGCTGGCGGTGCGGATGCGCCCGCGCACGGTCGACGAGCTCGTCGGCCAGGCGCATCTGCTCGGCACGACCGAACGGCCGACGACGCTGCGCCGCGCGATCGCCGAGGGCCGGCCGCACTCGATGGTGCTCTACGGCCCGCCGGGCACCGGCAAGACGACGCTCGCGCGGATCGTCGCGGGCGCGGCGAGCGCCGCCTTCGAGGAGCTCAGCGCCGTGCAGGCCGGGCGCGCCGAGGTGCGCGGCGTCATCGACCGCGCGGCCCACCGGCGCAGCGCGCGCGGCGAGCCGACGGTGTTCTTCCTCGATGAGATCCACCGCTTCAACAAGGCCCAGCAGGACGCGCTGCTGCCGGCCGTCGAGGAGGGACTGGTCACGCTCATCGGGGCGACGACCGAGAACCCGTACTTCGAGGTCAACTCGGCGCTGCTGAGCCGCACGCAGGTCTACGAGCTGCACGAGCTCACGGCGGAGGAGATCCTCACGCTGCTGCGCCGGGCGCTGGAGCGCGGCGAGTGCGCGGCCGAGGTCCCCGACGACGCCCTGGAGTTCCTCGCCGCGCGCGCGGGCGGCGACGCGCGCACGGCGCTCGCCGCGCTCGAGCTGGCCTGCGCGACGGCGGCGAGCGCGGGGTCGCCGAGCGTCACGCTCGAGAGCGCACAGGAGGCGCTGCAGCGCAAGGCGATCCGCTTCGACCGCGCCGGCGACCAGCACTACGACTACATCTCGGCCTGGATCAAGGCCGCGCGCGCCTCCGATCCCGACGCCGCCCTGTACTACCTCGCGGTGATGCTCGAGGGCGGCGAGGACGCGCGCTTCCTCGTGCGGCGGATGGTGATTCTCGCCTCCGAGGACATCGGCAACGCCGACCCGCAGGCGCTCGTCGTCGCGACCGCCGCGGCAGCCGCCGTCGAGCACGTCGGCATGCCCGAGGCCGTTCACGCGCTCTCGCAGGCGACGATCTACCTCGCGCTCGCGCCGAAGTCCAAGGCCGCCACGATCTCGATCGGCAAGGCGATCCGCCACGTCCGCGAGCACGGCGCGGCCGCGCCGCCGCCGCAGATCCGCTCGCACCCCGTCGACTACGACAGCCCGCACAACCACCCCGGCCACCTCTCCCCGCAGGAGGTCGCGCCCGACGAGGTCGCCGGCGCGCGCTTCTACGAGCCCGACGAGATGGAGGCCGAGCTGCTGGCGCGGCTGAAGGACATCCGCCGCCGGCGAGGGCGCGCGTGAGCGCGACCCGTGCCACCGAGCCCGCGCCCGCGCGGGAGATCGAGTCCGTCAGCCCGATCGACGGCGCGCGCCTGGGCAGCGTCGTCGCGACGGCGCCGTCCGACGTCGGCGCCGCGGTCGCCGTCGCCGCCGAGGTGCAGCAGCTGTGGGCGCAGCTGCGCGCGGCCGACCGGGCGCGATACCTGGCGCGGGCCGCGCAGGCGGTCATCGACGAGTGGGACGAGCTCGCGCGGATCATCGTCACCGAGCAGGGCCGGCCGCTCGCCGAGGCCCAGACGATGGAGCTGCTGCCGGCGGTCGAGACGCTGCTGTGGCTCGCCGAGCACGGGCCGCGGATCCTCGGCCCCGAGCGCGTCGGGCTGTCGCGCTCGCTGCAGATCGCCAAGCGCGCCCGGCTGACGTTCGAGCCGCTCGGCGTCGTCGCGGTCCTCACGCCGGGCGCCGAGCCGTTCGCGACGCCGCTGGGCGACGTGGCGATCGCCCTCATGGGCGGCAACGGCGTCGTGCTGCACCCGTCGCCGCTGGCGGCGCTGGCCGGGGAGCGGATCGCCCGCGCGTTCGCCCGCGCCGGGCTGCCGGAGGGGCTGCTGCAGGTCGTCCACGGCGGCCCCGAGACGGCGCGCGCGCTCGTCTCCGCACGCGCGATCGCCCACGTGCGCTTCACCGGCTCCTCGCAGGCGGGCCGCGACGTCGGCGAGGCCTGCGCGCGCGAGCTCAAGCGGGCCACGATCGAGGTCGGCGGCAAGGACCCGATGATCGTGCTCGCCGACGCGAACATCCCGCGCGCGGTCGGCGGCGCGGTGTGGGGCGCCTTTGCCAACGCCGGGCAGTCGGGCGGCAGCCTGGCGCGCGCCTACGTCGTGCGCGAGCGCCACGACCGCTTCCTGGCCGGCGTGGTGGTACGCGCCCGCGCGCTGCAGATCGGCCATCCGGCGCAGCCCACGACGGAGATCGGGCCGCTGCTCGCCCAGGATCGCGTCGAGCGGCTCATCGCCTACATCGACGAGGCCGTCGCGGGCGGCGCCACGCTGCACTGCGGCGGACCGGTCGGCGTCGACGGCCACGGCGCGGCCGCGTTCTTCGCCCCGGCCGTGCTGACCGGGGTGCCGGCCGACGCGCGGCTGCTGCACGAGGACGCGCCCGGCCCGTGGATCGCGGTGCAGGCCGTCGATAGCGAGCGGGAGGCGATCGCGCTCGCCAACGGCGGCACCGGCACCGGCCTCGGCGCCTCGGTGTGGACGGCCGACCAGTACAAGGGCGCGCGGATCGCGCAGGAGATCCGCGCCGGGATGGTCTGGATGAACGACCACGTCGTCTCGCGCACCGAGCCGCAGCTGCCGTGGGGCGCCGTCCACGGCGCCGGCATCGGGCGCGCCCGCGGCGACGGCGCCCTGCGCGCGATGGTCGAGCCGAAGCTCGTCACGTGGGACCCGCCGGGCGGGCGGATCCCCTGGTGGCAGCCCTACGACGGTTCGCTCGTCGACGCCTGGCGCGCGCTTGCGCGCCTGCGCTCGGCACGCGACTCCGATCGCGAGCGCGGCTGGCGCCACGGGACGCTGCCGCTGGCCCGCGTCGCGGGCCGCACGCTGCGCGCGGGGCGGCGGCGATGACGGTCCGCGAGCTCGCCGCCGGGGAGACCGCCCGCGCGTTCGCGGCGATGGCCGCCCTGCGCCCGCACCTCGCCGACGAAGCCGAGTTCGCCCACCGCGTCGACGAGCTGCAGCGACCCGAGGGCTACCGCCTCGTCGCGGTCGTCGAGGACGACGGCGCCGTCAGCGCGGTGGCCGGCTTTCGCGTGCTGGAGATGCTCGCCTACGGCCGCATCCTCTACATCGACGATCTCGCGACGCTGCCGTCGGCGCGGCGCCGCGGGCATGGGCGCGCGCTGCTGGAGTGGTGCGCCGACGAGGCCGCTCGTGCAGGGTGCGTCGCACTGCAGCTGGACTCGAACATCGGGCCGGAGCGCCAGGACGCGCACCGGCTGTACTTCAACACCGGCATGCGGATCAGCTCCTACCACTTCGCGCGCGAGCTGTAGCTCGTAGCGCGTCGTGGCGCGCCGGGTGCGATATCCGCACTCGGCGCGTCGCGTCGGCCCGGCGTCAGGCCGCGAGGATGAACGACAGAAAGAAGCCGGCCGCGCAGGCGAAGGCGGTGAACGGCTTGCCGCGCTCGAAGGCCTCGGGCATGAGCGTGTCCGCCAGCGACGCCAGGACCGCGCCGCCGGCGAAGCCGAGCGCCACCGAGAGGGTGGCGTCGCTCATCGGCTCGGCCAGCACGCGCCCGGCCACGACCGCGGCGGCGAGCAGCGCGGCGCAGATGACCCACGTGCCGACGACCGACCGGATGTGCTGGCCGCCGGCCCGCATCGCGACGGCGCCGACGAGCGCCTCGGGCAGGTTGGAGAAGAAGATCGCGACGAGCAGCGCCAGCGACGCGTCGTCGACGAGCGAGACGCCGAGCGCGAGGTTCTCCGGCACGCCGTCGAGCGTGACCGCCGCCAGCAGCGCAAAGCCGATCGTGCGCTGCGCCCCGCTCGCGGCCTGCGCCGCCGCCTCGCTGGTGACCTCGCGCTGCTCGGGGCCGGCCTTGCCGGTCACGCGCCGGTCCAGCCACGTGTCGGCGGCGACGAACGCGGCGGCGCCGGCCAGCAGCGCGAGGCCTGAGCGCGTGGCTCCGCCGAGGTGGTAGGCCTCCTCGAAGAGCTCGAAGGCGAGCGCCGAGATGAGCGCGCCGCTGGCGAAGGCCAGCAGGACGCCGGTGACCTCGCGCGGCGGGTCCCACAGCGAGCCGATGACGGCGCCGATGACGAGCGCGCTCGAGGCGGCGAGGCCGAAGAGGATCGCGGTGAGCACGGCTGGCTTGTGCCCGGCTCAGGACCGCGGCGAACGCAGGACCGGGCTCAGCCGCCGTCGGCACCGTCGTCGAAGCGCAGCCTGCGCATCTCCTGGGCGAGCTGCTCGTTGTGCTCGCGGCCCATGCGGTGAACGTCGCGCAGGAGCCGGAGCTGCTCGACGGTGTAGCGGCCCAGGACCTCACGAAACGACGCGAACGGGCCCCAGGTGACGTCCAAGCCCACGACGGCCTGGAGGCCTTGATGCCCTGACGCGTGCACGAGCGCCAACTCGACCGGCGCTTGCGGCTCATGCGTCACTCCTTCATCACATGGATGAACGACTCACGGGTGAGCGTGTGCCGCGCTTGGGTGCGCTCGATCATGCGCGGGCGCTCGCTGCTTCGCGGCGGCAGGACTCCCGCGACCCACTGCGAACGCGCGGATGTCCCGCTGCCGCCGAGTCCGCGCCGCCTGATCGCCGCGCACTCGCCTAGGCGGCCCGAGCGCCGGACACGAAGCGCAGCCGCCCCGGCGCGAGCGGGACCAGGACGCGCTTGGCGTACTCGGCGCCGCCGCGCAGCATGAGCGCGCGCAGCGGGTCCCAGGAGAGGCCGAACTGGCGACGCAGGCGCGGTGGCAGCAGCCCGACGGTGATGAAGTTCACGACCTCGAGGACCGGGCGCTTGGCCAGGGGCACGGGCGGGCGCATGACGATCTGCAGCGCCAGCTCGCGGGCGGCGGACGTGACGAAGAGGTCGTCGCCCTCGAGCATCCGGCGCATGTAGGCGTCGAAGGCGCGGATGTCGGCCGGCATCTCGTCGTCCTTCAGGCCGAAGAGGCCGCCGATGACGCGGTAGTCCTGCCAGTAGGCGTCGCGCTCGGCCTGCGAGAGCGACGCGACGTACGTGTCGTAGAAGACGAGGGCGGAGTCGACGAGCGTGGCGAGCACCCAGAGCAGGAGCTCGGGGTCGTCGGCGGCGAACGGCGTGCCGGCGGGGAAGCGGCCGGCGGGACGCTGCAGCTCGCCGCGGACCTTGCCGTGCATCGCCCGCACCCGCCGCGTCGCGCGGTCGGCGTCCGCGCGCGACCCGAAGCCGATCGTGTTCATCACCTCGGCGGTGCGGCGCAGGCGCTCGTAGGGCTCGTCGAGCGCGCCGCTGTGCGCGAAGAAGCCCTCGAACGCGACGGGATGCGACGCCTGCATGAGCAGCGCCCGCGGCCCCGACAGCGCGACCGCGAACTCGCGGTGCACGCGGCGCAGCATCGAGGTGTCGTCGAAGTACGAGTCCATGATTAACGCTCCCGAAACGGTAGAGGGCTCCCACTGCAGTACGGCGCATTACCCTTGGACGGATGCCAGCCCAGGCCTATGCCGGAAAGGACTGCGTCTGCCAGTTGCGCAAGGGCATCTGCGACCAGTCCTGCGTCCAGGGGATGCTCGACACCCCCTTCTACATCGCCTGCCTGAAGCTGTCGGGCCGGCGCTGCGTCGTCGTCGGCGGCGGCGAGATCGGTCTCGAGAAGGCCGAGGGCCTGCTGGCCTGCGACGCCGCCGTGACGCTCATCTCGCCCGACGCCGTCGCCGAGCTGCGCTCCCTCGCCGCCGAGGGCTCGATCACGTGGGAGCAGCGCGAGTACGCCGGGGAAGAGGACCTCGAGGGCGTCTTCATGGTCATCGCCTGCACCGACGACACCGACATCAACATCCGCGTCTTCGACGACGCCGAGCGCCGCGCGATGCTCGTGAACATCGTCGACGTGCCGCCGCTGTGCAACTTCATCCTGCCCGCGATCGTGCGCACCGGCCCGCTGGCGATCGCCATCTCGACGGCCGGCGCGTCGCCGGCGCTGGCCAAGCGCATGAAGGCCGAGGTGTCCGAGCTCTTCGGCGAGGAGTACGCGCGCCTGGCGATCATGCTCAACGACGCCCGAGGCTGGGCCAAGGGGACGCTGCCGACCTACCAGGACCGCAAGGCGTTCTTCGAGTCGATCGTCAACGGCGAGCCGGACCCGATCGCGCTGCTGCGCGCCGGCGACGAGCGCGCGGTGCTCGACCTCATCACGGCCGCGCAGCGCACGCACGCCCCGGCCTAGCCTGAGCCGGCTGAGCCCGCGGGTAGCCATCACGGCGGCCTTCGCCGCCAACGGAGCCGCGTTTGCGAGCTTCGCGTCGCGCCTGCCCGACCTGCAGCGCAAGCACGACCTCGGCGACGCCGGACTCGGGCTCGTGCTGCTGATCGGCTCGCTCGCGCTCATGGCGGCCCAGCCGCTGGCCGGCGCGGTCGCCGTGCGGGTCGGCAGCCGGCCGCTCGTGGTCGCCGGCGGCCTCGTCTACACGGCGGGGCTGCCGCTCGTCGGCGTCGCGCCGACCGTCGTCCTGTTCGCCGCGGCGTTCGTCACGATCGCGCTCGGCTCCAGCGTGCTGGACGTGAGCATGAACGCGCAGGGCGTCGCGCTCGACCGGCGGACCGAGCGCCCGATCTTCGCCTCCTTTCACGCGGCGTTCTCGTTCGGCGCGATGGCCGGCGCGGGCGCGGGCAGCCTCGCGGCGGCCGCGGGCCTGGAGCCCGCCGCGCACCTCACGATCGCGGGCGCGCTGCTCGCCCTCGTCGTGCTCGCCGCCCGGCGCGGGCTGCTGCCGGCGACGACCGACGCGCGCGCGGAGGGCCCGCTCTTCGCGCGCCCCTCGCGGGCGCTGGCCGGGCTCGGCCTGCTGGCGTTCTGCGCGCTGCTCGCCGAGGGATCGGTGAGCGACTGGAGCGCGATCCTGCTCGACCGCGAGACCGACGCCGGGCCGTCGCTGGCGGCGCTCGGGCTGGCCGCGTTCTCGCTGATGATGGGCTTCGGCCGGCTCGCCGCCGACCCGCTCGCCGGGCGCTTCGGCCGGGTCGCGGTCGTGCGCGCCGGCGGCCTGCTCGCGGCGGGCGGCCTCACGCTCGCGCTGGCGAGCGGCAGCGCGGCGATCGGCATCGCCGGCTTCGCCGTCATGGGCGCCGGCATCGCGGCCCTGTTCCCGCTGGCGCTGAGCGCGGCGGGCGAGACCGACGGGCCCGCGGCGCCCGCGCTCGCGGCCGTCGCGACGAGCGGCTACGGCGCCTTCATCGCCGGTCCCGCGCTCATCGGCCTGCTCTCCGAGGCGACGAGCCTGCCGCTCGCCCTGTCGCTCGTGGGCGTCCTGTGCCTCGCGGCAGCGGCGCTCGCACCCGCGGCGCGCTGAGTACGGTCCTGACCGTGGCCGACACCGACCTCGCCATAGAGCTGCACGGCGCCGGTCGCCGCTACGGCGAGCGCGCGGCGCTGCGCGACGTCACGCTCGAGCTCGAGGCCGGCCGCACGCTCGTCGTCTTCGGTCCCAACGGCGCGGGCAAGACCACGCTGCTGCGGCTGCTCGCCACGCTGCTGCGCCCGCACGCCGGCGAGGTGCGCGTGCTCGGCCGCGCGCTGCCCGCCGACGGCTACGCCGTGCGCGGGCGGATCGGCTTCCTCGGCCACGAGGCGATGCTCTACCGCGAGCTCAGCGGGCGCGAGAACCTGCGCTTCTACGCGCGGCTGTACGGTGTGAGCCGGGCGCGCGCCGACGCGGTGCTCGAGGCCGTCGGGATGACCGGCCGCGGCGGCGATCCCGTGGCCGAGCTCTCGCGCGGCATGGTCCAGCGCCTGGCGATCGCGCGGGCGGTCCTGCACGAGCCCGAGCTGCTGCTGCTCGACGAGCCGCTGGCGAACCTCGACCCGGCGGCCGCGGCGCAGGTCGAGCCGCTCATCGGGCCGGGCTGCGGCGCGACGCGCGTCGTCACGAGCCACGACCCGGCAGGCGGCCTGCAGGCCGCCGACCTCGCGCTGGGCCTGAAGGCGGCGCGTGTCGCGTTCCTGGCGCCGGCGAACGAGATCCGCCCCGACCAGATCGGTGCGCTGTACGGATGAGTCCGGGATCGGGGCTCAGGTCGACCGTCGGCACGCTGCTGTCCAAGGAGCTCACGCTGGAGTGGCGCACGCGCGAGTCCGTGCCCGCGATGGTGCTCTTCAGCATCGCGACGTACGTCGTCTTTCACTTCGGCCTGGACCGCGACCGCGTCGAGGGCGACCTCGCCGCCGGCGTGCTCGTCGTGACGCTGCTGTTCGCGGCGATCCTCGGCGTCAACCGGCTGTTCGTCGCCGAGCACGAGCAGGGCGGCTTCGACGGCTTCCTGCTCGCGCCGGTCGACCGTACGGCGATGCTCGTGGCCAAGGCCGTCGCGCTGTTCTGCTTTCTGTGCGTCGTCGAGGTCGTCGCGCTGCCGGCGTTCGCGCTGCTGCTGCTGGGCCCGCCGCTGACGCAGGCGCTGCCCGCGCTCGTGCTCGTGCTGCTGCTCGCCAACGCCGGGATCGCCGTGATCGGCACGCTCGTCGCGGGGCTGGCGATCCAGACGCGCGCGCGCGACCTCATCGTCCCGCTGCTCGCGCTGCCGCTGCTCGTACCGGTCGTGCTCGCCGCCGCGCGCAGCGCCACGCCGCTGCTGCAGGACGGCGGCGCAGGGGCGCTGCCGGGTAACTGGATGGCAATACTCGCCATCTATGATCTGCTCTTCGCGCTGATCGCCTATGCGGTCTTCGACTTCCTGTTGGAGGACTGACCAATCGTCTACGGCAAGGGCCTGCGCGCCCTCTCATTCGCCACGGCACTCGTGTTGACGGGCGCGTTCGCGATGGTCTTCTTCTACGCGCCGCTGGACGCCGACCAGGGCTTCGTGCAGAAGATCTTCTACGTCCACGTGCCGATGGCGATCGTCGCCCTCGTCGGCTTCATGGCCGGCGGGGTCTGCGCGATCATGTACCTGCGAACGCGCGAGACGAAGTGGGACATGCGCTCCTACGTGACGATCCACATCTCCGTGATCCTCGCCGTCGGCGTGCTCGTGACGGGCTCGATCTGGGCGCGCGCGTCATGGGGGCACTGGTGGGTCTGGGACGAGCCGATGCTCGTCTCGTTCCTCATCGTCTTCCTGCTGTACGCGACGTACTGGCCGCTGCGCTTCTCGCTGGAGGACAAGGAGAAGCAGGCCCGCTACGCGTCGGTCTTCGCGATCGTGGCCGGCGCCTTCGTGCCGCTGAACTTCACCGCGGTGCGGATGGCCGAGCAGTACGTCCATCCCGAGACGCTCGCCACCACGACCGGCGGCATGCCCGGGAAGTTCGCCCTGACGTTCGTGATCGCCCTGGTCGGCATGGCGCTGCTGTTCATCACGATGGTCAAGTACGAGATGGCCTCCAAGCACGCCACCTTCCGCCTGCGCTCCCTGCGCCGCCGGCTCGCCGGTGACGACGACGAGCTCGCGCTCACCGGCCGCAGCGCCGCCCCCCAGCTCTGATGCTCCCCGCCCTGCCACTCGACGAGGCCGGCAAGTACGTCGCGGGCGCCTATCTCGCGTTCCTGCTGCTGATCCTCATCTACGTCGCGATCATGGCCTCCAAGCTGTCGAAGATCGAGCGCGAGGTCGTCGAGATCGCCGAGATCGTGGAGGGCAAGGAGGGCACATGACCGCCGAGCTCATCACGCTGGGCATCTCGCACAAGACCGCGCCCGTGCAGCTGCGCGAGCGCCTCGCGTTCACGCAGGCCGCCGTGACCGACTTCCTGCGCGAGGTCGCCGCGCACCCCGAGGTGCACGAGGCCGTCGTCATCTCGACCTGCAACCGCACGGAGCTGTCGCTCGTCGTCGGCGATCCGGTCGCCGCGGAGAGCGAGGTCCTCGGCATGCTCGCCCAGCGCGCCCACGTGCGCCCCACCGAGCTCGCCGAGCGGATCTACTCGCCACGCAACTGCGACGCCGCCCGCCAGCTCTTCCGCGTGACCGCGGGCCTGGAGTCGATGATCGTCGGCGAGGCCGAGATCCAGGGTCAGGTCAAGCGCGCCTACGAGGTCGCGCTCGCCTCGGGCACGACCGGTCCGCTCACCAACCGCCTCTTCACCGCCGCCCTGCTGACCGGCAAGCGGGTGCGCTCGGAGACCTCGATCGGCAGCGGGCGCGCCTCGATGTCGTCGGTCGCCGTCGAGCTCGCCCACGCCATCATGGGCAACCGGCCCGACCCGCGCGTCGTGATCATCGGTGCCGGCGAGACGAGCGAGCTGACCGCGCGCGCGTTCGCCGAGCACGGCGTCTGCACGATCTTCGTCGCCAACCGCCACGCCGACCGCGCCCGCTCGCTGGCCGACCGCTTCGGCGGCGAGGTCGTGGCGCTCGACGACCTGCCGGCGCAGCTGGAGCGCGCCGACGTCGTCGTCGCCTCCACGGCGTCGCCGCATCCGATCGTCGGCCAGGAGGAGATCGAGCTCGTCATGCGCGCGCGCCGCGGCCGCCCGCTGCTGCTCATCGACCTCGCCGTGCCGCGCGACATCGACCCGGCCTGCGGCGACCTCGACGGCGTGACGCTCTTCGACATGGACGACCTGCAGGCGCGCGTGGCGCACACGATCTCCGTCCGCGAGGCCGAGGCGCTGCGCGCCGAGTCGATCGTCGAGGAGGAGATCAAGCGCTTCGCCGCCTGGCTGGGGACGCTGGCCGTGCAGCCGACGATCCGCGCGCTGCGCGAGTACGGCGACGCGATCGTCGAGCAGGTGCTGGCCGAGAACAAGATGCGCTGGGAGGACGCCTCCGAGCGCGACATCGCGCGCGCCGAGGCGATCGCGCGCTCGGTGATGAACCGCCTGCTGCACGAGCCGACGCTGCGGCTGCGCACCATGAACGAGGCCCGCTCGCACGGGCGCCTGCAGATCATGCGCGAGCTGTTCGGCCTCGAGGGCGCGCCGGAGGGCGACGAGCAGATCGCCGGCCCGATGGACTCCGGTGCCGCCGCCGGCGACAACGTGCGCCCGCTGCCGCGCCGCGCGTCGAAGTAGCAGGCCGACTCGTGCGGGTCGGAACGCGCGGAAGCGCGCTGGCGCTGGCGCAGGCGGGGATGGTCGCCGCGCTGCTCGGCCCCGACGTCGAGCTGGTCACGGTGACGACGACCGGCGACCGAGGTTCCGCCTCCGGCGGCGCGGTGAACGACAAGGAACGCTGGGTCAAGGAGCTCGAGCTGGCCCTGCTGGCCGGCGAGATCGACCTCGCGATCCACAGCGCCAAGGACGTGCCGAGCGCGCTGCCCGATGGCCTCGCGCTCGTCGGCGCCCCGTCGCGCGGCAACCCGTTCGACGCGCTCGTCGGCGCGGGTTCGCTGGCGTCGCTGCCGTCCGGCGCCCGCGTCGGCACGGCATCCCTGCGCCGGGCGGCGCAGCTGCTGGCGCTGCGCGAGGATCTCGCGGTGATCGTCCTGCGGGGCAACGTCGACACCCGCCTGCGGCGCCTCGCCGGCGGTGACGCCGACGCGCTCGTGCTCGCCGCCGCGGGCCTCGAGCGCCTCGGCCGCGGCGAGGAGATCGGCTGCCTGCTCGACGACCTCGTCCCGGCGCCGGGCCAGGGCACGCTCGTGCTCGAGGCGCGCGTGGACGATGCGCCCGCCGCCGCCGCGGTGCAGGCGATCACCGACCCGGTGACGTGGGACGCGCTGCTCGCCGAGCGCGCCTGCGTGGCCGCGCTGGATGCGAGCTGCAACACGCCGCTGGGCGTGCACGCCCGGGTGTCCGATGCCGGCGGCGCGCGATCGATCGTCGTGCGCACCTTCGCCGGCCTGCCCGACGGGTCGTCCTGGCTGCGCGACGAGACCCCGCCCTGCGCGACGCCGGAGGGGGCGGGCGCGCTGGCCGCCGAGCGGCTGCTGTCCGCCGGCGGCGCCGAGCTGCTCGCCCGCGCCGAGGAGGTCGCGGCGCGGTGACCGTCTATCTCGTCGGCGCGGGCCCGGGCGACGCGGGCCTCATGACGGCGCGCTCGCTGGAGCTCATCGCCGGCGCCGACGTGATCCTCTACGACCGGCTCATCCCCGACGGCGCGCTGGTCGGCGCGCGCCTGGACGCGGAGCTCATCGACGTCGGCAAGGTCGGCGGAGGGGCGCAGGTTCCTCAGGAGGCGACGAACGAGCTGCTGCTCGAGCACGGCGCCGCCGGCCGCGCGGTCGTGCGGCTGAAGGGCGGCGACCCGTTCGTCTTCGGTCGCGGCGGCGAGGAGGCACAGCTGCTGCGCGCGGCCGGGATCGACGTCGAGGTCGTGCCCGGCGTCACGGCGGGCGTCGCGGCGCCGGCCTACGCCGGGATCCCGGTGACCCAGCGCGGGATGGCGGCGGCGGTCGCGTTCGTGACCGGCCACGAGGACCCGAGCAAGGACGACTCGCAGGTCGACTGGCCCGCGCTCGCCGCGTTCCCCGGGACGCTCGTCTTCTACATGGGCGTGCGCAAGCTCGGCCGGATCGCCGAGCGGCTCGTCGCGGGCGGGCGGCCCGCCGACCAGCCGGTGGCGGTCGTCGAGCGCGGCACCTTCGCCGACCAGCGCACGGTGACCGGCACGCTGGCCGACATCGCGACCGTGGCCCGCCGGGCGGGCGTGCGCGCGCCGGCGATCACCGTCGTCGGACCGGTGGCCGCGCTGCACGAGGAGCTCGCCTGGTTCGCCGCCGGGCCGCTGCGCGGGCTGAGCGTCGCCGTCACGCGGGCGCGCGCGCAGGCCAGCGCGCTGGCGGCGCGGCTCGTGGCGCTCGGCGCGCACGTCGTCGAGGCCCCGGCGATCCGCATCGAGCCGCTCGCGGCCGAGCTGCCGGCCGACCTCGCCGCCTACGACCTGCTCTGCGTGACGAGCCCCAACGGCGCCCGGCGGCTGCTCGAGATCGCGCGCGACGCGCGCGCGCTGGCCGGCCCCGCGATCGCGGCGATCGGGCCGGGCACGGCGGACGCGCTGCGCGCGGGCGGGATCGAGCCCGACGTCGTGCCGCCGCGTGCCGTGGCCGAGTCCCTGGTCGAGGCGCTCGCCGATCGGCCGGTGCGGCGAGCGCTCATCGCCCGCGCCGAGCAGGCGCGCGAGGTGCTGCCCGACGCCCTGCGCGAGCGCGGTGCCGAGGTCGAGATCCTCGCCCTGTACCGCACGACGGCGCAGCCGCTGTCGGCGGCGGCCCTGGAGTCCGCGCTCGGCGCCGACTACGTCACGTTCACGTCGGCCTCGGCGGTGCGCTTCTTCCTCGAGGCGGCGGGCGAGCCGACCGACGGCCAGCGGATCGTCTCGATCGGGCCGGTGACGAGCGCCGCGCTGCGCGAGCGCGGCCTCCGGGTGGACGTCGAAGCGGACGAGCACACCCCCGACGGACTCGTGGCGGCGCTGCTGGCCGACGCCGCGCAGGCCTGAGCCCATGAAGTTCGGGGTCCTGTTCGAGCTGCAGATGCGCAAGCCCTGGGCCGACGGGCAGGAGGCGCGGACCTATCTCGACGCGCTCGAGCAGGCCAAGCTCGCCGAGCGGGCCGGCTTCGAGTACGCGTGGGCCGTCGAGCACCACTTCCTGACCGAGTTCTCGCACTGCTCGGCGCCCGAGGTGTTCCTCGCCGCGGTCGCGCAGCACACGTCCACCATCCGCATCGGCCACGGCATCGTGCTGCTGCCGGCCGGGTTCAACCACCCGTTCCGCGTCGCCGAGCGCGTGGCCGCGCTCGACATCCTCTCCGGCGGACGCGTGGAGTTCGGGTCGGGCCGCTCGGTGACCGAGACCGAGCTGGGCGGCTTCGGCGTGCGGCCCGGCGACGCACGACCGATGTGGGAGGAGGCCCTGCGCGCGATCCCGCGGATGTGGACCGAGGAGACGTTCACGGGGGCGTCGGGGACGTACTTCGATCTGCCGCCGCGCGCGGTCTGGCCCAAGCCGGTTCAGCGCCCGCACCCGCCGATGTGGATGGCCGCGACGAACCCGCAGTCCTTCGAGCTGGCCGGGCGGCTCGGGCTCGGGCTGCTGTGCTTCGTCGTCGGCAGTCCCGACCGCCTCGCGCCGCTGGTTGAGCGCTACCGCGCCGCGATCCGCCACGCCGAGCCCGTCGGCGCCTTCGTCAACGAGCAGGTCGCCGCGTTCGTCCTGGCCCACTGCGCCGAGGACCGTCGCCGCGCGCGCGGTGACGGCGGGGCGGCGGCGATGTGGTACGTCAACCAGGTGGTCCGGCTGTTCCTGCAGCTCGCCGGTCAGCCGGGCTATGAGGCCTACCGGCACATCGTCGCCGACGTACAGGACTCCTTCGACGAGCTCGTGCGCCGCCACCGCTCTCCGGTGACGGCACTGGCCGAGCTCGGCGTCATCTGCGTCGGCGACCCCGACGACTGCGTGCGCACCGCGTCACGCTTTCGCGACCAGGGGATCGACCAGCTGATCACCCTGCACCAGATGGGGAACCTGCCGGCCGACCGCGTCCTGGAGTCGATGCAGCTGTTCGGGCAGCACGTGCTGCCGCGCTTCTAACCCTCCTTCGCGATGCGCTCCTGCAGCTGGGCGTCGTCCATCGCGGAGGTGTCGGTGGTCCGGACGGCCTCCCACTCCTCGTCGGTCAGCTCGATCCCGGAGTCGCGCAGCGCCGCCTCGGGGTCGGCCCGGAAGTCGTCGCGGAACTGCTCGTCGTTTGCCCACCGTTCGATGACGTCGTCGAACCCACTCACAGCGCGCCCCAATCTGTCGAGATGTCCTTCTCGTGCGGCGCGATCCTCTTGCAGGCGGACTTCGGATGTCAAGGGCGAAGCTCGGCCGACCGCAGGACGCGCGCCAGCACCTCGGTCACGGCCGGCGGGGCGCCCGCGTCGTCGAGGTGACGGCGCGCGCGCTCGCAGTGGCGCTGCGCTTCGAGCGCCGTGCGCAGCAGCGCGCCGCCGTCGCGCAGGTCGTCGCAGAGCTGCGCCGCGACGGCCGTGTCGCCGACAGCGGCGCGGCGCGCGGCCAGGAACGCGTCACGGCGGTCGCCCTCCAGCCGCCGCGCGTGCCACGCGAGCGGCCAGGTCCAGGTCGCCGATGCGAGGTCGCGACTCGGCCGACGGCCGGCGAGGTCGACGAGGTCGGAGGCGAGCTGGCGCGCGATTCCGTACTCGACCGCGAAGCTGGCCAGCGCGTCGAGCCGGACGCCCGCGAGAGCGCTCGCGATCCGCACTTCGCAGGAGCGGCGGCCGCCGCTCTTGCCCGCCGCGGCGGCGAGCAGGTCGTCGAGCGACGGCGCCTGCGACGACCGCCCCAGATGCACGTCGAGTTGCTGCCCCGCGGCGGTGGCCAGCAGGCCGCGGTCCAGCTCGGCGTGCACGGCGAGCAGTCGTGCTCGGGGGAGCGACGACAGCGCACGCCGTGCGAGCGGCCCGCCGTGGATGACGGCGGCGAGGATCGCCGCGCCGCTGCGCCCCTCCCAGACACCGCCGAGCTCGCCGTCGACGGCGTGGTCGAGGAGGTAGCTGCCGGCCTCGAGCATCGTCGTGGCGCAGGCGAGCGGCAGCGCGTCGGCGGCCGGCCCGCCCGCCGCGCAGTAGGCGAGCAGCGGCAGGTGCATGCACGAGACGACCTCGCGGTGCGGGCCGGGCGCCGGCGCCTCCGACAGACCGACGAGCAGGAGCGCGGCCTGCTCCGGGGTCGTAGCGTGGCGTTCGATCGCGGCGCGCGTCGCGGCCGCCACGGCCTCGGCCGCGAGCGCGAGCCATTCGCCGGCATCGAGCTCGCCGGGGTCCGGGAGTGCATCCTTGCCTGTCATCGAGCCGGGCGATAGCTTCCCACGCACGACGCAGGGAGGCGCAGGCGTGACCACACTCGACCCGGAGCTGTCCGGACGCACAGCGCTGCTGGCCGGCGCCGAGCTCCTGCGCGGGTTGCCGGGCGAGGAGCTCGAGGCGCTCGCCGCCACCGCGACGCCCGTGCAGGTGTCGGCGGGGGACGCGATCGTCCGTCAGGGCGACCACGGCGACCGGCTGTACGTGATCGTCAGCGGGCGCGCCGAGGTCACGCGGCGCGTGCGCGTGCGCGACATCGCCGTGGCGGATCTCGGCCCCGGCGACGTGTTCGGCGAGATCGCCCTGCTCGACCCCGCGGCGCTGCGGACCGCGACCGTGACGGCCGTCGAAGCCCTCGAGGCGCTCGCCGTGACCGGCGAGGCGGTGGACGCGGTCCTGGCCGCACACCCAGAGCTGCGGGACCGCATGGAGGCGGCCGTGCGCCGGCGGCTGGACGGCGACGTCCTGCTGAGCGCGGGGTCCCTGAGCGCGCTCGCCCCGGACCGGCGCGAGCGGCTCGCGGCGGGTGCCCGGCGCGAGCCGTTGCGCACCGGCGACATCATGATCCGTGAGGGCGAGCCCGCCGAGACGTGCTTCGTCCTGGTCTCCGGCGAAGCGACCGTGCAGCGCCACGGCAGCGTGGTCGCGACGCTCGGCCCGGGGTCGCTGATCGGGGAGGTGGCGCTGCTGACCGGCGAGCCGCGGACCGCGACCGTCAGCATGGTCTCCGATGGCGAGGTGCTCGTGATCGGGCGCGCTGCGCTCGTCGAGGCGCTGCGCGGTGACGACGAGACGCTCGCCAGCGTGATGCGCCTGATGAAGAGCCGCATCGAGGCCAGGCGCAGGGACTGCGTGATCGCCGAGTCTCGCCCGGGGCTCGACGGGTCGCAGGTCACGATCCTCAAGGACACCGAGCGGCACACCTACTACCGCCTCTCCGAGCTCGGGCGCTTCGTCTGGGACCATCTCGACGGCGAGCGGAGCGTCCGCGACCTGACCGTCGCGGCGTTTCGCGAGCGCGGCGCGTTCGCCCCCGACCTGATCGCCGCGACCGTCGACGGGCTCGTTCGCGCGGGCTTCGCCGAGGCGCCTCAGCTGGCCGCGGACGTCACCGTGGCGGACCGGGCCGGACCCCTGGCGCGGGCGACGCGGTCCGCGCTCACGGCGCTCACGTGGGTGCGGGCGCTGGAGGGCGTCGACCCGTTCATGCAACGCCTGTACGTCCGTGTCCGTTACCTGTTTGCCCCGGCCGCGCTCGCCGCGCTGACGGTCCTGCTGGCGGCGGGGCTCGTGGCGCTGATTGTCGAGGGGGATGCCGCGCTCTCGCCCTTCGGCCACAAAGGCGTGAGCTCGTGGATCGTCCTCGCCCTGATCCCCGCATACGCGATGGCGGTCGCGCTGCACGAGCTCGGTCACGCACTGACCGTCAAGCACTTCGGCCGCGAGGTCAATCGCGCAGGGTTCGGCTGGTACATGTGGGCGCCGACGGTCTTCATCGACACCTCGGACATGTGGCTCGCGGGGCGCTGGCAGCGCGTCGCCGTGACCGTCGCCGGACCGTTCACCAGCGCGATCGTCGGCGCGACGGCATCGCTGGTCGCACTGACGGTGGACGATCCCGCGCTACAGGCGGTCATCTGGCAGTTCGCGCTCGTGAACTTCTTCATCGCCCTCATGAACTTCAATCCGCTGCTCGAGGTCGACGGCTACTACGTGCTCATGGATCTGCTCGAACGCCCTCAGCTGCGGCGGGAGGTGATGACATGGCTCGGCACCGGCCTGCGCCGCGACCTGGCCGCGGGTCGCGGCCTGAAGGGTCACTGGTTCGACCTGGCCTACGGGCTGGCGTCGCTGGCGTACATCGCGGTCGTCGGCACGCTGCTCATGCTCTGGCTGCGCGGCGCGGTGACCGACGGCTTCGACGCCGTCCTCGCGCGCACGGCCGCGGGCGTCCTCGGCTGGTGCATCGCACTGCTCGCGCTGACAGCGCTGTTCCTCGCAGTGCTCGCGCAGCTGCGCGGCACCCGGCTGGCGGGACACACGTCCGGATGAGGGGCGCGCTGACCGCTCGCGCCAAGGACGTGCTCACGGGTGCGCCGGCGCCCGAGGCAACCGAGCGCGAGATCTCCGACGCGGTCCAGCGCGCGGTGCGGTACCTCGTCTCACTCCAGGAGGCCGACGGCTGCTGGCGCGAGTGGCCGCTGGAGGGCAGCACGCTCGTGGGCGAGACGTGGCCGACCGCCTTCATCGGGCTGGCCGTCGCCGCGGCGGAGGCCGAGCTGGACATCCCGGGGACCGGCGCCTCGCGCCGCGGCGCGGGCTGGATCGAGGCCAACAGATCGCCGTTCGGCGGCTGGAACTGGGGTGGCCCGGACATGCCGCCGGACATCGAGGGAACCGCGCTCGCCCTGGCACTGATGCAGGCGTGCGGGCTGCCGCTGCGGACGGCGGACATCCTGTTCATCCTGCGTCACTGGCGCGGCGAGGGCTTCGGGACCTTCGACTCCGAGTCGGTGCTGGGCATTCCGCGCCACGAGCTCGCCGGCGCTGATCCATGACGGCCTGCCCCCGCGGCTGCGAGCGGCAATCGGCCCGGTCATGGGGCAGTGGCTGCTGCGTGACGTCGACGAGCACGGCACCTGGCCGCTGTACTGGTGGGCGTCGCGGCACTTCGGTGCCTGGGGTGGCTGGAAGCTGCTGCTGGCGCACGGACTGCGCGACGCGGCGCCGCTGCCGTACGTCGACGACGGCGAGCACGCCACGCCGACGGTATGGGACTTCGCCTGCCTCACCGGTCGCGCCACGCTCGCGGATCCAGCGCTCGCCCGCTCGCTTGCCGCCGTGCTGATCGGCGTGCAGGGCCAGGACGGCGGCTGGGGCGGCGGGCGCAACATCGCGTTTCCGAAGACGGCGGAGCGGTAGCGGAGTACCCGCCGCTGGTCGAGGACTTTGGGGTCGCGACGACGGCAGCGTGCGTCCATGCGCTCGTCGACCTGATGCGCCGCGGCCCACCGCCGCGACGCTAACCGGCGGTGTCGATGTCGCCCTCGGGGAAGCCGGGCAGCTCGCGGTCGGCCTCCTCGTCGTCGGGCGGGACGCCGAGCGGGAGGTCCTCGTCCTGCCCTCCTTCGGGCATGCCGCTCGGAACTTCGGGCTCCTCGGGAGATTCGGCATGGGTTGCGTGTCGCATGGCGCTGCGGTTACCCGGTCGCCGCGCCATACACTCGACGCGCGCATGGCGGTCGTGACGTTCCTCAGCGACTACGGGCTCGGCGACGACTTCGTCGGCGTCTGCCACGGGGTCATCGCGCAGATCGCACCCGACGTCCGGGTCATCGACGTCACCCACGGCATCGCCCGCCACGACGTGCGCGCCGGCGCGCTCGTCCTGCGCCGCGCGCTGGAGTACATGCCGCCGGCCGTGCACCTGGCGGTCGTCGATCCGGGGGTCGGGTCGCAACGGCGCGCGGTCGCGCTGCGCTGTGGCAGCGAATCGCGGCGAGGGCCCGCCCGAGCGGCTGCTCGTCGGGCCCCGACAACGGGCTGCTGTGGCTGGCCGCGCAGCGCTTCGGCGGGGTCCTCGAGGCGGTCGAGATCGGCCACTCGCCGCTGCGCCTGGAGCCGGTCTCCGCGACGTTTCACGGGCGCGACATCTTCGCGCCGGTGGCCGCGCACCTCGCGCCGGGCGCGCCGCTCGCCAGGTCGGCGAGCCGCTGGACCGCCGGCCGGGCTCGTGCGGCTCGAGCTGCCGCGCGCGCAGGTCAGCGACGAGCGGCGTGATCGCGCACGTGCTGCTCGCCGACGCTACGGCAACGTCATGCTCGACGCCGACCATGACACCTCGCGGCCGCCGGCCTGCGCCGCGGCGAGCTGGTCATGGTTGGCCCGCGGCTGCGCGGACTTCGCAACGACGTTCGACGACGTGGCGGCCGGCGAGCTGCTGCTCTACGAGGACAGCTACCGCGTCCTGTCGCTCGCGGTCAACCGCGGCTCGGCGGTGGCCGCGCTGCGCCTCGCGCGCGACGACGAGATCCTCATCGCGCCACCGGCGTCGTGACCGCGCGGCTGGGCAGGCCCGCGGCTGCACCACCGCGTGACCGACTCGACGAGCACCGTCGCCCGCGCCCTCGCGTCGGCGGGTGCGCCGCACGGGACGCTCGTGACGGCGGGCGAGCAGCGCGCCGGGCGCGGGCGCCAGGGGCGCACGTGGAGCGCGCCGGCGGGACGCGCGGTGCTCATGTCGCTCGTCCTGCGCGACTGGCCGCCGCTGCTGCCGATGGTCGGGGCGCTCGCCGTCGCCGACGTGGCCGCGGCGGGTGGGGGCGAGATCACGATCAAGTGGCCCAACGACGTCCTGCTCGGCGGTCGCAAGCTGGCGGGCGTGCTCGGCGAGACGCGACCGCAGGAGGGCTGGGCGGTGCTCGGCATCGGCGTCAACGTCGCGCTGCGGGTCGCGGACCTGCCCGCCGAGCTGCACGACCGCGCCGCGTCGCTCGGCCTCGCGCCGGCGGCGGTCGAGCCGACGCTCGAAGCGCTGTTGCGCGCGCTCGAGCACCGCCTCGCGCAGCCGGCCGCCGAGGCGCTCGACGAGCTGCGCGCGCGCGACGCGCTGCGCGGGCGGCGCGTGCGCTGGGAGAAGGGCGAGGGCGTCGCCTGCGGGATCGACGACGGCGGACGGCTGCTCGTGCAGGACGCCGTGGCCGGGCCGATCGCGCTCGCCGCCGGCGAGGTGCACCTCCTGTGACGGCGATCGATCTCCTAGGCTTGCGTCATGCGCCCGCAGCTTGAGGTGGTGTCGGGAGGGCAGAGCTGGCGGGTGTCGCTCGAGACCGATCGCGCCGCCGTAGGCAAGGCGGCGGAGAACGATGTCGCGCTCGACCACGACCCGATGGCGAGCCACCTGCACGCCGTCGTCGAGCGGTTCGCAGCAGGCTGGTGCGTCACCGATCTGGGCTCCTCCAACGGCACGTGGGTCAACGGCGAGCGGATCTGGGCTTCGCGTCGGCTGCGCCACGGAGACGAGATCCGCATCGGGCAGACTCGACTGCTGTTCCGCGACCCGCTCAGCGGGCCGGGCGTGGCGACGGAGGTCGAAGAGGCGCCGCCCTCGTTGACGGTGCGCGAGCGAGACGTCCTGGTGGCCCTGTGCCGGCCGCTGCTTGCGCGCGACATGTTCACCGAACCGGCGTCCACCCGCGCGATCGCCGAGGAGCTCGTGATCACCCAGGCGGCGGTCAAGCAGCACCTCGCCAATCTGTATGACAAGTTCGGTGTTCCGGCGAGCGACTCGCATCGCCGCGCCCACCTCGCCAATGACGCGCTGCGTCGCGGCGCGGTGTCGCTGACGCAGCTGCGGGCCAGCGGGTCCGAGGCCGATCAGCGACTGCAGACCGAACGGTAGTCCTGGTCCGGCGCCAGCTCCTCCCACTCCGTGCGCGTCAGCTCGCGACCGGCGACGCGGCAGGCATGCCGCGACCACATCGCCGGGGTGACCTCCCAGCGCTGCGCCCCGCCCAGGTCGTGCAGAACGAAGAGTCGCCGGCCGTCCGGGGTGAAGCGGGCCGCGACCCAGCCGTGCAGGCCGGGGAGCGTCCCGAGCGTTCGCCGCGATTCCACATCCCAGAGGATGACGGTGCCGTCGGTCCCGCTCGTCGCCAGGATCCGCCCGTCCGGTGAGAACTCCGCGTTGAGCACGAACCCCTCGTGGCCGGCCAGGGGCGCGCCGGCGCGACGGTGGCTGGCGACGTCCCACAACTGCGTGTCGCCGCCGTAGGAGCTCGCAGCGAGCAGGCGTCCATCGGGGGAGAACCGAACCCACCGGTCGCCGTCTGCGCCACTGCCTCGGCGCAGTCGGGCGACGGTCCGCAGCGTACGGCTCTCCCGCAGCTCGGTGCCGCGATCGCCGAGTCCGATCGCCAGGAGCTTGCCATCGGGGCTGAACGACAGGTGAAGCGCGGACGCGGGGAACCGCGACCCGCTGCGGACCTTCCCGCTCCTCAGGTCCATGACCCTCAAGCGGCCTTCCAGATCCGCGACGGCGAGCCGGCCACCGTCGGGCGAGAACGCCATCGCCTGCGCCGGCGACCCCATGCCAGGCAGCGGCGGACGCACGCGCCGCCCGCTCGACGCGTCGCGCACCTCTGCCGTGCCCGCCTCGCCGGTCACGGCGACCGTCCGCCCGTCGGGGCTGAACTCGACGACGGTGACCGGCCCCTTCCCAAGCCCCGGCAGGTCGCTCAGCCGGCGCAGGCTGCGCGCGTCGTGCAGGCGTATGCCGCCGCCCGGCAGCCCCGCGGCAACCGTTTCACCGGACGGGCTCACGGCCAGCGGCGGCGGGTACCCCATGAGCCGGCCTCCGGCCTGGAAGGGACGCGCGAGGCGACGGTCGCCGGCGATGTCCCAGACGATGATGCGGCCGTCCAGCCCAGCGGTGTAGAGCGTGCGCCCGTCGTCGCTCACCGTGAGGCTGGTGATCCGCCCGCTATGCCCCGTGAGCGTCTCGCGGACGTCGCCGCGGCGCAGGTCCCACACGAGCACGCGACCGTCGTCGCCAGACGTCGCGAGCGTGCGCCCGTCGGCGCTGAACGCCAGTTGCTGGACGATGTCCTCGTGGCGGCCGGCCAGCGTCCGGCGCTCTCCGCTGCGCAGGTCGAGCAGGGTGACGCTGCCGTCCTCGCCACCGAGCGCGGCGCTGCGGCCGTCAGGGGACAGCGCCGCACTGAACGCGCCCACCGGCACACGCTGTCGCACTTCAAGCGTCGCGGCGTCCACGACGAACGTCGCGTCCTCCTCGGTTCCCGTCAGGACGACGCGGTCGCGCCGAGCGGCGACCAAAGGAACCACGAACGCGGTCCGGCGGCCGACGCGGACGGCCGGTCCCAGCGGCCTGCCGCTGCGGGCGTCATACCGGCGCAGGTACTGGGGGTGGGGCCCTGGGTCGCCCACGCCGACGCTCACGAGGACGGACCGCCCGTCCGAGCTGAAGCGGGCATCCACGAGGGTGAACATCCCGCGATCGCGTGGATAGGCGCCGACGTCGATCGCGCTGACCCTGCGCCCGGTGGCGGGGTCGATGATCATCACGCGCTGGGAGTCCGGCGCCGGGCCTACGGGGCCCGCGACGGCGAGCAGCCCGCCGCCGGGCGAGAAGTCGAGGGCCTGGACGCCGTCGTTGACCTCCAGCGGACGGCCGACCCGCCGGCGGGTGCGCGGGTCGAGCAGCACCACGGTCCCGTCGTTGTCGCCGGCGGCGAGCAGGCGGCCGTCGGAGCTCAGCGCCAGATCCAGCAGGCGGTCGCCATCTCCCAGCATCACCCCGAGCGCAGCTGGGTGACGGACGAGCGCAGAAAGCAGATACCCACGCGTGGCCACCGAGTCGTCGAGCTCGCGGCCAGCCTGTGCGAACAGCAGACTGCGCTCCAGGCGGTCGTCGACGAGGGCTTGCGCGCCGAGGCGCTGCGCGTCGGCGGTCCGAGCAGCGTCGCGCGCGTCGTCGCTCTCCTGCAGCGCAAGGACTCCCGCGACGACCGCCGCCACGAGCAGCAGGCCGACCCCGCCGAGCAGCACACGCAGACGTCGATTGGCGCGGAGCTGGTCGCTTCGGTCACGTTCGGATCTGGGCGACGCTGCGGTCCAGGAACACCCGCTCGGTCGCGTTCAACGCGTCGGGCTGCTCCTGCGCCCATTGCACCGCGACCGCCAGCCTCGTACCGCGGTAGAGGTCGCCGGCTTCGCGGCCACCGGCATCCCAGAGCCGGGCCGCGTTGCCGAGCTGGCGATGCAGGCGCAGTCCGGCCCGGTCCTCCTCGAGCCAGGCGCGCAGGGTCGGCCACTGCCTGATCAGCACCTCGTGGGCCACCTCCGCCGTCCCCTCGCCCAGCGTCACCAGGCGGGCCTCGGCGAGCCGGTCGAGCAGGTCCCGGACCTCATCGGGGGAGGCGCCCTCTGGGACGAGCTCGTCGACCTCGACCCGGCGACGCGTGTCCTCGATCCCTTCGCCGAGCTCGGTGAGCCGCAGGAAGAGGTTGCGTATCAGCGCACGGCGGTCGGTTGGCAGCGTCGCGACGACGGCGTCCGCGGTCTGTGAGATCGCGGACGCGACACCCCCGCTCTCGCGGTATCCCTCGACGGTGAGCGTGCGGCCGTCGCGACGCTCCCACGTGACGCGCAACGCGTGAGACAGCAGCGGCAGGGCGCCGGGCTCGCGCGCCACGTCGCGCAGGATCAGATCGACGAGCCCGGGCTCGAGGCGCAGGCCCGCAACGCGCGCGGGCTCGATGATCGCGCGCTCGAGCTCGGTGTCGGTCATCGCACCCAGGAGCACCTGGTTGGCGGCCACCGCGCGAGCGAGCTCGGCGTGACCACTCAGCATCCCGTAGAGGTCGGCGCGGACCCCGATCACCACGGCCGACGACAGTGCCAGCAGCTGGTCGACGTAGGCGTCGCGGCGGGCGGGGTCGTCGCACAGCGTGAACAGCTCCTCGAACTGGTCGACGATCACCAGCTCGCGGGCGGTGTCGGCCACCTCGAGGACGGCCTCCGGGCCGGGCGTGAGCACGGTTGCGTGGTCGACACGATCGACCTCGCCGGCGAGCACCGCCGCGGCGACGCCCGCTCGCAGCAGCGACGACTTCCCGCTCCCCGAGGCGCCCACCACGGCGAGCAGCCGGCCCGGCGCCATCCGGCCGAGCACGTCCTCGACAACCTTCTCGCGCCCGAAGAAGAGGCCACGGTCGTCGGGCTGGAAGGCAAGCAGCCCGCGGTACGGGCACGTACCGACGGGCAGCGGCGCGGTCACGCCCGGCCCCCGGATCGCGTGGACGATCTCGGGCTCGCGCAACCCGCGCAGCCGGTGCGGGCCGAGATCGACCAGGTCGTATCCGCCGGGTAGGTGTCCTGCGACCAGCGCTGCCGTCGTCGACGAGAGGAAGCACTGCCCCCCGTCGGCCTGCCTGCGCAGTCGCGCGGCGAGGTTGAGTGTCGGCCCGAAGTAGTCCGTACCACGTCGCTCGGCCTCGCCCGTGTGCAGCCCGAACCTCGCCGCGATCCGCGCCTCCGCCGGCCACGGCTCGTCCTGGAGGGCGCGCGTCGCCGCGATGGCTGCCGTCAGCGCCTGCGGCGCCGACTCGAAGACGGAAACCGTCGAGTCTCCTTCGCCCATCGACTTCAGGAAGCGCCCGCCGTGCGCCTCGACGTGGTCGGCGACGATCTCGTCGTGGCGGACCAGCGCCAAGGCCATGGCGGCCGGCGCGGCCTCCCACATCGCGGTCGAGCCCTCGATGTCCGACATGCAGAAGGTCATGACGCCGGTGGGCAGCGCGGCGCCCCAGCCGGTCCGCAGCCGTTCGACGAGCTCACCCGGCGTGGCCGGACGCCGGGCCGGGTCGGTCGCGAGCCCCAGTCGCAGCGCGGCCTCCAGCTGCTCGGCCTGCTCAGGATCGATGCCCTCCCAAGGCGGCAGAACCCCCGTCGGCGGAGCCCCCGTGAGCAGCGCGAAGGCGGTTGCGGCGAGCGCGTACGTGTCGCTTGCGCGCGACGGCAAGCCATGCGCCGCGAGCTCTGGCGCGCGGAATCCCGGCGTCCCGGTGCGGGGACGTCGGGCATCCGGCGCCGACGACAACCCGAAGTCGACGAGCTTGACGCGCCCGCCCTTGGTCAGGATCAGGTTCGCCGGCTTGACGTCGCCGTGGATGACGGGCGGATCCTGTGAGTGCAGGTGCGTGAGCGCCTCCGCCGCCTGTGCGAGGTACGCGAGCACGCTCGACGGCGCCAGACCCGGCCGCCCGCGCTCGCGCAGCAGCGTCGCGAGGTCGTTGCCGTCGACCCAGTCCATCGCGACGACGTAGCTGTCGCCGTCGAAGAAGTCCTCCCGCACGAGTGGGAGCGCGGGATGCGGTGGGACCGCGAGCAGCACACGCGCCTCGTTGAGCAGGTCCTCGCGCGCACGATCACCGTCGACGGCCCGGATCTTCAGGGCGACGATCCGTTCGTGCTGGAGGTCGAGCGCCTTGACCACGCGTGCCTCACCGCCGGCGCCCAGGGTCTCCAGGACCTCGTAGCGCTCTTTGATCAGCCCGTCCACATGCGCAGCATCCGCGATCCAGATCGCCGGCGCCATGGCTCCCGGGCAAGAACTTCCTTACCCACCGCCCATGACATTGGCTGCCGGACACCCATGGTGCGGCCGGCGCCCGCTGCGGAAGATCGTCGTGTCGTCAATCGACCCCAGCCACGAAGGAGAAGGTCAGATGATCAACCGCCGAATCGTCCTGATTGCCGCGGCCGGCATCCTCGCAGCGCCGACCCTCGCACTTCAGCTCAACGAGTCCGCGGGAGCGGCCAAACCGCGCCCCGTGGCGCTCTATGTCTACAAGAAGGCCCAGCCCTTGCCTCCCGGCAAGGAGAGGTTCCTGCACGCCGACTGCCCGCGCGGATACGTCGCCGTCGGCGGCGGCTTCACACAGTTCGACGAGAATCGCCCCGAGACCGACGGCAGCGACCCGGCGATCGTCTTGGTGCACTCGACGGTCGTCAGCAGCCGCAAGCCGCCGAACTTCGACGCCCGGCGCTTCGAAGTCGCACTGCGCAACAACGGTACGTCGACGAGCACCGTCGCCAGCGTGCGCGCCGTCTGCCTGAGCGGCCTCTCGCCGCGTATCGGTCGCTGACCCCGCTGCGCCACGCGTCTCCCGCGGGTGGCGCGCCGACCAACGGGAGCCACGGCATCCGCTCGCTACGAAGCAGCCAGGCGGCGCATGACGCGATCTCGCGGCGAGGACGTCTGCTTGCGAGATCGACCCGCGAGGCGCGCGACAGGGCTCTCGTGTGTCGGCGTGTCGAATGAGTGTCGCTCCGCCTGCACGATTCGACACACCGGCCCCGTTGCGGTCAAGGTCTACGCTTTGACGGGATGTCGCGCCGACCCCTCACCCTGCTCGCGCTCGCGGCCATGAGCGCCGGCACGGCGGTCGCCGTGTGGTTCGTGGCGCTCGGCGTGCCGCGCGGCGCGGCACTCGACGCGAGCGCGATGCAGTCGTTCACCGGCGTCGCGCGGCCGCCCGTGCAGCCGCAGGTCATCGGCGTCGCGCATCTCGCCGACCCGGCGCCGCTGCTGCTCGGCGCGATCTCGCTCGTGGTCGTCGCGCTGCTGCGCCGGCGACCGCTCATGGCGCTGCTCGTCCCGGTGATCCTCGTCGGCGCGAACGCGACGACCCAGCTGCTCAAGCCCGCCCTCGCGGACGTGCGCGTGATCGACCTCCTCGGCATCACGACCGTCTATCCCGGCTCGTGGCCGAGCGGGCACGCGACCGCGGCGATGTCGCTCGCGCTGTGCGGCGTGCTCGTCGTCGGTCCGCAGCTGCGCGCACTCGCCGCGCTGCTCGGCGCCGGCTACGCGATCGCCGTCGGGTACGCGCTCGTCGCGCTCGGCTGGCATCTGCCCAGCGACGTCCTCGGGGGCTACCTCGTCGCCGCGACGTTCACGCTGCTCGGCGCGGCGGTCCTGGCCGCGCTCGAGGCCCGCCGGCCGGAGCCCGTTCAGGCCGCGCGGGCACCGGCGCTCGCGCCGATCTCACTCCCGGCGCTGACCGCGGGCGCCTGCGCGCTGGTGGCGCTCGCCGGAGCGATGGCGATCCTCAGCGCCCCCGGGATGGTGCTCAGCGCCCTCGACCACCCGACGGCGATCGCGGCCGGCATCGGCATCGGCGCGCTCGGGCTCATGCTCACGGCCGGGCTGGCCGCCGCGCTGCGCCACTAGAAGCGCCGGCGATCAGGCGGCGGACTCGACGTCGTCGACCGCCGCGGCCTGCGGCGTGTCGTCGTCGCCGGACGTCTTCTTCTTCGCCGGCACACGGCGGACGGCCGCCTGACGCGGCGTCGCCTTCGCCTTCGGCTTCGGCTCCGCCTCCGCCTTCGTCGTTGCCTTTGCCTTTGCCGTCGTCTTCGGCTTCGCCTTCGGCTTCGCCTTCGCCGCGGGCTTCACGTCCGGCGTCTCTCCGGTCGCCGCGGCCGTCTTGCGCTTGGCGGGCGCGCGGCGGGCGGCGGCCTTCTTCGGCTCGGCAGGGGCCGCGTCGGGCGCGACGGACGCCGCCTCCGCGACGGTCTCGGGCTTCTTCTTCGCAGGCGCCCGGCGGCGCGGCGGCGCCTTCGGCTCGACGGGCTCGTCCTCGGCGGTCTGGGGCGCCGCAGCGGGCTCGGCCTTCGGCCCGCGGGCCGCGGCGAGCGCGGCCGCGGCGTCGGCGATCGCGGAGACCGCTGCGGCGTCGTCGACCGCCGGCTCCTGACGTCGCTCGCGGCGCGAACGCGATCGGCGCGGGCTGCGCTGCTCGCCTGATTCCTGCGCGACACGCTGCGCGTCGCGCGGCTCTCCGTCGGTCGCGGTGCCGTTCTCGCTCACCGCCGCGGCGTCGGAGGACCCGTCGGCGGCAGCCTGCGCGCGCTCGGGATCGGCGTTGCGGGCGCGGCCGTTGCGCGAGCGCCGCGACCGGCGCCGCGAGGAGCCCGGGCGACCGTCTGAGCTCGGGCGGCCGTCCGCGCCACCATCGCCCTCGCGCGGCTCCTGTCCGATCTCGTCGGGCGCCCCGTTCTGCCCGGCCATCGCGGTGACCGTGCCGTCGCCTCCGCTCTCGCCGGCGCCCTTCTTGCGGCGGCGGCGGTTGCCGCGCCGGCCGCGGCTCTTGGGAAAGTTGCGCAGCAGCTCGCGCGACAGGGCGCTGGGCTTGCGCGCCAGCCGCGTGCGGGCGCCGCGCAGGATCTCCTCGGCCTCGGGCGAGTGGGCGATCGCGGCGGCGAGGATCGCGGCCGACAGGCGGCGGTCCTGCTTGCGCGCGGCATGGACGAGGCGGCGGGCGTTGCGGGCGTGCGCGGCGCCGGAGGAGTTGACGAGCAGGCCGAGCAGGCGCTTGGTCTCCGGCCAGCGCTGCACGGCGTACTCCTCGTGCACCTCGCGCGTGTAGGAGGCCAGCCGCCAGATCCAGGCGTTGGCCTGGTCGCGGCGGCCGATGCGCTTCTCGGCGAGCGCGAGCAGCATCACCTTCGTGCCCTCGCGGCGCTCGTCGCGCGTCCAGGTCCCGATGACGTCGATCGCGGTGTCGAAGGCCTCGCCGTCGCGCAGCGCCGAGATCTCCTGCAGAGCGCGGATGCGCAGCTGCGGGTTCTGGTTGCGCTGCACGGCCGTCAGCAGGAACGCGCGCTTGAACTCCCCGCCGCGGTCGAAGTGCAGCATCGCGCGGGCACGGCGCCAGCCGCTCGGCGCGACGCGCGCGCCGGCCAGCGCCGCCCACTGGATCTGCTCGCCGTAGGGCAGGTGCTCGACGGCGATGCGCCACAGCTCGCGCTCGAAGACGTCGATCCGGCGATCCTCGTCGGCTGTCACCGGCAGCACGCGGCGCTCGACGCGCACGCGCCGGCCGCGGCCGCGGCGCACGGGCCCGACGACGATCGCCCCGCCGCGGTAGACGTCGCGGTCCAGCAGCGAGTGCAGCGTGACGACGGGGTCGTCGTTCTTCGTGTCCGGCGCGACGAAGTCGACGACGAGCCCCGCCTCCTTGCCCGGGTGGCGGCGCGTGACACGGCCGACGCGCTGCTGGTAGATGCGCTTGGAGGCGGTCGGCGCGAGGTGCATGCAGACCGTCGCGCGCGGTGAGTTCCAGCCCTCGGCGAGCAGCTGGGCGTTGACGAGCACGTCGATGTCGCCGCGCTCGTAGCTCGCGAGAATCTCGGCCAGCTCGCGCTTCTTCGTCTCGCCGGAGACGGCCATCGCCTTCATGCCCTGCTCGCGAAACGCCGCCGCGACGTTGTAGGCGTGGCGCACGCCGGCGGCGTAGACGACGCCGGGCACGCCGTTGAAGCGCACCTTGTAGAGGTCGGCGACCGCGTAGTTGAACGGGCCCTGGTCGAGCAGCTCGGCGAGCATCTCCTGGTCGAACTCGACATCGACCTCGCCGCGGCGCAACGGCACCTTGGCGATCGTCCGCACGCCCGGGCCCGGCGGGATGCGCACGCAGCGCAGCGGCGAGATGACGCCGCGGCGGGCGGCCTGCGCGAGGTCGAAGCGCGAGGTCTGCGTCGGGAAGAGGTCGGTGACGTGGCGGGCGATGAGCGCGCCGGTCGCGGTCATGCCGATGAACACCGGGCCGGTCCACGCGCGGATCGCGGCGCTCGTCTTCTCGCCCAGCGCGGTGTGCGCCTCGTCGCAGATGACGATCGAGTAGGCCGACGAGATCTGGCCGGCGTTGCGCACGAACCACTGGTAGGTCTCGACGGTGACGGGGCCGTTGGCGGCGTCCTGGCCCTTGAGCAGCGCCGGCGTCACCCGCTTGGCGTAGCCGCGGTCCTTCAGCTCGCCGTGGAACTGGTCGACGAGGTTGCGGCGGTGGGTGAGGATGAGGATCCCGCCCGTGCGCGAGGCGTCGACGAAGCCCATCGCGGCGACCGTCTTGCCGGCGCCGGTCGCGTGCTCGAACCAGAAGCGCTTGTGCGCGTTGGGATCGTCGGGCGCCTCGTCGAGCTGGTCCTCGTCGAACACCCCCTCCGGTGCGTCGTCGTCGTCGGACTCCGGCTCCTCTTCGTCGTCGTCGTCGTCGCCGATGTCGATCTCGATGTCGAGCGGGGAGAGATCCTCCGGCTCGTCGTCGTCGTCGTCGTCCTCGTCGTCGTCGGGCTCGTCGTCGTCCTCGTCGTCGGCGGTCGCGGCCGGCGTCGCGAAGTCGCTGTCGTCGGGCTCGTCGTCGTCGACGGCGAGCACCGGCGCGGCGGCGGGCGCGGGGGTGGCGCCGCCGTTGCGCTGCGCCTCGGCGAGCAGCGCCGTCAGCGTGCCGGACAGGGCGTCGACCTGATGCGGGTTCAGCGAGGTGCCGTCGGCGAGCTTGGGCTCGTCGTCGGAGAGCACGCGCTCGAGGCCCAGCATGAGCGAGTAGCGCCGCCGCCAGCCCGTCGAGGGCACCTTCTCGCCGGCGTCGATCTCCCGCAGCGCGGCGTCGAGCGCGCGGCGCCGGGCGGTTCCGTGCGCGAGCGCGTCCTCCGTGGTTTCACCTGGGTGCACGAAGGACTCACGCGTGAATTTCTCCGCGCGCTTGATGTCGGAAGACTTGGGAACGGACGTGGCAACGACGGCCACTGGCGTGGGATCAGCCAAAAGTCGGCTTCCTGCTCGTAACGTGAGGTGGACCGCGCTCGCAAACCGTCGCGATCCAGACAACCGAGACCGGCTCGGCGTGGCGGGGTGAGGCGTCTCCGGCGGAGACGGGCCCTCCACCCGCGTCACCGATGAGGATAGCGAAAGCGGGGGATGTCACCTACCCCGAACCCGCGGTCTGCGACCCTTCCTCGCGAATGCGCAAGGCATTGCTCGCACTCGCCGCGGTGGTCCTCGTCGTCGCGGTCGTCATCGGCGCCAGGCAGGCGGGTGACAGCGATCCCGCCGCCGCGGGCGCCGCGCCGCGGGCGCTCACGCTCGCCGAAGTGTCAAAGCCGCTCCCCGCGCGGGCGCCCGCGCCGCTCGCCGCGCTGCACGCGCGCGTCAACGAGCTGAAGCCCGGCGGCGCCAAGGCGCTCGACGCGCAGCTGCGCGAGCTGCGCGGCCATCCCGTCGTGGTGAACCTCTGGGCGTCGTGGTGCGAGCCGTGCCGCTTCGAGCTGCCCTTCTTCCAGCGCCAGGCGGTCAAGCGCGGCGCGCAGGTCGCCTTCCTCGGCGTGAACTCCGGCGACAACCGCGCGCAAGCGCGCGAGCTGAGCGCGCGCTACCCGATGCCCTACCCCTCGATCGAGGACCCGCGCCAGGCGATGACCGGGCGCTACAGCGTGGTCGGCCTGCCGGCCACCGCGTTCTACGACCGGCGAGGCCGGCGCGTGCTCGTGCACCAGGGCCGCTTCAGCTCCGAGGCGCAGCTGGCGGCGGAGATCGACCGCTACGCGCTCGGGCGTCCGTAACCGGGGCGCCCCCGTGCGCGGGCCCGTGCGGCTTATGGTGAAGGCCATGCACGAGATCCGCATCGACCCGCTCTCCGGGCTGCGCGCGATCGTCGCGACCGCCGACGCCGACGCCGACGCCGACGCCGACGCCACCGGCGACACCGCCGGAGCGCTGCTCACACCCGACGCCGCGCCGCCGCCGCCCGACGCCCAGCCGGCGCTCTACGCGGCGCTGCGCTCCAGCGGCGCGCACGAGCTGATCGCCAACGGCCCGCCCGACGTGACGTCGCTCGCCGCGCTGACCGTCGAGGCGGTCCAGGCGGCCGTCGAGGCCTGGCGCGAGCGCATGCGCGCACACAGCGACGCCGCCTACGTGCATGTGTGCGTCGACGAGCAGCCGGGACCCGGCGCGCCGCCGTCGCGGGCGCAGCTCTACGCGCTGGACTTCGTGCCCGCGAT
The DNA here is from genome assembly GCA_963742745.1 of uncultured Actinomycetes bacterium. Classification (GTDB taxonomy): domain Bacteria; phylum Actinomycetota; class Thermoleophilia; order Solirubrobacterales; family Solirubrobacteraceae; genus CADCVQ01. Next base: position 187,422 of record CAVUND010000030.1, read on the forward strand.
CGTGGCCCGCGAACGCGAGCGCTTCACCGCCCACGCCACCCGCACGATGGGTGCCAACCTGCTCGAGGACCTCGTGCAGGAGGAGGTCCGCCGCCGCGCGCGGATCGTGGCGATCGACGACGAGGCCGTCCTGCTGTGCCCGTTCGCATCCAGCGCGCCGTACGCGCTCATGCTCGCGCCGCGCAGCGGACGCAGGCACTTCGAGGACGCGGGGCCGAGCGGCGCCGCGCTGCTGCACGACGCGCTGTCGCGCCTCGCGCGCCGTTTCGGTGAGGGCCCGCCGCTGAGCCTGTGGGTGCGCACCGCGCCGCGCGACGCCGAGCGCTTCTGCTGGCGCATCGACATCCTGCCACGCCTGGCGGCGGCGCCCGGCCTCGAGCTCGGCGCCGGCCTGCATCGCAACGACGTCGCGCCGGAGCGGGCGGCGGCCGAGCTGCGCGCCGCGTAGCCGGCGCGGGCGGCCGAAGCGTTCGATGCCCGCCCTGGCGCTGGCGATCGCCGCCTCGGTCGCCGCCGGCGTCTGGGCGCACCGGCGCCACGGCGAGCGCGCGCTGGCGCTGACGCGGCGCCTGCTCGACGCGATGCTCTACGTCGCGCTGCCGTTCATCACGTTCTTCGTCGTCGCGCGCGCGGACCTGACGACGAGCGCCGGCGCGGGGATCCTGCTCGCCTACGTCGCGCTCGCCGTCACGGGACTGGCGGCCTGGGCGATCGCCACGCGCGTGCTGCGGCTCGCACCGCGCGCGGCGGCGATGGTCGTCATCGCCGCGATCATGGCCAACACGGGCTACTTCGGCGCGCCGGTGGTCGCGACGCTGCTGGGTCACGACGAGCTGGGCGCGGCGGTGACGTTCGACGCGCTCGTCTCCGCGCCGGTGTTCTACGTCGCCGCCTTTCTCATCGCGGCGATGCTCACCACGCGCGGCCAGCCGCCGGCCTCGCGACTGCGCACCTACGTGCTGCGCAACCCGCCGCTGATCGCCGTGGCGGCGGCGCTCGTGGCGCCCGACGCGCTGGCGCCCGATGCGCTCGTCGACGTCGCGCGGGTGGCCATCATCGCGATCGCGCCCGTCGGCTTCTTCGTCGTCGGCGTGCGCCTGGCCGCGGAGCGGATCGGCTTCCCGCCGCCGCTGAGCACCCCCGTGGCCGCCGTCGTCGGGCTGCGGATCGTCGTCGCGCCGCTGTTGCTGCTGGCGCTCGCCACGCTCGCCGGCGGCGTGCCCGACGCCTACCTGCTGCAGTCGGCGATGCCCGTCGGCGTCAACACGCTCGTCGTCGCGCACGCCTACGGCCTCGACGGGACACTGGCCGCCGCCGCGCTCGCGTGGTCGACCGCGATCGCGCTCGCCGCGGCGCTCGTCGCGGCGGCGTTGACGTGAGGTGAGATGATCACGGCGTGCCCCCGGCCGAGCTCGTACGCGAGCACCAGCTCGTCGAGCAGATCCTGGCCGATCATCGCGATCGCGCCCAGGGCGACGACGCGGCGTGGGCGGGCTACACCGGCCACGTCTACCGCGTGCTGAACTACGCCCGCGCGCTGGCGCCCGACAGCGCGGACCGCGACGACAAGCTGGCGATCGCCGGCGCGTTTCACGACCTCGAGGCGTTCAAGTCCCTGGACTACCTCGGGCCGTCGATCCGCGCGCAGGACGCGTGGCTGCGCGAGACCGGCCGCAGCGCGTGGGCCGGCGAGCTGGCGCTCATCGTCGCCGAGCACCACCGCATCACGCCCTACCGCGGAGCCCATGCCCCGCTCGTGGAGGCCTTCCGCCGCGCCGACCTCGTCGACGTCAGCCAGGGACTCGTCCGCGGCGGACTGCCGCGCGCCTACGTGCGCGAGGTGCGCGCCGCCTTCGACGTCGGCAACTTCTTCACGAAGCTCGTCCCACTCGCGGTCGCCAAGCGGATCGTGACGCGGCCGTGGGACCCGATGCCGCACCTGCGCGCGCGGCGCGGGCTGGCCGAGGCGGGCCACGATGGTTGATTGCGTGCAGCTGGCGGTGCCGGTCGCGGATTCAGCCATCTCGTGCACCGTCCCGTAAGTCCGTTTGCCCTTGGCGGCCGGTGGCGCCGGCTGGCAAGGACGCAGTGGCCGCCGCGTGCCTCCGGCACGTAAGGCCCCGAGGACGGGCTGCTGGTGGGCGGGTCCATGGTGAGCACGGTGATGCTCACCTCAGCGCTCAGCGGCAGCGAGGTGAAGATCACGAAGCTCAGCGCGCGGACGCTCGTCGAACGCGACCCGACGATCATGCGCGGCGAGATCGCGTTCATCCGCCGCGACCGCGGCTATGACCAGCTGCGCATCGGCACCACGACAGCCGCGTCGAAGGGCAGCCGCCTGATCGTCAAGAAGCGCTCGATCCTCAGCGCCGAGCTCGGCTTCTCGCACGTCGCCTACTTCGAGTCCGTCCCAGCCGGCTTGCGCGAGGTGCACGTCCGCCAGCCGGTGATCAGCGGGCGATCCAAGGTGAAGTGACTTCGGGGACGGTGCACGAGGTGCCGACGGCTGACGCCATGAGCGTGGCAGGATGGCGCGCATGGCACGAATCGGACTTCTGACCGGCGGCGGCGACTGCCCCGGGCTCAATCCCGTCATCCGCGGAATCGTCCGCAAGGGGATCGACCACTACGGACACGAGATCTTCGGCTTTCGCAAGGGCTGGAAGGGCGTGCTCGACAACGACGCGATCGAGATGACGCGCGAGAACACGAGCGGCATCCTGCACAAGGGCGGCACGATCCTCGGCACCTCGCGCACGAACGTCTACAAGACCGAGAACGGCGAGGAGCGCGTGCTGGCCTCGCTGAAGGAGCGCGGCATCGACGTGCTCATCCCGATCGGCGGCGACGACACGCTCGGCGTGGCACGCAAGCTCTGGGCGGCGGGCTTCCCGACGGTCGGCGTGCCCAAGACGATCGACAACGACCTCGCCGAGACCGACTTCACGTTCGGCTTTCAGACCGCGGTGCAGATCGCGACCGAGGCGATCGACCGCCTGCACTCGACGGCCGAGTCGCACGACCGCGTGATCGTCTGCGAGGTCATGGGCCGCGACGCCGGCTGGATCGCCTGCTGGTGCGGCATGGCCGGCGGCGCCGACGTCATCCTCGTGCCCGAGCGCCCGTTTGACCTCGACGAGGTCTGCAACCACATCACCCACCGTCACGAGACGACCGGCAAGACGTTCTCGATCGTCGTCGTCGCCGAGGGCGCCACGCCGGCCGAGGGCGGCGAGGCCGCGACGGCGGCCGACACGGTGGACTCCTTCGGCCATGCCCGGCTCGGCGGCATCGCCCACCAGCTCGAGAAGCAGATCGAGGAGAAGACGGGCTTCGAGAGCCGCGCCACCGTGCTCGGCCACATCCAGCGCGGCGGCTCGCCGGTCGCCTTCGACCGCGTGCTCGGCACCCGCTTCGGCGTCGCGGCGATCGACGCCGCCTCCAACGAGGACTACGGCCAGATGGTCGCGCTGCACGGCACCGACATCGAGCTCGTCGCGCTCGAGGACGCGCTGAGCGAGCCCAAGCTGCTCGACCCCAAGCTGTTCGAGACCGCGCAGGTCTTCTTCGGGTAAGGCAGGCCGCGCCGTGCGAGCGCTCGTCCAACGCGTGGCGCGCGCGGAGGTGCGCGTGGACGGCGAGGTGGTCGGGCGGATCGGCCCCGGGCTGCTCGTCCTGCTCGGAGTCACCCACGACGACGACGCGGCGCGCGCCGACCGGCTCGCCGACAAGGTCCGCGCGCTGCGCGTCTTCCCCGACGGCGAGGGCCGGATGAACGAGCCGCTGGGCGACCGCGAGGTGCTCGTCGTCAGCCAGTTCACGCTCTACGGCGATACGCGCAAGGGCAACCGCCCGTCGTACGTCGCGGCCGCGCCCAGTCCCGTCGCCGAGCCGCTGTACGAGCGCTTCCGCGCTCGGCTGGGCGCCGCGGGCGGCATCTTCGGCGCCGATATGGCCGTCGAGCTCGTCAACGACGGGCCGGTCACGCTGCTGCTCGAATCCTGAGCGCGCGGCCGGTCGTAGACTGCGCGCCATGCCCGTCGAGCCCCGTTTCGTTCCGCGCTTCGTCGCCGAGCCCCCGCAGGAACCGCTGCCCTACGGACGCTGGGCGACGACGCTCGAGCGCCACTTCCTCGGCGCCTGCGACGCGATCGTCGTCGATGACGACGAGGAGCTCGGCGATCCCGGCGAGATCGCCTTCTACCCCGACCGCACGTGGCACGGCCGCACGTTCGTCCCCGCCACCGCACGGACCTCGAAGGGCTACGAGCTGTTCGGCTACGTCTCCTTCCGGCCCGCGACGGAGGATCGCGAGCCGACGGAGTTCGACGCGGTCGCCGACTTCACCGAGGACACCGCCGACGCCAACCCCGACTGGGAGCTCGACCTCTGCGAGGAGGTCGTCGGCACCTGGCGCGGCGAGGGCGGCAAGACGGCGCACATGACGCTCGTCTGGGGCCGGCCGCTCGTGCCCGACGGCGCGATCGTGACCGCCGAGCTCGCCGATCTCACCGTCGATCAGTGCGAGCTGATCATGGAGCGCTTCACGCTGCTGGCGCCCGACGCCTACCGCGGCGACACGCTGGACGCCAAGCTCTATGACGCGAAGGGCAAGGAGATCGCGCGCGAGTCGCTCTACGAGGACGACGGCGAGGACGACGACGAGGACCCCGACGAGGACGCGTAGCGCGGCGATGGAGCTCGAGGACGCAATTCGCACCCGGCGCACGCACAAGGCCTACGCGCCCGAGCCGCTGGACCGCGAGACGCTCGACGAGCTCTTCGAGCTCGCCCGCTGGGCGCCGAACCACAAGCTGACGAACCCGTGGCGCTTTCGCGTCGTCGGGCCGGGCGCGCTCGAACGCCTCAAGGCCGCGACCGGCGATCCGATCGCCGCCGCCAAGCTCGACCGCGCACCCACGCTCGTCGCCGTCTCGGCGACGCAGTGCGGCGACGCCGTGATGGACGAGGAGGACGTGCTCGCCGCCGCCGTCGCGGCGTACGTCGTGCTGCTCGCGGCCCACGGCCGCGGCCTGGCCGGCTACTGGCGGACCCCCGGCGTGCTGCGCACGGAGGCCGGGCGCGAGGCGCTCGGCCTGCCCGCCGAGGAACACGTGCTGGGGCTGCTGCACCTCGGCCATCCGCGTCAGGAGCCGCGGGTTCCCGAGCGCGAGCCGGTCGCCGCCGTCGTCACCTATCTGGACTGACCGTCCCACTGCCGCAGGACCGGGCAATTGAACGTTAGTGTGCATCTCAGGCATCCACCGGTGCGCAGGAGTACGCTGAACGCGCCGGTTTCGGGTAGGCAGTCGCAAATCGCTTCGGCGTTCAGCGCCGGGGCCTGTCGAGGAGGAAACGTTTCTATGCCAAGGTCCCTGAGAGGCATGTTGTGCCTCACGTTCGCGTGCGCAGCCACATTGGGGCTCGCGGCATGTGGCGGCGATGACGACGACAGCGGCAGCTCGTCGACCGGCGGAACGGCTGCCAGCGACGACGGCGGCGGAAAGACCGGCGGCGAGATCCGCACCGCGTACACGTCGTTCCCCGACTACCTCGACCCGGCGCTGTCCTACACGCAGGAGGGCTGGCAGTCCCTGTGGACGGTCTACACCCCGCTGCTGACCTACAAGCACGCGGAGGGGGCCGAGGGCGCGACCGTCGTTCCCGGCCTCGCCGAGGCGATGCCCGACATCTCCGCCGACGGCAAGACCTACAAGCTCAAGCTGCGCTCCGGGCTGAAGTACTCCGACGGCAAGGCCGTCAAGGCCTCGGACTTCGAACACTCGATCAAGCGCGTGCTCAACCTCGAGTCCGGCGGCTCGTCCTTCTACCAGGTCATCGTCGGCGCCGAGAAGTACCTCAAGGACGGCAAGGCCAACGCGGACATCTCGGGCATCGTCACCGACGACGCCACGGGCGACATCACGATCAACCTCGTCGAGTCCGACGGCAGCTTCCCCTACATCCTCACGATGGTGTTCGCCTCCGTCGTGCCGGGTGACACGCCGTTCCGGAACATGACGAAGGACCCGCCGGTCGGCGTCGGGCCCTACAAGTTCGCGAACGTCCGCATCAACCGCGGCTACGACCTCGTCAAGGTGGCGGACTTCAACGTCGCCGACCAGGCGACCGGCAAGCTCGACACGATCAAGGTCGAGGTCATCAAGAACCGCCGCCGCCAGACGCAGGACACGATCCAGAACAAGATCGACTACATGAACGACCCGCCCGCGCCCGACCAGCTGCGTGACATCCGCGCGCAGTTCACGGACAAGCGCTACAAGGAGTTCGTCACGAACTCGACCTACTACTACTTCCTCAACCACGACGTGGCGCCGTTCAACAACGCCGAGGCGCGCCAGGCGGTCAACTACGCGATCGACAAGCGCTCCCTGGCCCGCCTGTTCGGCGGCCTGCTCGAGCCCGGCTGCAACTTCCTGCCGCCCGGCATGAAGGGCTACGAGAAGCTCGACCCGTGCCCGTGGGGCGATCCGACGGCAGCGCCGGACGTGGCCAAGGCCAAGCAGCTCGTCCAGGACTCCGGCACCGCCGGACAGTCCGTGACGGTGTTCGGCAACGACGAGCCGGAGTCCAAGTCGCTGGCCGAGTACCTCGCCGACGTGCTCAACGACATCGGCTACAAGGCCAAGCCGCGCATCGTCGAGGGATCGGTCTACTTCACGACCGTCGGCAACCGGAAGACGAAGGCCCAGGCCGGCTTCGCCAACTGGTTCCAGGACTTCCCGCACCCGCGGAACTTCATGTTCCTCGTCGACGGGGACTCCATCCAGGCGACGAACAACCAGAACTTCGGCAGCGTCAACAACGAGAAGGTCGACGCGCTGCTCGACGAGGCGAACCCCAACGCCGACATCGACGCGGTCGCGGCTGACTACGCCGAAGCCGACAAGACGATCGTCACCGACGCCGACGTGGCGCCGTATGGCCATCGCAAGCTGACGGTGTTCTACTCGGAGCGGATTGACTTCGAGAACTGCACCGTGTGGCACCCCGTCTTCAACCTCGACTTCACGAACCTCTGCCTTAAGTAGTTCGTGAACCTGGCGATCGGCACGAAAGCCTGAACACGAATGTCCATCGCCGACTCATCCGTCTCAACAGAGCTGTCCCCCGTCCTCGACGGGGGGCAGCTCGAGACGGCCACCACACCCGGGCTCAGCCCCTGGGCGCTCGCGCTGCGCAGGATGCGGCGCAACCGTGCCGCGCTCGCCTTCGGGGCGCTGTTCGTCCTCCTCGTGGCGCTCGCGATCGCCGCTCCGTTGTATGCGGACATCGCCGGCACCTCGCCGTCGAAGAACCATCTCTCCGACACGATCGTCGTCGACGGCAAGCAGCAGAACGTCGTCACGTTCGACGGCGTGCCGATCTCGCCGACCTGGCAGAAGAAGTTCTTCCTCGGCGCCGACACCAACGGCCGCGACGTCGCAGTGCGCCTGCTCTACGGCGCGCGCAACTCGCTGTTCATCGGCATCACCGCGGCGCTCATCACCGTCTTCCTCGGCGTGCTGCTCGGCACGCTGGCCGGCTACTTCCGGGGCTGGACCGACGCGATCATCTCGCGCGGCATGGACGTCCTGTGGGCGTTCCCCGTCCTGCTGCTGGGGGTCGCCCTCGGCGTCTCGCTCGCCCTCGGCGGGCTGCAGCTCGGCCCGATCCAGATATCCGGCGGCTCGAAGTGGATACCCACGATCATCATCGGCGTCGTGGGAGTGGTCTATCTCGCGCGGCCGATCCGCGGCCAGGTGCTGTCGCTGCGCGAGAAGGAGTTCATCGAGGCCGCACGCGCGCAGGGAGCGGGCCCGATGCGGATCATGTTCTCCGAGCTGCTGCCGAACCTCGCCTCGACGATCCTCGTCTTCTTCCCGCTGCTCGTCGCCAACTCGATCCTGCTCGAGGCGGCGCTCTCGTTCCTCGGCGCCGGCGTGCAGCCACCCGAGCCGTCGTGGGGCACGATGCTCGGCGACGGCATCGAGCTGCTGTCGACCGCCCCGCACCTGACGATCGTCCCCGGCCTCATGCTCGTGCTGACGGTCCTGTCGCTGAACGTCTTCGGTGACGGGGTGCGCGACGCGCTGGACCCGCGGGCCAAGGTCCGGCTGGAGCACTAGTGGGAGGGGTGCGCTAGATGGGCCGCTTCATCATCCGCCGCCTCATCGGGATGGTGATCGTGATGTTCGCGGTCTCGGTGCTGACGTTCCTCATCTTCAACGTCATCCCCAACGGCGAGCCCGCCGACCGGATGGCGGGCAAGAACTCCACGCCCGCCCAGATCGCGGCGATCGAGCGCGAGTGGGGCTTCGACGACCCGCTGTACACGCAGTACGCCACGACGATGGAGAAGGTCGCCAGCGGGGACCTCATCTCCTACGCCAACCAGACGAACGTCATCGAGGAGATCAAGCGCGGTATCCCGCGCACGTTCGCGCTGGCGATCGGCGCCGCGCTGTTGTGGTTTGCGATGGGCACCATCCTGGGGCTGTACACGGCGATGCGCGCGGGCCGCTGGACGGACACGCTCGTCACCGTGCTCGCCCTCGTCGGGGTCTCCATGCCGGTGTTCTGGCTCGGCGCGCTGGCGAGCTACTACCTGGGCTTCAAGGCGGGGATCTTCCCCAACGGCGGCTACTCGGAGATCGGCGAGGCGGGCCTGTGGGAGTGGGTCAAGCACATGATCCTGCCCTGGTGCGTGCTCGCGACGCTGTTCGTCGGCGTCTACTCGCGCGTGCTGCGCTCCAACGTCCTGGACACGATCAACGACGACTACGTGCGCACGGCGCGGGCGAAGGGGCTGACCGAGCGGCGCGTGATGATCCACCACGTCCTGCGCAACTCGCTGATCCCGATCGTGACGCTGTGGGGGCTGGACTTCGGCGCCGTGCTCGGCGGCGGCGCGATCCTCACCGAGACCGTGTTCGACCTGCAGGGCGTCGGCCAGTACTTCGCGGAGTCGATCGGCCAGCTCGACGTCCCGCCGGTGCTCGCGGTGACCCTCTTCGGCGCGTTCTTCATCGTGCTGCTCAACACCGTGGTCGACATCGTCTACGCCGCGCTGGACCCGCGGATCCGCCTCTCATGACGCCCGCGCACTCCGAGCTGCTGCTCGACGTCAAGAACCTCAACGTCTCCTTCGCGACCGAGGAGGGGATCGTGCGGGCGGTCGACGAGGTCTCCTTCGAGCTGCGCGCCGGCGAGGTGCTCGCGGTCGTCGGCGAGTCGGGCTCGGGCAAGTCGGTCACCGCGATGACGCTCATGGGGCTCACGCGCTCGCCCAACGCGCGCTTCGCCGGCTCGGCGATGCTGCGCGACCTCGACCTCATCACCGCGACCGCCGATCAGCTGCGCGCCGTCCGTGCCGAGGAGATCGCGATGATCTTCCAGGACCCGATGACCTCGCTGAACCCCGTGCACCGCATCGGCAAGCAGATCGTCGAGCAGATCCAGGCGCACCGCGAGGTCTCCGACGCGGACGCGCGCGACCAGGTCGTCGCGCAGCTCGAGCGCGTCGGCATCCCGCGGGCCCGTGAGCGCTTCGACTCCTATCCGCACGAGTTCTCCGGCGGCATGCGCCAGCGCGTGATGATCGCGATGGCGCTCTCCTGCGACCCCTCCGTGCTGATCGCCGACGAGCCGACGACGGCGCTGGACGTGACGATCCAGGCGCAGATCCTCGAGGTCCTCAAGGGTCTGCGCAACGAGGCCAACGCCGGCATCATCCTCGTGACCCACGATCTCGGCGTGGTCGCCGACATCGCCGATCGCATCGCGGTCATGTACGCCGGGCGGATCGTCGAGCAGGGCACGATCGACGAGATCTTCTACGACCCCCAGCATCCCTACACCTGGGGGCTGCTGGGCTCGATCACGCGCGTGGACCGGCCGCGCCCCGACCGGCTGCCGTCGATCTCGGGCCTGCCACCGTCGCTCATCCATCCGCCGCAGGGCTGCCATTTCCGCCCGCGCTGCCCGCACTCCCACGATGCCTGCCTCGCCAAGCCCGAGCTGATCGCGCGCGTCGCCGGCAAGACCGGCCACGAGGACCGCTGCGTGCTGGAGCCCGCCGCGAAGGCCAGGCTGCGCCAGACCGAGGGGCAGTTCGGCCTGGAGGCCGGCGGGGTGACGATATGAGCGCGGCCACCGACACCGCCGTCGGCGGCGGCAACGGTGCGCGCGCGGACGGCGCCGAGCCGAAGGTCCTGCTCGCGGCCGATCACCTCAAGCAGTACTTCCCGATCAAGAAGGGCCTGCTGTTCGAGCGCGCCGTCGCGCACGTCCACGCCGTCGACGACGTGACGCTGCACCTGCGCGAGGGCGAGACGCTCGGCCTCGTCGGCGAGTCGGGCTGCGGCAAGACGACGCTGTCGCGCACGCTCATGCGCCTGCTCGATCCGACCGGCGGCACGATCACCTTCCGCGGGACCGACATCACGAAGGCCGGACGCTCGAAGCTCAAGCCGGTCCGGCGCGAGATGCAGATGGTCTTCCAGGACCCGTTCGCGTCGCTGAACCCGCGCAAGCGAATCGGCCAGATCATCGGCGCGCCGCTGGCGCTGCACGGTGTCGACAAGACGCAGATCGCCCAGCGGTCGGCCGAGCTGCTCGACCGCGTCGGTCTGCAGCACGAGCACCTCAGCCGCTTTCCGCACGAGTTCTCCGGCGGCCAGCGTCAGCGCATCGGCATCGCCCGCGCGCTGGCCCTCGAGCCCAAGCTGATCGTCCTCGACGAGCCCGTCAGCGCGCTCGACGTGTCGATCCAGGCGCAGATCGTCAACCTGCTCGACGACCTGCAGGACGACTTCGGGCTGACGTACCTCTTCGTCGCCCACGACCTGTCGGTCGTACGCCACGTCAGCGACCGCATCGCGGTGATGTACCTCGGGCGGATCATGGAGCTCTCGCCCGCCGAGGAGCTCTACGTCAAGCCGATCCACCCCTACACCCGCGCGCTGCTGGCGGCGATCCCGATCCCCGACCCGCGCGAGAACCGCGCCCGCGAGCGCGTCGTCATCACCGGCGAGCCGCCCTCACCGGTCGATCCGCCGCCCGGCTGCGTCTTTCACACCCGCTGCCCGCGCGCGCAGGATCGCTGCCGCGCCGAGGTGCCGCGCCTCAGCGAGTACGCCGGCGGCCATCTCGCCGCCTGCCACTACCCGCTCAACGTGACCGCCGCCGAGGCCGCCGCGTCGACGCGCTCCGACGCGAGCCCCACGGCCGCGACCGACACGCCGCCGGAGGTACCCTCCGAGGCGGCGTCCGGCGCCGCGCCCCAGTAGCTCAGTGGACAGAGCGACCGCCTCCTAAGCGGTAGGCCGCAGGTTCGACTCCTGCCTGGGGCATGTTCGGAAATGCCCCGCGGCTATCCGGCTCGGTCATGATGGTGGTGTGCCAGACGAAGCCGGCGAGATCGCAGCGAACCTCAACTCGCACGCCAGCCGCGTCCTGCCGCCGATCGGGCAGGCCCTGGCCGAGCAGCTCCACGTGGAGGACGACGCGACGCAGGTCGGCGCGATCGATCACGCCCTGATGAAGGCCTTCATGGCCGGCGCCCACGTCGGGCAGATCGAGGTCGTCGCTCAGGTGCTCGAGCAGGCACCGAACGTGAACGTGGAGCATCGCGTCGTCGGTGGGCCGGACGAGTCCACGTCGTTCGACGGCTGAGCAGCGGCCGTCAGCCTGGACGCCACGCCACGACCGCGCCGGCGGGGGCCTTGACGGCCTTGATGTCGGTCGCCACGCGCGCGGCGACGCCGACGTGCGTCGGGCTCCCACGCAGCAGCACCGCGACGGTCGTGACGCGCCGGCTCGGGCGCGGGAGGCTGATGCGCTGTGTCGGGCCGCTGATCGTGCGCGTCACGCGCATGAGCGCGGCGCTTCCGTGCAGCAGGCTGATGCGCGCCTGGCGCTCCTCGGTGCTCTGCAGGTCGAGGCGCAGGTGCACGCGCGTGGCGGTCACGCGCTCGACGAGCACCTTCAGCGACGCGGCGGGCTCGACGCCGGGCGTCGAGAAGTCCCACGACAGCGCGAAGGGATGCTGGCTCGGCGTCCCGTCGTCGGCGGTGGCGGAGACCACTCCGGTCGCCGACGCGACGTACGTCCTGCCGGTGCGCAGCGGCCGGTGCGGGATGAGGACGATCCCGCCGCGCAGCTTCGCCCCCCGGCTCTGCACGGTCATGTCGACCGGCGGCCGGCCCGCCGACGCCAGCGACGCCGCCGTGACGAGCACCGAGTCGGTCCGCAGCCACGGGCCGTTGAACTGGATCGAGATGTTCGTGCCGGTCGGGGCGCGCGTGTTCGAACGCCGCGCGACGTCGCAGGGGTTGGGCACCTCCTGACACCAGAACGTCGTGCCGACGTCGCGCTGCCCGGCGACCGGATACGTATAGGCCGTCAGGGCGGGCGTGCGCAGGCCGAAGAAGTCGACCGCCGTGGCGTTCATGCACGTGAGGCCGAACTCGTTCCAGTACCCCGTCGCCACGAGCCGCGGGTCGAGCAGGGCCATGCGGTGGTAGGGAGCGGGCTCCCAGGCGCTGATGCCGTAGCCGGGATCGCGGGGAAAGGCGAGCACGCTGGAGCGCGCGGCGCGGTCGCCCGCCTCGGTGTAGCCGGCCGCCGTCGGCGTCTCGCGGTGCAGCCGGTGCGTCGGGTTCAGGTCGTAGTACTTCGCGTGCTTCTTGCAACCGCGCGAGAGCAGCTCGTCGTGCACGACCGGGCCGACCCCGACGGCGGCGCGCCATGCGTTCAGCTGCGCCACGGCGTCGGCCGGCGCGGGCGACGAGACGGCCCGCGCGGGCGGCGGCGAGGCGGCGGCGAGCAGCAGCAGCAGCGCGAGGAGCAGGAGGCGGGCGGACGCGCCCAGCATCGATCCGCGCGACAACGTTTCCCCGTTCACGCAAGAACTCTACGGGCTACGCGTCAGGGGCGTGTTACATCTTCACACGGGCGACCGCACCCGGCGCGTGGGCGGCTTCCAGCGAGGTGACACCACGGAGGATGCAGCCGCACCACCGCCCGATGGACGCGCGATCGCTCCGGCGCCCACGGCTCGTGAGCCGCCGGCGCCGGGGGAGTATCGAACTGTGCGCGGGGCGAGCGCCTACTCGAGCAGCCCGTTCAGCGCCCGGGTCATGAGGTCGTTGCGTTCGGCGTCGGTGGCCAGCTGCTCCAAGCCGAAGCCCAGCAGCAGCGTGTCGTTCGTCGACGTCGCCGCGTAGAAGTTCACCAGCTTCGGCCCGATCACCCAGTTGCTCGGCGACAGCGGGCTGCCGAACGGCGGCGGGCTCGGAGACCAGCTGCTGGTCGCGCCCTCGAAGCCGTCGGCGTCCGGGACGCCGTCGACGACGATACGCGTGTCGTCGACGAACGCTCCGACCCCGCCGGTGAACGGATCGGTCACGTAGGTCAGGGCGATCTCGACCTGGCCGCCCTGGAAGGCCGACAGGTCATAGGCCACCTGCTGCCAGCCGCCGGTCGACCCCGTGATCGAGTTCCACGTGCCGCTCGTGCCGGTGTTCTGGCACGGGTCGCCGGCGGTGAGGTAGTGGCCGAGGAACGGGTGGAGGTCGAGCAGGTACCCGACCTCGCATTCCTCGGGCACCGCGGTCGTCGACGCGCCGCCGAGCTCGGGCAGCGTCGTCCAGTTGTCCTGGCCGGGGGTGTGGGCCTCCACGATGAAGTGGTCGTAGCCCGCCTCGGAGTTCAGCGACAGCTGGAACTGCAGCTGTGCGCTCGTCGCCGCCGTGAGGTTCACCGTCTTCGTCAGGCGCATGTACGCGTAGTCGACGTGCGCGGCACCCGCGTAGCGGCTTCCCTGCACCGGCGCGAACGCCGCGTCGTCGCCTTCGGCCACCTCGTATTCGGCCGCGCCGCGGCTGGCGAACTGCGGGAACCGCGACACCGGCAGGACCTCGCTCGTCGGCTGGAAGTTGCCGGCCTCGTCGAGCGGGTTGTCGCCCGTCGCGACCGGCCCGCCGAACGTGCCCTCATATCCGGTGATCGGCGGGGCGATCCCATCGACGGCCGTCGGGCCCGCGATGCTCATCCGCGCATACCCGCCGAGGTAGTACTGGCGGAAGTCGTCGGCCAGGAACAGGCAGTCGTCGAAGAACGACGCCGTGATGACGCACTGGGCCGTCGGATCGCCGTTGAGCCCGTAGAAGAGGCCGCCGACGGCGTCACCGAAGCCCGGCAGGCCCGAGTACTGGGTGAGCTCGCCGTCGTGGACGAGCTTGCCGCCCTCGTTGAGGAAGTCGCGCACCGCCATCGTGAGGTACTGCTGGCGCTCGGCGACGGAGAGGTCGGGAATGTTCCCGATGAACGTCTCGGTGAGCACGTCCTCGGGGTCCTGCGTGAGCCGGTTGTCACCGAGGTACCAGACGATCGCGTCGTAGTGGCTCAGGACGCCGAGGTCGTGCGGCACGCCCTGCGCGTCGACGTCCCAGACGTCGGCCTCGTGGCCGGCGGCCTCGACCGCCGCGACGTGCTGGGCGGCGTACTTCGGCGCGTTCGCCGGGTTGGTCGAGTCGTTGACGCCGCTGTAGTCCTCGTTGGCGATCACGAGGACGTCGGCCCCGGTGTCGCTCTGCACGGTGTACGTGAAGCGCTGGCTGCGCACGAACCCCTTGCGCAGGCTCAGCCCCGTGAACCAGACCTCGACCTCGTCGCCGGCGTCCGCTCCGCGCACGGTGCCGCGCCGCTCGACGTAGTAGTCGTCGTTCTCGTCGCCGTAGCGCTCCCCGCCCTGCCACTCGGGCGCGAGCGAGATGCGCGTGCGCCCGCCGTTGATGCGGTACTGCATCGTCACGAGCTTGAGCGCGCGCTTGGCGGTGACCGCGACCTTCTGCGGGTCGCCGTAGGAGACGTCGAACGTGTCCACGCGGAAGTCCTCCGCGGTGCGACCGACCACCGACACCGGGTCGTCGGGATCCTTCGCGGACTGCGCCACCGAGATCGCGAACGGGATGTTCTTCTCGAACTCCGCCTGCACGAGCTCCTCGTCGTCGGGGAACTCAAAGCCGCTGTTGCAGTCCTCGGCTTCCCACTGGTCGTCGGGGCGAGCGTCCGAGGCGGACTCGCAGGTGCCCATCTCGGGCGTGAATCCGAGCGTGCGGTAGCGCTCGGTCATGTGCGTGTCGGTGTCGCCGTTGGTCGTGTACAGCTCGGCGGAGAGGTCGGGGTCGTAGCCCGGGATGGCGGGGTTGGCGTCGTCGCCGGCCATCGCCTCGTAGATGATGTCGTCGGGCGTCGGCGTGGCGACCTGCCAGCCGGTGCCGTAGAGCAGCAGCTCGGCGGCGGAGTGGTAGTTGACGAAGAACTCGAAGCCGACGCGCCGCGCGAAGGAGTCCAGGCCCTGGGTCTCCGGCTCGGAGTTCGGCGACGGGCCGCGGTAGGTCTCGCTGGCCGGCTGGTCGGAGGAGCCCTCGTTGTCGTAGCCCCACTTCGTCGCGAAGTTGCGGTTGAGGTCGACGCCGTCGCCGGTCGTGATCCGCCCGTCGGCGTTGTTGTCGCGCAGGTTCTTGCGCCACAGCCGCTGGCCCTCCTCGAACGTCCAGTCGTAGCCGTCGGGGTTGGCCACCGGCACGAACCACAGCTCGTTGGCGTCGACGAGCTTGCGGATCGTCTTGTTGTTGGCGTAGTTGTCGACGAAGTAGTGCATGAGGCGACGGATCATCTCGGGCGTGATCCACTCGCGGGCGTGCTGCGCGCCGAGGTAGAGCACCGCCGGACGGCTGCCGTCACGCGTCGTGCGCGCGTTCTTGGAGACCTTCAGCGCGACGATGTCCTGGCCCTGGACGGTCTTGCCGTAGTTGACGAGCTTCGTGATCTTCGGGTTCTGGCCCGCGACCTGGGTGAACTCCTCCTTCAGGCCGCCCGCCCCGCTGTAGGGGCGAAACACGCTCAGCCCCGCCTCGACCTGCGCCGTCGCGCGCTCCGCGGCGGTCGCCCCGCCGGTCTCCTTCGGCGCGAGCTCGATGCCCTCGCTGCGCAGCTCGTCGGCCTGGCGGCCGCTGAGGATCGTCTCGACGCGCACGCGCGCGCCCTTGGCTCCGGCGCCGCCCGCACGCGAGAGCTTCAGCTCGTGGCGATCGACGCCGAGCGCGGTGATCGCACCGAGCTGGCTGGCGTCGACCACGCCGGTGTAGACGTCCAGGCGCTCACGCTGGGTGTTCTGCGCCTGCGGTGCGGCATTGGCCGCTGCACTGCACGCGAGCAGCGTCGCCAGCATCGAGATGGTCGCGAGTGAGAACCTGGACACGGGAGCTCCTTCGTGGACGACGACCTGCCTACCGCCCTGGAGGCTGCCACCCGTGTCAAGTCACGCGCGGGATCGCCCGATCGGGGCGCAGAAACGTGCGCTGTCTTTCCGCAGCGGACTCGGCGCAATCGCCGCCTCTCGGGCTGCGAGACTCGACGCGATGGACCGCAAGCGCAAGCTCGTCACGCGGCTGCAGGTCAAGCTGCTCAACCCGCCGGTCCGGGCGCTGGCCGCACGCGGCCTGGCGCCCGGCGTCGCGCTGCTGGAGACGACCGGGCGAAAGAGCGGCCAGCTGCGGTGTACGCCGGTCAGCTTCGGCCTGGAGCCCGGCACCGACACGTTCTGGATCGTCGCCGAGATGGGCCGCCGGGCGGCCTACGTGCGCAACATCGAGGCCGACCCGCGCGTGCGGGTCCGCCTGCGGCGCGGCTGGCGCACGGGCACCGCGCACGTCGTCGACGGCGCCGACGCCCGCGCGCGGCTGCGCACGCTCTCGCGCCTGAACGCCGCCGGGGTGCGGGCGATGGGCACGGCGCTGCTCGTCGTCCGGATCGACCTCGACCCGCGCTGACCGCGCCGGTCGCAGACGGGAGAGAGCGGGGAGAGGGTCGAGCCGGAAATCACCCGAAGGGGAATCCGGATCGGCCCTCTCCCCGCTCCCGGCCCTCTCCCGCTCTCCTGGCGTCACCCGCGGTCGGGGCGCTCGGGGTAGACGTCGTCGATCGTGACGAGGGCGACGTACGGTGCGCCCGCCGCCGCCTCGATCCGCGCGGCGCCGCCCGCCAGACGGTCGAGCACGCTGACGACGCCGCAGATCTCGTGGCCGGCCTCCTGCAACGCCTCGATCGCCGCGATCGTCGAGCCGCCGGTGCTGACGACGTCCTCGACCACGAGGCAGCGGTCCCCGGCGGCCAGCAGCGGGCCCTCGATACGGCGCGAGAGGCCGTGCGCCTTGGCCTCCTTGCGGACGAAGAAGCCCTTGACGTCGGCGCCGCCGGCGAGCGCGGCGCAGGTGACGGCGTCGGCGCCCATCGTCATGCCGCCGACGGCGGTGGCGCCCCACTCGCGTGCTCGCTCGGCGAGCAGCTCGCCGAGCGCGAGGAAGCCCTCGGGCAGGAGGATCGCGCGCTTGGCGTCGACGTAGTACTGCGCCTTCGCGCCGCTCGTGAGCGTCACCTCGCCGAGTACTAGGGCGTGCTCGCGCAGCGCCTCGACCAAACGTCCATGGGCATCCATCGCTCGCGTACCTTAGAGACGTGCTCGAACGACCCCTGCGCTACCTGGCCATCGCCCTCAGCCTGATCATCGCGATCGGCTTCACGCTGTTCGCGCTGGAGGACATCGACCGCGCCTCGGCCGCGACGGAGCACCGCATCGCGAACTCGATGGCGGCGAGCCCGACCCCGGCCGGCGAGCGCGAGCGCGAGCGGCGCCACGGCGACGTGCGCGAGGTCATCGACGACGCCAACGACGTCCTGCTGTCGCCGTTCGCCGGCCTCACCGAGGACGACAAGAGCCGCTGGATGCAGCGTGGCATCCCGGCGCTGCTCGGGCTGCTCGTGTACGGCTTCGGCCTGGGCTACCTCGCGCGCTTCATGACCGCACGCGGCGGCGCTCGGCGCCACCACCTGCGCCGCCGCCCCGCCTAACGCCTAGCCGCCGCGCGGCCCTCAGCGGTACACGTCGACCGGCGTGCCGATCTCGATCCAGTTGAACACGCTGCGCGCGTCGGGGATCGGCAGCCGGAAGCAGCCGTGGCTGGCGGGAAAGATCGGCACCGACGGGTAGCCGTGGGTCGCGTAGCCGCGGATGAAGTACGCCGAGTCGACCATGCCCTTCTGGTTGACGCCCGGCGTCTTGAGATAGACGCGAAACGATCCGATGACGGTCGGCGTCGCCGGCGCGCCGGAGGACGTGTGGTAGATGCGCTCCGCGCGGCCGTTGCTGATGAGCGCGATGACCTGGCGCGAGAGGTCGCCCTCGATGTGGCGTCCGTGCTCGGGATGGCGGACCTTGAAGGCGCCCCTGCCGCGGGCCAGCGCGCGCATGACCTCGACCGAGGCGTTCGTCGTGCGGGCCATGCCGGTCACCTTGCGGAAGGCGAGCACCGCGCGCGCGGTGCGCCCGTCGAACACCCCGGCCCGGCCGGTGACGTAGCCCAGGCGCTTGAGGCGGCGCTGCAGCGCGCGGATCGAGACGCGCCCGCTGCGCGGCACCACGCGCCGGGGCAGGACGTCGACGGTCTTCGCGCGCGCGGCCATCCCGCCGAGCTGCGGCGTCGGGTCGTGCGCGGCGCGGATGCTGAGCGGCCCGGGTCCGCCGGGCTTGTAGGACACCGCGAAGACGCCCGTGCCGGCGGGCCCGGGGCGCAGGCTGACGCGCTTGGCGCCGCGCTTGCGGCCGCGCTCGAAGTAGCGGACGTTGACGAACTGGCCGGCGGCGAACGCCGTCGTCGTGCCGCGCACGACGACGCGCGAGCCGGTCAGCGTCGTGGCGCGCGGGCCGCCGACGCGCTCGACCTTCAGCGCCAGCTGCGACTCGAGGGGCGCCGGGGCCGGCTGGCCGGCGACCGGGGGCGTGGCCGGCGACTGCGCCTGCGCGGCGGGCGGCGCGAGCACGACCAGCAGGAGAACCATCGGGGCGAGCGCGCGACGCATCGCGGGCACTATGCCATGCCGAACCACCCGAGGGGACATCTTCTACGGGGGTGTGGCGACTACCTCGCGCCAGACGCAAGGAATTCGACACACCCGGTCGGCCGGCGTAGCGGGTTCACTACGCCGGTTCGGGCGCCGGTGCGCTGCCCGGCGGCGCGGGACGGCGGTCGCCGATCAGCTTCGCGAGCAGGCGCGCGCACAGCAGCGAAGCGATCGTGGAGCCGGCCATCATCGCCAGGATGATCCCGACGTCGTAGTCGAGGTTGGCGCCGAGCGCGATCGAGTTGTTGAGCGCGTGCAGCGCGATCGCCGGATACAGCGAGCCGGTCCACTCGTAGAGCATGCACAGGCCGGCGCCGAAGATCGCGAGCGGCACGAGGTAGCCGATCGGCGCCGAGCCGACGTGGATGAGCCCGAAGACGGCACCGGTGAGGATCGCCGCGAGGATCGGTCCGTGCCAGTTGCGCAGCGAGCCGAAGAAGAAGCCGCGAAAGAACAGCTCCTCGCCGAGCGGCGCGATCACCGTCACGAGCACGATCACGGCGAGCGCGTTGACGAGCGGCCCGTTGGCGCCGAGCTCGTCGGGCAGCGTCTGCTGCTCCTCGAGGCTGAGCGCGACCGCCCAGATCGCGCTGAGGACGAAGAAGCCGATCCACACGGCGATCAGCAGCCGCACGCTGCGCCCCAGCGGCGCCGGGCGCAGGCCGAAGTCGGCGGCGGTGGGGCGGCCGCTGAGGAAGGCGAAGAAGTACGCCGCGCCGACGAGCGCGAGGTTCTGGCCGACGGTCAGGCCGATGTTGAGGCCCGGAGGCGGGTCCTTCGTCGAGGCGCCGAACGCGCCGGCGATGACGAGCACGAAGAGGCCGAGCACGATCGTCGCCCCGTAGCCGGCGGCGAAGCCGGCGATCGACAGCCAGGCCGGCCAGCGGTTGCGGCCGGACTGCTCGTGCGGCTCGGGCGCCTCCGGCTCGGACGGCGCCGGCGCCGGCGCATCGGGCGGCGGAGGCGGCGGCGTGAGGCCGGGCTGAAACTGCGGCGGGACGTTGGACACGGTCGACCCAGGTTACGCGGCCAGGTCCGCGAGCCCGGCGAGCGAGGCCAGCACGGCGACGCCGTCCGGGACGCCGGCGGGAACGACGCCGCGCGCGACGAGCACCGCTTCGAGGCCGGCCGCGCGGGCGCCCGCGACGTCGAGCTCGAGCGAGTCGCCGGCGTGCAGCGCGCCGCGGCCATCCGCGTCGGCCACCAGCCCCAGCGCGCGGCGGAAGATCGCCGGGTCGGGCTTGCGCGCGCCCGCCTCCGCCGAGCTGATCGCCGCGTCGACGAGCGCGGCGAGGCCGGTCGTGCGCAGCATCTCGTGCAGCGACACGTCCCAGTTGGAGACGACGACGAGGCGGTGACCCGCGGCGCGCAGCTGCGCGAGCGCACCGGGCACGTCGGCGAACGGCCGGAACCGCAGCGCGCCGAGCAGCACCGCGACCATCGCCGGCGGCGCGACCGCATGCACGTCGGCGCCCGCGCGTCGCAGGCCCGCGCGCAGCACCTCGGCGCAGCGCTCGCGCAGTCGCGCCAGCGCGGCGGCGTCGACGCCGGCGTCGTGATGGGTGCGGTAGAAGGCGATCTCCTCGGCCAGCGCCGCGCCCGCCTGGGCGGCGCTGACCGTGGCGCCGCGGTCGCCCAGCGCGGCGACCAGGCGCGGCACCGGGTCCTCGAGCTCGACGAGCGTGCCCAGCGCGTCGAGCGTGATCACGCGACCCGTCACGCCACGAAGTGCCACGTGGCGAAGATGGCGGTGTAGACCATCAGGCCGGCGGCGAAGACGCCCAGCACGACGCGCTCGCGGGCGGCGCGGCCGGTCATCCACACGGCGAGCCAGATCGCCAGCGGGAAGAGCACGGCGACGAAGCGGGGCAGCGACATGAGCGGCTGCGGCGCCACCGGATAGGACAGCGGCAGCGCGAGCGCGGCCACGACGTACGCGCCGTAGGCCGCCGGCAGCCGGCGCAGGACCCCGGCGGTCGCGACGAGCGCGAGCACGAGCCAGACGAACAGCTCGATGTTGTGGCGCGCGCCGAGGAACGGGTCACCGCCCCACGCGGTGAAGAGGACGGGCTCGCGTGCTCCCGACAGCAGCTGCCGTGCGCCCTGCCAGGCCGCGACGAGCCCGTCCCAGGCGCCGAGGAACGGCCCGGCGAACGAGCGAAACCAGACCTCCTGCGCCCGAAACGGGGCCAGCGGGTCGTGGCCGCCGAGCTCCAGCAGCGCGCAGTACAGCGCAAGGCCGAGCGGCACGAGCGCCAGCCAGAGGGCGTCGGCGCGCAGCGGCCGGCGCGTGCGCAGGCTCGGCCGGCCGACGTCCCAGAGATAGATCATCGCCAGCGGCACGAGCAGCAGCACCCCGGCGCTGCGGGTCGTCGCCGCGAGCATGCCGAGCAGCCCCGCCCACATCCAGCGCTCGCGCCGCGCGGCGTAGACCGCGCCGAGCGACAACGCGAGAAACAGGGACTCGCTGTAGACCGCCGAGAAGAAGAAGGACATCGGAAACAGCGCCGTGACGAGGACGGCGTTGCGCGCCACGGCACGGTCGTGATCGAGCGCGACGAGCCGGTGTAGGAGCACGAGCGCGACGCCGAGCAGCACCGTCGAGACGAGCGCGCCGCCGATCAGCGGCGAGCCCAGCGGCACCCCGGCCAGCCTGACGAGCAGCGGGTACAGCGGAAAGAAGGCCTCGCGGGCGCCGTCGCCGTAGCCGCCGTCGGCGATCGCGAGAAACCAGACCGAGTCCCAGCGTCCCAGCGGCGCGGCGAGCAGATCGCCGGTCGCGCCGAACGGGGACGTCAGCCCGGCGGGATCGAAGTCGTCCGCGCGGTCGGACAACCCGAACGCCGCGACGGCGGCGACGGCGGACGCCCACACCAGCAGGCGCGAGATCCACAGCGCCCGCCAGGCGTCGGCGAGGGCGGCGTCCCCGGCCGCGGCCGCGGTCGCGGCGCGGAGACGCGGACGGACCGGTCGGGCAAGACGCGCGACAGCATGCCGGGCATGTTGGCAAGGCCCGTGCACGGGCAGGACCGGGCGCGGGCAAGCCCGAACACCCACTCCACTAGAATCGACCGTCGCGCGGCCACCCCACCCTTGGCGCGCGCGCCCCATCGACCGATGTCCGCTCGCCGCGAACGCCAGCGTCGACGCCGCCGCAGAGGCGGGGCCGCGCGCGTAATCATCATCACGGTCTCCGTCCTGGTGGCCGTGATGATCATCGGCGCGCTCAGCGCCGTCGGCTACGTCGTCGGCATCGCCAACTCCGCGCCGGAGCTCAAGTCGCTCAAGCCGCAGGCGCCCGGTCGCTACTCGACGGTCTTCGCCTCCGACGGCAAGACCGAGCTGGGCAAGATCTCCAACGACATCCTCAGCGACCCGATCCGCAGCGACCAGATGCCGCAGGACGTGCGCAACGCGACGGTCTCGATCGAGGACCAGCGCTTCTACCGCCACCGCGGCGTCGACTTCGAGGGCATCATCCGCGCGGCGTTCAAGAACGCGAACTCCGGCAAGACGATCCAGGGCGGGTCGACGCTGACGATGCAGCTCATCCGCACCCTCTACACGGGCGACCGCGATCGCTCGCTGAAGCGCAAGGTGCGCGAGGCCAAGCTCGCCGAGGAGCTCGAGAACGCCCATCCCGGCCGTAAGGGCAAGAAGTGGATCCTCACGAAGTACCTCAACTCCGTGCCCTACGGGACCAACGACGGCAAGCAGGCGATCGGCATCCAGGCCGCCGCGCGCGCGTACTTCAACAAGCCCGCGTCGCGCCTGACGCTCGCGGAGTCCGCGCTGCTCGCCGGCCTGCCGCAGGCGCCCAGCGACTACAACCCGTTCAGGGCGCCCGGCGCGGCGACGGCGCGGCGCAACGAGGTGCTGCGCAAGATGGCCGACCTCGGCTACATCTCCGACAGCGACGCGCAGGTGGCCATCGCCGAGCCGCTGGAGCTGCAGCGCAACACGTTCTTTCGCCAGAAGCGCGAGAGCTTCTTCTTTGACTACGTGACCGACGAGCTGATCAAGAAGTACGGCCAGCGCGACGTGCGCAGCGGCGGCCTGCGGATCCGCACGACGATCGACCTCAAGCTGCAGCAGAAGGCGCGCGCCGCGATCGCCAGGAGCCTGAGCTTCGACGGCGCGCCGTCGTCGGCGATCGTCAGCATCGATCCCGACAACGGCTACATCCGCGCGATGGCCTCGTCGGCGAAGTACGCCAACTCGCAGTTCAACCTCGCCGCCGACGGCAAGCGCCAGCCCGGCTCGGCGTTCAAGATCATGGCGCTGGCGGCCGCCGTGCGCGAGGGCCTCGCCCCGGCCTCGACGAGCTTTCCGTCGGCTCCCTTGAAGCTCGCGCCGCAGTACGGAAGCGTGCTCATCAACTGCTACGGCGGCAAGTGCTCGGGCGGCTCGAAGAACCTCATCTCCGGCACCCTGGCCTCCGACAACGGCGTCTACATCCGCCTCGCGCTCGCGCTCGGCCCCAAGAAGGTCGCCAAGGCGGCCCATGACCTCGGCATCAGGTCGCCGCTGCAGAACCTCCCGTCCGAGACGCTCGGCGGCCTCGAGAAGTGCTGCTCGCCGCTGGAGATGGCCAACGCCTACGCGACGATCGTCAACGGCGGCTGGCGCAACACGCCCAAGGCGATCACCGAGGTGCGCTTCCCCGGCGGTGAGACCGACGACCTGTCCAAGCCGGCGCGCAAGAAGGTCTTCGACTCGGCCGCGATGTACGAGATCGTGAAGATCCTCGAGATGAACATCAGCCGGCCCGGCACCGGCGGGCGGGCCAAGACCGGCTGCCCCGTCGGCGGCAAGACCGGCACGACCGACAAGAACTCCGACGCCTGGTTCGTCGGCTTCTCGCCGCGGCTGGCGACGTCGACCTGGGTCGGCTTCCCGCAGGGCCGCATCCCGATGGGTCCGCTGTTTCACGGTGCCAACGTCGACGGTGGCACGTTCCCGGCGGAGATCTGGGGCCGGTACATGAAGGCCGCGGCGGGCAAGTTCTGCGGCAAGTTCAAGGCGCCGAAGGAGAAGTTCAAGACCAAGCGCTTCAAGGCGCAGAACGGTCAGTCGGTCGGCCCGGGCGAGCGCCAGCCGATCGTGCCCGTCACCGACGAGCAGCTCGAGCAGGCCCAGCGCGACCTCAACGAGGCGCTCGCGCGCGAGCGTGCCAACCGGCGCCAGATCAAGCCCGGCGGCGGCAGCCCGCAGACCGGCCCGACCGGCGGCAACAACTACAACCCCGATCCCGGCGCCTACGTTCCGCAGCCGCCGGCGCCCGAGGTCGAGCAGGAGCCCCCGCCGTCGAACGAGGGCCAGGCCACGCCGACCGACAACGGCGCCGCCACACCGCCGTAGCCCCGCGCGGGTGCGCTACCGTAGCGGCGCAGATGGCCAAAGAGGAAAAAGTCGAGTTCGAGGGCGAGGTCGTCGAGGCGCTGCCGAACGCGATGTTCCGCGTGAAGCTCGACAACGATCACATGGTCCTCGGTCACGTGGCGGGCAAGATGCGCCGCTTCCGGATCCGCATCCTTCCGGGAGACCGGGTGCGCGTCGAGCTGTCGCCGTACGACCTCGACCGTGCCCGCATCGTCTACCGCCACCGGTAACGCAGGAGCACGACCTCATCGCCGCCCTGCGGGAGCGCTTCGCGCCTCCCCCGGAGCGCGTGCTCGTGGGCTCCGGCGATGACGCTGCCGTCGTGCGCGCGCGGGCGCTGTCGGTCACGTCGACGGACGCGATGGTCGACGGCGTGCACTTCCGCCTCGGCGAGACCGCGAGCGCGGCCGACGCCGGGCACCGCGCGCTTGCCGGCGCGCTGTCGGACCTCGCGGCGATGGGCGCCGACCCGGGCGAAGCCTACGTCGTGCTCGGCCTGCCGCCCGGCTTGCCCCGCGACGACGTGCTCGCGCTGGGCGAGGCGATGGCGGCGCTCGCCGCGCGGTGCGGCGTCGCGCTGATCGGCGGCGACATCACCTCCGCGCCGGTGCTGACGCTGGCGATCACGGTCGTCGGCTGGGCCGACGAGCTCGCGCAGCTTGCGCGCCGCGACGGCGCCCGCGCGGGCGATCTCGTCGGCGTGACGGGCACCCTCGGCGCGTCGGGCGCGGGGCTGGCGATCCTCGACGGTCAGGCGACCGGACCGGGGGCGCTCGCCGAGCGCCACCGCCGGCCCGAGCCCCGCCTCGCGGAGGGCCGCGCGCTCGCGCGCGCGGGCGCCCACGCGATGATCGACCTGTCCGACGGCCTCGCCGCCGACGCTACGCACGTCGCGCGCGCCAGCGGGATGACGCTCGAGATCGACCTCGACGCGCTGCCGCTCGCCGACGGCGTGGCCGACGTCGCGCGCCAACTGGGCCGGCCCGCGTGGGAGCTCGGCGCCGCGGCGGGCGAGGACTACGAGCTGCTCGTGTGCGTCTCGCCCGGCGACCGCGAGGCCGCGCGGTCGGCCGCGCCGCTGACCTGGATCGGCGAGGTCATCCACGGGCCGCCCGAGGTCAGGCTGCTGTCGGCGGGCGTGGCGCAGACGACGCGCGGCTTCCAGCACCGCCTCTGACTGAGGGCGTGGCGCAGCATCGCCGTCGCGACGAGCGCGGGGTCGACGACGTAGTCCGCGCGCTCGACGCGGAGCTTGAGTTCTTGCAATCGCATCCCAGCGGCCCTATCGAGCGCTTCGC
Source organism: uncultured Actinomycetes bacterium (assembly GCA_963742745.1). Lineage (GTDB taxonomy): Bacteria > Actinomycetota > Thermoleophilia > Solirubrobacterales > Solirubrobacteraceae > CADCVQ01. The sequence goes on from CAVUND010000030.1 coordinate 213,071, forward strand.
CGTCGCGCTTTAGAGGTGCGTCCATCGGCTCCGCAAGTGTTGCGCGCGCCGCCGGTCGCCGCGCTGCGTCAGAGCGTCGCCTGCCCGCGCGCCTGCCCGGCGACGAGGCGTGCGAACACGATGTAGCGCTTCGCCGCGCTGTAGAGCGGGTGGCAGGCCGACAGCACGAGCCGGTCGTAGCTCACGCGGCGGATGACCTCCAGCGCCGTCGGCTTGACGATCTGCGTCTTCTCGACCTCGTAGGTGAAGGTGCCGTAGGGCATCTCGATCACGATCTCGTCACCGCGCTTGATCTTGTTGATCTTGCGAAACGGTGCGCCGTAGGTCGTGCGGTGGCCGGCGATCGCGGTCGTGCCGGGCGCGCCGGGGAACGGGACGTCGTCGTAGATCGCCGGGCCCTTGCGCAACGACGCGGGATCGCTGCCGTTGACGATGACGTAGTTGGCGTCGATCCGGTCGATCTTCAGGCGCCCGGCGGCCTTGCCGCGATCCAGGTCGCCGCGCAGCTGGCGCGCGAGGAAGGCCATCCGGCGCTTCTCCGTGGCAAGCTTCTCCAGGGCCGCGAGGTCGAGGCGGTCGGCCTCGGCCCGCTCGAGCGCGCGCAGGTCGTCGGCGAGGCTGCCCTGCAGGATCTTCGCGTAGACCGCCGACACCGGCTCCTGCCAGACGAGCGTCAGCCCGGCGTCGGAGAGCATCAGCACGCCGGCGATGATCAGCACCGTCGAGAGGCTGCGCAGCGCGCGCCGCTTCGTCCCGAGCGTCATCGTCGCAGCGCCGATTCGGTGCCGCCCAGCGAGCCCGGCCCGGCGTAGCTGCGCGGCCCGCGCACGGTGATCGGGGCGTCCCCCGCGGCGGCCGGCGCCTGGCCCGCGGCGGCGACGAGCACGGCGCTCACGCCGCAGCCCGCGAAGAGACTCCACAGCAGCAGGCTGCCCGGCGAGACATGACCGCCGGCGGCCAGCAGCAGCAGCTCCCAGGCGCCGTCGACCACGCCGAGCCCCAGCGCGCGCGCGAGCGCGACGAGGACCAGCACGATCGGCGCCAGCCCCAGGACCGCGGTCAGCACGCGCAGCGCGCGCGGCATCCGCAGATCGGGTGCGAGCGCGAACAGCCAGATGTGCAGGGCGGGGATGAGCAGGGCGGCGGCGTAGGGGTTGGCGATCCACATGACACATGCGACCGCGGTTGCGACGAGCACGATGATGACGCCTGCGGCCTGATCGCAGCGCACCGGTTCGGCGGCGCCCAGCAGGCGCAGCACCGCCGGGCGCAACCAGGCCCAGCCGAGCGCGAAGACGAACACGACGGCCAGCAGCGCCGCCGGGCGCGCGGGCAGCGCATCCGGCGAGACCGGCCCGTCGGGTACCGCGCCGAGCAGGCCGACCGCCGCCAGCGCGATCGCCGCCAGCGCCATGAGCACGAACGGCAGGGCGTTGACGAGCGTCCAGCGCAGCCGCACCCCGGTCGGCTCGCGCTTGCGCAGCAGCGCGGCGAAGGCGTCGATCGCGGTGATCAGGACCGACAGCAGCAGCGTGCCGATGAACAGGCGCACCGCCCAGAGCGGCACGATCTTGCGGCTCGTGAGCAGGTCGCGGTTGGAGGCCTCCGTCACGATCGGCCGGTCCGCGGGTGCGGCGTCGAGCACGGTCACGGTGCGCAGCGCCGCGCGACCGTAGGCCTGCAGCCGGTCGCGGGAGATCGGCGCGTCCGCGGGCGGCGGGCGGTCGCCGCCGATCGACAGCAGCACCGCGGGCAGCCCGCCCGCCAGCAGCGGACCCTGCTCGCCGAACGTCACCGGCATCGCGAAGCGCGCGAACTGGCTCAGCGCGCGCGGCGCGCCCGAGCCCGAGCCGGTCTCGATCCGCACCGCCTCCTGGACCGTCGCGCGCAGGCGTTGCGGCGTCGCGCCGAGCGCGTTGGACCACCCCGTGACGAGCGGTGCCCGCACGTTGCGCGAGGCGAGGTCGCCGAGCACGAGCACGGCGCCGACCGAGCCGGTCGGCAGCTCGTCGGCGAGACGCGCCGCGCCGGCGCCGCCGCCGCTGCCGCCGCTCGTCGAGACGAGCGTGATCGTGCGCCGTGTCTGGCGCGGCGCGCCGAAGATCCGCGCGAGCTCGAGCAGCGTGGCGGTGCCCGCGAGCTCGGCCTCGGCGCGCGTGCCGGCGGCGTCGCGGTGGGCGACGACGACGACGCGCTCGTCGATCGTCCCGACGCGCTCGGCGATCACCGTGCGCAGCGTCTGGCGGCCGTCGATCGTGTCGCCCTCGTGGAGAACGGTGCGCACGCGAAAGCCCGGCGCGCGGCGCAGCTCGCGCGCGACGCCGGCCGCCAGGCGGTTGTCGGCGGCCGAGCCCGGGCGGCGCTCGGGGTAGCGGTCGGAGAGACCCCGCACGCCGCCGCCGTCGCCGTAGGCGCGGTCGAAGGCGCGCTTGCCCTGAAACGCGTCGGGCGCCAGCGCCGTGCGCAGCGGCTGCGGTCGATTCTCCAGCGAGAACGCCAGCAGCACGAAGGCGAAGACCACCGGGATGAGCGCGGCGCGGTAGATGCGCGGGTCGAGCATCAGCGTTGTCACACTATTGGGGATGGTGGATCGTGCTCCTCGCATCCTTCTCGTCGATGACGAGCACGCAATCCAGACATTGCTGTCCTATCCCCTGCGCAAGGACGGCTACGACGTCGTGCAGGCAACCGACGGCCGCGCCGCGCTGGCGCGCTTCGCCGAGGGCACCTACGACCTCGTCGTCCTGGACCTCATGCTGCCCAAGCTCGACGGACTGGAGGTCTGCCGGCGCATCCGCGCGCGCAGCACCGTGCCGATCATCATGCTGACCGCGCGCGCGGAGGAGATCGACAAGGTCGTCGGCCTGGAGATCGGCGCCGACGACTACATCACCAAGCCCTTCTCGATGCGCGAGTTCCGCAGCCGCGTGAAGGCCGCGCTGCGCCGCGCCGAGATGCAGCCCCACGACGCGGCGGTGGGCCACGACGGGCGCAACGGGCCGCTCGAGGTCCCGGGCCTGCGCATCGACTTCGACAAGCGCGCGGTCACCGTGCGCGGCGAGCCCGCGCCGACGACGTTCGTCGAGTTCGAGATCCTCGCCGCGCTGGCGACCGCGCCCGGGCGCGTGTTCACGCGCGAGATGCTGCTCACCCGCATCTGGGGCGACGCCGCCTACCGCGACCCGCGCACGATCGACGTCCACATCCGCCACCTGCGCGAGAAGCTCGAGCTCGACGCCAAGAGGCCCGAGTACCTGTTCACCGTGCGTGGCGTGGGGTACCGCTTCCGCGACGATGGCGAGCGGTGAGGCCGACGCTCGTGGGGCTCGTGCGGGCCCGCTCGCTGCGGGCACAGCTGACGATCCTCTCCGTTTCGGTGACGCTCGTCGCGCTGCTCGCCGTCCTGTTCTACGTCACCCCGCAGCTGGAGTCCTCGCTGCGCGATCAGAAGCTGCGCGCGCTGAGCGAGACCGCGCGTGCGTTCACGCCGCAGATCGCCGAGGTGCTGCGCTCCAACGCCGACGACAGCGCGATCGACACCATCGTCTCGAGCGTCAGCGATCGCACGAACGCCCGCGTGACGCTGCTGCTCGTCAACGACGGCACCGAGGGCCTGCAGCTGGCGATCTTCTCGGACTCCTACACCGACAACCGCATCACCGACCTCGACCTGGAGAGCGCCGAGGTCGCGGCGCGCGCCGGGCGAGTATCGAGCGGCGTCGGCTCCTCGCGCGCGGGAGAGGTCGCCCAGGCGGCGGTGCCGATCGAGGACGACGGCACGGTCAGCCGCGTCGCGATGTTCTCGGCGCCGATGGCCGACGTGCAGGGCAACGTCGCGCTGATCCGCCGCGAGATCCTCATCGCCGGCGCGCTGGGGCTCGCGCTCGCGCTCCTGGGCGGCTTTCTCGTCTCGCGCTCGATGGCGCGCCGCGTGCGGGTCCTCGAGGGCGGCGCGGAGCAGGTCGCCGGCGGCGACTTCACGGCGGTCTTCCCGACCGCCAAGGACGACGAGCTCGGCCAGCTCGCGCGCGCGCTGGACGACATGCAGCAGCAGCTCGCGAGCCTGGAGAGCGCGCGCCGGCGCTTCATCGCCACGGCGTCGCACGAGCTGCGCACGCCGATCTTCTCGATCGGCGGCTTCCTGGAGCTCATGGAGGACGAGGATCTCGACGAGGAGACGCGCCGCCAGTTCGTCGCGACCGTGCGCGAGCAGGTCGAGCGGCTGGGCAAGCTCGCGACCGACCTGCTCGACCTCTCGCGCCTGGAGGCCGGCTCGCTCGAGCTGCGCCCCGAGCGCACGGACATCGGCGCGCTCACGCGCGCGGTCAGCGCCGAGTTCGCTCCCGCGCTGGACAAGCACGACTCGACGCTCGACCTGCGCCTCGGCGGCGAGCGGATCGAGGCGGTCTGCGATCCTGAGCGAGTGGCGCAGGTGCTGCGGATCCTGATCGACAATGCGCTGACACACACGCCATCGGGTACAGGGGTCGTCGTGTCCGCCACGCGCGACAACGGAGCCGTCCACCTCGCCGTCAGCGACGACGGCCCGGGCATCAGCCGCGCCGCCGCCGAGCGCGTCTTCGAGCCGTTCTTCACCTCCGACGACGCGCAGGGCTCCGGCCTCGGCCTCGCGATCGCCCGCGAGCTGGCCGAGCGCATGCAGGGCTCGCTCGACGTCGACCCCAAGCCCGGCCGCACGACGTTCGCGCTGGAGCTGCCGGCATGAGGGCGCGCGCGCTCGTCCTCGCCGCTCTCGCGGCGCTGGCGCTCGTCGCCGGTGGTTGCGGCGGCGGCGGTGACGACGACTCCGGCTCGCCGGCGGACTCGATCACCGCCGAGGAGGGCGCGCCCGCCGTCGACCGCACGACGACCGTCGAGGTCGTCCGCGGCGCCGGCGGCGACGACGACTTCGATCCCGCCCGGATCTACGACCGCGACGCGCCCGGCGTCGTCACGGTCTTCAGCGTCCTGCCCGGGGAGTCCGGCGTGAGCGGCACGGGCGAGTCGGGGCTCGGCTCGGGCTTCGTCCTCAACGAGCGCGGCGAGATCGCGACGAACGCGCACGTCGTGACCGAGGGCGTGGGGCGCGCGATCCGCAAGGCCAAGGAGGTCTACGTCGCGTTCGCCGACGGCAACCAGGTGGCGGCCAAGATCGTCGGCTTCGACGCCAACGCCGACGTCGCGCTGCTGCGCCTGGACCCCGCCGGGCTGAAGCTGCGCCCGCTGCCGCTGGGCACCGCCCGCGACCTGCGCGTCGGCTCGCCGGTGGCGGCGATCGGCTCGCCGTTCGGCGAGCCGCAGTCGCTGTCGGTCGGCGTCGTGTCGGCCACCGACCGCTCGATCAAGTCGCTGACGGGCTTTGAGATCGCCGGCGCGATCCAGACCGACGCGGCGATCAACCGCGGCAACTCCGGCGGCCCGCTCGTCAACGCCAAGGGCGAGGTGCTGGGGATCAACTCGCAGATCCAGACGTCGTCGGGCGGCGGCGAGGGCGTCGGCTACGCGGTGCCGGCCGACATCGTGCGACGCACGCTCGCCGAGCTGCGCGAGGACGGAACGGTCGACTACGCCTATCTCGGCGTCTCCACGGCGCGCATCTATCCCCAGCTCGCGCGCCGATTCGGGCTGCCGGTGACGAGCGGCGCCTGGGTGCAGGAGGTCGTGCCGGGCGGACCCGCCGACAGGGCGGGCCTGCGCGCCGGCCGCGACGAGCGCCGCTTTCAGGCGCGCGACATCACCGTCGGCGGCGACGTCGTCACCGCCGTCAACGGTGAGAAGCTGCCCGACGAGAACGCGCTCGGCGTCGCGCTGCTGGCCTACAAGCCCGGCGACGTGGTGACGCTGCGCGTCTACCGCGCCGGCAAGGCCCGCGACGTGCGCGTACGGCTCGGCACCCGCCCGCAGCAGACCGGCGACACGGGCCCGGAGCTGCCCTGATGGCTTCGGCCTCCAACGGCAAGCCCGCGGCCCAGGCGCCGCTCGTGCTCGTCTCCAACCGCGGCCCGGTGACGTTCGACGTCGACGGCTCGTTCACGCGCGGAACCGGCGGCCTCGTGACGGCGCTGACCGGCCTGGCGACGCACCGCGACGCGGTCTGGATCGCCTCGGCGATGACCGAGGGCGACATGCGCAAGTCGCGCGAGCACGACGGCCAGGCGTTCGTCGTCGACACGCCCGGCGGCGAGTTCGAAGTGCGCCTCGTCGTGTCCGACCCGGAGGCCTACGACCGCTTCTACAACGTCGTCGCCAACCCGATGCTGTGGTTCATCCAGCACTACCTCTGGGACCTGTCCAACGCCCCGGACATCCGCGAGAACGAGGTGCACGCCTTCGACGAGGGCTACAAGACCGTCAACGACGACCTCGCGCAGGCCGTCATCGAGCAGATCGAGGGCGACGAGAACCCGGTCGTGATGGTCCACGACTACCACCTCTACACGCTGCCGGCGATCGTCCGCGAGGCCCGCCCGGACGTCTTCCTGCATCACTTCATCCACATCCCGTGGACCCAGCCGGACGCCTGGCGGGTGCTGCCCAAGCGCCTGCGCAACGAGATCTACGACGGCGTGCTGTCCAACGACATCGTCGGCTTTCACACCCGCTCGTATCGCTGGAACTTCCTGCAGTGCTGCCGCGACCTCATGGACTACGACGTCGACTTCGACAGCGGTGTCGTGTGCACCCCTGACGGGCGCGAGGTGTGGGTGCGCCACTACCCGCTGCCGATCGACTACGAGGCGACGCGCAAGGTCGCCGCGAGCGAGCGTACGAAGCAGTTCGAGCGCGAGATCGAGCGCCGCCGGCGCGACCACATCATCCTGCGCGTCGACCGCTCCGATCTCTCGAAGAACGTGCTGCGCGGCTTCACGGCCTTCGACCAGTTCCTCGACGAGCACCCGGAGTTCGTCGAGAACGTCACGTTCATCGCCCAGCTCATGCCGTCGCGGATGGACGTGCCCGAGTACCAGGAGTACCTCGAGCGCATCGAGGCGCTGGTGGCGATCGTCAACCACCGCCACGGCACGCCGGACTGGATGCCGATCCAGCTCAAGCTGCGCGACGACCTCGAGGAGGCGGTCGCGGCCTACAAGCAGTACGACGTGATGATCGTCAACGCGATGTTCGACGGGATGAACCTCGTCGCCAAGGAGGGGCCGGTCGTCAACGAGCGAGACGGGGTGTCGATCCTGTCGGAGAACACCGGTGCGCACGAGGAGCTCGGCGAGTGGGCGCTGAGCGTCAACCCGTTCGACATCAAGGAGACGGCGGACTCGATCTTCAAGGCGCTGACGATGAGTGCGGCGGAGCGGGAGCGGCGGTGCGCTGGTCTGAAGGGAGCGGTCACGGCGCGCGATCCGGGGGACTGGATCGACGAGCAGTTGGCGGACATCGAGGCCAAGAACGCTGCGATGTCTCGGCGTTAGCTGGGGGCCCGGGGGGAGGGGGGAGCAGGACCGATCCGGCCCTTCGGGTGATTCCCGGCTCGGCCCTCTCCCCCCTCCCCCCTCCTCTTCTCATCCGAACTCGAAGGCGAACTCGGGGGCTCCCGCGGTGGGGTCGTCGGGTGGGGGGTGGCGGCGTGGGTGGTGCTTGCCGCCGCTTTTTGGGGGGTGGAGCTGGTGGGCGTTGCCTGGTGGGTGGGGCTGTCGGCGTTCGTCTGGGCGGGGCGCGGGGGCTTGTGACGGGGTCGGCGCTCGGTTGCTACGGGTCGTGCGCGCGGGCGGGGCTTTGTCGTGCGCTTGCGTGGGGCGTGGTTTGGGCTTCGGCGCGGGCGGGGGCGTGGCGGTGGGCGGGATGGCGGTGGGTGCGGGGTCGATGGGCGGCGGCGGCGGCGCGACCGGCGTGAGGGGGATCGGTTGGCTCGGTGGGAGCGCGGGTTCGGGGGTGCGGAGGTGGGGCCAGGCGATGACGAGCAGCGCGAGGGCGAGCAGGGCGAGGGCGCGGGCGACGTTGCCCCAGCGCACGCGCGCGTGGAAGGGCAGCGGTCCGTCGGGGTCCATGCCCTCTCTAGGGCGCGGGGCCTGCGGTCTCGTCCCCCGGCGGCGACCGGCGGCGGGCGGCGCTCGCTATCCTTGCCGCCGCATGCCTGCACATGATCCCCTGTACGACCTCGTTCTCATGCTCGACAGCGCGGCGCCCGACGAGCAGCGTCAACGGGTGCGCAGCGGCGTCGAGACCACGATCGCCTCCGGCGGCGAGATCGTCAACTCGCAGGACTGGGGCGTCCGGCAGATGGCGTACGAGATCCGCCACAAGACCGACACCGAGTACCACCTGCTGCAGTTCCACGGCACCCGCGAGGTGCTCGAGAGCCTGCAGCGCACGCTGAAGATCGCCGACGGCGTCATGCGCTTTCGCATCATCAAGCTGGCGCCGGGCACCCCGGCACCTCCCGCGAACCGCCCCGAGCCGCGCCCCACGGGCATCGGCGAGCCGATCGCAGCAGCAGAGGCCCCCGCGCCACCCGTCGCGGAACCGGCCGACGCCGTCGCCTAGCGCGCCGGCCCGGCGCAGACCGGCCCGATCGGCGCCGTCCGCGCGCCAGGCGTGCCGAGCACGCTCGCTTCGCCACGTCTCCGTGACAAAAGCGCGGAGAGAGCGGCGTGGATCGCGTTGACGCCCGATGCCGGCCCTAGACTGGCTCGCAAGTTGGTTCGTCCCCGAAGGAGATTTGCATGAGCGGCTTTGACATCAACTCGGTGACCGTTTCCGGGAACCTCACCCGTGAGCCCGAGCTCCGCAACCTGCCCAACGGCGGACAGTCGGTCTGCTCGCTGCGGATCGCGCACAACGACCGTTACAAGGACGCCTCGGGCAACTGGGCCGACCGCGCCTCGTACTTCGACGTCTCCGTCTGGGGCGGCCTGGGCGAGTGGATGGCCGGCAACCTCAGCAAGGGCCAGAAGGTCGTCGTCTCGGGGCGCCTGAAGTGGCGCGAGTGGGGCGAGGAGGGCAACAAGCGCCAGGCCGTCGACATCTCCGCCGACAGCGTCGTCCCCGTCGTGCGCGACGGCTCGCGAGGCCAGGGCGGCGGTCAGTCCAACGGCTTCACGCCGCGCTCGGACGTTCCCGCCAACACCGACGACTTTCAGACGGTCCCCAGCGGCGCCGGCAACCGCCAGGTCGCCGACGACGACATTCCGTTCTGATATGGCCGTGTGATTGTCAAGTGGGCGTGGCTGGCCGCGTCCGCTTGGCGGCCGCGGCGCGGTCCCGCGTGGGTTCACAGGTCTTCCCCCAGCCCCGAGTGATGTTGCGCTAGCGTCACGGCCCGTGGACGAGCGCGCGCTGAAGTTCGAGGGGTTCGAAGCTCGTGACGAAGGGCTGCGCGAAGCGCTGACGTCCACCGGCAACGGCTACTTCTGCACGCGCGGGACCGCCGAATGGGAGGACGCCGACAACGTCCACTACCCGGGCACGTACGCGCACGGCCTCTACAACCGCGAGACCACGATCATGGGCGGCCGGCCGGTCCTCAACGAGGATCTCGTCAACCTGCCCAACTGGCTCGTCCTGAAGCTGCGCATCGAGGGCGAGGAAGCGATCCGCGTCGGCAACGTCGAGCTGCTCGACTACCGCCACGAGTACGACATCGGGACCGCGATGGTCATCCGCGCGCTGCGCTTCCGCGATCGCGGCGGGCGCGAGACGACGCTGCGCAGCCGGCGCTTCATGAGCATGGCCCACTCCCATCAGGCCGCGATCGAGTGGACGCTGACCGCGGAGAACTGGTCGGGCTGCGTCGAGATCGTGACGGCGCTCGACGGCCGCGTGACCAACACCGGCGTGGCTCGCTACGGCGACCTCGAGGGACGTCACCTCGACGCGGTCTCGCCGCGCACGTTCGGCCCGGAGGTCATCGCGTTGCACGTCGTGACGCGCCAGTCGAACATCTACGTCGCCCAGGCGGCCCGCACCCGCGTGTTCGGCGGCGACGAGCAGCTCGACGTCGGGCGCACGCTCTTTCAGGCGGAGGACTACATCCAGCAGGTGGTCAGCTTCGACCTGAGCCAGGGCGAGCCGGTCCGCGTCGAGAAGCTCGTCTCGCTGTACACCTCGCGCGACCGCGCGATCTACGAGCCGCTGACGAACGCCGGCAAGTCGGTCGGCCGCTACCCCGACTTCGCCGAGGCGCTGCAGCGCCACACCCGCGCATGGGACGAGCTGTGGCGCTCGAGCGACGTGTTCCTGCCCGGCAACGAGCGCGTGCAGCACCTCCTGCGGCTGCACATCTCCCACATCCTGCAGGTCTGCTCGCTGCACACGACCAACCACGACGCCGGCGTGCCGGCGCGCGGCCTCAACGGCGAGGCCTACCGCGGCCACGTCTTCTGGGACGAGCTCTACGTCTTTCGCTACCTGACGTCGCGCCTGCCGGAGATCACCCGCGAGCTGATCATGTACCGCTACCGGCGCCTGGGCGAGGCGCGCGCCGCGGCACGCGAGGCAGGCTACGCCGGCGCGATGTTCCCCTGGCAGAGCGGCAGCGACGGCAGCGAGGAGACCCAGGTCGTGCACCTCAACCCGCTGTCGGGCCAGTGGGACCCTGACCTCAGCCACCGCCAGCGCCACGTCAACGCGGCGATCTTCTACAACGTCTGGCACTACCACCAGGCGACGAACGACCTCGACTTCCTGCGCGACCACGGCGCGGAGATCATGCTCGAGATCGCGCGCTTCTGGAGCTCGATCGCGCACCTCAACCCCGAGCGCGACCGCTACGAGATCCACGGCGTCATGGGACCCGACGAGTTTCACGAGAAGTACCCCGACGCCGCGGACCACGGGCTGCGCAACAACGCCTACACGAACGTCATGGTCGCCTGGATCTGCGAGCAGGCGCAGGTCGTCCTCGGCCTGCTCACCGAGCGCCGGCGCGACACGCTGCGGGCCAAGCTCGGCCTGACCGACGAGGAGATCGCGACCTGGCGCGAGATGAGCTCGAAGATGTACGTCCCCTTCCACGGCGACGGCATCATCAGCCAGTTCGAGGGCTACGACGAGCTCGAGGAGCTCGACTGGGACGGCTACCGCGCCAAGCACGACAACATCCAGCGCCTCGACCGGATCCTGCGCGCCGAGGGCGACGACCCCGACCGCTACAAGCTCGCCAAGCAGGCCGACACCGTGCTGCTGTTCTTCCTCTTCTCGCCCGACGAGATCAGCCGGCTGTTCGAGCGCCTCGGCTACGAGTGGGACCCCGACAGCGCGCGGCGCAACATCGACTACTACGACGAGCGCACGTCGCACGGCTCGACGCTGAGCTACATCGCGCATGCCGGCGTGCTCGCGCCGATCGATCCCGAGCACTCGTGGGAGCGCTTCCTCGTCGCGCTGGAGAGCGACGTCGGCGACGTCCAGGGCGGCACGACGAAGGAGGGCATCCACCTCGGCGTGATGGCGGGCACGATCGACCTCGTCCAGCGCGCCTACACCGGCGCGGAGATCCGCGACGGCATCCTCTTCTTCGCCCCGACGCTCACCGACAAGCTCAACGGGCTGTCGTTTCCGATGCAGGTGCACGGCACGCCGATCCGCGTGACGATCCGCGACGGCGAGCTGACGGTCGTCATCACCGGCGGCTTCAGCCGCGCGATCAGAGTCGGCATCGGCGACGACGTGCGCGAGGTCGGGGCGGGCGAACGCTGCACGTTCACGCTCGAGGCCGAGCCGGCGCCGATCGGTCAGGGCAGCGACACCCGAGGGGGAACATGACCACGCAGGGCGGCTTTCGAGCAGCGATCTTCGACGTCGACGGCGTGCTCGTCGACTCGCCTCACGAGGCCGCCTGGCGCGACGCCTTCACCGAGCTCATGGAGGGCTCGTGGGCCGACATCCGCGACCAGACGTCATGGACGCCCGGCGCCTTCACGGCGAAGGTCTACCAGGAGGTTCTGTCCGGCAAGCCGCGGATGGCCGGCGCGATGGGCGCGCTGGAGCACTTCGGCGTGCCCGATCCGCAGTCTCGCGTCGACGAGTACGCCGACCGCAAGCAGGAGATGGTCGTCGAGCTCATCGAGGCCGGCAGGTTCTCCGCCTACCCGGACGCGCTGCGCTTCGTCATCGCCGTCAAGGACGCCGGGATGAAGATCGCGGCCGCCTCGTCGTCGAAGAACGCGGGCCTCTTCCTGCGCAAGATCCGCATGGATACCTTCGCCGAGGAGGAGGGCCTGTCGCCGGAGTGGATGACGCCCGGCCTGACGCTGCTGGACGCCTTCGACGTCGACATCTCCGGCCGCGAGTTCGAGCAGGGCAAGCCGCACCCGCAGATCTTTCTCACCGCCGGGGAGGAGCTCGGCGTCGATCCCGATCACGCGTTCGTCGTCGAGGACGCCGAGTCGGGCATCCAGGCCGCCAAGGCCGGCGCGTTCGCCGCGCTCGGCGTCGCGCGCCACGACGACGAGGCGCTGCTGGCCGGCGCGGACGCCGACATCGTCGTCAACTCGATCGACGAGATATCCCTCGAGGGGCTCGCCGAGGGCCGCCTCGAGCGCCGCACGGGCTGATCGCGCACGCCCGCCCGTAGCGCAATCCGCGGACGCCGCGCCGCGTTTGTCACAATGACCGCCCGCGCGCATGGCCGTGCGCGCTCTCAGCAAGCGACTTAAGGACTTTCGTCAGTGGCAAAGCAGCGCAACCGTGGCAAGCCCACGCGCCGACGCGACAAGAAGGGCGGGCCCGGCACCGGCCGGCGCAAGCCCTGCCCGTACTGCAAGGACAAGGTCGAGCAGGTCGACTACAAGGACACCGCCGTCCTGCGCAAGTTCATCTCCGAGAAGGGCAAGATCCGCTCGCGGCGGATCACCGGCGCGTGCCGCCGTCACCAGAGCCAGATCGCCCGTGCCGTCAAGCGCGCCCGCGAGCTGGCGCTGCTGCCCTACGTCAACGAGGGCGGCCGTGACGACACCGAGCGCGAGGGCGGGCGCGGCGGACGCCGCGGACGCGACTAGATGCCCTCCGCGATCCTCATGCAGGACGTCGAGCACCTCGGCGAGCGCGGGGCCGTCGTCGACGTCTCCAAGGGGTACCTGCGCAACTACCTCATGCCGCGCAAGCTCGCCCAGCCCGCGACGAAGGGCGCGCTCGAGGAGGCCCGCCGCCGCGCAGAGTCCACCGACAAGGCCACGCAGGCGCTCGTCGCCAAGGCCAAGGACGACGCCGAGGTCCTCAGCCGCACCGTGCTGACGATCAGCCAGCAGGCCGGCGACGACGGCCGCCTCTTCGGCTCGGTGACCAACCAGGACATCGCCGACGCGATCGAGGAAGCCCGCGGCGTGAAGGTCGACCGGCGCAAGATCCACCTCGACGAGCCGATCAAGAACGTCGGCACCTACGTCGTCGTCGTCGAGGTCGCCGAGGGCGTGACGGCCTCGGTCAAGACGATGGTCGTCGAGCGCACCTAGTGCCGTGAGTCACTAGGTGGTTCGTCCCTTGGCCTGTCGAGCGACGAACCACTAGCTCTGCTGCCGCTCGCCACCCTCGCCGACACGATCTGGAGCGTCGTCGGGGTCGCCGGCGGGATCGCAGGGATCGGCGTGCTGCTGTGGGCCATGCGCAGCGGGCCCGTCGAGCGCGACGCGGAGGACGCGGCGCGCGAGTTCTACAGCGAGCACGGCCGCTGGCCCGACGAGCCCGCCTGAACGGGCGTCTCACCGCGGGCTGACGCCCCTCGTTTGCCGTCCGCTCGGTATGCGAACATCTGTTCGCATGAGGGTCCGTCGCCACCGCCGGGCGCGGCTCGCCGCCGCGCAAGAAATTCGTTCGCAAGAAGCGGGTCGGATGCTGAATCCGCCGGGTCGTCCGCCTAGCCTGCTACGGCCGTGAGCACGCACCCCGACTCCCCTGCGCGGCCTCCCGCGACGATCGCCACCGGCGTCGCGCCGCCGCATTCGCTCGAGGCCGAGCAGTCGGTGCTCGGCGGCATCCTGCTCTCGGACCGCACGATGTACGGCCTCGTCATCGAGGAGGGCCTGAAGGCCGAGGACTTCTACCGCGACCGCCACCGGCTCATCTACCAGTCGATGCTCGCGCTGTATCGCGAGAGCGAGCCGATCGACGTGCTCACGGTCAGCGAGCACCTGCGCTCGACCGGCGACCTCGACCAGGTCGGCGGCAAGGCGGCGATCGACGAGCTGACCGGCGGCGTGCCGGGACTGGGCGGGATCCGCCGCTACGCGCAGATCGTGCGCGAGCACGCGCTGATGCGCCGGCTGCTGAGCACGACCTACGAGATCCAGGCCTCCGTGCTCAACCACGCCGCCGCGCCGCGCGACCTCGTCGAGCAGGCCGAGCGGGCGATGCTCGAGGTCGCCCACGACGACCGCCAGAAGGACTTCCGCACGATCGACGAGATCCTCGACGACGAGCTGCGCAAGATGGAGAAGCTCTCGCGCGAGGGCACGTCGCTGACCGGCACGCCGTCGGGATTTCGGGACTTGGACGAGATCACCGGCGGCTTTCAGCCGGGCAACCTCATCGTCATCGCGGCCAGGCCGGCGATGGGCAAATGTCAGAATGGATCGACTCTTGTCTATGATTCGTTTTCGGGCGCGCGGAGGCGCTTGGACGAGGTCGTGCGCCTACATGAATCGGGCGAAGAGATCTGGGTCGCAGCGATCGGTCCCGATCTGCGCCTCCGGCACGCTCGTGTTTCAGCAACCTTCCGCAACGGTGTGCGCCCGCTGTTTCGAGTGACGACGCGTCTGGGCCGCCGAACCGACGCGACCGCGAACCACCCCTTGTTGACGCTCGACGGCTGGAAGCGCGTAGACGAGCTGGCACCGGGAGACAGGATCGGCGTCCCACGGCGCCTCCCGGCGCACATACAGGACCAGCTCATGCCGGACCACGAGCTGGTTCTGCTCGCTGGACTGATTGCTGACGGGTGCATCCTGCGTGGCACGCCATCGTTCACGTATGCGGAGAGCTCAGCGATCGGCGCCGAGATGCAAGCCGCCGCTGAGGACATCGGCGCCCGCTGGCATGCGCGCCGCAAGTTCCCGACGAGCACGAACTTCAACGCCTATCTCAGCAGCGCCGAGCCGGCGCGCGGCAACCCGGTGACAGAGCTCTGTAGGCGCCACGGCATCTGGGGCAAGAGCTCGGCCACCAAGTTCGTGCCGGACGCGATCTTCGGGCTCGACGAGCGCGAGATCGCCCGCTTCCTGGGGATCCTGTACGCCTGTGACGGGCACATCTACGCCACCGAGCGGCTGCGTCAGGTCGGCTACACGACGATCAGCGAGCGTCTTGCCCGCGACGTCCAGCACCTGCTCCTGCGGCTCGGCATCGTCTCGTGCATCCGCACGCTCAAGCGAGCGGTCTACGAGGGCACCGAGACCGTCGCCCGCGAGGTCCGCATCACCGGGCAGGAGGGCATCGAGCGCTTCTGCCACCTCGTCGACGTCTGCGGCAAGGCGCCGCAGGTCGGCCGCGCGATCGCGACGCTGCGATCCGCGACACCCGGAACGAACGTCGACACGCTGCCGCCGGCCGTCTGGCGCCGCGTGCTGGCGGCCAAGGGCGAGCGCTCATGGGCCGAGGTCAGCCAGGCCGTCGGCCATCCACGCAACCACAACTGGCACGTGCACACGCGCGGCGTCTCGCGCCGGCAGCTACAGAAGCTCGCCGACTTCAGCGGCGACGAGGAGCTCGACCAGCTCGCCACCTCGGACATCTGGTGGGACGAGATCGTCTCGATCGAGCCGATCGGCGAGGAGGAGACGTTCGACCTCACGGTTCCCGTCCATCACAACTTCGTCGCCGATGACTTCGTCGTGCACAACTCGGCGCTCGTCACGAACATCGCCGAGAACGCCGCGATCGACCACGGCCGGCCCGTCGCGCTGTTCTCTCTCGAGATGTCCGAGACGGAGCTCGCGCAGCGCTTCGTGGCCTCCCAGGGACGCATCAAGGGCGACGAGCTGCGCAAGGGCCGCGTACCCGACTCGAAGTGGCCGAAGATCCTCCAGGCGTCGGCCAAGCTCGCCGCGGCGCCGCTGTTCATCGACGATTCCTCCGACGTCGGGATCATCGAGATCCGCGCGAAGGCGCGGCGGCTGCACCAGCAGCAGCCGCTGGGCCTGATCATCATCGACTACCTGCAACTCATGCGCCCCGACGGCCGCGTCGAGTCGCGGGTGCAGCAGGTCGGTGAGATGAGCCGCGGGCTGAAGATCCTCGCCCGCGAGCTGCACGTGCCGGTCATCGCCCTGTCGCAGCTCTCGCGCGCCGTCGAGACGCGCGGCCAGTCGATCGACTCCAAGCGCCCGCTGCTGTCGGATCTACGCGAAAGTGGGTCGATAGAACAGGATGCCGACCTCGTCGCGTTCATCTTCCGCGAGGAGTACTACGACAAGGAGACCGAGCGGGCGGGGATCGCCGACATCATCATCGCCAAGCACCGCAACGGCGCGATCGGCGAGGTCGAGCTGACGTTCGCCAAGGAGTATCCGAAGTTCCTCAACTACACGTCGCCGGAGCGCTACGCGTGAGGGGCCGGATCCCCCGTCTGCGCGCGCAGCCCGCGCTGCGCCCAGGTTCTCCACATGACGACCGCTGCGACGACGACCAGCGGTGCGGCCTGCAGCGCGCCGAGCGCCCAGTGTCCTGCGTGTGCGATGAACAGCATGGTCTCGATCGCCCGGTCGGGCCGGAGACGCTCGTCGCGCCCCCGGCCCGCGTGGGCACTGGATCAGGCCGTCGCCGTACGGCGCGGTGCGCCGCCCGTGGCGGGGCTGGCCAGGCCGACCGCGATGCCGCTCACCGCGATGAGCAGGTGCAGCAGGTTGTCGGCGGTGTTGATCGGGATGATCGACAGCAGGTAGCCGCCGTCGCCCACGATGAAGCCGAGCGCCGTGACGAGCAGGTACACCACGCCGTAGCCGATCGCGAAGAGCCGCGCGTTCGCGGCCGTCCGGGCCATCACGAGGCCGACGACGCCGGACAGCAGGTGGACGACGTTGTGCCAGCCGTTGATGTCGAACGCGATCAGCGTGCCGCGCTGCGCGTCGTCGCCGATGCCGAAGCTCGGCTCGACGAGGAAGCCGATAATGCCGACGAGCACGAGCACGGCGCCGAGCGCGAGGGCGTAGATCTGTGCGAGGGTCTTGTCTTGCATTGCGAAGCTCCTGAAGTTGGGGGAAGACGTCCTGCTGGGCACTGCGCGTCGCCCCCCGGCGGCGGATCACTCCCACCGCGGCGGACTGTCCGCTCGCGGAAGCGCGAGCGGCGAGTCGGCGCCCGGCTCCAGGGCGCCGTCGTCCCGCGCAGCCCGAAGATGCCGGAACACGATCACGGCGACGATCGCAACCGGCGCGACCTCCAGCAGCCCGAGCGTCCAGCCGTTCATCCGAGACCTCCTACGGTGGGGAAACGTTCTCACGCGCTGTGCGCGTCGGCGCCGCCGGGCGGATCACTGCCGCCGGACCCGCCGCCGCGTGACCTACGCTCGCAGGCGCGCCCATGAGCACCGCCCGCCTGCCGCTGCCCGTCCCCGAGGACCGCTGCCCGTTCGATCTGTGCGACGGCAGCGGCTTCGTCGTCGACGACGCGACGAACACCGCCAGCGACTGCCGCTGCCGGGCCCAGCGGGTGAGCCGTGCACGGGCCAAGACGCTCAGCGGCGTCATCCCGCGCAAGTACCGCGGCGTGTCGTTCGACCGCCCGCCGGTGACGGAGATCGCGGGCCCGGTGACCGCCGCGGTGCGCCGCTACGTCAACCGCATCGACGAGAACCTGAACGCCGGCCGCGGGCTGTGGTTCTTCGGGTCGGTCGGGACCGGCAAGACGACGCTCGCGATGCTCGTCTCGCGCCACGCGCTGGAGGCCGGTCGCAGCGTCGCGATCTACTCCCTGCCACGGCTGCTGGCCGAGATCCGCACGACGTTCGACGACGACCGCGGCAACTCCTACGTCGATCTGCTCGACCGCCTGACCGCCGTCGACCTCCTGCACATCGACGACGTCGGCGCCGAGAAGACGAGCGACTGGGTGCTCGAGCAGCTCTACGCGATCGTCAATGCGCGCTACGAGGACGAGCGCTCGGTGATCATCACGACGAACCTCGAGCGCGACGATCTCGCCGAGCAGATCAACGAGCGGACGGTCTCGCGGCTGGAGGAGATGTGCGAGATGCTGCCGCTGTGGGGCGCCGACGCCCGCCAGCAGCACCACGACGTGCGCACGGCGTAGCGGGTCGGGCCCGCGCGACCGGGAAGATGCGAGCGCGCACACTAGAATCGCCCGCGCATGCCAGGCATCTGCATCGTGGGCGCCCAATGGGGCGATGAGGGCAAGGGCAAGGTCGTCGACCTCGTCGCCGAGCGCGCGGATGCGATCGTGCGCTTCCAGGGCGGCAACAACGCCGGCCACACGATCATCCGCGACGGCGAGGTGTTCAAGTTCCATCTCATCCCGTCGGGGATCCTCTATCCCGGCAAGCGCTGCATCATCGGCAACGGCGTCGTCATCGACCCCTCCGTCCTGACCGACGAGCTCGACGCGCTGCGCGCGCGCAAGATCGACACGAGCGGCCTGCGCATCAGCGCCAACGCGCACGTGATCATGCCCTACCACCTGCTGCTCGACACGGCCGGCGAGACGAAGCTCGGCAAGCTGCAGATCGGCACGACGCGGCGCGGCATCGGCCCCGCCTACGCCGACAAGGCCGCGCGCCTGGGCATCCGCATGCAGGACCTGCTCGACGAGAAGATCCTCAAGAAGAAGATCACCGCGGCGATCGACCCCAAGCGGCTGAGCCTGCGCCCGTACGCCAAGGACCCGGCGCTGGACCTACAGTCGATGACCGAGGCGTACCTCACCTACGGCCATCGCCTCGAGCGCCACATCGCCGACACCGCGCGGATCGTCTGGGACGCCCTGGACGCCGACAAGCTCGTCATCTACGAGGGCGCGCAGGGTGCGCTGCTGGACATCGACCACGGCACGTATCCCTTCGTCACGTCCTCCAACCCGATCGCCGGCGCGGCCTGCGTCGGCGCGGGCGTCGGCCCGAAGGACATCCACGAGGTGTGGGGCATCGCGAAGGCCTACGTCACGCGCGTCGGCTCGGGGCCGTTTCCGACCGAGCTGCACGACGAGGTCGGCGAGGACATCCGCACCCGCGGCGGCGAGTTCGGGACGACGACCGGTCGCGCCCGGCGCACCGGCTGGCTGGACATCCCCGCCCTGCGCTACGCCGCGCGCATCAACGGCCTGACGTCGCTGGCGATCACGAAGCTCGACGTCCTCACCGGCTTCGAGAAGATCAAGGTCTGCACGGCCTACAGCGGCCTCGACGGCGCGCACTTCACCGACTTTCCCTACCACCAGTCGGTCCTGCACCACTCGCGCGGCGAGTACATCGAGCTCGACGGCTGGGCAGAGGACATCACCGAGTGCCGCTCGCCGGCGGACCTGCCGCAGGCCGCGCGCGACTACCTGGACTTCATCGCGGAGCAGATCAAGGTGCCGATCGTGCTCGTCGGCGTCGGCCCGGGCCGCGAGCAGATCATCTGGATGCAGGGCGAGCGCCTCGCCGCCGCGGCGTAGCCGCCGGCCCGAGGTCCGGCGCGCCTGCCGCTAGGCCCAGCGCTCGAGCAGGTCCTCGTCGGGCACGTCGCGCACGAGCCGCGCGGGCACGCCCATGACGACCTTGCGCGCCGGCACGTCGGCGGTGACGACCGCGCCCGCGGCGACGAATGCCTCCTCGCCGATCTCCACCCCGGGCACGAGCACGGCGCCGCCGCCGATCCGGCAGGCGCGCCGCAGCGTCGCCCCGCGCAGCGGCATGCCCTTGGGGTGGCGCCCCATCGTGTCGTCGTTGGTCGTCATCGCGCAGGGCCCGAAGAAGACGTCGTCCTCGATGACGGTGTAGGCGGTGACGTAGCCCTGCGACTGGAGGCGCACGCGGGCGCCGATCTTCACGTCGTTGTCGACGCCGCTGGCGCGCCCGATGACGGTGTCCGGGCCGATCACCGCGCGCTCGCGCACGAAGGCCTGGTCGCCGACGATCGTGCCCGCCCCGATCTGCGCGCCGGCGAAGACGATGGCCTGGGTGCCGATCACGGCGCCGGCCGCGATGACGAGCGGTGCGGACACGTCGCGCGGAGCGGTCGAGCGCTTGGCGAGCTTCGGCGCCTTGCCGAGCACGGCGCCGTCGCCGATGACGACGTCGTCGCCGATCACCACGCCGTCGTGGACGACGACGTGGGCGCCGAAGCTCACACGGGCGCCGACCTGGGCGCTGGGGCTGAGGACGAGTCCGGGAGCGTCGATCATGGGCGACGCAATGTAGCCATCGCGGCGACGACGCGGTCGGCCGCGTGACCGTCGCCGTAGAGCTCGGGACGCTCGGCCGGGGGGCTCTCCGCAAGGGCGGCGCGGGCGGCGTCGGCGTCGAGATCGACGAGCACGTTCCAGCCGGCCTGCACGGTCTCGACCCACTCGGTGCTGTCGCGCAGGGTGACGCACGGCACGCCCGCGAGGTAGGCCTCCTTCTGGACGCCGCCAGAGTCCGTCAGGACGGCGCGCGCGCGGGTCAGCAGCGCGGCGAAGGCCAGCGGGCCGAGCGGCGGCAGGAGCGTGACGCCGGCCTCCAGGCGCGGCAGCAGCCCGGCCGCCTGCAGCCGGGTGCGGGTGCGCGGGTGCAGCGGCAGCACGACCGGCAGCTCGACGGCCAGCAGCAGCTCGACGAGGCGCTCCAGGCGCTGCGGGTCGTCGACGGTGCCGGCGCGGTGCGCGGTGACGAGCACGTACTCGCCGGCCCGCACGCCGGCGTCCTGCAGCGGCCCGCCGTCGGCGCGAGCGCGCGGGGCGAGCAGCCGCGCGACGTCGACCATGACATCGCCGACGACCTGCACGGCGCCGGCCGGGATGCCCTCGCGCGCGAGGTTGTCGGCCGCGTTGCGCGACGGGACGAGCAGAAGGTCGGAGACATGGTCGGTCACCACGCGGTTGAGCTCCTCGGGCATCGCGCGGTCGAAGGAGCGCATCCCGGCCTCGACGTGGGCGACGGGGATCCGCGCCTGGGCGGCGGCGAGCGCCCCGGCCAGGGTCGAGTTCGTGTCGCCGTAGACGAGCACGACATCGGGCCGCTTGTCGCGCAGCAGCTCGCCCAGCGCGCCGAGCATGCGCGCGGTCTGCTCGGTGTTCGATCCGCCGCCGAGCCCCAGCTCGACGTCGGGCGCCGGCATGTCGAGCTCGCGCACGAAGATCGCCGACAGCTCGTCGTCGTAGTGCTGGCCGGTGTGCACGAGCAGCTCCTCGTGCTGTTCGCGCAGCGGTCCGGAAACGGCCGCGGCCTTGACGAACTGCGGCCGGTTGCCGATGACCGTGACGATCTTCACGCGGCCGGCGCGCGCGCGAGCTCGACCTCGATGTGCTCGCGCACGGCCACGGCCGCGGCGGACGACACCGGGCCGGGCGCCTGCGCCAGCGCGGCGCCGTCGATCGCGTGCACGGGGTGCACCTCGCGCAGCGACGAAGCCAGGAACGCCTCGGTGGCCGCCGCGAGATCGTCGAGCGTCGTGACGCGCTCCTCGGCGTCGGTGACGGCGAGCAGCGCGCGGCGGGTGATCGAGTCCAGGATGCGATCGCTCAGCGGCGGCGTGTACAGCGCACCGTCGAGCACGTAGAAGAGCGACGTCGTGGGTCCCTCGAGCACGCGCCCGTGCGGCGAGACGAGCAGCGCCTCGTCGGCGCCCTGCTCCTGCGCCAGCCGTGTGGCGAGCATGTTCGCCGCGTAGGAGAGCGACTTCACGCCGTCCAGGACGCGGGTCGGCGTGTAGGTGACCGTCTGCAGCGCGATCGTCGCGGGCCGCGCGGGCAGGGTCTCGAGCATCCCGATCCGCCGGCCGCCGCGCGTGACGACCAGGCGCAGCATGGCGTCGTCGGGCGCGCCGGCGGTGAGCAGCGCGTCCGCGTCGTCGCGCATGGCGTCGGCGTCGAACGGCAGGCGCAGGGCCTGCGCGCTGCGCGCCATGCGCTCCAGGTGCTCCTCGAGCGCGAACGGACGCCCGCCGTAGATGCGCGCGACCTCGAAGACGCCGTCGCCGCGCAGCAGGCCCTCGTCGGTGACGGAGATGCGAGCGTCGGCGACCTGGGTCACCGTGCCGTCGAGGATCACCAGTGTCGGAGGCATGCCGTCTAGCCTACGACGAAACCGCCGGCCGGCCGCGCGAAGGCGCCGGTCAGGGCGGGGCGAGCCGTGCGCGCAGCACCGCGAGGTCCGGCGTGTCGGCGGGCAGCTCGAGGCGGGCCAGCAGCGCGGAGGCGCCGGGGCCGAGGTCGCCGAGCAGGTCGAACGCGGCGCCCGCGAGGGCGCCGAAGACCGCGCGGTGCATGCGCGGGTCGCCCGCCAGCTCGTCGAGCAGCGGCGCCTTGGCGCGCCACGGCACCGGACCCGCGACCGCCAGCACGCGCTCGACGCGGCGCTCCCAGGGAACGACGTCGGTGCGGGTGACCTCCCGCCAGGCCTCGTCGACGGTCGCCGCGTCCTCGAAGAAGTCGATCCACAGCGAGTGCGCGACCGGATCCGCGAGGCGGTCGTCGTCGCCGGCCAGCCAGGCGCGGTAGGCCTCCCACAGCGCGCCGCGCTGCGCGGCGCCGAACTCGCCGTAGAAGCCGTGCAGGGCGATCGTGTTGGCGTAGCAGGGCATCTCCGCGTACAGCCGCAGCGCCGCGGCCAGGCGCTCGCCGATCGGCGCGCCGCCGTCCCACCACGCGTCGGCGAACTCCGGCGGCACCGCCTGCAGGTCGCCCGGCCAGGAGCGCTGGCCGCCGCAGCGGCCCGTTCCCGCCGCGGTCTGCCAGGCCCGCTCGCAGGCCGCGCGGTAGCGCTCCGGGCCGACCTTTCCCACGAGCTCGTCGAACAGCACCTCGCCGACGATAACGCCGGCCGGACCCGCACTCCCGGCTCCAGCTGACCTCGGCTTGCCCATCGTCTCCACGATGTGACACATGCACCGGCCGGCCGCGCGTGCGGCCGGTCGCCGCTCGCGTCGAAGATCCTGTCACGGATCCACGGGTCGCGACTCCTACTCGTGACGGTTCCTCGGGGTCTCACGGCCGTCCCTGCGTTTCTTCCCCGTGACGCAGCGGGCGGCCGTGGGTCGTCGCGGACGCCCCCCGTCAGCCCGGTGCGGCGACCGGCGGCGGGCCCGGCGCCGGCGGCGGGTCCGGCGGGTCGGTTGGCTCCACCGCGGCGGGCGCGGCAGGCGCATCGCGCGTCTCGCGCACGTAGGCGAGCGCCGTCGCCGCGACGGTCACGATCGGGACCGAGATGAACACGCCGATGATGCCCGCCGTGATGCCGCCGATCGCCAGCGCCAGGATCACGGCGATCGGATGGATGTTGATCGTGCGGCCCATGATGATCGGATAGAGCAGATGGCCCTCGATCTGCTGGACGGCGACGACGAGCGCGAGCACGATCGCCGCCGTGACCACGCCGCCGTCGACGAGCGCGATCAGGACCGCGGCGAGGCCGGCGCTGAAGGCGCCGATCAGCGGCACGAAGGCCGCCAGGAACGTGAGCAGCATCAGCGGGATGACGAGCGGGACGCCGAGGATCGCCAGGCCGGCGCCGATCATCGTCGCGTCGGCCGCGCCGACGAGCACGAGGCCGCGGACGTAGCCCGTGAGCGCCGAGTACGACCGGCGCGCCAGCTCGTCCAGCCGCGTGGCCTGGCGGCCGCCGAACGTGTCGACGAGCCAGCGCCAGATGCGCGGCCCGTCCTTGAGGAAGAAGAACGTCAGCAGCAGCGTGATGATCAGCCCGGTGATCACCTCGCCGGCCAGCACCGCGCCGTGGACGATGCCGCCGGTCAGCGCCCCGCTGGAGTCGCTGAGCTGCTCGCCGGCGTTGTCGATGTAGCGGTCGATGTCGGCCTGGCTGAGGTCGAAGGGCGGCTCGGTCGAGCGCGTCGCCGGCCTCGCGGATGCCCTCCTGGACGCTGTCGGCGAGGTCGGAGACCTGCCGGGCGATCGCCGCGCCGGCCATCGCGAGCGCGCCGGCCAGGACGGCGATCGCCCCAAGCAGCACGGTCAGCGCCGCGGCGCCGTCGGAGAAGCGGTGGCGGCTGAGCCAGCGCGTCGGCGGGCGCAGGATCGTGCTGAGCAGGATCGCGACGATGACCGGCAGCACGACGATGCGCAGGTAGGCGAGCACGTAGGCGGTGACCGCGATGGCCGCGCCGACGACGAGCAGCCGCCAGGCGATCGCCGCGCTCGAGCGCAGCCAGCGGGGGACGGGATCGCCGGGGCCGGGCGCGGCGCGTGGCGCGGCGGACTCCGCCGTCGCCGCCGGCGGCGACGGTGGCAGCGCTTCCGCCGCGACGGGCGGATCCTCGCCGGGGGCGCGTGTCATCGCGCCGCCGCCAGCGCCTCGACGCGCGCGTGGAGGCTCTCCACGACGTGCTCGTGCTCGGGCTTCATCAGCACGCTGCGCAGTACGCGGGCGGACTCGGCGTCGCCGGCGAGCTGCGGGTGGCGGGAGAGCAGGGCGTCGCGCTGCACGCTCAGCACGCTGAGGAACACGGGGTCGCCGGGGTCGTCCATGCCGGCCCGCATCACCGCGACGCTGCGCGCGTCGACCTCCGACAGCGCCGTGGCCGCCGGGAAGTAGGTCACGATGTCGAGCTCGGGCTCCAGGTGCAGCTCCAGCACCGCGGAGGCGGCCAGCCGGGTCGCCCAGTCCTGCGCCGCGCGCCGGCCGGCCGCGAGGATCGGGCCGAGGCCCGCGTCGGCGGCCAGCGGGAAGACCTGCAGCGTCAGCCACAGCGCCGCCGCCGCCGCTCCCGCCCGCGAGCACTCCAGGCTGATCTCCCCGAGGTGCAGCTCGCCCGAGGTGAAGTACGTGTAGGGCGAGTCGTGCTTGAACAGGCGGCCGACGCCGGGGTCGGCGAACAGCACCGCGCCGCACCCGTAGGGCTGCAATCCGTGCTTGTGCGGATCGATGACCACCGAGTCGCACGCGCCGACGGCTTCAAACGGCCCCGGATCGACGAGCGGGTCGGCGCCCGCGGCCAGGAGCGTGAAGAAGCCGCCGTAGGCGGCATCGACGTGCAGGCGCACCCCGTAGCGTTCGCGCAGCGCGAGCGCCTCGTCGACGCGGTCGACCGCACCGACCGCAGTGGTGCCCAGGGTCAGCACGACCGTGCCCACGTCGCCCCGGCGACACTCCGCCTCGACGGCATCGAGGTCGATGCGCCCTTCGGGTGTGGCGGGAACGCTCGTGGCCGGCACGCCCAGGACACCGCACATGCGCGCGTGGGTGTAGTGCGCGCCGGCGCTGTGGACGATGCGGCGCTGCGGGTGCAGCTCGCGCGCGACCCAGAGCGCCTCGAGGTTGGCGATCGTCCCGCTGGAGGTGAGATGCCCGAGAAACGGCGCCGTCAGGCCGAGCATCCGGCCGAGCTCGTCGACGACCTCGACCTCGAGCGCGCTGGTGGCCGGGCCGCCGTCGAGCGCGTGGTTGTTGGGGTTGATGAGCATCGCCGCCAGGTAGCCCGCGGCGGCGACGGC
This sequence comes from uncultured Actinomycetes bacterium, assembly GCA_963742745.1. Taxonomy (GTDB): domain Bacteria; phylum Actinomycetota; class Thermoleophilia; order Solirubrobacterales; family Solirubrobacteraceae; genus CADCVQ01. The sequence goes on from CAVUND010000030.1 coordinate 238,595, forward strand.
GTGCGGCGGCTTGAGCATCTGCGCGGCGTAGCGCGGTGAAAAGAACGGATAGTGGTCATCCATCCGCGTCGCGAACGCCGACCATGCCTCCTGCAGCCGCACGGGGTCGGGGACCGTGGCCGGGTGACGCTCCGAGCCTCCGAAGCGCGCCTCCCATGTGCCCACGATCGCCTCGGCTGCCGCCAGCAGTTCCCCGCGCTGGTGGTCGGGGCTGCCCGCCATGCGGCATATCCTAAGCACTCCAATGGGCTCTTCCGGGAATGGTGCGCGGTCGGTTGGGCGAAGCAGGGTTCGCCGGCGATGACGAAATGGCGCAGCGCCGGAGCATCGATCCGACCATGTTTCCCGTAAGCACAGCTGGCGAGACGGTCGGGGGTCGTCGCCGACCTGTAGCGCACCCTCACGCGAGACGATCGATCTTGCCTCACTCACTTCCTGCGGACGATCCGCTCGTAGCCGCGCAACGCTGTCGAGGCCGTCTACGAACGCGGTACGGGCTTCGCCTCCGCGACGCCCGCCGAAACCCTCCAAGGGGGTCAGTTTCAAACGGCGCTAGGGGGTCCACTTTCGCGCGGCCTTGACAGCCTTCGTGTTCACCGCGCGAATCCCGCCTGTCGACCGACGCGGGGGGCGGTCTCAGCTCAGCCCCAGGCGGGGGACGCTACAGCGGCCCCTGCCAGAATCCGTATCGCAGCAACCACCCGCCGCTCCACGTGCTCATCGAGCATCTCGACGACGCCCGAGGCATGCAACACATCAGCAGGCTCCTTCGCAGCTAGCCTCGGGGGAACCCGTCGCAGTCGCGTCCGCAGCTTGGAACGTTGTAACCAATCACGCGGCAGGCGTGCCGACGTTGAAATTAGGAGGATTATCGCGCGCACATTTTGAAGTAGCGACAGCGGTCGATCCTGAACGGTGCTCGTCTGCGAGCACCCCGTTCCGCGATGTAGGACGCTCGACGTCTGCTGACAGCAGCTCGCGCGGCGGATCGTCTTCCGCCGTTAGGGCATGCTCCGGGGCGTGCCACCCGAGCAGATCGCCGCCGCGCCCGGCGTCCCGACCTCGTCAGCCCTCGGCCGGCGTGCGCTCGGACTCGTGGTCCTCCTCGTCGTCCTCGCGCTCGTCATCAGCGTGCTGCCCGGCCTCGGCGACGTTCGCGCGCGCTTCGGGCAGGCGCAGCCGTGGTGGATCGCGGTCGCGTTCGCGTGCTCGCTGTCCTCCCGGCTGAGCTACGTGGCGGCGCTGCGCGGAACCCTGTCGCGGCAGATCACGTGGCGCGCGAGCTGGCAGCTCGGGATGGCCGAACAGGGCAGCAACGTCCTGCTGCCGACCGGGGGTGTCGGGGGTCCGGCGCTCGGCGCGATCCTGCTGCGCCGCGCGGGCGTGCCGACCGGCGTGGCCGCCCCTCGCTCGGCGGCGCTGTTTTTGCTCACGAGCACGACGAGCTTCGCAGCGATCGCCATCGTCGGCACCGCCACCGGCGTCGGCCTGCTGCCGAGCGACGTGTCGTGGGTCGGCACGCTGCTGCCGGCCGGTCTGGCGGTAGCCGTCGTGACCGCCGTCGCCGCGCTCGGACACCTCCCGGTCGGCCAGCGCTCGCAGAACGAGCGGCGCGGCCGGCGGTGGGCGCGGCAGGGCGCCGCCCTTCTGCGCGACGGCGTCCACGAGAGCATCGCGCTGCTGCGCAAGCACGACCCCCTGGTCATCGGTGGCTGCATCGGGTACCTCGCTTTCGACATCGCCGCTCTCGGCGCCGCCTTCCAGGCATTCGGTGGCGGCGGACCGCCGTTCGGCGCGTTTGTCCTGGCCTACGCGCTCGGCCAGGTGGGCTCGCTGATCCCCACCCCGGGCGGGCTCGGCGGAACGGAGGGCGGCCTGATCGCCATGCTCGTGGTCTACGGCTCCCCGGCCGCCCCCGCCGCCGCCGCCGTGCTGGCCTACCGCGTCTTTCAGCTCGGGCTGCCGGCGCTGCTCGGCCTGCTCGCGTTTCGCCAGATCCGGCGGCGGCTGGCCGACGAGGAGCAGACGGCGGCGGTGGCGGCACGCTTCGAGGTCCCGCCACCGCCTCCGTGACCAGACCCTTGGAGGACTCTGACGAATGCGCGAGGTTCCGCTCCCCCGCCAACGTCCCGCCGCTGCAGGTGCAGTGGACAGCGACAGCGTTATCGCGCGCTCGCTTGGACCATGATTTCACCGCTGCAAGCCGGCATCGACGGTGGCTTCGACGAACTGATCCGGGATGGGTTCACCGACAGGCGCGAGGGAAGCGGGCCCGAGGGTTCCTCGTCAGCCAGAAATCCGCTGCCGCGCCCCTGCTTTTGGCTCTCTTCGACGGCCGGGTGCTACACGTCGTGCGCAAGGGCTACTCCGCCCAGGATCAGCCGGGCGAACGTTACGACGTATAGTAATCGACTACGGCGCCTCGGGCGCCACGCCGGGAACCGTCCGTGACCTGCACGCGCGCTGACGCTCGCGCGGCACGCCGCGGGAGGCGGGCGGCTGAACTACCGCGTGCCCGAGGATCACAGGCGAGCGGTCGCGGCCACGCGATCAACCCGCCTCCAGCAAGGGCACCACTACTAATCTCAAAGCGCCGCCAACGGCCGACCCCACTCGCCGCTTCCACCCAAAGCCGCTAGCACCCGATCGACTGCTTGATCGCCGTGGCATCCGCGATCAGCTTCGTCGCGTCGGTCGTCTCGATCTTCTTGCCCGACTGCGCCCGCACCTCCTGGATGAACGAGTCGAGCTTCAAGCATGCTTCCGCGGTGTCGCCGGCGTTGTAGGCGGCCAGCGCCGCCTGAAGCTTCTTGACGAGGCTGTTCTCGGTGCCGCGGTGCAGCCCGAGCGCCTCCACGCTGTTCGCCAGGTCGGTCAGCTGCTGCGCCGGCTGACGGTCGTCGTCACAAATGTCGCCCTCGCCGTCGGCGTCCCAGTCGGCCTGGTCGGCGTTCGCCGCATCCGGGCAGTTGTCGGAGCCGTTGGGCTCGCCGTCGCCGTCGCGGTCCGCGTCGCAGGCGTCCCCGAGCCCGTCGGCGTCGCGGTCTGCCTGATCGCGGTTGTCCACGGTCGGGCAGTTGTCCGAGGCGTCGGACACCGTGTCGCCGTCGCGGTCGGCGTCGCAGGCGTCGCCCAGCGTGTCACCGTCCTGATCTGCCTGGCCGAGGTTGGCGGTATCCGGGCAGTTGTCGCCCGCGTTGGGCACGGTGTCGCCGTCGCGGTCGCCGTCGCACACGTCGCCCTGGCCGTCGCCGTCGGCGTCGGCCTGATCGCCGTTCGGCGCATCCGGGCAGTTGTCGCTTGCGTTCGCGTCGCCGTCGCCGTCGCGATCGCTGTCGCAGGCGTCGCCCTGTCCGTCGCCGTCCTGGTCGGCCTGGTCGGTGTTCGCGTCATCCGGGCAGTTGTCACCCGCGTTCGCCGCGCCGTCGCCGTCGCGATCGCTGTCGCACACGTCGCCGTGGCCGTCGGCATCGGCGTCGGCCTGGTCGGGGTTCGCGTCATCCGGGCAGTTGTCGGCGCGGTTGGCGACCCCGTCGCCGTCGCGATCCCCCGCACGGTCGCGTACGAACACCTCCTGCCGGCCGTTCGTGTCGCCGGGGACGTAGTTCGTGCCATAGCCCGTGAAGGCCACATGGCGCCCGTCGGCGCTGACAGCGCTCTCCACGCTATCGGCGTTCGCCTGCCCACCCGCGAGCGTCAGGCTCACCCGTTCGAGGGTGCCGGCCTCGCGGTCGCGCAGGAAGACGTCACGCGCCGCGTTGGAATCGCCGCTCACCAGGTTCGATGCGGAGGATTCGAACGCGACAAAGCGACCGTCGGGGCTGAGCGCCGCGGACCACGAGCGGTCGTTGGACTCGGTGCCGCCGGCAGCGACGCTCATGCGCTCGGTCGAGCCGTCGCTCGTGTCGTGCAGGAAGACGTCGAAGCCGCCGTTGGTGTCGCCCGCGACGAGGTTCGTTGCCCACGACCCCATGAGGACGTAGCGGCCGTCCGCGCTGATCCCTTGCGGGGTGCTGGAGTCGTCGGCCTGCGTGCCGTCCGACGACACGCTGACGCGCGTCACGCTGCCGTCGGCACGGTCCTTGAGGAACACGTCGGCCCGGCCGTTCGTGTCTCCGGAGACGAAGTTCCAGTCGCCGGACGAGAACGTGACGAAGCGTCCGTCCGCGGAGATGGACGACTCGCCGCTCGACCCGGCGACCTGACTCCCGGCGGCCGTCACGCTGACGCGTTCGAGCGCGCCGGTCGATCGGTCGTGCACGAAGACGTCCGCGTTGCTGTTCGTGTCGCCGGCGACGAGGTTAGGCGCGCTGGAGCCGAAGGCCACGTGGCGCCCGTCACCGCTGAGCCGTACGCTGAAGCTCTCACCGGCCGCCTGTTCACCGGCGGCCGACTCGCTGATTCGCTCGGTCGTGCCCGTCAGGCGATCGTGCAGGAAGACGTCGCGCACGGCGTTGGTGTCTGCGGCCACGAGCGTCGAGGCATTGGACTCGAAGGCGACGAAGCGCCCGTCGGCGCTCAGACTCGGATTGACGCTGATGCCATCGCCCTGCGCTCCGGTGGACGCGACGCTCACGCGAGTCACGGCGCCCGTCTCGCGGTCGCGCACGAAGACGTCCATGACGCCGTTCGTGTCACCGGCCACGAGATTCGAGGCGGCGGAGCGAAACGCGACGAAGCGCCCGTCGGCGCTGAGCGCCGGATCGTCGCTGAAGCCGTCCCCCTGCGTTCCGTCGGGCGCGACGGCGATGCGCTCCGTGGTCCCGGCCGCCGCCGCCGCCGCGGGCATGAGTGCCGCGAGCACGGCGAAGAACGCGAGCAATGCCGTCGTCGAGAAAGCCGGCCGTAGCATCCTGCACCCTCCTTGGACATCACCCTGGACCAGCGCGGCCCCATCGCTCTTGAGCGCACCATAAAACGAGGCCGGCATTGCATGCAACCGTGACATCGCGCACAGAGACCGGCATCAGCCTTACGGACGATCTTCGCTCGCCCGCCGGGATGATCTTCGTGTTGCACGCGAGACCCGATCGGCGTCAAGCGACGCGAGACCGAACCTCTCCGCCCTCTTAGCACCTGCGCCTCGCAGCCGATCCGCCTGCGGGAGTCCGATTTCCGGTCCTCGGGCTGGCCCCCAACGGCACACCGATTCGCTCGCCAGCGCCGGCGACAGATCCCACTGCCGAACGCTCACCGGGACGCGACTGCCGCGGCCGGCGCTACCGGGCCTCAAAGCAGCATCGAGTGCCAGGGGAACGAGTGGTCGCCGCCGACGGGCAAGTCGTGCGGCTCGGCGCTACGGCGTGAGCGCCTGTTGCAGGTCGCGCCAGAGGTCGTCCGGATGCTCGCAGCCGACGCTAAGCCGGATGAGGCCGGGCGGTAGGTGGGTCTGGCCCGGGATGGCGGCGCGGCGTTCCATGGTCGACTCGACGCCGCCGAGGCTGGTGGCATGTCGGATGATGCGCACCGAGCCGCAGACCGCGTCTGCAGGCGCGGCGCCGCCCTGCACGTCGAAGGACACCACGGCCCCGAAGCCCGGGTAGCGCACTACCTCCACGGCGGAGTGCTGCGCGAGCCGTTCGGCGAGATCAGTCGCCGACGCGGTTGCGCGCTGGAGCCGCAACGGGAGCGTGCGCATGCCGCGGACGGCGAGAAACGTCTCCAAGGCACCGGGCGTGGCCCCGGCCAGCGTGCGGCGCTCGCGCAGCTGGTGTGCGCGCTCGGGCGTCGAGGAGACAACGGCTCCGAGCAGGAGATCAGAGTGCCCGCCCAGGTACTTCGTGGCCGAGTGCATGACCAAGTCGGCACCGAGTTCGAGCGGACGCTGTACGAGCGGTGTCGCGAAGGTGCTGTCGATCACCACCAGCGCGTCCGCCGAGCGCGGCGCGGCGCAGATCGCTGGGAGATCGGCGACACGCAACAGCGGGTTCGACGGCGATTCCAGCCATACGAGGTCCGCGTCGGCGGCGAGCTCGATCCAGCGCGCCGTGTCTTCGATTCGCACCCGCTCCACACACCATCGGCCACGCTCCGCTCCGGCGGCGGCCAGGCCGGAGACGGCTTGGTAGCAATCGTCTCCTAGGACGACCTTGGCTCCGACCGGCAGCAGGTCGAACACTGCCGCCGCAGCGCCCATGCCCGAGGCGAATGCGACCGCCTCGCCGCCCTCTAGGCCGCCCAGCAGCTCCTCAAAAGCCTCCCAGGTCGGCGTAGCGTCATCCCGGCTGTAGGAACGCTCGGAGCCGAGCTGGAAGTTCGAAGCGGGCACCGGGGGGACGTTCAGCGGCGCTCCCTCGCTATCGGCCCCTCGTCCCGCCATCACGGCCCATGTTTCCGGCTTCACTTCCGAACGTTGCACCATGCCGGGCAGTATGAGGCGCAGGCCGGTCCACCCGCCGAGCACTTCCGCTTTCGCCTTGGAAGCCGCGAGGAAGTCAGAACGGGTGCAGGGTCTCGTGCCGCGTGAGCAGCCCCTGCTAGCACCGGTGATAGCCGGGGCTGCTCACCGGCGTGGGTGGGGTGCGAACGCCCAGAACAACTCGCCGGACCGTATAGCGCCGCTGAGGCTCGCTGACGTCACCGACATGCATGGCGCCGGAACCTATCGAACAGTACAGACAGAAAACCGGTCCATCGTTGACGTCGTGGACGAGGAACTATCGGTCTACATAACATCACTATCAAGCGAGCGGCGCGTGGCCAAGGGAGTCGATGTTGTCAGTCGGTGCTGCCGGCCGGAATGATCCATTCGCAGCGCTGTCCAGTCACCGACGCGATATCTGCCGAGTTCGGGACACGGTCGTTGACCGGGGCTCCGACCCGCGCGGCGCTGGTTGTCGCCTACATGCTGCCGGCCGTGCGCTCGGACATCGCCGATCCCCAGTAGTGCCGATTGCACCCGCGACAACTCCGCGGGTGGCAGTCGCTCAGGCCCGCCTGTGACGCTTGGCAGTAAATGGCGGGGTTGCCTCAGCGGTATCCGGGGAGCCGTGACCCGCGGTCGCCCCACGCCAATCGCGGCGCCCGTATAGCGCCCCTTCGGGATTCTGTTTCGGACGGCTCTATCGGGACGGTTAGAGCTCGGCATCGTCCGGCGCAGCGTGACGCGGGTGCCCTTCCGGCTGAGGACCGGCATCCGACGCGGTCCTCGACCAGCAGGGATGCGCCGCCGCGAGTCGTGGGAACCTGTGGTCGTGGTGGTGCGGACAGCGGTTGACCGTGGTGGTGGTGCTCGCGGCCGTGATCGGTTCGTGACCGTGTGGAGGCGCAGAGCCGCGCGACGGCCAGCGTTCCCAGCGGGCCACGGACGCGTGGGCCAACTTCTGCGACCAGAACCCCGGTACTTGTGACGGAGCTGAGCCGACACGATCGCTGACGCGGCCGCCGCTCGCCCGCGACGGTCTGCAAGGAACGCGCCGCCCTGAACCGGCTGACGCGCTACCTACAGCTCGTCGGCGCGATCGACCAGACGACCGCGCTCGAGATCCTCGACATCGAAGCGGTCACGATCAGCGGCTGGCCGCGGCCGCGGCCAGCACTCGACGAGCCGACGTGGCGCGGTGAAAGATCGCGCAGCGGCGCGCGTACTCGAGCTCGCACCGGCGGGCCGCGCGTCAGCACCGGTAGCGACGCGTGACCTGGCGATCGTCGTCTGCCTTGGCGAGCTCGGTCTGCGATCAGAGGAGCTGCGCCGCGTGCGAACCACTAGGAGGTCCTCAGTCGCGACGGCCCGTGAGCGGGCCGTCTCGCGCACGCACGAGACGGGTTGATGAGGGTGTTGACGACATTTGGTCAGCCCACGCGGCGTGGATCTCGAATCGATCGGATGGGAGCCGTTTTGGACGCGATGCTCAGCCGACAGGGAGCTCGTAGTTGACGTGCTCGAAGGGGTAGGCGTCCCACAGCGCGCGCTCGTCGTCTGCCGGCGCGCCAACCGCGTGTGGATTGTCGTCCCAGAGCATCGTCGTGCGCCGCGTCTTTTCGTAGGGCGTCCAGTTGGGGTTGCCGGTGCGCGCGAACGACAGCCAGGCGTCCATCATGCGCTCGGAAAGCGTGCGGCGGCGCGCTAGCTCGGTTGGGTCGCGGGTCGTGGCGTGCGGGATCCAGTCGAAGCGCAGCGTGCCGAAGACGAAGGGGAGCTCGAGGCAGTGCATGGCGCCGACGTCCTGTTCGGGTGGTGTGCCGGCGGGCGCATCGGGGCGCCAGTCAAAGCGGTACATGTACGTGCGCGCGTTGTGTGCGCTCTGCGCCTGCGCCTGGCGGATCGCTGGGATGCGGAAGAGCTGGTCGCCGATCATTGCCATCGTCGTGCCGCGCCAGCCGGGAAGGAGGCCGAGCGCCTGGCGGTTTCTCCCGTACACCGCGATCATCTGAACCTGTCCGGTGCGCAGCTGGGAAGGGAAGACCGGGTTGGCCGCGGCGGGGAGATAGGCGAGCACGGGCGTGTGGAGCGCGTAGAACATCGTCTCGTCGGCGGTCGTGCCGATCAGTAGGTCGACATCGCGGGCGCTGCCTGCGCCGATGCGCGTGATCGGCGGTCCGGGAACCAGGTTCCCATCGACATACGGTGCGAACAGCAGGTCGCCGCTGATTGGGTGGCGCTCGAGCAGCCGGCGCTGGACGTCGAGCAGCTGGTGGATCGGCATCGTCTGCAGCTGATCGGCGTTGCTGACGTTCGCGAGGCTGAAGGCCTCGTCGGCGGCGGCGTCTGCCTGTTGGCGAGTGTGGACGAGATATCCGCTGCCGCTCTGGACGATTGCGCGGCGAAAGAGACGCCGGGGGTTCTCGCCAGCCAGCATCGCCGAGATCGAGATCGCGCCGGCCGACTGCCCGAAGACGGTGATCCGCTTCGGATCGCCGCCGAACGCCGCGGCGTTGCGGCGCACCCAGCGCAGTGCTGCCATCTGGTCACGCAGGCCGTTGTTGCCTGAGCCCTCCAGCGCCACCGACCGGCGGCCGAGTTCGAGGTAGCCGAGCAGGCCGAGGCGGTAGTTGACCGTGACGACGATCGCGCCGCCGCGGCGCGCCAGTGAGCGCCCGTCGAAGTCCGCCTGGGCGCCCGAGCCGAAGATGAACGCACCGCCGTGCAGGTAAACGAGCACCGGACGCGCGCGTCCTCGCCCAGCGGGTGCGGTGACGTTGACGCGCAGGCAATCCTCGTCGTCGGAGGCCGGCTGATCACCAGCGTAGGACTCCGTCGTGTTGGCCGCCACGCGCGGGCAGACGACGTTCGTGCTCGCGCTCAGCCGCCGGGCACCGCGCCAGCGCGGTGCCGGCCGCGGCGCCTTGAAGCGCAGATCCCCCACGGGAGCCGCCGCGTAGCGGAGGCCACGAAACAGACACGTCCCGTCCGTGGGCACGCCCGCCGCAGCGCCCTCGGTGAGCGTCACACGACAGCGCTTGCCGAGCGTCACCGACCGCGGAGCTGCCTGTGCCGCAGCCTCGGCGGCCAGCACCGCCAACGCGACGCCCACGGCGACGACGGCACAGCGGCGCGGCCCGATTCCGCAAGTTGCCATCGTGCGGCGGGAGGTCATGACGTCGACGTGCTCGGCGTCGCGCGAAAGCAGGCCGGCGCGGTCTGCTTGGAGAAGGGCATGGTCTGTCGTGCTCCGATCGTTGTCTAGCGGGGTTAGCTGGCGGGGCCGACGGCGGTCCCCGACTTCTGCGGCGGAGCAACATCAGGCGCCAGCGAGCACGCCTTGTGGTTGTTCTCGACGCGGCCGGTGGTGCGGCGTGGTGCTGCTAGGGACACCCCGAGCATTGGTCGGGGTGGTTGCGCGTGATCGCGCTGTCGCTGAGGGTGAGCGGGTGCTCGCGGATGTACAGGCCGCCGCCCGTCTTGAGGATTGAGGCGTTGCCGGCGATGGTGTTGGCGGTGATCGGGCTCGAGTGGAGCACGAGCGGCCCGCCGGGCGGTCCGTTGGGGATCGGCGCGTTGAAGATCCCGCCCCCGCGGGCGCTGCCGCTGTGTCCGATCGCGGCAGCGTCGTTGCCGCGTACGGGCACGTCGCGCAACGTGAGGCCGCCCTCGTCGGTGATGAGTCCGCCCCCCTCGGCGGACGCGTTGCCGCGTGGGCTGACCGCACGAGCTTGGTTGTGCGCGACCGTGCCCGCGGAGAGCGTCCCGAAGACGATGGCGGCGCCGGCGAGGGCGGTCGCGTCGCCCGCGACGGAGTGCACGTCGACGGTGTTGCGGACGAGTCGCGTGCGAAGCAGCGTGCCGTGCAGCTCGCCTGCGCCGGAGTCGCCTGCCGCGTTTCCCGGGGATCCTGGGAGCGTTGTCGAGATGACGCGGTTGGCGGCGATGACGCTGTCGCGCATCTCGAAGTCGATTCCGAGGTCGACGTGAAGGCCTCCGGAGGTCGCATTGGCGTCGCCGACGGAGTTGGTCATCCTGGCCGTGTTGGCCACGATGGACGTGTTGGCGAATCGGGCCGAGGTGACCTGATCGGACAGATGGATCCCGCCACCGAGGCTTCCCGTGTCGACGCTGCTGGGAAGGGCGCCCGCCAGGCCAGCGGTGTTGTTTGACACGACGCTGTGGGTCATCGTCACGTCGCCGCCTCGCGCGAAGATCGCGCCCGAATCGGCGTAGCGGCCGTTGGGAGCCGTTGCCGTCGCGTCGTTGCCACTGATGCGGCTGCTGTTGATCGTCAGCCGGCCCTGCCAGTGCTGGATGGCGCCGCTTTCGGCGTCGCTCGCCAGTTCCGACAGCCCCGAGGCCGAGCCAACGCGATTGCCGCTGACGGTGGTGTTCTCGAGCGTGAGCGTTCCCCAGTTGTCGATGCCGCCGCCTGCGGCCAGCGCAAACGGGCACGGCCCGCCCGGGCATGGCGGTCCGGCAGGCGCGGTCGCTGTGGGAGCGACGCGGTTGTCGGTGATAGCTGTGTTGGTGATCGTGACGGTCGCGCCGACACCGAAGTCCTGGGTCGGTGGGATCGCGATTCCGCCGCCGAGCGCGACGACGTTATCCTCGCCGACGAAGGCGACAGACTGGGGGCTCGATGTCGTGCGGCCGCCGGTGATGGTCATGTCGCGGATCGAGACGGCGGGTGACGTGGCTGCGCCGAACGTGCCGATCGTGAGCACCGGGCCGCCGCCGCGTAGGACCGTCGCGCGTCGGCCCGCACCGACGAGCGCAACGCTCTTGGTCACCGTCACGCCACCCGCGAAGCTGCCCCGGGCGAGGCGGATCGTGTCGCCGTCCTGGGCCGCGTCCAGAGCCGCCTGCAGCGTGTGATGACAACCGGAATGCTTCGCGACGCAACGCTCGGCGCCGTGCGCCGATGTGCCGGCGATCGGGGCGAGCAACCAGCACGTCATGAGCGCCAATCCGAGCACCGCGCGGCTCGTGATATGTCTGCTGCGAGCGGACCGGAACGCGATGGGAGCAACGGCTGGCGGCATGGGACACCCCTGTCGGTTGACGGCCCGATTTCCGTGCCGCTCTGAAGTGACGACGCTACGGGCGAGACCCAAGGCGGCGGTAGCGGGCTACCCCTGCACCGATGCCGGGGGATCCCGCTGCGTCAGTCGCGCAGGAAGGCGAGGACGGCGAGCACGCGGCGGTTGTCGCTTGGCGTGTCCGTGAGGCCGAGCTTGTCGAAGATCCGGCGCACGTTGCCCTCGATCGTCTTCTCGCTGAGAAACAGCCGCTTCGCGATCGCGCGGTTCGATCGTCCCTCCGCGATCAGCGAGAGGACGTCACGCTCGCGCGCGGTGAGCTCGCCCAGCGACGGCGCCAGCGCCGGCTTGCCGACGAGGCGGCTGATGATCGTCGGATCGAGGACGCATTCGCCGGCGGCGACCCGCTCGATGGCATCCGTGAGAATCGCGACCTGCGAGACGCGATCTTTGAGCAGGTAGCCGATGCCGCCGGGAAAACGCTCCAGCAGGCGCAGCGCGTAGGCCGTCTCAAGGTACTGGGAGAGGATGAGGACGGCGATCTCCGGATGCGTCGCGCGGATGGTGTCGGCGGCACGCAGCCCCTCATCCGTGAAATCCGGCGGCAGGCGAATGTCGATGACCGCCACGTCGGGCCGTGTCGCGGCGAGGCCGGCCAGGAGGGCGTCGGCGTCGGCGGCTTGCAGGACGACGTCCATCGCGGCCTCCGAGAGCAGCCGCGCGAGGCCCTCGCGCAGCAGCACATGGTCGTCGACGATCGCTATGCGCATGGGATCTGCGCCACCACGATCGTCTGCCCCGACGCGCGCTCGATGCGCAACCACCCCCCGAGTACGCCGACGCGATCGTCGAGCAGCGCGACGCTCCCCGGATCCTCGTGCCGCGCGTCATGCTCCACACGCACGGTCAGGCGCTCGTCAGCCTCGCTTGCCTCGACGCGCGCCGAGCGCGCACCACCGCGCTCCGCGATCGACAGTGTGTCCACGAGGACACGGTAGGCGGTCCGCTCGACCGCGGCCGTAAGCCGCCGCTCTGGCAGCGAATCCACCACGACGATGATGCCCGCGCGTTCTGCGGCTGTGCGTACAGCCGTCGCCAGCCCCTCGGCATCCAGGCTCGGCGGGTACAGCCCGTGGGCGAGCTCACGCAGCTCCTCGAGCGCGCGCGCGACAGCGTCGTCGACGGCGGCCAGCTGCCCCTCGATCACCGGCAGGCTCGAGCGCTCGGCACGCGATCGTGCGAGTCCGAGCCTGAAACGCAGCGCGACGAGACGCTGCTGCGCTCCGTCGTGCAGATCGCGCTCCAGGCGCCGGCGTTCCTCCTCGGAGGCGGCGACGACGCGTCGCCGCGCGCTGCGCAACTCCTCGACGCGCGCCAGCACCACGGCCTGCAACCGCTCGGCATCCAGGCGCAGCCGCGCGGCCGCCACCACCTGCTCGAGCAGATCCTGGTCGAGCGCCACGTGCGCATCGTGCACCAGCGCGGCAAGCGGCGCTCCTTGGTCCTCGATCACGGTGGCGCGGCGGTCCGATCCCGGCGCAGGCAACGCGAGGCGATGGCCCAGAGAATCCACCCATCCTGCGTCGGGGACGGCGTATGCGAGCGTCAGCGACGTATCTCCGACGACCGGTGCCAGCGCGCCGGCCACTGCGTCCGTGGTCGCAGCCTGCACGGCCGTGGTGGCGGCGGCGACCGCATCGCGCGCACGCCGCAAGAGCAACGGCCACGCCCGCGTCCCGGCCGCCAGCGCCACGAGGGCGGCTGCCGCGACGAGATGCGCGCCGCGGACGCCCGGCGCCGCCAGGTTCTCACGCAGGCTGAGCCAGAGCTCTGTTGCCGTCGCTGCCGCGAAGACGCCAACGGCGCCAGCCACCGGGCCGTGTCGCCTGCGCGCGACCGGCGATGGGAGCCAGAGACCCCGCAACAACGCCATCAACGCGATCGCGCACGCGCCGACCGCCAGCCAGGCACCAAGGTCACCGAGGCGTTCGGCAAGCTCGGGGCGCGCCGCGAGCGCGAGCAGGTTCGGCGGGCAGTCGGTGCAGCCCGCGCCACGCGGGTCTGCCGCGAGCGCCGCCAGCGGACCCTGCAGAGCCGCACCGCCGGCAGCGATGCCCAATGCCGCTACGCCGAGACGCCGCCCAGCGGCCATGCTGGAAAGGACCGCCCCGAGCACGAGCGGCAGCGCCAGGCCCGTCGCCATCAACCCGACGGTGAACGCCAACGCTCCTGGTGCGCCGGGGTTCGCCCATTCGGCGGCGAGCCACGCCGCCCCTCCTGCGGCGAGCATCCAACGCCGGATGGCGCGGTCGTCGCGCGATGCGGCCGCCGCGACGACGAGCACCAGGCCCGCGCCGAGGGCAAGCGCCTGCGCCCAGAGGGACGGACCGGCGAGCGCGACGTCGCCCCGCTCTCGCATTACCACGACGGTCGGCGCAGCGGCGGCTGCGGCGAGCATCCACGCGAGACGATGCGCCATCGGAGCGGATCTTGTCAGGGCTATCCCTTGTCCGCAGGAGGCTAGCCCGCTTGCCCACGCCGTGGCTCGGCCTTAGGGTCGCAGCGACGCGAAGGAGGTCACCACATGACCGGTCGCCGGACGCCGTTCCAGACGGTTGCGCTCGCCTCGCTGGCGTGCCTTGCGGCATCGGTGAGCGGCTGCTCGCTGGGCGACGGTGCGAGCAAGTCAGGCGGCCCGTCGCCGAGCACTGACGCAGACCGCCCGATCACGCTGCGCTTTGCCAGCGGCGATCCCAGCGTGACCACCATGACGTTCGTCAGAGAACTCGCTCGCATCTCCGGCGGCCGCCTGCGCGCGGTGCTTGAGCGCTACGACGACGACGCGACGGACACTGATCAGCAGATTGCCCGCGACCTCGCCGCCGGGCGACTGGACGTCGCTGATGTGGCCGCCCGCGCATGGGAGTCGCAACGCGCCACGGCCTTTCGCGCGTTGCAGTCACCGTTTCTGATCACCAGCGATGAGCTCCTGGACCGCGTCGTCAGCGACCGCAGGATCAGCGATCCGCTCCTGCGATCCCTTCAATCCCTGGACGTCACGGGGCTGGCGTTGACACCCCGCGGCGTGCGCTACCTCTTCGCCACGGAGCGCCCGCTGGACCGTCCGAACGCGTTCAGGGGCGCGCGCATTCGCGTCAACCAATCCCCGACCACGAACGACATCGTCACGGCACTGCACGCACGACCTGACACCGCTGTACGTAGCGGCCGCGACGTGGTCAACGCCCTGCGCACCGGGCGCCTCGACGCGGTCGAGGCCGACATGCGGCTTGCCGCGTTCTCCGGCTATGCGCGCGGTGCGCCCCATGTGGCGGCGGCGCTGTTTCCCAAGGTGACCGCGCTCGTGGCCAACACGAACCGCCTGACGCAGCTTGGGTCCCAGGCCACCGACTGGATCCGCGAAGCCGCCCAGCGCGCCGCCGAGGCAGAGCGCGCCCGCGACCACCGCAGCGCCTGGTCTGCCGCATGCGGCGGCGGGCTGAAGCCCGTCAACCCCTCGCCGGCGCAGCTGGACGCATTGCACGCCGCGCAGCTGGACACCTACAGCCAGCTTGACGGCGACGTCCACGCCGCGGTCGTCATCGACCGGATCGGCCTGCTCGCCACGGAGAGCGCTCGCGTCGACCCGTGGGCCCGCTGCAACAACAACGCCCCCATCCGCTCTCAGACGAAGGTCATCGACGGCACGTATGAGGTGACGATCACCCAGGCGGACCTCGACCGCACCGGCACCGAACCGGGCAACGACGGCGACTACCGCATCCACATCGGCAACGGCCGCTATGCAATCCTCCACATGCGCGACGCGGTGGACCCAGAATGGCCGGGCTGGGACTTCAAGCGCGACCCCGTAGAAGTCGGCAGCGTCCTGCTCAAGGGCGACCGCGCACTGTTCCGGCCCGAAACATCGATCGCTGTCGGCGGGACGCCGAACACGTACCGCTTCGAGCTCTTCCGCGACCGCCTGCGCTGGCGCCACGTGAGCGGCCCCGATGACTTCGTGCTCT
The DNA here is from genome assembly GCA_963742745.1 of uncultured Actinomycetes bacterium. Lineage (GTDB taxonomy): Bacteria > Actinomycetota > Thermoleophilia > Solirubrobacterales > Solirubrobacteraceae > CADCVQ01. Next base: position 254,029 of record CAVUND010000030.1, read on the forward strand.
ACACGCGCCATCCGTGGCGCAAGGTCGAATGAGCGCCAGCGCCGCAGCTCACCCCTGAGGCAACGGCAGCCGGACGACGACCCGCGTCCCTCCCCCGGGCGGGCTGTCGAGCCGCAGCTCTCCGTGCCGCGCCTCGGCCCGCGCACGCAGCCCCGAGAGACCGCTCCCGGCTGGATCGGCCCCGCCCGGGCCATCGTCGCCCACCTCAATCACGAGCGCGCCGTCGCCGCAATACGCCGAGAGTGAGACCCGCGCCCCGCCGGCGTGCTTGAGCGCGTTGGCGATCGCCTCCGACGCGCAATACCAGCCCGCTTCCGCCACTGCGGCTGGTAACGGCGCGCCGGCCAGGCGAATGTCGGCCCTCAGGCCTGCGCTGTGCGCAACATGGGCGAGCGCCTCCTCAAGGCCGCCGGCGCCGGCCGGGACGGCCGCCGCGAGATCTGCCCGCGTTTCCGCCAGGTCGTTGACCGCGGCACTCAGCAACTCGGCCAGCTCACGCGGTGCGCTGTCCACGGCCACGGCCAGCAGGTCCGCCGCGCGGCCCAGCTCAGCTTGCGGTCCTTCCCGAATCTCGACGGCGAACGCCGCTCGCTGCTCCTGGCCGGCCTGCACCAGGCGGCGCTGTGAAGCGACAAGCTCGTCGACCTGGGCGGCCGCGTCGGAGGACAGTCGTAGACGCTCGACGGCGAGGCGCACGACGCTGGCGACCGCCTCGCGCAACTCCCGGTCTTCGAGCGCCGCGGCGTCGTGCACCAACGCGGCCGACGTGCCGCCAGGCACCTCCACGAGAGTGACCACCTGGTCGCCCACGGCTACGGGTGCTGACACCACGCGACCCGACGCATCAAGCCAGTCGCCCCCCGAGCGCAGGCGATAACGCAGCCGCAAGCCCGGATCCCCCAGCGCCTCCGCCAATCGACGCTCGAGCGTGCCCGCATCCTGTCGACGGCCCACATCGAGCACCAGCGACGTCACCACCGTCGCCGTCGGGGGCCGCCGGCCAACCAACATGAGCACGCCTCCGCAGCCAGAGACCACCACCACCAGAACCGGCTCAAGCCAACCGCTGCTCGTTCCCGTCAGCCGAACCCCGGCCGCGACGGCCAGGATGCCGCCGAGGGCCGCGGCCGCCCGGCGCGCGATCACGGCAGATCCCTCCAGCGGAGGCCGGCGCAGTCCCGCCGCCCCGAGCGCTGACGAGGCGGCCAACGTCGCGACGTTCCAAGCGGCCAGCACCGGGATCAGGCCACGCAGCCATAAGCAGATGACGAGCCCTTGCTCACTGCGCCGCACAGGCCAAGCCGCCGGTGCGCTCAGCAACGCTGCCGCAAGCGGCGCTGCATACAGCGATCCCCACAACTCACCCGCGCGGCCGACGCTGCCGCCGAGCACCTGCAACGTTCCCACAAACCAGAGCACGCCCGCAAGACCGGCCATCACCCTGCAGCCCATCGAAAACGAACGCCCGACGACCCCCGCGCCTACAAGGCTGCACCCCGCCACAAAGTCGAGCACCGCCGAACCAGCCTGCTCACCGGCACGCACCGCCAATACCTCGACGGCCACCGCTCCCACACCCGCCGCAACCGCCAGCAACCAAAGAACACGCACGAGAACGATTCTCCCGCGCCAGCCAACTCCGATCGTCCCGGCTAAAGCAGTAGCGCCGGCCACGGCCGCAGCGTCCCGTTGAGCGTCCGTTGTGGAGCGCGCCGGCGACCGGCCGGCGCTCGATCCGCGCCCCACATAAGGACCGGCTGTCCGACGACATCCAGCTCAGCCGACGACGGCTGCGATGAGGCCGAACGGAGCGCCCGGCCTGCGCGCAGGCGTCCCGGGCTCATCCGAGGTGTCGGTGTTCGTCAGTCGGTGCTGCCGGCCGGAATGATCCATTCGCAGCGCTGTCCAGTCACCGACGCGATGAGGTCGAAGTCGGCGTCGTAATGCACGACGGTCAGGTCATGTTGCTCGGCGGCCGCCGCCACGAGCAGGTCGGGAATCTTTCGTCCGCGCTGGCTCTGCTTTGCCAGCAGTCGCTGGACCTGGAGTGCTCGGCGGATGTGGGCGCTGGTGGTCGGGATCGCTTCGAACGCGTCGAGCGCGCCGATGAGGCGATCCCATTCGGCTTCGTTGCGTGCGGAGTAGCCGATCTCGAGGTCGCAGATCGTTGGTCGTGCGAGCGCTCCGGCGACGGCGAGCTGCTCGATCGCGGCTCGCACTTCTGAGTTGCCGAGGCGCTTGAGCGCGCTGGTATCGACGAGATGCGTCAGCGCCATGCGTCGGCGCGATCGCGAAGATCAGCGGCGCCGAGGGTGTCGAGCGCTGCCGTGACGCGGGGCCGGCGCTGCTCGGTGGCAAGCCGCAACGCCTGGTTGACGGTGTCTTTGATCGTCATGGTGCCCAGCTCAGCGCGCGCCGCGCTCAGCGCATCCTCGTCCAGATCGATCAGGTGCTTTGACACCCCGTGGAGCATATACCGCAGGGCTCGTGTATATCCAGTGTCGCCCTGGCGCGGCTGTCGTGGTAGCACTGCGTTGCAGCCTCGTCAACGACAGGAACCATCGGCGGCCTCCGCGGTCTGCTGAATGACGGCATCGAGGGTCCGCATGCTCAGCGAGTCGAGGCCCACGTTCCAGGCCCTTCTGAATGGAAGTAATGCCCCCGCCAGGAATCGAACCTGGAACCTTCGGATTAAGAGTCCGCTGCTCTGCCAGTTGAGCTACAGGGGCTGGGGCGAAGATCCTAGCGACGGCCTACTGGCCGGTGGTCGTGGCGCCCTGGGAGGCCTGCTGCGCGGCCTGGGCCGCGACCGACTGCTTGTAGGTCTTCAGCGCATCGCGCAGCTCTTTGCGCTCGTCCGCCGGGACGAGGTCGACCGCACGGGTGGAGGCGAGGTCGCCGAGCCGGTTGTCGCCCGCCTGGTAGGCGAGCGCCGCGAGCTGCTGATAAAGGTTCGAGCTCGGCGGCTTCTCGGCGGCGGTCACCAGTTGCTTGGCGCGCACGGCCTTGGGCAGCTCGTCGAGGCCCTGGTAGGCCTGCACCATGAGGTTCGCCGCCCGCAGGTTCGGCTGCTTGGCCGCGAGCGTGAGGTGGCGCTCCCAGGCGTCCGTGGCGAGACCGAGGCGGCGCCTGCCGTCATCGGTGTAGGAGCCGTCCTGCGCGACGCCGTTGACGCCGGCACGCTGGAAGCGCGCGATCGCCAGCTGCGCCCACGCATCTGCGTCCTTCGGGTTGGCGCGCACCTTCGCGAGCTGCGCGTCGATGCGCTTGTCGACCGCCTCCGCCGCGCTGCCACCGGACTGGGCGTCGTCGGTGAACGCGTCGACGAGGCCGCCGCTCTGGTCGCTGCCGATGCCGAACAGCACAAGGCCGCCGCCCATGAGGATGGCGAGGCTGAGGTAGATCACTTGCACGGTGCGGCGCCGGCCACGTCCGCGCAGGTCGAACAACATCGGGTGATCAGTCCTTCCGGTCGGGTTCCCCCAGCTTAGTCAGATCCGTCCGCGACTCATCCGGGTCCTCGTCGCCCTCGTCGTCCGCGCCGGCGCCGTCATCGTCGTCCGGCTCGTCGTCGTCATCGTCGAAGCCGTCGCCGTCGCTCGTCGTCCGCGCCGGCGCCGTCATCGTCGTCCGGCTCGTCGTCGTCATCGTCGTCGCCGTCGTCGTCCTCGTCGTCCTCGTCGTCGTCGTCCTCCCAGCGCCCCACCCGGTCGCCGGGCGGCTTGACGCGCTCCAGCCAGCGCGCCAGCAGGATGCTCAGTTCGAAGAGGACGATCAGCGGCGCCATCGCCAGCGACATCGTGAACGGGTCGGGGGTCGGCGTGGCGACCGCCGCGAGCACCGCGATGCCGAGGATCACGTAGCCGCGGTTGCGCGCCAGCTGCTTGGTCGTGAAGATCCCCAGCCGCGTCACCGCCAGCACGCCGACGGGGATCTGGAAGAGCACGCCGACGCCCGCCACGAAGAGGACCGCGAACTTGAAGTAGTCCTTGGCCTGCAACAGGATGTCGAAGGAGTCGTCGTTGAAGTTCTGCAGGAACTCCACGGCTCGGGTGAGCACGACGAAGTAGCCGAACGCGGCGCCCATGACGAACAGCACGGGCACCATGAGCATCAGCGGCAACGCCACCTTGCGCTCGCCCGGGCTGAACGCCGGCAACACGAAGGCGTAGGCCTGGAAGAGCAGCATCGGCATCGCCAGCAGCAGCGATGCGTAGAAGGCGATCGTGATCGTCGCCGTGAACGGCTCGGTGACGCCCAGCGTGACGAGGTTTCGCTGCGTGTTGGTCGGTCGCGCCTCGGCCGCCACGGCGAACTGGCGGCTGGCCGTGGCCAGCAGCTCGGCGCTGCTCGTGATCGAGCGGCGCTGCGCGTCCGTGAGGTTCTCGGCGCTTTCGAGCCCCTTGAACGTCCTGGCCGCCGAACCGAGCGCGGGGGCCAGCACCTTGAACGCCTCGCCGGTCTCGATCTGGAAGCGCGCCGACTGCTCGAGCGGGTCCTGGCTCGCTTGACTGGGGTCCTGCAGGTTCTGCGTCTCGCGCACCGGCTTGGTGACGATGTCGAGGATCGCGTTGTTCTGCCAGAAGCACAGGACGAACGCGGCCACGAGCGTGAAGGCCGAGATGAGAAGCCGCCTGCGCAGCTCCGTCAGGTGGTCGACGAGGGTGAGCTTGTCCTCGTGACCGATCGGCCGCAGTCCTGTCGGCATGCGGCGCGAGGTCTAGGTGCGCGTCGTGCGCACAGCGTCGTCCGATTCCTCGGCGCGCGCTGCGGTGATCTTCGACGGCTCGTCGTCGTCGTCCTTGTGGCTGCCGGTGATGGAGTCCTTGAACTCGCGCATGCCCGATCCGAGCGAGCGGCCGAGGTCCGGGAGGCGCTTGGGTCCGAAGACGACGAGCGCGATCACGAGCACGATGAGCATTTCTGGCAGGCCGATGCCGAGCGGCATGATGGATCCTCGATTCGGTAGGAAAATTAGGGTACCGCGCAGTCCTTTGCGCGGACGTTTTCTGGACACGCTTAGCAGATGGTTCAAGTTCCGTCGCCGCATGCCGATGAGTCGGTCATGCAGGAGTTCGATCACAACCACTCTGCGGATCACAAGCGGTACGTCCGCAAGGTGACCCTGCCCTCCGGAAAGACGATCGAGGTCATCTCCTTCGACGATGACCTCGCCCCCGCGCAGCGCGATCTGCACGTGTGCCCCGAATGTGACTCGCAGCTCGTCTATCCCGTGCAATGGGAAGAGGCCGAACAGGCCCGCTGGGAGGTCAAACTGCGCTGCCCCAACTGCGAGTGGAGCGTCACCGACACCTTCGACGAGGCGCTCATCCAGCGCTTCGACGAGACGCTCGACCGCGGCACCGAGGCGCTCGTCGCCGACCTGCGCACGCTCTCGCGGGCCAACATGGAATCCGACGTGGAGCGCTTCGTCGACGCGCTGCACGCCGAGTACGTCCTGCCCGAAGACTTCTAGGCCCGAGCCGGCCGATCAGCCGGCCGGTGGCGCAGGTGGGGCCTCCGCGAGCCGGCCCGCAATCCGCGCGACCTCGCAGCCGAGCCCGGTCGGACCGGTCGGGATCGCCGGCGCGGGCGAAATCGCCGGCGGCGGGGCCTGCGCAGCGACCACGGACGGCGCCGACGACGCCTCCAGCGGCGCAGGGACGGACGGGATCGCGGGCGCGACCGCAGGCTCGGGCGACGACGTCGCGTCGGGCCTCGACGCCGGCCGCGCCGCCAGCCAACCCAACCCGGACATCGTCGGAGGCAGCGAGCTGAAGGCCTTCGGCGTCCCGCCCGCGAGGACGGTGCCGAGCGTGTTGAGCTCGCGCAGCTCCTTCTCGTCGTAACGGCGCGTGATGTTGTGCCAGTCCAGGATCCCCGACAGCCAGTCCTGCAGTCCCACGACCCAGCCGTCGAGCGTCGCGCGCTCCTCCTCGTCGAGCTCGAGGACGTCGGCGACGAACGGTATCTCCGTCGCGATGATGTGCTCGAACTGCTTCATCCGCGCCGTCATCAGGTCGTGGACGACGGCGAGCGCGCGGTGGCGGTCGATCTGCAGGAAGTTCTCGACCACGAGGATCATGTTGTGCAGCTCGCCCTCGAACTGCGCCTCCTTCTGGTAGGAGAAGACGTCGTTGAGCATGACGGCGTAGTCCATCGCTGCGTTCTCGAGCTGGACGATCGGCGTCATCGCGAACAGCGCGGGCGGCAACCTGCCGCTCATCGTGATCCGCGCGAGGCGCAGCGTCATCTCCGAGCCGAACGTCGTGCGGCGCATCTCGATGTAGTCGACGGGATCGGGGACGCGGTGCTGGATGTGGTTCTGCAGCTCCCACAGCCAGCTGCGCGTCATCGCCTCGACGGCCGCCCGGAAGTCGACGCGCTGCTCTGCGTTCATCGGCGTCGCGGTGCGCATCCAGAGCTCGGCGAGGCCGGACTCGACGGCGTTGACCGGTGGCGGCGTCGCACCGCAGTCCAGCGGCATGAACAGCGACAGGCGGGCGTTGAACGCCTTCGCGCCGGCGAGGTCGCGGCTGGTGTTGAAGAGCTGCGGGAAGAAGTCGTCGCCGTACGTTCCCCACGTCAGCCAGGCCGACGAGATGTCGAGCTCGGCCGCGCTCGCGTCGGGGTGCAGGCGCGCCGCGCATTCGGCGAAGTCGTAGGACGCGACCTTGTGCTCGTCCCAGATGCGCAGCTCGGGGGTGCCGGGCAGCGGCTCGAGCATCCCGGTCGCGCGCGCGTAGTCGATGCAGTGCTGGCGCGCGCGGTCGACGTTGACGTTCACGCGCGCGGTGTACGGCATGTAGAAGTCGGGCAACTGCGTCGGACCGACCTGCTGGTAGGGCACATGCGTGTTCTGGCGAACGCGCGTCAGCCCGTACTGACGTGGCGACCCGCTCAGCAGGCGCGCGCTCTCGGTCCCCAGACCGGCCGGGCCGAACGGCGAGGCGATGCCGGCGGGCGCCACCGCGCCCCTGTTCATGTAGCGACTGGAGCGCATGTGCCACTCGTGGCCGCCCGCCTGCCAATCCTGCAGACCCTTGACATAGAGCATCACGCTGGCCTGCTCGGGCGGCGTGAGCGCGAACTCCGCGACGAGGATCGGCACCTCGACGAGCGCCGTGTTCTCGAACTGGTACAGCCGCGAGCTGAGGATCTCGCTCGTCAGGTCGGCAGCGGTCTGCGTGTCCATGTCGTCGAAGAACGTCTCGAGCACGAGCACGCAGTTGGCGAGCTCGCCCTCCTCCATCTCACGCTCGTAGGAGAACAGGTCGTTGCGCAGGTGAACGGCATCGGCAAAGGTGTCCTTTACGACCCGCATCGGCCGCGTGGCCCAGATGCGGTCGGGAACCTCGACGAAGTTCGCGTGCTCGACGAGGTGCGCCGACCATGGCGCGCCGCCGACCTTGCGCCGCATCTCGATGTACTCCATCGGGTTGGAGACGCGCGCATCATTGATGTTGTTCAGCTCCCAGTTGGACTCCATGAGCAGCGCCATCGTGCTGTCGTGGAAGCGCCTGCGCCACTCGGGCGTCTTGCTGGGCACGGTCCGAAACCAGAGGTCGACCAAGCCACGCTCGACGGGGTTCGTCGGCTCCGGGACCGGCGCCTCGAGGTCCAGTGGCATGAACTGCGGTAGGCGATCGAGGTAGGCGCGGCCGCCGTCCAGGTCGCGCGCTCGCTTGTACACGTCGAGAAAGTGGTCGTCGAAATAGAAGACCCAGACGTACCAGTCGGTGACGAGGTCGAGCTCCTCGGCGGGCGTGTCGGGGTGGGTGTACGCGCACAGCAGCGCGTAGTCCATCGCGTCGAGCTTGGCCTCCGTCCAGATCTCGGGCGTCTCGTCCTCGGGCGGCGTGTCGAGGATGCCGACCTGGCGCGCCCAGGCCTTCGTGTGAGCGCGGGCGGTCTCGACGTGCGGGTTCAGGCGCGCAGGCCAGCCGATGTAGAACTCCGGCAGCTCGAAGGGCTGCCCCCTGCGCGCCTCACGGCTCATGTGGACCCCGCACCCCCTCCAGCATTAGTCGCCGGCAGCGCGGGTGTCAAGGCGACAATCGCCGACGACGGCGACTCGCCGCGGAGTAGTAGGGTCGGGTCGCAGCGCCATGCAAGGGTGGACGTCCGCGTCCAACGCGAACGGACGGGACGGACGAGGCACCCGAATGCGGGCCTCTGGGGGGGCGCGGTTGACGCGTACGTCAGGTGCCTGGGGATGGCAAACCGACGATCGAGGAGGCACCCGTGACCGAATCCGACGCGCCCGAGGGGCAGGACGCCGCGCAGCTCAGCCTGGGTACCGCCGCAGCGCGCAATCTCGCGACGACGACCAAGTCGGCGCCGCAGATGCAGGGCATCACCTCGCGCTGGCTGCTGCGCATCCTGCCCTGGGTCGAGACGAAGGGTGGGGTCTATCGCGTCAACCGCCGGCTGAGCTACGCCGTGGGAGACGGCCGCGTGACGTTCACGAACGTCGGCTCGGACGTCGAGGTGATCCCGGGCGAGCTCTGTGAGATTCCTTTCCTGCGCTCCTACGACGACATGGACGTGCTCACGGCGCTCGCGAGCAAGTTCAAGCAGGTCGAGCTCGAGGCCGACCAGGTGATCGTCGAGAAGGGCAAGCCGGCCGACCAGATCGTCCTCATCGCTCACGGCAAGGTCAGCAAGATCACGCGCGGCAAGTACGGTCACGACGAGGTCCTGCACCTCTGGGCCGATGGCGACCACTTCAGCTTCCAGGCCCTCTTGGAGTCCGACGACGACTGGCCGTTCACCGCCAAGACCCTCACGGCCTGCACCCTGCTGACGCTCCAGCAGAAGGAGTTCGAGAAGCTCGTCGCCCGCCACGAGACCCTGCGGGCGCACATCGAGGCCTACAAGGTGCTGCCGTCGCTGCCGCAGGACAAGGCCGGTCAGGCGGAGATCGCGCTGGCGGCAGGGCACGAGGGCGAGCCGACGCTGCCCGGGACGTTCGTCGACTACGAGCTGCACCCGCGCGAGTACGAGCTCAGCGTCGCGCAGACGGTGCTGCGCATCCACACCCGCGTCGCCGATCTCTACAACGACCCGATGAACCAGACCGAGCATCAGCTCAAGCTCACGATCCAGGCGCTGCGCGAACGCCAGGAGAACGAGCTCGTCAACAACAGCGACTTCGGCCTGCTCAACAACTGCGATCTCAGCCAGCGCATTCGCACCCGCACGGGCCCGCCGACCCCGGACGACTTCGACGAGCTCCTCACGCGGCGCCGTGGCGCGCAGTTCCTGCTCGCGCACCCGCGGGTGATCGCGGCGTTCGGCCGCGAGTGCAACAAGCTCGGCCTCTACCCCGACAGCACGACCTTCGCCGACAGCGTCGTGCCATCGTGGCGCGGCGTGCCGCTGCTGCCGTGCAACAAGATCCCGATCAGCGACCACATGACGAGCTCGGTCATCGTCATGCGCACCGGCGAGAACAACGAAGGCGTCATCGGGCTGCACCAGACCGGCCTTCCCGACGAGTACGAGCCCGGCCTCTCGGTCCGCTACATGGGCATCAACGAGAAGGCCGTCATCAACTACCTCGTGACGACGTACTACTCCGCCGCCATCCTCGTCCCGGATGCGCTCGGGGTGCTCGAGGACTGCCAGATCGGGGTCTGACGGCGCGCACGCGGTCGACCATGACCACCACCGACGCCCTCGCCTCCCGGGAGTCCCTTGCCTGGGGCAGCGCGCTGCTGGACCCGGCTCTGCGCGCGGCGGTCGACGTGCTGTCTCCGGCGACGCGGCGGGTGTGCGGCTACCACCTCGGGTGGTGGGACGACCGCGAGCGCCCGACGTGGAGTGAATCGGAGGCCGACATCCAGCGCAATCGCGCGCTCGAGCAGCTCGACGGCGCCCGCTTCGAACCGGGCGCGGTCGCCGAACCGCTCGCGCTCGCCGACCTCGTGACGTCGCGTGACCGCTGACGCCGGCGGCGCCGAGGAGCTCATCGTCCTCGTCGACGAGCAGGGCAACGCGATCGGCAGCGCGGAGAAGTGGAGCTCGCACCACGCAGACACCCCGCTGCACCTCGCGTTCTCGTGCTATGTCTTCGACGAGGCGGGCTCCTTCCTCGCGACACGCCGGGCGTTGCCCAAGAAGGTGTGGCCGGGTGTCTGGACGAACTCGGTCTGCGGGCACCCTGCGCCGGACGAGAGCATGATCGACGCCATCCAGCGGCGCCTGGGATATGAGCTCGGCATGACCGCCGGCGACATCCAGGTCGCGCTGCCCGACCACCGGTATCGGGCGCCGCCGTTCGCGGGCATCGTGGAATACGAGTTCTGCCCGGTCTACGTCGCCCGCGCGACGAGCGCGCCGCAGCCCAATCCGCTCGAGGTCGGCGCGTGCGCCTGGACCGATTGGGATGCGTTCGTCGCCGCCGCGCGGGCCGACGACGAGAACGCGTACTCCTGGTGGTGCAAGAACCAGCTCAAGGAGCTCCACGACCAACCGCTCATCAAGCAGTACTCGCGGCGGCCGTGATCTCCGCGCACGGAGCCGGCCGCAAGGCTGGTGGGTCGTCCACTAGGCCTGACGATCGACCACCGAATCTGCGACGAGGCGCAGTGCCCGGCGCTGCCCGGTGTCCAGCGCAAGCGGCTCGAGCCGGGCGATCGCCTCGTCGATGAGCCGCTGCGCGCGCGCTCGGGCATCGGCGAGCGCGCCCGTCGCCTCGATCCGGTCGCACAGCTTGGCGGCTTCCTCGGGCGTCGTGATGGCCCGCAGGTCGATCTCGCCCAGCGTCGGCTCGCGCTCGCGCGCGAGGATCAGCGGGAGGGTGACGGTGCCGTCGAGCAGGTCCACCCCGCGCGGCTTGCCGGTGACCGACGGGGGACCCGCGACATCGATGACGTCGTCGAGCAGCTGAAACGCCAGGCCGATCCCACGACCGAACGCGCCGATCGCCGCAACCTCCTCGGCCGGTGCCTGCGCCGCGATCGCCCCGAGCTCACACGAAGCCTCGAACAGTCGGGCCGTCTTCAGCTCGCAGCGCAGCAGGTAGCGCTCGATCGGCACGGCCGGGTTCCACGCGTCCTGGCGCTGGAGCAGCTCGCCCTCGGCCAGCGCCGACGTCGCGTGTGACAGCGACCGCACCGCCGCCAGTGAGCCGACGGCGGCGAGCTCCGCGAACGCGCGCGAGAAGAGCAGGTCGCCGGTCGCGACGGCGAGCTCGCGGCCACCCTGAGCCCAGACCGTCGGCACGCCGCGACGCAGCCCGGCGCGGTCGAGGACATCGTCGTGGACGAGCGTCGCGCTGTGGATCAGCTCCACGGCGGCGGCGGCCGCGATCAGCTCGCTGCCCCCGGACGCCCGCGGTCCGGCGGCCAGCAGGACGAGTAGGGGGCGCAGGCGCTTGCCGCCGGCGGTGATCGTGCCACCGGCATGGCGTTCGAGGAGCGGCCCATGCCCCGTGGCGAGCGCGACGAGGCGCTCCTCCACCCGCTCGAGCAGCTGCGGCACATCGCCGCCCGCGGCGCGGACGATCTCGTCGACGGTCGCCGTCGCAGCGGTCATCGCCGGCACACGGTCATCGCGTCCGGGGACGTCGCGGATCGAGCGCCACGTGCGCCATCACGTCATTGTCGCTGCTCACGACCGCTTCGTGCCGACGTGCAGCGCGATGATGCCGCCGGCGGTGAGGATGTAGCGCACATCCAGGCCGCAGACGTCCATCCGTGCGGCCAGTTCAGCCGGGGCCGGAAAGCGCCTGACGGAGTTGGGCAGGTACTCGTAGGCCTGCGGATCGCCGGCGACCTTGCCGATCAGCGGCACGATGCGATCGAACCAGAGGCGGTAGAAGCCCGACAGCGGCGGCCGTGTCGGCGTCGTGATCTCGAGCACGACGACGGTTCCGCCCGGACGCACGACGCGCGCCATCTCGGCCAGGCCGCGGTCGAGATCGGAGAAGTTGCGTGCGCCGAAGCCGACGGTGGCGGTGGCGAACTCGCCATCGGCGTAGGGCAGCTTCATCGCGTTGGCCCACTCGAAGGTCAGCGGGACCGGTGACATCGCGCCCGCCCGACGGGATGCCTTTTCCCGGGCCCGCGTCAGCATCTCCTCCGAGAAGTCCGACGCGATCACCTCGCCGCCGGGCGCCACGCGGGCGGCGAGCTCGAGCGCGAGGTCGCCCGTGCCGGTGGCGACGTCGAGCGCGCGGTCGCCGGGGCCGACGCGCGAGAGGTCGACGGCGCGGCGGCGCCACTTGTGGTGCAGCCCCGCCGTCATGACCGAGTTCATGACGTCGTAGAAGCCGGCGATGCGGTCGAACATCGCGCGCACCTGCGGCTCCTGCAGCGTCCCCTTGTCGATGGGCGGTGGCAGGGCTAGATCTTAATGCGAGCCGGACTTCAGCTGCGCGAGGAACTCCACGAGGTCGTCGCGCTTCTTCGTCGTCAGGTCGGTGTACGCCGGCATCGGCGCCGTCGGGTTGACGAGCGTGCGGGCGATCGCCTGGCGCGCGAGGCGCTCGCCGATCGTCGACAGGTCCGGCCCCAGCGTGCCGCCGTTGTGGCCGATCTTGTGGCAGGCCAGGCAGCCCGACTGCGCGACCACCTGCTTGCCGGACTCCCACTGGCGCAGGTTCTCCTGGCCGGCGGCGACGACGGCCTCGGGCGCCTCCATGTCGATCTGGTTCGGCGAGCCGGCGTTGGCGCCCTCGTAGGTGAGGAAGGCCATCGCGGCGATCGTGAAGAACGCGGCGGCCATCGCGATCGGCCGGCGCTCGGGGCGCCGCTCCGGGCCGCGGTCGTAGAACGGCAGCAGGAACAGCAGGATCATGCAGATCGTCGGCACGCCGATCGCGGCCAGCGGCGTCAGCGACGGCGGCTTGATGACGCGCAGGACCTCGAAGAGGAAGAAGAAGTACCACTCCGGACGCGGCGTGTAGGTCGTCGTCGTCGGGTCGACCTTGGGCCCCAGCTCGGCGCCGAGGACCAGCGACATCCCGATGATCGAGGCCATGACGACGACCGCCATGAGCGAGTCCTTGGCGACCGCGTAGGGGAAGAACGGCTTGCCCTGCGACTTGAGGATCGAGTACTCGCGGAGGTAGGCCTCCTTCTCGCGGGTGTTCATGTCTCGTCCTTGCGCAGCTCGGGATCGACGTCGGCGCGGATCCACGGCGGCGCCGTCGTCCCCAGGCGCGCGACGAGATACAGGTGTGCGCCGATCATCGCGGCGATCGCGCCGGGCAGGACGAGCATGTGCAAGGCGTAGAAGCGCGCAAGGGTGGTGGTGCCGAACTCGGGACCCGCTCTGAGGAAGTCGTTGAGGTAGGGGCCGATGAGCGGCCCGGTGCCGTTGATCGCCACGCCGACCGTCGTCGCCCAGAAGGAGCGCTGGTCGAACGGCAGCAGGTAGCCGGTGAAGGACATGAACAGCGTCAGGATCAGCAGCACGACGCCGATGACCCAGTTCAGCTCACGCGGGTACTTGTAGGCGCCCCAGAAGAACGTGCGGCCCATGTGCAGGAAGACGAGGATCACCATGACGGTGGAGCCCCACTTGTGCATGCCGCGCACGAACTCGCCGAGGAACACCTCGTTGGTGAGGTGGCGCATCGACTCGTAGGCGCGCGTGGCCGACGGGTCGTAGTACATCGCGAGGATCACGCCGGTCACGGCCTGGGAGAGGAACGCGAACAGCGACGCGGAGCCGAGCGTGTAGAACCAGTTCGTCCCCTTGGGGATCTTGCGGAACATCAGCCAGCGCGCGCCGCCGGACATCGACGTGCGTTCGTCGAGCCAGTCGACGACGGTGATGCCCTTCTCGGCGGCCTTGTCCTTCATCCCCGCCGCCGCCTTGCCGTTGTCCTCGCTCGGCCCCTTGGGCTTGGGGCGCAGGGCGCGCGGGAGGGGTGGCTTGAGGTTCGCCATCGTCTAGGTCCCCGGGATCTTGCGGACGGTGGGGCGGGCGGGGTAGACGTATTGCCCGATGCCGTCCAGCGGCATCCCCGGGTCGCGCGGCGAGAAGCGCCGCAGCTCGGAGTTGACGCTGAAGCGCGGGCCGACCTCGAGGTTGCCGTTGCGCACGCGGGTGTAGAAGCGATCGAGCGGGCGCACCGGCGGACCGCCGGCGACCTTGCCCTCGAAGTCATAGACGCCGCCGTGGCACGGGCAGATGAAGCGCTCGGAGGCCTCGACGAAGCGCACCGGGCAGCCGAGGTGCATACAGCGCGACGAGATCGCGATGAACTCGTTGTACTCGTCGCGTTCCTCGGAATCGAGCTCGGCGCTGTACTTGCGGATGTAGACCGTCGACTTGCCGACATCGCCGATGCCGCGCACGAGCGTCAGCGTCCGCGGGATGTACGTGTCGTCGGCGAAGTCCCCGATCGGGCCGACCGACTCCCAGTGCTGCTCGTGCTTCTCGAAGACCGGGGCGACGGCCAAGCCGACGGCCGGCAGCGTGAACGCCGCGGCGGCGACGCCGCCGGCGACGTGGACCGTGCCGGTCATGAAGCGACGGCGGCTGACGGTCTCGCCCTCGAACGCGCCGGGGATCTGCGCCTCGGCCGTCGTCTTGGGCTTCTTGGGTTCCTTGCGCTCACGTGACACGGGCACGGAAATCTACTGCCCCGGACAACTCGGCGATGCGCCAAACGGCGTGCTGTGGCCGTTGTTACAAAGATGTCTCAAAGTCCGGACCTCGCCGCCGCCGCTCGCAGCGCCTCGGCGGCGTTCGGGTCGCCGGCCCGGGCGAGCTCCTTGGCGGCGGCCGTGCGCTCGTCCGCGCCCCAGCCGATCGAGACCGCGCCCGCCTGCCACGCGGCGAGCGCGAGCTCGGCGTCGCCGGCCGTGTGGGCCTGGGCGGAGAGCGCGATGATGTCGGCGAGCTCGGCGATCGCCGTCAGATCGCCGATCGCCGCCAGCCGCGCGAGGCCGAGCGCGTAGAGGCGGTCGCCGGCGAGCAGCGCGAGGTCGGGGTCGGCGATGTGCACGACGCGGGGCCGGCCGTAGTGCAGCAGGCAGCCCTCGAGCACGGCGCTGACGGCGAGCTCGACCTCCTCGCGGTGGGCGGCGACGCGCGGGCCCGACGCCGCGAGCGCGACCGGATCGGGGCCGCCCTCGGCGACGTAGCCGGGCGGCGCCGCGCTCATGACGTCGGCGAGCGGGCTGCCGCTGTCGCGCACGGCGGCGCGCAGGCGCTCGCTCTGGTGGCTGGCCGTCTCGCGGCTCATCGCTCGATGTCCGCGAAGGCGGCCGCGGCGGCCATGACGGTGCGCTCGATGTGCTCGGGCGTATGCGCGAGCGACGGAAACCACGCCTCGAACTGCGAGGCGGGCGCGTACACGCCGCGCGCGAGCAGGCCGCGACACCAGCTCGCGTAGGCGTCGCGGTCGCAGGCCTGGGCGCCCGCGTAGTCGGTGACCGGCTCGGCACTGAAGAACAGCGTCAGCAGGCCGGTGGTGCTGACGATCTGGACGTCGTCGTAGCCGCCCGAGCGCGCCGCCTCGGCGAGGCCGTCGGCGAGCGCATGCGTCGTCGCGGCGAGGTTGGCGTAGGGCTGCTCGCCGTCGAGCAGCGCGAGCGTGGCCAGGCCCGCCGCGACGGCGAGCGGGTTTCCCGACAGCGTGCCGGCCTGGTAGACGTCGCCGGCCGGCGCGATGCGCTGCATGAGCCGGCGCGACGCGCCGTAGGCGGCGGCCGGCAGCCCGCCGCCGATGACCTTGCCCATGACGGTGATGTCGGGGATGACGCCCGCCAGCTCCTGCGCGCCCCCGCGTGACACGCGAAAGCCGGAGATGACCTCGTCGAAGATCAGCAGCGCGCCGGTGTCGTCCGCGCGCGAGCGCAGCAGCTCGAGAAAGCCCTCGGTAGGCGGCACGAGGCCCATGTTCGCCGGGAAGGGCTCGGCGAGGATCGCCGCGAACTCGTACTCCTCCGTGACGGCCATGAGCCGGTCGACGTCGTTCCACGGGACCACCGTCGTGGCCGCGGCGACCTCGGCGGGCACGCCGGGCGAGGCGGGGATGCCCTGCGTCGCGAGCCCGCTGCCGGCGTCGGCGAGCAGGCCGTCGACGTGGCCGTGGTAGGCGCCGGCGAACTTCAGCAGCCTCGTGCGACCCGTCGCGGCGCGCGCGAGGCGGATCGCGCTCATCGATGCCTCGGTGCCCGACGAGGTCATCCGCAGCATCTCGACGCCCGGGACGCGGCGACCGACCTCCTCGGCGAGGTCGACCTCGCCGGCGGTCGGGGCGCCGAAGCTCGTGCCACGGTGAGCGGCGTCGGTCACGGCCGCGACGATCGCCGGGTGCGCGTGGCCCGCGATGAGCGGACCCCACGAGCAGACCCAGTCGACGAACGGGTTCTCGTCGACGTCGAAGATCTCGCCGCCGGCCCCGCGCCGCATGAACAGCGGGTCGCGCCCGATCGATTGCATCGCCCGGACGGGGGAGTTCACGCCGCCGGGCAGGACGTTCAGGGCACGGGCGTAGAGCTCAGCCGAGCGCCTGTCGCGCAGCGAGACGGTCACGCCCCGCCGTACTCGGCTTCCCAGTTCTTGAAGTCGTCCGTGAAGTACAGAAGACGGATCTTCTTGAACTCGGTCGACGAGTAGAGCGTCGCGCGCTCGGTGATGTCGAACTCCTCGGCGATCGCGTCGAGGATCGCGTCGCACTCCTCCTTGGAGCGGCCGTGGGCCATCGTGAAGACCGAGTAGGGCCAGTCCTCGTACGTCGGGCGCTGGTAGCAGTGCGAGATGCCGCGGAAGGAGGCCATCCGCGGGCCGAACTCGGCGATCTTGTCCTCGGGCACCTTCCAGACGCCCATGCCGTTGGCGCTGAAGCCCGCCGGCGATGAAAGAGGATCGCGGCGACGCGGCGCAGCAGTGCCGCGCTCCTTCATGCCGGCCATGTGCTCGAGCAGCGCGGCCTGCGTCATGCCGAGCTGAGCGGCAGCCGGCGCGTAGGGCTCGGGGACGACCGGCATGTCGCCCTGGGTTGCGCGGATGACGGCGACGTCGAGCTCGTCGTAGGGCACGCCCTCGAGGTCGACCGGAGCCTCGGCGACGCCCTCGGTGGAGAGCGACTTCGTCGTGCCCTCCATCTCGAGGTCCATGCGGATCTTGAAGAGCTTGAGCGTCGGCAGCTGGCGGATCGACTCGGCGCCGGTGAGCTCCTGCAGCACGTCGAGGGTGCCCTGCAGGCCGAGCTCCGAGTCGCCTTCGACGGCAAGCGTGAACCACATGTTGAAGTCGTGGTTGCGCAGGTAGTTGTGGCTGACGCCGGGATGGGAGTTGATGATCTTCGCGGCCCGCCATGGGTGCTCGGGGTCGACCTTGGCCGCGACGAGCATCGAGCCGTAGCCGAGCGCGCGGGTGTCGTAGATCGGCGTGACCTGGCGGATGATGCGGTCGTCGAGCAGGCGCTGCACGCGCGCCATGACCTCGGCCTCGGTCAGCCCGGCGAGCTGCGCCACGGCGGCGTAGGGCTTGGGCTGCAGCGGGAACTTGCCCTGCATGAGGTTGAGGACCTTGCGATCGGTCTCGTCGATCGGCGGCGGCCGTGCCGTCCTTGCGCGAGCGGATCTTCGGGGTGCGACGTTACATCCACTGGGCAAGCGTCCTTCGCGTGGTAGGTGATGACGATGTCGGCGCCGGCGCGCCGGATCGACGTCAGGGTCTCCGCACGGCGGCGCGCTCGTCGAGTGCGCCCGCCGCCGCGGCGGCCTTGATCATGGCGTACTCGCCGCTGACGTTGTAGGCGGCCACGGGCAGGCTCGTCGCCTCCTTGACGCGCCGGATGACGTCG
>CAVUND010000031.1:0-35040 GCA_963742745.1 uncultured Actinomycetes bacterium
ACGTCGAAGACCGGGATCGCACTCGACAACGTCTCCGGGCGCTACGGCCGCTACCGCCTGGCCGGCGCGGAGGCCGTCATCGAGCCGCGCGCCGACAGCGGGCCCGACCCGATGCGCCACCCCGGCGAGGAGCTCATCTACCTGCTCGAGGGCTCGATGACCTTCACCGTCGACGGCAAGCCGATCGACCTGGGCCCCGGCGACTCGATCCATTTTCGTACCGACAGGCCACACACGTGGCAGAACCCGACCGAGCACCCGGCGCGCGCGCTGTGGTTCATGGTGAGAGGAGTGGATTGAACCCATGCGCATCGTGATCGCCGTCGGCGGCAACGCACTTCTGAAGGAGAACCAGCGTGGCACGTGGGCCGACCAGCTCGACAGCGCGCGGCCGGTGACGGAGGCCGTCGTGGCGCTGCGTCGCGACGGCCACCAGGTCGTGCTGACGCATGGCAACGGCCCGCAGGTCGGCACGCTCATGCTGCAGCACGCGATGGGCGAGCCGCAGGTCCCCGGCCTACCGCTGCACGCGCTCGGCGCGATGACCCAGGGTGAGCTCGGCTACCTGCTGCAGACGAGCATCGCGGAGATCGATCCCACCGCGCAGACCGCGACGATCCTCACCCGCGTACGGGTCGACGACGACGACCCCGCCTTCGACAACCCGACCAAGCCGGTCGGCCCGTTCTACAGCGAGGAGGAGGCCCAGCGGCTCTCCCGCGAGCGCGGCTGGACCGTCGGCGAGGACTCCGGCCGCGGCTGGCGCTGCATGGTGGCCAGCCCCAAGCCGGTCGAGATCCTCGAGCTCGAGGCGATCAAGGTGCTCGCCGAGAGCGGCGAGATCGTCATCGCCGGCGGCGGCGGAGGCATTCCCGTCAGCACGCGCGGCGGCACGCTCTCCGGCATGGCGGCGGTCATCGACAAGGACCGCTCCTCGGCCGAGCTCGGCATCGCCCTGGGCTTCGACATCCTCGTGCTGCTGACCGCGGTCCCGCGCGTCGTGGAGCACTTCGGCACACGCTGGGAGCGCCCGCTGCATCGCATGAGCGCGACCGAGACGCAGCGGCGGCTGGACGCCGGCGAGTTTCCGCCCGGCAGCATGGGCCCGAAGGTCGAGTCCGCACACCGCTTCGCGACGGGCGGCGGGCGCGCCGCGATCATCACCGACCCCGCGTCGCTGCTGGCCGCGATCCGCGGCGAGGACGGCACCTGGATCGAGGCCGAGCAGGAGGCGGCGCTGCTGTGAGCTGGCGTGTGAAGGTCATCGCCAACCGCTACGCCGACAGCGTCAAGCTCATGGGCATCGCCCGCGGGCTGCGCGGCCGCGACGGCGTCGAGGGCTGCGAGATGGGCATGGGCACCGCCGCCAACCTCGAGGCGCTCGAGGCGCGCGGCGTCGAGGTGTCGGGCGCGGGCCCGTCGGATCTCATCGTGGCCGTCAACGCCGACGCCGAGGACGTCGCGCAGGAGACGCTCGAGGCGGCCGAGGAGGAGCTCTCCAGCGGCGGCGCGGCCGCGGCCGGAGGCCGAGGCGCCAAGCCCGACCGCGCGGCGCCGCGGTCGCTCGAATCCGCGCGCCGCCGGCTCGCCGATCCCAACGTCGCGCTCATCTCCGTCGCGGGCGAGTACGCGTCCCTCGAGGCGCACCGCGCGCTGACGGCGGGCATGCACGTCTTCCTGTTCTCCGACCACGTGTCGCTCGAGGACGAGCTCGCGCTCAAGCAGCGCGGCGAGGAGCTCGGCCTGCTCGTGATGGGCCCGGGTTGCGGGACCGCGATGCTCGGCAACGTCGGCCTCGGCTTCGCCAACGTCGTCACCACCGGCCCGGTCGGCATCGTCGCCGCGGCGGGCACCGGCGCGCAGGAGTCGGCGTGCCTGCTCGACGCCGCGGGCGTCGGCGTGTCGCAGATCGTCGGCGTCGGCGGGCGCGACCTTTCGGCCGACATCGGCGGGATCATGTTCCGCCAGGCGATGCACATGCTCGCCGCCGACGACGAGACCGAGACGCTGCTGCTCGTCTCCAAGCCGCCGGCCCCGGAGGTCGTCGCCTCGCTGGCCGGCGACCTGCCCGAGGGCAAGCGCGTCGTCGCCGCCTTCGTCGGCTGGGAGGGCGGTAGCGGCGACGCGGCCCCCTTCGAGATCCACGACACGCTCGAAGCCGCCGCGCGCGCCGCCGCCGGCACCGAGCCCGAGGATCTCTCCGCGCTCGAGGACGCCGTCGACGCCGCGCGCGAGCGCTCCGCCGGGCGGCGCCTGCTGGGCCTGTTCTCCGGCGGATCGCTGGCGCACGAGGCGGTCACGCTGCTCGAGCCCGAGCTCGGCCCGCTGGAGGGGAACGTCGGCCACGGCCCCGACGAGCGCGACGGCGGCCACGCGATCCTCGACCTCGGCGAGGAGGAGTACACGCAGGGCCGGCCGCACCCGATGGTCGATCTCGACGTGCGCCTCGGCTTCCTCGAGGAGGCCGCCGAGGACGAGAGCGTCGGCTGCGTGCTGCTCGACGTCGTGCTCGGCCACGGCGGGCACACCGACCCCGCCTCGGGCCTGTCGGACGCGATCGCCGCCGTGGCGAAGAACGCGGTCGTGCTCGCGCGCGTCTGTGGGACGACCGGCGACCCGCAGGACGCGGGCCGCCAGACGCAGATCCTGCGCGACGCCGGCGCGATCGTCGCGCCGTCCAACGCCGCCGCCACGCGCCTGGCGCTGCGGGCGGTCGCGCCCGCCGAGGTGGCGGCATGAAGATCGCGATGCTGACCTACTCGGTCAAGCCGCGCGGTGGCGTCGAGCACGCGCTCGCCGTCGCCGAGGCACTCGCGCAGCGCGATCACGAGGTCTGCGTGTCGGCGCTGGCCCAGCCCGGCGAGCGGTTCTTCCGCGCGACCGCGGCGACGACGTGTCTCGTCGAGCACATCCCCACCGAGCCGGCCTTCGACGAGCGCATCCTCGCGATGGTCGCGGCCTACCGCGAGGGCCTGCGCCCGCTGCTGGCCGCCGGCGCCTTCGACGTCGTCCACGCGCAGGACTGCATCTCGGCCAACGCCGCTTTGGACCTGCGCGACGAGGGCGTCATCGAGCACGTCGTGCGCACCGTGCATCATGTCGACGAGTTCATCTCGCCGTCGCTGATCGCCTGCCAGGACCGATCGATCCTCAGGCCCGACCTCGTGCTGTGCGTCTCGGAGCCGTGGATCGAGCGCCTGGCCGGCGAGTTCGGCGTCGACGCCCAGCTCGTGCGAAACGGCGTGGACTGCGACCGCTTCCGCCGCCCCCGCGATGCGTCCGAGCGGACCGCCGACCGCGCCGCGCTCGGCCTCGGCGACCGCCTCACGGTGCTCACCGTCGGCGGCATCGAGCCGCGCAAGGGGTCGCTGACGCTGCTGGAGGGATTCGCCGAGCTGCGCGCGCAGGCGCCCGAGCGCGACCCGCTGCTGCTCGTCGTCGGCGGCGCGACGCTGTTCGACTACCGCGACGAGATCGGGCGCTTCGAGGCGCGGGCGCTCCAGCTCGGCGTCAGCGAGCACGTGCGCATCGTCGGCACCGTGAGCCCCGCCGAGCTCGAGCGCCATTACCGCGCCGCCGACCTCTTCGCGTTTCCCTCCACAAAGGAGGGCTTCGGCCTCGTCGCGCTGGAGGCGCTCGCCGCCGGCCTGCCCGTGGTGGCGTCGGAGATCGACGTCTTTCGCACCTTTCTGTCCCACGGGGAAAGCGCGCTGCTGTCGCCTCCGGGCGACGGCAGCGCGTTGGGGCGGTCGCTGGCCCGTCTCGCGCGGGACGGCGCGCTGCGCCGGCGGCTCGTCGCCGGCGGGCGCGAGGTCGTCGACGCCTACGGCTGGGACGTCGCGGCCGCCGCCCACGAGGACGCCTACGGCTCCTTCCACGCCGACCGGATCGCGGAGGCCGCCTGATGAGCGAGCCGCGCCACATCGAGGCGCGCTGGCAGGGCGGCCTGTCGGCCGCCGTCACCGCTCGCGATCACGAGCTGATCGCCGACGAGCCCGAGGCCTACGGTGGCGGCAACGCCGGGATGATGCCCACCGAGCTGTTCTTCGCCGGCCTGGCGAGCTGCTTCTGCCTCGCCGTCGCCCACGTGGCGTCCAAGCGCGACATCGAGCTGCCGGGCCTGCGCGTCAGCGTCGACGCCGAGCGCGTCGGCAAGGAGCTGCGCTACTCGCGCCTGCGCGTCGAGGTCTCCGCCTACCCGGGCGAGCACGACCTCGACGCCCTCGTCGCCCGCGCCAAGCCCTTCTGCTGGGTCTCCAACATGCTTGCCAACGACCTCGAGGTCTCCTACGTGACCACCGTTCTCGACCCCCCGTCCTCCAATGCGCCCAGTCCGTCCGATGCTCGATAACCGCGACGAACTGCTCGAGGTGCTGGGCGACGACCCGCGCCGGATCGGCAAGGTCTTCGCCCGCCACGCCTACGGCATGCGCCGCTGGGTCGATCTCTTCTCGATCCGCGTGCCGATGACGTGCGATCCGCTCGCCAAGCAGCTGCTCGCCGAGCTCGTCGCCGCCAACGCGCGCCACATGAACCTCTTCCGCGAGCGGGCGATCGCCCACGGCGTCGATCCGGACATGTACGTCGCGCCGCCCGAGGGCGAGGCGATCTACGAGCGCATCGAGGTCATCGACGACTTCGACGAGCTCGTCGCCTACGCGGCCGGCTCGCTCGATCACTTCGGCCAGCTGCTGGACGCCTACGCCTCCGGCGCCGAGGGCGAGGACGCGGCGACGATCGCGCTCGTCGCCGCCGACAACGACCTCGCGCGGGCGCGTCTGGCGGCGATCATGCTGCAGCCCCACAGCGCGGCGTTCGACGCACACGAGCTCTACCGGCTGCGCGAGCTCGTCGAGACCGGGCTGTATGTCCACTGAGCTGGCCGCCCGTCGCCGTTTCGAGGCGCTGCGCACCGAGCTGCCCCGCAGCTCGCCGCGCGCGTGGCGCTTCGCCGCGCTGTCGCTCGCCTCGCGGGCGGGCGCCTGCGTGTCGGAGGGAGCGCGGATCGGCCATCGCCACGGCTTTGACTCCGGGCAGTTCATGGCCCACGTCTACGCCGACCGTGCGGTCGGCCGCACGCCGCTCGGCCGACGGCTGGACCGCCGGCTGCTGGACCGCGCCACCTGCCAGGCCTTCCGCGACATCCGCGGGCTCGCCGAGGCGGCGGTCAACGACGCGATCGAGGCCGCCGGCCCCGGGGCGGTCGTCGCCGACCTCGCCGCGGGCCCGTCGCCCTACCTGCTGCACGCGCTCGAGGCCCAGCCCGGCGCGCGGGCGATCCTCTGCGACGTCGATCCCGCCGCGCTGGCGCAAGCGTCCGCCGCCGCGCGCGAGCTCGGCGTGCAGGACCGCGTGGCGACCCGCCGCGCGAGCGCGTTCGATCGCGCCGACCTCGCGGCGCTGCAGCCGCGCGCCGACGTCGTCTGCGAGCTCGGCCTCTACGGCATCTACCACGACGACAGCCTGATCGAGCGCCACTTCGTCGACCTCGCCGCGACCGTCGCGCCGGCGCAGATCGTCTGCAACGTGCAAGTCGCCAACCCGGAGATCGAATACATCGCCCGGGTCTGGCGCAACGCCGCGGGCGGGCGCTGCGTGTGGCGCCTGCGCCCGGCCGAGCAGATCGTGGGATATGCGCGCGCGGCCGGGTATGAGCCCGCCTCGATGACCGCAGACCGCCACGGCATCTACCGCGTCATGCGCTTCGTCCGCCGTGACCCAACGCAGCAGGAGGCGGTCGCTTGAGCTCTTCGGTCCTCACCTGGGGTGCCGACCCCGGCAGCACCCCGCGCCTCGCGTCCGAGCGGCTGCGCCGCCTCGAGCGCTCGCACCACGCGATGTGGAACTACCTGACCTACCGCGACGCGATCGGCATCGTCGGCTTCGATCCCGCCGAGCTCTACCCGGGCGGCACGACGCGCCTGGACCCCAAGACCTGGGCCGACCTCGGCTGGCTGACGTGCTTCGCCGGCCCGCCGGCCAGCGCGGTCGACGCGATGCGCGAGGCCGTCTGCGCCGAGCACCTCAACCAGTACAGCCCCGACCTCATCGAGCCGCTGCGCGACGCCGCGGCCGCGGTCCTCGGCCGCGCTCGCGACGACGACTTCGAGGTCATCGGCACCGAGGGCGCCCAAGCGGGCATCGCGCTGTCGCTCATGGCGGTCGCCGGCCCCGGTGACGAGGTCATCCTCTCGGACCCCGGGTACTTCCACGTCCCCTCGGCGGTCATCGCCACCGGCGCCGTGCCGGTGACGGTGTCGATCGACGCGGGCAACGGCTATCGCCTCGATCCCGACGTCGTCGCGGCGGCGATCACCCCGCGCACGCGGGCGATCGTCCTCGTCGACCCGCTCAACCCGTTCGGCACGGTGCAGACGCAGGCCGAGCTGGCCGCGCTGGCGCGGCTGGCCGACGAGCACGGCCTGCTGCTCGTCCACGACGTGACGCACGGCGCGATCGTCATCGATCCCGACGTGCCGTTTGCCTCGCTGCCGGCGCTCGAGCTCACCGGCAACGCGGTCGCCACCTTCTCGGTCTCGCACTGCTACGGGATGGCCGGGGCGCGGATCGGCTTCCTCGCCGGGAGCTCGCGGCTCATGCGCAGCTGCCTGCGGCTGAAGGCCGCGCTGACGCGCCTGAACACGAGCCTCATCGCCCAGCACGGGGCGCTCGCGGCGCTGCGCGACGAGCACTACCTCGCCCACGCGCAGGGCATCGTGCGCGGCAATCTCGCCCATCTGCAGGCCACGCTGGACGGCATCGACGGCATCGAGCTGGCGACGTCGCCGGCGCGCGGGCTGGCCTGCGCGCTGGACACGTCCGGCGCGGGCGTCACGTCGCAGGAGCTCATGGTGGCGCTGTTCGCGCGCCACGTCGCGACGTATCCCGGCGACGGGATGGGATCGACCGGTGCGGCGACGACGCTGCGGCTGAACCTCTCGCGGCCCGATCCGTGGGCGATGGAGCAGCTGCGGGCGATGCTGCCCGAGGCCATCGAGGAGGCGGCCTCCGGGCGCTGGCGCGAGCCGGTCGCCGCGCTGCTGGAGGGCAAGGGCACGCCGCGGGCGATCGAGCTCGCCGCGACGATCCGAGGTCAGGCGTGAGCATCGCCGCGCTCCTCGCCGAGCACGGCTCGCCGCTGTGGCTTGCCGACGTCGACCGGGCGCGTGAGCGGCTGGCCGGCCTGCGCGCGGCGTGGACGTCGGTGTGGCCGGACGTCGAGATCGCCTACTCCTACAAGACCAACCGCACCACGGCGTTCCTGCGGGCGTTCGCCGACGACGGCGCCGGCGCGGAGGTCGTGTGCGCCGCGGAGTACGCGCTGGCTCGCGACGTCGTCGGCATCGCCGGTGAGCGCGTCACCGTCAACGGGCCGGCGAAGCCGGACGCGCTGCTGGCGCGGGCGGCCGCCGACGGGGCGCTGGTCATCGCCGACAGCGCGCCCGAGCTCGAGCGCTTCGCGCTCGCCGGGATCACCCGCGCGGGGCTGCGCGTCGGCCTGCCCGGGCCGGAGGGAACGCCGAGCCGCTTCGGCATCCCGCCCGCCGAGGTCGTCGCCGCCGGCCGGCGGGCGCGCGGCCTGGGCCTGACGCTCGAGGTGCTGCACGTCCATCTCGTGTCCACCGACTTCACCGCGCAGCTCGGCGGGAAATCGGGCCCACCCACCCGCACGCTGGCCGCGAGCGTCCGGGTCGGCTGGGCCAAGGCGCCGGCCGTCCACGCGCGGGCGGCCTCGCTGCTGGCCGGCCTGGCCGCCGAGCTCGGCGGCGTGGACGCGATCGACATCGGCGGCGGCATCCCCGCGGCGCCGTCGCCGGCGGCGGACGCCCACGCGTCCGCGGTCGCCGAGGCGCTGCGCTCCGCGGGCTTCTCCGGCCGCCTCGTACTCGAGCCGGGCCGCGCGCTCGTCGCCGACGCCGTCGACCTCGCCATGAGCGTCGCCACCGTCAAGACGCTCGGCGACGGCAGCACCTGCGCGGTGCTCGACGCCGGCACGAACCTGCTGCCCGGCGCGCTGTGGGCGTGGCCGCGCCTGGAGGCGTTGGCGCCGCGGCCGGGCGATGCGCCCACGCTCGTCGCCGGTCCGCTGTGCCTGAACATCGACGTCCTCGCGCCGGCCGCCGGGCTCGGCGAGCTCGCCGTCGGCGACGTGCTGGTCGCCCGCGAGGTGGGCGCCTACCAGCAGGTCCAGTCGACGCAGTTCGGCGATCTGCGCCCGGCCGTCGCCGCTCGCGAGGGCGGCGCCTGGCGCCTGGCGAGCCGGCGCGAAGAGCTTTCAGACCTGATCATCTTCGATCGAGAGGAACCATCATGGAGCGCGTAGTCGTCATCGGCGGAGGCGGCGCGGGGACGGCGGCCGCGACCATCGCCAAGCGCCTGAACCCGGACCTGAAGGTGAGCGTCTTCACGGAGTTCTCGGACATCGCCTACTCGCCGTGCGGCATCCCGTTCGTCCACGGCCGCGAGATCCCGAGCTTCGACGACCTCTTCCTGTCGACCGTCGAGCGCTACCGCGAGGACGGCCTCGACATGCGCATGGAGACGGTCGTCACCGACATCGACCTCGACCGGCGCACGATCACGACGAAGAACGAGCCCGAGGGCTTCGACCAGCTCATCCTCTGCACCGGCTTCTTCTGGGAGCAGCCCGACGTGCCGGGCGTCAACCTCGACGGCATCCACTACGTCAAGGACATCCGCAAGTCGATGGAGTTCGACAAGGAGCTGGACTCGATGAAGCGGATCGTCGTCGTCGGCGCCGGGCCGGTCGGCGTCGAGATGGCCGGCGGGCTGGCCCACCGCGGGCTGCAGGTCGACCTCGTCGACGAGGGCCCGTGGGTGCTGCACGAGATCCTCGACCCCGACGTCGCCAAGCCCGTCCACGACTCGCTGGAGGCGCGCGGCGTGACGCTGCATCTCGGCACGAAGGTCGAGGCCTTCGAGGGCGACAAGGACGGGCGCGTCAACGCGGTCGTGACGTCCGACGGCACGCTGGAGTGCGACGCGGTCGTGACCGGTCTGCACAAGGTGCCCAACACGAAGCTCGCCGAGGCGGCGGGGCTGAAGCTCGGCACGACCGGCGCCGTCAAGGTCGACGACCACATGCGCACGTCGGCAGCCGGCGTGTGGGCGGCGGGCGACGTCGTCGAGATCCCGCACGGGCTGAACATGATCCCGATCGTCGGGCTCACCGGCGCGCACGCGTACGCCCAGGGTCGCGTCGCCGCGGTCAACATCACCGGCGGCGACCTCGCGTACGACCCGGTCTGGGTGCCGTGGGGGATGGTCGCCGGCGACTACACGATCGGCGGCTTCTCGATGGGCGAGAACCTCGCCAAGTCGATCGGCATCCCGTACGTGCTGGCCAAGGGCGTCGGTATCACGAAGGCGCGCTACTACCCCGGCGCCCAGAAGACGTTCGTCAAGCTGCTCGCCGAGCCGGACACGCTGCGCCTCATCGGCGGCGTCATCCACGGCGGCGAGGGCGTCAAGGAGCGCTGCGACTTCCTCGCGTTCGCCGCGAAGAGGGGCGCCACCCTCTACGACCTCGCCTACATGGAGAACATCTACTCGCCGCCGATCGGCGCGCTGTTCGAGCCGATCCAGATCGCCGCGCAGAACGCGCTCGCCGAGCAGCGCCAGAACAAGCTGGCGGTCGCGTGATGGGCGGGCTGACCAACGCCAAGCGCAACCTGCGCAAGCGCTCGGAGGAGCACCTGCGGCTTGCGGTGCTCAGCGAGATCGGGCGCGACCAGCCGTCGACCGTCGAGCCCTACAAGGAGAAGGGCGGGCGCCTGTGGAGCACGCTGTTCGTGCCCGTCTACCGGCGCGTGCCGTGGGCCGCGAAGGAGAAGGCGATGGGCGCGCTCGGCATGACCGCATCGGGCTGGAAGGCGCCGGAGCGGCGGCCCGGCGAGCCCTGGCGCCCGCCGGCCGACATGGCCGACCGGGTGCAGCAGGCGACGGCGAAGGCGCCCGAGCGCGAGTCCGCCCGGGTCGAGTCCGACTCCTGATATGCCGGCGCGCGGCCGCGGGCCGGGCGCTGATGCGGAACGTCAATCGAAGGCGGGCATCCGCGCCGCTATGGCGGGAGCCGCTTCGACGGGTGCATCTCGGGCTTCCCGAAACAACGCCCTGACTGACGCGAAGAGGGCAGTGCGCAACGCCGCGGGGTCGATGCCCGCGACGTGCGTGCTTCCGAAGCGGTCGCGGAGAACCTCGCTCGGGAGGTCATCGAAGCCACGCGCATGAACAGCGGGTGCTTCGAGACGCAAGCACGCCAGCGTGAGCGCGTGGTCGCGCACCGCTCCGATGTAATGCTCGGCCTGCCAGACGCGTCCGCGCTCGATACAAGCGCGGGCGTGGAGTGCGTAGACGACGCCCCATCCGAGCAGCGCCTCGGGGATCGGCGGCGTCGGGATGAAGATCGTCCGGGCGGACGGCGGCTTGGCGGCAGGTTCACCGGGAGCCGTGTTCCCGAACAACTTGCGAAAGCGCGTCCCTGCGGGGCGAAACTCGCGTGCGGGAGTCATCGACAGGTCGAGTTGCAGCCCATCGGCAAACACGAACACGCGATAGACGGTCGGTTCGGCGACCAGATCGACCAGGTGAACCCCGCCGCGCTCGTCCACCAGGGTTTGCGTCCAGTCCGCCAGCACCGCATCCACGGGGGAGTCGTCGGCGACGGCGAACGTGAGGTCCAAGTCCGAGAAGCGGTCGCCGCCCTCGACCAGCGAGCCGACGAGCGCGCCCGCCACGACACGATCATCGACATCGGCGAGTTGCAGGACGTACGCCTGTAGCCGATCTCGCTGTTCGATCGTGAACACGAGGGGATTGTTGCGCGCAGCCTGCACCGCTTCCGGCCTGAGGCAGACGCGACGCTGTGAACGCGCCAGGCTGAGACCGCGCCCGTTCGCGCAGAGCGAAAGCGAGCGGGGGTCGCGCGTGGCGTTCAGCGCGTGCAGGCAACGGCGACTTCCAGCGCGGCGCAGACCTCGCGCATGCGGTTATCACTCAATCGTCCTATGCGCTGTACGAGCACCCCGACCGGCACGCTCTCGACCGAGTCGAGGTTGATCGCGGAGCGTCGCGGGATCGGGTCGGTGTCCGGCTCGAGGACGACCTCGCTGGCCAGGCCGCGCACGACCGTCGTGCAGGGCCCGATCAGCGTGCGACGCAGGCGCGGAATCGCGGCGTCGCGGGAGAGCACGACCACGGGGCGCCGGCCGATCTCGGGCAGTTCACACCACCAGACCTCGCCTCGAGCCGGAAGCGCTGTCACGACGCTGCGGCGCGCACGCGAAACGATGCCAGGTCGCCCCACTCGTCCGGGTGGTCCAGCGGATGGTCGTCGTAGGCGCTATAGGACGCGTCGATCTCGACCGCGCGGTTGTGCGCGAGGAACGTGCCGAGCGCCTCGTCGAGCAAGGCGGCGTCCGTCGTGCCCTGGCGCAGTTCGCGGGCGCTGGAGAGCAAGCGCTCGTCTACCGTCGTGCTGACCCTGGTCCGTGGCATGCCCGAATCATGCCATCGACGGAGCATACATGCCAGAACTGACCTGGTTCCGTTCCCCAAGGCGAAGATCTGGAAGCTGGGGGAGGGTTCCATGTCGAGAAGCGCTGACCGGCTGCGCTCACCAGGTGAATGCCCGCGAACGGCGCGGCCCAGGACACGAGGAGACCACGATGACGAAGGATCTGCTGCACGACGAGTACACGCCGCAGGAGCTGGCCGGAGGCCGTTCATGACCGTCCTGCGCCTGGAGCACATCGGCATCGTCGTCGACGACCTCGCGGCCGCGACCGCGTTCTTCTCCGCACTCGGGCTCGCAGTGGAGGGCGAGGCGTCCGTCGAAGGGCCCTCGGTGGACCGCATCAACGGGCTGGAGGGCGTGCGCGCGGATGTCGTCATCCTGCGGACCCCGGATGGCAACGCCAAGGTCGAGCTGGCCAAGTACCGCTCGCCCTCATACGAGGGCGACCACGGGCCGCCGCCGGCCAACGCCCCAGGCATCCGCCACATCCTCTTCGTCGTCGACGACGTCGAGGCATCCCTCGCCGGCCTGCGAGCCCATGGCGGCGAGCTGGTCGGCGAGCTGGAGAACTACGCGAACAGCTACTGGCTGTGCTACGTGCGCGGCCCGGCGGGGATCATCGTCGAGCTGGCGCAGGAGATCGGCTGACGGGAGCACAGCAAACGGCGGCGTGCCGGTGGCTCAGCCCGGCTCGTAGTCTGCAGCGCGCATGAGCGCGCTGCAGATCCTCCACCGCGACGCCGGCTCGCGGGCGCGCGCCGGCGTCCTGCGCACCGCGCACGGTGAGATCCGCACGCCGGCCTTCGTGCCGCTGGCGACGAAGGCCACCGTCAAGGGGCTGGAGGCGCGCGAGGTCAGCGCGCTGGGGTACGACATGGTGCTCGGCAACACCTTTCACCTGTTCCTCGAGCCCGGCGCCGACCTGATCGCGCACTTCGGCGGCCTGCACGATTTCATGGGTTGGCAGCACCCGATCATCACCGACTCGGGCGGCTTTCAGGTCTTCAGCATGGGCCACGGCACGGTCGCCGACGAGGTCAAGGGCCGCGCCCCGGTCGGGCCGGACCGGATGGGCCGCGTCCTGGCGATCGAGGAGGAGGGCGTGCGCTTTCGCTCCTACATCGAGGGCTCGGAGCGCTTCATGGGGCCCGAGACGTCGATGGAGGTCCAGGCCAAGCTGGGCTCGGACATCGCGCTCGTCTTCGACGAGTGCACGCCCTTCAACATCGACCGCGAGTACACCGCGCGCTCGACCGCGCGCACGCACCGCTGGCTGGACCGCTGCCTGGCGTGGCACGACGAGCACGGCCCGACGGGGCAGATCGTCTACGGGATCGTGCAGGGCGGCGTCTATGAGGACATGCGCGTCGAGTCGACGCAGGCGGTCGCGTCGCGGCCGGTCGGCGGGATCGCGATCGGCGGCTCGCTCGGCGCCGACAAGCCGCAGATGTACGAGGTGGTCGGCTGGTCGACCGCCGCGCTGGGCGACGACCCGCGCCCGCGCCACCTGCTCGGCATCGGCGACATCGACGACCTCATCCGCGGCGTCGAGCTGGGCATCGACACGTTCGACTGCGCGATGCCGACGCGCCTGGGCCGCCACGGCGTGGCGATCGTGCCCGACCCCGAGCGGCGCTGGCGGGTCGACCTCACGGCCGCCCGCCACCGCGAGGACGAGGCGCCGATCATGGAGGGCTGCCCCTGCCCGGCCTGCAGCGGTGGCCTCTCACGCGGGTACCTGCGCTACCTCGTCAAGAACAAGGAGCTGACCGGGACGCGCCTGCTGACGCTGCACAACCTCGCGTTCATCGCGCGGCTGATGGCGCGCCTGCGGGGCGCGATCGCCGAGGGAACGCTGGCCGAGCACGCCGCCGCGCTGCGCGCCGGCGCGGCGCCGTAGCCCTGTGGATCCCGAACGGCTCGACCTCGGGCGCGAGCGACGCCATCCAGCCCTCGAGGCCGACTCTTGACCCCGACGTGCTCCGCGGCGATCTACCGCCGGCATCCGGACGAGTGCTGCCGCGCCGAGTCGTCCAGCCGGCCTGACGGCTCTCTCTCCGAGTCCCGCAACCGGACGAGCGGGACCCCGGATCTGACGCCCCATTCGGTGCCCAGCCTGTCGATTACCGGACCGACCCGGACACCCCTGACGATCCTGAGCGGACGACGATTGCGCTGACCCGTCAAGGCTTTCTGTGTCGGGCGCCTCATTACCGCGTCCGCAGCTCGGGTCGGGGCGATGGTGTATCGAATCGTGCACGCGGAGCGATACCTATTCGACACACCGACCGTGGATGCACCGGCGGGTCTCGGAAACAGTCCCTGAGTGGATGACGCGCGCGCCGGCGCTCGAGCACAGGGCGCGGCCTCGCCCGCCGAACTACCGCGTGTTGTCCTCGATCAACGAGTTGAGCTGGTCGACGACCTCGCCGGTGTCGTTGCCGTCGATCGGGGAGAGCTTCACGTCCGAGCTGCCCGACGAGCTGCCGACGGCGTAGGCGATCGCGATGGCGAGCACGGCCGCGACCGCGAGCACCGCCATCAGGCGGCCCAGCCCGTTGCTGCGCGCCGGCTCGAGATCGCGCCGCGAGGGCGGGATGTCGGGGATCGGCTCGTAGCGCGCGGGCGGCAGGCCGCCGGGCGGTGGCTGCGCCTCCAGGCGGCGCGGCGAGGACGGCGGCGGCGACTGTGCCATGCGCGTGGCGGCGGTCGGCTCCTCGCGGCGGGGCAGCATCGACGTCGCCGCGGTGGAGTCCGATCCCGGCGGTGCGTTCCCGCGGGCGCCGTCGTGCAGGGCGCGGCGCATCTCCTCGGCGCTCGCGTAGCGGTCGCCCGGCTCGAGGCTGAGCGCCTTCTCGACGGCGAGCGCGAGCGCGGCCGGCACCTCGGGCGCGATCTCGTCGAGGCGGATCGGATACTCGCGCTGCTGCAGCATCGCCAGCTCGGTGAGCGAGCCGGCCTCGTAGGGCAGGCGGCCGGCGAGGAGCTGGTAGGTCACGACGCCGAGGCCGTACATGTCCGCGGCCGGACCGACCTCGGTGCCGCTGGCCTGCTCGGGCGCCAGGTAGGCGGCGGTGCCGAGCACCGAGCCCGCCTGCGTGAGCTGCGAGGTGCCGCCGACGGCCTTGGCGATCCCGAAGTCGGCGAGCTTCACCGCGCCGTCGTCGGAGCGCAGGATGTTGCCCGGCTTGACGTCGCGGTGGATGACGCCCATGCGGTGGGCGTGCACGAGCCCGCGGCAGGCGCCGTCGACGAGCTCGAGCGTGTCGGACACGCCCAGGCGGGTCTCCTCGCGCAGGATCTCGGCGCCCGAGCGACCCTGGATGTACTCCATGACGATGTAGTGGCGCCCGCTGACCTCGTCGAGGCCGAAGTCGAAGACCTGCACGATGTTCGGGTGCACGAGCCGCGCGGCCGACAGCGCCTCGCGGCGGAAGCGCGAGATGAACTGGCTGTCGTCGGCGAGGTGCTCGGCCAGCAGCTTGACCGCGACCTGGCGCTCGAGTCGGCGATCGACGGCGACCTGCACCGTCGACATGCCGCCGTAGCCGAGGCGCTCCCCGAGCTCGTAGCGACCGGCGATGACGTCGAGCTCAGCCATCGGGTCCGACCTCCGGCGTGACGCCGCCGCCGGGTGAGACGGGCGGCGGGGGCGGGGCGACCGGCGGGGTCACGGGCGGCGGCGGCGGGGGCGCGACCGGCGGCGTTCCGCCCGTCGGGGGAGGCGTCGTCTCCGGCGGCACGGTCGTCGTCGGCGTCTCGGTGGTCTCCGTCGGCAGCGTCTCGGTCGGCTCCTCCTCGGGCAGCGTCTCGGTCGGCGTCGTCTCGGTCGTCGTCTCGGTGGTGGTCGTCTCCGTGCCCGCGTCGGGGTCGCAGCCGTCGACCGCCTCGCGGCGCAGCTTGTCGGCGCCCTCGCGCAGCGCGCTGACGAGCTGGGGATCGGTCGTCCCCGGCAGCTCGTCGATGGCCTGGTCGACATGCCGCAGCTGGCCGTCGACGTCGTCACAGCGGCCGTCGTCGACCGCCTGGCCCACATCGGTGATCTGGCTCTTGAGCTCGCCCGCGCTGGCCGACGGGATCCCGCCCTTCGTGCCGCCGCCGCCACACGAGGCGAGCAGGGCGGCGCTCATGCCCAGCAGCAGAGCGAGGATGAAGGGAAGGGCGCGGCGCACGCTCACTGACCGTAGCCGAGCCGCTCGGCGAGGGAGTCCGGCAGGCGGGCGGCGCGAATGGCCGCTGCCGCGCCGGCGATGTCGTATTCCACGCGCTGCCAGCGTGCCCGCCAGTCGCGCGTGTCGAGCATGAGCCACGCCGCGCGCGGATCGCCGTCGCGCGGCTGGCCGACCGAGCCCGGGTTCAGCAACCATTCGCCGGTCGTCGGACCGATGTCGAGCATGTCGCCGTCGCGGCGCGCCTCGCCGGTGGCGACGTTGCCCTCGGGCCGGACGAAGGACAACGCGACGTGCGAATGGCCGATCAGCGCGACGCGCTGGGGCTGGCTGTCGAAACACAGCTCGGCGAGCAGCGCGCTGAGCACGTACTCCCACACCGGATCGCGCGGGCTGGCGTGGTACAGGCCGATCGCGCCCTCCTCGCCCGCCGGCTGCAGCGCGGAGAGAAACTCCATGTTCGCGGGGCTGATCGTCTCGCGCGTCCAGCGGGCGGCGATCGCGGCGCCGGTGGAGAACTCCTCCAGGCCGATCGCGCCCGTCACGCCCATGTCGTGGTTGCCGGCGAGGCAGATCGCCGCGTGGCGGCGCGCCAGCTCGACGCACGCGTCGGGCTCGGCGCCGTAGCCGACGAGGTCGCCGAGGCACCACATCTCCTCGGCGCCGGCCTCTTCGGCAGCGGCGAGCACCGCCTCGAAGGCGTGCCGGTTGCCGTGGATGTCGGAGAGGATCGCGACCTGCATCTCGTAGAGTTTCGCCCGTGGACCGGGGACGCCTGCGCTGGGGAGCGGCAATTGTCGCTGCCGTCGTCGTCGCAGAGCTTGCGGTGGTGCTGCTGCGGCCGCGCAGCGGGATCATCGAACCTGCTCCCGTGCGGACCGAATCGTACTTCAGCGCCCAGGAGATCGAGCGTGCGCGCGACTACCGGCGCCCGCAGCTGGCGATCTACGGCGGGATCCTCGTCGTCGAGCTGGGCCTGCTGGCCCTGCTCGTCGCCCGCCCGCCGGCCCGCCTGCGCGGTCCCTTCCGCCGCCCCGTCCTGGCCGGCGCGGCCGCTGGTGCCGCGTTGTCGATCGCCATATCGGTGTCGGTCCTGCCGCTGCAGATCGTCTCGCGCGAGCGCGCCAAGGACGTCGGCCTCGTCACGCAGTCGTGGACCGGCTACGCCCGCGACAAGTCGATCTCCTGGGGGATCGGCGCCGTCCTCGCCGGGCTCGGCGCGGCGACCGCGGTCGGCCTGATCCGCCGCTACCCGCGCGGCTGGTGGGTCCCCGGGTCGGCGATCGTCGTCGCGTTCGGCGTGATCAGCATCTACGCCGGGCCCGTCGTCCTGGATCCGCTGTTCAACAAGTTCCAGCCGCTGCCGGCGGGACAGACGCGCGACGACGTCCTCGAGCTGGCCGAGCGCGCCGGCGTCGACATCGGCGAGGTCTACAGCGTCGACGCGAGCCGGCGCTCGACCGCCGCCAACGCCTATGTCGCGGGGCTGGGCCGCACGAAGCGCGTCGTGCTCTACGACACCCTGCTGGAGAACTTCGAGCGCGACGAGGTGCGCCTCGTCGTCGCCCACGAGCTCGCCCACCAGCACTACCGCGACGTGCCCCACGGGCTGCTGTACCTCGCGATCGTCACGCCGTTCGGCCTGTTCGCCGTCGCGCAGCTCACGCGCCGCCTCGCGCCCGGCGACGGCGAACCCGGCCCGGCGGTCCTGCCGGCGCTCGCGCTCGGCCTCGTCGTCATGACCACGACGATCACGACGATCTCCAACCAGCTCAGCCGCCGCGTCGAGGCGCGGGCGGACTCCTACGCGCTCACGCTGACCGGCGAGCCCGAGCCGTTCATCGGCTTCGAGAAGCGCATCGCGCTGCGCAACCTGTCCGACCCCGATCCGCCGGACTGGCAGACGGCGCTGATGGCGACCCACCCGCCGACGATCGAGCGGATCGGCATCGGCGTCGCGTACGAGCGCGGGGCACGATAGCCCGCCCAGCGGGGGCTGCGGCGACGCGGCGCGGCGCGATTCAATCGTCGTCGTCGCGCTGCGGCGGCGGCGGCGCGGAGCTTCCGCCGCCGAACTCGGGCAGGTTCTTGATGCCCTCGCGCGTGGCGTACTTCGAGTAGGAGTCCTCCAGCGCGTCGGCCAGCTCGCGCATGAACTTCGGCGCGAGGTTGACGCGCGATACGACGACCCCCGGGATCTCCTCGGAGTCGATCTCGTGATCGACGCGGGCGAACGTGATCGTGAACTCGTAGTCCGAGAAGGAGACGTTCGCGAAGTTGGCGTAGACGCCGCCCATCATCTCGGGCGAGAAGTGGATGTTGATGTGGCGCTCTGTCTCGTCTGGTTCAGCCATGCGCTTATCTAGTATCGCATCGTGCGCATCATCGTCCTGGCCGTCGGCCGGCTTCGCCCGCCGTACGCCGACGACACGCAGCACTACCTGAAGATGCTCGCCCGCCACGCGCGCGTGGAGATGATCGAGGTCCGCCAGGAGGAGCGCGTCACGGGCCGGATTCCCGCTCGCGCGTTCGTCTCGCTGCTTTCGCGCGAGGGCGAGCAGTTGGACTCCTTGTCGTTCGCGCGCTTCCTCGAGGATCGCCGCCAGGCCGGCCGCGACCTGTGCTTCGTGATCGGCGGTCCGCTGGGCCTGCAGCTCGACGAGGTCGACCATCGCTTCTCGCTGGGGCCGCTGACGCTGCCCCACCAGCTTGCTCGCGTCGTCCTGCTCGAGCAGCTCTACCGCGGCCACAAGATCCTCGCGGGCGAGCCCTACCACTACTGAGCCTGACGCGCTGCGGCGGCCCCGCGCCCGCCTAATACATTGGACGCCATGGCCGGCCCCCTCTCAGACCTGCGTGCCGCCGTGTCGGCCGCGTCGGGCGCCGTCACCGGATCGGCCGGTTCCAGCTCGGTCCTGCCGACGCTCGAGCGCCCCAAGAAGGCCGGCTTCGGCGACTACGCGACGAACGCCGCGATGCTGCTCGCGCCGCGCGCCGGCAAGCCACCGCGCGAGGTCGCCGGGCAGCTGGCCGAGGAGCTCGAGCAGCGTCTCGGCAGCGCCCTGGAGCGCGTCGAGGTCGCCGGCCCCGGCTTTCTGAACCTCTTCGTGTCCGACGCCTGGCTCGTCGCGGCGCTGGGTCACGTCGTCGCCGCGGGCGACGCGTTCGGAGGCGGCGGCGCGGAGACCGCCGAGCGCGTGAACGTCGAGTTCGTCTCGGCCAACCCGACCGGCCCGATGACCGCCGCGGGCGGCCGGCATGCCGCCTACGGCGACTCGCTCGCGCGGCTGCTCGAGTTCAGCGGCCACGACGTGACCCGCGAGTACTACATCAACGACATCGGCGGCCAGGTGCGCCGCTTGGCGGAGTCGATCGCCGCGCGCGCCCGCGGGGAGGACGTGCTCGAGGGCGGATACGAGGGCGAGTACGTCCGCGAGCTCGCCGAGCAGATCCCCGACGCCGCGACGGCGGACCCCGCGGTCGTCGGCCGGCAGGGCGTCAGGTTGCTGCTCGAGAAGATCCGCGCCTCGATGACGACGATCGGCGTCGAGTTCGACGTCTGGTTCTCGGAAGGCTCGCTGCACGCCGGCGAGTCCTCGCAGGTGCAGCGCGCCTTCGCGGAGCTCGATCGGCGCGGCGAGACGTACCGCTCCGAGGGCGCGCTGTGGCTGCGCACGAGCGCCCACGGCGAGCAGAAGGACGACGTGCTCGAGCGCTCGACGGGCGAGCCCTCCTACCTCGCGTCGGACATCGCCTACCACCTCGACAAGCGCGAGCGCGGCTTCGAGCGGCTGATCGATGTCTGGGGCGCCGATCACCACGGTCATGTCGCCCGGATGCACGCGGCGTTCGAGGCGCTCGGCGGCGCGAAGGGCCAGCTCGAGCTGATCATCATGCAGTTCGTCAACATCATCGAGCGCGGCGAGCGCGCGCAGATGTCCAAGCGCCGCGGCGACTTCGTGACGCTCGACGACCTCATCGAGCAGATCGGCGTCGACGCGGTGCGCTTCTTCATGCTGCAGCGCTCGCACGACACGACGATCGACCTCGACCTCGATCTCGCGCGCGAGCAGTCCAGCGAGAACCCCGTGTACTACGTCCAGTACGCCCACGCGCGCATCGCGTCGATCCTCGCGAAGGCCGGCGGCGAGGAGCGTGTCTCCGCGGCACTCGACGAGGCGGCCGGGTTTGCGGGTGCGCTCGAGCCCGCCGAGCGCACGCTCGTCAAGAAGCTGCTCGCCTTTCCCGACGAGATCGCCGAGGCGACCGAAAAGCGCGCGCCGCACCGCATCGCCGTCTTCGCGCTCGAGCTCGCCCAGACGTTCACGGCCTTCTACCGCGACTGCCAGGTCGTCGGCGCCGAGGGCGAGGGCACCGAGTCCTTCCGCCTTGCGCTGAGCGCCGCCACGCAGCGCACGATCGCCCGCTCGCTGGACCTGCTCGGGGTGAGCGCGCCCGACAAGATGTGAGGCTGGGGCGGCGTCGTCAGAGCGCGCCCGGTGCGATATCCGCACTCGGGGCGCCCCGACCGCGATCGGCGCGGCCGGTCAGCGGTCGTAGCGGGCGAGGTCCTTGTCGAGCCGGGCGTTGTCGGCGGCGCTGAGGTCGATCCCGCCGTCCTCCTCCGCGCCCGCCACCGCACCGTCGGCGGTGGCCATCCCCGCCGCCGGCCGGCGCCGCCAGCGCGGAACGAGCAGCACGAGCGCTCCCACCACGAGCCCGCCCAGCACGACCGGGATCGCGTAGGCGGTGAGGCCGACGCCGCTCGTCTCGGGCAGCGCGAGCACGTCCTCGCCGTACTCGGCGACGAGCTGGCGCTTGATCTGCTCCTTCGTCAGGCCCTGGGCGATGAGGTCGCGGATGAGCGCGCGCTGGCTGTCGGGCTGCGCGCCCTCGGCGGTGTTCAGCGGGATCCCGCAGTCGACGCACATGACCTCGTCCTCGACGTCGACGAGGTCGACCTTCGGGGTCGCGGCGAGCGCGAGCGCCGGCCCCCCGCCCAGCAGGGCGAGAACGCCGGCCGCAAGCGCGAGCGCGAGCGCGCGCCTCACGACTGCGCCTTCGCCAGCGCCCGGTCGATGAACGCCTGGCTGATCTGGCCACGGAAGACGTCGACGATGCGCCCGCGGCGGTCGATGACGAACGTCTCCGGCACGCGGATGGTGCCGTAGCGCTGGGCGAGCTTCGTGCCGACGTCGCGCACGCTGGGGAAGCTCATGCCGTACTCGTCGGCGAACTTCGCCGACGCCGGCGTCGAGTCGTTGTAGGTGACCCCGAGCACCGTGCCGGTGCCGGACGCGCTCAGACGCTTGTGGGCGCGTTCGAGGATCGGCGCCTCTGTCCGGCACGGCTTGCACCAGGAGGCCCAGAAGTTCAGCACGACGACCTGCCCGCGCAGCGCGGCGACCGACTGCGTCGTGTCCGATCCGAGCACCGGCAACTCCGCGCTGGGCGCCGGCGGGAAGTTCCCGCGCGCGACCGCCTGCTCGATCGAGTCGTCCGTCGCGCGCGACAACAGCCCGTAGGCGAGCAGCCCGACGAGACCGAGCGCGACGACCGCGGCGAGGATGGGGACGAGCAGGCGCTTCATCGAGCATTGAGCGTAGATGGGCGCGCACAGCCGGCGCGCAACCGAACTAGAATCGCCGTTCAGCGCGGACGTAGCTCAGTTGGTAGAGCGCGAGCTTCCCAAGCTCGAGGTCGCGGGTTCGAAGCCCGTCGTCCGCTTCGCCGGCCGGCGCGGCCACGAGGCGTTCGCAGCAGTGGCCGCCGCGCCGCGGGCGCGTTATTCTCGCGCCGCACATGGCGGCCTACAGCTTCCTGACGACGTGGTGCGTCGAGGCGCCGATCCAGGACGTCTGGGACGTCATCTCCGCCAGCGACCGCTACCCGGAGTGGTGGAAGGGCGTGCGCAAGGTCGTCGAGCTCGAGCCCGGCGGCGAGCACGGGGTCGGCGCGCTGAACCGGTTGGTGTGGCGCGCCAAGCTGCCCTACTCGCTGGAGTTCGACATGCGCGTGACGCGCTCCGAGCCGCCGTTCCTGTTGGAGGGCCACGCCAGCGGAGAGCTCGTCGGCGTCGGCATCTGGCGGTTGTACGAGGGGGCCGCCGGGACAGCGCTCGTCTACAGCTGGGACGTGTCGACGTCACGCGCCTGGATGAACCGCCTCGCGCCGATCGCACGTCCCGCGTTCGCGCGGAATCACGACTGGGTCATGCGCCAGGGCGCCCACGGGTTGGCGGCGCGTTTGAACGCGAAACTCATCGCCCACGACTAGAAGCCAACGATCCGGGAGATAAGAAGTTCCGAAAGTTGCTGGACAGCGGAGCTCTGCGGCCTCACCATCCAGCGTTCATCGCGCCGACCGTCTGAATCGAGGCACCATGGTTGCTGTGCAGAGTGCAGGTCCGACCCACTTCGAGCTCACCCATGAAGACACGAAGATCGTGTACTCGCCGGGCGCCCTCGACGGGCCGGCCTCGCTGCACTACGACGGTCCGATGGGCCGCTACAGCTTCGAAGGCGACGAGATCCAGACGCACAACAGCGCGCGCGGGCTCGAGGTCAGCGTCACGCTCGACCGCGTCTCGCACCTGCGCACGTACACGCTGACGGTCTTCCTGCCCGACCTCGAGCTCGAGGACATGACCGACGAGATTGACCTTCCGGACGGTCGGCATCCACTCCTCGCGCCGGCGCGCGATGACGACGAAGGTGGGCGCCGCGCTGACGTCCGAGCCCATCGAGTTCGAGGGCCTCGCGCGCAACATCGAGTACCAGGCCTCGGGCCAGACCGTCCTGCTGTAGCGGGCGCGGCCGGGGCGCCGGCTACCAGGCCTGCTGCGAGTCGCAGTGCGGGCACTGCACCGACGTCGAGACGGGCGCGACGAAGATGAACCCGCAGCCGCACGAGTAGCACGCGCGGTCGTCGGGACCGCCTGCGTCGCGCAGGCGCCGCTCGGCGGGGTGCATCGGCTCGGGCAGCGGCTCGGGCGCGGGCACGACGTGCAGCCGCCGGCCGGTCGGCACCTTGTGTGAAAACGGGAGATGTCGGACGCTCATGGGGGGCATGTCTCTATCGACAAGGACTCCGCTACTCGCCAAAGGTTTCTGTCTGCACCGGACATTTCCTCGTAGGTGGCGCGTCCGGGCGCCGTGACCGGCTGCGCGACGCAGCGGAGTTGCGATACTTGAGCCCCTCGTGCCGCCCGCCCGCAAACGCAAGATCCGCCTCGTCGTCGCATTGTCCGCAGCGGTCCTGCTGGCCTGTGCGCTGGTCTACACGAGCCTGCTGAGCTCCAGCGAGTCGGTCACGCCGAGCGATCTCGTGGCGGTCAAGGCGGGCGCGGACTCCTCGTACACGCTGACCGGCAAGGTCGTCGACGGATCGATCCGCACGACCGACGGCGGCGTGGACTTCCGCGTGCGTGATCGCGAGGGCACGACCTCGGTGCCCGTCAGCTACACCGGCGCGATCCCCGACCCCTTCCGGGAGGGCCGCGAGGTCATCATCACGGTGCGCAAGCAGGGCACGACCTTCGTCGGCGAGCGCGACTCGCTCGTGACGAAGTGCCCCTCGAAGTTCACCGAAGACGCCACGACGAAGTCCTAGCCGGTCATGGCCACCGTCGGCCGCGCATTGCTCATCCTCGCCCTCGTCGTGGCCCTCTACGGCATCGCGGCCTCGCTGTACGGCGCGATCCGCCGCCGCGACGAGTGGATCGTCTCCGGCCGCCGCGCCGTCTACGCCATCGCGGCGCTCGTGACCGGCGCCTTCGCGATCCTCGAATACGCGTTTCTCTCCTCGGACTTCACGTTCGCCACCGTCGCCAGCCACTCCTCGACGACGACACCGACCTTCTACAAGGGCGCCGCGGCGTGGTCCTCGCAGGAGGGGTCGCTGTTGCTGTGGCTGTGGCTGCTGTCGCTGTGGTCAAGCCTCATGCTCTTCATCGCGCGTCGCGGGCTGCGCATCGTCGCGCCGTGGGCGACCGCCGTGCTGCTCGGCTTCGCCGCGTTCTTCGCCGCCCTGCTCGTGTTCAAGGAGACCCCGTTCGCGCTGCTCGCCGTGCCGCCGGCCGAGGGCGCCGGGCTGAACCCGCTGCTGCGCCACCCGAGCATGATGATCCACCCCCCGATGCTCTACTCGGGGTACACGCTGTTCACGATCCCGTTCGCCTTCGCCGTCGGCGCGCTCATCACGCGTCAGGTCGGCGCGGCCGACTGGATCCGCGCCACGCGCCGCTTCGCACTCGCCGCCTGGCTGTTTCTCGGCATCGGCATCCTGCTCGGCGCGCGCTGGTCGTACTCCGAGCTGGGCTGGGGCGGGTACTGGGCCTGGGATCCCGTGGAGAACGCATCGCTGCTGCCGTGGCTGACCGGCACCGCGTTCATCCACTCGATCATGATCCAGGAGAAGCGCGGGATGCTGAAGATCTGGAACGTCTCGCTCGTGCTCGCCACCGGCACGCTGGCGATCCTCGGGACCTTCCTCGTGCGCTCCGGGATCCTCGACTCGATCCACGCCTTCGGCGCGTCGACGCTGGGCGTGCCGTTCGTGATCCTCATCGCGATCATGGTCGCGGGCTCGATCGGGCTCGTCGTCTGGCGTCGCGAGGCGCTGCGCTCGGAGAACCGGCTGGACTCGCTGCTGTCACGCGAGGCGATCTTCCTGCTCAACAACCTCGTCCTCGTCGCGATGGCGTTCGTGGTGTTCTGGGGCACGTTCTGGCCGCTCATCGCCGAGGCGCTGACCGGCACGCGACGGGCGCTCGGCCCGCCCTGGTTCGACAAGTACACGGTGCCGCTGGCGATCATGCTCGTCCTGCTGAGCGGGATCGGCCCGGTGATCGCCTGGCGCAAGGCGACCGCCGCGAACGCGCGGCGCAACTTCCTGCTGCCGGCGGTCGCGGCGCTCGGCCTCGGTGCCGTGCTCGCCGCATTCGGCGCCGCGTCGCGCCCGCTCGCGCTGGCGATGTTCGTCTGCGGCGCGTTCGTCGTCGTCAGCGTCGGCCAGGAATTCTGGCGCGGCGTCGGCGTGCGGCGCGCGATGACCGGCGAGGGACCGCTGGGCGCGCTGCGCTCGCTCGTGGGCCGCAACCGCCGCCGCTACGGCGGCTATCTCGTGCACGTCGGGATGGCGCTGCTGTTCGTCGGCGTCGCGGCGTCGTCGGCGTTTCAGAACGCCCGCGACGTGCGGCTGACGCCCGGCCAGACGATGCGCGTCGGCGACCACGACTTCACGTACGAGCGTGCGACCTCGCGCGTCTCGACGAACGCCGGCGACCTGGAGAAGATCTCCTTCGGCGCGGTCGTCGAGGTGCGCCGCGACGGCGAGAAGGTCGTCACCCTGCGCCCCGAGCGCAGCTACTTCCCCTCGCGCGACCTCGCCGGCCTGGGGCCCGTCGGGCGCTTCTTCGAGGGCGAGGCGACGAGCGAGGTTGGCCTGAAGGCGGGCATGCGCCGCGACCTGTGGGCCGCGATGACGCCCGACATCCGCCGGCTCATGCCGACGATCGAGGAAGGCGACCGCGTCTTCGCGGCGGCCGCCGGCAAGCTGCCGCCCGCGCTGGAGGGGCAGGCGCTCGGCGAGGCGCTGAACGGGATCGTCAGGCAATACACGCAGTCCGAGCCCGCGGCCACGTTCCGCGTCATCTCCTCGCCGCTGGTGACCTGGATCTGGATCGGGGCGATCGTCGTCTTCCTCGGCGGCCTCATCGCGCTGTGGCCCGGCCCCGACGCCGCCCGCCGCCGCGCGTCGGCGCGCTACGCGGCACGCGTCGCCGAAGAC
This sequence comes from uncultured Actinomycetes bacterium, assembly GCA_963742745.1. Taxonomy (GTDB): domain Bacteria; phylum Actinomycetota; class Thermoleophilia; order Solirubrobacterales; family Solirubrobacteraceae; genus CADCVQ01. The sequence goes on from CAVUND010000031.1 coordinate 25,495, forward strand.
CTCCGCGATGATCGTCGCCGAGACGCGCGACTGGCCGGCCGCGCGTAAGCCGCGCGCGGCGCGCACAATCACCCTCGTGGACGTCGTCGCGCTGCTCGTCATCGTCGTGGTGCTCGTCGCCGTGCTCGCGATCGTCGCCGCGCCGCTGCGGCCCGGCGCCAGCGAGCGGGTGCGCGGCGAGAACGCCGACGCGATCGCCGAGCTCGAGGCGCAGAAGGAGGCCAAGTACCGCGAGATCCGCGACGCCGAGATGGACCTGCGCACCGGCAAGCTGTCCGACGAGGACCATCGCGTCCTCGACCGCCAGCTGCGGGCCGAGGCCGTCGTGATCCTCAAGGCCCTCGACGACGCGGGCGCGGACGGCGCCGAGCGCGGCTGAGGTACCCTGAGGCCATGGAGAACCTCCTGTCCGGCCTTCAGGTGCTGCTGTCGATCGCGCTGATCTTCCTCGTGCTCATGCACTCCGGCAAGGACGCGGGGCTGTCGGGCGCATTCGGCGTCGGCACGGGCGCAGGACCCTTCGGCGGTGGCTCGCTCGTCGAGCGCAACCTCAACCGCTGGACGATCGGCTTCGCCATCGTGTGGGTCCTCAACACGCTCGTCCTGCTGAAGCTCTAGGCCCGGGCGCGAGTCACCGTGTCGCGCCGGTGATACGAAAGCCGGCGGCCCGCAGCGCGGGGCACACGGTGCCGTGCGCGAAGCGCCGGCCGTAGAGCTCGCCGTCGCTGACGAGCTGCGTCTGGCGCGTGAGCGCCTCGGTGGCGCCGAGCAGGCGCAGGACCGAGTCGGTGAAGCGCACGTCGCGCAGCGGCTGCGCGATCGCGCCGTCCTCGATGAGAAACGTGCCGTCGCGCGTCATGCCGGTCAGCAGCGTCTCCTTCTCGCGGACCGTGTTGACGTACCACAGCCGGGTCACGTAGATCCCGCGCTCGATCGGCGCGGCGAGCTCGGCGGCGTCGGCCGCGTCGCCGCCGCCGAGCACGAGGTTCGTCGGCGCCGGGCCCCACGGCGAGCCGGCCGGGCGCGGGGCGTGCCCGGTCGAGGCGGCCGGGTCGCCGGCGAGCGCCGCCGAGCGGCGGTCGTGCACGACGGCACGCGCGACGCCGCCCTCCAGCAGCGTCAGCGGCCCTTTGCGCACGCCCTCCAGATCGAAGCCGTGCGGCAACGTGTCGGGGGCGAAGGGGTCGTCGGCGAGGTCGATCGCGGGCGCGGCGACGGCGGTTCCGATCCGGCCGGAGAGCGCGCCGCGGCCCTCGGCGTGCGAGCGGCCGTTGAACGCCAGGTAGCCGAGGAACTCGAGCAGCGCGCCGACGGCGGCGGGCTCCAGGACGACCGGGTAGGAGCCGGGCGCCAGCTCCGCCAGCGGCGCGCCGTCGACCTTCGCCGCGGCCGCCCGCGCCACCGCCTGCGGATCGATCGCGGCGGCGCCCCGGGCCGTCGCCGACGCAAAGCCGCTGCGCCCGTCGGCGTCACGGCAGAGGACCTTCATGAACGCGTCGGTCACCTCCTCGTCGCGGCGCACGCCGGTGCTCGACGCGATCGCCGTGCGGACCGCGCCGGCGGTCCAGATGCCGAACGCCTCCAGGCCGTCGCCGGCGGCCACCGCGAACACGTCGCCGAGCGCGGCGCCGGCCTGTTGCGGGTCAAGCAGCGCCGTGGCGGCATCGAACCCGTCGACGGCGGCGACATCCGCGGCGCCGGGCTCGCCGGACGCCAGCAGCCCGGGATGGGAGCCCGCGCCCGACCGCGCGGCCGCCCGCGCGGCCGCGTCGGCGCGGCGAGCCGTGTCGCGCAGGGTGTCGTCGTCGAGCCGGTTCGTCGAGGCGAGCGCGGCGTGGCCGTCGCGCACGACGAGGAACTCGACCTCGGTGTCGTCGACGGCGGTCGCCTGCGTCGGAGCCGAGCGCGCGAAGCGCGACGTCAGGGCGCGCTCGCGGACGACGCTGACCTGCACGGCGCCCGGGCCGGCCAGCCCGAGCGCGCGCTCGGCGAGCTCGGGCGCGGACTCCGGCGCCGCCGCGCAAGCCGTCACGCGACGCCGACCTGGACGTCGCGAAAGCGCGCCGGAGCGGTGCCGTGCGAGACGCGCATGACCTGGCCCGGCTCGCCCTTGCCGCAGTTGCCGACGCCCCACAGCCGCCATTCCGGCGCCGAGCAGACGGCGTCGAGGCGGCCCCAGAACGTCGGCGTCACGCCCGCGTAGGAGGGGTTTCGCAGCAGCCGGCCGAGCTCCCCGCCGCGGATCTCCCGCGCGACCTCGGTGGCGAACTGGAAGTGCAGCCGCCGGTCGTCGATCGACCACGAGCGGTTGGTCTCGAGGTACAGGCCCGTCTCGGTGTCGGCGACGAGATCGGCCAGCGAGCCGGCCGCGCCGGGCTCGATCGAGACGTTCGTCATGCGCACGATCGGCTGACGGGCGAAGCCGTCGGCACGCGCGCAGCCGCCGGAGCGCTGCAGGCCGATCGCCGCCGCCGAGCCGCGATCCGACAACGCCGCGCGCAGCCGTCCCTCCACGACGAGCGGTGTCCGCGTCGCGGCGACGCCCTCGTCGTCCCAGCCGAACGTGCCCAGCCCTCCCGGCAGCGTCGCGTCGGCGCTGATGTCGAGGTGCTCGGAGCCGTAGCGCAGGCGGCCGAGGTCGCCGGGGACGACCCAGCTGGCACCCGCGTAGGAGGCCTCCATGAGCTGCATGCGGTCCAGCTCGAGCGCGTGGCCGATCGACTCGTGGACCTGCAGCGCAAGCTGCTCGCCGCCGAGGATCACGGTGCGCCGGCCGGCCGGGCATTCGGGTGCGACGAGCAGCTCGAGGACCTCGGCGGCGACGCGCGGGGCGTGGGCGGCGAGGTCGAGGGCGAGCACGTGCTCCCAGCCCGCGCAGGCGGCGGAGCTTCCGTGCGAGCCCGGATACGAGCGCACCTGCAGCTCGTCGCCGTCGACCGCGACGACGCCGATCGAGGCGCCGCACTCGACGCGCTCCTGGGTGCAGGCCGCGCCTTCCGTGGAGGCGAACGCGGTGCGCACGCGGCGGCTCTCGCATGCGGCCTCCGAGCGGGCGATTCGCGGGTCGCCGTCGCCGTCGCCGTCGCCGCGCAGCCCCGCCTCGGCGGCGAAGAGCAGCGCGAGCTTGTCCTCGAGCGAGACGGCGAACGGGTCGATGTCGTGGGCGCAGGCCCAGTGCCCGCGCGCGGGCGCGACGGGCGCCAGCGGTCCCGCGGGCGCCGATGGCTGGCTCTCGGCGACCGCCAGGGCAAGGGCCAGCGTTCGCTCGATGCCCGCGCGCGACGTGTCGCGGGTCGCGGCGAAGCCCCAGCCGCCGCCGGCGCGCACGCGGACGCCGACCCCGTCGGCGCTCGTGCTGTCGACGTGGTCGACGCAGCCGTTGCGGACGAGCAGGTCCTCCTCGTCGGTCGCCACGTGGCGCGCCTCGGCGTACGTGCAACGCGACGGCGCGCTGCCCACCACCTCCGTCAGCACGTCGAGCATCGCCGCAGTATCCCCGCCTGCGCGCCCGCGACGACCCCCGATTACGATCGGGCGGGTGAGCCCCGCCGTCCCGCGCCGTCGCCACGTCCTCGCGGTGGCGGCGCTCGCCGCCACCGTCGTCCTCGCCGGCTGCGGCGCGGGGGACGAGTCCGGCGCCGGCGGCGCGCCGTCGAGCCGCCTCGTCGACCCGACGAAGCCGCCGCCGCTCGTCAACTCGCTCGACGTCGACCCGGCGACGCAGGACTTCCTGCTCACCACGAACCGCGGCTTCTTCCGGATCGCGCGCGAGTCCGGCGCGGTGACGCAGGTGCGCGGCACGGTCCGCGACGGCACGCGATCGGCGCCGGTCGGGGCGTTTCTCGAGGTCGCGGTGGCCGGCCCGGGGCGGCTCGTCGGATCCGGGCATCCGGACCGCAAGGGCGCCCTGCCGGAGTTCCTCGGCGTCCTCGGATCGGGCGACGGCGGTCGCAGCTGGCGCGTGCTGTCGCGCCTGGACCGCGCCGACCTGCACGCGATCGTCTTCAAGCACGGCCGGATGTACGCCACCGACGCGGTCACCGGGACGCTGCTCGTCTCGCGCGACGGCGGGCGCACGTTCAGCGAGCAGTACACGCCCAACGGCGTGCCGATCGACGGCTTCGACGTCGATCCCGGCGACCCGCGGCGGATCGTCGCGGCCGGCAGCGTCGAGCTGTACCGGTCGGCGAACGGTGGCGCCGCGTGGGAGCGCCTGGCGCAGGGCGTGGGGATGCGCCTCGCGTGGCCCGCGCGCGATGCGCTGTACCGCGCGCTGAAGGACGGCACGGTGCAGCGCTCGGCCGACGCCGGCACGACGTGGGCGACGACCGCCCGCGTCGGGGGCGAGCCCTACCGCTTCAAGGCCGTGTCGGGCGAGGAGCTCTACCTCGCGCTCGGCGATGGCACGATCCTGCACACGCGCGACGGCGCGAAGACATGGAAGGAGGCGTTCCGGCCGTGATCCTCGACACGCTGGAGATCCCGATCGTCCTCGCGCCGTTGGCCGGTGGGCCGGCGACGATCGATCTGGCCGTCGCGGTGAGCGACGCCGGCGGCCTGGGCTTTCTCGCCGCCGGCTATCGCCCCGCTGCCGACCTGGGCGAGCAGGTCCGTGCGTTTCGCGCCCGCACCGCCATGCCGTTCGGCGTCAACGTCTTCACCCCGCCGCCGTCGCCGGCCGAGCCCGCCGTCTACGCGAGCTACGTCGAGCGCCTGCGCGGCGAAGCCGACCGGGCCGGGGTGCAGCTGGGCGAGCCGCGCGCCGACGACGACGACTGGCCGGCGAAGCTCGCGGCGCTCGCCGAGCTCGCGGTGCCCGTCGTGTCGTTCGTCTTCGGCTGCCCGTCGCCGGACGCCATCGCCACGCTGCGCGCGCGCGGCAGCTCGGTATGGGTGACGGTCACCAGTCCCGCGGAGGCTCGCCAGGCCGAGGCTGCGGGGGCCGACGCACTCGTCGTGCAGGGCTACGAGGCGGGCGGGCACCGCGGGTCGTTCTCCGACAGCGCCGAGCCGGCCGTCGGGCTGCTGTCGCTGCTGCAGCTCGTCGGTGCGTACGCGAAGGTCCCGCTGGTCGCGGCGGGCGGCGTCGCCACCGGGCGTGGCGTCGCCGCCGTGCTGGCCGCGGGCGCGCGCGCCGCGCAGATCGGCACGGCGTTTCTGCGCTGCCCCGAGGCCGGCACGTCCGCCGTGCACCGGGCCGCGCTCGCGAGCGCCGCGCCGACCGCGCTCACGCGCGCGTTCACCGGCAAGCCCGCGCGCGCGATCGTCAACCGCTTCGTGCGCGAGCACGGCGACGCCGCGCCCAGCGCGTATCCCGAGCTGCACCATGTGACGGCGCCGCTGCGCCAGGCGGGCCGCAGCCACGGCGACCCCGACGTCGTGAACCTCTGGGCCGGACAGGCGCACGAGCTCGGCAGCGACGACCCCGCGGCGGTCGTCGCGCGCCGGCTGGCCGACGAGGCTCGCATCGCGCTGCGACAGGCCAACGACCTGCTCAGCGGCTGAGCGTGGCCTCCTCGTCCAACCGGGCGAGCTTGTGCGGGTTGCGCATCGCGTAGATGTGGGTGATCCGGCCGTCGGCGACCACCAGGCTGACCGCCGTGTCCAGCTCACCGGGCGATCGATCCGGCGCGGCTCAGGACGCGCCGCCGACCCGCTTTTCGTACATGACCCAGCCGAGCACGGGCGTCATCCCGGCACGCTCGTAGAGGAAGAACGCGCCGGTCTCGCTCGCCGCGTCGACGCCGAGCCCGATCGTGGGCTCGCCGCGCTCCCAGAAGCGCCCGAACGCCTCGGCGAGGAGCGCGGCGCCGACGCCCTGCCTGCGCCACGCACGCCGGGTGAAGAGCGCGTGGACGAAGCCGCCGCCGTACGTGTCGGCCGTGCAGATCGTGCCCGCGGCGATCTCGTTCCCGGCGCGGACGACGCACCACAGCGCCGGGTCGAAGCGCTCGCCTTCGAGGTGGGCCTTCGACCACGTCGGCAGGTCGTGCGGCGTGTGGTCCCAGTGGTCGGCGAACGCCTCCTGGTGCGCGGCGTGAAACTCGGCGGCGTCGCGCTCCGGGTCGAAGGCGACGACGCGCAGCTCGCCGGGCCACCGCGGTGCGGGCGGCGGCGCCTCGAGCACGATGCGCATCTCGCGAAAGACACGCACGGCGCCGTAGCCGAGCGACCCGAGCAGCGCGTGGGCGGCGGTGTCGGCCTCGAGGACGTTGTTCTGCAGCCGGCGTGCGCCGCGCCGGGTCGCGTCCGCCTCCAGGCCGGTCGCGATCAGCGTTCCGATCCCGCGCCCGCACGCGTCCGGGTGGACGTAGCCCTCGACCTGCCACGGCTCGCGGTTCTCGCGCACCGCGCCGTAGCCGACGATGCGCTCGCCCTCCCGGACGATCCACACGTCCTGCTCGAGGTCGAGATCGGACCACTCGCCCTCGAGGTCGGCCTGAGAGAAGGTGCTGGAGCCGTACAGCGACGACTCGACCGCCGCGACGAGCTCGGTCACCCCTGCCGCGTCGCCGGCGACCGCGCGTGTGAGGCAGGCGTCCTCCATGCCGTCCTCAGTACGCCGCGGCGTACAGCGCGCGCAGCTCGTCGCGACCGGCGCGCGGCGGGGTGTTGTCGAGCTCGGCGCGCTCGGCAGCGGCGTCCGCGCACGTGTCGAGCGTCGCCTCGTCGACGCCGAGGTCGCGCAGGCGCGTGGCCTGCGCGCGGCGCGCGAGGTCGGTGGCGAGCGCCACGAGGCCGGCCGCGCCCTCGGCGCCGCGGCGCTCGAGCGCGCCGAGCGTGTGGGGGAGCATCACGGCGTTCGACGGCCCGTGACCGACGCCCGCGAGGCGCGCGAGCGTCTGTGACAGCACGTGGTGCAGGCCGTAGCCGGCGCTGTCGATCGTGTAGCCCGACAGCAGGGCGGCGAGCGCGAGCGTGTCGCGGTCGGGCCCGCCGGCGCGCGCCGCCGCGGGGGCGTCGCCCGCGTGGTAGGCGCGAAAGGCCGCGAGCGCCCGGCTGTCGGGGTCGCGCTCGTCCTCACCCGCGTAGGCGATCCCGATCAGCCGCGCCGCCTCGCGGCCGGCGAGCGCCGGCACCGGGCTCGCGCGTACCGTCGCCGGGCCCTCGGCCGCATGGGCGAGCGCGTTGGCGGCGCTCGCCGCCAGCTCGGCGAGCGGCTGCGATGCGCTCAGCGCGGGGTCGTTGACGACGATCGCCGGCCGCGCGCCCGGCAGCGACGTGTCCGCGCCGGCGGCCCGGCGGTGCACGACGGTCATCTCCGCGGCGCTGAGCGTCGTCGGGATCGCGGCGACGGGGGGGCGTCCGGGCGGGCGGGATCCGGGTTCCCGCGCCGCCGCCAGCGCCTTCGCCGTGTCGATCACGCGCCCGCCGCCGAGCGCGACGATCAGCGCGCCGGGATCGACGACGTCCAGCAGGTCGCCGGCGAGTTCGTCCACGCGCCCGCGGGCCACCTCGTGGACGGCGCCCGCGCGCTCGGCGATGGCGGGGACCATCGCCGATGCGCGCGGGGTCGTCAGCAGCGTGTAGCCGTCGCCGAGCGACGTCAGGGCGCGGTCGAGCGCATCGCGCCCGAAGTGGATCGTGCGCTCGCCGTCTCTCCAGGTGAAGCTCGCCGGTGCGATGCGTCCTATCTCATCACGCGCAGCGAGCCGCCGTGCGCGCGCGCCACGGGGGGACGGCACGGCGCAGGCGGGCACGGGCCGGGGGAGGCGCCCGCAGCGGTTCGCCCGACGCTGAACAGGCGGGCATCGTGTGCTGCGGCTGCGCCGGCGGCCGGGCGACGGCATCGGTCCGCCACGTGGCGAACGCCTCGAACGTGGCCTTATGCACGGACGGTGACCGGTCGCATGAACGAGGCGACCCGGCCGAGCAGCGAGCCGTGGTCGATGCCGGGAGCGGTGCGCGTGGAGCGGGCGTGCAGGCGCAGCAGCTCGACGAGCTCGGCCGTGGGGGCGAACGGGTCGGCGGCGACGCTGCCGTCGTTGAGGTCCAGCGCGGCGCGGGCGACGCCGTCGACCTCGGCGATCAGCGCGGGGCCGGTAAGGGGCTCGCGGCTGTCGAGGATCGCGAGGTCCGCGATCGCGCGGATGTCGCTGTCGGTGGCGCGTCGTATGACGATCGCGCCGATGCTTGTGGTGGTCATGTCCTGGCTCCTTCCGAGCGGTGGTTGATCTGACGCGACCTACCTTTTCAGCGTGAGGGCATGAGCACAAATGACATTTGCCGCAGTTGTGGATAAGCTGCGCTAATGCTCGATGTCAAGCGGTTGCGGGTTCTCCGCGAGGTCTCGATGCGCGGCTCGTTCTCCGCCGCGGCCGAGTCGCTCGCCTACACGCAGTCGGCGGTCTCCCAGCAGATCGCCGCACTGGAGCGCGAGGCGGGCACCGTGCTCGTCGAGCGCCGCGCGCGCGGCGTGCACCTGACCGAGGCGGGCCGGGCGCTGGTCGCCCACGCCGACGTGATCCTCGCGCGTCTCGCCGACGCCGAAGCCGAGCTCGAGGCGATCGCCGGCCTGCGCGGCGGCCGTCTGCGGCTCGTCTCCTTTCCCACCGCGGGCGCGACGATCGCGCCGAAGGCGATCGCGCGCTTCCGCGAGCGCCATCCCGGCGTCGAGGTGACGCTCGGCCCGCGCGAGCCCGACGAGGGGCTGGACTGCCTGAAGGCGGGGGAGTGCGACATCGCGCTGACCGTCGAGGCCGGCTTCGCGCCGATCTCCGACCCGGCGATCGAGCGCCATCCGCTGCTCGACGACCCGATGTACCTCTGCGTGTCGGCGTCCCACCGCGTCGCCCGGAAGGCGCGCATCCGCCTCTCGGACCTCGCCGAGGAGAACTGGATCCTCGGCACGACCGGCGTCTGCCCGGACGGGGTCGTGCTCGAGCGCGCCTGCCAGGCGGCCGGCTTCGAGCCGCGTGTCGCGTTTCAGTCCGACGACTACAGCGCGATCCAGGGCTTCGTGGCCGCCGGCGTCGGCGTCTGCCTCATCCCGGACCTCGCGCTCGTCGCCGTGCGCGACGACGTGGTGATCCGCTGCCTCGAGGGCCGCGCGCCCGTGCGCCACGTGCTCGCGGCCACCCTTGCGGGCGGCTACCTGTCGCCGGCGGCGACGGCGATGCTCGAGATCCTGCGCGAGGTCGGCGCGGAGTGGGCGGCGCAGCAGGGCGCGCTCGCGCAGGCCAGCTGAGCGTTGGTACCCGCCGGCGACGCGCGGCGGCGCGCCACGAACGCCGGCGGTGATCCAAATTCCGGCGTGCCGCGAACTTGCAGTCAACGGACGCCGAGCCCCCTGGGCGCTCCGCACCGCAGATCGCGCGGCCGCCCTCCCTCCCCCTGTAGCGGCGGCCGCGCATCTGCTTCGGCGCATGAGGATCGTGTCCGCCATGCGGGTCGTGGCGCGCAAGGTGCGATATCCGCACTCGGCGCGCCCCGATCGCGGATCCGCGGGGGCGGACATGAAAAACCCCGGCAATCCCGGGGTCTTCCCCGTCTCATCGCCGAAGAGGACTCGAACCTCCACGGGAGAATCCCCCCACAAGGCCCTCA